>CAVSOS010000035.1:0-19355 GCA_963729395.1 uncultured Pseudomonadota bacterium | reverse complement strand
TGGAATGCCCCAGCCTTATGCTAGACCGAAACGGTCTACAAGACTATCGTGGGGCGCGGCGTCATCCCGGCTCCCTCGCCTTGACTGAAGCCGAAGGCCCAACGCTGTAGGTGCCCCTCCTGGATACTTCGTTCGGTGGCGGCTCCTAATTCAACCACCGCGAACGGCTCTTTTTCCTCTGCCCGCATTTGCGTCATAGGACAGAAAACGAAGGCGGTGATGATGACAAATCTCGCGCCATAATCATGGACCAATTTACCCGTGCAATCTTGCCGCAGGGCAACTGGAAAAAATTTACGTTGGGGCGAGGCCGCCTCGGTTGGCGGCCTCGTTCATTTCAGGTTCAATCCCGCACGGACGTCGCTTGTTGGCATATCGCGTCATTTTCGCTGTGCTGTGGCTCCTGAGCTGAAAAGCGCTATCAGCCCAGCCCTGGAGCCCGGCTCTGATGACGAGGTAAAGTACTTGTTATACACGCTATGTACTGCCTTCAGTGTCCCACGCTCCCACGCAAAAAATGGCGGATCATCGGCGTGCTTCTACGGTTTCATCGATCGACGCTGAAAGCGCCGTGCAAACTTGCTCAATTTCCCTTTCACTGAGGTTGGTGTGAAACGGCAAGGCTAGCGTCGATGCCGATACCCGTTCGGTTACTGGAAACTGACCGGCACGAAAGCCGAATTGTTCACGGAAATATGGCTGGAGATGAATTGGCGGAAAATAATTACGCGTTGGAATACCCTTTCCCGCCAGCCGGGAAGCGATGTCGTCCCGGTTTAACGAGGCATCGAACCTGACCACATATACAAACCAGCTCATGCGGGTCATGCCTTCGACCGGCATGAGAACTTGTATTCCGGGAACCGTAGACAATCTCTCGCTGTATTTGGCGGCGACCGCCGCCCGGCGTTCTAGCAAATCATCAATGCGCGAAAGTTGCGAGACGCCCAGAGCCGAACTCAATTCATTCAAACGGTAGTTGAACCCGATCTGGTCATGAACCAGCCAGTTATTCATGATCCCACGGCCGTGATTTCGAAGCGAGCGCAAGCTTGCGTCCCACGTTGAATCATTCGTGGCGATGATTGCGCCTTCACCCGTCGTCATTTGCTTGTTCGGATAAAACGCAAACACAGAGGCGCGACCGAACGTGCCGACCTTCCGGTTCCGATACATCGCGCCTAACGCCTCGCAAGCGTCCTCGATCAGCACCAAAGAGTGCCGATCCGCCGTTTGGCAAAGACTATCCATCGCGGCCGGCCGGCCAAACACGTGGATAGGCAAAATCCCAACGGTACGGTTTGTGACCGCCGCGCCGACTGCCGCCGGGTCGATGTTGAGCGTTTCTTCGTCGATGTCGACAAATACCGGTGTGCCGCGCTCATACAAAATGCAATTTGCGGACGCTACAAAACTGAACGGCGAGGTGATTACTTCCGCGCCTTCTCTGACCCCCGCAAGCCGCATGCAGAGATGAAGGCCGGACGTTCCGTTTGTGACGGCAACTGCGTGCCGAGTCCCGATGTATTCACGAGCGAGTTCCTCGAACCGATCGACAAACGGCCCGATGCTCAATCGTCCGCTGCGCAGAGCCGAAACGACGAGGTTGACATCATCTTCGTTGATGTCCGGTTTCGACATGGAAACGATATTTTCGCGCATTGTGTTCATCTGAGGCTCCTGGCCGGTACGCCTGCCACGGTGGTGTTGTCCTTGATATCCCTAATGACTACGGCTCCCGCTCCCACGACACACCATCGTCCGACATTGAGATTGGGGAGAATGCGGCAGCCGATTCCCAGGAAGCTGCCTTCTCCAACGCGGGCAGCGCCCGCCAGGCAACAGCCGGGCGCGATATGGACATGGGAGTCGATCACGCAGTCGTGCTCCACGATGACTCCGGTATTGACGATCACGTTTTCGCCAACCTGCGCATCCGCGTTAATTATGGCGCCCGCCAGCACTGTGGTGCCTATTCCCACATTTGCCCGACGGCTGACGACCGCGGCCGGATGCACGATGGTCGCCACGGTGGCGTTGCGGGCCCTTTCCCTGATGACAACCTCGCGCCGCGCTCGATTGTCCCCGATTGCCGGGACGACCGCGTCAATGTCGAGTTCCTGCCAAAGTGAAATCGCTCCGAGTACCGGCAGCCCCAGGAATGTTCGTCCGGCTAAAGCGGGATCGTCATCGAGAAAACCGACAACCGAGATTCCCGGTATTGCCATGGCGGCGTCGGCAACGACCTTGCCATGTCCTCCCGCGCCTAGAATTGCGATTCTCACAAAAGCCCCTTATCCACCGATCGCGCTAACTATCGGCGTCCCTGCAATATGGCCAGCCTCAGGGCATCGGAGCATCGCCCGGAGCAACGGCCCATGGGTCCGTCGCCTCTTTACCGACCATCCGTTATCCTACAAGAGTTCGTTTAGTCTCGGCAACAGATGGCGCCCGGAGAATCCCCAGAAAGGCTTCTGTCCCCGAAGTGGATGTCGTAAGATCATAAACGGGCGCGCCGCGCGGCTTCTTGGCCGTCACACCGCAGGGATCGTCGAGCTGACGCGTATGAACGGAAAAGCCTCCCTTTCTCAAGACCAGCCGGCGGAGGCGTTGGCCAATTTTGCGCTCGCTCCGTCAGTCTGCGGTTCGCCGAAGCGGATCTGTCATGTCGTGGCAACCACAGAAGGAGCGGTCTGGGTATACGAACAGCTCCGCGACCTGCGCGATCGCTTCGGGTATGACGTATCGGTGATATTGAACGGCACTTCGGGGACATTGGTTGATCGGTTCAAGGACGCAGGCATACCGGTTCTCACCGGCGACTTCGATTTTCTCGGCGTGTCGGATCTGTTCGCCTTGCCGAGAAAGATAATCGCATTGGCCCGCACGTTGAGGCGCGAGCGCTTTGACGTCGTCCAGACCCATTTGTTTCATTCGATGGTCATTGGCCGGATCGGAGCATGGCTTGCTGACGTTCCGGTGAGGCTGTCGATGGTTGCCGGGCCTTTCCATCTGGAGGCTTACACACCGCGATGGATTGACGGATCGACCCAATGGATGGACACCGCGCTAATCCCATCGTGCGATTGGACCCGCAAACTCTACAAATCGCTTGGCGTCGCGGAAAAACGTCTGGCTTTGATCTATTACGGTCCGGATGAAAAAGAGTTCGATCCCGTCAATCACAAGGCCGCCGACTTGCGTCGCGAATTCGGCTGGGGGGACGACGGACCCCTGATCGGAATGATTGCGTATTTCTATGCCGAATTGGGCGTAAATCGTTGGACGCCGCCGGCGGTGCAGGGCCGATCGGTCAAATGCCAATCGGACGTGATCAGGGCGATGCCCAAGATCCTGGAGGAATTTCCGAAGGCACGATTGGTTTTCGTGGGCTCCGGTTGGGAAGAAGGGGGGCGGCAGTATCTTTCCAAAATGCAATCGCTCGTTCGCGACCTTAACCTTGCCGATCGGGTAACGTTTACTGGCTACCGGACCGACGTGCCGGAAGTGCTGAAGGCGCTCGACGTTACCGTGCAGGCATCACTGAGCGAAAACCTCGGAGGAACGATAGAAGGGCTCTTGATGGAAACACCGATGGTCGCCACCCGCGTTGGCGGCCTGATTGACAGCGTCGTCGATGGCGAAACCGGTATCCTGGTCGCTGCAGACGATCCTGCTGCCCTCGCGAAGGGAATCCTGACGGTTCTTCGCGATCCCAACAATGCCCGGCAGCTGGCGAAGCGCGGTCGGCAATTTATGCTCGAGCGGTTCACGCTGCGCAGAACGGTAGAAAGCGAGCACGCGCTTTATCAGAAGCTGCTGCAACAATCGCCGCGCGGCTACCGACTACATCGAACGTTTGGAAGGCTGTTCTCGGGGGCCGTAATATGCGGCTATCTTGCGGCGCGTTACCGTTTCATCGATGCGTGGCTTCTTCCACGACTCGATTCAGGCTGGCGTCCCTGGCATTTCGTTAGATTAAGAACGTATATCCTTGGCATTACCTACGCTGTCGCGCGAAAGCTCGGTGGCCGCGCGGCTGATACGTCGATCGCGCGAGATCAACCTCCGACAGCTCAGGACCAGACCTGCGCGAGCGGGGCCGTCAACGAGCAGTTTATCTCAATCCGACACGCGCCGCCACCTCCCATTGGAACGGCACTGCAAACTGCGATGCGGATGAGCCTCTATCGTTTCTATGCATTTGTAGGTCGCCGAAAACTCGGGTGGGGACTTAGACGCCGTGCTTCCCATATGCTTCGTACTCTATACAGGCGCAAATAAACGTTGCAAACCCGCAGTTAGGTGATTGCCTACGGCGCCTCTGACGCGGACGGGAGCGCCGGTCTTGGCCATGCGTCACGATCCTGGCAGTCGCCCTGCATGTCACTGTTGAAACTTCATCCCGTGAAATGGGACGACGAATGGCAATGGCCATCCGTGGCCGTTATGCAATGTCCGAAGCAGAGGCACCCATGCGCACCGATTAAGATTGCTCCGATAATAGTCACGAGGAGTTGCACAGGCGCATGCGATTGGCCTCACGAACCCGGAGTCGTTTCTCCCGCGCGCGGACGAGGTGGTTGTCGGATCGCGCGATCGGTCCGGTGATTTGCCCGACGGGCTTTGTTGCCGTTCGGCTGTCCAGCCCTGTTCGCAAAAATATTTCCGTTCTCTTTTGACCCAAATCACCTCTACAACCCTCGCCATCCCCGCCCAACACAGAGGGGCGTTTCGCGATCGTCACGAACGTAGGGCAGGGATGCGGTGGACGCGGGCTGCGCGTTGACGAAGGCGCTTATCTGCGGACGGTGAAGTCGTGTGGTCCTGACGCCTCAATGGTTGGCGTCAAGTTGGTGAAAGCAATTTCACCGATGACGGTGACAAGAAAGCCCGATCACCGGGGAGAGTACGAAGGAACCCGTTAAAACCATCGCGTGCGGGAATGCCGGGTGATCCCGGTGCGCCTGTGGTGACTAACGCGCGTGCTTTCTACACTACACGCGCGGCTACGGGTGCGGCGGGCACCCGGCATTCCCCACGCCCTCCAGGGGGCGGATCATTCCAGCAATAACTCGGGCGCATGGCGCCGCGAGAACAACGTGCGTTGACGCATCGCCCGGTCTGCGCCAAGCTTGCGCAAAAGCAATAACATCCGGAGGAACAGCCATGCTCCGCGCAGAAGACAATAAATTCCTGACCGAAAGCGGTTCGGGCACGGCGATGGGCGATTTGCTGCGCCGGTTCTGGCTGCCTGTTCTGTTGTCGGAGGAATTGCCGGAAGCCGATGGCCCGCCGAAGAAGATCGTCGTCATGGGCGAGGAGTTGCTGGCGTTTCGCGACTCCAGAGGCGTGGTCGGGGTGATCGATCAATATTGTCCGCACCGCGGCGCCAATCTCTGGCTCGGCCGCAACGAGGAATGCGGCATCCGCTGCGTCTATCACGGCTGGAAATTCGACACCGATGGCCGCTGCGTCGACATGCCGACCTCCTATCCCGATCTCAATGCCAAGGACCTGATCCGCATCAAGTCCTATCCGGTGCGCGAATGGGGCGAGATGATCTGGGCCTATATGGGCCCGGCGGAGACGTTGCCGGAATTGCCGGCGCTGGAGATGGCGCTGGTGCCGGCCTCGCACCGCTATGTCTCGAAGAAATGGCAGGACTGCAACTGGGTGCAGGCGCTGGAAGGCTCGATCGACACCGCGCATTTCACCTTCGCGCATTTGAGCTTCGACAAGGAAGAAGACGAGGTGCTGGATATCAGGAAGCACTTCATCAATCCGATCGCGCGGATGAACTCCGATCACATGCGCTGGATCGCCGAGGACCCGCGTCCCGTCATCAAGATCCATCCGCACGACGCCGGGCTGACGATCGCCGGCGGCCGGCTCACCGGCAGCGAGAATATCTACTGGCGCATCGCGCAGTTCCTGATGCCGGTGCATGCCTATGCGCCGAGCGCGATGCCGGGCGAGAACATCTTCGGCCAGAGCTTTGTTCCGGTGACCGACACCTCCTGCTGGATCTATACCTATGCTTGGAATCCGGAACGCCCGCTGACGCAGGCCGAACGCGACGCCTATGACGGCGGCAACGGCGTGATCTCCGAGGTCGACGAGAATTATGTGCCGCTGCGCAACAAGGCCAACGACTACCTGATCGACCGCAAGCTGCAGAAGACCAAAAGCTACACCGGCATCAAGGGCGTATCCGAACAGGACGCGGCGGTGCAGGACAGTCAGGGGCCGATCGCCGACCGCACCCGCGAGCATCTTGGTCCGACCGATCTCGGCATCATGCATTTCCGTAAATTGATCATGGAGAGCGCCCGCGCACTGCAACAGGGCCAGCCGCCGGCGCAACTGGCGCATCAGGACCGCTACGCGGTGCGGTCCGGCGCCTGCGTGACGCAAAAGGCCAAGGATCTGCCCGCGGTCATGATCGAGCGCTTCGGCGATGCCAACGGTTATGTCGGGCGGCCGCGGACGGCGGCGGCGGAGTAGGATCAGATGCGTTATCCATTCGCGTCATGGCCGGGCTTGTCCCGGCCATCCACGTCTTTCTTGTTTAAGCGCAGTGAAGACGTGGATGCCCGGCACAAGGCCGGGTATGACGATGAAACTCACAACGGTATCCTGCGGTATTCGCGGTTGGCGAGGCTGGCTTCCTCGAGATCGAGATCGCGTTCGATTCGTCGTCGGATCTCATCGGTGATCTTGCCGTCGCGCAGCGACATGTGGATGAACTTCCGTTCCGTCGCAATCAATTCCCGCGTCAGGTCGCTGCCCGCCGCCGAGACATCATGCGCGTCGGGATCGAGGCTGTCGGGCAGCTGATTGAAGCGGATTTCATGTCTGGCGCGCAGCAGCTTGACCATCTCGTCGGACAATTCGCGGTCGTCGGTGATGGCATCGAGCGACTTGAGCGCGGCGCCGAGCGCTTCGCGCCGTGCCGCGATTTCCGACTCGTGCTCCGCCATTTGTTCGTCGCGGCCCGCGCGGGCGACGCCGAGCCACCGCACCACCGGCGGCAGCCCAAGCCCGAGCCCGACCAGCGTGATGAAGATGACGCCGAAACTGACAAACAAAATGAGGTCGCGGTAAGGAAAGCTTTCCCCGTCGGGAAGTGCGAACGGCAGCGCCAGGGCTGCGGCCAGCGATACCGCGCCGCGCACGCCGGTGAAGGCGATGACGAACACCGTGCGCCACGACGGCATCGGATCGCGCTCCCGCAGGCGCTTGTTCAACAGCCGCGGCAGGTAGGTCGCGGGATAGACCCAGGCGAAGCGCGCGACGATGATGATGACCGCGACCAATGCGGTCGCAGCCAGGATGTCGTCGAGCGGAAACGCCTTGGACTGCTCCAGCAGCGATCGCATCTGAAAGCCGGTCAGCAGGAACAAGAGGCCCTCGATCAGATAGATCACGAGGTCCCAGAAGAAGATGCCCTGCAGCCGGGTCGCCGAAGAGATCAGGAGCGGCCCGTTCCAGCTCATATAGAGGCCGCAGGCGACGGTGGCGATCACGCCGGAGCCGCCGAAATGCTCCGGGATCCAGTAGGCGACGTAAGGCGTGATCAGCGACAGCGTGATCTCGACCTGGGGATCGCGCGCGCGGTGACGCATCCGCAGGCTGAGCCAGCCCACCGCCGCGCCGAACAGTACTTCGCCGGCGACGATGACGAAGAAGGTGGCCGTTGCTTTCGGCAGCGAAAGCATCCCGGTCGAGATCGCCACCACGGCGAAGCGATACAGGATCAGCGCGGTGGCGTCGTTGGCCAGCCCCTCGCCCTCGAGGACGACGAGGATTCGCCGCGGCAGCCCGAGCTTTCGGGCGATCGCCAGCGGCGCCACCACGTCCGGCGGCGCGACGATGGCGCCAAGCAGGAAGCCGATGTTCCACGGCAGCCCGATCAGGTAATGCGTCGCGGCGGCGACCGCGCAGGCCGTGAAAATCACGCAGCCGACCGACAGCAGGATGATCGGACGCAGATTGGATTTGAATTCGCGCCAGCTCATGGCGACGCTGGCCGAATAGATCAGCGGCGGCAGCACCACCAGCAGCACCAGTTCCGGCGGCAGTTCCAGCGACGGCATTCCGGGCACGAAGGCCAGCACGATTCCGGTCAGCAGCAGCAGGATCGCCGGCGCGACGTTGATACGCCGCGCCAGCAGCGCCGTGCCCGCCAGCACCGCGAGCAGAATCAGAAATATCTGGAACTTGGCTTCCACGGTCCCCCATTCCTGTGCCGGGCCAATTTGCCCGGACCGGCGGCAGCGTCAATGGCGCGGAATTGGTGAGGGCTATGGCCTGAGATCGTAGCGGTATGACTTCGAGACGATTTGCCAGCCGTCGGCGAGCTTCATCGCCACCAGATAGTCGGTGAAGTAACGCGGCGGCAACTGGCAGCGCACCTTGATGAAGGCGGTGGATTCGTCCGAGCGGTCGATCGTCACGACGAAATCCTCGCGCGGCTTGCCTTCGGCCTTGGCGGAAGGCCGCTTGCTCACGCGATCGAGCCAGTCGGGTACGCTGAGCACCTGCAGCTCGCCCTTTTCGACCCAGCGCAGGTCGGCGGTGGGGTGGAAGATCGCGCCGAGCTTGTCGGCATTGCCTTCGTAGAGGCCGTCGAAATAGTGATTGACCACCGCTTCGACGGTGGAGCGGTCGTGACTCATGGTCTGTGCTCCCTGCTGCTTAAATCGAGGTGATGGCGCTGCTTTTACCAGAGCAGCGCCCACCGGGCCACCATGTGTTGCCCTACATCAGGAACACGCCCTTGCCGTCGGCCTGCTTGTCGAACAATTTGTAGGCCTCGTCCGCCTGGTCGATGTTCCAGCGATGGGTGAACAGCTTGTCGACATCGATGCTACGCTCGATCGAAAACCGCGCGCAATCGGCCTGAATGACGTTGGAAAACGTCCACGACGCCACCAGCGTCAATTGCCGGCGCATCAAAAGCGGGCTGACGTCGATGTGGACCTCGCCGCCCTCGCCGACGAAGCACATCGTGCCCCACACCTTGACGGAGCGGATCGCGTTCAGCCGCGCCTCCGGGTTGCCGGACGTATCCAGCGTCAGATCCGCATAACGTCCATGGGTCAGATCCTTGATGGCGGCGACCGGATCGGTTCGAGCCGGGGTTGACCACCTCGTCGGCGCCGAATGCTTTCGCGCTCCAGTCGCGGCGGGCTGATGTCGAGCGCGATCACCCGCGCCCCCATCGCCTTGGCGTATTGGGTTGCCGCAAGTCCGACCGGCCCCTGACCGAAAATCGCCAGCGTGTCGTTGCCCGAAGCGCCCATGCGGCGCAGCGCGCTGTAGGCGGTGCCGGAACCGCATGCGATCGCAGCACCCGCGCTGAACGACAATTCGTCGGGAAGCGGCACCAGGGTGTTGGCGGGTACCTTCAGATATTTCGCGTGGCCGCCATGCTCGTTGTTGCCGTAGACCTTGACCGGCACCTCCTGGCAGAGCTGCTGCCATCCGGACCGGCATTGATTGCACTGCGTGCAGCCCTGATAATGATGCACCATCACGCGCTGGCCGATGCGCGCCTCCCTCGCATCGACGGCGGTGCCGATCGCGACCACGATGCCGCAAGGCTCGTGCCCGACGATGACGGGACTGTCCTTTGCCTGAATGCCGGCCACCTGCGGTCTGGCCTTTCGGGCGACGGTACTGATGCAGGTCGGTGCCGCACATGCCGGACGCCTTCATCTCGATGACCACGTCATGGGCATCGGGAGTGGGATCGGGAAACTGCATCAATTCCAGTCCGCGTTCGCCTGTGAACACAACGCCGCGCATTCGTTTCCTCCGCTTGTTCTTGTGGTTCGATCTTGAACGGAAAAATGCCGTTGGCAAAGCGAATCATGCCTGCACAGAAGGCCGGCTGGCATGCGCCAGTCCGCGCTCGCACTTGCGCGCTTCTGACTTGCAGACCATCAAATCGCGCTGGCGGCGATATTGACCATCAGCGCAACCAGGGCGGTATTGTAAACAAAGGAGACGATGCCGTGGGCGGTCGCCGTGCGGCGGATGGTTTTGTCGGTGATGCCGACATCGGAGACCTGCGCGGTCATGCCGATCACGAACGAGAAATAGACAAAATCCCAGTAATCGGCCTTTTCGTGCTGGTCCCCGCTGGGAAACTGCAGGCCGCCGGGTTTGGCGCCGCGGTAATAATCATGGGCATAATGCAGCGCAAAGGCCGTATGCACGGCAGCCCATGACAGCGCGACCGTCACCGTCGCCAGCGCGAGAGCCTTCGTACTATGATGGGATGCACCAAGCTCGAACACGATCGCGGCGAGGCTGGCGAACGCGCCGAGCGCGGTTACCAGCAAGATCAGAAAGCGGCCATCGTCCTGCAGCACCGCGTTGCGCCGGATATGCGACAATCCGCTGCGCAGCATCATGCCGTATACCAGCAGCACATACAGGGCGACGAAAAAATCCCAGCCGATCAGCATGCGCGTCACCAGCCGCAATGAGGCCGGCAGCAAGAAGAACGCCACGATTCCGGCTGCGATTGAAATGAAGGCGCGCGGGCGCGCATAGACCACGCGGACCGGCTTGGACATCTTGCGAAAGCGGATAAGAAGAGGATCCTCTTCCGAACCATTATCCGCCATTGGCGCCTTCAATTCTTGCGTTCGGCAACGAATCGCGCGGCGGCGCGCAGCACCTCGCCTTTTGCGCCGAATATCGAGAGCGCGGAATCGGCGCGCGCCAGCAGATCGCGCACGCGCTGCTTGGCGCCGTCGATCCCGAGTTGGGTGACGAACGTGGTCTTGCCCAATGCGGCGTCCTGGCCGGTCTGCTTGCCGAGCGCCGCAGCGTCGCCTTCGACGTCGAGCAGATCGTCGGCGATCTGAAAGGCTTCGCCAAGCGCACGGCCATAATCGTCGAGCGCCTGATACTCCTTTGGCGAGGACTGTCCGAGGATCGCGCCGGCGATGCAGCCGTAGCGCAACAGCGCGCCGGTCTTCATCTGCTGCAGGCGCGCGACATCGACCGGCTCGCGGTCGCCGAACCGGCCCTCGCCGGCAAGGTCAAGCATCTGGCCGCCGACCATGCCGCCGATTCCCGATGCGCGCGCCAGCGCACGCGTGAGCAGCAGGCGCACGGTTGGATCCTTGTGGATTTCGTCGCGGGTGATGATGTCAAAGGCCAGCGTCAGCAGTCCGTCGCCGGCAAGAATCGCCGTGGC
Organism: uncultured Pseudomonadota bacterium; assembly: GCA_963729395.1. Classification (GTDB taxonomy): domain Bacteria; phylum Pseudomonadota; class Alphaproteobacteria; order Rhizobiales; family Xanthobacteraceae; genus Bradyrhizobium. The sequence continues at coordinate 8,137 of CAVSOS010000035.1, read as the reverse complement.
GTCGTCGGTTTTCTTGTGCAGCGTCGGCCGGCCGCGGCGCAGATCGCTGTTATCCATCGCCGGCAGATCATCGTGGATCAGCGAATAGCAGTGGATGCATTCGAGGGCTGCGCCAGCCAGCAGGGCAGCCTCGCGCCCGACCCCGAACACGGCCGAGCTTTCGACCACCAGAAACGGCCGCAGCCTTTTTCCGCCGCCGAGGCTCGAATAGCGCATGGCGTCCATCAGCCGCTTTGGTCGGGCGATCTCGTCGGGCAGGAGCTTGTCCGACAAAAGCTTCGCCAGCAGAGCTTCGGTATCCTCCGCGGTTTGGTCCAGTCGTTTGGCAAAGTTGGATAGGGCGGTGCCGGTCGTCATCAAAAACAGCTCCAGATGAAATTTGGCCGGACAATCGGTTATGGCATCGGCTTCGTCAATTCCGGCGCCGGGGCGGATGACGCCTTAAAACCGCTGGAAAAGCCGGGAACCGTCAGGGGACATCGTTCGATGCCGGCCAAACCGGCAGCTATTTTGCGGAATAGGCCCGAACCAGAAATACAGAATTTGCGCATTGCCCGAAATTTATTGCTGATTGTGCTGGCTGCGCTGTTGCTGCCCTATCTGCTGACGCCGCTGTACCGCGCTGGCCATCCGGTGTCGGCGCTGATGGCTTGGCGCTGGCTGACCGGTGCGCCGGTGTCGCGGCAATGGGTCGATTTTGGCACGATCTCGCCCGCGCTGCCGACCTCGGTGGTCGCCGCCGAGGATGCGCATTTCTGCAAGCATCATGGCGTCGACTGGGGCGCGGTGCGCGAGGTGATCGGCGATGTCCAGGAAGGCGGAGAACTTCGCGGCGCCTCGACCATCACCCAGCAGGTGGCGAAGAACCTGTTCCTGTGGCCGCTGCCCGGCCCGATCCGCAAGCTTCTGGAGTTTCCGCTCGCGATGTGGATCGACGCGATGCTTCCGAAGCAGCGGATTCTGGAAATCTACCTCAACATTGCCGAACTCGGGCCGTCCGGCCAGTTCGGCGTGGAAGCAGGCTCCGCCTATGCCTTCGGACGCCCGGCATCTAGCCTGTCGCCGCGCGAAGCGGCGTTGCTGGCGGCGATCCTGCCCAATCCAGTCCGGCGCAGCGCCCGCAATCCCGGTCCCGGGGTGCGCCGGCTGGCTGGAACCTATATGGCCCGGGCGCAGGCTGCTGGAGCGCAGCGGTGCTGGCACGAAAATCGGGGATTTTGAGCCGATTTGACGTATTTTGAACCTAGCTTTGCGCAACTCCATCCTCTATAAGCGCGGCCTTATCGGCATCTCCGCTCGTGTTAAAAACGCTGAGCCGTCCGCCCACGGACGATGCCCCCGACAACACCCCTAGAGGACACCGACATGGCCGTTCCCAGAAGAAAAACATCGCCCTCGCGGCGTGGCATGCGCCGTTCGGCGGATGCCCTGAAAAAGCCGACCTATGCCGAGGACAAGGATTCCGGCGAACTGCGCCGTCCGCATCACCTCGACCTGAAAAGCGGCATGTACAAGGGCCGGCAGGTTCTGAAGGCCAAGAAGGAATCCTGATTACGGCACGGAGCCGCGCCGCCGATCGCGGCGCGATGGATGGCAGGACGAAATCGGGCGGAATCAATTTTGCGCCCGAATTCGCTCCAACTGGTGAGATAGAACGCATTCCCGGGGCAAGCAAAGCGGCGCTTCGTCTGGAATGCCCAGGTTCTCTTGCTTGAAAAGAAGGCCTTGCCGATGTCCATGGTCGGTTTTCCGCTTCTTCTGATTCCGCTGGCGATCTACAATATCATCGTCTTCCTGATGCCCGGCGTTTCCTTCGCCGATCCGCTTCTGAAGTTGACTTTGATGTCCGGCGCCGAGTGGCCGCTGACGCTGGGCGATATCCTTCTTGCGCTCGGTATTCTGTTGTTGCTGCTCGAGATCATCAAGGGCGCGCGTCCCGGCTCCAAATATCTCACCGATCATCTGCTGTCGTTGATCGTGTTCGGCGGTGCGGCGGCCGAATTCCTGCTGTGGCCGCGGTTCGGCACCTCACCCTATTTCCTGCTGGCAATGCTCGCGCTGGTGGATTTCCTGTCGGGCATTGCGTTGCGTGCGCGGCGTGGAGTGCCGGTGACGTCAGGCTCCGCGGCTGCGAGGCACGAGGTCAGCCCGCCTCCCGCTGCCGCGCGGCAACCTCCTCAGTTCGATCCGGCGCCGGCGCCAGCGGTGCCGGCAGCGGCGTCGGTCGCGGAATCCGTGTTGCTGGATCATCCCGAACCGGCGCTCGCGCATCCCGAGGTCGCATCAAATGCGCCGTCACCGGAGGTCTCGTCGCCGGAATTGCAGCCCGGCGAAGGTTCGCCGCCGCCACGGGATGCGACGCCGCACTGACTGAGATCAAGCGGCTTCAGATGATTTGACGCGCCCGGGTGCCGGTGCCCTGCAGCCGGTGCTGGTTGGTGCTATAGGCGGTCCGCGCATCGGCGGGGGTTGCCCGCCGCAGACTGCGGGTCTGCGGGACATGTTCGGCGGTTGCGATCAAATGCGCGACGAATGTCGAGTTGGACAGCGACAGCTGGGAGCTGGGAATCTGCGACCATTTTGCCGCCGTGACCATCGGCACCAGCGCTACGCAGGGCGGCTTGGCGCCCGTCAGCACGCCATCATCCACCGCCTGTCCTGATCGATCGGTATCTAACATCGTGTGTCGAAATCCGGCTCAACTGTCACGTTTTGGGACGCGGCGCCCCGTTGCTGCTCCATCGTCGCAAGGTCTATGCCGGTCCGTTCGGGTTCGTTCCCGAAGGCCGCGCAACATGGTTTACAGATTATTTACGAATTTGCGTAGCGCATTGTTGCGGCGGAGCGAATCCGGTTTGTCTGCTGAATAACGCCGTCCATTAATAATTTATGGATATTCTGCCGCAGATTTGAGCGCACCTTTTGCGGAATAGGCGCTGTGTCAGCGGCAAAAGAGGCACTATTCTTGAGGCCGAGAATCACTCCGGCGGTGTCCCGAAACGAGGCGATCTTGATCCTCCCTGCTCCGCAAGCTTCCACCATCCTCGCTTCGCTAGGCCAGGCGGCGTTCGTGTGGGACATCGCAACCGACGCGATCGCCTGGAGCGATCACGTTGCAACGGTTTTTCCGGACATTCCGGCGGCGGCGCTGGCCAGTGGCGCGGAGTTTTCAAAGCTGATCGAACCGGTGCGCTCGATCCGGTCGGACGCGCTGGGCCATTCGCCGCCCGGACGCGACGGCGCGCCGTATCGAATCGAATATGGCGTGCGGACCAGCACGTCTGCGCCTGTGCTCTGGATCGAGGAATCCGGCACGTGGTTCGCGGGAGCTGACGGCCGGCCGGCGCGCGCGCAAGGCATTGTCCGCCTCAACAACGAACGCCACGCCCGCGACGAGCAACTGCTGAAACTGTCGCGGCACGATCCGCTGACCGGCGAGCTCAATCGTACCTACCTCGCCGCATCGCTGGCCGAAGCCATCGAGGAAGCCGCGCGTTTCCGCTCGTCTTTCGCCTTCATGCTGATCGGCATCGATCATCTGGCGCGCATCAACGACGCCTTCGGCTTCGATGTGGCGGACGCAGTGATTTCGGAAGTGGCGAGGCGTATTCGCGCGCGGCTGCGCGGCGGCGACGTGCTCGGCCGGTTTTCCGGCAACAAATTCGGCCTGATCCTGAAGAATTGCACGATCGATGATGTAAATATCGCGGCCGAGCGGTTTCTTGCCGGCATTCGCGACGAGGTGGTGCCGACCAAATCCGGTCCGGTCTCTGTTACCGCGTCGATCGGTGCGGTCAGCGTGCCGCGCTATGCACGCAGCGCCGACGAGGCGATCACCCGCGCTCAGGAAACGCTGGATATGGCCAAGCGGCGTCGTGCCGGGTCGTTCTCGTTGTGGCGTCCGAATGTCGAGCGCGACGCCCAGCGCCGCGTCAACATCCGCGTCACCGACGAGATCGTCACCGCGCTCAACGAACGGCGGATCGTCATGGCGTTCGAGCCGGTGGTGGAGGCCCGTTCGCGCGACGCGGCGTTCTACGAATGCCTGGTTCGCATGGAGCAGGATGACGGGCAGGTTCTGCTGGCGCCGGATATCGTCCCGGTCGCGGAGAAGCTGGGCCTGATCCGCTTGGTCGATCACCGCGTGCTGGAACTCGTCGTTGCCGAGCTCGCCGACGCGCCGGATGTGCATCTCAGCCTCAACATCTCGCCCGACACCACGATGGACCCGGACTGGTGGGCTTCGATTGAATCGCTGATGCGCGCGCATCCTGGCGTAGCCGAGCGGCTGATCGTTGAAATCACCGAAACCGTGGCGATCCAGGATATCGATGATCTGCGCGGCTTCGTCACCCGCCTGAAAAACTTCGGCAGCCGGATCGCCATCGATGATTTCGGCGCCGGATACACCTCGTTCCGGAATTTGCGCAAGCTCGGCGTCGATATCGTGAAAATCGACGGCGCCTTCGTGCAAAACATCGCCCGCTCGGCCGACGATCGCGCTTTCGTGCAGACCTTGATCGATCTGGCGCGTCGGCTGGAAATCAAGACGGTCGCTGAATGGGTTCAGGACGACGAATCCGCAGTGATGCTGCGCGACTGGGGCTGCGATTACATCCAGGGTCGCCTGATCGGGCTTGCATCTTCGCAACGGCCCTGGAGTATGCGGCCCGGGGCGGCCTTGCCGGCGGCGGGCTAAAGACTTCCCCGAGCCGGCACGACGAGCAGAAAGACCGCGCTATCACTCGTCTTTCTTCGGCTCTTTCGACATCCGCTCGAGGCGATCCTGCATGTCCTTCATCTGACGGCGAAGGTCGTCGATGTTGTCGGCTTCCGCGGCCGGCTCCGGCGTTTTCTCCGGCTCGGCGGCGGCGCTTCCGGCGCGGGGTGCCGCGAACGGCTTGAACATCGAAAATGTCCGCTCGAACATTTCCATGTTGCGGCGAACATGCTCCTCCAGCGGCGCGAATGGCGTCATGCTGAAAGTGGTGGTGAGTTGCTTGCGGAATTTCTCCTGCTCGCGCGTCAGGGTGTCGATCGACTGCTCGAGGTAGCGCGGAACCACCATCTGCATGCTGTCGCCGTAAAATCGGATCAACTGACGCAGGAAAGTGGTCGGCAACAGGTTCTGCCCGGCCTTGTTTTCCTGTTCGAAAATGATCTGGGCCAGAACCGAGCGGGTGATGTCGTCGCCGGTTTTTGCGTCATAGACGAGGAAGTCCTCGCCCTCTTTGACCATCGCCGCGAGATCCTCGAGCGTCACATAGGTACTGGTGCCGGTATTATAGAGCCGTCGATTCGCGTATTTCTTGATCGTGGTGGGTTGGTCTGATTTCGCCATGGGCTCACACATGCACACCGAGGACAAGGAACCCGACGGCGTCGCCGAAGGGCTAACGAGCAGCGCATCGCAGCAAAGTAAGCATTTTCAATAGGGTTCGGCTACCGTTTTGTGCGCCACGGTTAATTCCAAAGCATAGGCATTGCTCAGGAAACTGCCAAGTGCGTCATTTTGAATGCGCCGCGGCGTGATTTCGCCCTCTGGCCGATTGACATGCCTCAACTCCGTTAACAGGATAAGGTGAGAGAGCTAGCCAGCCAACCGGCCGCCCGCCGTCCAGGGCTCAAGCCCAAGAACTCAAACTCAGGAGATGTCCATGTCAGACGATGTCGTCATCGTCAGCGCCGCCCGCACCCCGGTCGGAAGCTTCAACGGCGCGTTCGCCACCCTGCCGGCCCACGATCTCGGCGCCGTCGCCATCAAGGCCGCGCTGGAGCGCGCGGGCATCGAGCCGGCGCGGGTTTCCGAAGTGATCATGGGCCAGATCCTGACCGCGGCGCAGGGCCAGAACCCGGCCCGCCAGGCCTCGATCGCCGCCGGCATCCCGGTGGAAAGCCCGGCCTGGGGCGTCAACCAGCTCTGCGGCTCGGGCCTGCGCGCGGTGGCGCTGGGCTACCAGGAGCTGCTCAACGGCGATGCCGAAATCGTCGTCGCCGGCGGCCAGGAATCCATGAGCATGGCCCCGCACGCGCAGTATCTGCGCGACGGCGTGAAGATGGGACCGATTGAATTCATCGACACCATGATCAAGGACGGGCTGTGGGATGCCTTCAACGGCTACCACATGGGCAACACCGCCGAGAACGTCGCCAGGCAATGGCAGATCACCCGCGACCAGCAGGACGAGTTCGCCGTCGGCTCGCAGAACAAGGCCGAGGCCGCGCAGAAGGCCGGCAAGTTCAAGGACGAGATCGTCCCGGTCACCATCAAGACCCGCAAGGGCGACATCGTCGTCAGACGAGGACGAATATCCGCGTCACGGCGCGACCCTGGAAGCCATGGCCAAGCTCAAGCCGGCCTTCGAGAAGGACGGCACGGTGACCGCCGGCAACGCCTCCGGCATCAACGACGGCGCGGCCGCGGTGGTGCTGATGACCGCGAAGCAGGCGGCCAAGGAAGGCCGGACGCCTGCTCGGCGCGCATCGCGTCGTGGGCGCAGGCCGGCGTCGATCCGACGATCATGGGCACGGGGCCGATCCCGGCCTCGCGCGCCGCGCTGAAGAAGGCCGGCTGGAAGGTCGGCGACCTCGACCTGATCGAGGCCAACGAGGCCTTCGCGGCGCAGGCCTGCGCGGTCAACAAGGACCTCGGCTGGGATACCGCCAAGGTCAACGTCAACGGCGGCGCGATCGCCATCGGCCATCCGGTCGGCGCCTCCGGCGCGCGCGTGCTCACGACGCTGCTGTACGAAATGCAGAAGCGCGACGCCAAGAAGGGCCTCGCCACGCTGTGCATCGGCGGCGGCATGGGCATCGCCATGTGCGTTGCACGCGACTGAACAAACAGCGGTGCAGTTGCGTGATGAAAAGATCATCTGTCAACTTCGCCGCACACTGCTAAATACAAAAATGCCCGGTCTCGTGCCGGGCATTTTCATCTGGAAGATGTTGTCAAGCGGCCGGATAATTCCGAGCGCATAAAAAAGACCATCCAAGGAGGAATCGACATGGCACGGGTTGCATTGGTCACGGGCGGCACGCGCGGCATCGGCGCGGCGATCAGCAAGGCGCTGAAGGCCGCCGGCTACAAGGTCGCCGCCAGTTATGCCGGCAACGATGCGGCCGCCGAGAAATTCAAGGCCGAGACCGGCATCCCCGTCTACAAATGGGACGTCGCTCGTTCGACGCCTGCGTCGACCGGCCTCAAGCAAGGTCGAGGCCGATCTCGGCCCGGTCGATGTGCTGGTCAACAACGCCGGCATCACCCGCGACGGCATGTTCCACAAGATGACGCTCGAGCAGTGGAACGCGGTGATCAACACCAATCTCGGCTCGCTGTTCAACATGACCCGCCAGGTCATCGAGGGCATGCGCGCCCGCAATTCGGCCGCGTCATCTACATCTCCTCGATCAACGGCCAGAAGGGCCAGTTCGGCCAGGCCAATTATTCGGCGGCCAAGGCCGGCGATATCGGCTTCACCAAGGCGCTGGCGCAGGAGAATGCGCAAGGGCGGCATCACCGTCAACGCCATCTGCCCGGGCTATATCGACACCGAAATGGTGCAGGCGGTGCCGAAGGACGTGCTGGAAAAGAGCATCCTGCCGCTGATCCCGGTCGGCCGCCTCGGCGAGCCCGAAGAGATCGCGCGCAGCGTGGTGTTCCTCGCCGCCGACGAGGCCGGCTTCATCACCGGCTCGACGCTGTCCGCCAACGGCGGCCAGTATCACGCGTGATCGTTGCTCTTCGTCATGGCGAGGAGCACTTGCGACCAGGCAATCGCATGCTCAGTCGTGATGTCAAACAGATGGATTGCTTCGCAGTACCGGCTGTCGGGCGGCGCTGAGCCCGGCCCTGCGTGGCCGGAGTGACCGAATCTAATGACCCCCCGCACCGCCACGCTGATCGGGTTGACCGCGATCCTGATGTGGTCGCTGCTGGCGGCGCTGACGGTGGCGACGGGGAAGATTCCCGCCTTTCAGCTGGCGGCGATGACGTTCGCGATCGGCGCGCTGGCGGGATCCCTGACCTGGATCGGGCGGCCGAATGCGGTCCGCGCGTTGCGGCAATCGCCGGTGGCATGGATCGTCGGGGTCGGCGGGCTGTTCGGGTATCACGCACTGTACTTCCTGCGCCTGA
>CAVSOS010000034.1:0-57478 GCA_963729395.1 uncultured Pseudomonadota bacterium | reverse complement strand
TCATCGCGCCCCGACCGTTTACCTCCAGCACAGCCACGCCATCTCATCGGACCTCGTCAAGGAGGGCCACGGATGAGCAGATGAGCGGCGATTGCATCCTGTCGGTCGATCGCCTGACCATGCGGTTCGGCGGCATCGTCGCCGTCAACGACCTGTCGTTCACGGCCGAGCGGCGCAAGATCACCGCGCTGATCGGACCGAACGGCGCCGGCAAGACCACGGTGTTCAACTGCATCACCGGCTTCTACAAACCCTCGAGCGGTGCGATGCTTTTGACGCATGACGACGGCCGCGCCATGCAGCTCGAGCGGCTGAACGATTTCCGCATCTCGAAACAGGCAAAGGTCGCGCGCACCTTCCAGAACATCCGGCTGTTTCCCGGCATGACCGCGCTGGAAAACCTGATGGTGGCGCAGCACAACGCGCTGATGCGCGCCTCGGGACTGACGTTTCTCGGCCTGATCGGCGCGCCGTCCTGGCGCGTGGCGGAGAAAGCGCGCGATCGATCTGGCGACGCTCTGGCTGGAGCGCATCGGGCTGCTCGACCGCGCCGACGACGCCGCCGGCAACCTGCCCTATGGCGACCAGCGCCGGCTCGAGATCGCGCGCGCGATGGGCACCGAGCCGGCGCTGCTCGCCTCGACGAGCCCGCCGCCGGCATGAACGCGCGCGAAAGCGCGGCCCTGAGCGAATTGCTGCTCTCGATCCGCGATGACGATGGCACCCGATCCTGCTGATCGAGCACGACATGTCGCGTGGTGATGGGCATTTGCGACCGCGTCACGGTGCTGGACTACGGCGAGAAGATCGCCGAGGGCACGCCGCAACAGGTCCGCGACGAACCCAAGGTGATCGAGGCCTATCTCGGCGCCGACGAGGAAGAAGCGATCGCCGTGATGGCGAGCGCCGAACGTGAGCCGCCCGGCGCCGCGCCGCTGCTCGCGATCCGCGGCCTGCGCGCGCGCCTACGGCAACATCCAGGCGCTCAAGGGCGTCGATCTCGAGGTCAGCGAGGGCGAGATCGTGACGCCTGATCGGCGCCAACGGCGCCGGCAAGTCGACGCTGATGATGACGATCTTCGGCAGCCTCGCGCGCGCGCCGGCAACATCGAGTTCGACGGCCGCGACATCACCGAGCTGCCGACCCACGAGATCGCACGGCTGCGCATCGCGCCAGTCGCCCGAGGGCCGCCGCATCTTTCCGCGCATGACCGTCGCCGAGAACCTGCAGATGGGCGCCGATGCGACCGATGCGCAACGAGGCCGAGCGTGCCGACGACTCGAGCGGGTCTTCGCGCTGTTCCCGCGGCTGAAGGAGCGCATGACCCAGCGCGGCGGCACGCTGTCCGGCGGCGAGCAGCAGATGCTGGCGATCGGCCGCGCGCTGATGAGCCGCCCGCGCCTGCTGCTGCTCGACGAGCCGTCGCTGGGCCTGGCGCCGCTGATCGTCGCGCAGATCTTCGACGCATCCGGAGACTGAACCGCGCAGGACGGGCGACGGTGCTGCTCGTCGAGCAGAACGCCCTCAGGCGCTGCGGCTCGCGCACCGCGGCTACGTGATGGTCAACGGCCTGATCACCCTGCGGCACCGGCACCGAGCTGCTGCAGCGGCCGGAGATCCGCGCCGCCTATCTGGAAGGCGGCCGGCGGCGTTAATATTCGGCGCCGGCCCTTCCACACCTGCAATTAATTCACGCGGCCAGCTGTTGCGAACTGACCGTGGATTTGCCAGAAAATTGCCGATGACTTCACGGTAAATTCAGCCGACAATGGGCCTGATTTTCGGCCCCGGCGGCGCGCGGGCTTGCCGCAGCGACCAACCGCGAGGACTCCCATGAAATCATTGAAACTCATCGGCCTGGCTTTGGGCGCATCGCTGGCGCTGTCGACGGCGGCGTTTGCGCAGGACCTCACCATCGCGGTGGCGGGCCCGATGACGGGCGGCGAATCCGCGTTCGGCCGTCAGATGAAGAATGGCGCCGAACAGGCGGTGGCGGATCTCAACGCCGCCGGCGGCGTGCTCGGCCGGAAATTGACACTGGATGTCGAGGACGACGCCTGCGATCCGAAACAGGCGCGCTCGGTCGCGGAAAAAATTGCGAGCGCGAAAATTCCGTTCGTCGCGGGCCACTATTGCTCTCATCGTCGATCCCGGCGTCGGAAGCCTATGAGGACGGCAATGTCCTAGAGATCACGCCGGCTTCCACCGCTACGAAATTCACCGACGGCAAACTCTGGAACGTTGCCCGCGTCTGCGGCCGCGACGATCAGCAGGGTCCGGTCGCCGCGGACTACATTGCCAAGGCGTTCGCGGGCAAGAACATCGCGATCCTCAACGACAAGACCACCTACGGCAAAGGTCTCGCCGACGAGACCAAGAAGGCGCTGAACGAGGCGGGCTTCACCGAAAAGATGTTCGAGTCCTACAACAAGGGCGACAAGGATTTTAACGCCATCGTGTCGCGGCTGAAGCTCGACAAATCGATCTGGTCTTGTCGGCGGCTACCATCAGGAATCCGGCCTCATCCTGCGCCAGATGCGCGACCAGGGCCTCAAGACCATCCTGATGGCGGGCGACGCGCTGGCCGACAAGGAGTTCGCCTCGATCACCGGCCCCGCCGGGGAAGGCACGCTGTTCACCTTCGGCCCCGATCCGCGCAACAAGCCCACCGCCAAGGCCATCGTCGAGCAGTTCAAGGCCAAGGGCATCGATCCCGAGGGTTACACCCTCTACACCTACGCCGCGATCAGGTCTGGTCCCAGGCCGTCAAGAAGGCCACACCACCGACGCCAAGAAAGTCATGGACGCGATCAAGGCCGGCGAGTGGGACACGGTGATCGGCAAACTGGATTCGACGCCAAGGGCGACATCAAGCAGCTCGACTATGTCGTCTACAAATGGGACGCCAAGGGCGGCTACACCGAGATCAATCCGAAGGGCTCGTAACCGTTCATTCGATCCCGGCCACGACGCCAGCGCCCCGGTCTGCCGGGGCGTTTTCGCTCTGTCTGCGCAGCGTCTAGCGCTTTTCCACCAGGTTGACCGCAACGCGGCCCTGCGGTCATCTCACGTCCCTGCAGGAAACATCCGATGAAGAATCTCCTCACCGATTTGCCGGCGTTCGCGTCGGTCACGCCCATGACACCGCCCTTGCGTCCGGCGTGACGGCGGTGATTTTCGATCGGCCGGCGGTCGGCGATCGACGTGCGCGGCGGCGGGCCGGGCACGCGCGAGGACGCGCTGCTGCATCTCGACAACACGGTCGAACGCATCGACGCCATCGCGCTTTCGGGCGGCTCGGCTTTCGGCCTCGATGCCGGCGGCGGCGTGCAGGCGAGACTCGCCGAACTCGGCCGCGGTTTTGCCGTGCGCGACGCCGTGATCCCGATCGTGCCGGGTGCGACCATGTTCGATCTCCTGACCGGCGGCGACAAGGCGTGGTTCGGGTCCCGCGCCCTACCGCGATCCCGGCTACGCGGCGGCGCGCGGCCCGACGTCGAGTTTCGCGCTCGGCAGCGTCGGCGCCGGCCTCGGCGCCACCACGGCGAATTTCAAGGGCGGGCTCGGCTCGGCATCGGCGATGACGCCGGGCGGCGTGACCGTGGCTGCGCTCGCGGTCGTCAATGCGGTCGGCAGCGTCACGGTCGGCGACGGGCCATGGTTCTGGGCAGCACCATTCGAGATCGACGGCGAATATGGCGGCCGCGGCCTGCCCGCCGCCTTCACGCCCGAGATGCTGGAGCTGCGCATCAAGGGCGGCGCAGCTGCAATCCTCCGTCGAAAACACTACGCTTGCCGTGATCGTCACCGACGCCGCGCTGACCAAGCCTCAGGCGCGGCGGCTGGCGATGATCGCGCAGACCGGTTTTGCCCGGGCGATCTATCCGGTGCACGCGCCGCCCGACGGAGACGTGCTGTTCGCCGCCGCCACCGGCGAGAAGACCTATCGATCCGATGGCCGGCCTCACCGAACTCGGCATGGTCGCCGCCAATGTGGTCGCCCGCGCCATCGCGCGCGGGTCTATACGGCGGCCGCGCTGCCATTTCCCGGCGCCCTGCCGGCATGGAAGGATCGTTTCGGCTAGCAACGAACTTTCAGGAAAAAGCGTTGCCTCTAGCGCCTATACCGGCGTTTCGCGAGATCAGACGCTGAACGACAGCGGCGGAGCTGAGAATGACATCGCATTCATCTGTTGCTGAAACATCTGCTTGATCATAACGTACCGGGCCACCGATGCCGTCGCGCTGGAGTTGCTCGATCCGGCGTCGCTGTCGATCGAGGACAGGCTCTGCGATGCGTTCGACGCGCTGGTGGGCGCGGACGAATTCGATCCGGTCGATGACTGGCTTTGCGCCGCCAGCAACGTGTTCAGGGTCGCCGGCGATAGCTGCGAACCTGTGCTCGACCCGGAAACCGGCGCGGAACTTGCCGAACCGGCCTTCCGATTTCAAACGGATCGACCGCGCTAAAGCCGGTCGATTGCGGCGAGGACGCGCTCGACGAGGACCCGCTTGAGGATGTCAGTGAACTGACGGCGTCCAGCGCGGCCGTCGCGGCGCCCAGAGCAAACAGCATGGCCAAACTCCGACAATTGCCGCGGTCACGCGGCCTATCTTCCACGCCGATCGGATCAGCAAGCCCCGTGCCACTGCGGAAAAACCCAATAAAATGGCGGTTTTTCGCGGCCCGGCGCGGTTCGGCATGCCCCGGCAATTGATGCCGCCTGCGGCAGAATTTTCCGCCCCGCTAGCGACGATCCTGCCCGCATTGCCCGCAGCGCTGTGCGCGTGTTACGCGGAAACGCCGTCCGCACGCTTCGAAAATGCCTTCGGGAAAGCGCACATGTCTCACCCAATTTGCGTCACGCCCCCTCGTCATCGCCCCTTCGATCCTGTCGGCCGACTTTCCAGGTTGGGCGAAGAGGTCCACGCCGTCGAAGCGGCAGGCGCCGACTTCATCGATCTCGACGTGATGGATGGCATTTCGTCCCGAACATTACCTACGGGCCCGACGTGATCAGGCGATGCGCCGCACACCAAAAGATCTTCGACGCGCATTTGATGATCTCGCCGTGCGATCCCTATCTCGAGGCGTTTGCCAAGGCAGGATGCGATCACATCACCGTGCATGCGGAGGCAGGCCCCCATCTGCATCGCTCGCTGCAGGCGTCCGAGCGCTCGGCAAGAAGGCAGGCGTGTCGATCAATCCGGGAACGCCGGTCAGCGCGATCGAATATGTGATCGACTGATCGATCTGGTGCTGGTGATGTCGGTCAATCCCGGCTTCGGCGGCCAGGCCTTTATTCCCTCGGCGCTCGGCAAAATCAGGACCTGCGCGCAATGACCGCGGGACGCCGATCGACATCGAGGTCGATGGCGGCGGGCCCCGGAGTTTCGGGGGCAACCCGCGGCTGCCGGCGCCAAAGCCTCCGCGCCGGCTCCGCCGTGTTCAAGGCCGGCACCTTGGGGAGCCTATAAGGCGAACTATTCCGCGATCCGCACCGCTGCGGCGGCCGCGCGGGGCGAGATGGTCTGACGCGGCTCGTTTGGCACGGGCTCATCCGGATTGATGCCGGGCGTTGGCTGATTCAGGTGATGTGTTGCTGAAATGCTGCAAATCGAACACTGAAAAGTGATATCGATCCTGTCTGGACGGCCATCCTTACGGGCTCCCCTGAATTCGCTGTCGCCTGCGTCGGGTTGTTCACCCTGGGCGCATTTGGCGCGGCGGGCGCAGCCGAGCTGCCGTTGAGGCGCGGCCGAAGCCGCCGCCAGGCACCGACCTGGTGGGTGAGCGGCGGAGCGCTGTTATGGTCGGTCAAAGCCGACCTCCGCCGCCGACGTCGACGTGCTTCGCGCCCGGCAGTCCGTCGGCGACCACCGGATTTTGGCGGGCCGCTCGGCGTCGCAGGCACCGTCGTACATGCCCGATCATCTGAACTACGGCCCGTTCGGCGGCGGCCGCTTCACGCTCGGCCATTGGCGGGTTCCCGACCGCGCTTCGGGCTCGAAGCCGACGCATTCTTCCTGGTATCGGTAGCTCGGGCTTCTCGGAAAGGTCCGGCGGCACGCCGTCGTTGCGGGTGCCGTTCTTCAACGTGCCACCCGGCGCCGGCTTCCCGCTCGGCTCATCGTCATTTGTGCTGGCCGATCCCGGCTTTGCTTCGGGCGGACAAGTGATCAGTTCCTCGCTCCAGTTCTGGGGCATCGAAGGCAACGGACTCGATCATGCCTATAGCCGGCCGGGGTTCAGCGTATCTGTCATCGCCGGCCTTCGTTATCTCGATCTCCGCGAAGGTCTTTCGATTGTCTCAACCGAAAACCTGCGGCACCTGGCGTGGGCAGCTTCACCGGCACCGACAGTTTCTCGACGCGGAACCAGTTCTACGGTGCGCAACTGGGCGTGAAGGCGGAACAGCAATTCGGCCGGTTTGACGGTTCGGTGGTTGCGAAGGTCGCGCTCGGCGACAATTATGAGACGGTGTCCATCAACGGAAATTCCGTGGTTTCCGGTTTTGGCTTGCCTTCGGCAACAGCCCCAGGCGGCATCTTTACGCAGACGACCAACATCGGCCTGCAAACCCGCAACCACTTCGCGGTGGTGCCGGAAACGCAAGTGCAATTGGGCTATACGATATGGAGCGGAATTCGCCTCTTCGTCGGCTACGATTTCATATATCTCAGCAACGTCGCGCGCCCCGGCGACCAGGTCGACACCACGCTCAATTTCACCGGCAATTCCACGATTACCCCGGGCTCGGTGCTCACGGGCGCGGCGCGTCCCATGCCGTTGTTTAATAGCTCGTCGTTCTGGGCATAGGGCGTCAAATTCGGCGCAAGCTACGTGTTTTGACAGACTGCCGGTTTTGAACCGGCGAGCAGCCGTGTCGGCGCCGGCAAAATGCCTTAACGCTTGCGCGGGGCTTCCAGGCCCCGCAGCAGCAGCGCCAGAACAGCGTCTATCCGCGCACCGAGCTGCGGATCGCTCCATTCCTCGGCATGGGCGGGATGATGGAAGCGGCTGGTGGCGTCGAAAATCGCGCGCGCGGTCGTCTTGGTGTCGGCGACCTCGAAAACGCCCTGCTTCACGCCGTCCGACAGGATTTGCGCGATCTGATCGACCAGACCATCCTTGTGCGCCTTCACGACCTTGCAGGCTTCCCGCGCCAGCGTCAGATAGGTCGCGAACATCTCGGGATCTTCGCAGACCTTCTTGTGCTTGATCGCAAACATGGTGCGCAGCCAGCGCTCCAGCTTTGCCGGCGCCGGCCCCGAGCTCTTCGGCGATCTTCTGCAAGCGGCGCGTTGACCCGGTCGAGCCAGCGTTTGGCCACCGCTTCGCGCAGCGAAGCCTTGCTCGGAAAATGACGATAGACGCTGCCATGGCTGACATCGAGCGCACGGGCAACGTCGACCACGGTGCCTTGGCCAGCCCGAAGCGGCGCAGCACGTCCTCGGTGACTTCGAGAATCGCTCCGGGGTCAAAACCACGTTTCGTTCATGGGCGCACCGTCTGCTTGTCGTCGAGCATCGTTATCTGCGATGTCGCTGGCGGAGCGTCATGGCCGTTCGATTTAGCGGGTCAGCTTCGCGGCCTGCGCGGCAAGATGGCGGGCAACCTGGCGGTTGAGCCAGCGCTGGATTTGGGAGGTCAAATGAAAAGATTTCGATGGTCATGGCGGTAGTCCTCTTCAAGTCCCGGGTGCGCGGCCGATCGGCCGACCAGTCCAGGTGACGCCTCAATTCGGCGTCGATTGTAATATAGCATATCGCACTGACAGATTTCAATATCTGTCAGTCAATATTCCGTGATAAGTGCTGCTACGGGATGCCCCGATCAGGGCGCCCCGCCCTCGCCGGGCCGGCGTTTGTCTCGCCCTGGCCGCTCTGCTAAAGCGCGGCGTAATCCCCAACACGCAGAGTCGCGAATGATCCCCCGCTACACCCGCCCGGAAATGGCCGCGATCTGGGAGCCGCAGACCCGCTTCAGGATCTGGTTCGAGATCGAGGCCCATGCGGCGGACGCGCTGGCCGAACTCGGCGTCATCCCGAAGGAGGCCGCCAAGACGATCTGGGCCAAGGCGCAAGGACGCCATCTTCGACGTCGACGCGCATCGACGAGATCGAGCGCGAGATCAAGCACGACGTCATCGCCTTCCTGACCCACCTGGCCGAGATCGTCGGCCCCGAGGCGCGCTTCGTCCACCAGGGCATGACCTCCTCCGACGTGCTCGACACCTGCCTCAACGTGCAGCTCACCCGCGCCGCCGACCTGCTGATCGCCGATGTCGACAAGGTGCTCGGCGGCGCTGAAGACGCGCGCCTTCGAGCACAAGATGACACCGACCATCGGCCGCTCCCACGGCATCCATGCCGAGCCCATCACCTTCGGCCTCAAGCTCGCCCACGCCTATGCCGAATTTCAGCCGCGCCCGCGAGCGCCTGGATGCCGCGCGCAAGGAAATCGCCACCTGCGCCATCTCGGGCGCGGTCGGCACCTTCGCCCAGATCGACCCGCGCGTCGAAGAACACGTCGCCGAAAGCGATGGGGCTGACGCCCGAGCCGATCTCGACCCAGGTCATCCCGCGCGACCGCCATGCGATGTATTTCGCCACCCTCGGCGTGATCGCCTCCTCGATCGAACGGCTCGCCACCGAGATCCGCCACCTGCAGCGCACCGAGGTGCTGGAGGCCGAGGAATTTTTCTCCGAGGGCCAGAAGGGCTCGTCGGCCATGCCGCACAAGCGCAACCCGGTGCTGTCCGAAAACCTCACCGGCCTCGCCCGCATGGTGCGCGCCTATGTGATCGCCGGCGCTGGAGAACGTGGCGCTGTGGCACGAGCGCGACATCTCGCATTCCTCGGTCGAGCGCATGATCGCGCCCGACGCCACCGTGACGCTCGACTTCGCGCTGATCGCCTCGCCGGCCTCATCGACAAGCTGCTGGTCTATCCGGAAAACATGCAGAACAATCTCGATCGCCTCGGCGGCCTCGTGCATTCGCAGCGCCTGCTGCTCGCGCTGACGCAAAAGGGCGTGCAGCCGCGAGGACGCCTATAAGCTCGTGCAGCGCAACGCGATGCCGGTGTGGCGCGGCGAAGGCGATTTCCAGACGCTGCTGAAGAAAGACAAGGACGTCAAAGAACTACCTCAGCGATGCCGAGACTCGAGAGCATTTCGATCTCGGCTATCACCTCAAGCACGTCGACACGATCTTCCGGCGGGTGTTCGGCGAGAGCTGATCGAAAACGGGCCCCATGGGCAACGTCGCAGCGTCAGCCGAATGCGTGGTGTGACCTCTCCCCGGTTCAGCCGGCGACCAGCGGCCACGCCGGCGCACCCATGCGGGCCTGCAATAACAACTGAATGGTAACCCCGGATCGGCTAGATGGGTGCGCCGGCGTGGCCGCTGGTCGCCGGCTGAACCGGGGAGAGGTCACACCACGCATTCGGCTGACGCTGCGACGTTGCCCATGGGGCCCGTTTTCGATCAGCTCTCGCCGAACACCCGCCTGAAAATCGTGTCGACATGCTTGAAGTGATAGCCGAGATCGAATTGCTCCGAGATCTCGGCATCGCTGAGATATTTCTTCACGTCGGCGTCTTTCTTCAGCAGCGTCTGGAAATCGCCTTCGCCGCGCCACACCGGCATCGCGTTGCGCTGCACGAGTTTATAGGCATCCTCGCGGCTGGCGCCTTTTTGCGTCAGCGCGATCAACAGACGCTGGGAATGCACGAGGCCGCCGAGGCGATCGAGATTTTTCTGCATGTTTGCCGGGTAGATCAGCAGTTGGTCGATCAGGCCCGCGAGGCGATTGAGCGCGAAGTCCAGCGTCACGGTGGCATCGGGAGCGATCATGCGCTCGGCCGAGGAGTGCGAAATATCGCGCTCGTGCCACAACACCACATTCTCCATGGCCGGCGTCACATAGGCGCGGACCATCCGCGCGAGGCCGGTGAGATTTTCCGACAGCACCGGGTTGCGCTTGTGCGGCATCGCCGAGGAGCCTTTCTGGCCCTCGGAGAAAAACTCCTCCGCTTCCAGCACCTCGGTGCGCTGCAGGTGGCGGATTTCGGTGGCGAGGCGTTCGACCGAGGATGCGATCACGCCGAGCACGGCGAAATACATCGCGTGGCGATCGCGGGGGATCACCTGGGTGGAGATCGGCTCCGGCGTCAGTCCCATCGCTTTCGCAACATGCGCTTCGACGCGCGGATCGATCTGGGCGAAGGTGCCGACCGCGCCCGAGATCGCGCAGGTCGCGATTTCCTTGCGGGCACTGACAAGGCGCTCGCGGGCGCGGGTGAATTCCGCATAGGCGTAAGCGAGCTTCAGCCCGAACGTCATGGGTTCGGCATGGATGCCGTGGGAGCGGCCGATGGTCGGCGTCATCTTGTGCTCGAAGGCGCGCGTCTTCAGCGCCGCCAGCACCTTGTCGACGTCGGCGATCAATAGGTCGGCGGCGCGCGTCAGCTGCACATTGAGGCAGGTGTCGAGCACGTCGGAGGAGGTCATGCCCTGGTGCACGAAGCGCGCCTCGGGGCCGATGATCTCGGCCAGGTGGGTCGTGAAGGCGATCACGTCGTGCTTGGTCTCGCGCTCGATCTCGTCGATCCGCTCGACGTTGAAGGTGGCGTCCCTGGCCTTGGCCCAGATCGTCTTCGCGGCCTCCTTGGGGATCACGCCGAGTTCGGCCTGCGCGTCGGCGGCATGCGCCTCGATCTCGAACCAGATCTTGAAGCGCGTCTGCGCCTCCCAGATAGAGGCCATTTCCGGGCGGGTGTAGCGGGGGATCATTTCGCACTCTGACGGTTGGGGATTACGCCGCGCTTTAGCAGAGCGGCCCCGGTGAGACAAACGCCGGCCCGGCGAGGGCGGGGCACCCTGATCGGGACATCCCTAGAAGCACTTTATCACAGAATATTGACTAACAGATATTGAAATCTGTCAGCGCGATATGCTATATGCAATCCGACGCCGGTATTGGGGCGTTACCTGGACTGGTCGGCCGATCGGCCGCCAGCCTTGGACCTGAACAGGAACGTACTGCCATGACTGCCGAAATCTTTTCTTTAACCGCCCAAATCCATCGCTGGCTCGACCTCCATGTGGCCCGCTACCTTGCCTCGCAGGCCGCGAAGCTGAACCATTAAATCGGAACGGCCATGACCATCCGCCAGCCACATCGCAGATAACAATGCTCGACGATAAGCAGAAGGTGCGCGCATGAATGAAGCTGTGGTTTTGACCCCTGAGCGAATTCTTGAGGTCACCGAGGACGTGTTGCGCCGCTTCGGGCTGACGAAGGCCACGGTGGTCGACGTTGCCCGGGCGCTCGATGTCAGCCATGGCAGCGTCTATCGGCATTTTCCGAGCAAGGCTTCATTGCGGCAGGCCGTGGCCAAGCGCTGGCTCGACCGGGTCAACGCGCCGCTGCAGAAGGTTGCGGAAGGCTCAGGGCCGGCGCCGGCCAAGCTGGAGCGCTGGCTGCGCACCATGATTTCAATCAAGCACCAGAAGGTTTGCGAGGATCCCGAGATGTTCGCGACCTACCTGACGCTGGCGCAAGAAGCCTGCGAAGTGGTCAAGGCGCACAAGGATGGTTTGGTCGATCAGATCGCGCAGATCCTGTCCGAGGGCGTGAAGCAGGGCGTGTTCCAGGTCAGCGACCTCAAGACATCCGCGCGCGCGCTGTTTGACGCCACCAGCCGTTTCCACCATCCCGCCCATGCCGATGAATGGAGCGATCCGCAGCTCGGTGCGCGGATCGACGCTCTTCTGGCGCTGCTGCTGAGGGGCCTGGAAGCCCCACGCAAGCGTTAAGGCATTTTGCCGGCGCCGACACGGCTGCTCGCCGGTTCAAAACCGGCAGTCTGTCAAAACACGTAGCTTGCGCCGAATTTGACGCCCTGTGCCCAGAACGACGAGCTATTAAACAACGGCATGGGACGCGCCGCGCCCGTGAGCACCGAGCCCGGGGTAATCGTGGAATTGCCGGTGAAATTGAGCGTGGTGTCGACCTGGTCGCCGGGGCGCGCGACGTTGCTGAGATATATGAAATCGTAGCCGACGAAGAGGCGAATTCCGCTCCATATCGTATAGCCCAATTGCACTTGCGTTTCCGGCACCACCGCGAAGTGGTTGCGGGTTTGCAGGCCGATGTTGGTCGTCTGCGTAAAGATGCCGCCTGGGGTTGTTGCCGAAGGCAAGCCAAAACCGGAAACCACGGAATTTCCGTTGATGGACACCGTCTCATAATTGTCGCCGAGCGCGACCTTCGCAACCACCGAACCGTCAAACCGGCCGAATTGCTGTTCCGCCTTCACGCCCAGTTGCGCACCGTAGAACTGGTTCCGCGTCGAGAAACTGTCGGTGCCGGTGAAGCTGCCCACGCCAGGTGCCAGCAGGTTTTCGGTTGAGACAATCGAAAGACCTTCGCGGAGATCGAGATAACGAAGGCCGGCGATGACAGATACGCTGAACCCCGGCCGGCTATAGGCATGATAGAGTCCGTTGCCTTCGATGCCCCAGAACTGGAGCGAGGAACTGATCACTTGTCCGCCCGAAGCAAAGCCGGGATCGGCCAGCACAAATGACGATGAGCCGAGCGGGAAGCCGGCGCCGGGTGGCACGTTGAAGAACGGCACCCGCAACGACGGCGTGCCGCCGGACATCTCCGAGAAGCCCGAGCTGCCGCTACCCAGGAAGAATGCGTCGGCTTCGAGCCCGAAGCGCGGATCGGATTCCAGCCAATGGCCGAGCGTGAAGCGGCCGCCGCCGAACGGGCCGTAGTTCAGATGATCGGGCGATTGTACGACGGTGCCTGCGACGCCGAGCGCCCCGCCGAATCCGGTGGTCGCCGACGGACTGCCGGGCGCAAAGCTCGTCAATGTCGGCGGCAGAGGTGCCGCTTTGACCGACCATAACAGCGCTCCGCCGCTCACCCACCAGGTCGGTGCTGGCGGCGGCTTCGGCCGCGCCTTCAACGGCAGCTCAGCTGCGCCCGCCGCGCCAAATGCGCCCAGGGTGAACAACACGACGCAGGCGACAGCGAACTTTTTCAGGGGAGCCTCGTAAGGATGGCCGTCCAGACAGGATCGATATCACTTTTCAGTGTTCGATTTGCAGCATTTCAGCAACACATCACCAAAATCGCCGACGCCGGCATCAATCCGGATGAGCCCGTCCGACGAGCCGCGTCAGACCATCTCGCCGCGCGCAGCCGCCGCTGCATTGCGGATCGCGGATATGTTGGCCTTGTAGGCCTCCACCGTGCCACCCTTGAACACGGAGGAGCCGGCGACGAAAGCGTTGGCGCCGGCAGCCGCAAGCGCGCCCGAAACATCCGGGGCCACGCCGCCATCGACCTCGATATCGATCGGGCGTCCCGCGGTCATGGCCCTGACGTCGCCGACCTTGCCGAGCGCCGAGCGAATAAAGGCCTGGCCGCCGAAGCCGGGATTGACCGACATCACCAGCACCAGATCGATCAGATCGATCACATATTCGATCGCGCTGACGGGTGTGCCCGGATTGAGCGAGACGCCGGCCTTCTTGCCGAGCGCGCGGATCGCCTGCAGCGAGCGATGCAGATGCGGGCCGGCCTCGGCATGCACCGTGATGTGATCGCAGCCGGCCTTGGCGAACGCCTCGAGATAGGGATCGCACGGTGAGATCATCAAATGCGCATCGAAAATCTTTTTGGTGTGCGGACGTATCGCCTTGATGACGTCGGGGCCGTAGGAAATGTTGGGGACGAAATGGCCGTCCATGACGTCGAGGTGGATCCAGTCGGCGCCGGCGGAATCGACGGCGCGGATCTCTTCGCCCAGTTTGGCGAAATCGGAAGCCAGGATCGACGGTGCGATGACGAGGGGGCGTGACGCAAACTGTTGAGACATGCGCGTTTCCCTTGGCATTTTCGAAGCGTGCGGACGGCTTTCGCCTAACACGCGCAAAGCGTGGGGGCAAATGCGGCCGGGACCGTCGCTATCGGGGCGGAAAATTCTGCCGCAGCGGCATCAATTGCCGGGGATGCCGAACCGCGCGGGCCGCGAAAAACCGCCAATTTATTGGGCTTTTCCGCGTGGCACGGGGCTTGCTGACCAATCGGCGTGGAAGATTGGCCGCGTGACGCGGCAATTGTCGGAGTTTGGCCATGCTGTTTGCTCTGGGCGCCGCGACGGCCGCGCTGGACGCCGTCAGTTCACTGACATCCTCAAGCGGGTCCTCGTCGAGCGCGTCCTCGCCGCAATCGACCGGCTTTAGCGCGGTCGATCCGTTTGAAATCGGAAGCCCGGTCTCGGCAAGTTCCGCGCCGGTTTCCGGGTCGAGCACAGGTTCGCAGCTATCGCCGGCGACCCTGAACACGTTGCTGGCGGCGCAAAGCCAGTCATCGACCGGATCGAATTCGTCCGCGCCCACCAGCGCGTCGAACGCATGGCAGGACCTGTCCTCGATCGACAGCGACGCCGGATCGAGCGACTCCAGCGCGACGGCATCGTCCTACAATCTGATCAAGCAGATGTTTCAGCAACAGATGAATGCGATGTCATTCTCAGCTCCGCCGCTGTCGTTCAGCGTCTGATCTCGCGAAACGTCGGTATAGGCGCTAGAGGCAACGCTTTTTCCTGAAAGTTCGTTGCTACCCGAAACGCTCTTTCCACGACGGCAAGGCGCCGGGAAATGGCAACGCGGCCGCCGTGTAGACGCCACGCGCGATGGCGCGGGCGACGACATTGGCTGCGACCATGCCGAGCTCGGTGAGGCCGGCCAGCGGATCGATCGGCCTTTGGCCGGTGGCGGCGGCGAACACCACATCGCCGTCGAGCGGCGCATGCACCGGATAGATCGCGCGGGCAAACCCGGTCTGCGCGATCATCGCGAGCCGTTTGGCCTGGGGCTTGGTCAACACCGCGTCGGTCACGACCACCGCGAGCGTGGTGTTCTCGACGGCGGTGGCCGCGGCGCCGCCCTTGAGGCGCATCGTCAGCATGTCCGGCGTGAACGAGGACGGCAAACCGCGCCCGCCATATTCGCCGCCGATCTCGAAGGGCGCGGCCCAGAACCACGGCCCGTCGCCGACCGTGACGCTGCCGACCGCATTGACCACCGCGAGCGCCGCGACCTGGACGCCGCTTTGCGTCGCCGCCGATGCCGAGCCGATCCCGCCCTTGAAGTTCGCCGTGGTGGCGCCGAGGCCGGCGCCGACGCTGCCAAGCGCGAAGTTCGTCGCCGCCGCGGCGGCCGCGGTGTAGCCGAGATCGCGGTAGGGCGCGAAAGCGGCCCCAGGCCTTGTCGCCGCCGTTCAACAGATCGAACATGATCGCGCCGGGCACGATCGGAATGATCGCGCCGCGCACCGCAAAACCGCGGCCATGTTCGGCGAGCCAGGCCTGCACCCCGCCGCCGGCCTCCAGCCCGAATGCCGAGCCGCCGGCCAGCGCGATGGCGTCAATCCGCTCCACGGTGTTGGCGACGTCGAGCAGCGCGCCCTCGCGGGTGCCCGGGCCGCCGCCGCGTACATCGATCGCTGCTACGACCGGCGCATCGAACACCACCGCCGTGACGCCGGACGCCAGCGCCGCATCGTCGGCGTGGCCGACGCGGACGCCGGCAATATCGGTGAGCAGATTTTTCATCGTATGATCCTGAAGGCACAGATGACGGCACGGCTATGTTGTGGTCAACCTCATTGAGGCCGACATGCCGCGTTGGCAAAACGAAAACGCCCCGGCGAACCGGGGCGCTGTATGCGCGATTGCAGTGGCTCACGACCCCTTCGGATTGATCTCGACGGCGTTGCCCTTGGCGTCCCACTTCCAGACAACATAGGAGTCTGCTTGATGTCGCCCTTGGCGTCGAATGACAGGTTGCCGATCACGGTTTCCCAGGCGCCGGCCTTGATCTTGTCCATCACCTTCTTGGCGTCGGTCGAGCCGGCCTTCGCGACGGCCTGCGACCACACCTGCATCGCGGCGTAGGTGTAGAGCGTGTAGCCTTCGGGGTCGATGTTCCTGGCCCTGAACTTCTCGACGGTGGCCTTGGCGGCAGGGTTGTTGCGCGGATCGGGACCGAAGGTGAACAGCGTGCCCTCCGCGGCCGGGCCGGCAATGGAGGCAAATTCCTTGTCGAACAAGGCGTCGCCCGCCATCAGGATGGTCTTGAGGCCCTGGTCGCGCATCTGGCGCAGGATCAAACCGGCTTCCTGATGGTAGCCGCCGACGAAGACCAGATCGATGTTGTCGCGCTTCAGCCGCGACACGATGGCGTTAAAATCCTTGTCGCCCTTGTTGTAGGATTCGAACATCTTCTCGGTGAAGCCCGCAGCGTTCAGCGCCTTCTTGATCTCGTCGGCGAGACCTTTGCCGTAACTGGTCTTGTCGTTGAGGATCGCGACATTCTTGCCCGCGAACGTCTTGGCAATGTAGGCCGCGGCGACCGGACCCTGCTGATCGTCACGGCCGCAGACGCGGGCAACGTTCCAGAGTTTGCCGTCGGTGAATTTCGTCGCGGTGGAAGCCGGCGTGATCTCTAGGACATTGCCGTCCTCATAGGCTTCCGACGCCGGGATCGACGATGAAGAACAATAGTGGCCCGCGACGAACGGAATTTTCGCGCTCGCAATTTTTTCCGCGACCGAGCGCGCCTGTTTCGGATCGCAGGCGTCGTCCTCGACATCCAGTGTCAATTTCCGGCCGAGCACGCCGCCGGCGGCGTTGAGATCCGCCACCGCCTGTTCGGCGCCATTCTTCATCTGACGGCCGAACGCGGATTCGCCGCCCGTCATCGGGCCCGCCACCGCGATGGTGAGGTCCTGCGCAAACGCCGCCGTCGACAGCACAAGCGATGCGCCCAATGCCAGGCCGATGAGTTTGAATGATTTCATAGGGAGTCCTCGCGGTTGGTCGCTGCGGCAAGCACCGACACGCCGCCGGGCCCGAAAATCAGGCCCATTGTCGGCTGATTTTACCGTGAAGTCATCGGCAAATTTTTGGGCAAATCCACGGTCTGTTCGCAACAGCTGGCCGCGTGAATTCAATTGCAGGTCGTTCGGCCTTCGCCGAAACGGCCGGCCCGAGCCTGGCGCGGAATGCTACGCCCGCCGGCCGCCTTCCAGGTAGGCCGCGCGGATTTCTGGACGCTGCAACAGCTCGGTGCCGGTTCCGCTCAGCGTGATCAGGCCGTTGACCATGACGTAGCCGCGATGAGCGAGCCGCAGCGCATGATTGGCGTTCTGCTCGACGATCAGCACGGTGAGGCCGTCTTGCCGGTTCAGGGTGCGGATTGCGTCGAAAATCTGTCGCGCGATCAGCGGCGCCAATCCGAGCGACGGCTCGTCCAGCATCAACAGGCGAGGGCGGCTCATCAGCGCGCGCCCGATCGCGAGCATCTGCTGCTCGCCGCCGGACAACGTGCCGCCACGCTGGGTCATGCGTTCCTTGAGCCGCGGGAACAGCGTGAAGACGCGTTCGAGCCCGGCGGCGCGATCGGCTTCGCTGCCATCGGTGGCATCGGCGCCCATCTGCAGGTTCTCCGCAACGCTCATGCGCGGAAAGATCCGGCGGCCCTCCGGCGCCTGGGCGATGCGCAGCCTAGCGATCTGATGGGTCGGTACACCGGTGATATCGCTGCCGTCGAACTGGATTTTTCCGGCGCGGGCACGCGGCTTGCCGAAGATCGTCATCATCAATGTTGATTTGCCGGCGCCGTTGGCGCCGATCAAGGCGACGATCTCGCCGTTGTTGATGTCGAGATCGACGCCCTTCAGAGCCTCGATCTTGCCATAGGCGGCGCGAAGGCTGCGGATGGTGAGCAGGGGCGTGGAGTTCGAGGTCATGCTCTAGACCCCACACCGTCATGGCCGGGCTTGTCCCGGCCATCCACGTCTTGGTGGCCGAGTTGCAAGAAAAGACGTGGATGCCCGGGACAAGCCCGGGCATGACGAAGATATGGAATCGCGGTCACGTGGCGCTCCCCATCACCGCGATCGCTTCTTCCTCGTCGGCGCCGAGATAGGCCGCGA
Source organism: uncultured Pseudomonadota bacterium (assembly GCA_963729395.1). Classification (GTDB taxonomy): domain Bacteria; phylum Pseudomonadota; class Alphaproteobacteria; order Rhizobiales; family Xanthobacteraceae; genus Bradyrhizobium. The sequence continues at coordinate 39,450 of CAVSOS010000034.1, read as the reverse complement.
TCACCTTGGGATCGTCACGGATCTGCTGCGGCGTGCCTTCAGCGATCTTCACGCCATAGTCCATCACCACGATGTGGTCGGAAACTTCCATCACCACCGACATGTCGTGCTCGATCAGCAGGATCGAGGTGCCGTGCTCGGCTCGGATCGAGAACAGCAACTCGCTCAGGGCCGCGCTTTCGCGTGCGTTAAGGCCGGCGGCCGGCTCGTCGAGGCACAGCAACGCCGGTTCCGTGCACATCGCGCGCGCGATTTCGAGACGGCGCTGATCGCCATAGGGCAGGTTGCCGGCGGCATCGTCGGCGCGGTCGAGCAACCCGACGCGGTCCAGCCATAGCCGCGCCAGGTCGATCGCGCGTTTCTCGGCCGCGCGCCAGGACGGCGCGCCGATCAGCCCGAGAAACGTCAGGCCCGAGGCGCGCATCAGCGCATTGTGCTGGGCGACCATCAGATTTTCGAGCGCGGTCATGCCCGGGAACAGCCGGATGTTCTGAAAGGTGCGCGCGATCCGGGCCTGTTTGGAGATCCGGAAATCCTTCAGCCGCTCGAGGCGGATCGCGGCATCATCATGCATCAGCCGCATCGTGCCGCCGGTCGGCTTGTAAAAGCCGGTGATGCAATTGAACACGGTGGTCTTGCCGGCGCCGTTCGGCCCGATCAGCGCGGTAATCTTTTGCCGTCCGGCGCCAAATGACAGATCGTTGACCGCGACGATACCGCCGAAGCGCATCGACAGACGATCGACGGCGAGAATGGAATCGCCGCTCATCCCTTTGCTCATCCCTTGCCCTCCTTGACGAGGTCGGAGGAGATGGCATGGCTATGCCGCAGGAAGACCGTTGGCGCGCGATGACCGATCAGCCCGCGTGGCCGCCAGATCATCAACAGCACCATCGCCACGCCGAATACCAGCATGCGATATTGGTCGAGACCGCGAAACAGCTCGAAGCCGCCGATCATGGTCAACGCGGCGAGCGCGACGCCGAGCTGCGAGCCCATGCCGCCGAGCACGACAATCGCCAGCACCAGCGCCGATTCCTGGAAGGTGAAGGATTCCGGGCTGATGAACCCCTGCCGTGTGGCGAAGAACGCGCCGGCGAGGCCGCCGAACATGGCGCCGGTCGCGAATGCGGTCAGCTTGGTCGTGGTGGTGTTGATGCCGAGCGCGCGGCAGGCGACCTCGTCCTCGCGCAGCGCCTCCCAGGCGCGGCCGATCGGCAGCCGGCGCAGCCGGATGGTCACCCAGTTGGTGAGCAACGCCAGCGCCAGGATCAGGTAAAACAGAAACACGATGCGCTGGGTCGGCGAGAACTCGATGCCGAGTCTGGCCGCAAGGCCGTCGTCGCCGGCGGTGAGCGGAATGCCGAAAAAGGTTGGCCGCGGAATGCCGCTGACGCCGTTGGGGCCGCCGGTCAGGCTTTGCCAATTGGTGATGACGAGGCGGATGATCTCGCCGAATGCCAGCGTGACGATGGCGAGATAGTCGCCGCGCAGCCGCAGCACCGGAAAGCCGAGCAGCACGCCCCAGAATGCGGCGAGGATGCCGGCGAGCGGCAGGCAGACCCAGAACGACAGCCCGAAATTGGTCGCCAGCAGCGCGTAGGAATAGGCGCCGACGGCGTAAAAGGCGACGTAGCCGAGATCGAGCAGGCCGGCGAGACCGACCACCACGTTCAGTCCCCATCCCAGCATCACATAGGTCAGCACCAGAATGCCGAGATCGAGGATGTAGCGCTGATCGTAGAAAATCACCGGCACCAGAAACGTGAAGATCAGGAGTACCGGTGCTACTCCGCGCCGCAGCACCGCCAGCGTGCTTTTCGCGGACGGCGGCACGAGCCTGATCGTGCCAACCGGTCCCCACCACTGCCGCAGCAATTCCACGACGATGCTGCCGCCGAACACAATTGCGACCATGGCGGCGAGATCGCCGAAGCGCGTCCAATAGATCAGCTGCCCTTCAGGGCCGGCCTCGGTGCGGATACCGATCATCAGCGAAAACAGTCCCAGCGCCACCAGCGCGCTGATGAGGGCTTTCTTGAAGATGAAGGCAACGCCGGGGAGGCGCGAAGCGGGCGTCGGTTCGGGCGCCAATGTGGTCACGCCGTCGCCCGTCAAACTTTTTCAACTTCGGGCCGGCCCAACAGGCCGGTCGGAAGGAAGATCAGCACGACGATAAGGATCGAGAACGCGGCGACGTCCTTGTACTCGACCGAGAAATACGCCGACCAAAGCGTCTCGATCAGGCCGATCGCAAGCCCGCCCAGCATCGCGCCGGGCAGCGAGCCGATGCCGCCGAGAACGGCGGCGGTGAAGGCCTTGATGCCGGCGACAAAGCCCATGAAGAAATCCACCAGGCCATAATACAAAAGGTACATCATGCCGGCGACGGCGGCGAGGGCGGCGCCGATCACGAAGGTCATGGAGATGGTGCGGTCGACATCGACCCCGAGCAGCGCCGCCATGGTCTGGTCCTGCTCGCAGGCGCGCATGTCGCGGCCGAGCCGGGTCCGCGCCACCAGCCAGGTGAAAATCGCGAGCAGCACGATGGTGGCGACGACGACGATGATCTGGACATTGGACAGCCGCACCACGAAGCCGTTCCGTTCGAATAATGCATAGCCGCCGGTGATGATCGGCGGCACCGGCTTGACCCGCGCGCCCTGCGCCACTTGCGAATAATTGCTGAGCACGAACGACATGCCGATGGCGGACAGCATCGGAGCGAGGCGGAACGAGTGCCGCAGCGGCCGGTAGGCGATACGCTCCACGGTCCAGCCGTAGAGTGCTGTGACCGCCATCGACACCAGAAGGACGATCAGCAGGATCACCGGCACCACGGTGAGGCCGATCGAGACCAGAATCAGGAAGCTGATCAGCGCGATAAAGCCGCCGATCATGAAGATGTCGCCATGGGCGAAATTGATCATGCCGACGATGCCATAGACCATGGTGTAGCCGATGGCGATCAGGCCGTAGATCGAGCCGAGGACGATGCCGTTGATGAGTTGCTGGGCGAAATAGTCCATGCGCTGCCGCTGTTTGCAGCATTTTCCGGCAAAGTGGACCCGGTTTGCCGTAAAGAAAATGCTCGCTTCAACAAACTCCGCGGCGATGGCCCCGGCAGCCGGAACGACGCGTCGTCTCGTTTTCTAACAGCGGGAACCCGGTGCGGCAACAGCGTGAAGCGCCGCCCAAGCGCTTGTACATAGCTAGTTTGGTCTTTCGGTTCCGTGGCCGCAGTTGCGACAAGCCATCACCACGCAATAATCATGACGGAACCGGCGTTTCCCGGAAACCAACCACGGGCTCTTCCGTTGTCTCCGACTACCTTCAACAAGGGAGACATTCGATGTCGAACCAGAATCCCAATCCGGGCCAGCAGAATCAGAATCCGAGCCAGAAGCCCGGCCAGCAGCAGGGCGGCGGTCAGAAGCCCGGCCAGCAGCAGCAGGATCCAAGCCGTAAGGGCCAGCAGACGCAAAAGGATCGCTAGTTCGAAGGTGAACCACGCCAGAGCAGGAAAGTCCCGCCGAAAAGGCGGGATTTTTCTTTGCCGCGGCCGCGACGGCGCCAGCTGCCGGTAAGCTGGTGCGGCCAATTAAGGTAAACAAAAGGTTTAAATTGCCCATCGCAGTTTAGGGGCGTTACCTCCGCAATGCCGCTGCTCCCGGTCGGAGCCGGCGGAAAAAGCGGGAAACGAGATGTCCACAAACTGGCGGATCAGTTCATTCAATGGCGCGCTGCTGGCGGCCTATTTCATTCCGACCTGGACCATCGTCGCTTTCAGGATCATCATTTCGCCGATCCACGGCCTCTATGAGCAGCCGACTGTATCGGTTGCGTTGTTCGTCAGCGATCACCTGCAATTGGCGTCGGCGACCACAGTTCGCTTCGCGTGGTTGCTGGCGCTCGGAAGGCTCACCGTCGTGGCCTTTTTTGCAGTCTTTCTGATTTTCATCACCCGTCCCTCGATCCGCAAGACCGGCGGCGGCGACGAAGCGCTGGCGATGGCGCTTGCGATCGGCAGCGTGATCAGCCTCGGCAGCATGGTCATGGCCTCGCAGGTCGGCGAGACCGCAGCCCTTCGGCTGCACGCGACCGAATTGCTGATGCTGCTCGGCACTGCGATCGTGTTGCTGGTCGAACCTCCCGTTCGGGCGGAGACCGATCGCAGCGCGATGCTTGCGGATCTACCCCTTCAGCAGCCCCAACTCCTGGACAATCGCTGACGCCTCCTTGACGGCATGGTTGGCCGCGGGCACGCCGCAATAGATCGCCTGCTGCAGCAGGATTTCCTTGATATCGTCGGGCGTGAAGCCGCCTTCCGCGAGCGCTGCGCGCACGTGCAGGCGGAATTCGTCCCATTGGCCGAGCGCGACCATGGTGCCGATCACCAGCACGCGCCGGGTGCGCTGGTCGAAATGCGGGCGGGTCCAGATCTCGCCCCACGCATGGCGCGTGATCAGGTCGATGAACTCGGCGTTGAACGAATTCCTGTTGGCGATCGATTTATCGACCCAGGCATCGCCAAGCACCTTGCGCCGCTGGGCCATGCCGTCGTCACGGCGTTTTTGATCGTCCATTATTGTTCTCTCAAAGTTTGATTTGCTTCATTCGCTGATGAGGCTCGACGTTGCGGCGGTGAAACCGCGCTCCCTCTCCCGTTGGGAGAGGGTTGGGGTGAGGGGGTACGCCTTATCGATAAGCCGTAACCCCTCACCCGTCACGCTCAGCTGCGCAAGAGCGCAGCCGAGCCTGCCGACCTCTCCCAACGGGAGAGGTGAAGCTGAGTTCGCGGCGCGTTCGATTTTCGAACTCATCGTCTCTAGCGTTGCGTCAGGAAGCCGACCACGGCTTCGGTGAAGGCGTGCGGCTGTTCGACATTGGAAATATGCGCGGCATCGAGAATCGTTAAGGCGGCGCCGGGAATCTGGCTGCGGATGAACTCGCCGGCCGCGACCGGCGTCGCGATGTCGTGACGTCCGGCGATCACCAGCGTCGGGCTTTTGATCTCAGGCAACAGCGCGCGCTGATCGAGCGTGCTCAGGGCCTCGCAGCAGGCCAGATAGCCCTGCACCGGGGAAGCGATCAGCATGGCCTTCATGTTGGCGGCAATCTGCGGCTCGCGTTCGCGGAAGTCCGCGGTCAGCCAGCCGGCGATGACGGCGTCGGCGATCGAGGCGATGCCGCCTTCCTTCACCGCCTTGATGCGGTTGAGCCAGTTGGTCGGATCGGGATAGTAGCAACTGGTGTTGCAGAGGATGATCTTGTGGAATCGCTGCGGCGCGTTGGCGCCGAGCCACTGTCCGACCATGCCTCCCATCGACAGTCCGCACCAATGCACCTTCTCGATGTTGAGATCGTCGAGGATCGCCAGCACGTCGCGGCCGAAGCGCTCCATGGAATAAGGGCCGGGTGCTACCGCGGATTTGCCTTGGCCGCGCCGGTCATAGCGGATCACGCGAAACAGTTTCGTGAGCGCCGGCATCTGCGGCTCCCACATCCGCATCGTGCAGCCCAGCGAATTCGACAGCATCAAAGTCGGTCCGCCGTCACGGCCTTCGACGGATACGTGGAGCAGGCAGCCGTCGGCATCGATCATCGGCGTGGTATGTTTCCATATATCAGGGAACGTTATTCGTCATTGCAATGACGGCATTGATGATTACTGTTTCTTGTCGAGCGAGGCGAGCAGCCGGTCGATCAGGGTCTGCGAGACGCCCTGATAGGCCATCGGCTCGAACAATCTTTCGATTTTTCGAGCGTCGAGATGGGCGGTGACCTTCGGATCCTCCGTCAGCACGCCGCGCAGGTCCTTCTTTTCGGCGACGGCTTTTTTGCTCGCGGCCTCCATGAGATGATGGGCCTCGCTCTTGCCGATCTTTTCCGCCAGCGCCATCGCGACGGATTCGGCCATGATCAGCCCGTGGGTCGCGTCGAGATTGACGCGCATGCGCGCCGCGTCGACTTCCAGCCCTTCGGCAATATCGACAATGGCGGCGAGCGCGCCCGATGTAACCAGCAGCAGCATCGGCAATGTCGGCCATTCCGCGTGCCACGGCCCGGCGCTGCGCTCGTGATCCTGCACCTGTGCCGCGAACATCGTCGCCGCCAGATTGGGTGCCATGGTGGCCGCGGCCAGCGCGGTTGCAGCCGCGACGGGATTGCGCTTGTGCGGCATGGTCGACGAGCCGCCACGGCCTTCGCCCGACGGCTCGAACGCCTCGGCGACGTCGGTCTGCATCATCAGCGACACATCGCGGGCGATCTTGCCGCATGTTCCCGCGAGAATGGCCAGCACCGAAGCCGCCTCCGCCATGCGGTCGCGGTGGGTGTGCCACGGCGCATCCGGCAGCGGCAGCTTAAGTTCCTGCGCGAGTTTCTCGGCAACGCGCCATCCGTTGTCGCCGAGTGCTGCGAGCGTCCCCGCGGCGCCGCCGAACTGCAGCGCCAGCGTCTCGCTTGCGCATTCGATGCAACCGTGCGCGCGAACGCTGCAGCGCGGCGGCATATTCCGCAAGCTTGAGTCCGAACGGCATCGGCAACGCGTGTTGCAGCCAGGTCCGCGCCACCACGGCGGTGGCGCGATGCTGCCGTGCAAGTTTGGCAAAGCCGGCGATGGCGCGATCCAGATCCGGCAGCAGCGCGTCGATCGCTGCCCGCAACGTCAGCATCGCGGCGGTATCGATCACGTCCTGGCTGGTGGCGCCCCAATGCACGTAGCGCGCCGCGTCGGCGTCGGCCCTGGCGACATTGGCGGTCAGCGCCTTGACAAGCGGGATCGCGAGATTGCCGGACCGCGTCGCGGCCTCGGCAAGGGCGCCGAGATCGAACGATTCGGCCTTGCAGGCTGCTGTGATCGGAGCGGCTGCCCTTGCGGGGATGACCCCGGTTGCCGCTTCGGCGCGCGCCAGGGCGGCTTCAAAATCGAGCATGTACTGCAGATACGTCGCATCGTCGCAGACCGCGCGCATGGCGGCGCTCGACAGCATGGGCGCGAGCAGGGGTGAGAGGGAGGTGCTCATGATGCGCGCGACCTAACCATTCCCGCCTGTCTCTGCCAATCCCCAAGTCTTGGCCTAAGTCTTGGCCCAAGTCTTGGCCCATCCCAAGGGCTCCGGGACGTCTGTTGCGGTGCGAAGATGCATTGCCTCTCCTCCATTGGTCCCCTTCCTTTTGGTCGGTGCGTGCTTTACTTGGGGGAAACACTGTGTGCAAACCGGGAGGCATTCCATGGCAATGACAATGAACGGCGAAGTTCAGCTTGGAGCGCCGCGCGCGGCTGTGTGGGCCAAATTGAACGATCCGGCGGTGCTCAAGACCTGCATCCCCGGATGCGAGGAATTGGAGAAAACCGAGGACAACGGTTTTCGCGCGGTCGCCAAGATGAAGGTCGGCCCGGTGTCGGCCCGCTTCAAGGGCCGGGTGACGCTGAGCGATCTCGATCCGCCCAATGGCTACAAGATTTCGGGCGAGGGTGAGGGCGGCGTCGCGGGCTTCGCCAAGGGCGGCGCCACGGTGGCGCTGGCCGACAAGGACGGCGGCACCTTGCTGACCTACAATGTCGAGGCCCAGATCGGCGGCAAGCTTGCCCAGCTTGGACAGCGGCTGATCAACGGCGCGGCCAAGAAACTCGCCGATGAGTTTTTCGCGAATTTCGCCAAGGCCGTGCAAGCCTAGCCCGCCAGAGCGTTTTCCAGCGAAGTGGATACCGGTTCGCGTAAAGAAAACGCGTCAAATAGAGACATAGAGCCTTTTCCGTTCCGATTCCATCGGAACGGAAAAGGCTCTAAAGAGGCTGATTCTCCTGGAAAGACCGGTCCGCCAAACCGGGCTGGCCCGCCGAAGTCCTGCAAAGTCATATCAGGCAGGGCCCCGGGCGAGGTTGCCGATTGCCGGGATGGCCCATATTATGGCCTTGGAATGATTTTAACGACTGCGCTGCCGTGCAATGCGGCAGCGCAGATGAAGAGAGTGCTGAATGGCCAAGATTTCCCTGATCGTGAACGGCAATCCCGTCAACGCCAATATCGACCCCCGTACGCTGCTGGTGCAATTTCTACGCGAGAATCTGCGGCTAACCGGTACCCATGTCGGCTGCGACACCTCGCAATGCGGCGCCTGTGTCGTGCATCTGGACGGCAAGGCCGTCAAATCCTGCACGACGCTCGCGGTGATGGCTGACGGGCACGAGGTCAGGACCATCGAGGGCCTTGCCGCCGATGGCGCGCCGCTGCATCCGATGCAGGAGGCGTTCCGTGAGCATCACGGCCTGCAATGCGGCTTCTGCACACCGGGCATGATCATGACCGGCGTCGACCTCGTCCGTCGCAAGGGCCATGATCTCAGCGATCACACCATCCGCGAAGAGCTCGAAGGCAATCTGTGCCGTTGCACCGGCTATCAGAACATCGTCCAGTCGATCGCGGCTGGCGCCAAGGCGATGGCGAACTCCGATCTCGCGTAACGATTTCAGCGCACAGCGCTCAGGAATATCCGATGTACGAATTCAAATACCATCGTCCGGCGACCGTGCGGCAGGCCGCCAATCTGCTGCTCAAGAATGAAGACGCCAAGGTTATCGCCGGCGGCCATACCCTGTTGCCCGTCATGAAGCAGCGGCTCGCCAGCCCGCCGCATCTGGTCGACCTGTCCCATATCGAAGGTCTCGACGGCATCGAGATGAAGGGCCGTTCGCTGGTGATCGGCGCTACCGCAAAGCACGCCGATGTCGCGACCTCGGCCACTGTGGGGGAGGCGATCCCGGCGCTGGCCGAACTCGCCGGCCTGATCGGCGATCCCGCGGTGCGCCACAAGGGCACCATCGGCGGCTCGCTGGCCAACAACGATCCGACCGCCGACTATCCCGCGGCGTGCCTTGCGCTCGGCGCGACCATCGTCACCAACAAGCGCCGCCTGAAGCCGGAAGAGTTCTTCCAGGGGCTGTTCACCACTGCGCTGGAGAGTGACGAGATCATCACCAAGGTGATGTTCCCGCTGCCCAAAAAGGCCGCCTACATCAAATTCCGCAACCAGGCCTCGCGTTACGCGCTGGTCGGGGTGTTCGTCGCCAAGCGTCCCTCGGATGTCCGCGTTGCCGTGACCGGCGCCGGTTCCGAGGGCGTGTTCCGCGTCACCGCGTTCGAAGAAGCCTTGAAGAAGCGCTTCTCGCCCAAGGCGCTCGATGGTTTGACGGTGCCGGCTGACGGACTGAACAGCGACCTGCACGGCAGCGCCGAATATCGCGCGCATCTGATCTCGGTAATGGCGCGCCGTGCCGTTGAAGCTGCGACCGCCAAAGCGTGACATTGCCAAATCCTGGCGCATCAAGACTGGTTGTCCCATGACTGCATCGGCGCTGCCTACGTCCGTCGATGCGATGCTCGCATTGCTGACATCGCACGGCTATCTCGCGGAGCGCTCGCTGGCGACGGTGACGTATCTGTCGCTGCGCATGGGCCGGCCGCTGTTTCTGGAAGGCGAGGCCGGCGTCGGCAAGACCGAGATCGCCAAGGTGTTGGCGGCAGCATTGGGTCGAAAGCTGATCCGGCTGCAATGCTACGAAGGTCTGGACGTCGCCTCGGCGGTCTATGAGTGGAACAGTGCTGCGCAAATGATTGCGATCCGGCTGGCTGAGGCGGCCGGCGATACCGACCGCGAGCAGCTCTCCAGCGACATTTTCGCCGAACGCTATCTGATCAAGCGGCCGCTGCTGCAGGCACTGGAGCCGGATGTCGCCGGCGCCCCGGTGCTGCTGATCGACGAGATTGACCGCGCCGACGAGGCGTTCGAGGCTTATCTTTTGGAAATTCTCAGCGACTTCCAGGTGACGATACCGGAACTTGGCACCGTCAAGGCCCCGCACCCGCCGATCGTGATCGTCACCTCGAACCGCACCCGCGAAATTCATGACGCGCTGAAGCGCCGCTGTCTCTATCACTGGGTGGATTATCCCTCCGCCGAGCGTGAGCTTGCGATCGTCAAGTCGCGCGTGCCCGGAATCTCCGCGAAATTGTCGCAACAGGTCGTCGCCTTCGTGCAGGCGCTGCGCGAGCAGGATTTTTATAAGTCGCCGGGGGTGGCCGAAACCATCGACTGGGCAACCGCGCTGACCGAACTCGACGCCCGTTCGCTGACGCCGCAACTGGTGGGCGATACGCTCGGCGCGCTCCTGAAATACCAGGATGACATTGCGCGGATGCAGGGCGACACGCTGCAGAAGGTCTTGAAAGAGGCGACGAGCGAGAATTAGCGGATCGCCATGTAAATACCTGTGAGTTGTCATTCCGGGATGCGCCACTTGGCGCAGGCCCGGAATCCATACTCCCTGCAGGGGTTATGGATTCCGGGCTCGCTCGTTTCACTCGCGCCCCGGAATGACGATCCAAATTGAGGCTTGCGAATGACACCTCCCGCATCCGGCCTGATCGCCGACAACGTCGTCGGCTTTGCCCGCGCGCTGCGTGCCGCCGGGATACCGGTCGGGCCAGGTGCTGTGATCGACGCGCTGAATGCGTTGCAGGTGATCGAGATCGGCAACCGCGCCGATGTCTACACCACCCTTGAGGCCATCTTTGTCAAGCGCCACGAGCACGCGCTGATATTCGCGCAGGCGTTCGACCTGTTTTTTCGCGCCGCCGAGGAGTGGAAGCATCTGCTCGATTCGGTGCCGCTGCCGGATCACGCCAGGAAGAAGCCGCCGCCGGCCTCGCGCCGGGTCCAGGAGGCGATGTCGCAACCGCAGATGCGCGAAGCCCCGCAGGCCCAGGAACGGGAAATCCGGCTCTCGGTATCCGACACCGAGGTGTTGCAGAAGAAGGATTTCGCGCAGATGAGTGCGGCCGAAATCGCGACCGTGACCCGCGCCATCGCCCAGATGAAATTGCCGCAGGCCGAATTGCGCACCCGCCGCTATCAGCCCGACGCGCGGGGCTTGCGGCTCGACATGCGCCGCACCCTGCGCGGCAGTCTGCGCACCGGCGGCGATATCATCGATATCCATCGGCTCGGGCGGATCGACAAGCCGGCGCCGATCGTGGCGCTGCTCGATATATCGGGCTCGATGAGCGAATATACCCGGCTGTTCCTGCATTTCCTGCATGCCATCACCGATGCGCGCAAGCGCGTTTCGGTGTTTCTGTTCGGCACGCGCCTGACCAATGTGACGCGGGCGCTGCGGGCGCGGGATCCCGACGAGGCGCTGGCGAGTTGTTCGCTGACGGTGGAGGACTGGGCCGGCGGCACCCGGATCGCCACCTCGCTGCACAGTTTCAACAAGCTGTGGGGCCGGCGCGTGCTCGGGCAGGGCGCGATCGTGCTCTTGATTTCCGACGGGCTGGAGCGTGAGGCCGACGCCAGGCTGGCGTTCGAGATGGACCGGCTGCACAGATCCTGCCGCCGCCTGATCTGGCTCAATCCGTTGCTGCGTTACGGCGGGTTCGAGGCCAAGGCGCAAGGCATCAAAATGATGCTGCCGCACGTTGACGAATTCCGCCCGGTGCATAATTTGAGTTCAATCGAGGGGCTGGTATCGGCGCTCTCGTCCGCAACGCCGCCGCATCACCGCAGCCTGATCCGTTCCGCAGCTTGAAAGAGGCTCCCATGCTCAATCGCGACCAAGACATCCTCAAGGCGGCTGAGGACTGGCAGAAGGCCGGTCACGGTGTAGCGCTCGCCACCGTGGTTGAAACCTGGGGCTCGGCGCCGCGGCCCGCCGGCTCGAGCCTCGTGATCAACGACGACGGCACCTTCCTGGGTTCGGTGTCCGGAGGCTGCGTCGAGGGGGCGGTGGTCACCGAGGCGCTCGATGTGATCGCCAGCGGCCAGCCGAAAATGCTCGAATTCGGCGTCGCCGACGAGACCGCGTGGAATGTCGGGTTGTCCTGCGGCGGCACCATCCGGGTGTTCGTCGAGAAAGTCGGCCAGTCGTGAAGCTTGAGACGCTGGCAGAGGTCAATGTCGAGCGCGCCGCGCGGCGGCCGGTGATCGTCGTTACCGATACCGGCACTGGCGAGCAGCGGCTGGTCAAGGCCGCCGACATCGCCGCCGATCCGCTGCGTGCCGAGCTGACAAAACAGTTGCGCATGGGCAAGAGCGCCACGATCGAGGCCGACGGCAAAAAGCTGTTTCTCAACGTCTATGCGCCGACCGCCCGCCTCGTGATCATTGGCGCGGTTCACATCAGCCAGGCGCTGGCGCCGCTGGCGCGGTCGCTGGATTATGACGTGACGGTGGTGGATCCGCGCACCGCCTTCGCGAGCCCCGAGCGATTTCCCGACGTGCCGCTGATCGCGGAATGGCCCGACGTGGCGCTGCCGCCGCTCAGCGTCGATCACTACACCGCGTTCGTCGCGGTGACCCATGATCCCAAGATCGACGATCCGGCATTGCTGCACGCCTTCGAGCGCGACTGCTTCTATATCGGCGCGCTGGGTTCGCGAAAGACCCACGCCAAGCGCGGCGAACGCCTCAAGGCCCAGGGCGCCAGCGATGCCGATATCGCCCGTATTCATGCGCCGATCGGCCTGCCGATCGGCGCGGTCTCGCCGTCCGAGATCGCCGTCGCCATCATGGCCGAGATCACCGCGCAGCTGCGGTTGCCAAAAGAGAACGCCGCATGAAATTCGGCCCCGCCAGCCCGGCGGACGCGATCGGCGGCGTCACCGTTCACACCCTGCGTCAGGGATCGTTGGTGCTGAAGAAGGGTACCACGATCGGACCCGCCGAGGTGGAGGCGTTGTGCCACGCCGGCGTCAAGGAGATCGTCGTGGTCCGGCTTGAAGACGGCGACGTCTCGGAAGATGTGGCAGCGGCCAGTATCGCGCAGGCGGTCGCCGGCGACGGCGTCAATGTCGAACGCGCATTTACCGGCCGCGCCAATTTGTTCGCGGCCAGGGCCGGCGTGCTGGTGGTGGACCGCGCGGCGGTTGACCGCATCAACGGCGTCGATGAAGCCATCACCTTCGCAACGCTCGCCGCCTACAAGCCGGTGGTCGAAGGCGAGATGATCGCGACCGTCAAGCTCATTCCATTCGGGGTCGAGGCGAAACTGCGCGACGCGGCGGTGGCTGCGGCGAGCGGGGGCGCGTTGCGGATCGCGCCCTACACCATCAAACGCGTCGGCATCGTCTCGACATTGCTGCCGGGGCTGGCGCTGAAGGTGGTGGAAAAGACCTTGCGGGTGACGGCGGAGCGGCTGGCGCCTGCCGGCGCCGCCATCATCGCCGAGCGCCGCGTGCCGCATGACGAGACGGCGCTGGCGGCCGCGATCAAGGAACTGCTCGGTCTCGGCGCGGAGCTTGTGATCGTGTTCGGCGCGTCTGCGATCGCCGACCGGCGCGACGTGATTCCGGCGGCGATCTCGGGTATCGGCGGCGCCATCGAGCATTTCGGCATGCCGGTCGATCCCGGAAACCTGCTGCTGATCGGCAATGCCGGCGGCGTGCCGGTGCTGGGCGCGCCGGGCTGCGCACGCTCGCCGGTCGAGAACGGTTTCGACTGGGTGTTGATGCGCCTGCTGGCAGGTCTCAAGGTCACCCGCGCCGAACTCACCGGCATGGGCGTCGGCGGCTTGCTGATGGAGATCGTGACGCGGCCGCAGCCGCGCGCCAGTCTCGGCGCCGACGGTAACCGCAACGTTGCCGCCATCATTCTCGCCGCCGGGCGCTCGACCCGAATGGGCGGCCCCAACAAGCTTCTGGCCGAATTCCGCGGCAAGACGCTGGTGCGGATCGTGACCGAACAGGCGCTGGCGTCGAAAGCCCGGGGGGTGATCGTGGTCACCGGGCACCAGGCCGCCGAGGTCGAGAAATCGCTGCGCGGGCTCAAGGTGAAGTTCGTGCACAATCCGGATTTTGCCTCCGGACTTGCCGGCTCCGTCAAGGCGGGCATTGCGGCGGTGCCGGACGATGCCGACAGCGCGGTGGTATGTCTTGGCGATATGCCGCTCATATCAGCAAATTTGATTGACCGGCTGATCGAGGCGTTTGCGCCCGACAGCGGCAGTTTGATCGCGGTGCCCGTCAGCGATGGCCGGCGCGGTAATCCGGTGCTGTGGTCGCGGCGGTTTTTCAAGGAGTTGATGACGCTCGACGGCGATATCGGCGCCCGCCACCTGATCACCAGGCACAGCGAGACGGTGGCGGAAGTCCCGGTCGAGGGCCACGGCGCATTTCTCGATATCGATACACCCCAGGCGCTCGAGGATGCTCGGCGCGGCTGAGCTGGCCCCGTTTCAACCTGTCGTTCACCAAGTTGAAACGTCCTCTCCCGTAGATTTGCGGCGGACCGGCCTCGGGGGAGGGGATTTTGATCGTTTCGACTGCCGCTGCGCAACGCCGCGCGCTGTTCATTCTTGCGTTGACCATGGTGCTCGGCGCCTCGCGCTTCGTTACCGAATCGTGGGCGGCGGGCGCGTTCGCGATCGGCAAATGCGGCGCTTACGGCCAGGCCTATGATTATGCCGGCGAGGCCGGCGCGCTGGCCGCGGCGCGCAAGCAGTGCAAGGGCGAGTGCACCACGACGGTGACCATGAAGCGGGCGTGTGCCGCGTTTTCGATCGACATGACCAACCCCTGCGGCGCGCACGGTTATGCCGTCAACTCGCGGATTTCGAGCTCGCTCAACGAAGCCACCCGCAAGTGCTACGAATTCGGCGGCAAGACATGCGTGATCCGCGCCTGGGCCTGCGACGCCAGGGGCTAGCGCATGATGAGATCGAATTGGTAGCTACGACGGAAGCGTGCTCCCTCTCCCGATCCACGCATGATGCGGCCAACCGCGATGCGGTGAAGGCCGTGATCCGCGCCGAACTCAATCTGGTGGGGCTCGCGATGCGCGCCGAGCGCAAGGTGATCGACAAGATCGTCGACGGGTTGAAGTTTCACAGCTAAGCGGCCTCAACCCGTTTCGATAATAAAATCAAGTAATATGAATAGGATAATTTCTTAAATTACTCAGGATCGGCTTCCATAGCACCGAGACGTTGACAATGACTGACTGGTCAGTCATGTTTAGTCGTGTCAGTTTCACGGAGCAAACCCGATGCCGAATGGCTCTTCGAAATCAGTTGATCGCCGGCGTGGGGAGAACGCTGCCCCGGTCAAGAAACTGAAGCCGGCGCGGTCAGAAGGCCCGTCGCTCAAATCTGCTTCCAGCCGGGCAATACGGGCCGCAAAACGGCGCGAAGCCATCATCGAAGCGGCTCTGGAGGAATTCGTCGCGCGCGGCTATGCCGCGACCCGGCTCGACGACGTGGCCAAACGCGCCGGCGTCGCCAAGGGCACGATCTACCTGCACTTCGCCGACAAGGAGGCGCTGTTCCAGGAACTGATACGGACCGCGCTGGTGCCGCTGATCGGCCGTCTTGCCGCGCCACCGCCGGCCGGCGGATCGGCGCGCGCCGCAATTGAGGGTTTTGCGCAGACCTTCGTGCAGGAGATCGTGGCGACGCGGCGGGCCGACGTCATCCGCCTGATCATTGCTGAAGGCGCGAGGTTTCCCAGCGTCGCCGACTTTTACTATCACGAAGTCGTGGCGCGCGGCCTGGCCGCTATGCGCGCGCTGATCGAACTCGGCATCGCGCGTGGCGAAATCCGGCAACGAGGCCTGATGCGCTTTCCGCAGATCGTGGTGGCGCCGGTGATGGTTGCCGTGATCTGGCAGGGGCTGTTCGGCCGCCACGCGCCGCTCGACGCCACCGAGATGCTGCGCGTCCATCTTGATCTGATTTTTGGCGAACGGGGGACGGCATGACCGCGTCGCGAAGGGTGCGAATAGCGGCGGCGCTCGCGCTGGCGGTAGCGCTCACCGGATGCAACGAGCGGACCGATCCCGGCTATCAGGGCTGGGTCGAGGCCGACATGATTTTTGTCAGCCCTGACGAATCCGGGCGAGTGATAAAGCTCAATGTGCGTGAGGGCGACGAGGTCAAGACCGGCGAAGAACTCTATGCCGTGGATGACGACCTGCAGCAGGCCAATCTCAACCAAAGCAACGCCACGCTGGTCAACGCCCGGCAGAGCTATGATCGCGCCGCCACCTTGAGCAAGACCGGTGCCGGCACCCAGGTTACTCTCGACGCCGCTGTCGCGGCGCTGCGGGTGGCCGAGGCGCAGGTCAACACCTCGAAGACCCGGCTGGCGCGGCGCATCGGCTATGCGCCGGTGAGCGGCGCCGTTCAGCAGATCTACTTCCGCATTGGCGAAACGGTACCAGCGATGCGGCCGGTGCTCTCGATCATGCCGCCGGGCAACATGAAAATACGATTTTACGTGGCCGAACCGGACTTGCCGAAGATTGCGATCGGTGACGAGGTACATGTCACCTGTGATAACTGCGCCTCAGATTTGAATGCAAAAATCTATTTCATCGCGACGTCTGCCGAATACACTCCGCCGGTAATCTACAGCCTCGATGAGCGGAACAAGCTCGTCTATCTGGTTCAGGCCCGACCTTCGCGGCCTGACTCCTTGCGCGTCGGTCAGCCAATCAGCGTGTTTTTGAACGCCAGGACACCGGTGGCGGACAAGTGATGACGGCCGCAACGGCTTCGATGTCCGACGTCGCGATCGATGTCCGCGGCTTGTCGAAATCATTCGGCGGTCGCGAGGTGGTGCATGACCTGTCGATGCAGGTGAAGCGCGGCACCATCTATGGCTTCCTCGGCCCCAATGGCTCCGGCAAGACCACCACCATCCGCATGCTCTGCGGCTTGTTGACGCCCGACAGCGGCGAGGGCACCTGCCTCGGCTACGACATCCGCCGCGACGCCGACAGGATCAAGCGCCAGGTCGGCTACATGACGCAGCGCTTCAGCTTGTATCAGGATTTGTCGGTGCGCGAGAATCTGGAATTCGTCGCCCGGCTGTATGGCGTGCGCGATGCGCGAGGCAAGGCGCGCGAGATGATCGCGCGGCTCGGTCTCAGCGGCCGCGAGGCGCAACTGGCCGGTGAGCTCTCCGGCGGCTGGAAGCAGCGGCTTGCGCTCGGCGCCTGCACGTTGCCCAATCCGCAACTGCTGCTGCTGGACGAACCCACCGCCGGCGTCGATCCGAAGGCGCGGCGGGATTTCTGGAATGAAATCCATGCGCTTGCGGCGGAAGGGCTGACGGTGCTGGTCTCCACCCATTACATGGACGAGGCCGAGCGCTGCCACGAGATCGCCTATATTGCCTACGGACATTTGCTGGTGCACGGCACCGTGGACCAGGTGATCGCAAAATCGGCGCTGTCCACCTACACGGTCACCGGCGACGACCTCCATGCGCTTCAGGACGAGCTCACCGGCAAACCAGGCGTCGACATGGTGGCGCCGTTCGGCACCAGCCTGCATGTGTCGGGACGGGACAAGGCCGCGCTCGAGGCCACTATTGCGCCCTGGCGCGAGGGCCACGGATTGCGCTGGCAGCACGGCGAGCCGTCGCTGGAGGATGTGTTCATCGAACTGATGACCCGCTCGAAGGATAATTTCCAATGAGCGGGACCAACGGGCCGGATCACCGAAACGAAGTTCCCGAGCCGCGCTTCGGCTTCTGGCGGCGCAGCTATGCGATGCTTGCGAAAGAGTTCATCCAGCTCAGGCGCGATCGCGTGTCGTTTGCGATGATCGTGATGATCCCCGTCATGCAGTTGCTGCTGTTCGGTTACGCCATCAACACCACGCCGCGCAATTTGCCGACCGCGGTGCTGTTGCAGGAGGATAGCGACCTCGCGCGCTCGATCCTCAAGGCTTTGCAGAACACCTCTTATTTCCACTTCACCCGCGAGGTGCACGATGTCGGCGAGTTCGACGAATTGCTGACGTCCGGCAAGGTCCTGTTCGGCGTTGAGATCCCGCGCGGGTTCGAGCGCGCGGTGCGGCGCGG
Organism: uncultured Pseudomonadota bacterium; assembly: GCA_963729395.1. Taxonomy (GTDB): domain Bacteria; phylum Pseudomonadota; class Alphaproteobacteria; order Rhizobiales; family Xanthobacteraceae; genus Bradyrhizobium. The sequence continues at coordinate 21,583 of CAVSOS010000034.1, read as the reverse complement.
CGATTATCCGGCGCTGCTGGTCGCAGCCGATGCGACCGATCCGGTGGCGGCCGGCTCGGCCTTGTCGGCGCTCGGCGTCGTGGTGCAGACCGCGCTCGCGCATGACCTGTTTGCGGGCGATCCGCCGTCGCTGCCGTTCGAGATCCGCGCCCATGCGCGCTACAATCCGGCGGCATCGTCGCGTCTGAATATCGTGCCTGGCCTGGTCGGCACCATCTTGACCATGACGATGCTGATCTTCACCGCCCTTTCGGTGACGCGCGAGATCGAGCGCGGCACCATGGAGAGCCTGTTGTCGATGCCGATCAAGCCGGTGGAGGTAATGCTCGGCAAGATCGTGCCCTATGTTCTCGTCGGCTTCATCCAGGCCATACTGATCATTGGAATTGGCATGTTGCTGTTCGGCGTACCGGTGAACGGCAGCCTGACGCTGCTGGCGCTGCTCTCGACCCTGTTCATCACGACAAATCTTGCGATCGGCTATACCTTCTCGACCATCGCGCAGAACCAGCTCCAGGCGATGCAGATGTCGATCATGTTTTTCCTGCCGAGCATTCTCCTGTCAGGCTTCATGTTTCCTTACATGGGCATGCCGGTGTGGGCGCAATATGTCGGAGAGGGCTTGCCGTTGACACACTACCTGCGGATTGTCCGGGCCATCATGCTGAAAGGCGCGGAGCTGCCAAATCTGCGATATGACGCGTTGGCGCTGTTGGCGCTGATGCTGCTGGCGATGACGATCGCGGTGTTGCGCTTCCGCCGCACGCTGGATTGACGCACAATGAGCTTGGGCTACGGCGTGCTCTGGACTATTGAACGGGCGCGTGATCTTTTTAGCGAACCGCCCTGTGGCGGATCATGCGCGAGCATACACGATGCTGGGGCTGTGGTGGCGTGGGGATGGCGTGGAACGGTCCGCAGTATCGGCCGATTTCGATCATGCACTGACGCGGGAAGTGCTGCGCACCGAACTGGTGCGGATCAAGTCGCTGATCGCCACCGCCCTGGTTCTCCTCGTCGTCCTCTGGGCGGTCGATCTGATCGCACCCGAGGGGCTCGATAACATCTGGCGGGGCCGGTTCCGCCCGATATACCTCAGTGTCATCCTGGTTCCGTTCATCCTGTTCGAGCTCTGGGTCCATGCGACTATCAGCCGGCATCTGAGGCTCGACCGCGACTTGCCGGTGCTGCGGCGATATCTCGGAGCGTTGATCGAAACCTCGATTGCCGACCTTCGCGCTGGCAGTGCACATCAAGAACATGGGGCCGGTTGAGGCGCTGGGGTTCGTGATGCCGTTCGCCTATTTCATCTTCATCATTCTCTCGACGCTGCGGCTCGATTTCTGGCTATCGACCTTTACCGGCTTCGTTGCGGCGGCCGAGCTGTTTTGCATGGCGATGTTTTACCACCCCGTCGCGACGTCCGATCCGGCGCCCGATATCTGGTATCACGCTGCGCGCAGCATGATCATCCTGATCTCCGGGATTCTCGCGGGCGCGGTCGGCGTTCAATTGCGCCGTCAATTCGCGGCCAGCATCGCGGCCGCGACCGCGCGCGATCGCGTCACCAGCCTGTTTGGCCAGCACGTTTCGCCGCAGGTGGTGGAGCGGCTTCTGGTCGAAGGCGCAGGCACGGACAGCGATATCCGCCACGTCGCGGTGATGTTCGTCGATTTTCGCAGCTTCACCGCGGAGGCGCGTTCGCGCTCGCCACAGCAGGTCGTCGACCGGCTCGACGGCGCGTTCGCGGTGCTGGTGGAAATTCTCGACCGCCATGGCGGCATCGTGAACAAGTTCCTCGGCGATGGATTCCTGGCGCTGTTCGGCGCGCCGTTCGAGGTGGCCGATGCCGCCCATCACGCGGTCGGCGCGGCGCGCGACATGCTCGCCGCGATGGAGCGCGATCAACAGGGGCGTCTCACTGGCCGCTGCGCATTGGCATCGGCGTTCACTTCGGCGAAGTGGTGGCGGGCAATATCGGCTCGCCCAGGCGCAAGGAATATACCGTGATCGGCGACACCGTGAATTTTGCGTCACGGCTGGAAGCGCTTAACAAGGATTTCGATTCGCAGCTCCTGATCTCGACCGCGGTTCGCGATGCGCTGGGGGAAGACGGCAGCGACGCGGTATCGCTCGGCGAGGTCGCGGTCAGGGGCTATGACCGGCCGATGACAGTGTGGCAATTGGGGTAACGGGAGACATCGGATGCAGCGGCGTTACGTCACCGTGGACGTTTTTACCGATCGTGCCTTCGGCGGCAATCCGCTCGCGGTGGTTCTGGACGCCGCCGGGCTTTCGACCTCGCAGATGCAGGCGATCGCATCCGAGTTCAATTATTCGGAGACGACCTTCGTGTTGCCGCCACGCGATTCAGCGCACGACGCGCAGGTTCGCATCTTTACCCCGTAAACAGCGAGATTCCTTTCGCAGGCCATCCGAACGTCGGCACCGCCTTCGTACTGGCGACACACGCCACCAGAGCGCCTGCGCGGCTCGTGTTCGAGGAACGGGCCGGTCTCGTCGCGGTCGAAATCCTGAACGAGAACGGCAGCGTCGTCGGCGCCGAACTTACCGCGCCGCAACCGCTCAGCAAACTGAGGTCACTCGGCGCCGAGCAGGCGGCGGCCTGCGGTTCACTGTCGGCCGCGGATATCAGAGCCGACCGCCACTCGCCTTTGATCGTATCGGTGGGCCTGCCGTTTCTGGTGGCGGAACTGACTTCGCGCGAGGCGCTGCGGCACGCCCGGCCCGACGCCGCCGCGTTCGCCCGCATTTTTCCGTGCGACGGCGCCGATGCCATTTATTTCTACACGCGCGATGTGCCGCCCGCCGAGATGCCCTGCGATCTGCAGGCGCGAATGTTTCACCCGGGATCGAGCGGCCTTTCCGAGGATCCCGCCACCGGCAGCGCCACGGTCGCCGCAGCGGCGCTGCTGGCGGATTTGTCCGGCGAGCAAAATGCCGAGCTGTTGTTGCGTATCGGGCAAGGCGTGGATATGGGGCGGCCGAGCCTTTTGCTAACCCGCGTCCGCAAACAGGGTGGCGTTGTCGCATCGGCCCATGTCGGCGGGGGCTGCGTCCCGATCATGGAAGGTTCGTTTCGGCTGGCTGGAGCGGATTGAATTACGGCGAGCGCTGATCATCTCTCCCGGCCGGAGCAGCCGCTCGCCATCCCGTTCACGCTGAATCGCGATATCACAGCTGCGGCGCGGCGAGATTCTCAATCTTGACGCTGTCGCGATCCCCGATGATCTCGGCGATCCATCGCCGATGGCAGTGGAGGTGGTCGCGCTCGTAACAGAGAATGCACACCGGCCCGGATTTTTTGACCAGCGACGACAGCTGGTCGAGTTCCTCTCTGGCCTGCGGCGTCTTCAGATGCCTGGCGTAAATCTTGTGCAGCGCGTCGAATTTGCCGCTGCGCGCGGCGATGCGGCCGTCCTTCGGCGTGCCCAGTCCGCGCAGATGGACATATGAAATACCGCGTTCGTCGAGTCCGGCCGCGAGCTGGTTCTTGGAGAAACCGGGGCGGCGGGAGGAGGCAACGGCGCGCACGTCCACCAACAGCTTGACGCCGGCGCGCTCGAGTTCGTCGAGCACCGATTTGGCTGGCGTCTGCTCATAGCCGATGGTGAAGAGCTTCTTGGTTTTGGCCACGGCATGCCGCCTTATTTCACCCGTTCGGTCAATTCCATCGCGCCCGCGGGCGCACGGACTTTGCCCTCATGAATCACATAGGCAAAGACATCGCGCGGCGCCTGTTGCGGCCTGGCCGGATCGACCCGCGGCAGATCGTCGGGCTCGCCGCCGGCCGCCCATAATTGCAGCCGCTTGGCCCAGGCATCGAGTTGCTTCGGGGGATAGCAGGTCTTGATCTCGTCATTGCCCTTTTGCAGCCGCGCGTAGACGAAATCGGCGGTCACGTCCGCGATCGCAGGGTAGGTGCCATGTTCGGCGAAAACCACCGGCGTTGCGAATTGGCGCAACAGCGCGATGAAACCGGGCACGCAAAAACTGTCATGCCGCACCTCGACCACATGGCGCAGCGCGCGTCCCTCCAGCTCGCGCGGCAGCAGCTCGAGAAACTTGCCGAAATCGGCTTCGTCGAATTTCTTGGTCGGTGCGAACTGCCACAGCACCGGACCGAGCCGGTCGCCGAGTTCCAGCACGCCGGAATCGTAGAACCGTTTGACCGAATTCGCCGGCTTCGGCCAGCACGCGGCGGTTGGTGGCAAAGCGCGGCCCCTTCAGCGAGAACACGAAGCCGTCGGGCACCTCGCGCGCCCATTTGCGAAAGCTCTCCGGCTTCTGCGAGCCGTAATAGGTGCCGTTGATCTCGATCGAGGTCAGCTTCGAAGCCGCGTATTCCAGTTCCTTCGCCTGCGTCAGCTTCTCCGGATAAAACACCCCGCGCCACGGCGCGAAGGTCCAGCCGCCGATGCCGATGTAGATCTTTCCGGACTTCGAAGTTGTCTCGGGAGCCGTCTTTGAAACTGTCTTGGGGGTCTTGCTCACCTGATGGGTCCCGTCGCGAAAGTGTGATCTGTTGTCGGAGCGAGCCTAATTAAATCGACCGGGATTGGCCAGTTGGCTGAGCCGCGCATCCGCGTCCATGACGGCCAGAATCCTTGTCGGCTGATCTATCGCGGCTTCGATGGTATCATTGGTCATGAAATCCACCAATCGACGCCCGCCGGTCGGGATCATCATCGTCGGGGTATTTGCCGTTATCGCCGGTCTTGGAGAGATCGTCGTCGGCTTTGCCGGCAATTATCTGGGCATCCTCTCCCACAGCATCGCACCCTCATTTGCGGCGGGGCTTACCGGCCTTTTCTACAGCTTGGGCGGTCTGTCTGTTCTCGTCACGAGGAAGAAATGGGGCGCTGCATTTGGCATGCTTTTCATCGGTGCTGAAATCCTCGGCCGCGTTTATCTTGTCGCGACCGGGATCGCTCCGGCGAGTGGTCCCGATGCCGTCAAGATCCTGATCGGGGGATTGATCGCGCTCGCACTTATTGTCTACATCGCATTCAAGTGGAAATCCTTCAACTGAAGCTCCGCCGGGCTTGTCCGAGTAGGAAAGAGCGTGCTCCTTTGCGGAATCCCGGTTCTGCGCTAAAAGGCTGCGGCTTGTCTCGGAGGATTTCATGGCCTGGCCTATCATTGTCGCATGGATCCATTACGTCGCGATCATGCTGATGATCGCCAGCCTGCTCGGCGAGCATCTGCTGTTGAAGCGGGAGCTGACGGTGGCTCAGGCCGGGACCATCCAGCGGCTTGATATCATCTACGGGGCTTCAGCGACCATCGTGCTGATCACCGGCATCCTGCGCATGTTCCTGGAAAAGGGGCCGGCCTATTACAATCACCATGTCGCGTTTCATATCCTGCTCGGGATTTTCATCTTCACGGCCTTGCTTTCGGTCTATCCCACGGTGATTTTCCTGCGCTGGCGACCCGATACGGGCGCCGGCCGGGGACAGCAATTGGCCCCGGATCAATTCGGCAAGCTCCAGATCATCGTGCGCACGGAAATGGCCGTGTTGCTGCTGGCGCCGTTCTTCGCAACCTGGATGGCGCACGGCGAGTTTTAGGGCGCACCCGGCGCGGGCCGCCGCATCTGTCGCGACGATACTTTCGCGATAATGCTTTTCTCACATTGGTTTCATCAGTTCGGCTGCCGGTGCTCCCTTGGGAGCGATATAGATCGCAAGCAACGTCGCCGGCTCGGTGGAGCAGGCATAAGGTAGATATCAAGCCCGGCGGCATGCATCTGATCGCGCGATTTGGCAACGGCGTCCGCGACGTGGCGTCGGCAAAGCTCGCTCAGGCCGCCGGGCTCGCGGTGGAAGCATTGTCGAGCCGCGCGATCGCGCATTCCTGCGGGCAGGGGTTGCTGCTGGGGTTCACGAACATCGCCGAGGCAGATGCGGCGCCGATGTGCCGGCGGCTTGAGCGCGCCATCGGCAGCAATCTGCGGCGATCTGAAATACGACGTGAAATACGGTGAGAGTTTTGGACTTGGACTGCACCCCCTAAGTGAGACACGCAATATGGTGACCGGAACTTTTGCGCCGGTTCCAGATCACGTCTTGCCTTCCTGGCGAAGCCGCTTGTAAAGCGCTTCGACGGCATCGGAAAAATTCAGTGACGCGTTCTTCGCGCATTGATCTTCCAGGAAGTGCAATTGGGTGATGAGGCCGAAGGTTGGGGGATTGAGATCGAGACCCACGTCTACACCGGGTGGCCTGCTCAGCAAGATGGCGCTCATGAATCCCTGCGCCCAGGCCAGATAGTCCTTCCGCACCAGCGGATCGGATTTGACGTCGTCGGTGAACTGCTGGCATGTCACAGCGCCCAGGCCGACGACGTTCGCCCTTGGCGCTTCGGCTCGCAGAGCTGATACGCCGGTTGTCATCGAAACTATTGACGACAAGATCAAGGCTCGGATCAAGCGACAGACCTCCAAATCGACTGCATCCATAAGGCCTGCCGCATGGCCTGGGTGGCAGTCCGACATTCGCCGTCCGATCAACACATGTTCTACTTCTTAAATTTTACCTGCCCTGATTTTCCGTCCGCAGTTTTGATGGTTAGGGTAATGGTGGCGCCGGCGGTAATCGGATTCTTCGCATCCCCCTTGAGCGAATTTTCGCCCTGAGATGCAAGCGTCACCGTTTCCCGGCCAGCGCCGCCCGCGATGAGCACTGCAGCCGTATAGCCCTTGGTCGACACCGGCTTCGCCTTGAAGGCCTCAAAGACGTTGATCGTAACGGTGTTGCCTGATGTCAGAAGTTCCGCATCGATGCCAGCGACATCCAGCATCAGGCCGCCGTTCGGCCCTTTTTCGTATTCCTCGGCAACAGCCGGCGAAGCCACCGAGAGAGTCACGAGGATTGCCGATATGAGTCTCATGATCGTTCTCCTTGGTTAGCGTCAACTACTGCTGCGATGTTTGGCCGGGTCTCGCGCCGGAACAGCACGTAGAGGGCGGGTAAGACAAGCAATGTGAGAATGGTCGATGAAATTACCCCTCCGATGACCACAGTCGCAAGCGGTCGCTGCACTTCGGCCCCGGCGCCGGTGGCGATCGCCATCGGAACAAAGCCCAGGGAGGCCACGAGCGCAGTCATCAGGACCGGCCGCAGGCGAGTTAGCGCGCCTTCCCGAACCGCATCGACGAGTGGATGGCCTTCTCTACGAAGTTTCTCGATGAACGTGATGATGACCAACCCATTGAGCACCGCGACCCCGGAGAGCGCGATGAAGCCGATACCGGCGCTGATGGAGAGCGGGATTCCCCTCAGCAAAAGGGCAACAACACCACCGGTCAGGGCAAGCGGCACGCCGCTGAATACCAGCAGTGCATCCGGAGCCGACCCCAGGCTGAGGAAAAGCAGCAGGAAAATCAGAATCAGCGCGAGCGGAACGACAATCATCAGCCGCTGCGTCGCCGAAACCAGTTGCTCGAATTGGCCGCCCCACCCAATCCAATAACCGGCCGGAAGCTTCACTTTTCGCATGACCTGATTTTGGGCATCGGCGATGAACGAATCAAGGTCGCGCCCCCTGACGTTCGCGGTGACGACGATCCGCCGCTTGCCGTCTTCGCGGCTGATCAGGTTGGGGCCCGGCGCCAGATCGATCTCGGCGACTTCGGACAGCGGCACGTAGCGGATCTGGGCAAGTGGCGAATTGCCCCACAACGCCGGGGTCGCCTTGGCCTGGCTTTCGATCGGAGGTAACGGGACGGGCAGCGACCGTATCAACTCGATGTCCGAGCGCAGATGCTCCGGCAGCCGGACGACGATGTCGAAGCGCCGGTCGCCCTCGAACACCCGGCCCGCGCTCTTGCCGCCAACGGCGATCTCCACAAGGTTCTGAACGTCGCTGACGTTGATGCCGTAGCGCGAGAGAGCCTGGCGGTTCAGTTTGACGGTAAGCACGGGCAATCCCGCGACCTGCTCCGTTTTGACATCCGCCGCGCCCCGCACGGTCTGCAGCACCGCCTGCACCCGGGCGCCGGACTGGATGAGTTCGTCCAGATCGTCGCCGAATATCTTGACGGCAACATCGCTCCGGACACCCGAGATGAGTTCGTTCATGCGCTGCTGGATCGGCTGCGAGAACCCATAGACGTTCCCTGGCACGTCTTCGGCTGCCTCCTGGATCTCCGCTACCACGGCTGCCTTTGGCTTGTCGGGATCGGGCCATTCCTGCCTTGGCTTCAGCATCACGTAGCCGTCGGACCCGGACGGCGGCATCGGGTCGGTCGCAACCTCTGCCGTCCCCGTGCGCGCGAAGGCCTCCTTGACTTCCGGAAATTCTGCCAGAGTCGTTCCTCGACCATCGCCTGCATCTCCAGCGACTGCGTCAGGCTGGTTCCAGGAATCCGGATCGCTTCGAATGAAGCATCGCCCTCGTCGAGGCTGGGGATGAATTCGCCGCCCATGCGGGATGCCGCAGATTCCGCAGACCACAACCAGCAGCGCCGCGATCGCTGCAACTCCGAACCTGTTCTGGATTGAGGCCGCCAGCAATGGCGTATAGATGCGGCGCGAACCCCGCATGAATGCATTCTCGTGTTTGGATACTTTCCCAGTCACGAGCAGAGCCACGGCCGCCGGTACGAACGTCAGCGACAGAATGCTGGCCCCGGTCAGCGCCATCAGGACCGTCAAGGCCATCGGCGTGAACATCTTGCCTTCGACGCCGGTGAGCGTCAGGACAGGCAGATAGACGGCGGCAATGATGAACGTTCCAAACAGGCTCGGCCGGATCACCTCGCGCGATCCCGCGAGAATGCATTCAAAGCGTTCCCGGCGATCGAGCACGTGCCCGAGCCGGTGCTGTTCCGCCGCCAGCAGACGCAAGCAGTTCTCGACAATGATGACCGCACCGTCGATGATGATGCCGAAGTCGATGGCGCCCAAACTCATGAGGTTGGCGCTGACCTTGTTCTCCACCATGCCGGTAATGGCAAACAGCATGGAAAGTGGAATGACGCACGCGGTCGCAATCGCCGCCCCGAAGTTTCCAAGGGTCAAGAACAGGACAACGACCACGAGGAGTGCGCCTTCAAAGAGGTTCTTCTCGACGGTTGCAACTGTTGCTTCGACGAGGCGCGTCCGGTCGTAGACCGTATGCGCTATCACGCCGTCGGGGAGTGAACGCCCAATTTCCTTGAGTTTGGCGGCGACGCGTTGCGCCACCGTGCGACTGTTCTCGCCGATCAGCAGCATCGCCGTGCCCAGCACGACTTCCTTGCCGTTCAACGTTGCGGCGCCGGTGCGTAGATCCTTGCCTTCCCTGACATCGGCCACGTCCGCCACGCGCACCGGGAGGCCGTTGCGCGATCCGATCACGATTTCCTTGATTTCATCGATGTTTCCGACCTGTCCCGGCGTGCGGACCAGGTATTGCTCGCCGTTCCGCTCGATGTAGCCGGCGCCGACATTTGCATTGTTCGCCGCCAGCGCGGCCATGACGTCGTGGAAACTGAGCTTATAGGCCATCAGTTGCGCGGGATCGGCGAGCACCTGAAATTGCTTCTCGAATCCGCCGACCGTATTGACCTCGCTGAGGCCGGGCACGGTCCTCAATTGCGGCCTGATGATCCAGTCCTGAATGGTGCGCAGGTCGGTCGGGGTGTACGGCTCTCCGCTCGCCTTGCGGGCGTCGGGCTTGGCTTCGACGGTGAACATGTAGATTTCGCCCAGTCCGGTGGACACCGGCCCCATCGCGGTCTCGATGCCGGCGGGCAATTGGTCCCTGACCTGCTGAATCCGCTCGTTGACCATTTGCCGCGCGAAATAGATATCGGTGCCGTCCTTGAAGATGACCGTGACCTGGCTCAGGCCGTAGCGTGACAGCGATCGCGTAGTCTCAAGGTGCGGCAGGCCGCCCATGGCGGTCTCGATCGGAAACGTGATGCGCTGCTCGACCTCCAACGGCGAGTAGCCCGGCGGCGCTGCTGTTGATCTGGACCTGGACATTGGTGATGTCGGGGACAGCGTCGATCGGCAGGCGCGTGAAATTCCAGGCGCCCAAGGCGGCCATGGCAAGAACGCCGATCAGCACCAGCCATCGCTGACGGATGGCGAAAGAGAGGACGCTGTCAATCATTGTCCGCCGCTCCTCCCTTCGCCAGTTCCGCTTTCACGATGAAACTGTTCTTCGCCGCATACACGTCGCCCTCCAGTACGCCGAACGTGATTTCGACCAGCTGCGGATCCCGCTCGCCGATCTCCACGTCGCGGGCTTCGAACTTCTCGCCGTTTCGGACGAAAACGACGGTGCGATTCTCGATCGTCTGCAGCGCCGAGGATTTCACGGCGACGGCGACCTGCTTGGCCGATAGGATGAGCCGACCGGTGACGAACAGGCCGGGCCGCAGCCTCTGATCGGGATTGGGCACCACCGCTCTTGCAACTGCGCTCTGGGTGTCGGCGCTGCCCACCGGTGACAGATACGAAATTTTCGCTTCGATCGCCGGTCTGCCGTCCGCGGGATCGATGAGGACTTGATCGCCGACGCCGACCCGGCTCAGGTCGCGCCGGTAGACCGAAAAATCGACCCATACGGTCGTGAGATCAGCGATGACGAAAGCCGGCTTCTGCTCGGAGACGTATTCGCCGAGCGTCGTTTGACGGTCGATGACGGTGCCCGCGAGCGCGGCCTTCAACTCATAGGGCGTGAGGCTCTGATTGCTTTCGACGATGGCAAGGACGTCGCCTTTTTCGACACGATCGCCGATCCGCTTGCGGACGTCGCGCACGATGCCCGCAAAGCGGGGCGTCACCTGAACCAGCGATTCCTGGTTCGGCTGGACCATTCCGTTCAGCAGTAGGCTGTCACGCAACACGGCTGGCGATGCTTTTGCGAGCTCGATTCCGGCGGCGGCGACTTTGGCGTCGCTCAGCGCAACGCTGTCGGATTGTTCGTCCTTTTCAGCCTTCTCGGTTGCGGTCGTTTTCGTCGTCGCTGGTGTCAGCATTCGGTAGCCACCATAAACAAGCGCCGCGGCCAGCAGGAGAAACACCAGATATCGGATCAATCCTTCGATCATTTTGAACTCTCGCGGGTGAGCGAAAACGGGTTACCGACGAGACCTTCAATCGTCGCAATGGCAATGTGGAAATTCTGCAGGGCCTCCTGTTCCCGAAGCCGCGCCTGCAAAACCGAACCTCGAACGTCGAGCAGATCGAGCAGCGTGAAGCGGCCCAGCAGGTAACCGCTCTGAATCGTTTCGGAGGCGCTGCGCGCATTTGGGATGATCGACGTCCGCAATAGCTTCAGTTCGGCGAGCGCGCCATTCAGGGCGTCGTAGGCGCGACCAGCGACACTGATCAGAACGAGCTTGTTGATCCCACGTTCGGCGCCGATCTTGGCCAGGGCTTCTTCGGCCGCAATGATATTGCCGGTGTTTTGATCAAACACTGGAAGTGGCACCGACACGCCGAGCCGGACAGCGTTTTCGTTGTTGTCCTCAAAGGGCTGCCCTAGCGCGGAAAGCTGCACACTTTCCTGGAAATGTCGCCATCCGGCGGAGATTTGCACATCAGGAATCCGTTTAAGACGCGCAAGAATGAGTTCTGCGTTACGTTGCGCAGTCACGGCCGTCCATCGCACCAATTGCGGATTGGCGTCGATGGCTTGGATCACGGCCTTGAAGGGCGGCGGCTGACCGACGTTGGCCAAGCGTCCTACTGCCTCTCCGAAATGCGGACTGCTGTCACCCATCAGGATTGCGAGGTCGCGCCGTGCCGAGGCCAGTTGGGTCTTCGCACGCTCGCGGTCGACGCGGAACAAGTCGGCCGCCACTTGTGCCCGTAACGTTTCCGCCGGAGAGGAAGCACCCTCCTGAACCCGCCTTTGCAACAGTGGAATGAGCTGATCAAGGCTCGAAATCTGCTCGTCGAAGATTTCAATGCGGCGCTGAGCGCTTACCACCGTGATGAATGCGACGGCCGTCTCCGACAGCACCTCCAACCGGGTTGCCCGGCGCTGCCAGACGGCTGTGCCGATACCAGCTTCTCCGGCCGCCAGCCGGGCCTCGCGCTTTCCGCCTAGTTCGACGAGCTGACTGAGTTGCAAGGTCGTCTCGGCCTCCCGAAGCCCTTTGTACGGTCCCGACCCCAGAGCATTGTCGAGTTCGAAGGAAAGCTCGGGATTCGGGAGAGCGCCGGCCTGAACCTTGAGGCCGCTCGCAATGCCGATATCGCGCTCCGCTGCGATGAGCCGCGGATTCGCTGCCAAGGCGCGTTGCAGCGCTTGGGCCAACGAAATCGATCGTGGCGCCCTCTCAGCAGATAGGGCTGGACGTGTACAGACGAGCAACACGCAAAATATGCGCGCTGCAAGACGGAGTTTGGACATACGAAGGACCTTGAAAGCGAGACGACGGCGCGGATTGCTCCGCGCCCGGTAGGCTCAGGTCGAGGTTTTAGGCGGCGGCGGGTCGAGCAGCCGCTTTTCGACCAAAATGATCGGGTCGCTGGCGAAGGATAGGCCCACCGAAACACTCACCGGTAGCGCGATTTGGACGCCCGCCGGGATGGCGAGGGGGACGCACGTGTAGCAGTGCTCGACGGCCGTCGTAGTCTTTTTCGAAGTCTTGATCAGCTTTGTCCTGCACGGCGCTTACGTCAAATGATGCTCCGGCCGTGAGCGATTCCTCTGCGCAGGAAATCTCTCCCCCAAATCCAACGATCATGTATGCGGCAACAAGGACAGCGGTCAGCATACGTCGCACGGTCGGCGCGCGTCGAGCAATTCTGTGGTTGGTCATCCCTCTCATCTGGCCTAGGATTACCAAAGTCCGAGGCACAACACCAGCTTTCGGGAGAGGCCTTTCCGGTCGATGTACAATTTCTGACACGAGTACCGCTGACACCGAAACCATTAACGACCGGGCTGCGCTGATCCAAAGGGGCGTTCCGGCTTGAGTACCTCACGCTTGCCTGGCTGACGATCGAGGCGGCAGTGGCGATTGGCTCCGGCGTCGCGGCCGATAGCCTTACCCTGACCGCGTTCGGGATCGACAGCCTGATCGAACTGGCCTCGGCTACGGTTCTTGTCTGGCGCCTGACTGTTGAGCTTCGACATGGCCAGACCTTTGCCGAGAACGCGGAGCGAACGGCCTCCCGCATTGGCCGGGTTTTGCTATTCGCGCTGGCTGCTTATGTGGTCGCAAGCGCCGGTTGGAAATTTTGGACGCGGCAAGGCGCTGAGTTTTCTCTGTCGGGTCTCATCATCAGTGTTCTCGCCATTCCGACGATGTATTTTCTGGCACGGCGCAAAATGCAAATCGCTGATGCGCTCGGAAGCCGCGCCCTTCGGACTGATGCGGTTGAGAGCATCACCTGCGGGTGGCTTGCCTTCGTTGTCGTAGGTGCACTCATCGTGCAACTCCTCATGAGCGCCTGGTGGGTGGACGCATTAGCTTCCCTGGGGATCGGTTGGTTCGTAATCCGCGAAGGCCGTGAGGCATGGGAAGGCGAGGATTGCTGTGAACACTGTAAATAGCGCCGGCTTCTCTTGCGTAGCGAGCAGCCGGCAGACCGCGGTTAAGGCTATCCGCAATGTTAAATTTGGAGTTGCCGCGCGGGCGCAGCGCGGCGGAGGAAAAATCCCCTTTAGTTTCAATCTGATTTGGGTCGTCCAGTCCCCTTTGCAAAAATATTCCCGTTTTCTTTTGACCCAAATCACTTCTATATCCGTTGCATCCCGGCCCACACAGAGCAACTGTGCTGTTAGTTGGGTAGACCGGTCATCGGTCGGCCTCAAGGCTGGCGCTGACGCGCCCCCGCCTTTGGCGGCTGACGGCCTTGACCCCGCCCGTTTACCGGTCTGGCGGACGGTCATGCGCTTGGTCGGGGACCGAGCGCAGTAAGAGCGCTCGCAGTCAAGCGATAGCGTGAGCGCCAGGATTCCATTTCTGGCGGCGTGCGAGCATGGTGTTGAGGATGATGATCAGCTTGCGCATGCAGGCGACGAGCGCAACCTTCGGCTCCTTTCCCTTAGCAATCAGACGCTGATAGAAGACCCCAAGCACCGGGTTGTTCTGTGTCGCTGCGCCGAGACAGGGCATGTAGATGGCGTTTCTGACCCAGCGGCGGCCGCCCTTGATGTGGCGCTCGCCGCGCCGCTTGCCGCTATCGTCGTCATAAGGAGCGAGCCCGACCAAGGCCGCGGCGACCTCGTCGCTGACCTGTCCGAGCTCTGGCATCCCCGCAATAAGGATTGCGGACGTCGTTTGCGCGAGGCCCGGAACACTCTGGATGATCTCGGCCCGCTCGGCGAACTCCGGTGTGGCTTTGATCTTGGCGGAGATTGCGACCTCAAGCTTGTCGATTTCGGCGGCGAGGCTCTTCAAGATGCGCGCATGGGCCTTCCGAGCCGGTTCCGGTGCTGCATGCTCGTTCTGAGCTTGCAGTCGGATCTTGACGTCCATCAGAGCCTTGCGCGCTTTCGCCAGCCCTGCGAGTTCCTCACGCGCGGCATCGGGAACCTGGCCGGGTGCCTGGCTAAACGTTTCAGCGAACCAGGCGATCATCTCCGCGTCGATCGGATCGTTCTTCGCCAAACGCCCGGCCGACAGCGCAAAATTGCGGACCCGCCTGGGATCGACAATCCGCACCTCGATGCCGGCGTTGTGTAGCACGTTGCGCCATTCACGCTCGTAACCGCCACTTGCCTCCATCACCGCCTTGCCCACTTGGTACTTGCGAAGCCAGACAGTCAGCTTGCGGCGCCCTTGGAGGGTGTTCGGGAAAGTCTGCCGCAATTTGAACCGGCGAATGCAGGCATCCACCTTGTCCTTGGCCACATCGATACCGACGACAACGAGATCGTTCTGTGCCATCATCCACTCCCTTCCTTGCTCGGTTCGGGCTCGAAGCCCTTTCAACTGTTCGGGTTGAGGAGGACACCGGAGCTGTCCCTCGCTCTGATCACCAGGCTCTGCCGCCTTTGGGGCGTAACGGGCTCAGTTCCAGCGACGGGCGGTTTTACAGAACCGCCCGTTCGCTCATTCTGGCAGATTTTTCGGACACAAGGGGCGTTTCGCGATCGTCACGGACGTAGGGCAGGGGATGCGATGGACGCGGTGGCACCAAAGACGAATGGTGCTTTTCGCGGACGGCGAAGTCGTGTGGTCCTGACGCCCCGACGCTGGCGTCAAGTTGGTGAAAGGCGATGTCGGCCCTAACGGGCGCGACACGCCGATTTCACCGATGACGGTGGCAACAAAGCGCGGTCACCGAGGAGAGCGCGAAGGAAACCGTTAAAACCATTGCGTGCGGGAATGCCGGGTGATCCCGGTGCGACCGTGGTGACGACACTCGTGTGCTTTCTACACTTTGCGCACGAGGCTGCGGGTGCATCGGGCACCCGGCATTCCCCACGCCCTCTTTGGGCGAAGGATTCATGTACAACCCGGGCGCATCGCGCCGCGGGAAGGCGGAGGTATATCTTGTCGTCATTGCGAGCGCAGCGAAGCAATCCATTCCTTCTTCGTGGCTACATGGATTGCTTCGCTGCGCTCGCATACGATCTCAAACCACCTCGCGCTTTGGCTGTTCGAAATCGAATTCGTTACCCGTAGTTCGGATCGCCTTGTCCGCTTGCGGGGATGGGCTCAAACCAGGGCGATGGCGACCGGCGGGGTTTCCCCGTCGAGCCAGTCTTGTTCATTGGCCAGCGAGCGCCAGGCGTCTTCCATGCGCTTGTACCGGAGATAGCTTGGGTGATCGGGCGCGCGCTCCGCCAGGCGCTGACAATTTTCGGCATTTTCGCGGAAATGATCGGATTGCTTCATGGTGTTCTCCTACCCCAGAGGTAGGCGGCGGTCGGACATAACCAAGCATGAGGCCGCATGAAATGTTGGTAAGATCGATCGTCCCGCCAAGTTGCCGGTACGGGAACACAAGCATGTCGGGCCAGGATTTCACGCTGCATATCGCCAGCATCTGTCCTTCCGAGCGCCAGAATTTTCGGGTGACGCTGATCGACTATCTGGCGGTGCAATTCCCCGGCGTCAACGCCGGGGAGCATCTGACGACCGCCAACAAAGCCATCGCGCTGGCCCAGGCGGATATCGTGAACGCGTTTATCAAGCACAAGGCGGCGGCGAAATGGCTATCCCTCGCGCTGCGGCGGCTGGCATGATGGTTTGGTTGGAGCACCAAGGTAACCAGGGAGTACCCGGATGAACTCGGAAACCGTCGCCCGCGTATTGGGCGCCATTGTCGGGGCGGCCGCCCTCGCCATGGCGTTCACCTATGCGCCGCCATGGCAAACAGGAAAGCCTGAAAAGCCAATTCAACGGGCTGAACCGCCTGTTGCGCCGGCCGTCAGAGGGCCGGTGGTCAGAGAGGTGCCCCAATAGGCTGACAATTCAGGGTTTGCCGGAAAGCCGCCCCTTGCGAAACGTCCCGATCGTCCCCACTTGGTTCCCAACGGCGACGTTGATGCTTGATAGCTCCGGCGCTGGGACGACCACTGAATAGCTCGGCTGCGCCGGATGTACGCGCGCCTGTTGTTCGTGGTCGTTGGCATTTTAGGGCTGTTTTGCCCCGTTTGAGGTCCTCCTGCCGCTGTCTTGGCACCTCGTCTTGTCTTGGCGCGTGGTCTCGCCCACTGGCTCAGTGGAGCTGCGCCTTGGCATCGCCGGGGGCTGCGGATATACGCTGGCGGCATGAATGAAGCCATCAGACCGGGCCTCGAAAACCAGCCGCTGACCGTGGGTTTGCCGCAGCTTTCGGTCGTGGTTCCCACCTTCAACGAGCGCGAGAATGTCACCACGCTGTTTCGGCGGCTGGAGACCACGCTCGCCGCAGTGGCATGGGAAGTCATCTTTGTCGATGACAATTCCCCGGACGGCACCTGGGAAGTGGTTCGAGAGCTGGCGCGTCAGGATTCCCGCGTTCGCTGTATCAGGCGGATCGGACGGCGCGGCCTGTCCGGCGCCTGCATCGAAGGCATCCTGGCATCCAGCGCGCCGTACGCCGCCGTGATCGATGCCGACCTGCAGCATGACGAGACGCAACTGCCGAAAATGCTGGCGCTGCTGCAGAGCTGGCGCAGCCGATCTCGTGGTCGGCAGCCGCTATGTCGAGGGCGGCAGCGCCGACAGCTTCAACAAGCAGCGCGCCGGCGCCAGCGCGCTGGCGACCGAAGTTGCAAAGCGCGTGTTGCGGGTCAAGATTGCCGATCCCATGAGCGGCTTCTTCATGATCCGCCGCGATCGCTTCGAGCAGCTGGCGCCGCAGCTCTCGACCCAGGGCTTCAAGATCCTGCTCGATATCGTCGCCACCGCGCGCGGCAATTTGCGGATTGTCGAAATTCCCTACAGCTTCGGCTCGCGGCTGCATGGCGAGAGCAAACTGGATTCGATGGTGGCGCTGGATTTCCTCGGTCTCGTGCTGGCGAAGCTGACCGGCGATGTGGTCTCGCTGCGCTTCCTGTTGTTCGCGATGGTCGGATCGATCGGCCTGTTCGTGCATTTCGCAGCACTGTTCGTTGCGCTCGAAGGGTTTCGTCTGCCGTTTCCGCAAGCGCAAGCCTGCGGCGCGCTGCTGGCCATGACCAGCAATTTTATCTTGAACAATTTTCTCACCTACCGCGACCAACGGCTGAGGGGCTTTGCCATTCTGCGGGGATTGCTGTTGTTTTATCTGGTATGCGGCGTCGGCCTCGCGGCCAATGTCGGCGTGGCGTTCTCGGTCTACGATCAGACACCGATCTGGTGGCTGGCGGGTGCTGCGGGCGCGCTGATGGGCGTGGTGTGGAATTACGCCATGTCCGGACTGTTCGTCTGGCGCAGGCGATGAAACTGCAATGAGCCCGTACGATGTGCGGCTCGTCCGCGGCACGGTTCTGACGATACTGGCGCTGGTGGCGCTGCGGTTGGTGGCCGCGGCCTCGACCCCGCTGACCTTCGACGAAGCCTATTACTGGATGTGGTCGAAGCATCTCGCCGGCGGCTATTACGATCATCCGCCGGGTGTCGCGCTGGTGATCAGACTGGGTACCATGATCGCCGGCGACACCGAACTCGGCGTGCGCCTGGCGTCGATCCTGCTAGCGCTGCCGATGAGCTGGGCGGTCTATCGCGCCGCTGCGATCCTGTTCGGCGGCCATCGCCTGGCTTCGACCGCGACGCTGCTGCTCAACGCGACGCTGATGGCTGCGGTCGGCACCATGATCGTCACGCCGGACGCGCCGCTGCTGGTGGCCTCCAGCTTCGTCCTGTTCTTTCTCGCCAAAGTACTGGAGACCGGACGCGGCGCATGGTGGCTTGCGGTCGGCGCCGCGGTCGGTGCGGCTTTGTTGTCGAAATATACCGCGCTGTTTTTCGGCCCGGCGATTTTGATCTGGCTGGCGGCGGTGCCGAAACTGCGGCGCTGGCTTATTTCGCCCTGGCCCTATCTGGGCGGTATCATTGCGCTGGCGATATTCGCGCCGGTCATCCTCTGGAATGCCGATCACCACTGGGTCTCCTTCATCAAGCAGATCGGCCGCGCGCGGATCGCGGATTTCAGGCTGGCGTTTATCGGCGAATTGATTCCGACCCAGATCGCATTCGCAACCCCGCTGGTATGGTTTCTCGGCGCGATGGGGCTTTACGCGCTGCTCAGGCGCAATGCCGGCGCACTGGCCGCGCGCACGCTGATCAACGCGACGTTCTGGACCATCACGCTGTATTTCGTCTGGCACTCGCTGCACGCCCGCGTCGAGGCGAACTGGTTCGCGCCGGTTTATCCAGCCTTCGCGATCGCAGCCGCGGTTGCCGCCCACCTCGTGCGCTGGGAGAGGCGTCCGCAGCGCGTGGTCGATTTTTGCGCGCGCTGGGCTTCGCCGATCGGCATCCTGATGTTTGCGCTTCTGATCGTGCAGGCCAATACCGGCCTGCTGTCAGGCTATCGCCGCGACGCCACCGTGCGCAGCGTAGGCGTCGGCTGGCGCGAACTCGCCGCCGGGATCGAGGCGGTCCGCCTGCGCGTCGGCGCTGGGTGTGTGCTGGCGCCGGATTACGGCACCACCGGCTGGCTTGCCTTCTATCTGCCGAAGGGCACCTGTGTGGCGCAGCAAACCCAGCGCATCCGCTGGGTCAACGTGCCTGAACCGGATCCGGCGCTGCTTGCAGGCAAGCTCCTGTATGTCGACGAGGTGCGGCCCGGCGGGCACCCGCAGTTGAAGCAGATATTCGACCCGGGTCGAACAGGTCGCCGAGCTGCCGCGCAAGCGCGGACCGCTCACGATCGAAACCTACGCACTTGAACTGCTTGATGGCGCCAGAGGCGACGTGCTCGACCGTTCCCCGCCGCCCGAGCTGGAGTAGGGTGGAGCGTGGTCGGCGCGCAAGGATGGCAAAATTAGGCGTTTTTGGGGCGGCCGCTTCGCCCCGAAGCGAGCCGGCATTAACCATGCCCCAGATCTGCCCGCACTTAATCTGCATTTAACTAAAAGTCGCCTTAATGACGCTTCGCGCCTCTGCGAGATGCTCCGCTGGAACTTAAGCGGCGCATCGTGCGCGGGCTTGCGTTCGATGGTGCCGCCGGCACGCCGGTGATCGAACGCTGCTTGCGAGGGGAACAAAGTGGAATCACTCTGGATGCAAGGCGAATGAGTACCAGTACGCGTGCGTGTTTTGCGGCCCACCATCCCAGACGTTCAGCCCGGAAAGCCAGCTCCCACAATTTCCTCGGCGGCGTGGCCGTTGGCGGCCTCGTGCTGGGGTGTGTCTGGACTGTGTATGCCAATGTTTTCGGAGCCAGCATTTACCCGGCCGTGTCCGGCGGCAATTTTGATGTGGCTGTCGTCAAGCGACCGGCGCCCGCGGTTCGGAACGCGCTGACAGTTGCCAACAGCACGATTGTGGTGAAGTCACCGCCGGCGGTTGCCGCGCCCGCAACGGTCTCGCCGGGCCCATCGCTCTCGTTCGATGATCGCTTTGCAGCGGCGGCCCCACAAGGCGAGCCGTCGAAGTCGCAGACCGACGCAGCGAAATTGGCGGAAGCTCCGAAGCCGCAGACAGACGCACCAAAGCTGGCGGAAGCGCCGAAGCCGAAGACGGACGCACCGAAATTGGCGGAAGCGCCAAAGTCCAAGCCAATTTCGCCGCCGCCCGCGCCCGTTCAGATTGCCGCCGTCGCGCCAACGTCGCGTCCCGCCGAGGCGCAGCCGACGAAAAGTCCAGGGGCTGCCATCCGCGACATGGCGCAACGCGCCAAGGCGGCCGTGATGTCGATCGCGTCCGCGGACAAGCCCTCGATCGTTGAGAAGCTGTGGGGCAAGCCGCAGCCCAGGAATTCGCTGCTGGCTTACGCTTCCGCCGACGCCAGCAGCACATCATCGCTTGGACCGAACCAGAATCTCGCGCTGGAAGGCACCCAGCCGCGCTACGATCAATCGACCGCCGTCTACGACATCTCCGCACACATGGTTTACCTGCCCGACGGCACCAAGCTGGAAGCGCATTCGGGCCTCGGCTCCAGCCTCGACGATCCGCGCTCTGCCAGGATCAGAATGCGGGGCGTAACGCCGCCGCATCTTTACGAGCTGACACCGCGCGAGGCGCTGTTTCACGGCGTGCCGGCGTTGCGGCTGAACCCCATCGGCGGTGAAGAGGCAATTTACGGACGCGCCGGTCTGCTCGCCCATACCTTCATGCTCGGTCCAAGGGGTGATTCCAACGGCTGTGTATCCTTTCGGGATTACAACGCATTCCTGAACGCCTATCGGAACCACGGCATCAGGCGGTTGGCCGTTGTGGCAAGTGTAGACTGAGCGGCGAAGGGCGTTCGCGGAATCGATCGCTCTTCGCCTCGCGGCTTGCGCTCCGCGACCGAACGACGCTATCACCTCGGCATGTCCCAACCTGATTTTCAACCGACGCTGACGGGCCCGACCGTGATCGTAAGACCGGTGATGCCAGGCGATTGGGCGGAGTTGTTCGCTGCCGGCTCCGATCCGGAAATCTGGAAAGTGCATCCCCGTTCCGATCGTTACACCGAGCCGGCATTCAGGGAGTATTTCGACGGTGCGGTCGCCTCCGGGATGGGATTTGTGTTCGTCGACCGGCCGACCAACCGGCTGATCGGCTCAAGCCGCTATTATGGGTATGACGCCGGGCGGAGCGAAATCGAGATCGGCTGGACCTTCATCGCCCGCAGCCATTGGGGTGGCACAACCAATCGCGAAGTCAAACGGCTGATGCTCGACCACGCCTTTACCTTCGTCGATACCGTGATCTTCTGGGTGGGCGAGCAGAACTGGCGCTCCCAGGGCGCGATGACCAAGATCGGCGGTGTCAGGCGCAGTGGGCTGTTCACTCGTGAGGCGACCGGCGCGACGCCGCATTTCATCTTCGAAATCGGCAAGAGCCGTTACCAGCAAGGCGGCCGGGCACTGGTCGCGTGACGCTTTAAAAGGCTTTTTCCAGACTACAAACTCACCGACAACAAAAAACCCCGGCATCGCTGCCGGGGTTTTGCGTTGTTGAAACCGCTTGAACGGCTGGATCAGAAATCCATGCCGCCCATGCCGCCGCCGCCCGGAGGCATGCCAGCGCCGGCTG
>CAVSOS010000033.1:0-73266 GCA_963729395.1 uncultured Pseudomonadota bacterium | reverse complement strand
TCAATCCCGATCGATATGCTTCGCGATCACGGGAAAATACGCCCCGCCCGAACCGGCATCGATCGCTTCCTGCAACACCTTGCCGACCAGTTCGGCGCCGCGGATTTTCAACCCGGCATCGTCAGCCAGTTCCAGCGCATAAGATGAGATCCTTCAGCGCATATTCCGTCGAGAACGCGCGCTCGGGAAAATTGCCCGGCACGATCGCCTTCATGCCGTGATTGCGCAGCGCAAAACTGTCGGCCGAGCCCTTCGACAGGGTATCGAGCAGCAGCGCCGGATCGACGCCGCTGCGTCTGGCGACCGCGACCGCCTCGGCCAGCGCGTTGACCGTCTCGAACAGCACCATGTTGTTGAGGATTTTTGTGACTTGCCCGGCACCGACGTCGCCGCATCTGGTCACGTCGGTGGCAAAGCAGCGGATCAAGGGCTCGATCGCGGCGAACAGTTCGGCCGTCGCGCCGACCATCACGCTCAGCGTGCCGTCCTGCGCCGCCTGCCGCGTGCGCGCGATCGGCGCATCCGCCCATACCGCGCCCTTGGCCTGCAACTGGCCGGCGAAATCGCGGGTCTGGTTGACCGAGGACGTGCCGAGATCGACGACGACCTGACCCTCGCGGATATTTTTCAGGATGCCGTCGCCTTCGAACACGGCTGCGCACATGGCTGGCGCTGGGAAGACACAGGAACACGATATCGCAGTGGCCGATGACCTCAGCCACCGAGCCGGCCATCGCCGCGCCCTCCTCGCGCAGCCGCTCGAGCGGCTCGCGGCGACAGGTCGAACGCCGTCACGCGCTGCGCCGCTTTTCTTCACGAGGTTGCGGCAGATCGGCTCGCCCATCACGCCGAGGCCGATGAAGCCGATGGTCTTGTACGGTGCCATGTCGCAACTCGATTTCTTGTTTTGACGCGTTTCGTTGTTACTTCACGAACGAGCGCGACGGCGGCAGATGCAGGGCAAACGCATCGACCTTGTCGCTGGCGCGTGGATAGATTTCGCTGACGATCGGATCGTGCCCGGGGATGATGCGGTCGGGATGGCCGGCGAGCCGCTCGACGGTTTCCCAGCCCAGCGCACATGTCGCCGATATTGTAGACGATCGGAAACGGGCTGCGGCGATGCAGATTGCCGTAGTAATGCGCGGCGTCCGACGCCAGCACCACCGGCCCGCGCGCGGTCTCGACCCGCACCACCTGCAGCCCGTCGGAATGGCCGCCGACCCGATGCACGGTCACGCCCGGGGCGACCTCGCCATCGCCGGAATGAAAGGTGACGCGCTCGCTGAAGACGTGGCGGACCATCAGCGTCACATGCTCGACCGAAAACGGATGCCGCAGCGCGCCAAAGCACATGCAGCGCCCGGTGGCGTAGCTCATCTCGCGGTCCTGCAGATGAAACCGCGCCTTCGGGAAACAGGTCGAGATTGCCGGCGTGGTCGTAATGCAGATGGGTGACGACAACGTCCTTGATCGCCTCGGCCGCGACGCCGAAGCGCGCCAGCGCCTCGACCGGATTGAGCGTCGAGCTTGCGGTTGCGCAATCGCGCTTCGGCGGCGTTGAAGCCGGTATCGACCAGGATGTCGCGGCCGCTGCCCCGGATCAGCCAGACGAAATAATCGAGGTCCTGCGCGGTGGTCTCATGCGGATCGGGCACGAGATAATTGAGGTGGGGCGTGCGCGGCGACATCGTGGCATAGCGCAGCGCGTAGATTTCGTAGGCGTTTCCCATCGGTTCCACTTCTTGCTGGTTTGCTGGTTGGGCGGGTGGCGACCGCAACAAGCCATCACTGCCGCAAAGGTCAAACCCGGCGGAGCGCGTGCCGCAATGCGGGATTGCGTACAAGGCGCTCGACCGCCATCGAGCGCGCATTCCGCCGCCATGCCGCGCTCGAATCAGTTCGTCTGCAGCGCGCGCCACTACCCGGCGGCCGCAGCACATTGCCCGGCCATACCGGGAACACGGTGCGACCGCCGCGATGGCCGGATTTGAAAACCTTGTTGCGGCTAATTGACGGAGTCATCATCGGCTTTTGAGACAGTTGACAGCGGCTTGCGGGCCCGGTTTGATAATGCGGATTTGCGTAGAGTAAGGTCGCCGAGGCGCGAGCTGGGATCGGCGCCTTTTTGGCTGGACCGCCGTGGCATGAGAATCCGCCTTCGCGTTGCTTGTGACCTCTGATTTTTTCGCTCGCCTCGATCGTGCCGTCGGTGCCGCGGATCGCGGCGACCGCTTTGCGCTGGTGATCGGCAACGCGAAATATCCCGACGCCGAAGCGCCGCTGAAGGAGCCGCATCAACGACGCCCGCGACGTCGCCGACGAACTCAAGCGCGACGGCTTCAATGTCGAGATCGGCGAGAACCTGACCGGCGACGCGATGCGCCGCGCCTTCGATCGCCTTTACGGCACGCATCAAGCCCGGCTCGGTCGCGCTGATCTTCTTCTCCGGCTTTGGCGTCCAGTCCAACCGCCAGAGCTACATGATCCCGGTCGACGCCCAGATCTGGACCGAAGCCGGATGTCCGGCGCGACGGCTTCAGCCTCGAGACGGTGCTGGGCGAAATCAACAGCCGCGGCGCCGGCGTCAAGATCGCCCTGATCGACGCCTCCAGGCGCAATCCGTTCGAGCGCCGCTTCCGCAGCTTTTCCGCGGGGCTCGCCCCGGTGATCGCGCCGAACGGTACGCTGGTGATGTATTCGGCGGCGCTGTGCTCGGTCATCTCCGACAATGGCAGCGACCACAGCCTGTTCGTGCAGGAACTGCTCAAGGAAATTCGCGTTCCCGACCTGATGGCGGAAGAGACGCTCAACCGCACCCGCGTCGGCGTCACCCGCGCCTCCCGCAGCGAGCAGGTGCCGTGGATTTCGTCCTCGCTGGCCGAGGATTTTTCGTTCATTCCGGGCACGCGGCGCGCCGCCATCGCCGGCCCGCAGGCGCGCCCGCCGCAATTGCCGACGCCGCGCCGCCACCGCACCCGCGCCGCGCGCCGACACCGCGCCACGAACCGCCGCCGCCAAAGCCGCAGCCGAACCGTCGAAGCTCCGCCCGTCACAAGCGGTCGACAAGCCGGACGAGCCGATGGAAAAGAAAGACCGCCGCCCATCGCGCTGGCCGATGACCCGACCATCAAGAGCCTGACCGACAAGCTCGCCAACAATCCCGACGACCCGAACGCGCTGTACCGGCGCGGACAGGTCTATGCCAGCAAGGGCGCCTATGACCTCGCCATCAAGGATTTCGACGACTCGATCCGGCTCAACTCCAAGGACGTCGAAGCCTTCAACAACCGCTGCTGGGCGCGCACCGTGATCGGCGACCTGCAGGCGGCGCTGAAGGATTGCAACGAGGCGCTGCGGCTGCGTCCGAACTTCGTCGACGCGCTCGACAGCCGCGGCCTGGTCAACCTGAAGAGCGGCATGACCAAGAACGCGATCGCCGATTTTGACGCCGCGCTGAAGATCAATCCGCGGCTGACCTCGTCGCTGTACGGGCGCGGCCTTGCCAAGCAGCGCAACGGCGCGGTGTCGGAGGGCGACTGGACATCGCCAATGCCAAGGCGATGGATCCGAATATTGTCAAGGAATTCGCGGAGTTACGGGGTAAATTGACGATAATTTGAATTGAAAAGACCGGCGCTTCCTCGAACCCTGGGCGGGCGCCGGAGACAAAGCACAAGGCAGCCGCGACGCGACCGGTTCGCTGGCGGCTTTTTGCAAAGGCAATTATTGAGAATGCGCGCAGGCAGCGCAGGAGGGACTGGCGATGTCGAAGAATATTTGGAAGGAGAAATCTTGCCGCGATCCTTTCGTTCCTGACGATTGGCGCCGCACTTTCCTTCGGCGTCGGCGACGGCCGTCGCCGGCGACGACAACGTCACCGAGGACCAGATCCTCCGGGCGCTGGCCCCGGCCAAGAAGCCGCTGACCCGGGGCCTGTCGGTGGGCCCGCAGACCGAGACCGATCCGGCGGCGGCCGCCGCCGAAGGACGGCTGCTGCAGAGCATCCGCGGCCGTGCCACGCGCTCGCTGTCGGTCAGCGAGCGCGAAGAAATCGCCACCATCGCCAAGGACAAGCCGAATATCGATCTGGAAATCACCTTCGATTACAACTCGGCCGATATCAGCTCAGAAGATCGCTGCCCTCGGTTCAGGCGCTCGGCAAGGCGCTGACCAATCCCGACCTGAAGGGCTCGACCTTCATCGTCGCAGGCCATACCGACGCCGCCGGCGGCGAGGCCTACAATCAGGACCTGTCCGAGCGGCGCGCCGATTCGATCAAGCGCTATCTGGTCGACAAATTCGGCATCGCCGGTGTCCGACCTCGTGACCGTCGGATACGGCAAGAGCAAGCTCAAGGATCCCGCCAACCCGATGGCGGAAGTCAACCGCCGCGTGCAGGTCGTCAACATGGCGAACAAAACCACCGCGTCCCAGTAACTCCGGGCCCGGGTGATCTCCGGTCCAGGCAACCTCCGAAGTGAAGCGGCCGTGACGCCGAGCAAGGATTTGCAGCTACGATGCGTCCCGCAGCCTTGCGGGACGCTCATTCGTTCTAGCGGTCACGGGCCTGTCCGACCGGCCGTTTTTCCGGTCATTGCGCGCACCATGACGGGTTTCGACCCCTGTCATTGGCAGCATTTCGGGGCATACTGTTGCAACACAAGTCTGGATTGATGCGGCGATGATGCTCTCCGAATATCTCAAGCCTGCGTTGGCGGTGGTCGGTGTCGCGGCTTTGGCGGGGGGGTATTACTGGATCGAGCACCGCTCCCACGCCGAGGAGAAGGAAACGCCGGGCGACGCCCTCGTCATCGTGACAAAATCCACCAATGCCTGCTTCTCCGACATCGTGCGGGTCACTGGATTTTTCGTGCCCCGCAGGGAAGCGGTTGTCGGCGTCGACCAGGAAGGGTCCAAGGTTACCGAACTTCTGGTCCATGAAGGCGACATGGTCACCGATAATCAGGAACTGGCGCGGCTGACGCCACCGCCGGCGCAACCCGGAAGTCCCGCCGGCGGCGCGAAGCCGGCGCCGGCCTCGTTGCGCGCGCCGGCCGCCGGATTGGTCACCGAGGTCCGCACCATCGTCGGAGCGCCGGCCTCGCCGCAGGCCGGACCGATGTTTCGAATTGCCGTCAACGACGAAATCGAACTCGACGCCGAGGTGCCGGCCGTCCACATGCTGAAGCTCAATCCGGGCGTGACGGCGCGAATAAGCCGCGACGATGCGCCGGATCTCGTCGGGCACGTCAGGCTGGTTTCGCCGCAAATCGATCGCACCACCCAGCTCGGCCATGTCCGGATATCGCTCCCCAGCAACCCCTCGCTCAAGGTCGGCATGTTCGCCCGCGCCAACATCGACGCCAGGCGCAGCTGCGGCGTCGCGATCCCCCGCACTGCCATTGACCATCTGACCGTCCAGGTGGTCAAAGGAAATACGGTTGAGACGCGGAAGGTTCGGGTCGGACTGGTGTCCGATACCGAGCACGGAAATCCTTCGAGGGCCTCGATGTCGGCGAAATCGTCGTGGCCGACGCCGGCAGCTTCGCTGCATGACGGCGACCAGATCAAGACCATGTTCGCCGAGGACCTCGATCGAACGCGGGTACGCTGATGGCTCTAAATATCTCGGCATGGTCGATCCGCAATCCGCTGCCTTCCGTCGTGTTTTCGATCATCCTGCTGGTGCTGGGCTGGGTGAGCTTCACCAAGCTCGCGGTGACGCGGCTGCCCAGCGCCGACATCCCGGTGATCTCGGTCGCGGTATCGCAATTCGGCGCCGCGCCGGCCGAACTGGAATCGCAGGTCACCAAGACCATCGAAGACGGCGTATCCGGCGTCGAGGGCGTGCGGCACATCTCATCGTCGATCACCGACGGGCTGTCGCTGACGACGATCCAGTTCGCGCTCGAGACCAACACCGACCGCGCGCTGAACGACGTCAAGGACGCGGTCACGCGGGTGCGCGCCAACCTGCCGCAGAACGTCAACGAGCCGCTGATCCAGCGCGTCGACGTGATCGGCCTGCCGATCGTCACCTATGCCGCGATCTCGCCGGGCAAGACGCCGGAGCAACTGTCCTATTTCGTCGACGACGTCGTCAAGCGCGCGCTGCAGGGCGTGCGCGGCGTCGCCCAGGTCGAGCGCATCGGCGGTGTCGAGCGCGAGATTCTGGTCTCGCTCGATCCCGACCGGCTGCAGGCGGCGGGTCTGACCGCCGTCAATGTCAGCCAGAGCCTGCGCGGCACCAATGTCGACCTCGCCGGCGGCCGCGCCGAGATCGGCAAGAACGACCAGGCGATCCGGACGCTGGCCGGCGCCAAGACGCTGAACGAACTCGCCGGCACCATGATTCCGCTGTTCGGCGGCGGCGAAGTCCGGCTCGACGATCTCGGCACCGTCACCGACACCATCGCCGACCGCCGCACCTTCGCCCGCTTCAACGGCGAGCCGGTGGTGGCGCTCGGCATCAAGCGCGTCGAAGGGCGCCAGCGACGTGGTGGTCGCAGCCGCCGTGCAGAAGCGGATCGATGCGCTGAAGATTGCCTATCCCGATGTCGATCTCAAGCTGATCGACACCTCGGTGGAATTTACCAAGGGCAATTACGAGGCCGCGATCTCGACCCTGTTCGAGGGCGCCATTCTCGCCGTCATCATCGTGCTGCTGTTCTTGCGCGACATTCGCGCCACCATCATCGCGGCGATCTCGCTGCCGCTGTCGATCTTCCCGGCGTTCTGGGCGATGGACATTCTCGGATTCTCGCTGAACCTCGTCAGCTTTCTCGCCATCACGCTTTCGACCGGCATTCTGGTCGACGACGCCATCGTCGAGATCGAGAACATCGTGCGCCACATGCGGATGGGCAAGTCGCCCTATCGCGCCGCGCTCGAGGCCGCCGACGAAATCGGGCTCGCGGTGATCGCCATCAGCCTCACCATCATCGCGATCTTCGCGCCGGCGAGCTTCATGTCCGGCATCGCCGGGCAGTTCTTCAAGCAATTCGGCATCACGGTATCGGTGCAGGTGTTCTTCTCGCTGCTGGCCGCGCGGTTCGTCACCCCGGTGCTGGCCGCCTACTTCCTGAAAGATCACCCGCATGACGACCCGCCGCCGGGGCGCGTGCTGCAAATCTATACCAGGCTCGTCACCTGGTCGGTCCGGCACTACCTGATCACGGTGCTGATCGGCTTTGGCATCTTCGCCGCCTCGATCTGGAGCATCACGTTGCTGCCGCAAGGCTTCCTGCCGGCGCAGGACACCGCGCGCTCGCTATTGGCGATGGAGCTGCCGCCCGGTTCGCAGTTGGCCTACACCGAAAAGGTCACCGAGGAAATCGTCGCGCGCCTGCGCAAACGGCCCGAGGTCAAGAGCGTGTTTGTCGACGGCGGACGGGTGCCGCCGGGGACGTTCGAAGTGCGGCGCGCGGCGCTGATCATCAATTATACGCCGAAGACCGAACGCAAGATCACGCAGCGCGAGCTCGAACTTTCGATCGGCAAGGAGCTCGAGAACGTTCCCGACATCCGGTACTGGTTTCTCGACGAGAACGGCTTGCGCGCGGTATCGCTGGTGGTGACCGGCGCGGACAGCAGCATCGTCGGCAACGTCGCCAGCGAGCTCGCGACCCAGATGAAGCGAATTCCGCTGATCTCCGATGTGATTTCCGAAACCTCGCTCGACCGGCCCGAACTTCGCATCCAGCCGCGGGCCGATCTCGCCGGCACGGCTCGGCGTCTCCACCGAGAGCCTGTCGCAGACGATCCGCGTCGCCACCATCGGCGACGTCGGCCCGGCGCTGGCCAAATTCGACGCCGGCGACCGGCTGGTGCCGATCCGGGTCCAGCTCGAGGACAATGCGCGCGGCGATCTACCGTTGCTCGAGCAGTTGCGGGTGCCGCTGGGCGAGCACGGCGAAAAGGGCGGCGTGCCGCTCTCCGTCGTCGCCGACATCAAGCTCGATCAGGGCCCGACCAGCATCAATCGCTACGACCGGGAGCGCCAGGCAACCGTGGCGGCCGACCTCGTCGGGTCGGCGGCGCTCGGCGATGCCACCAAGAAGATCTACGAACTTCCGGTCATGAAGAGCCTGCCGAAGGGCGTGAAGGTGAGCCCGTCGGGCGATGCCGAAAGCCTGAACGAACTGTCGCAAGGCTTTGCCACCGCGATCACCGCCGGCCTGATGATGGTCTATGCGGTGCTGGTGCTGCTGTTCGGAACCTTCCTGCAGCCGATCACCATCCTGTTCTCGCTGCCGCTCTCGATCGGCGGCGCGATCATGGCGCTGCTGTTGACCGGCAAGCAGCTCACCACGCCGGTCTGGATCGGAATCCTGATGCTGATGGGCATCGTCACCAAGAACGCCATCATGCTGGTGGAGTTTGCGGTGGAATCGATCCGCGAAGGCAAGCCGCGCGACGAGGCGATCATCGACGCCGGCATGAAGCGGGCGCGTCCCGATCGTCATGACCACGATCGCGATGGCCGCCGGCATGATGCCGAGCGCGCTGGCATTCGGCGCCGGCGGCGAATTCCGTTCGCCGATGGCGCTGGCTGTGATCGGCGGCCTGGTGTTCTCGACCGTGCTGTCGCTGGTGTTCGTGCCGGCGATGTTCATGATGATGGACGATATCGGCTCGCTGTTCTGGCGCTTCGGCAAGAAACTCCTCGCCACAGGCGGTGAGACCGAGCATCCGCCCACCGACCATCGCAACGAGCCGCCGACCATCGTGCATTCGCCCGCGGCGGAATAAGGTACGCGCCAAATAACGCGCGTCATCAACTCGTCACTATTCGTTCCGCGCCACCGCAGTCAGCTTGGTCATGTTCTGCAACAGGATGCGGCCGCGCTGCAGGTCCAGGATGCCGTCCTTGCGCCAGAGCTGCAGCTGGCGGTTGACGCTTTCGCGCGCGGCGCCGACGAACACGCCGAGCTGCTCCTGCGAGATGTGCACCTCGGAGCCGAAATCGGAGGCCAGCGCGCAGAGCCGGCGCGCCAGCCGGACCGGCAGCGGCTGCAGCACCGATTCCTCCATCCGCTCGCTCTGCCAGCGAATTCGCTGGCACAACAGCTGGATCAGCTTGATCGCGACGCTGCGGCTCGCGCTCGAGATGGCTCAGGAAATCTTCGCGGCGAAGCACGAACAATTCGGTCGGCTCGCCCGCGGTGGCGTCGGCGGTGCGGCTCTGGCCGTCGAGCACGGCGACCTCGCCGAACAGGTCGCCGGGCCCCATGAAATTCAGGGTCAGCCGGCTGCCGTCGGAGGCACCGGTTTCGATGCGGATCTGGCCGCGGCGGACCCCGAACAAGGCGTCGCCGTTGTCGCCCTTCTGGAACAGCACCTCGCCGACAGCCAAGCTGCTGGGTGTGGCAAAGGCCCGATATTCGCTGCAATTCGTCGGCGCCCAGATCCGCGAACATCGGATTCATCTTCAGAATAACCGCAAATTCGGCCTGTTTGCTCATCGCAATGCCTTCCCGACAGCCAACTCGAAATCGTCGAAGTGTCAGTACACAAAATCGCCTGCCGGGAAGTGTGTCATAAGTCACATAACTTTGCAGCACCCCTGGATTATTTTTGGGCTCCTTTGAGCGGTTTGCCCATTCCGGGATAGGCTCAGCGATCCGTCGCGGCCGCTCGCGAAACGGCTGAAATCGATGCCGCCTGCCCGATTTGGAGCGTCGTCATGAGAGCATTGAAAATCGCTGGGACCGCCCTCGCCGCCGTGATTGCCATCGTCGCACTGCTGCTGGTGATCGGGATTCCCTCGGGGTTCATGACGTCGGCGATCCAGGCCCGGGTTGAGCGCGAAACCGGATACCGGCTGACGATCTCTGGCGCGACCCGGATCGGCGTCTGGCCGTCGCTGAATGTGACGCTGAATGACATCACGCTGCAGAACCCGAAGGATCGTGACGACAGCGATCGGTTGACGGTCGGCCGCGTCGAGGCCGACATGACGCTGGAGAGCGTGTGGTCGGGTCATCCGCACATCACCGAACTCGCCATCGTCCGCCCGGTCGTGCATGTCCCGTTGCTGCGCCAGCGCAACCCGCAGGCCGCGCCGTCCGCCAAACCGGCGACACCGTCCGGCCAGGACGATGCGGATGCTCCCGCCATCGACCATGTCACGGTGACCGATGGCGCCGTTGAGTTTTCCAATCCGCGCGACCGGGTGGACAACCGCATCGACGGCATCAACGCCGATGCCGTGATCGGCGGCGATCGAAAGATCAAGGTCACCGGCAGCGCACACGCGAGCGACCATCCGCTCAAATTCGACATCAAGGCGACGATGCCGGCTCCAGCCGGTGGCGCGGCAGAACATCCCGGTCGGCCTCGTCCTCGATATGCCCGGCGTCTTGCAAACCCCGCTGTCGGGCGAGGCCGAGGTCCGGCTCAACGGCTCGATCGTGATGATCAACGGCCTCACCGGCACGCTCGGCGACGGCGCGTTCAACGGTTGGGCGTCGGTCGATATCGCCAGCAAGCCGCTGGTGAAGCTCGACCTCGACTTCCAGCGCCTTGACGTCGCCGTTTCCGCCGCGGGCACGGCATTGCCTGCGCCGCCTTCGCAGGGTTCGCAACCCTGGAGCAATGCGCCGATCGACCTCAAGGGCCTGAATTATGTCGACGGCCAGCTCAGGATTTCCGCCGCTGCATTGAACATCGGCGAGGCGCAATTCGCGCCGGCCGCGATCGACGCGACGCTGACCGGCGGCGTGCTGAAGGCCAATGTTTCGAATCTCGGCGCCTATGGCGGCCAGGCCAATGGCGACCTCATCGTCGATGCATCGGCGGGCGAGCCGAACTACACACTGCGCAGCGATCTCGTCGGCGTCCGCGCGCTGCCGCTTTTGAAGAGCGCGGCCGACTTCGACAAGCTCGACGGCAAATTGCAGGCGAAAATCGCGGTGCGCTCCTCCGGCGCGAGCCCGCGCGCCATCATGTCGAACCTCGGCGGAACCGCGTTCGCCAATTTCCAGGACGGTGCCATTCGCGGCCTCAACGTCGCGCAGATGATCCGTTCGCTGACCTCGGGGACGCTGTCGGGGTGGCAGGAAACCAGGGAGCAGACCACCGACCTGACCCAACTTGCCGCGTCGTTCCGGATCGAAAAGGGCCAGGCCACCACGGGCGACCTCAATTTGGTGGGGCCGCTGGTGCGGATGACCGGGGCCGGCACCGTCGACCTTGCGGCCAAATCGCTGGCGTTCCGGGTCGAGCCCAAGCTCGTCATGACCACGGAAGGCCAGGGCCGCGCCGGCGACCCAGTCGGGCTCGGCGTCCCCGTCGTCATCGACGGCCCCTGGGCCGAACCGCGGATTTATCCTGACATGGCCGGCATCCTGGATCATCCCGAAGACGCCTATGCCAAGCTGAAGCAGATGGGGAACGGCCTGTTCGGGGCCAACGGCGCCCTCAACGGCGGCAACAATGGCAGCTCCGATCCGCTCGGCGGCCAGCTCGGCGAAACGCTCGGCAATTTGATCCAGCAGGGCCTCGGCCGAAGCCGCAATCCGCCATCGTCAGATCCCGCCAGCCCGGCCGCGCCGCCGGCCGCTGCACCAAACGATCCCGCGCCACAGCCCTCGGACGATGGCGCGCCGATGAAGGACGTGCTGAAGCGATTGTTCAGCCGCTGAGCCGCCGCCTGATCCCCCTCGAATTGTGCTAAACAGGCCCGACTGACATGGCTTGGCGGATGCGCGTGCCCCGCAAGGGTGGCGCGCACGAGGGTCGGGATGAACGAGGTCACGGATAACATCGGGTCGCGGCGCTGGGGCTTGTTCGCCAAATATGTCCTCGCTTTGGTCGGCCTTGTGGTGTTCGTGCTCGCGGTCAACGGCGCGCTGGAAACCTGGATCAGCTACCGCGCCACCAAGACCACGCTGACCGACGCCATGGGCGAGAAGGCCGAGGCGACCGCGCGGCGGATCGAGCAATCGATGTCCGATCTGGAACGCCAGATCAGCTGGGTGACCCGCGCCAGCGCCGTGAAGCTGGAACATCACCGCGCCGACTACGCCCAGTTGCTCAATCAGGTTCCGGCGATCAACGCGCTGACGCTGCTCGGCGGCGACGGCCATGAGCAGCTCCGGCTGGCCCGCGGCGGCGCCATTGCCATGGGCAGCGGCGAGGATTTTTCCCGCGACATCCGCTTCACCGACGGCATCGCCCGGGGCGTCGCATTCGCCCCGGCCTATTTTCGCGATGGCCGGCCCTTCATGTCGATCTCGGTCGCGCATGCGGGCTTCAATGCCGACGTCACCGTCGCCGAAATCGATCTGCGCTTCCTGTCGGACTTCCTTGGCGATGCCGAGGTCGGCAAGGTCGCGGCCGCCTATGTGACCGACCGGCGCGGCGAGGTGCTGGCGAGCTCGGCCAAGGGGCCCGAAGTGGCCAAGAACGTGTCGGCCTTGCCGCAGGTCGCCGCCTTGATTGCGCCGGACGGCCAGCCGCTGGCGTCGGGCAGCGATTCCAGCGGCCAGGCGGTGCTGACGGCATCCCGTGTGGTCCCGAAACTCGGCTGGCCGGTGTTCTACGAGCAGCCGACCGCGCTGGCGCTGGCGCCGATCCGCGATCAATTGTGGCGGGTCGCGCTCCTGATCGCGCTCGGGCTCCTGGTCGCGATCCTCGCCGGCACGCTGCTGGCGCGCCGCATGCTGATTCCGATCACGGCCTTGAGCACCGGCGCGCGGCGGCTCGGCGCCGGCGATTTCAGCCATCGCATCGATGTGCACACCGCCGACGAGCTGGAGGAACTGGCCGAGCAATTCAACAGCATGGCCGGCCAGCTCCAGGAGACCTATACCGGCCTTGAATCCAAGGTCGAGGCGCGCACCCGCGAC
Organism: uncultured Pseudomonadota bacterium; assembly: GCA_963729395.1. Lineage (GTDB taxonomy): Bacteria > Pseudomonadota > Alphaproteobacteria > Rhizobiales > Xanthobacteraceae > Bradyrhizobium. Next base: position 60,412 of record CAVSOS010000033.1, on the reverse strand, counting down.
CTCGCTCAGTCGGTGAACGAACTCAAGGTGCTCGAGGAAGTCGGCCGCGCGGTGGCTTCCTCGCTCGATCTCAACGCCGTGCTGCCGACGGTGGCGGCGCGCGCGCTCGAAATCACCCATGCCGATGCGGTCTTGATCTACGGCTATGATGCGGCGAGGCATCAGTTCAATCTCACTGAAGCCATCGGCATCGACCGAACAGCCGAAGGCGAGCACCTCGCCATCGACAAGGACAGCAGCGTGCTCGGCGAGGCCGCGACATCTGGCGAGCCGATCGCGATCGCCGATCTGGACCAGGCGCATGATCTGCTGCTGCGGGATGTGGCGATCGCGGCCGGCTTTCATGCCGTGCTGGTGGTGCCGCTGGTCGACCAGAAGGGCATCCTGGGATCGCTGGTGGTGCTGCGCCGCAGCGCCGGCGAGTTCTCGCCGAACCTGATCGGCCTGATGCGCACCTTCGCGCACCAATCGGTGCTGGCGATGCGCAACGCGCGGCTGTTCTCTGAAGTCGACCAGAAGGGCCGCGAGCTGGCGGCTGCGCATTCCACCGTGCAGCAGCAGGCCGGCAAGCTGCAGGAGCAGACCGATCAGCTGCTGGACTGGAACAAGTCGCTGGAGGAGCGGGTCGAAAAACAGCTCGGCGAGATCGAGCGCATCCGAAGACTCGAGCGTTTTCTCGCGCCTCAAGTGGCGCAGCTGATCGCCTCCTCCGACGGACACGACTGCGCTGCTCGACAGCCACCGCCGCGAAGTCACCGTGGTGTTTTGCGACCTGCGCGGCTTCACCGCCTTTACCGAGAGCACCGAGCCCGAGGAGGCGATGGACGTGCTGCGCGAATATCACGCCGCCTTGGGCGAATTGATTTTCCGCTACGAAGGCACGCTCGACCGCTATGCCGGCGACGGCGTGATGATCCTGTTCAACGCGCCGATCCAATTTGCCGATCACACCCAGCGCGCGGTGAAGATGGCGGTCGAGATGCGCGACACCATCGGCGCCCTGACCCTGAAGTGGCGCAACCGCGGGCATAGTTTCGGGTTCGGCCTCGGCATCGCGCTCGGCTATGCGACGCTGGGCCAGATCGGCTTCGAGCAGCGGCTCGAATACGCCGCGATCGGCAGCGTCACCAATCTCGCCTCGCGGCTGTGCGACGAAGCCAAGGCCGGGCAGATCGTGGTCAGCCAGCGCGTCTATGGCATGGTCGAGGCCGTCGCCGAAGGCGCCTCGCTCGGTGAATTGAATTTGAAGGGTTTCAATCACCCGGTGCTGGCCGTGGAGATCCTGCGCTGGCGCGAGGATGGCGAGCAAGATGACCAGCAAGCTGCGAGTGTCGAGAAGGTCGAGCCCGCGACGCCCGCCGCGGCGCGGCGCAGGAAGCAGTAGGTCGGAGCGGCGCTTATCTTCACCTCGCCCCGCGCGCGGGGAGAGGTCGGCGCGCAGCGCCGGGTGAGGGGGCCTATCCGCGAGTCCGACCTTGCTGAGAGGCCCCCTCACCCCAACCCTCTCCCCGCACGCGGGGCGAGGGAGTTCGCACGCCACCCTTTTCGGATTCAACTTTCAAACAGCAAATTTTGGATATGCGTTCGCATTCCCGCGGCGCCAGGCGCCCGAGGTTTTGCCACGAACCTTCCGCCCAGGAAAATCAGAGGGCGTGGGGAACGCCGGGTGCCCGCTGCACCCGCAGCCCCGTGTGCGAAAGTAGAAAGCACACGGGTAGTGACCGCAGATACACCGGTTCACCCGGCGTTCCCGCACGCAATGGTTTTAACGGTTTCCTTCGCGCTCTCCCTGGTGACCGGGCTTGTTTGCCACCATCGCCTCGCAGATACTTCTGCGAACCTTGACGCCAGCGTCGGGGCGTCAGGACCACACGACTTCGCCGTCCGCAAGCCACATCGTTCGTCTGCGCGCCGTTTGATCGCTCTCAGGCTTGTCGCCTGCCCTGCGATCACGTTCTCGCGCCTGATGAGCCCGCGTCCACCGCATCCCGCCCCGCGTCCGTGACGATCGCGAGCCGCCCCTCTGTGGGACGAGACGGCAAGGGATATGCAGGTGATTTGGGTAAAAAGAGAAGTGGGAATATTTTTGCGAAGGGGGCTGGACAGGCGACTCACCAAACAGCGAGTCCGGGCTAATCAGCACATTAAATAGGTAATTTGGCTGATACAGGCTTGATAGGAGACGCCCTGATCGCGCAGCACATGCGCGAAGTTCCAGACCTTGGCGACGAGGCTTTGCGCGTTCACGGGGCGCTTTCTAGAAATGGATTGACGATGGTGAGCCCACCGATGACGCGGCTATGCTGCATGTCCTCGCTAAACAACGTGTCGCAGCCGGCTTCGATCGCGGCAGCGACGATCAGCGCGTCGTCGAACGCGAGGCCATGGTCGCGCGCAAGATCGAGCGCGGCGGCGTGGGTATCCGCGGTCAGCGGCACGATGTCCGGGAAACGGGCGCGAATGACCGAAATCGCGCGTTCGATGTCTGACCAGTCGCGTTGGCGCTTGCGCCGCGCGACATTGGTGAACTCGTTCAGCACCTGTGCGCTGATGACCCCACCGGAGGCGATCAAATCCAGCGCGCGTTCGCGCTTGGCGACGTCGAGAAAGGCATAGACGACAATGTTGCTGTCGAAAAACGGCGTCACCGCTCGTTGGCCTCGTCACGGTCGAACTTGTAGCCCTCGGGAGCAGGCCAATGGAATTGCTCCATCTGCTTCAGAAACTCGGCGCGCTTGTCGACCTTCTCGACGGCAATCTGCCGCTTCGAGGCTTCAACCACTTTCAACTCGTCACCGGGAGCAAGCCCGAGCTCGTCGACCAACGCCTTGGGCAACCGTACCGCAAGGCTGTTACCCCATTTGGAAACCTGCATCGCCGCCTCCAATGATATCCAATTTCTATTTGTATATCATCATATGTATGTCATTGCGTTTCAAGGCACCTCACGGCCGCGATTTGAGATCGCCGCCCAGCAACCATTTTGAGAAGCTGCGGGGCAATCTTGACGGCCTCCACTCGATCCGCGTCAACAAACGATGGCGGCTGGTCTTTCGATGGGACAGCCGCCGGGGTGAGGCGAAAGGCGTATATCTGGACGATCACAGCGATGAATGAGGCAGCTCGTGTTAATGACAAAACGCAAGCCGGCGACGATTGGCGAAATGCTGGTCGAGGAATTCATGAAGCCGATCGGTCTGACGCAAGGCGCACTGGCTCAAGCCATGGGCATGCAACGCAAGCACGTCAATGAACTTTGCAAGGATCGTCGCAATGTGACCGCGGCGACAGTTCTCATTCTCGCCCGCGTGTTCGGCAACAGTCCGGATTTCTGGCTCAATGTGCAGCGGCGAAGCGACCTGTGGGAAGCGATGCATTCACCTCGGCAAACGGATTGAACGCGCGCCGCCTCTGACGACCGCGGCTTGAGGTCGCCGTGCCATCATGCGCTTCGCCTAATGCAGCCCCGCGTTCACCGCATCAAGGCTAATGTTCGTGGATCTTCTCGGGGAATCGACACAGCACTCCGCTGCCCCGTTCACTATCCGCCGGCACTGTCGAGGTCGCGGCCTGTGCTTCGAACCCATCGTTCTTGAATTTTTTGGGCGCCACTAACCTGCAGACGATAGGTCAGCATGACGGAACTGACGCCGTAAATTCCTTGAGCCTGCCTCACCAGACCTTTTCGAACCACGTAAATCGCTGCTTCATTTGGCATGAGCAGCGTTCCCGCCAGATAGTTTGCCTCTGCCTCAACTCCCCCGTCGCGCGCGCGTTCGCCGCTCTCCGTCAAGGGCGGCGTGCACTTATGACCGAGAAAACAATGCGCCAATTCGTGACAGACATTGCTTCGCTGCCGATGCGGGTGGTGTGAATCGTTGTGCACAATTGCCGTCTTGCACCCGCACGGCACGGTAACCGCTGAAAATGAAGAGCTCTCGTTGCCGAGAAACGCTGATTGCGGATTGATATCGCTCAGGGATATCAATTTGATGTCGAAATGTGCACAAACCTCCGCAGGGTCGATCGACGCAACCGGGCTCAAGCCCATCCGTTCGCGAACGCGGAGAGCGATGCGATTAGCCTCTGCTTTAAATCCGCGCTGAAAACCCAAATTTAGGTACCCCGCAGCTGATTGTAGGTGCTGACGACGATCTCCTCGATCAGCTTTGCATTCTTTTTCGTGAGATGCGGATCGGCACGCAGTAGAGCGGTTATCTCCGCAATGGATTTTGACTGCTGGTTCTTAGAGCCACGGATGAAAGCTTCCGCCTTCAAGTTCGACCATGCGAGTAACGCAGCAAGGCCATTTACATCCGGCTTGGCCCCTTGGCCTATTCTAGAAAGCGTCGATGCGTTTACGCCCGCCTCTTCGGCAACCTCCTTCCACGTTTTCTGCCGGCTCAAGCGGGCGGCATTCAAAGCCGAATAAAAAGCGTCAGTGTCAAACCGTTCTACGGACATGGCGTCTCCATTGTGAATTAGCAACTAATTGTGAACTTGCAATATCAGCAATTCCAGATTATGAATATCAAATCGATTGCAGATTTGCAATCTTGAACACTGAAGCCGGGCGATCCGGTTCAGTAGGAGGCAATTATGGCGAACGGCGAACGCGAATTGGAAATGGCTGAGGCTGATTTGGCGTCTGCGCGCCACGAATTGGTGGAAGCCGAACGTGACGTCGAGAAGGCTGCGGAAAAGATCGAGGCCGTGATCGAAAAGGAAAAGCATCACCACCAGTTCAAGGTGGAGGTGCTCTACAACGGCGTGAAAAAGCAGTTCGAGGTGCGCCACGATGAGTTGGTGAAGACACTTCTCAACAAGGCAATCAACGCGTTCGGTCCTATTCCAAATCCGCACACTCTGTCGCTCTATACTGCAGGCGGCGAAGAACTCGACGACGCAAAGACGATTGAAGCGGCGGGTGTGAAGCCAAGCGAAGTGTTGTTGCTCCGGCCAAGTCGGGTCAAGGGCGGCAAATGAACGCCGCTTACCGCCTGCCTCGCCGAATTATTCGTAAGACGTTCTCGCACTTTCGCGAGTGCGGGCGGGGTTGCTGCGAGTGTCAGGTTCTGTGGCTGACTTCCTGGCGCGCGCCCGGAAACATCACCGAAGTCGTTCATCCTAAACACGAGGCTCACATGGGAGGCTTCGCCCTCGACGACCGTTGGCTCAGCGCCTTTTGGCTCCGCCTGGGTCGCGACAACATGGGCGTTCATATCCAAGTTCATACCCATCCTCGCGAGGCGTTTCACTCGTCCACTGATGACAACTTCCCCCTTATACACACGCCCGGTTTCTTGTCATTGGTGATCCCAAACTTTGGTCTTGGTCCCGTAGGATTTAGAGATGCCTATCTAGCTGAAATTCAAGGTGATGGTAGCTGGCGGCGTGTGCCGATCGCCGACCGATTGTCGCTCGAATGACTCTTTTGGACGCCCTGGACCGCACGTTGCTGCTCATGCGCGACGAAGTCATCCCGGACCTTGACGATATTGTATTGCTCAACGCGCTCACCAGCACGCGCGTCGCCCTCATTGCCGACGAGGCGAATATCGCCACTCACTCAGCTCAGACCGCCTTCGTCACTGCCGCGATGCTCATGGCGCGGTCGGGCCATCAGGTATTTCTGATAGCACCGAACCAGCAGCTGGTAGGTCCACAATTGCCGCTTTCGCCTGGACTCCTGCTCGACGAGCTTATGCACTTCGGAAGGGATATGCTGCCAGGCATTGAATTCACCGCTGGCGCCCCCAACGGCGAAGTTGATCTCGCGATTGGTCTTGGAGATTGCCCAATCGAGGTTCGAGCCTGCAGGCGTATCCGATTGAACGCTGAACCCTGGGCTGGATTGATCACACACGAACATCACATGCGGCGCTGGAGCACATCATGGTGGCCGTTCGGCGCCTTGGCGGCGGGAGGTTTGGCCGCGGGGGAGGCGTTCAAGATTGCAATGAGCAAGTTGCTTCCGTTCGCCGTCAATCCTGTCAACGCTGCGGCAGTGTTCGCAGATACAAGCGAACTGATATTTGCACTTGCTCCGCCTGACACTCCATATTGCAGGGATCTCGGTGAGCTCGATTGTGTTAGTGCAGGGGCGATCACCAATGCGGTGCTCTACTCCCTCGTTCGCATCCCCGCCGTAAGTGCTGGTGGGCGTATCATCGAACCCGACACGTCTGCCGTCAGCAATCTCAACCGCTACATGCTGCTGTCCCGTTCGCGGCTCGGGAATTTGAAGGCGCACGACCTGTCCGAGCTACTCGGCGATGGCCTTCACTTCGTGCCGCTAGCCCAACGCTTCGAACCTGGACTGCTTAGGGTCATCGCGCCTCTCGCGCCCACCGTTGTTGTTGGAGTTGATGACATACCTACACGCTGGGCTGTCCAGCAGGCAAATCCCAACTGGCTTGCGGTCGGCGCGACCACGCATTGGTCGGCGATGGCTTCCTTCCATTACGAAGGGTTGGGTTGCGCCCAATGCCTTCATCCAGAAGATGAACCCGGAAATGCGCCAATCCCTACCGCCGCTTGCGTGTCATTTTGGGCGGGGCTGCTCACCGCCAGCTACATCGTGCGCCATGCTGCAGGTCACCCGATCTCGCCGCATGAACAACAAGTGTTCCTCACACCCTTCCGCCCAGAAAGTCCGTTTCGATCGACTGTCCCAGTTCGCGTGAACTGCCCCACCTGTCGTCGTCGGGCGTTAGAGATGTTCGGAGTATAAGGGTATCGCCTCCGAATTGCGCTTTGCCTACTCCAGCTTTGCCTGGCGTCGCCCCAAATTTGCTCTGCATTCTGGTTTTCGAGCCCAATTCTCGCTGCCCTTGGCTCTGATGCTTCCCTTCTGGTATCGATGATCCCGAAAACTGGGCGGGAATGCCGATGACTATTCCCCCTCACGCAAGCTGCTCGCCGTCGTCCTGCTCTGCCTCGCCTCGGCATCGCCCTCCCTCGCCGACGATGAAGCCGACAGCGCGCTCAAGGGTGCGGCCCGTCACGGCGCTCAAGGCGCCGAAGGCCTGCTTCGCGGCTATCGTCGATGCCTGGCGAAGCGTGATTCCGCGCGAGCGGACCGCGGTAACAACGAAAAGAAACCAAAATTAATTTCCTTCGTCTTCTTCAGCCACACTCTGCGTTGTTTTTTCGATGTCGCGATCGGAAGGTTGACTTTCCTCTTCTTCGTTTAACGCGCCTTGCACCGTTTTTGCAGCGTTAAGAGCTGCAACTGCTATCGACCTATTTTTCTGCAAAGCATCTTCCACGTATTTTTCGAGCGGAAGATAAATCGCGACTTTTACATCCAAAATGGGCTTGGGCTCATTCTGGGGACCGAGCCATTCCTGCGATTTACCCGTGGTCTTGCTTTTGCGAAGCGACTTTTCGAAGAAGTCTCGGTATCGACGCGGGGAAATGCCGTAAAAATGTGTGAACTTTGTTTTCTCGTAGTTCGAATAGTGGACGCGCGAGGATCCTTCGACCTCTATAGAGTTGGGATGCAGTGCAAACGCAGCGCTTTTTGGATAAGGTTCTAAAAAATAGACTGTGTCAATTCCAGACCCAACGATATGCTTAGCGCAAATATGGCACGGAAAAGTAGTGCAGAACAATGTTGCGTCCTGTACTGCTCTGCCAAGTCGGGCAGCATCCATTAGAGCCGACATTTCTGCATGTAAAATCCGACCAAACTCGATAATATCCATCAACTGCAAGTCTTTGACCGCCGGATGTTGGAGCATGTCGTCAATTTTATCGACGTATTCCTTATCCATCAAGCCGCTGTTGCTTAACCTCTCAAACAGATCAAGAATCAAAGAGCGTTTTTTTCATCGTTGGGATCGCTACCCCATTTAAAATCGCGAGCATCTTCGCCACCATTGTGGGACCAATAAGTGCCGCCTCCTCCCTTTGGAACCTCGTTGCATCCCAGTGTTATGATCTCATGTCGCTTCGAGAATATTGCGGCTCCAACTTGCCGGGATAAGTCCAATGATCGCAGCGATGCGCCTTTCGCCATGTACATTCCGTACTCGATCGGCGTCGGGGAAAGATTAGTGGCGCCAAAGATCAACTTTATGAACCTGTCAAGCTGTTCAGACTGAGTGGCCGGAATGTCGATGTTTATGATAAAATCGGCTAAGTGAAATACATCACGGACTCGTTGTCCGTTCTGATCTTCTTCCTGATCCTCGTCCAATTTTATAAGCTGATCGGCAGTCGCTCTGTATTTATCTAGCTCCGTGCTTTTATGATCGCGCGCTATACGCTGGGAGAAAGCATCTGTTCGTTCGCCTTTCGATGAGTAAACAGAGATTTGGAAGAACAATTTGCCATAGACGCTTCGCAAGAGGTCGATTTCCTCCTTACGTTTAAACTGATGAATAATATATGCCTTCTTCTCGCTGTGCTGTCGTTTTAGCGGGTCGATATCTCTGTTCTTCGCTATCTTGTCGATTACAAGGGAAGCGCAAATTGCTTTGTCACCAGTTATTTCGCGAAGGCGATTGCCGAAGTTGATATAGCTTTTGAACCGGGCCTCACTCGGCTTGTCGTGAAGCGCAACATCGCAATAGTCAATGTCGCGAAACAAATCAGTGACTTTAATCGGGACGGTCTCGTAACCGAATCCTTCCAGCAACGCCTTCAGCGGCTGGACCGTTTCGGACAAGTCAACGCCTATAGGAGCAACTAGACCAAAGAAAAGCTCGGGGAACTTTATTCTTTCCAACATATATTTTGGCTTTGTCAATTCACAACTCGTAAAGGAAATGTTAAGATAATCTGCTTCCAAGGATTAGAAAGCAGCCTCGATGTCACCAAAAACATCCGTCCAAGATTCGTCCGCGGTTGAGGGCCAAGGGGAAACGTCCTTGGAGCTAGTCAAAGCTATTAGAGCGGATGCATTTGACCAATTCATCGAGGAGCAACTTCAGCGAGCCCGCTCCGATGGAGATCAGTCGGAATTCGAGGTTGTTTGCCACGTATATTAAGCTGAACCTTGTTCAACTGCAACGATTGTGCACCGCATTTAACCGTTATACTGGCAATGAAGGAGCTCCGGCACTTCTTCCTCAGCGACCGAAGCATCCGCAAAGTTTTAAAGTTTTTCATGTGCCGCCAGGCGTTTACTAGCGTCGAGCGGCTCCGCCTCACCCTCCCTCACCGACCACGAGACCGATAACGCCCCCAAAGGTACCAGCGGCACCGCACTCAAGGCGGCGAAGGCCTGCTTCGACGCAATTATCGGGACTTTGGGGATCGTGATGCCGCAGCAGGACACCACGCTCCTGCCCACACCAACCTTCGCTCCGCCGACCCCAACAACCCCCTGTATACTCCCGCCACGAATCAATGAGACACTATCGCGCGCTTCCGCGGGCTTCCGGCGTCGAGACGGGCGGCCTGCGCACATTCGCAGCTCTAATCGCAGGCTAACATCGTCGTGAGCGCTCCCGGAACCCGCCCCTCTGCCATTGCGCGCATCCGGGCCTTGCTGAGCCAGCCCACCCACGCTTACCGCCCCGCCACCACGGTTTTTCTCGATCTCAGCGTCGATCGCGTCGCCGACGAGTTGCGGCTCGCCGTGCAGGGCAGCCAGCGCGGCGCGCAGAACCGCCCCTCCAGCGATGCGCAGACCCTGGACGATATCGAGCATCAGATCGTCGAGCGGATCGAGGCGCACAAGCAGGATGCCAACACCATCTATCTCGATCACCTGCATACCTACGACGAGCGCCTCACCGCGCTTTCGTTCGAGGAGCGCTTTGCCACCATCCAGCAGGCGGCACCCGAAGCGGTCGGCGATTTCCGCGCCGAAGCCACCATCGGCCGCGATGAACTATTCGTGCTGCGGCGCCGCTTGAATGAAAACGAAATCGAGCGCGAGCGGTTTCGCGCCCGTCACCGCATCGAGCGGCCGGCGCGGCTTGCCAGCCCCGGCAAGGTGATCCTGAAGATCGGCGTGCTGGCCGTGCTGTTCATCCTGGAAGTGATGATCAACGGCAGCTTTCTGGCCAAGGCCAATCTCGGCGGGCTATTGGGCGGTGCCGCACAAGCCGTGACGTTCGCAGGCCTGAACATCATCGCCAGCTTTTTCTGGGGCATGGTGCTGATCCGGCTGATCAATCGCCGCAATTATTTCCTGAAGCTGATCGGCGTGCTGTCGTTCCTGGCCTATATCGCCTTTGCAGCCACCCTCAATCTGACGCTGTCGCATTTGCGCGAAATTCCGCCCGCGGTCGGCCTCACCGACACTGTGGGCGAGGTCGTGCTGCACCGGCTGCTGACGACACCTTTGGCGCTAACCGACATCAATTCCTGGGTGCTGTTCGCCATCGGCTTCATCTTCTCGCTGATCGCGATGGTGGATGGCCTGATGTTCTTCGATCCGTATATGGGCTATTCCGGCCTGGAGCGGCGATGGATCGAGGCGAGCAAGCAATTTGCCGATGCCAGGGTCGAGCTGATCGAGCGGCTGCGGGATATCCGCGAGGACGCCACCGAAGCCATGAACGAAGCGGCGCGCGATCTCTCGGTGCGGCGCAGCGAATATGATGCGCTGTTGCAGGGACGCGCGCGGCTCGGCCAACGCTTCGAGCATCATCAAGGCCAGATCGAGCAGAGCTGCCGCGCTTTGCTCGAAATCTATCGCGAGGCCAACCGCGGCACCCGCTCGACGCCGGCGCCGGATTATTTCACCAAGCCCTGGAGCATGGCGCGGATCAGCTATGCCGGCGGCGAGCCGAACCCCAGCGCGCGCGAGACCTTGCGGCAGATGATATCAGACACGCAGGCGCTGCTGAACCAGCAGATCAGGGCCATTCACGAGGCCTTCGACGGCGCGGTGCGCAGCTATCGCGAGATCGACGAATTGTTGCCGGAAAAGAGGCCAGCGCCAAAGCCAGAGCAGAAGAATGGCTAGGCGGCGACCGAGGCAACGCGGAACGTCGGGGCTTTACGGGTCAAGTCTTGGCTGGTCGGGGCTTGGCGGCGTCCTGCTGCTGCTGCTGGCCATCACATCCGGCGGGACGCTCGCCTGGTTCTATTTTTCCGCAGCCCCGCGCCCGGTGCTCGATCCCCAGAGCCTGTGCCCCGTCACCGGGCCGCAAGGGATTACCGTGGTGCTGGTCGACACCTCGGACGACCTGCCGGAAACCACGCGGCGGGAGGTCTTGGGCCAGCTCGACGACATGATCACCACGCTGCCGCCGTTCTACCGGCTGGATATCCGCGTGCTCGATATCGCGGGCGTCCGCAGCCGCTCGCTATTCTCCCGATGCAATCCCGGCGACGGCGCCGGCCTGAGCGAGTGGACCGACAATCCGCGGATCGCGCGGCTGCGCTGGATCGAGGATTTCCGCAAACCGGCCGCGGCTGCCGTGAAAAGCAGCATCGCAGCCGCGAAGGCTGCGAGCTCGCCGATCATGGCCGCGATCCAGGACATCGCGATCGATCAATTCTCGGGTGCGACAACCCAGAATGCGCGAAAAACGCTGTATATCATTTCCGACATGATCGAATTCACTCGCGATTACAGTCAATATCCCCGCGCCGGCGACCTGTCGTTCGCCCGCTACAAGCAATCGCCGGCCTATCTGAAGTTTCGTACCGACCTGCATGGAGCTACCGTCATCATCCGGTACGTGACCCGACAGCAAAACGGCCAGCCGGCGCTCGACGGCACCAAACACATGGAGTTCTGGAAGGCGTGGGTCGAGGATAACCGCGGCGTCTTTGGCGGGGTCAAGCGGCTCCAGGGAGCATAATGACGTGGCTGCGTCCGAAACCAGACCCGTCCTGCCGCCCGGCCTGATCAGCGGCCTGTTGTTCTTCGCCGTCGTTGTGGTGGGCAGCGGCTACATCATTTTCTCGAAGCTCAATGATTTTGGCGCGCTTGCGGTCACGTCAGTCCCGGTCCTGATCATGGTCGGTTATGCTGTGCTGCTGGGCGCACGGCTGTTCCGGCTGCGCGACGACCAGTCCGGCGACAACCTTTATTACATGGGGTTCCTGTTCACGCTGACGTCGCTCGCGGTATCGCTCTATCAGTTTTCGGCCGCCGGCTCCGCCGAGCAGATCGTGCAGAATTTCGGCATCGCGATCGCCTCGACCATCGCCGGCATTACTTTAAGGATCCTGTTCAACCAGATGCGGCGCGATCCGGTCGAGGTCGAGGCCACAGCACGGATGGAACTGGCCGAAGCCTCGCGGCGGGTGAAGCGCGAACTCGAAAGCGCGATCCTGGAGTTCGGCTATTTCCGGCGCATGACCCAGCAATCCGTCGCCGACGCGCTCGACGAAGCGCAGGAAAGCATCGGCCGGGCGCACCAGGAATTTTCGGGCGAATTGAAGAAGCTGGCGACGGCGACCAACAGCCCGTTCGAGGCGGCTTCCAAACGGTCGGAGCAAACCCTCGACGGTTTGAACGAACGGACGGTCCAGGTGCTCGATGTGTCCAGGCAATTGGTCCGGCAAGGCGAGCAGCTCGCCAAAAGTACCGCCAAGATCGTTGGCGCGATCGACAGTCTTTTCGTCAAGCTCGCCTCGCGTCAAACCCCCGAGCAAATCATCCAGACCGAGCTGGCGCCGCTGATTCAGGGCCTGACGCAGGCGCTGAATTCGCTCCACACCAGCGTTGAAACGCAGTCTAAAAGCGTCGAGGTCAATCTCGAGCACGCCCAAAGCGTCGTGGTTGCCGTCAACCAGCTGCTGCAGGAAATCCATGCCGCGGAGGCGCCGCGTGCTCCGGCACCGCGGCCCCGGCAAATCGCGACCGATAAACCCCAATAAACGAGTTCGGCCATGAGCGGACAAACATGAGGGGACCAACATGAGCGGACAAATCGTGCAGCAACGCTCGTCCTACCAGCGGGGCCTGGTGCTCGGCCTGACCATGGCCGAGATCATGATCCTCTTGGTGTTCTGCCTGTTGATCGCGATGGCGACGTTCCTGAAGCGGGAAGAGACACGGCGCATCGCCGCCGAACAGGCGCTTGAACAACAGGTCGCCCAGAACGAGCACACCCGCGACGTGGTCGCGACCTTGCAAAAAAGCGCCGATCTCGCCGAAAAATTCCAGAGCCTCTCGGGCTTGAGCGATCCCCAGGCGATCGACCAGTACTGGCGCGAACTGGTCGACAGCCGCACCGTCGTCCACGAGATCGAGAAAAGCGGCGTGACGGTCACGCAGCTTCGCGAAGGCATCGCCAATGCGGCCGCGCTTCGCGCCAACGGCATCGATGCCGACAAGGCGATTCGCGATTTGGATCTTGTGGCCGCCATCAATCGCGCCATGGCCAAGCCGGGGGAGCCGCCGGTGACATCGCAAGCCATCCTCGATACCCTCGCGCGAGGCATGGCCCCAGCCGGGCCCAGCGGCCATCAATGGCCTCCCATCATCCGGATGAGCGAAGCCGACGGCTATTTCTTCAAATCCGGCAGCGCCGAACTGTCGCCGACCTTCCACCAGGCCCTGATCGATCAAACGCCGATCGAGATTTTCAAATACATCCGCAAATATGACGTCGACGTCATCGAGGTGGTCGGCCACACCGACGAGCGCCCGATCGGCGCGCGCCAATACTCCAATCTCGATCGGGATCTGTTGTCGGTCTTAAAGAACACCGAAGGCGTTGCCAGCCTTACCCCGTCGGACAATGCCGGACTTGGCCTTGCCCGTGCCGTCGCGGTCGTGAGCGTGTTGCGGCAGAGCCCGTTGCTGGCCGGCTACAAATTGATTCCCCTGTCCGGGGCCCAGCTCGTGAATACCGACGAGACGCTGGCGATCGCGGGATTACCTGAGAATATCCCGGAACGGCGGCGCATCGAAATCCGCCTGCGCAAATCCGCGCCGAATGACGCGGCGCCAAGTCTCTCGCCCGCAGCGGTCGCGGTGCCGCGCTAGCCGACGTTTTGGCGAGGGTTCGGGGCGAACTGATGCTGGACCGCAGCTCTCGCGGCGACAGGGTGCGTCAGCTCGTCGATCCGCTTGATGTGCGCGACGGCGGCCCGGGTGCCCGCGGTCTTGGTCGTCAAATCGAGCGTCTCCTCATCGTCGTCACGAACCGGCGTCAGCGCCTGGTCCATGTAGCCAAAGCGTCCGGGATCGCGCGCGGCCCTGATCGCGTCCGCGCTCAGCCGCGCCAGTGCCGCCAGAATCGCAAACGTCTTGCGCGTCGTGTCCCAGCCGAGGCGCGGCCAGAAGATCCAGGCCGGCTCCGCCGGCAGGCCCGGCCGCCGTTCCGACGGATGCCGCAGCCGGAAAATGCCGCTCTGCAGCGGATGAACATCCTCAAGCCGGACGGTCAGCGAAAAATTCAAGAGGATCTTGACGATTGAGGACAACTTGCCGCCGGTCGCGGCGGTCCGGCGCAGCAGCGTGCGCAAATGCTCCCTGGTATAATAGAGGTCCCAGGCCTCCCGATAGATCGAAGTCCATTCCTCGCGCGTCATGTTCGGATGGTCGGCGCAGACATGCTCAAGGTCGTATTTGTTGAGATCGGGCTCCATGTCGATGCCCTTGCGCCACAGCGCCTGGTGATCCTCGGAGCCGGGCAGCGGCGTCAGGCAGAAGAACTCGATGACGTCGAGCGGCAGCTCGCGCTGGATGATCTCGATGTCGCGACGGATCGAGGCCGGCGTATCGGCCGGGAAGCCCAGGATATAGCCGGCCAGCGTGAAGATGCCCTGAGCCTTCCAGGCCAGCAGCATCTTGCGGTATTCGGTAATCTTGTTCTGGCGCTTCTTGGCGGCGGCAAGATTGTCCGGATTGATGTTCTCGATCCCGATGAAGACGCGCGTGACGCCGGCGCGCTTGGACTTCTCGATGAAATTCGGCAATTTATGACACAACGTGTCGACCTGGATCATCAGGCCGAGTGGAATACCGTCAACTTCGCGAAGCTTGATCAGGCGATCGAGAATGACCTCCCAATCCTTGTTGCGGGCAAAGTTGTCGTCCGTGATGAAATATTTGCAGACGCCCTGGGCCCAGTTGGCGCGCACCAGCGCCTCGACGTCATCGGGTGAGCGATAGCGCGACTTGCGGCCCTGCACATTGATGATGGTGCAGAACGAACACTGATAGGGGCATCCGCGTCCGGCATCGAAGCTTGCACACAAACCGAGCGTGCGGCCAATGTTGGCGACGGGGAGGTACGGCACGGGCGTCCCTTCGATGCCCGGCAGATCCTTCAGGAAGTTGTAGAGCGGTTGCAGCCGGCCTGCCGCGGCATCCCGCAACAGGATGTCGAGCCGGTCCTCGATCTCGCCCGCGAACAACGATATCCCGAGTTCCCGGCAGGCGTCGAGTTCGACGGCCTTGCCGTCGAGCATCGACAGGCAGCCAGAGACATGAAAGCCGCCGATCATCACTGAAATGCCGGCGGCCCGCAGCGGACGCGCGAGGTCCAGGGCCCGCGGATATTGGTTGGATTGCACGCCGACCAGCGCCACCAGGCCGAAATTGTCGTGGCGCTTGAACCTTTGCACCAGCTTCCGGACATCGATCCGCTGATTGAACTCGTCGATCGCCTCGACATCAATATCGACGTCAGGCCCGAGCACGTTACGGTCAATGCAATCGAGCGCAACGCCGAACACGGCGGCGAGTGAATTCGACGGAATGATCGCACGCCACCAACGGATAACGTAGCCGTCATCGCCGTAATGCGACGGTTTGACTAAAACCAGTTGAAACTTGCGCGACGCGGATTTTGAAGGCTGCAATGCTGCACCCCCTGACCCAGGTAATTCCAGCGCTCTTTTCGCTCAAATCGCTCTGGCAAAGTTCCTTTCATTGCCGATAAAGAGCCTAGATGCCGACTGTTCTCCGGACAAATTAAATTCTCGAAATGCATGCAGCTTTCGATCGGTCGTGGCATTTTTGCCATTCCGCGAGAGTTCCCTAAAGCGAGAAAACCGGCATCCAGTTTTCCCGATCATGCCCGAGTAACGCCAGCGAGAATGGCGGCGTGGGAAGATTTCGAACCAATCGATCTCGCCGGACACAAAGAGACATAAATGGCTGGGCAGGTCTGCGACGTTGCAGAAACCGCCTTGGCCCAACTTTCATTGGCGCCCAACTTTCATTGGCACTTGGCTCCTGATACCGATATCTCCGTCAAACAAACCGGGAATTGCCGATGCATCCTTTCCCCGCCCTCGCCGCCTCGCGCACATGGCTCGCCCCGCTCGCCGGCGCCCTGCTCTGCCTCGCCGCGGCATCGCCCTCCCTCGCCGACGATGAAGCCGATAGCGCCCCGAAGGGTGCGGCCGTCACGGTGCTGAAGGCGACGAAGTCGTGCTTCGATGCGATTGTCGAGGCTTCGGGGATCGTGATTCCGCGCGAGGAAACCGCGGTCCGCCCGGACCGGCCGGGGCTGAAGGTCGCGGAAATCCTGGCCGAGGCCGGCGATACCGTGACGGCGGGGCAGACGCTGGCGCGGCTCACGCTGCCGGAAGGCGGCACAGCGCAGGTGCAGGCCCCGGTGGCCGGGCTGATCGCGAGTTCCTCGGCTGTGATCGGCGCGGTGGCCTCGGGCAAGGGCGAGGCGCTGTTTTCCATCATCGCCCGCAGCGAATTCGACCTGGTCGGGCTGGTCCCGGTCCGCGACATCGCCAAGCTGAAGGTCGATCAGGCGGCGCGGATCAAGATCATCGGCGCCGGCGAGGTCGACGGCCGGGTGCGCCGGGTGGCCTCGACGGTCGAGCCCAACAGCCAGCTCGGCCAGGTCACGATCTCGGTGACGTCGAATGAGCGCCTGCTGGTGAATTCGTCGGGGCGGGCGCTGATCAAGACCGGGCAAAGCTGCGGCGTCTCGGTGCCGCTGACCGCGGTGCTTTATGGCACCGCCGGCACCGTGGTCCAGGTGGTGCGGCGCCAGCGCATCGAGACCAAGCGGGTCGAGGTCGGCTTGATGTCCGGCGGACAGGTCGAAATCCGCGACGGCCTTGCGGAAGGCGACGTCGTGGTGGCGCGGGCCGGCGCATTGCTGCGCGAAGGCGATCCGGTCCGGCCGGAGACATCAAGCGCGGACGCGAAGTAGGGTTGGGAAGAAAAATTTCTCGGGATGGCAGCGAGCTCCCTCTCCCCTTGTGGCGAACCGCGTCCCGCCATTCGTGATTCCATTAAATGAATTGCAGGCTAGCCGCCGGCGTTGGTGGCGCCGAAGCGGACGTCGTCGAGCAGGGACGACGACACCGAGGGCACCTGCTCGCCCTCGGAGGCGCGCGCGATCGCAACGCGCGTCTTGTTGAAGACGGTCTCGGCGCCGGCGTCGCTGGCGTTGAGGTTGTTGAGCAGTTCGGCCACCAGCACGCTGTACTGGCCCTTGGAATCGTCGGCCACCTTGCCCGGCGTGGCCGAGGACAGGATCAGCGCGTTGTCCGGTGCAACGATCGGCGCGAGGCCGTGGGAGAAGGCCCGGAACCGGCGCTCATACGGGTTGCGCCGCGAGGCGTCGATGACGACGAGCTTGGCGCGCGCGCCGCGCTCCTTTATCGCCCCCAGCACCGATTCAATGCTGAGCCCGTCGCGCCGCACGTCGGCTTCCTTCCAGATCCTGGCATCGACCGGGATCATGTAGCTCTCGCGGCCGGCCTGAACGCCGTAGCCGCCGAAGAACAGCATCACCACGGAATCCGGCCGGATCTTGGATTTCAGCCGGTCGATGGCGCGGTTCATGTCATCCCGGCTGGCATCCTCCACCACATCGACGTCGAAGCCGTTGCGGCGAAGCGAGGCCGTCAGCGCCCGCGCATCGTTGATCGGTTGCGTCAGCGGCGCATTGGCGTCGGGGTAACGACCGTTGCCGATCACCAGGGCGATCCGCGAGGCGTGCTTGCCGGCATCATTGTCCTGCTCGGTCGCGACCGCCTTGGCGGCATCCAGCGCCCGCATGTTCAGCGCCGCGTGAGCGCCGATCGCCAGCGACACCATGCCTACGAGTGCCGCGGCAACGGTGATCGAGCGGGGTGAAATGCGAAGCTTCCTGCCATTCATCGCGGTTCGTTTCCTGGTCATTCTCAAAGGCGCGCCTGTTAGTCGCGTCAACGCCTTCGAGGTTTGAGGAGGTGGCGGACGGTGTGCTGTCCAATTGTGCTCAATTTGCGGCACTGCAGCAAACAAACCCTTAACCTACGCGGACCTGTCCGGCAATCCCGTTCCTCTCCTATCGCCACCCTCTTCGACGCATGGGGATAATGCCGCCCAATGAAGCCCGATTTCCGTGATATCAGTCACATTTGTATTTCCTGCCTATTCGTATAGTTTTTCAAGGGCTTGCAGGTATTAGCGAGGCGGGCGGCAGCGGGAGTTACGTCCGGGCATCGCCTGGCGGAACCTGCAACGGCGGGCGCGGGAAGATTTTCCATGATTTTTCAACATCTCGCCGGCGCCTACCGCGCGCTGACGGCCCGCAAGGACGGCCCCTCGCTCTATGAGGTGTGCGATCCGCTGCTGCTGAAATATCGCGGCGGCGACCCCCATCTCGGCAAATTCTACCGGACGGCGCTGGGAAATCCGGCATTGCGGCCGCTGCTGCGACGGACCGGACTTGCCGAATTGCGCGATCAAGGACGTCTGCGCGCGCTCCGCGACGCGCTGATCCAGGCGCGCGACAATGTGTCGCCGGACTGGGCTGCGATCGGCCAGCCGGTGGCGACCCTTTTGGATACCATCGAACTGCAGCACCCGAGGCCCCCGCCCGCAGCCCCGCCCGGGCGCGTGCCGGGCCTCGCCGAGATCGAAGCCGCGATCCGCGACTGCGGCGCGCATCTGCTGCGATCGTATCGCGATAACGGCTTCATCCCGACCTATGCTGCCTTCAACCTGATCGGTGATGTCGATCTGCGCGGCCGCGAATTGCTGATGGCACTGACAGGACTTCGTTCGCGCGGCTACAAGAACTCGACGCTGTTGTTCAACCTGGCGCGGATCTTCATCGCGCGCTCGCCGGCTTGCGCGCTGATCAACCCGCCTTGGACCGGCATCGCCGAGCCGATGTGGCAGCCGATGCAGATCCGCCACCGCTCGGCCTATTACGATGCGTTCTTCACCGAGGCGCTGTTGAGCTTTGCCGAGACCGGCCTTCCCTCGCTCGATCAGGCCACCGCGGCGCGGCGCGCGATCGCCGACATGGTCGATTTCTGCCTCGTCACCAGCCGCGAGGAGGTGCGCGCGCAGGACGGCGGTTCCGTCACCGTCATCACCGCGCTGGCGCCGCTGCCGCATCCGCGCTTTTCCCGGTTCTTCTCCCAGATCAAGCAGGACCTCGGCTTCGGCGTCTACGTACCGGATTGCGACACCACCGCCTGCTCGTTCTCGGCGGCGACGCAGGCCGGCTCCGATGATCCGATCCTCGAACAGCCGCTGCTCGACCTCTACGCCGGCTACCAGGTCGATGGCGGCGCCAATGAGCCACTCGTCACGGTGCCGATCAACGACAACATCGATTACGACGGCGGCGTCGTCACCTGGATCGACAATGCCGCCGGCGAGCGGCCGTTCGGCAACGACCTCGATCCGACGTTGAACCTCGACATCCTCGAAGTCAGTTTCCGCAACCTCGTCCGATGGAAGGTCATCGAGACGCCGCAGCGGCTGGCTACCGTGCGGCGCATCGTCGGCTTTCAAAAGCGGCTGGTGGCCAGCGGCGCGTTCACCGATCCACGCTCGCACATCTATTATCTGCCAGAGCTTTATTGCGCCTATTTCGGCCGCTGCTATGCCGCGTTCATCGCGTTGCCGCCGGCCGCACAACAGGCCATCGACCCCGACGGCGCGTTCGATTTCATCCGGACCCGGGTGCTGGCCTACGTCCAGAGTGAATTGATCGTGGCCGAGATGAACGTGTTCGATGCCGCACTGGCGCTGGTCGCGCTCGGCCATCTCGGCGCGGATGCCGCGACCTTCACGCCGGCACTGGCCTGTATCGTCGGCCATCTCGGCGAGGGCGGCCGGCACGGCCCGTTCAAGGCCTATGAATGGAACAAGATGAAAACCCCGACCCGCATTCTGGTCGGCGGCCCCGAAGTCACCTCGGCGTTCGTGCTGATGGGTCTGGCGCTGGCGCGGAAGGCGATGATGGCGGGGGTGGGGAGGAGCTAGCAACACCTTCGTCGCGAAAGCGGGCTATCCAGTACGTTGCTGCGTATCGATTACTTCGAAAGGCTCTGGAATACTGGATCACCCGCATTCGCGGGTGATGACGGCGGCAACGGTGGTCCACTCCGTCGCGGTAAGTTGAAAGTGGGCGTTGCGCGGAGCGCTGGTGCAGCGACCGAATCCACACCACAATCCGCCCATAGTGTGATGCGAATTCATATCCAACACGGCCTTTTTGATGTTCATGAAATTCTGGCTTGCGATCGTGATCGTTTTGCTGCCGGCGATGGCGCAAGCCGCCGATGTGTCAGGCATTCCCAAAATTCGCGAAGGCGACCAGATCCAGATCGGCAATGCCCGAATTCGCCTCGCCGGGATCGATGCGCCGTCGGTGGACCAGCTTTGCCTCAACACCAAGGGCGAGCGCTGGACCTGCGGCGTCGCCGCGCGCGACGAACTCATCCGCCATGCCGACAACAAGAGCTGGACCTGCCACGTCGGCCAGACCGAGCGTCGCGGCCGCCAGGTGGCGAAATGCGAGGTGAACGGCGAGGACATCCAGAAATGGATGGTGAAGAACGGATGGGCGCTGTCCTATACCCGCGTCTCCCATGATTACGATGCCGATGAAAAAGCCGCGCGCGAGGCCAAGGCCGGCATGTGGCAGGGCGCCTTCATCGCGCCGTGGGACTGGCGTGTCCGCAACAAGAAGACGGTGATCCTGGGAGCCGTCAAACCGCCGGAGAATTCCCACGCGATCCTGCTGGCGTCAGCATCGGGACCGGTCGCGCCCTCGCCGGATTGCACCATCAAGGGCAACGTCAACCGTTCGGGAGAATGCATCTATCACAAGCCCACCAGCCGCTGGTATGCGCAGATCAAGATGCAGATCAGCAAGGGCACGCGCTGGTTCTGTTCGGTCGAAGAAGCCGAGGCCGCCGGCTGCCGCGAGACCAGGCGTTAACCACCTCGCCTGGTTTGCCTTTCCGCGCAACGCCGCAAGACCAATTCCCGATGCGATATGATTTCGCGGCTGGTGCCGCCGGTTTCAAGTTCATGCTAGAGCGTTTTCGAGCGAAAGCCTGCCCCGGACTTGATCCGGGGTGAATACCGGTTCGCGTGAAGAAAACGCGTCTAATAAAAAATAGAGCCTCCGTTCCGATTCAATCGGAACGGAAAAGGCTCTATACAGTGCCGCGATGGTCCACGAACCTCGACTACGGGGCGCTCGCCGTTCCGGAATGGCCTGCCCTCTCAACAAGGAATAACAACAATGGTCGTTCGCGCCGGCCGGGAATTTCTGGCGATCCCCGGACCCACCACAATGCCCGACGAAGTGCTGCGCGCGATGCATCGCCCGGCGCTCGATATCTATTCCGACACCATGGTGGAGCTGACCGACAGCCTGCTGCGCGATCTCAGCCGGCTGTTTGCCACCACGGGACAATCCTACATCTACATCGCCAACGGCCATGGCGCCTGGGAAGCGGCGCTCAGCAACGTGCTGTCGCGCGGCGACAAGGTTCTGGTGCTGGAGAGCGGCCGGTTCGCGATCGGCTGGGGCAACGCCGCCGCCGCGATGGGCGTCGAGGTCGAGGTGCTGAAGGGCGACTGGCGCCGCGCGGTGCGGCCGGCCGAGGTCGAAGCCCGCTTGCGGCAGGACAAGGATCACACCATCAAGGCGATCCTTGGCGTCCAGGTCGATACCGCCTCGGGCGTGATCAACGACATCGAAGCCATCGGCAAGGCGATCAAGGCGGCCGGTCATCCGGCGCTGTTCATGGTCGATACCGTCGCCTCGCTCGGCTGCATGCCGTTCCAGATGGATGCGTGGGGCATCGATGTCGCGATGTCCGGATCGCAGAAGGGCCTGATGGCGCCGCCCGGCCTCGGCTTCGTTGCAGCCAATGACCGCGCCCGCCAGGTGCACAGGACCGCCGGCCTGCGAACCCCGTATTGGGACTGGACCGAACGCGACGGCCTCGAGCATTACCGCAAATATGCCGGCACCGCGCCGGTTCATCTGTTGTTCGCACTGCGTCAGGCCATCGACATGCTGTTCGACGAGCAGCTTGACAATGTGTACCTGCGCCATCGCCTGCTCGCCGAGGCGGTGCGCCGCGCGGTCGGGATCTGGGCCGAAGGCCAGGCGCTCGGATTTAACATCGCCGAGCCGGAAGAACGGTCGGATACCGTCACCACCGTGGTGATGTCCAACGGCTATGATCCGGTCGCGCTGCAGCGCTACTGCAAGGAGAAATGCGGCGTGGTGCTGGGCGTCGGGATCGGCGAACTCGCAGGCCAGGCGTTCCGCATCGCTCATATGGGCCATGTCAACGCCCCGATGATCCTGGGCACGCTCGCCGTCATCGAAGTCGGCCTCAATGCACTCCATATCCCGCACGGCAAGGGCGGCCTCGAGGCCGCGGTCGAGTGGCTCGGCGAGAGCGTGAGCGCCTGAACGACCCTGCGACTGTTTGTTAATTTCTGAAACCGGAGCGCCAGGTGACCCGACCGAAGAAAACAAAAGGCTCGGCGCCCGCGCCGGTCGCGCCGCGCCGGCCGCATTCATTCACCATCCATGGCATCACCGTGGTCGATGACTATGCTTGGCTGAAGGATCCGGACTGGCAGGAAGTGCTGCGCGATCCGGCAGTTCTGAGCGCCGATATTCGCAAATACCTTGAGGCGGAAAACGACTACACCGAAAGCCTGCTCGGCCACACCGCCGGTTTGCAAAAGACGCTGGTTGCGGAAATGCGCGGGCGGATCAAGGAAGACGATTCCAGCGTGCCGTCACCGGATGGCCCTTACGCGTATTTGCGCAAATTCCGCGAGGGCGGCCAGCACGAAATGTTCGGCCGGTCGGCGCGCGACGGCGGCGAGGTCGAGATCGTGCTGGATGGCGACGAGCTTGCCGCTGACCACGACTACTTCAAGTTCGGCGGCGCGCGGCATTCGCCCGATCACCGGCTGGAGGCCTGGAGCGCGGACATCAAGGGTTCGGAATATTTCTCGATCCGGGTGCGCAACTGGGCGGACGGCTCAGACCTCGCCGACCTCGTCGAGGAAACCGACGGCGGCGTGGTGTGGAGCACAGACAGCAAGGCCTTCTTTTACGTCAAGCTCGACGACAATCACCGCCCGCTGCAGGTCTGGCGTCATCGCCTCGGTTCGACGCAGGCCGAGGATGTCCTGGTCTATGAGGAGCGGGATTCCGGCTGGTTCACGCACATCCATGAAAGCGCCAGCGGGCGTTTTTGCGTGATCGCCGGCGGCGATCACGAAACATCCGAGCAGCGGCTGATCGACCTTGCCGATGCCGAAGCATCGCCGCGCCTCGTCGCCAGGCGCGAGACCGGCGTGCAATATTCGATCGCCGATCGCGGCGACGAACTGTTCATCCTCACCAACGCCGGCGGCGCCATCGACTTCAAGATCGTCACGGCGCCGCTGAAGTCGCCGGAGCCTGCGAACTGGCGCGAGTTGATCCCGCATCGCGCCGGGCGTCTATCTCATGGATATCGAGCTCTATGCCGGTCATCTGGTGCGGCTGGAGCGCGCCAACGCACTGCCCGCCATCATCATCCGCGATCTCAACACCGCCGAGGAGCACGCCATCGCATTCGACGAGGCGGCGTATTCGCTGGACACCATGGGCGGCTATGAATTCGACACCACGAATCTGCGCTTCTCCTATTCGTCGATGACGACGCCGTCGGAAGTCTACGACTACGACATGGCAAGCCGGACGCGGCGCTTGCGCAAGCGTCAGGAAATACCCTCCGGCCACGACCCGGCCGACTACGTCACCACCCGCATCATGGCGGCCGCGCATGACGGCGCGGAAGTGCCGGTTTCGATCCTGCATCGCCGCGATCTCACGCGCGATGGCCAAGCGCCGCTGCTGCTCTATGGCTACGGCTCCTACGGCATGGCGATGCCGGCGTCGTTCTCCGCCAACCGGCTGTCGCTGGTCGACCGCGGGTTCGTCTACGCCATCGCCCATATCCGCGGCGGCACCGACAAGGGCTGGGGCTGGTATCTCGACGGCAAGCGCGAGAAGAAGACCAACAGCTTCGACGATTTCGCCAGCGCCGGCCGCGCCCTGATCGAGGCGAAATACACCGGCGCGAAACGCATCGTCGGCCATGGCGGCAGCGCCGGCGGCATGCTGATGGGCGCGGTCGCCAATCGCGCCGGCGAATTGTTCGCCGGCATCATCGCCGAGGTGCCGTTCGTCGACGTGCTCAACACCATGCTCGACGACACCCTGCCGCTGACGCCGCCGGAATGGCCGGAATGGGGCAACCCGATCGAAAGCGAAGCCGACTTCCGGACCATCCTGTCCTATTCGCCCTATGACAATGTGGCCGCCAGGGATTATCCGGCCATCCTGGCCATGGGCGGGCTGACCGATCCGCGCGTCACCTATTGGGAGCCGGCGAAATGGATCGCGCGGCTGCGCGCGACCATGACAGGCGGCGGTCCGGTGTTGTTGCGGACCAATATGGGCGCCGGACATGGCGGCGCATCGGGCCGCTTCAACCGGCTCGACGAAGTCGCGATCGCCTATGCATTCGCCCTGTGGGCGGTGGGATTGGCCGATCAGGGCGAAGCGTAACCGTCTTCTGTTCCTGACGCGGCGCAGCGGCGTGCGATCCACGAACTCGATTTTCTTGCCGTGGTATCGCTATCCGTTTGGCGAGCCTGGTCGCTGCGATGGTTAATTTTGTGTTCAACGAGACCATGAGGATCATCCGTAGTCTCGTCGGATCAATGAGATGCTTTGGCCCGTACGCACAGGCCTCTGACCCAACGGGCACCGGATTTGGCGCCTTAATCTGCAATTTACGCCGATCCGCTATCTTGGTCGGTACCCGGTTCCGCATGACTTGCCCGCACGCAGCGGGTCCGTTCACGCCAAATCAAATCGCGAAATTTACGGGTAATGATGCAGGCCGATCGGATCGAGGATTATCTGCGGCGATTGACGCCGCTAGCGCGCGGCAACCTCCTGACCGAGCTTGAGCGGCTGGAAGTCTGCGGCAGCGAAATACCCGGTTCCGCGGAGATCCTGGCCAAGTTGCGCGCGGAATTCCGCAAGGACGGGTCAACTCAAAATCGCCGCGACAATCCCTCGCGGTATTTTTTCGCGCCGCTGGAGCCGCTGCTCGTTGACGGCGCTCCCGACCACGACAATTCAGGCCACATACTGCGCGGTTCGCTGTCTCCGATCTGGGAGTGGATCAGCCGAGATCTGTTGCCGACGATGACGCGCGACTATATCGGCGAGATCAACGGACTTATCACCGCCGACGATCTGCGCAAGGCGCGGCAGGTTGCCGCGGTGTTCCAGACCAAGATCGTCAAATCGCTCGAGGGCACGTTCGGCTCGCCGGACGGCGCCGATCACGCCCGAACCAAACTCGCGACCTATACGGCTTCCCGCGCGGCCTATAGCGACCTGACCCGGATGCTGTGCGTGCTGCGCGCGCGCGATGCCCTGTCGAAGTTCAGAGATGCGCTCCCGGCCACTATCGAAAACTTCGCTGACGCGCGGATCTCCAAGATAACGGCGTTGCTGGATGCGCTCGGAAAAAATCACGCCGACGCAATTCCCTTTGCACTGGCGTTGGTGGCAGGGCGGCTCCGGACGCCATGGCAATTGATCCGGCTCGCCACCAAGGCCGCGCCCAGCAAGAACGCTGCGGACATCGCCGCCACCCCCTATGCGATCACGGTCTCGATGGTGCTGGACCGGTTGGACGACAAGCGGTCGGCGTTGCGCATAGCACTCAGGAATAACCGGGTGCTCGTCGCCAAGGATATTCTCATCGAGATCTACGACACCGAACACGCATTGCGGGTTCGGATCGATCTCCTCGATGAAACCGTCTGGGGGCAGCGGCTCGACAATTCGATGAGCGCGATCACCGCCCTGGTGGAAGCCGAGGTGAGCCGGTTTCCCGACAATATCGGCCATGTTCTGGGATCGCGCAGCCTGCGCAGCTATCAATCCCTCACCGGACGCCTGACCTACCTGGCGTGGAAGGGGCGAGATGCCATGCACAACGGCGCGGTCTTTTGCAGGAAGCTGATCCGCCCGGCCTGACAAATCTCGCGCATGAGCGGGCTTGCTCCGCATTTATTTGCATTTCGGCGGATGCCGGCCGGAACCCGGACATGCGGCCGCCCGTTTCCTTTCCAAACGATCCACGTTAGCTTTGGGGAGCGACTTCGCCGGAGAGCACCCCCATGACAACATCCAATGTCGACGCTATCGCCCTCACCCCTTCCGAACATCAGGTTCAGCTTCGCCGGGCCGTCATCGCCTCCACCATCGGGACCGCAATCGAGTGGTATGACTTTTTCCTCTACAGCACCGTCACCGGCCTCGTCTTCGCCAAGCTGTTCTTTCCGCACTCGGACCCCTGGGTCGGAACGCTCGAGGCCTTCGCCATCTATGCCGTCGGCTTCGTCGCCCGCCCGGTCGGCGCCGCCATCTTCGGGCATTACGGCGACCGCATCGGCCGCAAATCGACCCTGATCGCGACGCTGATGCTGATGGGGCTGGCCACTTTCGCGGTGGCGCTGGTCCCGTCCTATGCGAGCATCGGCGTCTGGGGCGCGGTCATCCTCACCGTGCTACGCTTCATCCAGGGCGTCGGCGTCGGCGGCGAATGGGGTGGCTCGGTGCTGATGTCGATGGAATGGGCGCGCGGCGACAAGTCGCGCGGGCTGATCGCTTCCTGGCCGCAATTTGGCGTTCCTTGCGGACTTTTCCTCGCCAATCTCGCGGTACTGGCCTTCAGTCAAATGTCCGGTGAGCAGTTTCTCGCCTGGGGCTGGCGGATCCCGTTCGCGCTCAGCCTCGTCCTGGTCGGCGTCGGCCTCTACATCCGGCTCGGCATCCTGGAGACGCCGGTGTTCGCCAAGCTGCTGGCCGAGCGCAAGGTGGACCGCACCCCGATGCTGACGGTCATCAAGCAGCATCCAAAGGAAATCCTGCTCTCCGCGCTGTCCCGCATGGCCGAGCAGGCGCCGTTCTATATCTTCACCGCCTTCATCTTTTCCTACGGCATCGGGACGCTGCACGTCTCCCGCAACTTCCTGCTCACGGCGGTGCTCGCGGCCTCGATGCTGTCGTTCATCTCGATTCCGCTGTTCGGTCATCTGTCCGACCATATCGGCCGCAAGAACATGTACATGATCGGCGCGGTGGTGACCGGCGTGTTCGGTTTCATCTATTACGGGATGCTGAACACCGGCTCGGAGGCGGTGATCTTTCTGGCGGTGATCCTCTCGCTGGTTCCGCACGACATGCTGTACGGTCCGCAGGCGGCGTTGATCGCCGAAAGCTTCACCGGCCGGCTGCGCTATAGCGGCTCCTCGCTCGGCTATCAGCTTGCATCGATCATCGCCGGAGGCCCGGCGCCGCTGATCGCGACGTGGCTGTTCGGGACCTACCATTCATCCTATGCGATCGCGA
This sequence comes from uncultured Pseudomonadota bacterium, assembly GCA_963729395.1. Lineage (GTDB taxonomy): Bacteria > Pseudomonadota > Alphaproteobacteria > Rhizobiales > Xanthobacteraceae > Bradyrhizobium. The sequence continues at coordinate 32,810 of CAVSOS010000033.1, read as the reverse complement.
TCTACATCGCGATTTGCGCCGTGATCACGCTGATCGCAACCGCGCTGATGACCGACTACACCGGCAAGGACATTTCCGGGGAATACCAGCCGCGGTGACTTCAAAATAACAAAGCCCGCCGGCTTAACCGGCGGGCTTTACCTCATGTCGCTTAGAGGCTGACCCGAAATTAAGTTGAGTGATTTCAGTCGTTTGTGATTCAGTCGTGGTTGCGAGCTACGACGGAGGCACAAGATGGTTTGGACTGAAATCACCCGAGCGAAATATTGTCGAGATGGGCTGCGTTATGCAAGCGATACGACCGACGAAGAGTGGGCGATGATCGCTCCCCACATGCCCTGCAAAAATCGTCGCGGCCGGCCACGTGTGACGGCGATGCGGGCATTGGTGAATTCGATCTTTTTCATCGCTCAGAGCGGTTGCCAGTGGCGGTTGTTACCGAAGGAGTTTCCGCCTTATACGACGGTGCAGCGGTACTTCTATCGGTGGCGCGACGACGGCACCTGGCAGAAGATCAACCACCATCTTGTCATGATGGCGCGTGAGGCTGATGGCCGGGAGGCAAGTCCCACCGCAGGAGTGATCGACAGCCAGTCGGTTAAAACCACCGAGGCTGGTGGTCCGCGCGGGTTCGATGCCGGCAAGAAGATCAAAGGACGCAAACGGCACCTTCTCACTGACACCGCAGGCTTTCTGATCGCAGGCATCGTGCATGAAGCCAGCGTACAAGATCGCGACGGCGCACCCGCGCTTCTCCAGTTGATCCGAAGTGCTTTCCCCTGGTTACGTCATGTCTTCGCCGATGGTGGCTATGCCGGTCCGAAACTCAAAAAGGCGCTTGCCTCAATCGGCCGCTGGACCATCGAGATCGTCAAACGATCCGATGCCGCCAAAGGCTTCAAATTGTTGCCACGCCGCTGGGTCGTCGAACGAACCATCGCCTGGCTCAACCGCAACCGTCGTCTTGCAAAAGACTTCGAGGCAACGATTGCAAGCGCCGAAGCGTGGCTTATGATCGCCAGCGTCAAGTTGCTCTCGCGTAGACTCGCCAGAGCATGATCAGCACCCTAAAACATTATGAGTCGGACTTTAGAGCATGATCCGGAAAAGTGGATAGTCGACCGTGAAATATGCTGAAGCGCCTGATCGGGCAGGGAAACCGGGCGATTTTCGGCAATAGGATTTGCCGGAAATTGGGGGTTCGGCAGCGATTTTCTTGCAAATTCGAGTTTGGGATTCCCACGAATCTGAAGCCGTGATTCTCTGCTTTCGCGGGTAATGAGCGGAGGATTCGATGCGGCCACGGGAGCGTCGGGAGAGCGGCGAGCAGGATCTGTTTCGGTCGCGGCTCGATCAGGTCATCAATATGGACCACGCGCTGGTGAAGCTGGCGCGGACGATCGACTGGAGGTTTCTGGAAGAGAAATTCGGCGCGGTGTACGCCGATGGCACTGGCCGGCCGCCGCTGCCGACCCGGCTGATGGCGGGGCTTGCGATCCTCAAGCACACCTACAACCTCAGCGACGAGGTGGTGTGCGAGCAGTGGATCGAGAACCCGTACTACCAATACTTCTGCGGGGAGGAGTTTTTCCAGCACCGGCTGCCGCTCGATCGCTCCTCGATGACCAACTGGCGCAACCGCATGGGCGAGGAGCGGCTGCAGGCGCTGTTGCAGGAGAGCCTGGCGGTCGCAACCAGGACTGGCGCGATGAAAGCCGGCGATCTCGCCCGCGTCATTGTCGATACCACGGTGCAACCGAAAAACATCACCTTCCCAACCGACGCCAAACTTTTGAATCGGGCCCGTGAGAAACTGGTGAAGCTGGCCAAGAAGCTGGGCGTCGATTTGCGCCAGTCTTACACGCGGGTCGGCAAGTTCGCCCTGATCCAGCATCAGCGTTACGCCCATGCCAAGCAGTTCAAACGCGCCAACAGGGCTTTGCGCAAGCTCAAGACTTATCTTGGCCGCGTCATCCGGGACATTGCCCGCAAGATCGACGGCGATCCCGGTCTCGAAACCAAATTTGCCTGGCTGCTGAGCCTGGCGCGGCGTGTGCGCGCTCAGGAGCGCGGACAGCGTGGCCCCAAGGTCTACAGCCTGCACGCGCCCGAGGTGGAATGCATCGGCAAGGGCAAGCCGCACAAGCCTTACGAGTTCGGCGTCAAGGTCAGCGTTACCACCACCCTCAAGCACAGCAAGGGCGGCCAGTTCGTCGTCCATGCGCAAGCGCTGCCAGGCAACCCCTATGATGGCCATACGCTGGCCGCCGTCATTCCGGCGATCGAGCAACTCGTCGGCAATACCATCGAACGGGCCCACACCGATGCCGGTTACCGCGGCCACAACGCGCCGTCCGAATATAAGTTCAAAGTCTACACGTCCAGGCAGAAGCGTCGCGTGACGCCGGCCATCAAACGAGAGATGAAACGGCGCGCCGCCGTCGAGCCCGTCATCGGCCATACCAAGGAGGAGCACCGAATGGGCCGCAACTACCTTGCCGGACGCCACGGCGACGCCAACAACGCTGTCCTCGCCGCGGCCGGTTACAACTTCCGCCGCCTCATCAGGTGGCTGAACGATTTTTTACGCCTCGTTCTGGCCCTGCTCTTCGTGCAGTCAAAATCGTTGCCCACATGAAAAGCGCGTTCTTCACGGTCGACTGGATACCGGTTTTCCGGAAAGATCATGCTTAAACAAGATTGGACGCTGGCGATCGAGATCCCGGTACATCCGCGGAAATCTCATATCGGCTAGCGCGCAAACCCATGATGCTCTTGCGTCAGACGGCGCGGAGGTTTTCCGCGCTGCTCTTGCCGCGCTTGCTGTCGAGCTTCGATTCGAATGAAAGCTTCTGGCCTTCATTGAGCGAGCTCATGCCTGCACGCTCGACGGCGCTGATGTGCACGAACACGTCGTTGCCGCCATCGTCAGGTTGAATGAAGCCGAAGCCCTTGGTCGCGTTGAACCATTTAACTGTTCCGATAGTCATTTTACTTCTCCAAGATGCGCAAATGCGCGCTGTGCCCGCACGACCTTCGCGCGGGCTTGATCCGATTTCAGCGATGTCCTGGGGAGTAGAGCCGGTTCGGCGCGATCAACAAGGCAAATCGATTATTCGAATGCGGAGGCGTTTACCCCACCGCGCGCGAAAAAGCAAGCGATAAGCACCGGCGCGACCAACGGCCGGCCGGCACCCGTCCGATTTCGCCAGCATTGAAGCCGTTAGCGCACGCGATCCTGACTATTTGAAAGAAAAATTTGCAAAGATTCTATTCTCGTTGTCCGGTTTAACGTTACTCGGATAATTCAATTCTGCGCGCTGAAGTTCTCCACATTTGAAACCATGCACGGCGCTAAGACACTCCCCGCATCGGGAGGCATTAGCGAATGGCACGTCAGTTATACGACGAAAATATAACGGGTCCCGCGACGTTCGGACGCCGAAAGGTGGCGCCGCGGGCCTGTGTGGCGGACAGCAAGAAGCACCTTCGAACATTCCTGACCGAGGTGCTGGAAGATCTCGGCTTTGTAACCAGCGAATGCGCAAAGGCCGACGACCTGGCAACGGTACTTGAAACCCAGCTGCCGGATCTCATCGTGCTTGGAGTCTCGGTCGACGGAATCGAGGCCGGCAAAATTCTTGAAACCCTGGTCCGCCGGCAGTTCGTCGGCAAGGTTCTCGCCATCGGCGCCCGCAATTCGATCATCGTCAAGGCGGTGCGGCAGGTCGGCGAGGAATACGGCCTTGCGATGCTGCCGCCGCTCACCACACCGTTCGGCGCCGGCACCTTGCGCGAGCGAGTGGCGACGCTGCTCCCCGAGGAAGCCGCGCCAAGCCCGGCGGTGAATGTGTCCGAGGCGTTGCACGCCGGCTGGCTCGAATTATGGTACCAGCAGAAGATCGATGCCCGCACCCTGGTTCGCCGCGGTGCCGAGGCTCTGGTGCGGATGCGGCATCCGACCTGGGGCGTGGTCCCGCCGGCCTATTTCATTCCTGAAGACGACGATCCGCATTGCCTGCGTTTGTCGGAGTTCGTGATCGACCGCGCCACGGAGGATTGGCGGTATCTGCTCGACCAGCAAAGCCCGACCGATATCTCGATCAACCTGCCGGTCTCCTTTCTCAAAAAGCCCCAAGTGGTGCGCGATCTCTGCCGGCGGACGCCGGCGCATCCGGCATTCGGGGGATTGCTGATCGAGATCAAAAGCGCCGAGGTCATCCACAATCTGGATCTGATGATCGATTTCACGAGGCAGGTGCGGCTTCACAACATTGCCATCTCGATCGACGATCTCGGTGCCGACTGGCCGGCGCTGATGGAACTCGAGACCTTCCCGTTCGCCGAGATCAAGGTCGATCGGCAATTCGTCACCGGCTGCGCCAATGACCGGCTGAAGCGGACGGTGTGCCGTCGCATCATCGAGCTCGGCAAGGGATACGGTGCCCGGGTCGTTGCCGAGGGTGTCGAGGACCGCGCCGATTTTGTCGCGGCGAACGAGATGGGTTTCGACCTGGTCCAGGGCTATCTGTTCGGCAAGCCGATGGGGCTCAAGAAATTCGCTCGCTCGGCCCTGACCCATCCGGTGCAGGTCTCGAGGTGATGCCGATCAGCCGGCCGGCACGTTCACATCGCAACAGCGCGGCGGGCAATGCGCACCGCCGCGGTCACGCCGGCGCGCCCGGCGAGGCAGCGCTTCAATCCGGTTTTGCCAATGACAATGCCGAACGGAGTCAATGCCGAACGGATCAGTCGAGCCGGCTGATCTGTTCCTCGGTCACCACGCGCTCGATGTTCTCGGTCTTGCTCTTGATGCGGTAGCGCGGGCGTCCGTCTGCCTCGATCGGCAGGCAGGTGACAATGGTATAGACACTGCGCTGCTTGACGACGGCGCGGCCCTGCGGCCCCTGAAGCTGGTGGTGGACGTCGTCGTTGATCGCGTAATTGTGGGCCATCGCGTGTGTTTCCGTTAAAAAGGGGCTTTTAGTCGCAACGGCCCCGCCGCGCAACACATCTGATTGGTTAATATGACGGCAAAGGCCTCCGGCCAGGGGCCGCGCAGCCCCGCAGAAACAGCGCCGCGCAGGCCCGCGCCCGGGCTTCGATCTCGGCGCGCGACGGCAGCGGCACGCCGCCATAGATCGCGGCGCGCTGCGGTGCCGCGGCGACCATGCCGAGCAGCATTCCGGCGGCCTCCTCGACGTTATCGAGTTCGATCAGTCCCCGCTGCTGCTGCACCCGCAGCCAGCCCGCAAGCGCTGCCTGGGTGCGCTGAATGCCGTTCCTGTAGAACGTTCCGGCGATATCCGAAGACTTGCCGGCCTCCTGCAACACCATGCGCTGAAGCGCCGACGACTTCCTCGTCGAGCGTGAGATCCGCGCAGGCCGTCAGCGCGGCATAGAGCGCCTGTTCGATGTCGGTCTGATCGATGGCCTGCAGATTGGCGTCGGCAAGGAACCGGTCGAGCCGGTCCGATACCATGCCCTCGAACAGCGTCGCCTTGTTGGGGACCAGACGATACAGCGTTTTGGTGGAAACCCCGGCCCGGCGGGCCACGGTTTCCATGCTGGTCGCGGCATAGCCGCTGCCGGCGAACTCGTGCCGCGCGGCCTCGTAGATGATCTGGCGGGTCTCATCGTCGGGGCGGACCTGCGGCCGGCCGCGGCAACGCCTGTCTTCCGGAGCGCCTTGGCCAGCGCCTTGGGCCGCTTCCCGGCAGACTGGTTCAGGGATTTCCTCGAGCGGCGTGATCCTAGCCATGCTTTTACATGATGCCTGTCATTCCATTGACAGTCCCAATGTAGGCTCTATTTTGGAAAATATCAAGTTTCCTAATTCAGTCCCGAGTTTCCCAACTCGGTCCAAAAGTTCCCCGCTCGGCCAAGCCAGCGAAGGCCATCAGGAGCAGCCATCATGACCCACCATTCCACCGCCTTCGAGATCGAGCGTCCGGTTCCGGCCGACGATGCGGTGACGGAGCTGCTGCCCGCCTCGCCCGAAACGACCCTTGCCAACCCGCCGGCTCCGGCGGCAAGGCAAAAGTTCAATTTCCGCAAGCTGTTAATGACGGGCGCGGCGGTCGCAGCCCTGGCCGGCGCAGCCTGGTATGGCTGGGATTACTGGACCGTCGGCCAGTATCTGGTCTCCACCGACGACGCCTATGTGAAGGCCGACAACACCACCATCGCCCCCAAGGTCTCCGGCTATCTGCATCGAGGTTCTGGTCGGCGACAACGAGCGCGTCAGGTGCGGGCCAGGTGCTGGCGCGGATCGACGACCGCGACTTCCAGGTCGCGCTCGACCAGGCCAAGGCCGACGTCGCGGCCGCGCAGGCCGCGATCGTCAGCAAGCAGGCCCAGCTCGAGGTTCAGCAGGCGGTGATCGACGCCGCCAGGGCAACGATCGATGTCGATCAGGCGACCGTGACCTTCGCCGCGCAGGAAAACAAGCGCTACACCGATCTCGCCGCCACCGGTTATGGCAGCGTGCAGAACGCGCAGCAGGCGCAATCACGCATCGCCGGCGCCCAGGCCGCGATCGCAGCGCGATCACGCCAACCTCGCCTCGGCGCTGAAGCAGGTCGACCTGCTCAAGGCCGAGATCGCCCAGGCCGATGCGGCGCTGGCGCGCGCCGAAGTCGGTGCAGAGCCAGGCCGAGCTCAATCTCGGCTACACCAGCATCGTCGCACCGATCGACGGCATTGTCGGCAATCGCACGCTGCGCATCGGGCAGTTCGTGCAGGCCGGAACGCAACTGATGTCGGTGGTGCCGGCTGGCCGGCGCCTATGTGGTTGCAAACTACAAGGAAACCCAGCTCACGGACGTGCGCGAAGGGCCAGACGGTCGAGATCGCCGTCGACATGTTCCCCGGCCGCGTTGTGCATGGCCACGTCGACAGCATCGCGCCCGCCAGCGGCCAGGAATTCGCGCTGCTGCCGCCGGACAACGCCACCGGCAATTTCACCAAGGTGGTGCAGCGCATTCCGGTGAAGATCGCGCTCGATGCCGGCAACGACGCTCCGGTCGAACTGCGTCCCGGCATGTCGGTGATTCCGACCATCGAGACCAGGTCGAAGCCCCGGCCCTCAAGCCGCGCGGCCGCATCGCGGCAACCGCATCGAAACTCGCGAATAGCATTCCGGGAGGATCGTGCCATGTCCATCGCGTCCTGTCAGCCTCGATATCCGCGCCGTCCGAGCTTCGCGCAGCCCATCTGAGCGCACAGCCGTCGATCCGAACCGCGCCAGCGTCACGACCTGGATCGCCGTCCTCGCGGCCATGATCGGCTCGTTCATGGCGATCCTCAACATCCAGATCACCAATGCCTCGCTGCTCAACATCGAAGGCGGCATCGGCACCGGCGTCGACAACGGCTCCTGGATCTCGACGTCGTATCTGATCGGCGAGATCGTGGTGATCCCGCTGACCGATTATCTCAGCCGGGTATTCTCGTTCCGCCGCTACATGATGGCCAGCGCCGCGCTGTTTGCGGTCTTCTCGGTCGCCTGCGCCTTCACCCACGATCTGCCGTCGATGATCGCGATGCGCGGGCCTGCAGGGTTTCGCCGGCGGCGTGCTGATCCCGATGGCGTTCACGCTGGTGCTGACCAAGCTGCCGAAACCGCAGCAGCCGATCGGCCTTGCCGATCTTCGCGCTGTCCGTCACCTTTGCGCCGGCGATCGGCCCGACCATCGGCGGCTATCTCACCGAGAATTACGGCTGGCAGACCATCTTCTTCGTCAACGTGCTGCCGACCGTGGTGATGGTCAGCGCGCTCTATTTGACGCTGGAGCGGCAGCCGATGCAGCTCAAGCTCCTGAAGCAAGGCGACTGGGCCGGCATCGCCACCATGGCGATCGGACTGTCGGCGCTGCAGACCGTGCTCGAGGAAGGCAACAAGGACGACTGGTTCTCGCTCGCCCTTCATCCTGCGGCTCGCCATCGTCGCGCTGGTCAGCCTGTCGCTGTTCGTCTGGATCGAGCTTACCGTCGAAAAGCCGCTGATCCGGCTGCGGCTGTTGACGCGGCGCAATTTCGGCTTCGGCACCATCGCCATGACGATGCTGGGCTTCGCGCTGTTCGGATCGGTCTATATCCTGCCGGCCTATCTCGGCCAGGTCGCAGGGCTACAATGCCGAGCAGATCGGCGCGGTGCTGGCGTGGACCGGGCTGCCGCAGCTGGTGCTGATTCCGCTGGTGCCGAAGCTGATGCAGCGGTTCGATACGCGCTACATCGCGTTCACCGGGCTGATGATCTTTGCCTATAGCTGCTTCATGAACACCGCGATGTCGCCCGACTATGCCGGCGACCAGCTCTGGATTCCGAATATCGTGCGCGCCATCGGCCAGGCGATGGTGCTGACGCCGCTGACCTCGGTGACGACGGGCGATATCGCGCCGCAGGACGCCGCGGCCGCGTCCGGCATCAGCAACATGCTCCGCAATCTCGGCGGCGCGATCGGCACCGCGGTGCTGGCGACCGTGATCACCAAGCGCGAGCAGTTTCACTCCAACATCATCGGCCAGTCGGTGACGCTCGGCCGCGAGGAAGTGCGCAACCGGATCGCCGCAGATGACCGAACTATCTTCATGGCCCATGGCGTGCCGGATCCGGCCGGCGGCGCATCAGCAGGCGATCATCGCGCTCGGCAATAGCGTCAAGCACCAGGCGCTGGTGATGGGCTTTAGCGACACCTTCGCGGTGATCGCTGGCGTGCTGGTGCTCGCGGCCATCGCGGTGCTGCTGACCAAGCGGACGAGAGCGGGCGGCGCGGCGGCGCATTGAATTCGGAATCTGCGCCTGAGTGTCTGTCCGAAGAGTTCTTGAAATCAGTATGAATCATCTGTGATTCAAGAGTGGTGGCCTGATTCGAGGAGGGGTCACCGATGTGGACGAGCAAGAACCGCGCCCGTTACGACCGCAGCAAGTTGCGATATCCGAGCGATTTGACCGACGGCGAATGGAGACTGGTCGAACCGCTGATCCCGCCGGGCAAAACTGGTGGTGGCAAGCGCACGGTGATCATGCGGGAGGTGGTGAACGGCCTCATGTACATTCTCTCTACCGGCTGTCAGTGGCGCGCGATCCCGAAAGATCTGCCGCCGAAAAGCTCGGTCTACGGCTACTTCGATCTGTGGACATATGACGGCACATTGGAACGAATCCACTACGCGCTCTATGAACAGTGTCGCGAACGAGAGCAGCGGGAAGCCAGTCCGACCGCCGCCATCATCGACAGCCAGAGCGTGAAAAGCGCGGAAAAAGGGGGGCGTGCATTGATCCGCACGGGTACGATGCGGGCAAGAAGATCAAAGGCAAGAAGCGGCACATTCTTGTCGATACAGTAGGCCTCCTGCTCCACGCCATCGTTCATCCGGCCGACATTCAAGATCGCGATGGAGGCGTTCTCGTCATGGCGACACTGTTCGGCATGTTTCCATTTTTGAAGACGCTCTTCGCCGACAGCGGATATCAAGGACCGAAATTTGCGAAAGCGCTTGCAAAGGTTCTGCCGCATCTCGACATTGAAATCGTCAAACGTTCCGATCAGGCCAGCGGATTTGTGGTCTTGCCCAAACGCTGGATCGTCGAGCGTACCATTGCCTGGCTCAATCGCTGCCGAAGGCTTGCCAAGGATTGGGAGAATCTCAACCGAAAGGCTCTGGCGTTCTTGCGCCTCGCATCAATCCGCCTCATGCTCAGAAAACTCTGCAATCCGGCCTAAAGTCTCCGGACGGACTCTGAGTTGGCTGTTTCGAATATTCACTGCCCGTGAGGGCCTATTTACACGGCGACGGAATGGACCGGCGCATGATGGCGTGGCTTGGCGGGCCGCGACCGACGAAGATGAGCACTATGTCTACGCCATAGCCCTATGACGTGGCATGACCCGCCGGTCTGCTATGCGTTGCTTCCCCCCTGTCACTACCGCCAACCGCGGAAATCTCCTGTTTGATTTCGTCAACTGCCTTGTTCACCACCGCCTTTACCTCGTCAAGAAACTCCCACACCTGGCGGTCCGCCGATGCGGCGTCTGGTACTGGGACAAACCTCTCAAAGATACCCTCGATTCGGCTTGCCCGTATTCGCGTCGTCCCCCCGCCACGAAGAGAATATGCTTCAAGCCATTGCGGCTGCGGCTGTTCCCGTAGCCGACTTGTGCTCAGAAGGGGCAAATCTTGAGCAACTTTACTTTTGATACGGTCGATAGTTTCCCGCTTTTGCTCTGGCGTCGGGTTGCCGCTCCATCCAATCGGAGTCTCAAGAAATCGAGAGATTGCAGCCGACAGGGCTGCAATCAAATTCGATGTAGGGCGTAGAACGAAACCATCGTCCCAGCCTTCGGCATAACGGCGGCTAAGCGCCTTGATTGTCTGCCACGGCTTGGGTCTCACAGCGGCGAAGCCCAGCGTTCCTTTCCATTGCTGCCTGAACTCCCTGGCGGCGTCTTGAATGGCAAACCCGAGCTTGTCGTCGCGGTATTCTGGCAGGGCGACCGGCTCGAATACTGGCGGCTGGGCAGCCGCGAGGTAATGCAATAGCTTGTTTAGCTCGGGCTTGGCCGGTATCGGATCCAACTCGTTAATCCGGCCGACATAGAACGTGCCCGTCTCTAGATGCTCCAACAAGTTTCTCGCAGCGTCTGCGGATACGTTCTTTGCAAGTTGATTATCGGCGATGTTGCGGAGACCACCAAAAACGTGATCGAATTTTGCTTGGCCCTTCAAGTTATCGCCTTTGACCAAGTCCATATTTGTAAAGACAACGGCCAGCTTGCGCGTGTGTCCGGCGTTCACAACCGCTTCTAATGCCTTGCCGGAGGCGAAATTCGTCATTCCATTTTTTGCGCTCTCGACCAAAAGGATCACATCTGCTTCATGCAGAAGCGGAAGTGTCTGTTCGGGGAGGTCCGCCGTTGCGTCCGCCTTGTGTCCTAGGCCCTCAGTGTCCACGAGCACTAATCGCGCGGGTCCATCCGCCCAATTTGGCCTGAAGCGTCCGGCCACGCGCATACTGTTGACCAGTGGGGTAAGCAGTCTCCCCCATGCTTGGTAATGATTGTCAGAGAAGAATCGGATTGACTTCAGGAAGGCGTCACGTTCACCGGTCGATTTTTTCAAATACCAAGCCTTAGGCCAGCCAGTTGTCGTTTTTTCAAAATTCCCATCAGTCACGCGGTCGAATTTAGTTCGCAATTCATCGAGTACATCAGATACCAGTTCGACAAACTCATCCGAGGAAGCGGCAGCCTCTTCAATCAGGTCAAGGGCTGCATTTCGATCATCGGGAGACATCTCGGCAATAAGGCGGCCTTCGCCGACCTCGAACGCAGTTCTTGAGGCTACCGCCATGTTGTTGATACGATTTAAATAGGTATCCAGCGTCTGACGAAGCTTTGTCTTCTCTTCTGGAGAGGGAGTAGAATCTTCAAGACCTAGAGATATTTCCGTCTGCTCCTGATCATCATCGTATGGGTCCACCTCGGCCTGTTCCTCGGTGTACTCTCCAAGGAGATATTTTAGCCGGAAGCGCATGTCGCTCTTTTCCAAAAAGGCTCGGGCGACCTGTTTAGTGTTTCCGCCAACGGCCTCGACAAACGCCGCCGAGAGCGACTCCTCGATTTCGAAACGGGCCTCGTGCTCTGACATGAATGTGACCACGCCCTCGTATGGGCCGTCGCGGAGCACGACCTCTGTGGGGAAGGTGGTCGTACGGTTCACGGACGTTGATGGGAATCTCTCCGTCTTGGGGTTCGTTCCAATTAGCTGACGGACGAGCGTGGTCTTGCCGGCGCCGGGCACGCCCATCAGCAGCACTCGCGCGAATCCTTCATCGCGCGACGGCAAGGGCAGGAGCCTGTCCCGGAGCAGCGCTGTGGCCCCGCCACGTGGCTCAATCTCGCTGAAGAATATCTCGACGACCCTGGCATCAAAGCGCTTTGCTGCCTCAAGCTTTGCCCCGAGCGACCAAAGGCTCTCGTCCCCGAGCAGTTTGTTGAGTTGTTCGACGATTCGCTGCGCATCAGCCTCGTCCTCGGTGCCAAGCCCCTTCCGGGTCTTCCTGCCCGGCTTATTGTTCGAGTCGTTTCTGAGTGGATGGCGGAATTCAACGAGCCACGCCTTCCGGCCGGGGTTCCGCTTCGCAGTTGCAACATAAGATTGAGCCACGATGACCTCCGATGTTCCAAGGTGTTCCGAGATGATGGATAAGGGCTCTACTGCTGTGAGTCAAGACGTTTCGGAACATCACGGAACATCGATGCTGGGCGGGATGGTTGGTGGAATATCGTGGGCCATCCCGCGCGCTTGACGTGTTCGACTTGGACGGCAAGGTAAAAGGCTGACCGTCGGTCTGGGCTATGTGGTTGGATAGAATAGGATTTTTCGACTCTCGTTTAACGCCCCCTGCTGGCGCTTTTAGCCGAAAGCTCAATGATATCAATGCTCCGAGCGCCAGCCATCTACTCTACAGCCGCTGAAGGCCCTCCCTTGCTGAAGTTGCTTCAGTGTGATAACAATACGCTGTGACGGAGCCGCGCGACCCGACTCTCGATGTGCTTCTCGACCTCGACGGGCAGGTTCTCGTGGTGGATCCGGAGGGCGGCCACTGGGTCAGGTTCGTCGTCACGCGCGTGCCGGTGTCACAGAAGAAGCCGCATGGCATCGACTACTCGCTCACGCTGCATGGGCCGGATGGCGAGAGGCTGGTCGGGTTCGACAACGCGCATCCGGTGACGAAGCAGAAGCGCGGCGAGCCGCAGGACCATCGCCACCGGCTGCGGACGATCAGGGCTTACGAGTATCGGGACGCGGCGACCTTACTCGCCGATTTTTGGACGACAGTGGACGCGGTGTTGCGCGAGAGAGGAGTGATCCCATGACGACGTTGAAAGTGGGCGTCGCCAGCTACGAAGAAATGAAGGCGCGCACCATGTCCGTCGCGCGCGGCGAGCGTCGTGTCGCACCGAACGAGCCGAAGGTCTGGTTCACCTCGACTGAGTCGTTCGCCAAGGTGCTCTCCGCTGGCAATCGCGAACTGCTGCGCGTCATTGCCGAGAAAGCGCCCGGCTCGCTGGACGAACTGGCCCGCATCACCGGCAAGGCCAAGTCCAACCTGTCGCGCACGCTGAGGACGATGGAAGGTTACGGCCTGGTCCGCCTCGAACGCGGCGAGCGCGGACGGATCACGCCAAAGGTCATGCACGACCGTGTGGAGTTGGACCTGCCGCTCACTCTCTCGCGGAAGGCAAGTTGAGCCATGACCGGAAGGGAGGGCGGTATCGCTACTACACTTGCTTCATCAAGGCGCGGCAGGGCGAAAGTGAGCCCAACAAGCCATCACGCCGCAGATGGTCCAGAAGTTCGCCCGGACGGCGCGCGAGAGGATCAAGATCGATGGCGGCGGCTATCGCGACCATCTCCGTGCGGTCGCCCAGCGCGTTGAGGTCGCGGATCGCGAGGTCCGCATCATCGGTTCGAATGGCAATCTGCTCAGATGCTCACCGCACGCCGCTGGCGTGAAACCGTTTACGCCCGGCGCGCCCAGTTCTGAAGTGGCGGAGAGGGAGGGATTCGAACCCCCGATAGGCTTGCACCTATGCCGCATTTCGAGTGCGGTGCATTCGACCACTCTGCCACCTCTCCAGGCGCCATATTGGGCTGATACACCCGCGGTCGGGCCGAGTTCTAGGCGAGGACGGCGGGCCAGACAAGGCGCGGGCGGGTAGAATTCTGCGGGGAACGCCTGGAAAAACGGGGCACTCTGGAACGGGAAGGAGCACCACGATGCAGCATCTGAGAATCCACGCCAATGGCGCCGCCTTCCATGTGGCGCGGACCGGCGCAGGGCCGCCGCTGTTGCTGTTGCATGGCTGGCCGGAATTCTGGCTCACTTGGGAGCCGGTAATGGCGCGGCTCGCCGATCGCCACACATTATTCGCGCCGGACCTGCGCGGCTTCGGTGACAGCGACAAGCCCGACGGCCCGTTCGGCCCCGACCAGCACGCCGCCGACATGCTGGCGCTAATGGACGTGCTCGAGTTGAAGCAGGCCGGCATCGTCGGCCATGACGTCGCCGGCGCGCTGATGCAGCCACTGGCCCGAGCCAACCCGCAGCGGCTTTCCGGATTGTTCTTCTTCGACTTCGTCTATCCCGGCATCGGCCCGCGAATGGCCGAGCCGGAGCGGCTCAACAACATCTGGTACCAGTCGTTCAATCAGATGGAGATGGCGCCAGCCCTAGTCGGCGCGACGCGCGAAAGCTGCCGGACCTTTATCGGACACTTTCTGAAATCATGGGCGCATCGCAAGGATGCCTTCGACGACGTCCTCGAAACCTTCACCGACAATTTCCTCAAGCCCGGCAACCTCGCCGGCGGTTTTGCGCACTATCGTGCTTCCCATCAGGGTCGAATCCGGATGATGAAGGGCGAGGCGCCGCAGCTCGCGCCGATCAAGGTGCCGACCTGCATCCGCTGGGCGGAGCACGACCCGCTGTTCCCCTATGCCTGGACCGACCGGCTCGGCGCGACCTTCTCCAACCTCGATCGCGCGCTCTTCCCGGGCGTCGGACACTTTCCGCACCGCGAGGACCCCGACCGCGCCGCCGCCGAGATCGGCGCGTTCTATGGGCGTATCGGCTGGGGCTAAAAAATTGATTGAAAGGTGGGACCGCCAGACGCGATAAAAACCGGCGGTCTCGTGTCGCCTCATTGAAATTGCGGCCGGGAAGTGCGGCTTCGCCGGCCAGCCGGAGCGACGGCCTGACGGTAACGATCCATTCGCGGCCGGCAACGCTAACCCTGTTTTAACCTAACCGATCAAGGTTACCTGCCAGCAGACTTGCCGAGTGACTTGCCAAGTGACCTGCCAGGCGACCCGCACGGTTAACCGGCCGGTCCGTTTCAATCCTTTTTCTTCTTCTCTTTCTTGTCGTCTTTTTCCTTGTCTCTGGCCTTCTTGTCGTCCTTGTCCTTTTCCTTCCGGCGATTGGTAAAGCGCGCCCGGGCGGGACGAACCGGCTTCAAAACCGGCAAGACCGGCCAAAAACGCGCTAAATCCCTTATATTCTGCCGGTTTTTAGGGTGCTTTATCTTGACTCGGAGCGATCAGGAGCTATAAGTCCCGGCAGCCGGCGCGGGATTTCCTCGCGCCGCTTGTTTTTGCGCGGCTCTGGGGACCCTTTCCCGACCGCGCGGAAATACGCGACGATCTCATGATCGCGCGGTGAACCCATAACGACTGAAGAAAAAGCCGGCCCGGACCTGTCCGAGGCCGGGATCGAACACGAAGGAATTAAACGATGTTCGCAGTCATCAAAACCGGCGGCCGGCAATACCGCGTCGTTCCGGATGATGTGCTCGAGATAGGCAAGATCGCCGGCGATGTCGGAACGATCGTGCAGCTTGGCGAAGTTCTTTTGGTCGGCGGCGAATCGCCGGTGCTTGGCGCACCCACGGTTGCCGGCGCCTCGGTTGCGGCCGAAGTGCTGCAGCACAAGCGCGGCCCGAAGATCATCTCGTTCAAGAAACGCCGCCGCAAGAATTCGCGCCGCAAGCGCGGCTATCGCGACGAGATCACGGTGCTGCGCGTCACCGAGATCCTGACCAACGACAACAAGCCGACCATCGGTCCGCGGCCAAAGCGCGAGAAGCCGGTCGTGGCAACGCCAGTCGATGGCGACGACGAGGCGCCGGCCAGGACCGCGAAGAAGAAGGCACCGGCCAAGAAGGCCGCGGCAACAGGTAAAAGTGACAAAAAGTGAAGCGCGACAAAGTGAAGCGCGACACAAAGTGAAATGATTCCGTCAAGGAATTGAACTAGAGATCAGATAGAAGTTGGAGACGGGCCATGGCTCACAAAAAAGCAGGCGGTTCATCGCGTAACGGTCGTGATTCGGCGGGCAAGCGCCTTGGAATCAAGACCTATGGTGGCGAGCACGTGATCCCCGGCAACATCATCGCGCGTCAGCGCGGCACCACCTGGCATCCCGGCCTTAATGTCGGCATGGGCACTGACCATACTTTGTTCGCCAAGGTCGAGGGTCATGTTGAGTTTCGTGCAAAAGCCAACGGCCGCACTTTCGTATCGGTTGTTCCGATGACGGAAGCCGCGGCCGAGTAGACGGTGGATAGATGAGTCCGCCGGGTCCTGTTGAACCGGCGGAGCTCCAGAAGGCTCTAAGGGGAGGCGGGAAACCGGCCTCCCTTTTTTATTGCGCCTGTTCCGCAAAAACGCCCCCCGGTTTTGCGATCAGAACATGCGCGATAGTCCAAGAGCTGCGTCACAGGAGCCCGACATGCTGCAGGATATCCCGACCCCGACATTGCGTGAGGCGAGTAGCTGCGTCCTCGAGACCGAACGGCTGATGCTGCGCAGGCCGACACTCGCGGACGTAAAAGCGATTGCGCGCCTCGCCAACGACCGCCGCATTGCGGAGAATACCCGCCGCCTGCCGCATCCCTATCTGCAGGACCATGCCGTGGAGTTCGTTCGCGCGATGGCGAACGATCCTCGCGAGACCGTGTTCCTGATCGAAAACAATTATGTGCCGATCGGCATGGTCGGCATCGACTGGCGCGAGCCGGAGGCCCCGGAACTCGGCTACTGGCTCGGCGTCGAGCATTGGGGCCAGGGCTTCGGCACCGAAGCGGCGCGGGCGGCGATCGATTTCACCTTCGAGGAATTCGACGTCGAGCACCTGATCTCCGGCGCGCGGGTGACCAACCCGTCGTCGCGCAACATTCTGGAGAAATGCGGCTTCCAGTGGAGCGGCGTCGAACTGCATCGCTTCGAGGCGCTGGGATCCTCGACGCCGGTCGATTGCTTCAGGCTCTCGCGCAGCGTCTGGTCGTCGCTGAAGAACTGGAACAGCTCAACGCGGCACAAACGCTAGCGCTCGTAGGCATATCGATGTCCCCGCGCATGCGGGGACGTCGCGGGTCTTTACGCCGGCGGACTGACCACCATCTCGTCACGCCCCGGACCCCGCTCGCGCAGAAAGATGTAGAACCCGGCACCGATAATGATCGACGCACCCGCGACCGTTGCGACCGATGGCACGTCGCCGAACACGGCGTAGCCGAAGATCGCCGCCCAGATGATCATCGAATACTGATACGGCACCACGACCGAGGCCGGGGCGAGTAGCCCGGAATGACAGATCATATTGCCGCTACTCCATCGCTGCGATACGGATGTGGCGGATCTCCCGCAGGAAAAGCACCCATGACCGAGTTCGATCCCGCACAGCATCGCATGGTGCCGGAACAACGCTGGTTTGAAGACTTCGTGCTCGGCGAGCGCTTTGTCATTCCCAGCCGCACCATGACGACGGCGGTATTCGCGGCCTTTCAGGTGGCGAGCGGCGATACCCATCCCGTGCATTACGACGTCGAATATTGCCGCGCCCGCGGCATGCCGAACCTGCTGGCGCATGGTTTCCAGACGCTGATCCACACCGCACCCGGCAGCGGAATGTTCCCCTTCATGGTGGAGGAATCGCTGGTCGGCTTTCTCGAACAATCGAGCCGGTTCCTGAAGCCGGTGTTTGCCGACGACACGATCTATCCGGCGCTCGAAGTGACGGAACTGACGCCCGGCCGCAGCACCGGCGTGGTGGCGCTGCGCAGCACCGTGTTCAATCAGCGCCGCGAGCTGGTGCTGGAAGGATCGCAGAAATATCTGATCCGCCGCCGGACCGCCGAGCGATAACGGCGCGCCGGGCGGGCGGCGCGCGCAAGGCCTCGAAAAGGCCTGAAAATGCGGCCTTTTAGACGATCTCCGGCATCTAAAGGTTGCCGCATCCGCGCCCCTGCGATACGGGTAGGCCATGAAATTCCTTGACGAGGCAAAGGTCTATATCCGCTCCGGCGACGGCGGCAACGGCTGCGTGGCGTTTCGCCGCGAGAAGTATATCGAGTTCGGCGGACCGAGCGGCGGCAATGGCGGCCGTGGCGGCGACGTCATCATCGAAGCGGTCGACGGACTGAACACGCTGATCGACTATCGCTATCAGCAGCACTTCAAGGCCCAGAAGGGCACCAATGGCATGGGCAAGGACCGCCATGGCGCCAACGGCAAACCGATCGTGCTCAAGGTGCCGGTCGGCACCCAGGTTTTCGACGAGGATCGCGAGACCCTGATCCACGACTTCACCACGCTGGGCGAAAAATTCGTGCTCGCCGAAGGCGGCAATGGCGGCTTCGGCAACGCGCATTTCAAGTCGTCGACCAATCGCGCGCCGCGCAACGCCAATCCGGGCCAGGTCGGGCGAGGAGCGCTGGATCTGGCTGCGGCTGAAGCTGATCGCGGATGCCGGCCTGGTCGGCCTGCCCAACGCCGGCAAGTCGACATTCCTCTCGGTGGTCAGCGCCGCCAAGCCGAAGATCGCCGACTATCCCTTCACGACGCTGCATCCGCAGCTTGGCGTCGTGAATGTCGACGGCCGCGAATTCGTGCTGGCGGATATTCCGGGCCTGATCGAAGGCGCGCATGAAGGCGCCGGCCTCGGCGACCGCTTTCTTGGCCATGTCGAGCGGTGCCGCGTGCTGCTGCATCTGGTGGATGCGACCTGCGAGCATGCGGGAAAGGCCTATAAAACGGTGCGGACCGAGCTTGAAGCCTATCAGGGAGATCTGGCCGACAAGATCGAAATCGTCGCGCTGAACAAGATCGACGCGGTGACGCCGGACGAATTGAAGAAGCAGAAGGACCGGCTGAAACGCGCCGCGAAGAAAACGCCGCTATTGATATCGGGAGTCACCGGCGCAGGCGTGAAAGATGCGTTGCGCGCGCTGGTCGAGGTGATCGGCGAAGCCCCGGTCTCGGTCAAGGCCAACAAGGGCGCGGCGCAGGCCGAGCCCTGGGCGCCGACGACGCCACAAAGCTGAATTAAGCTCGACTTGCGCTCGTTTGGTCCGGCTGCAAAACTCCAATCTCCTTCCCGCCAACTGTGCATCACCCGACGGCATCCATGGCCCGCCCCAACTTGAAAAATTTTCGCCGCATCGTGGTCAAGGTCGGCTCATCGCTGCTGATCGATTCCGAGGCCGGCGAAGTCCGGGCGTCGTGGCTCGCCGCCCTTGCCGCCGACCTCGCAAAGCTGCATGGCGAGGGGCGCGAACTCTTGATCGTATCGTCCGGTTCGATCGCGCTGGGCCGCAGCCGCCTGAAATTGCCGCGCGGCCCCCTGAAGCTCGAGGAAAGCCAGGGCGCGGCCGCGGTCGGGCAGATCGCGCTGGCGCGAATCTGGTCGGAGGTGCTGGGAGATCACGGCATCGGCGCCGGGCAGATTCTGGTGACCCTGCAGGACACCGAAGAACGCCGCCGCTATCTCAATGCGCGCTCCACCATCGCCAAGCTGCTGGAATGGCGCGCGGTGCCGGTTATCAACGAAAACGACACCGTCGCCACCAATGAAATCCGCTACGGCGACAATGACCGCCTCGCCGCGCGGGTCGCCACCATGGCGAGCGCGGACCTCTTGATCCTGCTGTCGGACATCGACGGCCTCTACGATGCGCCGCCCGGCAGCAATCCGAATGCGAAACTGATTCCAATTGTGGAGTCCGTCTCATCCGAAATCGAAGCGATGGCGGGCGGCGCGGAATCCGAACTGTCGCGCGGCGGCATGCATACCAAGATCGAGGCCGCGAAAATCGCCACCACATCCGGCACCCATATGCTGATCGCCTCCGGCAAGATCGAGCATCCGCTGCGGGCGATCGCAGATGGCGGGCGCTGTACCTGGTTTTTGACACCGGCCAATCCGGTTACCGCACGCAAACGATGGATCGCAGGCTCGCTGGAGCCGAAGGGCACGCTGACCATCGACGCCGGCGCGGTGAAGGCCTTGCGCGCGGGCAAGAGCCTGTTGCCGGCGGGGGTGATCCGGATCGAAGGGCAATTCGCCCGCGGCGATGCCGTGGTGGTGCGCGGCCCCGACACTCGCGAGGTCGGCCGCGGCCTCGTCGCCTACGACGCCGAGGACGCCGACAGGATCAAGGGCCTCTCGTCGCCGGATGTGATGACGATCCTCGGCATCTCCGGACGCGCCGAAATGATCCACCGCGACGATCTCGTGGTCGGCCCGAGCGGCGGATTATCCCCGAACTAGGCCAATGGCCGAGCCGGTAGCGGTCGCTGTGGCCCGGTCTCGCACCCCAGCGATGCCCCTTCGGCACCTCGCAAAACATGGATTTCCGTGCTAGGACATGGCCTTAACGAAAGCTGGAACCGCCATGACCGCGCCGTTGAAGGCGATCGACGGAAACGCCGATTTGCCTGATCTGATGACCGACCTTGCGACCCGCGCGCGCGCCGCCGCGCGGGTGCTGGCGCTGGCGTCGCCCGAGCAGAAAAACCGTGCGCTCGATGCGATGGAGCGCGCCATCCGCGCCCATGCATCGGCGATACTCGCGGCCAATGCCGAGGATGTCGCGGAAGCGCGTACGGGCGGCGCCAGTACCGCCTTCATCGATCGACTGACACTGACGCCCGCGCGGATCGATGCGATGGCCGACGGCATCGTGACCGTGCGCAATATCCCCGATCCTATCGGCGTCGTAACCGAGAGCTGGCAGCGTCCGAACGGCATGACCATCGAGCGCGTGCGCGTGCCGCTCGGTGTCGTTGCCGTGATTTTCGAAAGCCGCCCCAACGTCGCCGCCGACGCCGGCGTGCTGTGCCTGAAATCCGGCAACGCGGTGATCCTGCGCGGCGGCTCGGACAGTTTCCGGTCCTGCCGCGCGATCCACGGCTGCCTGGTGCAGGGATTGCGCGAGGCCGATCTGCCGGAAGCTTCCATCACCCTGGTGCCAACCCGCGACCGATCGGCGGTCGGCCTTCTGCTGAGCGGATTGAACGGCGGCATCGATGTGATCGTGCCGCGCGGCGGCAAAAGCCTCGTCGCGCGCGTCGAAGCCGAAGCACGGGTGCCGGTGTTCGCGCATCTGGAGGGCGTCAATCACGTCTATGTCGACCATGCCGCCAATCTGGAAATGGCGAAATCAATCGTGCTGAACGCCAAGATGCGGCGCCCCGGGGTCTGTGGCGCCGCCGAAACCTTGCTGGTCGATCGTGCCGGTGCGGCGACCACTCTGAAGCCGCTGGTCGAGATGCTGATCGATGCCGGCTGCGAGGTGCGCGGCGACGATGCCGTGCAACGCACGGATGCCAGGGTGAAGCCAGCCACCGACGAAGACTGGGACACCGAATACGAGGATGCGATCATCACCGCAAAGGTGGTCGATGGCCTCGACGAGGCGATCGCGCATATTCACAACCACGGCTCGCATCACACCGATGCGATCGTGACCGACGATGCCGAGGCCGCCCGCAAATTCCTCAACGAGGTCGATTCGGCGATCGTGCTGCACAACGCATCGACCCAGTTCGCGGACGGTGGCGAATTCGGCTTCGGCGCGGAAATTGGAATTGCGACGGGGAAATTTCACGCCCGCGGCCCGGTCGGCGCCGAGCAGCTGACCAGCTTCAAATATCGCGTCCATGGCACCGGGCAGACGCGACCGTGAGCACCAAGGCGTTTTTACGCGAAGCGAGAACCGGCTCGCGCAAGGGGCACTAATTGAAGCCAGCTTTGGTCGCGCCGCCATCTGCCGCGCAAGTCCTTCCGCTCCATACCGGCGGCATGCGGATCGGCCTGCTCGGCGGCTCGTTCAATCCGCCGCATGTCGCGCACCGCGCCATCAGCCTGTTCGCGATCAAGCGGCTGAAACTGGACCGGGTGTGGTGGCTGGTGTCGCCGGGCAATCCCCTCAAGGATCATGCAGCCTTGCGCGATCTCGATGAACGCGCCGACGCCGCCCGCCGAATGGCCAACGATCCGCGTATCGACGTAAGCTGTCTCGAAGCTGTCATCGGAACGCGATATACAGCAGACACGATTACATATCTGCGCCGCCGCACTTCCGGCTTGCGCCTGGTCTGGATCATGGGCGCTGACAATCTCGCGCAATTTCATCGCTGGCAAAACTGGCGGCGCATCGCATCCGAGGTTCCGATCGCTGTGATCGACCGGCCGCCACAAAGCTTTCGCGCGATCGCCGCACCGGCGGCCCAGGCGCTCCGCCGCTACCGCCTGCCCGAAAATCAGGCCGGCAGGCTCGCAGACCAGCGTCCGCCGGCCTGGGTCTTTCTCACCGGGATGAAATTGAACCTGTCGTCGACCGGCCTGCGGAACCCGGACGGCACCTGGAAGGCAAAGAAGTGATAGGACGACGCACTGGAATGTTGAAACCGTTAACCCCACATGCGTAGTATAGCGGGCGGGCGCCAAGATTCGGCGTTCGCGATACAGTGAAAGGAATGGTCCCTGGCCACATCTGTATTGTCCAAGTCTGTTTTACCCAAAACGCGTAAAACATCGACACAAGCTGCGGCCTTGAAGGCGCAACCCGATGCCGACAAGACCCTGAATATGATCCTCTCCCGCCTCGACGATATGAAGGCGGAAGAAACGGTCACCATCGACCTTCGCGGTAAATCTGCATTCTCTGACTACATGATCGTCACGTCGGGCCGGGCCAACCGGCACGTCGGCGCGATCGCAGAAAATGTCGCCAAGGGTCTCAAGGAAACCGGAATCAAAAGCGTCCATGTCGAGGGCTTGCCCAATTGCGACTGGGTGCTGATCGATTCCGGCGATGTGATCGTGCATGTATTCAGACCCGAGGTGCGCGAGTTCTACAATCTGGAAAGATTGTGGACGCAGAGCCCGACGGCGGCCAAGGTGATCTAACGCCAGCCGGCCGCTGAAAATCGGCTGAGCGCAAGGCAGTGTGCGTCGCGCATTTGCGATCGGAATGCGCGCGCCGTGATTGATTTAACGTATTTTCTGCGGCAAACCGGCTTTCGCTTCGGATCAAGTCCTAGGCATGCCCGGAAAAACGCTCTGATGCGCCTCGTCGTCATTTCAATTGGCCGGTTGAAACAGGGCCCGGAGCGGGAACTCGCTGAACGCTACCGCGAACGCTTCGACGACATCGGCCGCAAGCTCGGCTTTCGCGGCCTTGAGATTCACGAAATTCCCGAAAGCCGCGCCCGCGACCCGGCAACCCGGATGGCCGAGGAAGCGGCGGCGATTTCGGCCGCTGTTCCCGATAAATCCACCCTGGTGGCGCTCGACCAGCGCGGCGACAATCTCGATAGCGCCGCGTTTGCCCGGCATCTTGGCCGCTGGCGGGACGACCAGGTCGCCAATACTATTTTTGCGATCGGCGGCGCGGACGGACTTTCGCCCGATTTGCGGCGCAAAGCAAAGCTCAGCATTGCGTTCGGCTCTGCGACCTGGCCGCATCAAATGGTTCGCGTCATGCTTCTGGAGCAGATTTATCGGGCCGCGACCATTTTGTCGGGCCACCCTTATCACCGCGCGTAAGTCGCGTGCTGCGGAAGCAGTGAAAGCACTGATTCGGATTCGATGCAGCCAGATCGGAACATTCCATCGCTCTCTGACACCGCCCGCCGCGGTCAGCTGGCTTCGGTTCGCGTTCCGCTTTCCATCGCCCTGTTGTCCGCAGGCTTCGCCGGCATGTGTCTTCCGCCCGCGGCAGCTCAGGTCGCGGAATCGACGCCGCAGGCGACGGCCGCCTCACCCGATGCCATCAAGCAGCGCGAGCAGGAACTTGAGGCCGCCCGCGCGCAGCAAAAAAGTGCCGCCGAATTGCAGCAGAAGCTGGCCGCCGATATTGCGTCGATCGGACAGGATCGCAGTAAACTCAACCAGCGACTGATCGACATCGCCGCCCAGGTGCGCAGCGTCGAGACCCGAATCGGCGACGCCGAAGCGCGGCTGCGCCCGCTCGACAGCCGCGAGCAGCAGATTCGCGGCTCGCTTGATTCGCGGCGTTCGGAGATTGTCGAGGTGCTGGCCGCGCTGCAACGCGCAGGAAGGCGCACGCCGCCGGCCTTGCTGGTAAGGCCTGAAGATGCGCTGCAATCGCTTCGCACCGCCATGCTGCTTGGATCGGTGGTGCCCGAATTGCATGCGCGCGCGCAAAAACTGACCGATGACCTCGGCGAGTTGGTTGCGCTTCGCAAGAATATCGCCACCGAGCGCGACCAGCTTGCGATTGACCGCGACAAGCTCAAGAACGACCAGACCCGGCTCGCCGCGCTCGTCGATGAACGGCAGCGGCAGCAAAGCTCGATCGAGAAGGACATGGAGGCCGAAGGCGCGCGCGCCATCGCGCTGTCCCGGCAGGTCGACAGCCTGCAGGGCTTGATCGCCAAAATGGAGCAGGATTTGCAGAGCGCGGCGAAAGCCGCGGCAGCCGCCAGCCTGCAGGGAACCCCGGCAGCCCCGAATGGCACGCCAAATCTAGGAGCGCTCAAGGACCCCGCCCGGATGAGCCCGGCTATTGCCTTTGCGTCCGCCAAGAGATTATTCGCGCTGCCGGTTAATGGCGTCAAGATTCGCGAATTTGGCGGTTCCGACGGGGCTGGTGGCGTAGAAAAAGGCATTTCCTTGGCAGCCCGGGCCGGAGCCCAGGTCACAACACCGTGTGACGGCTGGGTGGTTTACGCCGGACCGTTTCGCAGCTACGGACAACTCTTGATCCTCAATGCCGGTGGCGGGTATCATGTGTTGATCGCCGGGATGGAGCGAATTTCGGTCAACATCGGCCAGTTTGTACTGACGGGGGAGCCGGTCGCGACCATGGGGACAAAATCCCAAGTGGCATCCATCCTCGCTGCCAATGCGAGCCAGCCCGTACTGTATATCGAGTTCCGTAAGGACGGCACTCCAATCGATCCAGGCCCATGGTGGGCCGCAAATGAAGGCGAAAAGGTTCGCGGATGATGCGCAAGACTTCTGTAATTCTGCTGAGCGCCGCCACCGGCGCAGCATTGACCTTGTTCGTGACCCAGCCACGTTCGGTACTGATGGGATCGAGCGCGCGCGCCGCAACGTCCGACACCTATCGCCAGCTCAATTTGTTCGGCGACGTGTTCGAGCGGGTCCGCAGCGACTATGTCGAGAAGCCCGATGACAGCAAACTGGTCGAATCCGCGATCAGCGGCATGCTGTCCGGCCTCGATCCGCATTCCAGTTACATGGATGCCAAGAGCTTCCGTGACATGCAGGTGCAGACCCGCGGAGAGTTCGGCGGGCTCGGCATCGAAGTCACGATGGAAGACGGATTGATCAAGGTGGTTTCGCCGATCGATGATACGCCGGCGTCGAAGGCCGGCATCATGGCCAACGACATCATCACCAATCTCGACGACGAAGCCGTGCAGGGCCTCACCCTCAATCAGGCCGTCGAGAAAATGCGCGGGCCCGTCAATACCAAGATCAAGCTCAAGATCATCCGCAAGGGCCAGGACAACCCGATCGATGTCACGCTGGTGCGCGACAACATCCGCGTCCGCTCGGTGCGCGCGCATGTCGAAGGCGACGATATCGGTTATATCCGCATCACCACGTTCAACGAGCAGACCACCGAAGGTCTGAAGCGTGAAATCGGCAATATGCAAACCCAGATCGGTGACAAGCTGAAGGGCTTACGTCATCGACCTGCGCAACAATCCCGGCGGATTGCTGGAGGAGGCGGTAACGGTCTCCGACACCTTCCTCGAGCGCGGCGAGATCGTTTCGACCCGCGGCCGCAACGCCGAGGAAACCCAGCGCCGCACCGCGCATCCGGGCGACCTGACCAAGGGCAAGCCGGTGATCGTTCTCATCAACGGCGGCTCGGCATCGGCGTCCGAGATCGTCGCCGGCGCGCTGCAGGACCACAAGCGTGCCACCCTGGTCGGCACCCGTTCGTTCGGCAAGGGCTCGGTGCAGACCATCATTCCGCTGGGCTCGGGCAACGGCGCGCTGCGTCTGACCACCGCGCGCTACTTCACCCCGTCGGGCAAGTCGATCCAGGCCAAGGGTATCGTTCCCGATATCGAGGTGCTGCAGGACGTGCCGGAAGAGCTGAAATCGCGGACCGACACCAAGGGCGAAGCCTCGCTGCGCGGCCATCTGAAGTCCGAGGGCGACGAAAAGACCGGTTCGCAGTCCTACGTGCCGCCGGACGCCAAGGACGACAAGGCCTTGAAGATGGCCGACGATTTGCTCCACGGTATCAAGGTCAACGCCAGCGCGCCGGCCAGCGGCGACAAGGCTGCGCTCGACAAGGCGGCAATCGACAAGCCCGCGACCAAGGAAGCGAACTGAAGAACCAGCCGGTTTTTACGAAAGGGCGGCCTTCGGGCCGCCCTTTTTGCTGGATGATCCGGACCGGGCGACGGTTGCCTCTGCGCACCACCTGCCGCGGCCTTGCCCCGCCGTGGTATCGTCGGCCCGGTTGATTCGGGGAGGTCCATGGCAGAGACGGCCGACGATCTGAGCACGCCGCTCGGGCAGGAGACGGCGCGGCCGAAGCGCCGGTATCGGTTGCCGTTTACCGGAATCCAGGCGCTGGCCGTGCTGCTCGGCCTGTTTCTGGCAGCTTTCGCGGGCTTCGCCATCTTCAACGACAACCCGCTCGGCGGCGAGCCGACCAAGCGCATTGCGCTGCCTCAGGCAAGCCCCGGCGAAAAGCTTGCGTCCCCCGCAACGCCCGAGCCCGATACAAAACCGGCCGCCAAACAAGCCGCGGCGGCCGACCAAAAGACCGTCACCATCATCGACGGCTCCAGCGGCGCGCGCCACGACGTCGTGATCGGCAGCGATGCCGCGGACAAGACCGACGGCGACGCGCCGGCCGCGATGATGGCTGGAATCGATCAGCGCCTGCTTGAGAAGTCGCGCTACGGCATGATTCCGGTGGTCGCCGATGGGCTGAAGCCTTTCACGGCCTACGCCGGCGAGGCCGACCGCGCCAGGGCGGCAAAAATGCCGGTGGTTGCCATCGTGGTCGGCGGACTTGGCGTCGGTGCTGCCAAGACCACCGACGCCATCATGAAACTGCCGCCCGCGGTGACGCTGGCGTTTACGCCTTACGGCTCGGATCCGGCCAAACTGGCCGAACGGGCGCGCGCGCAACGTCACGAAATTCTGCTGCAGATTCCGATGGAGCCGTTCGATTATCCCGACAACGACCCCGGCCCGCAAACCCTGCTGACGACGCTGGACGCCGAACAAAACCTCGACCGTCTGTACTGGCACCTCAGCCGCTTCCAGGGCTATGCCGGGATCGCGAATTTCATGGGCGCGCGCTTCGTCGTCGCCGACACCGTGATGCAGCCCATCGTTCGCGAGGCCGCCCAACGAGGGCTCGGCTATCTCGACGATGGATCGGCGCCGCGCAGCGTGGCCTCCTCATTGGCGGCAGGACTGGCGATGCCTTTCGCCAAGGCCGATCTCAGTATCGATGCCGTACCAACCGCCGTGGAGATTGACCGGGCTCTTGCAAGGCTTGAAGGTTTGGCAAAGGAACGTGGTTTAGCCGTCGGCGTCGCCTCGGCATTGCCCATTTCGATCGAGCGGATTGGCGCCTGGACCAGGACACTTGAAAGCCACGGCGTCATGCTCGTGCCGTTGACAACCGTTATGCTAAAATCAAAATCCGGGTAGCGCATTTTCCGAAAAACAAGTTTGTGCAGACGGCATCGCCTGATCTGTTGTAGAATAAAATACTCTGGGGCAACTTTGATTGCCGCAATTTCGCAGTATCGAGTCTTCTCCGCTTGTCCCACAGTTTAGAAGTTCTTTTCTTTTTCGCCGCAGGTACGTCAAGAAAATTCCTGAACCCAAACCACGCCAGAATTGTAGATTCTGCTGTCCTTTCGAATCCGGAATCCGTGACTACGTAAGGGTGGCGAGGTTGCGCCAATTTCGGGTCCGGAAACGCAAGATCAGTCCGAATGACCACAAGAGGCTTTGACGGAATGACGCGTTACGAAGACCTGCCCTATCGAACTTGCGTCGGCGTGATGCTGATCAACGCAGCCGGGCTGGTCTTCATCGGTCGCCGCGCCGGTGGCATTGAACACGTCGATGAATCTCATGTTTGGCAGATGCCGCAGGGCGGCGTCGATCCCGGCGAGGATACCTGGGACGCCGCGAGGCGCGAGCTCTACGAGGAAACCAGCGTGCGCTCGGTTGCGAGGCTCGGCGAGGTCGCGGACTGGCTGATCTATGACATTCCACGCACCGTTGCCGGGCGCGCCTGGAAGGGCCGCTATCGCGGCCAGCGGCAGAAATGGTACGCGGTTCGCTTTACCGGGAAAGACGCCGAGATCAATGTCGAGAGCCCCGGGGGCGGCCACAAGGCGGAGTTCGTGAACTGGCGCTGGGAGCCGATGAAGAATCTTCCCGACCTGATCGTTCCGTTCAAACGGCCGGTCTATGAGCGCGTGGTGAAGGAATTTTCGAAGCTCGCGGGCGACCAGAGCCTTTTCCGCTCCGATTGAATCGGAACGGAGGTTCGATCTTTTTTATTTTGACGCGTTTTCTTCACGCAAACCGGCGAGCGCTTCGCCGGAAAACGCTATAATCCCCGGATGGCAGACGGCAAACCCTATCGGCCCAATGTGGGCATCGCGCTGTTTAACGCTTCCGGTCAGGTGCTGATCGGTCGCCGCTTCAAAGACGACGGGCCGGAAATCATTCTTCCAGGTTTCGAGTGGCAGATGCCGCAGGGCGGCATCGACGCCAATGAGGAGCCGCGCGATGCGGTGATGCGCGAATTGTGGGAAGAGACCGGCGTCGTGAACGCCAATTACCTCGGCGAAACCGATTGGCTGACTTACGAATTTCCGCCGTTCGACGGCCCGTCATCGCACCGGCTCGCGAAATTCCGGGGCCAGCGCCAGAAATGGTTCGCGTTGGGTTTCACCGGACGCGACGACGAAATCGACCCGCTGACGCCGCGCAATGGCCAACCGGCGGAGTTCGATCGCTGGCGATGGGAACGGCTCGACCGCGTCGCCGATCTCGTGGTGCCGTTCAGGCGCGAGGTGTATCGGGCGGTGGCCCGGCATTTTGCGGAATTCGCAGGATGACGATGTGGCCCGGCTTCTTTGTTCCCTGTCTCGCCTGCGGGAGAACCGCAGATCACTGAATGGGTACAAGCTCTCAAATCGGCACGGCAGAGTGAGCCCTGCGAACCCTAGTTAGTGCATCGCCGTCGAATTGAGCTGGCTCTGGATGCTCTTGAAATGATCGAGCCGCTCAATCTCGCGGTCGAGTTCGGAGCCTTCTTTCTGGGCAAGCTTGGCTTCCATATCGGAAATCGTATCGGCGAACCTGGCCCGATCCAGGTCCTGAATCGAGGTCGCAACATCGGCGAGCACGGTGAGGCCCTTGTCGGAAACCTCCGCCAGACCGCCGAGCACGATGATCGTCTGATGCGTGCCGCCGGTGGTCACCGTCAGAATCCCCGGCCGCACCGCTGCCACGACCGGCGCATGTCCGGCGAGCACGCCGAAATCGCCTTCGGCGCCGGGAATATCGACCTGATCGACTTCTCCGGAGAAAGCGAGCTTTTCCGGCGACACGAGATCGAAGTGGAAGGTGGCCATGGGGTCTCTACCTGCTTCACCTCTGCCGCTTGCGGGAGAGGTCGACCGGCCCGGCCGGTCGGGGGAGTAACTTCGGGAGAAAGCAAGACCTCCTCCCCGGCCCTCCCCCGCCAGCGGGAGAGGGAGTTTTTCCTTAAGCGGCTTCGGCCGCAAGCTTCTTGCCCCGTTCGACCGCCTCTTCGATGGTGCCGACCATGTAGAAGGCCGCCTCGGGCAGGTGATCGTACTTGCCTTCGCAGATGGCGCGAAAGCCCTTGATGGTGTCGGCAAGCTCGACGAACTTGCCGGGCGATCCGGTGAAGACTTCCGCGACAAAGAACGGCTGCGACAGGAAGCGCTCGATCTTGCGCGCGCGCGCCACCGCGATCTTGTCCTCTTCGGACAGTTCGTCCATGCCGAGAATGGCGATGATGTCCTGCAGCGACTTATATTTCTGCAGTATCTGCTGAACCATGCGCGCCGTGGTGTAGTGCTCCTCGCCGACAACGCTCGCCGACAGCATCCGCGACGTCGAGTCGAGCGGGTCCACGGCGGGATAAATCCCCTTTTCCGAGATCGCGCGGTTCAACACCGTGGTGGCGTCCAAATGCGCGAACGAGGTGGCGGGCGCCGGGTCGGTCAAGTCGTCGGCCGGCACGTAGATCGCCTGCACCGAGGTGATCGAGCCCTTATGCGTGGTGGTGATGCGCTCCTGCAGCGCGCCCATGTCGGTGGCGAGCGTCGGCTGATAGCCCACCGCCGACGGAATACGACCAAGCAGCGCCGACACTTCCGAGCCCGCCTGCGTGAAGCGGAAGATGTTGTCGACGAAGAACAGCACGTCCTGGCCCTGATCGCGGAAATGCTCGGCGACCGTGAGACCGGTGAGGCCGACGCGGGCGCGGGCGCCCGGCGGCTCGTTCATCTGGCCGTACACCAGCGCGCATTTGGAGCCCTCGCCGCCGCCCTTCTTGTTGACGCCGGATTCGATGAACTCGTGATACAGATCGTTGCCTTCGCGGGTCCGCTCGCCGACGCCGGCGAACACCGAGTAACCGCCGTGAGCACGGGCGACGTTGTTGATCAATTCCTGAATCAGCACGGTCTTGCCGACGCCGGCGCCGCCGAACAGACCGATCTTGCCGCCCTTGGCGTAAGGCGCCAGCAGATCGACCACCTTGATGCCGGTGACGAGAATTTCAGCTTCGGTCGACTGGTCGGTATAGAGCGGCGCTTCCTGATGGATCGCGCGATTGCCTTCCGATGGGATCGGTCCGGCTTCATCGACAGGCTCGCCGATCACGTTCATGATGCGGCCGAGCGTGCCGGCGCCGACCGGCACCATGATCGGATTGCCGGTGTCCGTCACTTCCTGGCCACGGACCAGACCTTCGGTGGTGTCCATGGCGATGGTGCGCACCGTGGATTCGCCGAGATGCTGGGCAACTTCGAGCACAAGCCGGTTGCCGGCGTTCTTGGTCTCGATCGCATTCAGAATGGCCGGCAAATGTCCTTCGAACTGCACGTCAACGACGGCGCCGATGACTTGCGTGATGCGTCCGGTCTGGTTGGCGGGTGTAGCCATGAAAACTCTCTCCTTCGAATTCTATCTCAAACGACCGCTGCAGCTGTCAGATCGCCTCGGCGCCGGAGATGATTTCAATCAGCTCCTTGGTGATCATCGCCTGCCGGGTTCGGTTGTAGATCAGCGTCTGCTTGCGAATCATGTCGCCGGCGTTGCGGGTGGCATTGTCCATGGCGCTCATCTGCGCGCCGTAGAACGAGGCGTTATTTTCCAGCAACGCGCGAAAGATCTGGACCGCCAGATTGCGCGGCAGCAGGCCGGTCAGAATCTCGTCTTCTTCCGGCTCATATTCGTAAGATGTCGCCGGGCCGGCATTCGCGGCCTTGGCTTCCACCACCAGCGGAATGATCTGCTGCGCGGTCGGAACCTGGGCGATCACCGACTTGAAGCGTGAATAGAACAGTGTGCAGACGTCGAACTCGCCGGCCTCGAAGCGCGCAATGACCTTTTTCGCGATGTCCTCGGCGTTGACGAAGCCAAGCTGACGAACCGAGCGCAGCTCGATGTTTTCGATGATCTGTTTCTCGAAGGTGCGGCGCAACTGCTCAAATCCCTTGCGGCCGACGCAGAAGAACTTGACCTCTTTGCCCTCGCTGATCAGCGCCAGCGCCCGCTCGCGGGCCAACCGCACGATCGACGAATTGAACGCGCCGGACAGGCCGCGCTCGCCGGTACAGACCAGCAGCAGATGCACCTTGTCATCGCCGGTTCCGGCGAGCAGCGCCGGTGCCCCGGGCGAGCCCGCCGCCGCATTGGCGATATTCGAAATCACCGCATCCATTCGCTCGGCATAGGGCCGCGCCGCCTCGGCGGCATTCTGGGCGCGGCGCAATTTTGACGCCGCAACCATCTGCATGGCCTTGGTGATCTTTTGCGTCGCCTTGGTCGAGGCAATGCGGACCCGCATGTCTTTAAGTGAAGCCATTCCAGTCTAACTCACAGCACCTCGGTTGCGACCCCCCTCCCCCCGCTTGCGGGGAGGGCACCGGCGGCCTACGGCCGCCGTTCCTTATCGAAGAACGCCGATGCGAAGCATCGGCTATGGTGGGGGCCCAAGCGCGGATTAAGAACAGCCCCCATCCGACCGGCTTCGCCGGTCGACCTCCCCCGCAAGCGGGAGAGGTAAAGAGTTTAAGCAAACGTCTTGGCGTAACCCTCGACCACCGTCTTGAGCTTGGCGGCGGCGTCGTCGCTGAGATCGCGGGTGTCGCGAATGGTGTTGAGGATGTCGACGTTCTTGCCGCGCAGCAGCGACAGCAGGCCATCCTCGAAGCTGCGCACCTTGGCAACCGGAAGCGCATCGAGATAGCCGTTGACGCCGGCATAGATCACCACGACCTGCTCTTCCATCTTCAGCGGCGAGAACTGCGGCTGCTTCAGCAGTTCAGTGAGCCTGGAGCCGCGATTGAGCAGGCGCTGGGTCGCAGCGTCGAGATCGGAGCCGAACTGCGCGAACGCCGCCATTTCGCGGTATTGCGCGAGCTCGCCCTTGATCTTGCCGGCGACCTTTTTCATCGCCTTGGTCTGCGCCGACGATCCGACGCGCGACACCGAAAGGCCGACGTTCACCGCGGGCCGGATGCCCTGGAAGAACAGATCGGTCTCGAGGAAGATCTGGCCGTCGGTAATCGAGATCACGTTGGTCGGAATATAGGCCGACACGTCATTGGCCTGGGTTTCGATGACCGGCAACGCCGTCAGCGACCCCGCGCCGTGATCGTCGTTGAGCTTGGCGGCACGCTCGAGCAGGCGCGAATGCAGA
>CAVSOS010000032.1:0-214906 GCA_963729395.1 uncultured Pseudomonadota bacterium | reverse complement strand
AATCTTCGCTACGCTCGCAATGACGATGAGTAAATGCCGCCAACGCAACACGAGGAATCGCAACGCCTGATCTCCATCGATGCGACGGGTTGCTTCCTCCCCGGCGCACTGATCGATCGTGGCGTGTGCGGAGCATCGTGCGCGCGGCGATCGTCTCTTGGGAAGATATAAAACAAAGAATAGCCGGGCAGCGCTCAACCCAAGGAGAGTATTCGGCCACCCGGCTACCGAGCCTCGATTGAGGGACAAGGCCCGCAAGATAAGGCGGGCCATGATGCTACGTTCCAAAGAAAAAATGGCCCCGGTTAAGGGGCCATCTGTCTTACGTCTTTTTGTCCATCATCGGCTTCTTCATCGTATGATGCACATGCATGTGATGGTGCGTGTGGTGATGCATCATTGGCTTGTCCATCGGCTTATCCATGGCCTTCTCTTGAGCCACTGCGGGGACCGCGATCGAAATCGAGGCCAGCGCCGCCAATACGCAGGAAATCTTCTTCATTGGACTCTCCTGGGGTGAATTCACGCCTATGGATCGAAAAGATGGCCAATCTGTTCCTTTAACCCCTCAAGAAGATTTATGAACCGTTGTTCAGATTTGTTCTCGCTGATCGGTTGGCGCGCGAGGCGCGACGAGTCCGCTCTACCCAGCTCCGGACATATCGCTGCGGCGCGTCAACTGACGCTGTGCCAACACCGGTCATCGGCCAAACGTCATTTCTTGATCCCTGAGCGCAAAAAGAAAGACCGCCTCGCGGCGGCCTCTCCGAATTCAATCAGCTGCTGCCTTGATCAGGCAGCTCGCTTGAACGCCTCCCGCGCCGCCTGATTGGCACGATCAAAGGCAGCGCGCGTTTCCGTCAAAGTGGCCATAAGTGCGGACCATGACTGTGACCCTATCTGGTCCAGCTGCTTCTGGAGTTTTTCCTCCGCGGTGCCGGCGTCGGTCTGCATGCGCTTCACGGCGACATCGATTTCGGCCTGACGCTCGGTGGCAAAATGTTTGGCGTCGCTGCCAAGCTTGTCGGCGGCTTCTCGCCACGCCTTCAGTTGGGCCGCGGCCTGAACCTTGAATATAGCTTGCTGCTGCTCGACTTGCTTACCGAAACTCTCGACGTATTTCTTGACCTCGGCCTCGAACGAGTTCCACTCAGGTTCCAGTTTTGCCTTTGCGCTGGTCCATGCGGCCTCGTTGGCTTCCGCCTGCTTCTTGATGGCCTCCCGGAAGACATCACGGCTCTTGCGCAAGTCAGCGAGCGCTTTGCTCGCCTTGTCGCGGGCGTCGGCTTGCACCTCTCCGGCTTTGCCTTCAAGCGATGTCAGTACGGCCTCCATTTCATCGAGGCGTTCTTTGGCCCAATTTACATAGAAGTGGATATTGCTTTGCGTAGGCATTTGCTCATCTCCATAATTCAGTAAAGGATAGGAGCGCCCTATCATTAACTAGCATGTCATCCCGCTCGGCTATTTTGACGTGGATCAAGATCAAGCCCCGATCATCGTCGGGCTCGGCTTCGAAGGTGCCAGTACCGAAAGTGACCCATTCGGTCATCCCAACTGTTGCAACAAGTCAGCGAGGCGAGCCTCATGTTCCGGACGTGAAGTCTCGTTCGAGCATGCGGTCTTCTCAAGCTGTGCGCAAGCCGAGCGCCAGCGCGATCCACGCGCAACCGTAAAAAATCAGGTCGATCCCTATAAAAAGACCGATCACCCAAAGCCCCGAGACGGGCCATTGTGCGAGAACGAGGAGACCGAGCAGAAGTGTGATAGCGCCGTCCAGCGCCTGCCATCCCCAGCCTGGCAGGGTGAGAACGAACGAGCCGATGACCTGAAAGAGCCCACCGATGATGAAGAACATCGCCATGAAGACGGTCGCGACTTCGGCGCTAACAAGCGGCCTGGTTACAAGCAAGGCGCCCGTTACCCCGAAGAGGATCGCTGCCAGCAAGTGGTGAAAGAAGCCTGCCCAATGTCCGACCATGACGGCTTGGACGACTTCGATGCCGGAAGCGATCAGCAGCAGCCATCCGAAGAACAGCATCGAGACGACGGTAGCTGTGATAGCCCGGCCAACGGCGGCAACGCCCAGGACCACCAATCCGATCCCGAACGCCAGGAACCATCCCCAATATTGGACTATTTCTTGAGGAATTTGGATTTCGAGAGCCTGGACGTTACCCATCGCAATATCTCCCGCGCGTGGCTTTGATCGTAAACCCAATTATGAAAGGGGCTCTTTCTAATACGAACCGGCGCAATCGACTTTAATCCAGATCAATGTCCGCGCGATATTTTGGCGCGCGAGGCGCCACGAGTTCGCTCTACACCCAGCTCCGGACCTATCGCTGCGGAGTAACAACTGACGCTGTGCCAACAGGAGAAAACTTGTCGTTAGGGTGGACGAGACATAGAGTTGGCCCTTTATGGAAATCAAGCCCGGGCATGACGAACTTAAAGCCCTATTCCATTGGTCGCATTTTGAGTTCAGAGGCTGAGGAGCGGTGGTGCCACGATCGGAGCCGTCGGACTGATCCCATAATGGCATCATCGGCAAGACGGATTTGTTGAAGCAATTCAATCTGATTTGGGTCGTCCAGTCCCCCTTGCAAAAATATTCCGGTTCTCTTTTGACCCAAATCACTTTTATATCGTTCGCATCCCGGCCCACACACAAGGGGCGTTTCGCGATCGTCACGGACGTAGGGCGGGGATGCGATGGACGTGGGCGGCGCTGCTGACGAGAGCGCCTGGCCTGCGGACGGCGAAGTCGTGTGGTCCTGACGCCTCGATGGTTGGCGTCAAGTTCTCGAGAAGCAAGCTTCTCGGGGATGACGGTGACAACAAAGCCTGATCACCGGGGAGAGCCCGAAGGAAACCGTTAAAACCATTGCGTGCGGGAATGCCGGGTGTTCCGGTGCGACCGTGGTGACTAACGCGCGTGTTTACTACACACCACGCGCGGCTGCGGGTGCAACGGGCACCCGGCATTCCCCACGCCCTCTTCGGGCGGAATTATTCATGCACAACTCGGGCGCGTCCGCGCCGCGAGAATGCAAAGGTGTGTTT
Source organism: uncultured Pseudomonadota bacterium (assembly GCA_963729395.1). Classification (GTDB taxonomy): domain Bacteria; phylum Pseudomonadota; class Alphaproteobacteria; order Rhizobiales; family Xanthobacteraceae; genus Bradyrhizobium. The sequence goes on along the minus strand of CAVSOS010000032.1, from coordinate 211,840 downwards.
GATTTTCCACGTCATTGCGAGCGCAGCGAAGCAATCCATTCTTTCTTTGCGTGGCGGCATGGATTTGCTTCGCTTCGCTCGCAATGACGGTGTTGAGATGTGGCTGTTTGAAATCGAATCCATTGCCCGTAGCCCGGATGAGCGAACGCGATATCCGGGGCCGATGTCACGTTCATTCCCGGATGTCGCTTCGCTCATCCGGGCTACAACGCAAAAATTACCGCTACCGCAACACGATCCAGGCCGGGGCATGGTCGCTGGCGCCTTCCTCGCCGCGCAGCTTGCGGTCGACGCCGGCCTTGATCAAGCGCGGCGCCAGCGCCGGGCTCAGCAAGAGATGATCGAGCCGCAATCCCGCGTCGCGCGGCCATCGGTTGCGCTTGTAATCCCAGAACGTGAACATCGGTTTTGACGGATGCAGTTCGCGGATCGCTCCACCAGCCTTGCGCCACCAGCGACGTGAACGCCGCGCGGCTCTTCGGCTGGATCAATGCATCCTTGTCCCACGATCGCGTCGGATAAATATCGAGCTCGGTGGGCGCGACGTTGTAGTCGCCCGCCAGCACAACGGGAATGTCCTGCTTCAGGAATTTCGCGGCATGCAGCCGCAGCCGCTTGAACCATGCGAGCTTGTAGTCGAATTTCGGACCGGGCTGCGGATTGCCGTTCGGCAGATAGAGGCTGGTGACGAGGATGCCTTTGACGGCGGCTTCGATGTAGCGCGCCTCGTGGTCGTTGCGATCGCCAGGCAGCTCGGTCCTGATCAGCACCGGCTCGGCCTTGCGCGCCAGGATGGCGACGCCGTTCCAGGTCTTCTGGCCGCGCCAGACCGCGCCGTAGCCCGCCTCGTTGATCGCGCCAAGCGGAAAATCCTGATCGGCCGCCTTCAACTCCTGCAGGCAAACGATATCGGGCTTTGCCTGCTGCAACCATCGCAGCAGGTTCGGCAGCCGCCGGTTGACATTATTGATGTTGAACGTGGCGACCTTCATGCCCTGACCAGATCATGCTCCGATTGGATTGAATCGGATCATGATCTGATCTCGCTTGTTTGAGCATGATCTTTCTCGGAAAACCGGTTCCCACTTTTCCGGATCATGCTTTGAGCCGTCAGGCCGGTATCGGGGATGCCGGCTCGGTCGCCGCCGCGCCGCCCTTGTAGACCCGCGCATAACGCGGTCCGAGGCTGGTCAGAACTTCGTATCCGATGGTGCCGAAATGGTGCGCCAGTTCGTCGACGGTAATGCCCTCGCCAATCAGCGTCACCATATGGCCGCGCCGCACGGCAGTCTTGTCGAGGTCGGTGACGTCGATGGCCATCAGATCCATCGAGATGCGGCCGGCCACCGGGCAGCGCTTGCCCGCGACCATCACCTCTGCGCTGCGGGTGCCGTCGCCGCCGCCGGCGGCGCGGAAATAGCCGTCGGCGTAGCCCGCCGCAACGATCGCGAGCCGGGTCGGCCTTCGCGCGGTCCAGATGCCGCCATAGCCGACGCTCTCGCCTTTCTCGATATTGCGGATCTGCACAATGCGGGCCTTCAGCTCGACGACCGGTTGCATCGGATTGTCGGCTTCCGGCGTCGGGTTGACGCCGAACAGTGCGGCACCCGGGCGCACCAGGTCGAACTGGAACGCCGCGCCCAGAAAGATGCCGGAGGAATTCGACAGCGAGGCCGGCACGCCGGAAAAAAGACTGGCGATTTCGCGGAAGGTGGTGAGCTGCCTGGCGTTGAGCGGATGATTGAGGCTCTCGGCGCAGGCGAGGTGGCTCATGACCAGCGTGATGCCGTGGTCGCCGGCGTTGATCCTGGGAATGATACCTTGCGCCTCGGTGAGGGTCAGGCCGAGCCGGTTCATGCCGGTGTCGATGTGAATGGCAGCGCCTCCGGCCCAGCCGGAGCGCCGGCAAAACACATCCCATTCGGCCAACTCGTTGAGATCGCCGATCACGGGCTTGGCGTCGATCTTGGCGTAGGCATCGCCGCTATTCTGGAAAAAACCGTCGAGCACATAGATGGCCGCTGTCGGCAGCGCGGCGCGGGCGGCGCGTGCTTCACCCAGCGTGGCGACGAAAAACGTCTTGCAGCCGGCGCCGGCGAGGGCGCGCGCGACGGGATCGATTCCGCAACCATAGGCGTCCGCCTTGATCACGCCGGCGCATTCGGCCGGCACCGCGGTTTTCTCGAGCTTGCGCCAGTTTGCGACGATGGCGTCGAGGTCGACCGTCAGCACGCCGCTGGCGGTGGCAAGCGCTGCCGCCAGATTGGCTTCGGCGACAGCACGCTGCCTGGCGGGGCCAATTTCGGGTCGGAAACGAGGTTCATGCCGCACTTTACGCGCGGGCCAGCGGCGGTTCAACCGGGCAGGGCGGGCCAGAGCCTTTTCCGTCCCGATTGAATCGGAACGGAAAAGGTTCTGTTTCTTTGTTCGACGCGTCTTCTTCATGCGAACCGGTATCCACTTCGCTGGAAAACGCTTTAGTAGGTCCGATCCGGCAGATGGCCTTCATTGGCAAGATCGCTGAACCGGGTGAACTGGCCCTCGAACGACAATTCGACCGTGCCGGTCGGACCATGGCGCTGCTTGCCGATGATAACTTCGGCCTTGCCGTGGACCAGCGACATGTCGAGCTGCCATTTTTCGTACTCGGGGGTGCCGATGCGCGGCTCCTTGTTGGCGAGGTAATATTCCTCGCGAAACACGAACATCACGACGTCGGCGTCCTGTTCGATCGAGCCGGACTCGCGCAGGTCGGACAATTGCGGGCGCTTGTCGTCGCGGCTTTCGACCTGACGCGACAGCTGCGACAGCGCGATCACGGGGACGTTGAGTTCCTTGGCCAGCGCCTTCAGGCTGGTGGTGATTTCGGTCACTTCCTGGACGCGATTGTCGTGAACGCTTGCCCGATCCCTGCAACAGCTGAATGTAGTCGACCACGATCAGGTCGAGGCCCTTCTGCCGCTTCAACCGGCGGGCGCGCGCGGTCAACTGCGAAATCGACAGGCCGCCGGTTTCGTCGACATAGAGCGGCAGCGACTGCAATTCGATGGAGTAGTTGCGGATCTTCTCGAAGTCGGCCTCGGTGATGCCGCCACGGCGGATCGAGCTCGACGCGATGCTGGTCTGTTCGGCGAGAATACGGGTGGCGAGCTGTTCGGCGGACATTTCGCAGGAGAAGAAGCCGACGATGCCGCCATTGACCGACTTCATCGTGCCGTCAGCCTGCACTTCGGCGCGATGCGCTTTGGCGATGTTGTAGGCGATGTTGGTCGCAAGCGCGGTTTTGCCCATGCCGGGGCGGCCGGCAATGATGATGAGATCGGAGGGCTGCAGGCCGCCCATCTTGATGTCGAGATCGCGCAGGCCGGTGGCAATGCCCGACAGCTTGCCATCGCGCTGGAAGGCTTTCGCCGCCATATCGACCGCGATCGTGAGGGCCTGGGCAAAACGCTGGAATCCGCCGTCGTAACGGCCGGTTTCGGCCAGTTCGTAGAGCCTGCGCTCGGCATCCTCGATCTGCGCCCGGGGGGCAAAATCCACCGGCGCGTCGAAGGCGACATTGACCATGTCGGTGCCGATGCCAATCAGGTCGCGACGCTGTGCCAGCTCGTAGATGGTGCGTCCATAATCCTGCGCATTGATGATGGTGGTCGCTTCGGCGGCGAGGCGGGCGAGGTATTGGCCGACCGTCATGCCCGCCCCGAGGTCGGTTTCGGCCGGGACGAAGGTCTTCAGCGTGACCGGGGTCGCGACCTTGCCCATCCGGATCAGGCTGCCGGCGGTCTCGAAAATGGTCTGGTGGATCGGCTCGAAGAAGTGCTTCGGCTCCAGAAAGTCCGACACCCGATAGAACGCATCGTTGTTGACCAGGATGGCGCCCAGCACGCTCTGCTCGGCCTCGATATTGTGCGGTGCGCTCCGATAGGCCGGAGTTCCCGCGTCGGGAGCGAGTTTGAGAACGTTCGAATCAAGTGGCGCCATGGGTTCGTCTTGGATTTTGTTGGATGCGGGGCGCGAATAAAGCGCCACTCCTGCTCGCAGTGGAAGCAGCATCCTCCATTATGCACGATTTTGATTTTTTTCGGTGGATGAAACCCGACGCCGACGCATTCCGCTTGACGGGCTTTTTTGGAAATTTCGGGCGACGTCGCCTGGTCCGTCGATGGCAAGCCAGGAAAGTTGCAGCGCCGCCTGAACCTTATTCGCGCGCCGGCATACTCATTCCAAGGGTGAACGAACGTCCCGGGCCGCGGCTTGGCGCTGGATCAGATCAAGATGAGATAGATCAGCGCGATCAGGGCAGCGGCGACGCCGGTGATGATCAAGGCATAGTCGGTGCCGATGTCGCCCCGGGAACCGAACGATGGGTCTGTTTTCTGGGCCATTTTGGTTGTTTACGACAAGGCCGGGGGGTCTTTTGTGAAGCAGGTCACACCCGGCAGGTTTTCTTTACGGCAGGGTCGATCGGAACCAGTCGGCGGCTTCCGGGTTGGTAATGGGGTCGGCGGATATCGGCTCAGGCAAGGACAGGCGATGGGTCAGCAACTTCAACCATGGCGATCGGGAAAGTCTTTGCGGTCAGAAAAGTCCTGGCGGTCGGGAAATGGCGAAAGGCTGTGGCTCTCGATGCTGGTCGAGGCCATGGAAGAATTTTCCCGGCCTGAAATCCGCAGCTTGCCGTGCCATCCGTCGGTGCTGGCGGCGGTACGCGCGCAATTGGCGCGGCCGGTGTCACCTTGCGCGCATGGCGCATCCCGTTTCAGCCTGCGAAATTAAACTTGCCAAAAACCACACGTGTCGAATCGGATCCAGCAACTCGGATCCGGCAAATCCGACCGCGCAGGCCTCATTCGCCGGCGATTTGCAGCCGCGGTTGTTTGCCGCGCTCGATCCCGCGCAGCTTGGCTTCCTCATGCGCGATGTAGTCGCGCGTCATCGGCACAATGCCTTGCCGCTTGGTGATCTGGATTTGAAAGTTCATCATGTTCTGCTTGCGGAACGACATTTCCGACGATGCCAAATAGAATTCCCACATCCGCGCAAAGCGCTCGTCATAGAGCCGCACCGCTTCCTCGCGCCGCGCCATGAAGCGCTCGCGCCAGGCTTTTAGCGTCTCAGCGTAATGCAGCCGCAGGATTTCGATGTCGCACACCAGAAGTCCGGAGCGTTCGATCGCGGGGATCACTTCGGAGAGAGCGGGGATGTAGCCGCCAGGGAAAATGTATTTCGCAATCCAGGGGTTGGTGACATCGGGGCCGTCCGAGCGGCCGATCGAGTGCAATACCATGACACCGTCATCGGTCAGAAGCTCGGCGCAGCGCCTGAAATAGGTCTCGTAGAAGTCGACGCCGACATGCTCGAACATCCCGACCGATACGATGCGGTCGAAGGGGCCTGGAATGTCGCGATAATCCTCGAGCAAAAACTTTGCCGATTGCGCCAGATTCTTCTCGGCGGCGCGGGCGTTCGATACCTGCAATTGTTCGGTGGACAGCGTGACGCCGGTGACCTTGGCGCCGGTCATTTCGGCCAGATACAGTCCAAGGCCTCCCCAGCCGGAGCCGATATCGAGCACGCGGTCGCCGCGCTCAATCAAAAGCTTCGCGGCAAGATGTCGCTTCTTGGCGAGTTGGGCATCGTCGAGCGTTGCATCCGGCGTTTCGTAATAAGCGCAACTGTATTGCTTGTCGGCATCGAGAAAGAGGGAATAGAGCCGGCCGTCGAGATCGTAGTGGCGCGCCACATTGTCCCTCGCACGAGGGCGCGGGTTGAATTGCTGGGCATGCCTGACCAGATAACGCAGCCACCACTGCAGCTTGGCCCAGCGCGGCAATATTTCGGGTTGATCCAGCAGGATCGCCAGCACATCAGCAATCGAGCCATTCTCGACGACGAAAGTGCCGTCCATGTAGATTTCGCCGAGTGTCAGTTCCGGGTTGAGCAGAATCCGGCGTTCGGCTTCGGTGGTCAGGAACCGCACGGAGACCGGCGTTCCGGTGCCGTCCCCACAACTAAATTCTGCCCCACTCGCGGTCGTAAATCGCATCGTGCCGCGGCGGATGAACTTCTTCAGGAAATAACGCAACAAACGATCCATCGAAACCACCAGATAAGCGATCCCGCAGAGGCAAAATACTTGTTGTTATACCCGACGGAACGGTTCCCAAGCGCCGATGAGATCATAGTGACGGTGAGCCGGATGCGCTAGTGCGCTGTTCACAAAGCGGATATTCCGAAATATGACGTTTGTGCTGTTTCGCCATGAGCGCGCTTCCATTCGCGGCACAATGGGCTAAAAGGTGACCGCCGCCATCAGTCCTGGATCAGGGTGCTGGAGCGGTTTCCGCAGCTGGAGAACAAGAATGTCGAGCCGAGCGCTCAGTTTAGCGACGGTGATGTTTCTGATCGGCTGTCTCGCGGCGATCCAGGCCCAGGCGGAAAATCTGGACGCCGGCAAGAGCCCTTCCCAGATTTTCGCGGGCACTTGCTCGGAATGCCACAAGAGCTCGCGGGGTCTCCTAAGGAAAGTCCCGGCAGGGTCCCTGCCGGGCTTTCTGCGTCAGCATTACACCACCAGCGGCCAAATGGCCGCGCTGCTCAGCGCCTACCTGATCGCCAACGGGGCGGCCGATAGGCGCCCTTCCGGCGGCGAGCCCAAGCCCGGCACGGATGCCAAGCCCGGCACGGATATCAAACCCGACGAAACCAAGCCCGCTGATCAGGCCGACCGCCGGGGCCGCAGGCTGCGCCCCGCCGAGCCCCCGGATGGTCAAACTCCGGCTCAGTCGGCAGGCGAGCGCGGCCCGGATGGCCGTAAATCGGTTGCCAGACTGAGGCGCGGCAGGCCGGGTAACGAAGAACCGCCCAAAACCGATGCAGCCAAGACCGACACTGCCAAGACCGACACTGCCAAGACGGACGCATCCAAGATTGACACGTCCAAGACCGATACTTCCAAGAGCGATGCAGCCAAGGACGAGCCCTCCAAGGGCGAGCCGGCCAAGGACGATAAGCCGCCGAGTGAGACAGCAAAAGGCGAGGACAGCAGACCCGAACTCAGCAAACCCGAAGGCACCCGACCGTCGGGCGACGGCAAGACTGATACCGCTAAGATCGAGGCACCGAAGGCGACGGGTAGCGGGGAGCCTCCGGTATTGCGGGCCGATCCGGTTCCCCCCGTCACGCCCGCGCCGGCCGCTGCTCCGGCCACGCCTGCTGCGGCTTCCAGTGTAGCTTCAGAACGGGTCCCGGAGCCGCCGGCGCCGGCTGCGCCGGCATCGGTGACGGCTTCGGCGCCCCCGCCGGCCCCGGCCGGACCACCGGTGCCGCCGATCTCTCAATAGGCCTTGCAAGCGCCGCTTGCCTCCCGCGGCAGAACTTGACCATCGTTAGAGCATTACTCTAGAGTAGCGATCTAGGTGCCGGGAGACAATTTATGGCGGTCGGGGTTCGACAGGATTTACTGGCCGCGGGATTGGCGGTGTTTGACCGCGACGGCTTTGAAGGTGCGACCGTCGCGGCCATTCGCGCCCGGGCGCGAGCTTCAAACGGCAGTTTTTTCCATTGCTTCGGATCAAAGAAGGAGCTGGCCGGCACCCTGTTTCTGGAGGTGCTGCAGATCTATCATGCGGCGATACTCGCAGCGATCGATCCTGCTTTGGGTGCGCAGGATGGCATCGATCGCCTGATCCGCGCGCATCTCGACTGGGTGGTGAACAACCGGCGGGAGGCGCGCTATCTGTTCGAGATTTCCCGCAGCGAATGGACCGAAGAAGTTCGCGACGCGCAGCGCACCCAGAATTCGCGCCTCGCGGACGGCATCGAGGGATGGCGCGCGCCGCTGATCGCGCGCGGTGAATTATTGCCAATGACGGCCACGCTGTTCTTCAGCCAGATCATCGGACCTGCGCAGATTTTCTGCCGCGCATGGTTATCGGGTCGCGACCGTTCTGATCCACGGCTTCAGGCCGAGGTTCTGATCGCCTGCGCGATTTGGGCGCTGGTCGCCTCGGAAGCCGTTGCGAAGCCGGAGGCACGCCATGACCGCTAAACCCGACTTGAAACCCGATTTGGACTTCGCGCCGATCGCCAGGCGAATCTGCGACGGCGTCGGTCTGCAAGGGTTCATGACCCATATCGGAGCAGAGCTTTCCGAACTCGCGCGCGGGACATGTACACTGGCGGTCGATCGGCGGCCGGAGCTGTTGCAGCAGCATGGCTTTTTCCACGGCGGCGTCACCGCCTTCCTGGTCGACAATGCGACGACGATCGCTGCCGCAACGTCGCGCGGCCAAGCGGCGCTCACGGCCGAATACAAACTGAACTTGTTGTCGCCGGCATCCGGGGAACGCCTGATCTGCCGCGCGCGCGTGATCAAGCCCGGACGTCAGGTCGCGGTCGTTGCCGCCGACGTCTTTTGCGTGATTGACGGGATTGAGAAGCACACCGCAACCGCATTGGCGTCGATTGCGATGCTCGCGGAGAGCGTGTCGGCCAGAATCCCAAGCCCGGCCTGATCAGCCGGGCTTGGGCAGATTCGATGCTGAAAGTTCGTTACTTTTCGGAAGCGGCTTCCGGCTGCGGCTCGACGTCGTCGTGGCGCGCTTCGGGATCGAAGAATTCGCCGGCAGCGGCGAGCGCTTCGGCAGCGGCGTCCTGGTCCTCCTGACGGGTAGAGATATCCTCGCCGCGATTGATGCGTTCGGCCTCATCGGCACTTCGCGCGACGGTGACGGTGACGCCGACTTCGACTTCCGGATGAACGGCGATGGCGATCTCGTGCTTGCCGATGGTCTTGATCGGGGCGTCCAGCATGACCTGGCTGCGGTTAATGGTGACGCCGTCGTTCTCGAACGACGCGATGATGTCGCGAACCGATACCGAACCGAACAGCTGGCCGGTTTCGGACGCCTGGCGCAACACGACGACGTTGCGGCGGTCGATCTTCTCGGCGACCTTGGTTGCCTCGCCCTTGGCCTGCAGGTTGCGGGCTTCGAGTTCGGCTTTCATGCCGTCGAACTTGGCGCGATTGTCTGCCGTGGCGCGCAACGCCTTGCCGCGCTTCAACAGGAAATTGCGGGCAAATCCGTCCTTGACGCGGACGACTTCGCCCATCTGGCCGAGCTTGGCGACACGTTCCAGCAAAATGACTTCCATATTGGTTCTCCTTTGAGATGATCTGCGTTGTGGGATTGGGTTGAAGCGTAGAACTCAGGGGGCTGGGAGCGGCGGAGGCCTGCCCTGCAGGTAGCGTTGGCGAAATCCGAAAACAGCGTCGGCAAGGCCGAGGGCCGCGATGACCAGAACGGGCCAGCTGAAAACGATGACGACGGCGTAAGCGCAACTGAGCCAGAGCGCGCGGTTTTTCAGCGCCAGCGTCAACGTATGGAGGACCGCAAAGCCGGTGAGCGCGTAGGCCATGATCAGGGCGGTGGCGACGATCAGCGCCAGGATCGCAAGCAATCCGCCGACAAAGCAGAGCGCAATGGCGACGAACAACAGGACGAGCGTGATCGGCGGCAGCGCCGTGCTTTTCAGATCGGGCCAGGGCCGCTGCAAGCGTCCTGAGGTCGCTGTGATTTTTGCAGCGAGCCAGAGATTGAGCGTCAACGTCATCATCGCGACGATGGCGGCTGCAGCCGGGGCGATGGCGACCAAAGCCTCGATCCATTGTTCGGTCTCGCCGGTCGAAGCAACGTCGCTGGAGCCGATGATCCGCAGCAAGCCCCGCCGCAGCGCGCCGGTGACGGCCCCGGCGTCGCTGCCCAGGGTGAGCAGCGCGGCCATCGTGGTCAATGCCGCAAAGCCGATGATCCAGAGCAGGATGCGGCCGACCGGATACCATTCCAGATCGGGCGCGACCTGCGACGCGCCGTTGCCCGGCGAGATGCCGCTGGTCAGCGGCCGCCCCAGCAACGTGAGGTGCCCGAGCCACCAGGCCGGCAGCGCGACCGTGACGACGAAGGCGATGCAGTAGGGAAGGCCGAAGATCGCGCCGAGACCGATCGCTGCGGCGATGCCGCCGATGGTGGCACTAAGCGGTCCCCATCCGATTGCGGCCACCATCAGCGGCAGGGGCGCCAGATAAAACAGCAGCAACGAAATCAGCGCGCCCGAGATGATCGAGGCGAACATCAGCGCTGCCGCGCAGCCGGCCGCCATGGCTATGAGAACGATCGCGATCATCAGCTGTCCCGCTCCTTTCGAGCGGTTAGAGGTTCGGTGAACCCCAACCATCGGCAACCGGACGACCCGGAAGCCTTATGAAGATTTTACTCCGCGGCGCGAACGCCGCGGAGTGAAGGTTATATTACCGAATGACGTAAGGCAGCAGACCGAGGAAACGCGAGCGCTTGATGGCGCGCGCGAGTTCACGCTGCTTCTTGGCCGAGACGGCGGTGATGCGGCTCGGCACGATCTTGCCGCGCTCAGACACGTAACGCATCAACAGCTTGGAATCCTTGTAGTCGATCTTCGGCGCATTCGGACCCGTGAACGGACAGGTCTTGCGGCGGCGGAAAAACGGACGGCGTGCACCAGCTTCAGCCATGATTCTTACTCCTCGCTCACAGCGTCGGCATCATCGCGCGGGCGGCGCGGACCACGGTCGCCGCGGTAGCCGCCGCCGTCGCGATCGCCACGGAAACCGCCATCGCGGTCGCCACGGAAACCGCCGCCACGATCATCGCGGTCGCGGTCGCGATCGGCCTTGCGCATCATCGCCGAGGGGCCTTCCTCGTGCTCGTCGACGCGAACGCTGAGATAGCGAATCACGTCTTCGCTGATCCGCTCCTGCCGCTCGATCTCCGCCACTGCCGCCGACGGGGCGTCGATGTTCAACAGCACGAAATACGCTTTTCGATTCTTGTTCATCCGATAGGTGAGGGAACGTACGCCCCAGTTTTCCATCTTCACGACCTTGCCGCCGAGTTGCTCGACGATGCCGGTCATCTGGGCGGTCAATTCCTCGACCTGTTGGGTACTCGCATCCTGACGCGCGAGAAAAACATGCTCATAAAGAGGCATGGATGTCCTTTCCAATGTTAGCGCGGTTCCCGGCGGCAAGCCCTTCGAACCCTTCGGAAAGGACTCGATATGCTCAGAAGGCGGAAGCACGGGACGACGGACCGACTGGCCCTGCCACATCAACATCGCCGAAAAGGTGAAATTGCTGAGACCGTCCGTTCAGCTCCCGGCCGGGATCCACGGATGGCGCGGTTTATACGGATTTTCAGCGCGATGGCAAGGGAAAGCGAGCCAATTGGGGAACCGCGCCCGGCCGGAACCGGCGGACGGCTTGACACAACCGGCTCCTGCAGTGTCTTTCGGCTCAACTTTGGGGATTTCCAGAATTCAGGGGCGCCGATGACGGCAGCATTCACTTTTCCGGGGCAGGGCTCCCAGGCGGTCGGCATGGGCAAGGCGTTGGCCGAGGCTTTTCCGGCCGCCCGGACGGTGTTCGACGAGGTCGATGCGGCGCTCGGGGAGAAATTGACCACCATCATCTGGGACGGTCCGGCCGAAACCCTGCAGCTCACTGAAAATGCCCAGCCGGCATTGATGGCGGTCTCGCTTGCGACCTTGCGGGTGCTGGAGACCGAAGCCGGCTTCTCGGTGGGACGGGATGCTGCGTTCGTTGCCGGACATTCGCTCGGCGAATATTCCGCGCTCGCCGCCGCCGGCAGCCTCAACATCAGCGACACCGCACGGCTGTTGCGCACCCGCGGCGTTGCTATGCAGAAGGCCGTGCCGGTGGGCGTTGGCGCCATGGCCGCGCTGCTGGGTCTCGATTATGAGGCCGCAGTGGCCGTCGCCGAGGAGGCCGCGCAGGGGCAGGTCTGCCAGGCTGCCAACGACAATGGCGGCGGGCAGGTCGTGGTCTCCGGCGACAAGGCCGCGGTCGAGCGCGCACTCGAAATTGCGAAAACCAGAGGCGCCAGACGTGCGATGCTGCTGCCGGTGTCCGCGCCGTTCCATTGCCGTCTGATGCAACCCGCGGCCGACGTGATGGCCAAAGCGCTGGCCGAGGTCACCATCGAACGGCCGGTTTCGCCTTTGGTATCGAACGTATTGGCCGCGCCGATTTCCGATCCGGACGAGATACGCCGCCGCCTGATCGAGCAGGTTACCGGAACCGTGCGCTGGCGTGAGTCGGTGGCCTACATGGCCAGCCACGGGGTTACGCGGTTTTTCGAAATTGGCGCCGGCAAGGTCTTAAGCGGGCTGGTCAAGCGGATCGCCGACGGTACCGTCGGTGTTTCGGTCGGCGGTCCCGGTGATATTGCTTCGGCGAAAGACGCGCTCGCTGCCGCGCGGACGGCCTGAGCGAGGGGGAGACGAGGATGTTCGATCTGACTGGCAGGACGGCGCTCGTTACCGGCGCAACCGGCGGCATCGGTGGCGCGATCGCGCAGGCGTTGCACGCGCAGGGCGCAACGGTCGCCATCTCGGGGACGCGGCGCGAGGTGCTGGATGCGCTCGCCGGCAAACTCGGCGCGAAGGTTCATGTGCTGCCGTGCAATCTGTCCGACACCGCCGAGGTCGAGGCGTTGGTTCCGGCGGCTGAAAAAGCAATGGGACAGGTCGATATTCTGGTCGCCAATGCCGGCATCACCCGGGACAATCTGTTCGTGCAATTGCGCGACGAGGACTGGGATGAGGTCATCAAGGTCAATTTGACGGCGACCTTTCGTCTGGCCCGTGCCGCGACCAAGCTGATGATGCGCAAGCGCTTCGGCCGCATTATCGCGATCACCTCGATCGTCGGCGTCACCGGCAATCCGGGCCAGGGGAATTACACCGCATCAAAGGCCGGACTGATCGGCATGATCAAGACGCTGGGGGCGGAATACGCCAAGCGCAACATCACCGCCAACTGCATCGCCCCGGGATTTATTGCGACGCCGATGACCGACGCGCTCAGCGACAAGCAGCGCGAAACCATTCTTTCGAAAGTTCCTGCAGCCCGGCTTGGAACGCCCGAGGATATTGCGGCGGCGGCGGTGTATCTCAGTTCGAATGAAGCGGCGTATGTCACCGGGCAGACGATTCACGTCAACGGCGGGATGGCTATGTTTTGAGCCGTCTGCCGGTTCGTTCCGGCGTGGTGAAAGGCCGTTCCGGTCGCCGATTGAGGCTTGTAGTCAAGGCTTGGGAAGTATGATAACCGAACCACCAACGGATGGGCAAAGAACGCCATTGCAGGATTTTGAAACCCTGTATATTGGCGGTGCGGAGCTTGCTCGTTCGCCGGTCCCTTGTCGGCTATGACGGGGCCAAATCAAGACGATGTGCGGCTGCGAAGAGAATTTAACGATCACGATGGCTCGTATCGTCTTGCGGTCGGGTCCAATGGAACAAGCGCGAGGTTGAACGATGAGTGAGATTGGCGAGCGAGTTAAGAAGATCGTGGTCGAACACCTTGGTGTCGAACCCGAAAAGGTTGTCGACAACGCGAGCTTCATTGACGACCTCGGTGCCGACAGCCTCGATACTGTCGAACTGGTGATGGCCTTTGAAGAAGAATTTGGTTGTGAAATTCCCGACGATGCGGCGGAGACGATTTTAACCGTCGGTGACGCTACGAAATTTCTTGAAAAAAACGCGAAAAGCTGACGTCCCCGCGCGGTGTTGACGAAGCCGGACGGGCCGTGGTCGAGCGGTCCACCGGCTTCTTGTTGTGGGCCGCGATTGCTGGGCTGGAGTTCTGGATATGAGGCGGGTTGTCGTCACGGGCCTCGGCATGGTTTCGCCACTCGGCTGTGGCGTCGAGCCGACCTGGAAGCGCATCCTCAACAGCGAGAGCGGCGCCAAGAAGATCGATACCTTTGATGTCTCCGATCTGACCAGCCGCATCGCCTGCGTGATTCCACGCGGCGACGGCACCGGCGGCACCTTCAATCCCGACCAGTGGATGGAGCCGAAGGATCAGCGCAAGGTCGACGATTTCATCATTTTTGCAATGTGCGCGGCGCGCCAGGCGCTCGACGATGCCAACTGGCATCCCTCCAGCGAGGAGGACCGTTGCGCCACCGGGACCATGATCGGTTCGGGAATCGGCGGCCTTTCGGGCATTGCCGATACCGCGCTGCTTCTCAAGGAACGTGGCCCGCGCAAGGTGTCGCCGTTTTTCATTCCCGGCCGTCTGATCAACCTGGCTTCAGGTTATGTGTCGATCGAGCACGGCCTCAAAGGCCCCAATCATTCGGTCGTGACCGCCTGTTCGACCGGCGCCCACGCGATCGGCGATGCAAGCCGGCTCATCGCGCTCGGCGATGCCGATGTCATGGTGGCGGGCGGAACGGAATCCCCGATTTGCCGGTTGTCGATGGCCGGATTTTGCGCGTCGCGCGCATTGTCGACCAGCTTCAACGATACTCCGGAAAAGGCATCGCGGCCCTACGACAGGGATCGCGACGGCTTCGTGATGGGTGAGGGCGCGGGCATCGTGATCCTCGAGGAATACGAGCATGCGAAACAGCGCGGCGCGAGAATCTATGCGGAAGTGACCGGCTACGGATTGTCCGGCGACGCCTATCACATCACCTCGCCGTCGCCCGACGGCGATGGCGCATTCCGCAGCATGACCGCCGCCATGAAACGCGCCGGAATCACTTCTTCCGACATCGACTACATCAACGCCCATGGAACCTCGACGCAGGTCGGTGACGAAATCGAACTCGGTGCCGTGGAGCGGCTGCTGGGGAACGTGGCTTCCAAGGTGTCGATGTCGTCAACCAAATCGTCGACGGGGCACCTTTTGGGCGCCGCCGGAGCGATCGAGGCAATCTTCAGTATTCTTGCGATTCGCGATAATATCGCTCCGCCAACCATCAATCTTGACCACCCGTCGGTGGAAACAGCGATCGATCTCGTGCCTCAGATACCGCGCAAACGCGAGATCAATGTCGCGCTGTCGAATTCGTTCGGTTTCGGGGGCACCAACGCATCCGTGATCATGCAGCGCCTGGCCAGCTAACGCGTCACACCAAAAGTCCACCGTTTCGCCGCATTCGGTGATAAATCCTAGTTTTGGGCGTAGACTACCGGCTGATGCGGAAATTTTCGCAAGGCCGCGATTGAACCGACAGGATTCAGGTTGCATCGATGAGTGAGAGGCCGCCCATTTCGCCACGGAGCCCGCGCGCCGCGCTGGAGCCCGAGCAGGTCCCGCCGCCGCCAAAGCGTTCCGAGCGCGCCCGCAACCCGTTCGTCGTGGCCGGCAATGCGATCATTACCATCGTGCTGGTCTTGATGCTTGGCGTGGGTGGCGGCTACATTTACGGCAGGCAGAAGATCGAGGCTCCAGGCCCGTTGCAGGAGGACAAGATCGTCAACATTCCCGCACGCGCGGGAATGACCGACATTGCCGATATCCTGCAGCGTGAAGGCGTGATCGACAACAACCGCTGGGCATTCATCGGCAGCGTGTTCGCGCTGAAGGCGCGTTCCGAACTCAAGCCCGGCGAATACTCATTTCAGAAGAACGCCAGCCTGCGCGATGTCATCGGCACCATGGTCGAGGGCAAGGTGGTCCAGCACGCCGTCACGATTCCCGAAGGCTTGACCTCCGAGCAGATCGTGGCCCGGCTTTCCGAGAACGATATTTTTGCGGGCACCGTTCGCGAAATTCCCCGCGAGGGTACATTGCTGCCGGAAACCTATAAATTCCCGCGCGGCACCACGCGCGATCAGGTGATCCAGCGCATGCAGCAGACGCAGAAACGCGTGCTCGCCGAAATCTGGGAACGGCGCAATCCGGACGTTCCGGTCAAGACGCCGGAGCAACTGGTAACACTCGCTTCGATCGTCGAAAAGGAAACCGGCAAGGCGGACGAGCGCAGCCGCGTCGCCGCCGTATTCGTCAATCGGTTGCGGCAAAAGATAAAGCTGCAATCCGATCCGACCATCATCTACGGGCTGGTCGGCGGCAAGGGAACGCTGGGGCGGCCGATCAAGCGCAGCGAAATCCAGCAGCCGTCGCCTTACAACACCTACGTGGTCGAAGGGCTGCCGCCCGGGCCGATCGCCAATCCAGGACGCGCTTCGCTGGAAGCCGCGGCCAATCCGGCGCGCACCCGTGATCTGTTCTTCGTTGCCGACGGCACCGGCGGCCACGCCTTTACCGAAACTTACGACCAGCATCAGAAGAACGTCGCCAAACTGCGCGCGATGGAAAAGCAAATTCAGAACGACACCGTTGAGCCGGCTGACGATCCTCCGCCGCCCGCCGCGAGCGCGCCGGCCGACGCCAACCCCACCGCTACGACCACCCCGAAGCCGGCTGGGCCGAAAAAGCCCGCGCGTCCGGCGCGGCAGGGTGCGGCGCAATCGACGACGTCGCCTCCGGTGGTTCAGCGATAGCGCGGGAGCCTGCAGCAAGCCCGAACCGAATTCCACTTTGCTGGAAAACGTCTTAAGGTCGCGCCGTCTATCTGCGAATCTTGCGGCCCTGCCATCTGGAGAAATTCACACGATGCCGCTGTCGAGCATGACCGGCTTTGCCCGAAGCCACGGCGCCAGCGGACCGTATGCGTTCGAATGGGAATTGAAGTCGGTCAACGCCAAGGGCTTTGACCTTCGGATGCGGCTGCCGCCTGGGTGGGACGACCTTGAAGCACTGGCCAAAAAGCGCGCCGGCGAGTTGCTGTCGCGGGGAACGGTGTATGCCAATCTGAACGTCAAGCGTGCCAACGCGGTCTCCACCATCCGCATCAATGAAGAGGTGCTGGCGTCGATTGTGAAGGTGGCAGGCGTGCTCGCCGGCAGGATCGATGCGGTGGCACCAAGCATCGATGGCCTGTTGGCGATCAAGGGCGTCATCGAGGTCGTCGAACCGGAAAGCAACGAGGCGGAGGACAAGGCTGCGAAGGCGGCAGCCGCGGCGGCGTTCGAGCAGGCGCTCGCCGACCTGGTCAAGATGCGTCAGCGCGAGGGCGTGACGCTCGGCCAGATCCTCTCCCAACGCATGGACGAGATCGAAAGGCTGGCGCAGAAGGCCGAGGCCGCCCCCGGCCGCAAGCCCGAAGCGATCAGGGCGCGGCTTGCCGAGCAGATCGCGGCGTTGCTTGAGGCCTCCGAGCGCTTTGATTCCGATCGGCTCAATCAGGAAGCGATCATGATCGCGGCAAAGGCCGACATTCGCGAAGAACTCGATCGCATCGCCTCGCACATCTCGCAGGCCCGCGAGATGATCCGCAAGGGCGGACCGGTTGGGCGGCGGCTCGATTTCCTGGCGCAGGAGTTCAATCGCGAGGTCAACACCTGCTGCTCCAAGTCGAACGATCTCGAATTGACCAACACCGGCCTCGAGATGAAGAATGTGGTCGAGCAATTCCGCGAGCAGGTTCAGAACCTGGAGTAAGGCATGACGGCGGGCGGCCACGGCTTCGACGGGGTGGAGCGGCGCGGGCTGATGTTCGTGCTGTCATCGCCGTCGGGCGCCGGCAAGACCACGCTGTCGCGCCTGCTGATCGAACGGATGCCTGGCCTGAAGATGTCGGTGTCCGCGACCACGCGGCCGAAGCGGCCCGGCGAAGTCGATGGACGTGACTATTTGTTTGTCGACAAATCCCGCTTCGAACAGATGGCAAGGCGTGATGAGTTGCTCGAATGGGCCACTGTCTTCGACAATAGCTATGGCACGCCGCGCGCGCCGGTCGAGGCAGCCTTGTCAGCCGGACAGGACGTGCTGTTCGACATCGACTGGCAGGGCACCCAGCAATTGCGGGAAAAGGCGCGAGCGGACGTTGTCAGCGTGTTTATCCTGCCGCCGTCGGCGGCCGATCTCGAGAAACGGCTTCACACCCGTGCACAGGATTCCGACGAGGTGATCCGGGGACGGATGAGCCGCGCCACCCACGAATTGAGCCACTGGGCGGAATACGATTACATCGTCATCAATCACGATATCGATGAGGCATTCGCCGAGGTACAGTCGATTCTCAAGGCTGAGCGGCTGAAGCGCGAACGCCGCTCCGGTCTCACGACATTCGTGCGGGAATTGCAGCGGCAATTGAAAAAATAGCGGAGCGGTCAGTTGGTCGCGCTTCTGGCCAGCCGCGCGAGCATTTCCTCGATCCTGCCGTTCGGATCATCCGCCGTGCGTAACTCCCAGGGGATGTCGTCCCTGCGGATGCGAGCGCCGGAGTCCAGGCCAACCGGAGACGATCGACGATCGATGTTGGCCGACTCCCATATCGCCTGTCGATCGACCGGAATCTTGCGCCGGCCGGTCCATCGCAGGTTTCCGAACCTGAAAACCGCGCTTCCGATCAGGCCTGCCAGCGCCAATGCGCTGAGAATGACGAGCAATAGCGTCTGAATCGAGCCCGACGGTTTTTCAGGCGATGAGTCCGCTGCGGCAAGGGTCGCCGCGGCAGGGGCGGGCGATGGCATCGCGTCCGAATCTGGTGGAGCGGCGACACCCGGATTGCCCACGGTTGACGCCGGAACGGCCGGGGAACCGGTTCCCGACTGCTCAGGCCAACGCGCGGCGACGAGCGATCCTTGCGTCTCAACAGCCGGCGTTGCGATCGAGGCGTCGGCGGCTATCGCGGGCGCGAGCCCGTCGGCGCGTTTCGGCTGTTCGATAGCAGTCTGCGCGGGCAGTTCGGCGTGAGCGTCTGCGATCGAACGCTGCGTCGCGGCTTCTGCATTCGAAGAAGCCGGCTTCGCCGACGGAGCGGAATCCGCAGCAGCGTTTTGCGAAAGCTTTTCGTCCTTGAGATACCAGCAGTGACGTTTGGTGGTGTGATCGATGCGATAGTACCAATGGCTGCCATGGGGCGCCTGGTCCTCCGGTCCGGAAAGGCAATCCTCCGTCGCAGGCGTGGCGCCACGCGAAATCGTTGCCAGCGGGATGCCCGCGAGAACGCCGGCAAAGATGGCTGACACAAGTTTCGCGGTTCGGCCTGGCATGTAGAATCTCCGGTGATACGCAGCACTTAGTTCCCAATCTCTGCAAAGACTTGGGTCGTAATGCGCCGCAATTCCGGACAGCATGAGGCTTAATTCGGGCTCGCTTTTGCGACCGCAAGACGCGGCGGCAGTCGCCGAAGCCCCAAATTGCTCCGCCTCAGTTTTTCAGCACGATGCGCCCGACCACCTTTCCGGCGCGCAATTCGTCGATCCATTTCTGGACGTCGCCCATCGGCTCCTCCTTCATCGGCGTCGGCTTGATCTTGCCGCTGCGGGCGAGCGCCATCAGTTCCTTGCCCTCGGCCAGCGTTCCGACCATGAAGCCTTCGATGGTCATGCGCTTGTAGATCCATTGCACCATCGGCAGGCTGAAATTGCCGCCCATCAGGCCGGAGACCACGATCTTGCCGCCACGCGCGACTGTGGCGACCGCAAAGCCCATCGACTTTTCGTTGCCGGCAAAATCAACCACCCCGTCGAAACCGCCCTCGGTTTCCCTGATGATCCGTTTGACCACATCGGGCTCGGAAGGATCGTAGGCAACAGCAGCTCCGTTCTTGAGCGCTGCTTCGCGTGCGGCAGGGCTCAAATCCGCGACCGAGATGTTCTGCTTGAACATGGCTTGCGCGAAGGCCAGCCCCATCATGCCGACGCCGCCAAGGCCGATCAGCAGCAGATTGCGCTGCCGGGGGCGGTCGACGAGGCGTTTTAATGCGCCGTAGGCAGTCACCCCCGAGCACATCAAGGTCGCCGCCTGGTTGACCGGCAACGGATCGTAGTCCAACAGGTATTTTGCGTCCGGCACCAGCACGTGGCTGGCGAAACCGCCGTCGATTGCGACACCGAGAAAACGCTGCTTGACGCAGAGATTCTCGTCGCCATTGAGACAGTCGCGGCATTGGCCGCAGCCGATCCAGGGGAATACGGCCTTCTTTGCGCCGATCAGGTCCTTCGAAACATCGGGACCAGCCTCCTCGACGATCCCGGCGATCTCGTGTCCCAGCGTGAACGGCAGCGTCATGCCGCGCGTGGTGTCGAGTTTCTTGCCACCGCCGAGGTCGGCGTAGCCGTCCTGAATATGCAGGTCGGAATGGCACAGCCCGCAACGCTCGATACGGACGAGCACTTCCTTGCCCTGCGGCTTCGGCGTTTCGACGATGGTTTCACAGAGGGGGGCATCGAACTTGATCAATGACTGGCGACGCATCAGCGCCATGGGTTTTCTCCTTAGGATTTTCCGTTTCGTATATTGGTCAATTCACGGGCCATGGCAACAAAGCCACTGACCGGAATGGTCTCGGCGCGTCGCGTCAGATCGACATCGGCGGCCTGAGCCAGCCGGGTCGGATCGACCGGCAGCGATTTCAGGCTTTGCCGCAGCATTTTTCGCCGCTGGCCGAACGCCGCCGCCGCCACCATCTCCAACGCCTTGCGGTCGCACGGCTCCGGCGCGATGCGGGGCACCAATCGCACGACGGACGACGTGACCTTGGGCTGCGGCACGAATGCCGCGGGTGAAATGTCGAACAGGATTTTTGGTTCAGTGCGCCAGTTCGCGAGTACACCTAGCCTGCCATAGGCTTCGTCGTTGGCGCGCGCGACAATTCTTTCGGCCACTTCGCGCTGAAACATCAGCACCATCATGTCATACCATGGTGGCCACGGCTCGATCGACAGCCAGTCGATGAGCAGCGCGGTCGCGATGTTGTAGGGCAGGTTGGCAACGATTTTGGCGCTGGTACCGCCGAGCAACGGCCGTGGATCGAAATGCTGCGCATCAGCGCAGATGATTTCCAGCCGCCCCGGATAACGTGCTGAAATTTCCTCGAGCGCCGCCAGCGCGCGCTGATCGCGCTCCACCGCAATGACGCGTCGCGCGCCCAGTGCCAGCAGCGCGCGCGTCAAGCCGCCAGGGCCCGGGCCGATCTCGATGATGGTGGCGTCTTCGAGCGGGCCCGCGGCGCGCGCGATCCGCGCCGTGAGGTTGAGGTCCAGCAGGAAATTCTGTCCAAGCGATTTGCGAGCCGACAACGCGTGCTGGCGAATAACTTCGCGAAGAGGCGGAAGGTCGTCGATTGCGCTCATGCCGGCTGGGCTGCCGCCAGGCGGGCGGCGAGCCGCAAGGCCGCGATCAGGCTCGACGGATTGGCGCTGCCGGTGCCGGCAATATCGAAGGCCGTGCCGTGATCGGGCGATGTACGAATGAACGGCAATCCCAGCGTGACGTTGACCGCATCGTCGAACGCCAGGGTCTTGACCGGGATCAGCGCCTGATCGTGATACATGCAGATCGCGCAGTCGTAGGTTTTGCGCGCGGCGGCGTGGAACATGGTGTCCGCCGGCAGCGGTCCCGTGACCCGGATGCCCTCGGCGCGCAGGATTTCGATGGCCGGCTTGACGATCTGCTGGTCTTCGGTGCCAAGCGTGCCGTCTTCGCCGGCGTGCGGATTGAGGCCGGAAACCGCAAGGCGCGGATTGGTGAGCCCAAAGCGGGCTTTCAAAGCCGCATTCGCGATGCGAACCGTCGTGACGATCAGGTCGCTCGACAGCTGCGCGATCGCCTCCCGCAACGGAACATGGATCGTGACGGGCACCACGACGAGGGCAGGGGACCACAACATCATCACCGGCTGCGGCGTGCGGCCGCCGGTCGCCGCGAGTTCGGCGAGAAATTCGGTATGGCCGGGATGTCGAAATCCGGTGCGGTAGAGCACGTTCTTGGCGATCGGATTGGTGACAACGGCGCTCGCCCGTCCGGCGAGGACATCACCGACCGCCTGGCGAATGGAGGCCGTGGCGGCGTCCGCGCTGGTGTCGTCGGGCAGTCCGGGCTGCGCGGAGGCCGCATGGCCGGTGGCGACGACCGGCAATGTGTCGGCAAATGCATCGAACGCATCCTCGGCCCGGACGTCGGCAAATCTGACCTTTAGGCCGAGAGTCGCCGCCCGCCTGCCAAGCAAGTCGCGATCGCCGAGCAGATAGAATGGCGGCAGCTTCAGCTCATTCCGGCGCAGCCACGCCTTTATGGTGATATCGGGCCCGATACCCGCTGGTTCGCCGAATGTCAGCGCGAGGGGCTTTGCCATGCATCAACGGTATTCGATCATCGCGGATTTGCGAACTTCCTGCAGATACGCTTTCGATTTCGCCTCGTATTTCTCGGCAAACATCTTGTCGCGGATTTCCTTCTTCTTCGGCGTGTCGATGGTGGTCGGCTTCTTGTCGCAGAGCGCAACCATCTCCACGCCCTGCTTTGTTACTTCGGGCTCGGTCAAATGACCAATCGGAGTCTTGTCGAGCAAGTCACGAAGGGCAGCCGGCAGGTCGGCCGATGTTTTTGTTACAGCTTCGCGTATCGCCGCATTTTGCATCGACTTGAACAAGGCGTTCGCCTCATCGCAGGTCTGCACGCGATTGCGCAGGGCTTCGGCTTCCTTGCGCCTTGCCTCGGTGGCGGCCGGCGGCGATCCGCGTTCGACGATCAAGACTATCGGCTGCATTTTATATTCGAAGCTCTCGGTGTCCGGCTTATCGGGGCTCTCGCTGCTCTTGACGGCGGCGGCGACCTCCTTTTCTCCGACCTGCAGGCTTTCCTTGAACCGCCCGCGGATCAGGCTGGACCAGACCATCTCCGCCCGCATGCGCTCCTTGAGCGTCTCGGGCCGAATGCCCGAGGCTGCCAGAGATTTGGTGAGTTGGTCGGGCGTGATGTGCATCCTCGAACTCATCCCGGAGTACAAGTTGTCGATATCGGATGAGGAAGGGTCGATGCTGAATTTCTTTCCTTCCCTGATTTTCACCTTTTCGTCGATCAGTTCGTCGATCACTTGCTGTCGGACCTGAGGCTTGTGCGTCGACAGGAAGTTCAGCTTGCTGCGCTGTTCGACGTCGTAATTGGTGATGGGCTCGCCGTTGACCATGACGGCGACGGTCTGCGCATGGGACGGCGTTGCGCAAAGCATCAGGAATAGCGCTGCCGCACAGCCCAGGCGGAGAGACGAAGGGCGCTGAGGGGATGTGGTCGTCATGATCATATTCGCCGTATCAACCGATTCGAGTTCGATCCGCGACGTGCTGGCAAGTCATCCGTCGGGAGATGCCGCCGCGGCTCTATTGCGTGCTTGTATTAGCAAGCGTCCGCAAGCCGAGCTGTAACATAAAAACATGGTCGAGGAGCGGCGGCGCCGTGGTCGTGGCGTAGGAATAGGATGTGACGTAGTTGACTCCCAGCACGAAGCAGTCGTCCACATAGCCTACGCCGACGGCGTATTGGTTGAGTTGGTTCAAGATCAGATCCCAACGGGCGGCTCCCGTCAGCACCCAGTTTGACGCCAGCTTGATGTTGGCAGTGCCGAGAACACCTTCGCGGCGCGTCAAGTATCCTATCTCGGGCTGCGGGGCATAGTCGCCATACAGCAGGCTGACCGAAAAGCGATCGAAGTTGGCGCGGCCTTCAGCCTCGAAGCGCTGGACGCTCCCGGTCGCCTCGTCGAACCGCGCGCGTGTGCTGAAGGTGTAGGTCCTGTTGGGCGAATAATTGATGCTGGCGACATAGTCCGATACCGGCTTGTCCAGACCGGAGTCCAGCGCGGTGTTGGTGACGTCGGCCACCGCAAAGGAATTCATGCCGAACAGCTGATAGGATTGTCCGAACACCGTGGTGACGGAACCGCCGCGGTCGAACTGCGTCGTCGTCTGTACGCCGGCATTGGCGCGGCCACCGCCTTCCTCGCGATCATAGCCTGAGAATTTGTCGACGCTGAACAGGTTGCTGGTGTCGAAGGTCATGCTCTGCGCGTCTTCGTTGGGAAGCTTGCCTGCCAGGGGTTCGTTGGGACGGGCGATAACCTGTACAATCGGTTCGATCGTCGTGGTGCCCCACGGTTGAACATTGATGAAGGGGTAGCGATATTCGAGGCCGACCGTGGGCATTACCCGCAGGGCTTGGCTTTCGCCGGTCGCGAGGAAATTCGAAACGCCCGGCTGGTTCGCCACCGAGGTATCGATCGCATCGACGCGGACGCTTGCAAACGGCGTCCAGATCTCGCCGGCCGAATCGGTGAACGACCGGCGCCAATCCACTTCGCCCGTCGCCCGCGTATAGGTGCCCGGCATGCCCCGGAGCAGACAGTTCGGAGGCGCGATATTCCTGGCCGGGTCGGCTGACGTTGCAAGGCACGAGCCGTTGGCGAGGGCTGCTGCGGTGATCGGATCGAAAGCCGCGGTATCGCGGGTCAGGCTGGTGAAGTTGCCCTTGTAACTGAATTCGCCGCCCAGCACCGAATGGTTGATCACGTTCGAATAATCGATAACCGGCGCAACGATTGGTACCTGGGACTGACTGCCCGAAAGACTGAGAAAGTAGATCGCGCGCGCGTCGAAATAGCTGCGATTGCCGACGCCGGTCAGATAGAGGTCGGAAACGGCTTCGGTCGGCAGAGCCAAAAGCGCAGCGAGCGGATCCTTGTACAGGGACAGGTTGTAATCGGACATCATCATATAATCGGAGAGCGCGACGCCGTCCCAGCCCCAGACCCATTTATCGTTTAGTGCAAACTGGCCCTTTGATTTCGACCCCGCCTCGGAACTGACGGTCTCCGGGCTGGCCGGCGAAGGCTGCCGGATCCTGCTGATCGATGCCGTAGGCGCGGATTTGATAGGATCCGTTGAGCAGCCTCTGACGGAACTCGGCCTGGAACAACACGCCTTGCTTGGTCGTGAAGCGCGGACTGAAGGTCGCGTCGTAGTCGGGCGCGATGTCCCAGAAGAATGGTGTTTCAATGCCGTATCCGTACGTCGGATTCTCCGTGAAGCCCGGCATCAAGAACCCGGTCTTTTTCTTGACGGTCGGGTCGGGAGCCGAAGCATACGGCAGGTACGCTATCGGAACGCCAAAGAATTCGAGCTGCGCGTTCTCGAAGTACAGCATCTTGTCAGTCTGGTCGTGAATGATGCGCGCGCCCTTGACCTGCCACAATGGTGGCTTCTTCGGATCATCCTTGCAGGGTGCACAAGCCGTGTAGACGCCGTTCTCGAACACGGTGTAGTTACCATTGGAGCGGTCCGCGCGCGTCGCAGCCATTCGCGTTTTGTCAGCGGTGTCGACGTGCAGCGAGTTGACGAAACCGTCCCGGTAGTCGTCGCTCAAATCCATAATATTGGCGTAGGTAATTTTGCCGTCCGCGTCGGTCATGCGGATGTTGCCTTCGGCATGAAGCCGCTTGGTCTTTTGATCGTAGATGACCTTGTCGGCCTCGACGCTGGTGCCGTTGTAGAACAGCTGCACGTTGCCGACCGCCGACACCCGCGAGTTGTTGTAGTCGTAATCGACCTCGATCGCCTGGACCAGCATCTGTCCATCGTTGGGCGGACGCGGCGGTCTCGGATTCGGCGGTAGCGGATTGTATCTGAAACTCTGCGCCGACGCCGGGGTTGCCAGGACGATGCCGAGCGCGGCGGCGAAAATGACCCTGAAAACGAGCGCGAGCACGGATCCGGCCAAATGACTCCGGTGGCGGCGCACACGGGTGCTCCACCGCAACGCAGACGACCTTCCCTGGCGGGCGGCGACAACGGCCACTACCCGTCCTCCTGGTACAACAAGGCCAAAAAGCCGGTGAGGCCGCCCACGCATACGGGCAGCCACGCCGAAGCGATCGGATGCATCAACTCAGCCTTGCTCAAATCCTCGGTTACTTTCGACAGAACGTAGAGCAGAAAGCCTGCACCCACGCCACTCAAAACCATCTTCTGCACGCCGCCGAAACGGAAGAACCGCAGGCTGACGGCGGCCGCCACCATGACCATTGCCGCCAATAAAAACGGCTGTGCGATGAGCTTGTGGTACTGCAAGCGATATCCGGCGGTCGCGAATCCGGAGCTCTCGGAAGAGCGGATATAGCTCGGGAGTTGCCAAAAAGACACAGTCTCCGGAGTGGAGAAACTGTTGCGAACCTGAGCCGGGGTGAGGGTGGTCGGCAGGACGAAACTGTCCTGATCAACCGCGGGACGATCAAGGGTGTATCGCCGTACCGATTTGAACACCCAGCGTCCGTCCTCCAGCGTTGCCTCCTGGGCTTCGATTCGCTCCTTGAACTGGTAGTCGGTATCGAATCTGAACACCGTCAATCCGGTCAGCCGCACGCCTTGCTGCTCGCTGCGGGCGGCATTGATAATGGCCTGGCCATCATTGTTCACCTGATTGATCCAGAAACCGGCTGCGTCCTGTATTCCACCTCCAGGAGCGGAGCCGAAAAGCTGCGCCTCCATCCGTTTGGAAATTTCACGCAAATTGGCGGACATCGGATTGTAGGCAGTCGTCGCCAGGATCCCGAGCACGATCGCGCTGGCGAGGGCCGGCGCGATGAACTGCCAGGCAGAAACGCCAGCGGCCCGCGCGACCACGAGCTCCAGCCGCCGCGAAAGCGCCAGATAGCAGGTCATCGCTCCGATCAGGATGCAAAACGGCATCATTTTTTCGAGCAGTTGAGGAACCCGGAACAGCGACGTCTCCGCGACGGTGATGGCGGACGCCGTCGCCAGCCCCGAGGTCTTCCTGACCATTTCGATGTAATCGACGAGCACCAGCAGGACGAAGATGCTGGCAAATACGCCGATCGCCGAGACCACGAAGCGGCCCGCAAAATAACGCCCAAGCGTGTTGGTCATCATGCTCATGCTGTGACCGGCCGCCCCAAAAGCCGCAGAAGACGCGCATTCGATTCGTCGATCGCGAACGATGGGATCGTCCGGCTGTCGAAGCCGAGAAGCTTTAGGATCATCCAATGCTGCCGGGTCATCGGATCAATGCCGGCCAGAACCCGCGCAATCCGGAGGGGCGCTGCCAGGTTGACCGTAACCAGCGCAAGCGACGCAAGCGTCGTGCGAAAGATGTATTTGTCGATCGACCCCATCGTTACCGCACGACCCCGCCCTGCGAACCGGAACTGCCGCTGCGACCAATCCCGAAATCGGGATCCCCTTTGGTCGCGCGCCATCGATCCGGCCGGCCCCACACTCTCACTACCATCCCTTTGATCCGTCAACAAAATGGCTGCGCCATGGCACCCTTAGGATATGGTTAATAATTCGCGGTATGTGGCCTCTCGGCCACGGGAACGCTTGGCAGCGCCGCAGCTGACAGGCCATAGTGCCCTGACGACGCTCTAAATGTATGTGCATCACAGCCAAGTGAGCATTCCTAGCACCGCCCCGCGGGTTTCTTCGCACCCGGTTACAGCCCTATTTTGGAGGATTTGCCTATGCCCGACGCCGTCAAGGTCGGCTTCGTTCCGTTTTCCACCGCGCCGCGCGGCATTCTCGTGGTGTTCTGCGACGACACGTTGAAATTCGGCGCCGCGACCCGTAAGGCGCTGGGGGATGCGACCGACGTCGTCAAACGCGCCGCGGCCACCAACCAGTTCAAGGGAAAGAGCGGATCCGCGCTCGATATTCTGGCGCCTGAAGGTCTCAAGGCCTCACGCCTGATCGTGGTCGGCGCCGGCAAGCTATCGGCTATCAAGGACTTCGATTTTCTCAAGCTTGGCGGCGCGGTCGCCGGCAAATTGCGCGCCGGCAATGACGCGGTGACGGTCATCGCCGAACTGCCGACGGGGGCCTTGAAGCCCGACCAGGCCGCGGCGGTCGCATCCGGCGTGCGGCTACGCGCCTATAAATTTGACCGCTACAAGACCAAGAAGAAAGACGGCGAGGACGCCGCGTTGCGCGCTGACGTTTCAATCGCGGTCGGGGATGTCGCCGCTGCGCGAAAGGCCTTCGCTCCCGACGCACACGTCGTCGACGGCGTCATCATGGCGCGCGAACTGGTCAATGAGCCTCCGAACGTGCTCTATCCCGTGGAATTCGCGCGTCGCGCCGGCCAGCTGCGCAAGCTCGGCGTCGACGTCCAGGTTCTTGACATCAAGGCGATGACGAAACTCGGAATGGGTGCGCTGCTCGGGGTCGCCCAGGGCTCTACGCAGCCCGGTCGCACCGTGATCATGCGCTGGAACGGCGGCAAGCGCGGCGAACCGCCGGTTGCCTTCATCGGCAAGGGCGTTTGCTTCGATACCGGCGGCATTTCCATCAAACCGGCGGCAAGCATGGAGGACATGAAGGGCGATATGGGCGGTGCTGCCTGTGTGGTCGGCTTGATGCATGCGTTAGCGGCGCGCAAGGCGAAGGTCAATGCGGTCGGGGCTATCGGCCTTGTCGAGAACATGCCCGGCGGCAACGCGCAACGCCCCGGCGACATCGTGACATCGATGTCTGGGCAGACCATCGAGATCATCAACACCGACGCCGAAGGCCGGCTGGTGCTGGCCGACGTGCTCTGGTACGTGGCGAAGAAGTTCAAGCCGAAATTCATGATCGATCTTGCGACGCTCACCGGCGCGATCCTGGTCGCGCTCGGCACCGAATATGCCGGGTTGTTTTCCAACAATGACGAGTTGGCGGAGCGGCTGACCAAGGTCGGGATCGCGACCGGAGAGCGGGTTTGGCGCATGCCGCTCGGTCCGGAATACGACAAGCAGATCGACTCGCAGTTCGCTGACATGAAGAACACAGGCACCCGCAACGGCGGCTCGATCACCGCCGCTCAGTTCCTGCAGCGTTTCGTCGATGATACGCCGTGGGCGCACCTCGATATCGCGGGAACCGCGATGGGCGCGCCGAAATCCGAGATCAGCCACAGCTGGGGCTCGGGCTATGGCGTGCGCCTGCTGGAGCGGCTGGTCGCGGAATATTACGAAGCCGGGAAGTAGCTAAAACCTGATGACGGAAGTCTTGTTCTATCATCTGCAAAACATGTCGCTTGAGAGCGTTTTGCCGCCCTTGCTGGAAAAATCGCTGGAGCGCGGTTGGCGAGTTGTCGTGCAGTCGACGTCGCAAGAGCGCACCGACGCGCTGGACGCTCATTTGTGGACGTATCGCGATGATTCGTTCTTGCCGCACGCCACATGGCGCGCCAGCGATGCGCAGGATCAGCCGATCGTGCTGACGGCCGAGGAAGGCAATCCGAACCGGGCCAACGTCAGATTTCTGGTCGACAACGCCGCTTTACCTGTCGATTCGGACGCCTATCAGCGGTTGGTTCTGGTTTTCAACGGCGACGACGGGGAAGCGCTTGCCGCAGCGCGGGGCGCCTGGACAGATTGCAAGACGCGGGGGTTCGAGGTTACCTACTGGCAGGCCGATGAGCGGGGCCGGTGGCAGCGGCGGGAATAGCGATCTGCGACAATTAATGATAATTTGCGGTTTCGGCCTAAGGGCTTGCGCATAGCCACGGTCGTGCCGCAAAGTGATGTTGGGACAACCGCTTAGGGCGTTGTAGGAACTTAGTTCGTCGTGCGAGACAAGAACGCTCATCGAAAGCGCCTGCTGGCGTTGCTGCTGTTTGCCCCGGTCGTCGCGGGCTGCTCAGGCGCGTCCGACATGTTTTCGTCCGATCTTCTGTCGAAGGACGCGGAGTGGTTTTCGCGTTCGGGCAGGCTGTTCATCAGAAACGTTTCGATCGAAACACCGCCCCTGACCCCTAACAAGCCGGTTACGGCCGACGATCTGGTCAGCGCTGAAGGGTACTGCCCGGGAATGACGCCTCCCGGTGGCCCAGCCGACTCCAACGCGTTGGCCGAAGGACCCGCCGCGTCGCCGCCGCCATCGACCACCGGAACGGTGGCGCTTGGTCACACCGAATGCGATGTCGTGCGCGGCATTGGCGCACCGGGCAGCGTCAATCTGTCGAACAATGCGCGTGGCGATCGGGTGGCGGTCATCAACTATACGCAAGGCCAACGCGCCGGAATCTATACCTTCACAGGTGGACGCCTGACATCGATCGAGCGTGCGCCTGGTGCGGTGGTGCAGCCTAAGCCCACCAAGCCGAAGAAAAAGCCGGCGGCGACCTGACGGTTTCCCGCGAGGATCGCATCCTTCTGAGGATGATCGGTTGTGCTATTTGACGCATTTCTTCGCGCGAGCTGGCATCACCCCGCATCAAGTGCTTTCGCTGAAAAAGCTCTAATCAGCCGGTCGCCTCGTCATACTGCGAACTTGCGGTCAGCCACGCTTCCTCGGCCTGCCGCAAGGCGTTGGCCGCGCCGGCGCGCGCCTTGCTGAGCTGGGCGGCCTGTTTCGGATCGCGCTGAAACAGATCCGGCAGCGCGAGCGCGGTGTCGATCTTGGCGATGATGCCGTTGATGCGCGCGATCTCCGCCTCGGCGTCCGAAATCCTCTGCTTCAGTGGCGCGCGGTTTTCGGCCTTCGCGCTGCGGCTTGTCGCGGCCGTTGCCGCGTTCGCTGCCGCCGCGGTCGCGCGAATTCGCGCGCATGCCGCGTGTCGACAGCACGCATGCGGCGGTAATCGTCGAGGTCGCCGTCATAGGCCGTGACGGCATGATCGGCCACGACCCATAATTGATCGGCGCAGGCCTCGATCAGATAGCGATCATGCGAAACCATGATGACTGCGCCCGGAAATTCGTTGATCGCTTCGGCAAGTGCCGCGCGGCTGTCGATGTCCAGATGGTTGGTCGGCTCGTCGAGAATGATCATGTTGGGACCGAAGAAGGTCGCAAGGCCAAGCAGCAGCCGCGCCTTTTCGCCGCCCGACAGGCTTCGGACCAGTGTGTCGCCGGCCTTGCCGGAGAAGCCGATCGCGCCGGTGCGCCCGCGGACCTTGGTTTCGGGGCGTCCGGCATCAGCTTGCGAACGTGATCGTAGGGCGAGCCGTCGAGATCGAGCTCATCGACCTGATGCTGCGCGAAATAGCCGACCGACAGTTTGTCCGCGCGGGTGACTTGCCCGGAGAACGGCGGCAGCTTGCCGGCGAGCAGCTTGACCAGCGTCGACTTGCCGTTGCCGTTGGAGCCGAGCAGCGCGATGCGGTCGTCGGTGTCGATGCGCAATGTGACGCGATTGAGCACGGGCTTTTTCGGATCGTAGCCGACCGACACGTTGTCGACGGCGATGATCGGCGGCGACAGCATCTTCTCCGGCACCGGAAACGAAATCTCGCGCACGTCCTGCGTCACCAGCGCGGTGACGGGCTTCATTCTTCTCCAGCATCTTGACGCGGGACTGCGCCTGACGGGCCTTCGAGGCCTTGGCCTTGAAGCGGTCGACGAAGGCCTGCAGCCGCTTGCGCTCGTCGGCTTGGCGCTTGGCGTGCTTGGCATCCGAGCATTTCGCGCGTCGCGCGCTGCTCTTCGAATGAGGAATAAGTCCCCTTGTAGAGCGTCAGCTTGCCGCGATCGAGATGCAGGATCTGGTCGACCGAGGTGTCGAGGAGGTCGCGGTCATGGCTGATCACGATCACGGTGCGCGGATAGTTCGCCAGATGATCTTCAAGCCATAGCGTGCCCTCGAGATCGAGATAGTTGGTGGGCTCGTCCAGCAGCAGAAGGTCGGGTGCCGAAAACAACGTCGCCGCCAGCGCGACGCGCATCCTCCAGCCGCCGGAAAATTCCGAACAGGATCGGGCCTGGTCGGCGGTGGAAAATCCGAGGCCGCTCAGAATGGAGGCCGCGCGGGCAGGGGCGGAATGGGCGTCGATGTCGACCAGCCGGGTCTGGATCTCAGCGATTCGGTGCGGATCGTGCGCCGTTTCGGCTTCGCGCAGCAACGCGTCGCGCTCCAGGTCGGCCTTCAGCACGACCTCGATCAGGCTCTCGGGGCCGTCAGGCGCTTCCTGCGCCAGGCTGCCGACGCGCCAGCGCGGCGGGATGGTGATGGTCCCGCTTTCCGTCGGCAACTCGCCGCGGATCGCGCTGAATAGCGTCGATTTGCCGACGCCGTTGCGGCCGACAAAGCCGACGCGCGCGCCGGGCACGATCTGCGCGGAGCTGTTATCGATCAAAAGCCGCCCGGCAATCCGGACCGAAATATCGGTATTGAGAGCATGCGGCGTTGTCACCGGAGCCGCCGCCAAACGCAACCGGTTTGTGGATAATATCGCCTCCGGGAGTTCACATATAACGCAATACGCCGAGCTAGTGCGATGACCTCCGGGGGCTTTCGCCGTCCCGCCTGCGCAACTCCTCCATCAGATGCTGGAGATGGGGTGGCAGGGGCGACGTCTCCGCGCGGAGATCCTGCTGCAGCCGCTCGCCGACGGCGTCGCAGATCGATCGGCTGGTGGTGCGATCGATGTGTTGGCAATCCATTAGAGGTTCCGCTTCGCGTTCATTTCAACGTGATGACGCAGAAACAAGTCGCCGCGACGAAAATGGTTTCCCGGTGCCGGTGGAATCCGTTCCTTTTCAGTAAAAATCCGATGAACGCGGCGCCCAGTTCCGTCGACCGGAATCGGACAAAAAGCCCGGCCGCTGCCGGCCAGGGCCTTTTTGACATCCGGACCGGACGATTGAGGTCAATACCAGCGATTTACCAGGCGCCAACGCGGGCCCCATGGCGTCGGAACCAGTTGCCGCACATAGCAGCCGCCGTAGCCGTAGCGGTACCCGTAATAGGCCGGACCACCGACGAAGAAGCGGGGACCGCCCCAACCCCAGCCGCGATGCCACCCGCCATGCCAGCCGCCCCAAGCGGAAGCGGAGGTAGGGGCCAATGCGGCCAGACACAGCGAAGCCGCGGCAACTGCAACAAGCGAGAGTTTGCGTAACATGGTCGTCTCCTCAGGTTAGGCGCTGGTGGCGCCATCGGTGAAGTCACTGTCCCTGGCGTCCCCCTGAACTGGAGAGGCGTTCGGTTGATGAAAGGCTATTCCTGAGAAACTGAATGAATCCCGGACGGGTGTTTCAGCGAGAGTTCATGTCGGTGAAATTGTTGTAATTTTGGGCATCGAAAACATTGCGGTATTGGCGGCTCGTGGCTCGCCTGATCGCTTGCCGTTCGCTGACGGCGTCGATATAAGCGCCGCACTCCCACCAGCGCTTTTCAAGGACGAGATCATGGCGATTGAACGCACCTTTTCGATTATCAAACCGGACGCGACCGCACGCAATCTGACGGGCGCGATCAACGCACTGATCGAGAAGGCCGGACTGCGAATCGTTGCCCAGAAGCGCATTCGCATGACCCGCGAACAGGCCGAAACCTTCTATGCCGTCCACAAGGCGCGGCCGTTCTTCGGCGAGCTGGTGGACTTCATGATTTCCGGCCCCGTGGTTGTTCAAGTGCTTGAGGGTGAAAACGCCGTGCTCAGGCACCGCGAGGTGATGGGCGCGACCGATCCTTCCAAGGCGGCCGACGGCACGATCCGCAAGCTGCACGCAAAGTCGATCGGCGAAAATTCGGTGCATGGCTCCGATGCTCCTGAAACGGCAGCTGTTGAAATTGCCCAGTTTTTCTCAGGCAACGAAATCGTCGGTTGATTGACACCGAGGTCGGCGCGCAATCTAGTCGATCATAACGGCGGCGGCCGTTGGGTCGGTAGGGGTTCGCTGTGAACGGACTATTGCAGGTCTTTGATCCCGCAAACATCGGTGCGGTCTTAGCGCAATTTCAAACCGACCTGCAGAAACCGGCGTTCTGGCTTGCGGTCGGCAAGATCATCTGGATCAACGTGTTGTTGTCCGGCGACAACGCGCTGGTGATTGCAATGGCCTGCCGTGGTCTGCCGCGCCGGCAGCGGCTGTGGGGCATGACAATCGGCGCCGGCATTGCAGTGGTGCTGCTGATCACATTCACCGGCATCGTCGCGACCTTGATGGGGCTGCCCTATCTGAAACTGGTCGGCGGCCTGGCGCTCATCGTCATCGCAACCAGGCTTCTAGTGCCGGACGATGAGGGCGACGACGTCACCGCCGGCACCAGCCTCTGGCAAGCCGTCCGGATTGTCGTGATCGCCGACATCGTCATGAGCCTGGATAACGTCATCGCGGTCGCCGCGGCCGCCAACGGACAGCTCCCGCTATTGATCCTCGGCCTTACCATTAGCATCCCGATGATTATCGCCGGCGCTGCGCTGATCATGATGGTGCTTGACCGGTTTCCGATTCTGGTCTGGCTCGGCGCGATCCTGCTTGGGTGGATCGCCGGTGGCGTGATCGCGACCGATCTGGCGGTTCATCCCTTCCTGCAACGACTTCTCGACGGCCTCCAACTCGACGCGACCTCGATGATTTTCGGCACGTCGCCGCGCATCACGCTGGACGGTGATACTGCCGAATATATCTGCTCGGTGCTGGGCGCGATCGCTGTACTGACGGCGGGATCGATCTGGCGGAAACGCCGGCTGCGCCATTCCGAACATCCCGCGCGGCCGGACACGGCCGAGGCGACCCAGCCGATCGAGCGGCGATAACGCGCGACCGGATCGGATACTGGCAGCTCGGTCGTCCGAGCGGTGCTTCAGCTTCTGACGATCGATCCGGAGCGGCCGACCAATCGCGCCAACTGCTTGAAACGGCTGCCGACGCGATCGGCAACCAGATCGACCATTTTGTGTTCGAACACCAGCATCAGCTTGCGGCCTCGGCTTCGAAAGTGGATCGCCGGCAAGACGCCCGGCCGCGCCGCCGATATTAGATGGGCGACGCGAAAAGCCGCGCCGAGAACGCGCGCACGCTCGACCATCGCGGGCGGCACCAGTTCATGAATCAGCGCCGGCGGTTCGTTTTCGTCACTCAGGCCGGCATAACGGTAGAATACCGAAAGCGCGATGAAAGCCCTGCCTTGATGGCTGATCGCGCCGAAATTGCCATTGGTGATGAGATTGAGCGTCTGCTCGCCGCGGTAGTCGGGATGCACCCGCCAGCCGATGTCCGACAGCAGGCAAGCGGCGTGGCGCAGCCGGCGATCCTCGTCGGTCTCCCGAAGCTTGACCACCCTGACGAAACGATCGGTCCATCCGATCAATTCTTCGGCGTGGCGGGCGGAGCGCGACAGCAGCTCATTCAGGGTTTGCGCAGCGCAAATCAACCCATCCCTGGAACGCTCGGCCGCAGGCAGCATCTCGTAAAGCAGGCCTTCACGCACCCCGAAAGTCGAAAACACGATGGTCTTCGGCTTGGCGACGCTGATGACGTGTTCGAGAACCAGTGCCGCATAGGTCAGCAATGGCCGCCGTGCGTCGGCAACGATTTCGATATTGGCCAGCATGTTTGCCGACGCGAGGCGGCGCAGACGCTGGGCGAAGTCGAGCGCGTCCGCCGCCGGTATCGAATAGCCGTGCATCACTCGCAACGGGTAACCGCTCTGGATGATGTGGATACGCGCCAGTGATCGCCAGGTACCTCCGACCGCATAGAAGGCGCGACCGCGGCCGGCCTTGAGCTGGGCGACCTCCGAAAGATCAGCCTCGACGATGCGTTCGGCGCGCTTCAGCGATTTTTGTGATGCGTCCTGCAATGCCAGACTTCCGAGCGGCAGGGTCACGCCGCTATGAACGCGGTTGCCGCGCACGTCGATCAGCTCCAGCGAGCCGCCGCCGAGATCGCCGACGATGCCGTCGGGCTTGTGAACGCCGGAAATAACGCCGAGTGCGGACAATTTCGCTTCACGCGGGCCCGACAGGATTTCGATGGGCACGCCGCAGATGCGTTCCGCCTTGGCGATGAAATCGGGACCGTTGGTGGCGTCGCGACACGCTGCGGTGGCGATCGCGTGGACGCTGCCGACCTTCATGATCCGGCACAAGGCGCGAAAACGCCGCAACGACGTCAGGGCCTTGGCGACCGCGTCCGGCGCCAGCAGACCGGTGGTCTGGACCTCTCGCCCGAGTCCGCAGAGGGTTTTCTCGTTGAAGATGGAGACGAGGCTCCGCGTCATCGATTCATAGACGACGAGACGAACCGAATTCGAACCGATGTCGATGACCGCGACGCTGGATGCGCGTTTACGCGGCCGCTTCACCGTGAAAACCCCTTATGATGATGATTGCTGGCGTTCGGTACGGCGCGTGAGGCGGCGCGGCGAAGATTCCTTAAGCGACTTTCCACGGCCTGACAAACTCGGATTGGTCATGAAGTAATTATGCAGATTGAAAGGCTCTTCGCCCTTCGCGGCCTTCATACGCGTTGACGACCCGTCCGGCAACAACTGCCAGCTCTGCTCGTTATCCTTCAGATTCGCGACCATGATCTGTTCGAGAACTTGCTGATGCACCGTGGGATTTTGCAGCGGGCAAAGGATTTCGACGCGCCGGTCGAGGTTACGCGGCATCATGTCGGCGGACGAGATATACACAGCAGCTTTTGCGCTGGGCAGGCCTTGTCCCATCCCGAAACAGTAGATTCGGCCATGTTCGAGGAAACGGCCGATGATGGATTTGACGCGGATATTCTCTGAAAGTCCGGGAATGCCCGGCCGCAGACAACAAATTCCGCGCACCACCAGCTCGACCGACACGCCGGCCTGCGACGCCTCGTATAGCGCATCGATGATATCCGGATCGACCAGCGAGTTCATCTTCAGCCAGATCGCCGCCGGCTTGCCGTGACGGGCGTAGCCGGTCTCGCCGCGAATGTGCTCGAGCATCCGCTTGCGCAGGGTGAGCGGCGAAACCGCCATCTTCTCGATATCACTCGGTTCGGCATAGCCGGTGATGTAGTTGAACACCCGCGCGGCGTCGCGCCCGATGACCGGATCGGACGTGAAATAGGACAGGTCGGTGTAGATGCGCGCGGTGACCGGATGATAGTTGCCGGTGCCGGTGTGGACGTAGGTCGTGAGGCTGCCGCCCTCGCGGCGCACGATCAGCGACAGCTTGGCGTGGGTTTTCAGTTCGATAAATCCATACACCACCTGCACGCCGGCGCGTTCGAGATCGCGCGCCCAGCGGATGTTGGCTTCCTCATCGAACCGCGCCTTGAGTTCGATCAGCGCGGTCACCGACTTTCCGGCCTCCGCGGCCTCGGCGAGCGCCCGTACGATCGGCGAGTTGTTCGAGGTGCGATAGAGCGTCTGCTTGATGGCGACGACGTCGGGGTCGCGGGCGGCCTGTTGCAGGAACTGCACGACCACGTCGAACGATTCGTAGGGATGATGAACGATCAAATCCTTTTGCCGGATCGCGGCGAAGATATCGCCGCCATGATCGCGCACGCGCTCGGGATGACGCGGCACATAGGGTACGAATTCGAGATCGGGCCGGTCGAGCCGGGTCAGCTGCGACAGCTCGTTCATCGCCAGCACGCCGTCGACCAGCAGAACCTCGTCGTCGGCGGTGGAGAGGGCGCGTTGCACGAAAGCGCGCAGTTCTTCCGGCATCTTCGCTTCGATTTCGAGCCGGATCACCGATCCCCGCCGCCGCCGCTTCAGCGCGGTTTCGAACAGCCGGACCAGATCTTCCGCCTCTTCCTCGATCTCGAGTTCGGAGTCCCTGATGATGCGGAAAGCACCTTGGCCTTTGACGGTATAGCCGGGGAACAGCCGGCCGATGAACAAGCCGGTCGCTTGCTCTAGGGTAATCAATCGGACGGCGCCGTCCTTGCCCGTGGGCATGCGAATGAAGCGATCGATCTTGCCGGGCATGCGGATCAGCGCGTTCATCGGCTTGCCGTCGGAGACGCGCGCCAGATGCAGCGCGACGGTAAATCCGAGGCTCGGGATGAACGGAAAGGGGTGCGCCGGATCGATCGCCAGCGGCGTCAGCAGCGGGAAAATATTGTGAAGGAAATGATCCTCGATCCAGGCGCGCTCGGTCTTGGTCACGTCGCGGCCATCCACCAGAACAATTCCGACCTTGGCGAGGATGCCGCGCAGATCGCGCCAGATCGCCTGCTGGTCGGAGGCGAGATTCGAAACCGTCTCGTTGATGAGGACGAGTTGTTCGGCGGGGGTCAGGCCGTCCGGACTGCGCTCGGCAATGCCCTCCCGCACCTGGGCCTTGATGCCGGCGACCCGGACCATGAAGAACTCATCAAGGTTATTGGCAGAAATCGACAGAAATCGCACCCGTTCAAGCGCTGGATGGCCGGGATTGACCGATTCCTCCAACACCCGACGATTGAAGTGCAGCCAGGAAAGCTCGCGATTGATAAAGCGTTCGGGGCTCGTGGCCATGGCCAGGCCGGCCTCGGGGTCCGGTTCTTTTTCTTTAATCACAATGGCTTGTGCGGATTCCATGAAGTTTCAGTCCATTCCAGGGCAGACCGCAGCACAATAACGGCGAAGGCGGCGCAAACCATGTGTTATCGCCATGACGTTTCGATGACATTGACGTTTCCATCACCTCTGTCGTCAAGATGTGAACGGGCGGCGGATCAGGCGTTGCGCAGCAATTCGGCTGCCAGCGCCCGGGTTACCGGGCGGCCCAGCCGCAATGCTTCGGTGTCCAGGAGTTCGACGGCCCGCCGTGCGGCTGCGAAAGACCGTTCGATCCTGGTCGCGAGATAGCTTACCACCGTCTCATCGATGACCAGTTGGCGGTCTGCGCAAAATTTGACGATTAGCGCGCGAAACAGGTGATCATCGGGCGGCAATAGCGACACCACGGGCACGGCGCGAAGACGTGACCGCAAATCGCGCAGTTGGACCTCAAACGCGGATGGAGGCGCCCGCGCGGTGATCAAGACCGACGCCTCGTCTTCCCGGGCGAGATTCATCAGGTGAAATAGCGCGCGCTCATCGAAGTCTGACGGTCTCAGATCCTCGACGACCAGCGCGCCGGTCGCCAACGCGCCCGGCACCGCCGCCGCCGTCAGCGCTCGGGCGCTGGTGGAGCGTGCGCCTGCTCGCTCGGCCCAAATGGCGGCGAGATGGCTCTTGCCTGAACCCTCTGGTCCGACCAGCAGCATGATCCGGTTGGGCCATTCCGGCCAGCTGTCGACCAGCGCCAGCCCTGCGGCGTTGGCCGGACCTTCGAGAAAGTTGTCGCGGGTAAGGCTTTCCGCGTGCGGCAGCGCAAACGCAAGCTGACGAGGTTGAACGCGGCCTGCCACGCAAGTCTCCATGCCGGGATCGACCGGCGCATGATTTCGGCAGTCTAGAGCACCATCGGTTCGGATTGAATCAGAACCGGGGCTCCAGTCTTTTGTTTTGCAGCCCTTTTTCTTCACGCGAACCAGCATCCGCCCCGGATCAAGTCCCGGGCAGGCTTTCGCTCGAAAACGCTTTAGCTTGCTTCGATCGTGCTCATGTGCCGCACCCACTCGACCAGATAGAGGGATACGGAAACCAAAGTAAAGACCGTTACAAAGCCCATCAGGATCAGATCATAAGGCGTTGAATTCGAAACCAAAGCCGAGGGCCGCCAGGACCAGGGCCGCGAAGGCCACCTGCGCCACTGTATTAAGCTTCGATACCATCAGCGGTTTCATCGGAATCGGCTTGCCGAACAACCATGACACAATCACGGCGGTAACGATCATGATGTCGCGCGAGACCACCAGGATGACGATCCAGCGCGGCACCGCGCCCCAGATTCCGAGCGCCATGTAGATCGAGACCAGGAGCGCCTTGTCGGCCAGCGGATCGAGCAGCGCGCCAAGTTCGCTGGTCATATTGAAGCGCTTGGCGAGAAAGCCATCGACCGCATCGCTGACACCCGCGACTATAAAGATCGCGAATGCGATCTCCATCTGGTTGGAGGCAATCGCCCAGATGATGACCGGCACCAGAAGGATGCGGCCAAGGGTAATGATGTTCGGAATACTCACGCGGCGCTTCCCGGCTACCGGCCTGATTTCGTGCAAGATCCGGCCCTTTGCAGCCCGGACCGGTTGTTGTCTACATAGTATATGCGGCGGCGGCTTGCGAGGCATTGCACACTGTCGGATTCCGACGTAACCAGCCACCATCATCTGGGACAGGCCATGGTCGACCGCAACAACGGGCTCACTTACGCGGATTCCGGCGTCGATATCGATGCGGGCAATCGGCTGGTCGATCTGATCAAGCCGTTGGTTCGGGCGACGGCACGCGCGGGCGCCGACGCGGAAATCGGCGGGTTCGGCGGATTGTTCGATCTGAAGGCCGCCGGCTTCCAGGACCCGGTTCTGGTCGCGGCAACCGATGGCGTTGGCACCAAGGTCAAGATCGCGATCGAAACCGGCCTGCACGGCAGCATCGGCATCGACCTGGTCGCGATGTCGGTCAACGATCTGGTCGTGCAGGGCGCTGAGCCGCTGTTCTTTCTGGATTATTTTGCCTGCGGCAAGCTCGATCCGGAGGCGGCGGCCGCCATCGTTGCCGGAGTAGCGGAGGGTTGCCGCGAATCCGGTTGCGCGCTGATCGGCGGCGAAACCGCCGAAATGCCCGGTCTCTATAAGGAAGGCGACTACGACCTTGCGGGTTTTGCCGTTGGGGCAGCCGAGCGCGGCACGCTGTTACCGCGGCCTGACATTGCGGCCGGGGACGCGGTGATCGGTCTTGCCTCGTCGGGCGTTCACTCCAACGGATTTTCGCTGGTCCGCAAGATCGTCGCGGCGTCGGGTATCGGCTTCGAGGCGCCGGCGCCGTTTTCACCGGTCATGACGCTGGGCGGCGCGCTGCTGACGCCGACGCGGCTCTATGTCAGATCTTGCCTGCGGGCGATCCGCGAAACCGGCGCGGTCAAGGGCCTCGCCCACATCACCGGCGGCGGCTTTACCGATAACATTCCACGCGTGCTGCCAAAGCATCTCGGCGTCGGGATCGATCTTGCGCGTCTTCCGGTGCTGCCGGTCTTCAAATGGCTGGCGGAGCAGGGGCGCATCGCTGAACTGGAGCTGCTGCGCACCTTCAATTGCGGCATCGGCATGATTGCGATCGTGAGATCGGACGCCATGGCTCAGGTCACCGACATTTTGACCGAAGCCGGAGAAAACGTCGTGCTGTTGGGCGAGGTGATCAAGGCCGAGGCCGAACATCGCGTGGTCTATAACGGTCATCTCGATCTGGCGTGGTGAAGTCATGAAGCGCCGGGTCGCGATCCTAATTTCTGGGCGCGGATCGAACATGGCTGCGCTGATCGAGGCGGCAAGGACTGCGGATTTTCCAGCCGAGATCGTTGTCGTGATCTCCAACCGGTCCGACGCCGGCGGTCTCGAAAGGGCAAGACAAAAGGGTATCGCGGCCGTCACCATTGAAAGCCAGCCCTTTGGCAAGGATCGGGCGGCGTTCGAGGCGGTTCTGCAGTCGGCGCTGGACCAGCACAGGGTCGACCTGATCTGTCTCGGCGGGTTCATGCGATTGCTTACGGCCGAATTCGTGCAGCGCTGGTTTGGGCGGATGCTCAATATTCATCCCTCCTTGCTGCCGTCGTTTCCGGGCCTCGACCCGCAAGGTCAGGCACTGCGCGCCGGCGTCAAAATTTCCGGCGCCACCGTGCATTTTGTTATTCCGGAAACCGATGCCGGTCCGATCGTGATGCAGGGCGCGGTGGCGGTCAGCGATGACGATACCGCCGATACGCTGGCGGCGCGGATTCTTCAGGTCGAACACCGGATTTATCCCGATGCGCTGCGGCTGGTTGCCAGCGGCAAAATTCGGATCGAGGGCGATGTTTGCAAAGCGGCAGGCAGCGCCGGTGGCGACGGTGCCCTGATTTCACCCGCCGTGAGCTAGCGCGGTGGTGCAGAAATTATCGCGTCCGTCGGGCTTCTCGCACGGAGAGTAACATGGCGAAAATTGCGGTTAGCGGAACCAGCGGCAAGTGATGGGTGAGCCGTCAAAGACCGAAGAAGGGGTATCAACCTACAGTTCGATCGTAAGTTTGATCATATTGTTGATTGGCCCCTTCCTATTTTATGGCGTCCCGAGAGGCGTTGCGTGGGCGGTGTTGACCCTAATTCCGAGGAAATATGTCTGCTCACCGGCGGGGTGTCCGGACGTGGGAGCCCCGATCTTCGCGGCGTCTTGTTTTATGGGCGCCGGCTGCATCTGGATGTGCTTCAAGGCGATTAGGAACTGGCGGCGCCAGCGAAAAAGTCGGTAGTTTCGAATTACGGTGAGTGCGCCGGGAGACCGGCAAGGAGTAGGTGGCAATTACGGTGACAGTGCATTTAATTGGCTTGGGACTTGGGCATTTAGTGCACCGTAATACCGTGGGAGTGAGGGGAACAAGCCGACATCGTGGCCGTTCCAAGACTTCTGATTCATAAAGAATTCTTTAGTCAGTTTTGCCGCGGGTGTGGCCAGCCGGGCACATTGAATTAAGAAAAATTTCGTATGACTGCTCTGAAATACTGATAGCTACGATCCGGAAACTTAATGGAAGGATCCTCGATGAATAAGCTCTTGCTCGGTACAATCGGTATTCTCGCTGTTGGCTTGGCAGCTTCCGCTTCCGCTGCCGATCTGCCTGCTCGGACGTACTCCAAGGCGCCGATGATGGAGCCCTCTCCGATGGTGGATTGGAGCGGTTTCTATATCGGCGCCGAGGGCGGTGGGGCCTTTGGTAGTGACAATCTCTTTTTCCCGGATCCGCTTTTCCCGAGTGCGACCGGCCGCTTCGATACTTCCGGCGCCATGGCTGGCGGCGTCGTAGGCTATAATTGGCAGGCTCCGGGAAGCAACTGGGTGTTTGGCGTTGAAGGCAACCTCGATTGGGCGGACATCAACGGAACGGCAATCTGCCCGAGTGGAGCGAATTGCAGCAGCAACCTCAACGAGATATTCACCGGAACCGGCCGGATCGGCTACGCCTGGAACAGCGTATTGCTGTACGCCAAAGGCGGTTTTGCCTGGACGAATGACCGGGCCGACGTCGTTGATCCGGTAGCTGG
The DNA here is from genome assembly GCA_963729395.1 of uncultured Pseudomonadota bacterium. GTDB lineage: Bacteria > Pseudomonadota > Alphaproteobacteria > Rhizobiales > Xanthobacteraceae > Bradyrhizobium. The sequence continues at coordinate 169,313 of CAVSOS010000032.1, read as the reverse complement.
CGGAATCATTGATGGTACGGGTCGCGTCGGGCGAGATGGCTACACCCTCGGCGCCGGCCTGGAATACATGTTTGCGCCGGGCTGGAGCGCGAAGGTCGAATACGATTATTATAATTTCGGCGCCACGACCGTGAGTGGAAACACGCCGGCTGGCGTATTTGTCGAACCCATCACGCTGACGAATTACTCGGTAAATTCCCTGAAGGCTGGCATCAACTACCACTTCAATGCTGCTTACCCGGGCGTCCCCCGTTACTGATCTCTCAACTCTCCAGCAATTTTAAAGCCCCGGCATTGCCCGGGGCTTTTTTGTGCCGGAACAATATTCGAAGTCTGCTCGTAGTTCGCTTCGCTCAAAGCAAACCCGCGGGGTATGAACTTGGCGGGCGCAGTTGCACCTTAGTCGAAAATCTGCACACGGCGAGGAGACAGGAAAACGTCACCGTAAACGGTCGTGAAAACGGCGACGTTTTTCTCAGGATGTCTACGGACACGGATGCCGTTGGCCATCGTATCCAAGATAGGTTCCTGAAGCCGGGTCATACGACTTATATCTCTGAATGCAGTAACCGTTATCGGCGGTCGCGGGTCCGGCCGTATAGGCGTAAGAGTTGTCATCGTATCCAGGGCCATAACCGCCGTAATCGTATCCCAAACCGGCGCCGATCAATGAACCGGCAAGAAGACCTCCGGCCAGTCCGTACCCGTCATCGCCGTAACCATAACCGCCGTCGCCATAGCCTCCATAACCACCGTAGCCCCTACGGAACCCGCCGCCCCTAAAGCCGCGGTCGCCGCCGCCCGCGAAACGCGCTCCGCCTCCGCGAAGTCCGCCATGGAAACCTCCACCGCCCATGCCGCCGCCGTGGAAGCCACCCATGCCACCGCCATGAAAACCTCCGCCGTGACCACCACCGAAGCCGCCACCACCCCCGTGACCACCACCGCCTCCTCCATGTCCGCCGCCACCCCCACGAGCAAGTGCAGGGGACGCTGCCGCAAGTGCCACTGCCAGACAGGCAGCTCCTATCGATCGATATTTCATAACTGTCTTCTCCATTACGGGTAATGGTGAACAGCCCAGAGTCTTAGCGGTTCCGAGACCTTTGATTCATAAACAATTCTTTAGTCGGCGAATGAAGTTAACTGCTTCAAACCTGAGCGTGTCGACAAAACCATCGATCACCCGCGCCGTAGCATTCGTCGACACAACTTCATCGAGAACCTGCGGAAATAGGGCGATTGGTATCGCGATTGTCCAATGACGTAACCCATCATGTCCTCGAATCGAAACCAGTTTCTCTGCTACATCAACCCGCTCGCTTTTTCACGCAGCCTGGATAGACCGACCGAGATATTCCGGCGTCGCTGTGATTGGCTGCACTCGTTAACAGCATGGTGCGACGCCAGCCTACTGTCGCAGAAAGCTATCCTCCCACCTTCGTTCAGCAATCTATGCACGATATTGCTATTGTGATGCGTCATTAAATCCTTTCAGGAGGGGACAGCCTTGCGCGAAAAGGAACTCCGGATAGCGCTTGTTTGTTTCGGCGGCGCCTCGCTCGCTATTTATATGCATGGGACTCACCAAGGAGATTCTGAAACTCGCCAGGGCGTCCAGCGCCCTTCATGCCATCACCGACCGGGAAAAACGCTCTGCCGCAACATTCTTCGATGTTCGCGACCGCGCCGATCCCGAATTCGACACCGAAGCGATCTATTTCGATCTGCTGCGCGATATCGGTCGAACGGTCGACCTTCGGGTCATCGTTGACATCGTAGCGGGAGCCTCTGCGGGCGGAATCAATGGCATCATGCTAGCATGCGCGTTGAGTCATGACCTGCCGATGGGCCGGTTGCGCGATCTCTGGCTTGAGAACGCTGATGTCACCGAACTACTGGCATCGGAAGCGAGGGCACACATATCGAGCAAGTGGTTTCTTCGGCCGCTGTTCTGGGCAGCAGGCCTGGCAGGCATGAAACTAATCAACGACCTCGAGGTGCGCTCCAAACTGTCGCTGTTCATGCGGTCTCGCTGGTTTCAGCCACCATTCGACGGCTCGAAGATGACGGCGCTGATGTATGACGCCGTGGCCGCTATGGGAACGCCACGGGAGGAGATGTCTTCTCTGCTTCCTTCAGGCCAGGGTCTCGATTTGTTTGTGACCCTGACCGATTTCAACGGTTACCAGCGAACGATGCAGATTCACAATCCGCCGATCATTCACGAGCGTGAACACCGTCACCAGCTACATTTTAAATATCGCAGGCGTGCAAGCGGAGCCACTGAGAGCGATTTTGAAATGATAAATGCGCCTGCGTTGGCTTTCGCCGCGCGCGCGACGTCATCAATTCCGGGAGCATTTCCACCGGCACGTATTCTAGAGGTGGACGAGTTCCTCAGAAATCGCTCTATTGAATGGCCGCGCCGCGCAGAGTTCATTGCTCGCAATTTCGAGAGATATGCGCAAATGAACGTTGACGTGGCTTCTGTTCCGTTCGTCGATGGGAGTGTCTTGAGCAGCCATCCCTTTCGACAGGCGGTCAGTGCTATCCGGGGCCGCGCCGCGTATCGCGAGGTAGACCGACGGGTCGTCTACGTTGATCCCAATCCCACACCTGCGGGCATAGCCACGCATCACGGAATGCCGGGATTCTTTCCGACGCTGAAGGGTGCGCTGTCGGAGATTCCATTGTCCCAACCCGTGACCGATGAACTCGTCTGGATAGACCATTTCAACGAACAGGTGCGGCGGCTGAGAGCGATTGTCGATAGCGCCCGGCCGAATATCCGTCGGCTTGTCGCAGAGGCCATGACCACCGACCGCGAACAACCGATCGGCGAGGATCGAATTCGCCGCTGGCGCGAGCAGGCAAATATCAATGCCGCCCGTGACGCAGGTTTTGCATACGATGCCTATGTGCGCTTGAAGCTCGCCTCGGCGCGCGACTTCGTCTGTCGGCTGATCATGGAGGTCCGAGGCGTTCGTCCGGAAACACCATTCGCGCGGTCAATCGCGGAGATCATGGACGCCTGGGCGATCTGGGCCGGAGTGACCTACGAGTCCGCAGATGCCCGATCCTTGCAGGCTGAAACTATTGTCGGCCTTGATACCGCGCCGAAGTGGATCAGGTTTTTGCTGGCGTTCGACGTGGGCTATCGAAAGCGCAGGCTACGTTTCCTGATCGAAGGTCAAAACCGCCTAACTCAGATGCTCGGGTCACAAGAGCTCGAAGGCCTGGATGCCGACGTCGTCGACCGCCTAAAACGCAAGTTCTACGAATGCACGGAAGCACTGGAGCGAAGAGAAACGGTCATCTCCCTCGACGCGGCGACGTGCAATCTGGTCGAGGATATCTTTCGAGTTCGGACCATCTCTGACCGAAGTGAGAGAGATAGGGAAATATGCGCGGTCGTTCGTCGTGCAACATAAGCATCAGCTTGATGCGCTCATCGAATGCCTTGGCTCGGATATCGATCTCAAGGCCAGCACGTCGGACATCGACGTTCTTCTTGCTGAAACCAAGGACTGGCCCCCCGCTGCGATGCGCGAATTGCTAGTGAACTATCTCGGGTTTCCCTTCTGGGACGTTGTGACGTTTCCAGTGATGCCATGGCGGGAGGCCGGGGAATTCAATGAGGTAAAGATTAACCGTATTAGCGCGCAGGATGCCGCCGGCATCAACGGACTGGGAACCTTTTATCCGAAGGGTACAGGATTCAATCAATCGGCAGCGTTTTTGTCGCGCGCTTATCGCGAGAACGATTACCTGCTCGGTCGTTTGCACGCCATTGATCGTCTCATCGATATCGTTTCTGATGCGGCCAGCTCCGAATCCCAATCACCAGCCACCGTAGCGGCATTAAAAAGAAGAGGATTTCTTCGGATTCTGGACGTGGAGGAAGGCCATCTACCTACGTGTAAGCAATTGATTGCAGAGCTGCGGGCCGCGCTCGCTGCAGATGAGCAGGCCGAAACTTTCAAAGCTGCAAGATGATTGATGCATGGACGTATCGAAAATCGTCCCTTACCAAAAACGAATCAGGCTGGCAACCGGGCGAAAGTCAATAAATGTCCGCCGTTGAGTAGAGCAGACTTCACGAGGACTTGTCGCTATGTCTGCTTAGCCGATAACTATAGTGTCGTGAACAGTCTCTGAGCTAGTCGCGAAAAAAGCGGCCAACGGGTTGTTCCTCGCGTAAACTTTATCTGGTTGGCAGTGGATAGAGAATCGGGCGATGCGGTCGTGTCTTTATAGGTTTATTGGTTGGTTGGATGGTCGTCGATCTGATCGGAGGTAGAGATTTGGACGTTGCGGCAGCAAATCAAGGTTCTGCGGCGGACTGCTCTTCTTTAGTGCCATCGACCGATTGATATTCGTTGGTCTGTATCGATTGTTTCGTAATGTTCGCGCTGCGGTGGTGATTGTGAAGCCGGAAACCATTGTCCATTGGCACCACGCCAAATTCAGGTCAATTCGGATGCGTGATATAAGAATTACTGGAATTCCGGTGACAGTGCACTTAACTGGCCGGTCGTTCCCGGCCAGACATCCTATCGCGCGGCCCGGCTCATCTATATCGCGATCCCGGATAGGCGGAGGCCTGTCATCGGCCGCCCATTCCCACGATCCGTTGGGCCAATCCCGCCCTGCACGCTCAGGGCGATTTGTTGAACTCGATCAAGCTGATGCTACCTGTCCAGTCCCCTTCGCAAAAATATTCCCATTCCTTTTTTACCCAAATCACCTCTACATCTCTTGCCATCCCGGCCCACACAAGGGGCGTTTCGCGATCGTCACGAACGTTGGGCAGGGATGCGATGGACGTGGATGCGCTTTTGACGAATGGCGCTGACGCGGACGGCGAAGTCGTGTGGTCCTGACGCCCCGACGCTGGCGTCAAGTTTCGCAGAGGCAACTCCGCGAGGCGACGGTGGCAAACAAGCCCGGTCACCGGGGAGAGCGCGAAATAAGCTGTTAAAACCATCGCGTGCGGGAATGCCGGGTGATCCCGGTGCGACCGTGGTGACTAACGCGTGTGCTTTCTACACTTCGCGCACGCGGCTACGGGTGCAACGGGCACCCGGCATTCCCCACGCCCTTTAATTTTGGGGCGAAAAATTCCTGCATAACTCGGGCGTATCGCGCCGCGGGAATGCGAAGTCGTATCTCGTCGTCATTGCGAGCGCAGCGAAGCAATCTATTCTTTCTTCGTGGCTTGGATTGCTTCGCGAAGCCTGTCATCGGTCGGCGCTTTGCGCCGATCCGTTGGCTCGCAATGACGAAATTGGCTGTTTGAAAATCGAATCGGGAAACTAACCTAGACTAGCGCGGTGGTGCAGAAATTATCGCGTTCGTCGGGCTTCTTGCGCGGAGAATAACATGGCGAAAATTGCGGTTGTCGGGTGCGGCGCGATGGGATCGGTCTATGCCGCGCTGATGGTTGATGCCGGTCACGAGGTCCATGCCGTCACGCTTTGGCCCGATCACGCCGAGGCGATGGCCGCCAAGGGCCTGCGCTGCGAAGGCGCCAGCGGGGACCGTACGGTGCCAATTCATGCCTCGACCACGACGGACGGGATTGGACCGTGCGATCTCGTCATCATCGCCACCAAGTCGTTTGACGTGGAGGCGGCGGCGCGTTCCTGCCTTCCATTGCTGGGTCCGGAGACAATCGTGCAGACCATCCAGAACGGTCTCGGATCGCCGGAAATCGCAGCACCGATCCTTGGCGCCGATCGTATTGCCGTCGGCGTTGTCGGAGGTTTCGGCGCCTCGATTCGAGCGCCGGGGCATGCGCATCACAACGGGATGGAGATGATCCGGTTCGGCGCATTTGCCGGGCTGCCAAAGCAGCTTCTGCAGGCCTCGGCGAAGATCTGGGAATCGGCCGGCTTCAAGGTCGCACTGTTCGACGACATCAAGCAAATGGTGTGGGAAAAGCTGATCATGAACGTCACCTTCTCCGGCACGTCCTGCGCGACCGGGCTGACGATTGGCGAAATCCTCTCCGATCCGGACGCCTGGAATGTGGCGCGGGGTTGTGCCGAGGAAGCCGTCGCGGTGGCGGCCGCCGCCAAGGTTCGGCTCAACGTCGGCGATCCGATCGAGCACATCCGCAAGCTGGGCGGCAAAATTCCGGATGCACGCCCGTCGATGCTGCTGGACTATAACGCAGGGCGCCGATGCGAGATCGAGGCCATCAATGGTGCGATCCCGCGGCTGGGCAGGCCGCTCGGCGTGGCAACACCCGTCAACGAGACGGTGGTCGGCATTATCAGAGCCCGCGAACGCCGGCTGCTCGCATCAGTGGGCGGCGCATAATTTGTCAGGGCTGAACCGGAGCATTTTCGAGCGAAAGCCTGCCCCGGATTTGGTTCGCGCAAGAAAACGCGTCAAACAAAAAACCAGAGCATGCACGGCTAAAAAATAGTCCCCCGGCGAGAGCCGGGGGCTGCATCATGATGGCTTACGCGGATCGTGACGAGTTAGGAGACCTTGAGATTTTCTGCGGAGTTCTTGCCGCGATTTTCTACAAGGTCATATTCAACAACCTGATTTTCGTTGAGGGTTGAGAGTCCGGCACGCTCGACCGCCGAGATATGGACGAAGACGTCCTTATCGCCGGCCATCGGCTTGATGAACCCATAACCCTTTGTCGGGTTGAACCACTTGACGGTGCCTTTTTGCATCGCCTGTCTCCTGGTCTAGACGAAAAAAAGACGCGGCCACGCTATCTGCGTGCCACGCCACAAGCGGGCTTCCGGATGTCTGCTCAATTTCTTGGTCGCGAAACGCACAGTCGAACGGCCTAGATCCGATTGTACCTGATATTGCAACACGAATTTTGCGCGTTAGCAAGCTTCTGGTACGGCTCAGGAAATCAGTTCAGCGATGGGGGTCGGCCCGTCGGCACCTGTGGCAGCCGAACAACAATACCCGGTAATCGCCCATTGGCGGGGATCACGAGCGATTGACGCTCCAGGAAAATTGGGGGCAAATCGGCACGGCCGACGGGGATTTTTTGCATTTATTGTCGAGCTGGCGCTCCGTTTTTGGGAATGCATTCATGCGCTGCTCATCGTGGTTTTCACGAGCAGGGGATCGTTGCGGGCTAGGGCGCAGGTCCATAACAGCGGTTACGATCGTCTTCGGGCTCGCCCTTGCGGCCGCGTCAACAACTGCTCAGGCCCAGGTCGCACCGCCGCCACCGCCCCCTCCGCCGCCGCCCGTTATCACACCCGTTGTGACACCCGCCCCGACGCCCTTTCCGATGCCTTCGGATGTCAATTCCGAGATGTCGGCCGGCTCGGCCATGACCAATCTCGGCAGCAATTTCCTGGAGCGCCTCGGACAGCAGGCGAGCTACGGTTTCGGCAGCGCGCTTCGGAGAAATCCGGGCGGCGGCGGGGCCTCGGAAGCCACCGACGCGCCGGCTTTTCGAATGTGGGGGGAGACCTACGGAATCTCGGCGACGAACGGCGCGCAAGGCGATTTCGCCAGCGACCGGCGTCAAACCTGGGGCGGCGTTGCGGGGTTCGGCGGACGCATCGCGCCTGGCGTCAATGTCGGGATTTCGGTTGACCAAAGCCATACCGCCATCGACGTTCCGCTCGCGCTGCAGTCGGCGGGGCTCGATCTCACCCAGTTCGGATTTAACGCCTCGGTCGACGAGGGGCCGTGGACATGGGCGATCGCGCTGGTTCACGGTTTCGGACAAATCAACTCGACCCGCGACACCGGTGCCGGCTTCGCGGGCGCCGGTTACGGCGCTCATATCGACGGGGCGCTGACCGAGCTCAGCTACTACTGGAGCCTGGACCAGAGCCGCATCGTGCCAAAGGCCGCTTTCGAATATGTGCGCGCCGTGACCGGATCGTTCCAGGAAATGGGCGGTCTCGACCCGGTGGCGGCGACCGGCACAACCCTGGAGCGTTCGCGGATCCTGGTCGGCGCGGAGATCGGGCATTACTGGATTATCGACCAGAAGAATTCTCGACCTGTCCGGCTACGGCAAATTCGTCGACAACCTCACGCAGGATTTCTCCTCGACGATCGTCAGCCTCGGTCCGGAGAGCATCACCGTGCAGGGCATCACCGAGAGCAGGTATGGTGCCGATGCGGGCGCGTCCGTTTCGCTCAGCCTGAACGATACGGTGCGTCTTTATGTCAACTATGACGGCAAGTTCCGAGCTACCAACCAGTCGCATCAGGGCACGCTTGGCGTCGAGGTGAAGTGGTAGCGTGGCTGATGTGCGCGGGCGTGTCCCGGCAGGCAGGCCGCTACCCTAACCTCGATCGACCCTGATAACCCGGCCCTTGTCGATCGCCAGCGCCAGCCGGCCGTGCTTTAGCGACAATGCTGCCTCGCCAAACAGCTCGCGGCGCCAGCCGTGCAGGGCGCCAACGTCTGCATTGTCGTCGGCCGCGATCTGCTCCAGATCGTCGACTGTCGCGATGACCTTGCTGGCAACGGCGTGGCGTTCCGACGTCATCCGCAGCAGGACCTTGAGAAGCTCGACGATCGCAGCGCCGTTTGAATTGCCGCGCGGCTTTTCGATTTTCGGCAACGTCGCGGGATCGCGCGCGAGGCCGCGCTGCACCGCGGCCACGATATCGGCGCCCCATTTGGACCGGTCAAACCCCTTCGGCAGCGAGCGCAGATTGGCCAGCCGTTCGAGGCTGGTCGGTGCGTGGGTGGCGATGTCGCCGAGCGCGTCGTCCTTCAGGACGCGGCTGCGGGGAACGTCGCGGTCCTGCGCCTCCTGTTCGCGCCAGGCGGCGACCTCCATCAGCACCGCAAGCTCCTTGGGCTTGCGCACCCTGGTCTTCAGCCGCTCCCATGCGCGCTCGGGGTGAAAGTCATAGGTCTTTGGCGAGGTCAGGACCTCCATTTCCTCGCTGACCCAGTCGCTGCGATTGCGTTTCTTGAGGTCGGCGTCCAGTGCGGCGAACACGTCGCGCAGATGGGTGACGTCGGAGACCGCGTAGTGCATCTGCTCCTCGGTCAGCGGCCGGCGCGACCAGTCGGTGAAACGATGGGTCTTGTCCGGCCGATGGCCGGTGATGCGCTCCACCAGCTGGTCGTAGGCGATGGAATCCCCGTAGCCCAGCACCATGGCGGCGACCTGGGTGTCGAAGATCGGGTGCGGAACGATCCCGGCCTGATGCCAGACGATTTCGATATCCTGGCGCGCGGCGTGAAAAACCTTCAGCACCTTCTCGTTGGCCATCAGCGCGAAGAACGGCTTGAGGTCGATGCCCTGGGCCAGCGTATCGATCACGACCGCTTCCTCTGCGCTCGCCATCTGCACGACACAGAGCAGGGGATAATAGGTCGTTTCCCGCAGGAATTCCGTATCGACGGTGATGACCGGGTGTTTGGCGAGACGCTCGCAAACAGCGGCGAGCTCCGAAGTGGTGGTAATCAGATTCATGAACGGTCCATAACGCTTCTGAGACCGCGTTCTGCCGAAAGCGCTGATATGTCAAGGGTCTTGCGGCGAATTCTAGCCCTGCATTTCCGTTTGACGGGGGCCTTTCATCAGGAAGCGTCCAGCCGGACACGGCTGATCGCGGTGCGCGATCAGGTCTCGGGACTGATCCGCGTGAAGCGGGCCGGTTCAGCCGTCGCGCGTGTGCCGGGCAGGCCTTCGCTGCGTAGGAACGACAAGCACGATGACGCAGAGTGCAAGTATCGCCAATCCCATAAATTCAAATACCAGCGCATCAAACACGGCAATTCCCCCAGCAAATCGATAGATTTGCGAGGAAGCGATTGACGGTTTGTTAATTTCTGGGAACGGGCGCGGCGCGGTCCGGCAAAAGCCGCATTGACGGTTAACGGTTCACGTCCCGCAAAACGTCTGCAGAACGCGCTGATGCGGCTCGGGCGGCTCGGCATAGGCCGACAGCGCCGGCTGGTCCTCGTACGGCCTTGCCAGGACGGTCAGAAGCTGCTCGAAAGGCGCGAAGTCGTCGCGGTTCACGGCAGCTTCGATCACCGCTTCAACCCGGTGGTTCCTCGGAATGAAGGCGGGATTGACCGCCCGCATCGCGGCCTGCCGTGCGGCGGCTGTCTGCGGCTCTTCGCCGATCCGTTGCCGCCAGCGCACCGCCCACCCGTCATAGGCGGCGGGATCGGCGAATAATTGCCGGACCTCGCGATCATCGGCGGGATCACGCGCGGCATCGCTCAGACGCCGGAACGTCAGGGTGAAGTCGGCCTGGTTTTTGGCCATCGCCTCCAGCAGGTCTTGCGCCAGTGCCGGATCGCCATCGCGCGCGGTAAACAGGCCGAGCTTGCTTCGAAGGCCAGCCTGGTAAGCGGTGTCGAATTGTTCGGCGAAATTCCCCAGCACCGCCTGCGCCTCGGCGATCGCCTTGTCCTGCACATCGGAAAGCAGCGGCAACAGGCATTCCGCAAGCCGAGTCAGGTTCCAGAGCGCGATCCGCGGCTGGTTGGCGTAAGCATAGCGGCCTTGCTCGTCGATCGAAGAGAACACGGTTGCCGGGTCGTAATGGTCCATGAAAGCGCACGGACCGTAATCGATGGTCTCGCCCGAGATCGACGTGTTGTCGGTGTTCATGACGCCGTGGATGAATCCGACCAGCAGCCAGCGCGCTACCAAGCTCGCCTGCCGCGCCACCACGCCTTCCAGAAGCGCGTGATAGGGGCGATCGGCGTTGGCCGCTTCCGGATAGTGCCGGTCGATGACGTGATCGGCCAGCCGTCGCACGCCCTCGATGTCGTTACGCGCCGCGAAAAACTGGAACGTGCCGACGCGAATGTGGCTGGAGGCGACGCGGGTGAGGACGGCGCCGGGTAACGGCGTCTCCCGCATCACGCGCTCACCGGTCATCACAGCCGCGAGCGATCGGGTGGTGGGAATGCCAAGTGTCGCCATCGCCTCGCTGACAATGTATTCGCGCAGCACCGGACCAAGTGCCGCGCGGCCATCGCCTCGCCGCGAGAATGGTGTCGGGCCCGATCCCTTGAGCTGAATGTCACGGCGGACGCCGTCCGCATCGATCACCTCTCCGAGCAGGATGGCACGACCGTCTCCGAGCTGCGGTACGAAATGACCGAACTGGTGGCCGGCGTAGGCCATCGCGATTGGGTCCGCCCCGTCGGGGATCCGCTTGCCGGCGAGGATTTCGGCTCCCTCCGGGCTATTCAGCCGATCCGGATCGAGGCCGAGATGGATGGCGAGCGGCCGGTTCAATTTGATCAGTTTCGGCGCGGCGACGGGCGTCGGTGCGACCCGCGCGAAAAAATTGGCCGGCAGGGCCGCATAGGTGTTTTCGAAGGGGAAATGGACCGTCATGGGATCAAGATAGGCGTGCGCTGGAAATAGACAATCGGCTTTGCCACGACGCTGTCCAAGGTCCGTTGTTTTTCCGTCACTTTTTCGGGTTTGCCGAACTGGGATCTGGCCTTCATCCGGTTGCCGCGCCCCAAAGCCTCGGGTAAACCCTCAACCTCTTTGCGGGCTGGCCTTGGCCCCCCCATTCTCCGACATTTGTTTTTGGAACATCCATGCATCGTTACCGGTCCCACACCTGCGGCGCGCTCCGCGACAGCGATATCGACCAGACCGTGCGGTTGTCGGGCTGGTGCCACCGGATTCGCGACCATGGTGGCGTGCTGTTCATCGATCTGCGCGATCATTATGGCTTGACGCAATGCGTGGCCGATCCGGATTCGCCGGCCTTCAAGGATGCCGAAAAACTCCGCTCGGAGTGGGTCGTGCGGATCGACGGCAAGGTGCGCCGTCGTCCTGAGGGCACCGATAATCCCGACCTGCCGACCGGCGCGGTCGAACTTTATGTCAGCGCGATCGAGGTGCTGGGGCCGGCCGGCGAATTGCCGCTGCCGGTGTTCGGAGAACAGGAATATCCTGAAGATATAAGACTTAAGTACCGTTTCCTCGACCTCCGTCGCGAGAAGCTGCACCAGAACATCATGACCCGCGGCGCGATCGTCGATTCGATGCGCAAGCGGATGAAAGAGCAGGGCTTTTTCGAATTCCAGACCCCGATCCTGACGGCCTCGTCACCGGAGGGCGCGCGTGACTTCCTGGTGCCGTCGCGCATTCATCCGGGCAAGTTCTACGCGCTGCCGCAGGCGCCGCAGCAGTACAAGCAACTCCTGATGATGTCGGGCTTCGACCGTTACTTCCAGATCGCGCCGTGTTTCCGCGACGAGGACCCGCGCGCCGACCGGTTGCCCGGTGAATTTTACCAGCTCGATCTCGAGATGAGCTTTGTCGAGCAGGAGGATGTTTTTGCAGCGGTCGAGCCGGTGATCACCGGCGTGTTCGAAGAGTTCGCGAAGGGAAAACCCGTCACCAAGGAATGGCCGCGAATTCCGTTCGCGGATGCGCTGCGCAAATATGGCAGCGACAAGCCCGATCTGCGCAATCCGATCGTGATGCAGGACGTCTCGGAGCATTTCCGCGGCTCCGGCTTCAAGGTGTTTGCGCGGATGCTGGAAGACCCGAAGAACCAGGTCTGGGCGATCCCCGGCACCGGCGGCGGCTCGCGCGCGTTCTGCGACCGCATGAATTCCTGGGCGCAAGGTGAGGGCCAGCCCGGCCTCGGCTACATCATGTGGCGCGAGGGTGGAGAGGGCGCAGGTCCGCTTGCCAACAACATCGGCCCGGAACGGACGGCTGCCATTCGCGCCGCGCTCGGCTTGAAGGAGGGCGATGCGGCGTTCTTCGTCGCCGGCGATCCCGCAAAGTTCTGGAAATTTGCCGGCCTCGCCCGCACCAAACTCGGCGAGGAGCTGAACCTGATCGACAAGGATCGGTTCGAATTGGCATGGATCGTCGACTTCCCGATGTACGAATACAACGACGAAGACAAGAAGGTCGACTTCTCGCACAACCCGTTCTCGATGCCGCAGGGCGGCCTCGACGCGCTCAACGGGCAGGACCCGCTGACTATCAAGGCGTTCCAGTACGACATCACCTGCAACGGCTATGAGATCGCCTCGGGCGGCATCCGCAATCACCGGCCCGAGGCCATGGTGAAGGCGTTCGAGATCGCAGGTTACGGCGAGAAGGATGTGGTCGAGCGCTTCGGCGGCATGTACCGCGCGTTCCAGTATGGCGCGCCGCCGCATGGCGGCATGGCGGCGGGCGTCGATCGCATTGTCATGCTCCTTTGCGGCACCACCAACTTGCGCGAAATATCGCTGTTTCCGATGAATCAGCGGGCCGAAGATCTGCTGATGGGGGCGCCTTCGGACGTGACCCCGAAGCAATTGCGCGAGCTTCACATCCGGCTCAATCTGCCACAAAACTGAGCTTCCATGAAGCACCGAAGTCTGAATTCGGGGTCGAGGGAGCCGCGGGGGAAATGCATGGCGTCCTATTCTGAAGATCTCCATTCGGCGGCGCTCGCGTACCACCGGCTGCCACGGCCGGGAAAGCTTGAAATTCAGGCGATCAAGCCGCTCGCCAACCAGCGCGATCTGGCGCTGGCCTATTCGCCGGGCGTGGCCGCAGCCTGCATGGCGATTGCCGGTGATCCGGCGGAAGCAGCATCGCTGACGATCCGCGCCAACCTTGTCGCGGTGGTGTCGAACGGCACGGCGGTGCTCGGCCTCGGCAATATCGGTCCGCTGGCATCGAAGCCGGTCATGGAAGGCAAGGCGGTTCTGTTCAAGAAGTTCGCCGGCATCGACGTGTTCGACATCGAAATCGCTGCCGACACCATCGAGCGGGTGGTCGAAACCGTGGCGGCGCTGGAGCCGACGTTTGGCGGCATCAATCTCGAGGACATCAAGGGTCCGGAGTGCTTCGAGATCGAGGCGCAGCTCAAGGCGCGCATGAAGATCCCGGTATTTCATGACGATCAGCACGGCACCGCCATTATCGTCGGCGCCGCGATCACCAATGCGCTGCTGCTGAATGGCAAGAAGCTCACCGACGTCAAGATCGTCGCCTCCGGCGCAGGTGCTGCGGCGATTGCCTGCCTCAATCTCCTGGTTTCGCTGGGCGCGCAGCGCAAGAATATCTGGGTCTGCGACATCGACGGCGTGGTGCATGAGGGCCGCAATACGCTGATGGATCGCTGGAAGTCCGTCTATGCGCAGAAGACCGACAAGCGGGTGCTGGCCGAGGTGATCGGCGGCGCCGATATTTTTCTCGGCCTTTCGGCGCCGAATGTGCTGACGCCGGAGATGGTCAAGGCGATGGCGGACAAGCCGCTGGTGATGGCGCTGGCCAATCCGACGCCGGAAATCATGCCGGATGAAGCCCGCAAGGCGCGGCCCGATGCGATGATCTGCACCGGGCGTTCCGACTTTCCCAATCAGGTCAACAACGTCCTGTGCTTTCCATTCATCTTTCGTGGCGCGCTCGATGTCGGCGCCACCGCGATCAACGAGGAGATGAAGCACGCCGCGGTCGGACGCGATCGCGCAGCTTGCGCGCGATCCGCCGTCGGATGCGATCGCGCCCGGCTTCGACAGCGGCGAAGCCCAGGGCTTCGGCCCGGGCTCGCTGATCCCGAGCCCGTTCGATCCGCGGCTGATCCTGCGCATTGCGCCCGCGGTTGCGAAGGCGGCGATGGAATTCGGGCGTCGCTTCCCGTCCGATCGCGAATTTCGAGGACTATACCGCGCAACTGGAGCGCTTCGCGTTCCGCTCCGGCCTTGTCATGAAGCCGATGTTCGCCAAGGCCAAAACCCAACCCGTCCGCGTGATCTATGCGGAAGGCGAGGACGAACGCGTCCTGCATGCGACCCAGGTGGTGCTGGAGGAGAAGCTGGCGCGGCCGATCCTGGTCGGACGTCCCTCGGTGGTCGAGGCGCGGATCAAGCGATTTGGCCTTGCGATCAAGGCCGGCCAGGATTTCGATCTCGTCAATCCCGAGGACGATCCGCGCTATCGCTCCTATGTCCAGTCCTATATCGATGTCGCCGGCCGGCACGGCGTGACCCCCGATGCCGCGCGCACGGTGGTCCGCACCAACGCCACCGTGATCGCGGCGCTGGCGGTGATCCGTGGCGAGGCCGACGCCATGATCTGCGGCGTCGAAGGCCGCTATATGAGCCATCTGCGCCATGTGCGCGAAATCATCGGCTTTCTTCCGGGGGTGAGCGATTTCGCCGCGCTTGCGCTGATGATCACCAGCAAGGGCGCTTATTTCATCGCCGATACGCAGGTGCGGCCGAACCCGAGCGCCGAGGAGCTTGCGGAAATGGCGGCGCTGGCGGCGGTTCATGTCCAGCGCTTCAATATCAAGCCAAAAATCGCGTTCGTGTCGCATTCCGATTTTGGCAGTTACGACACCGAATCCTCGCGCAAGATGCGCCGCGCCACCGCGCTTCTGAAACAGAACCATCCGGAAATCGAGGCGGACGGCGAAATGCAGGGCGACACCGCGCTGTCGGAGGCCGCGCGGAAGCTGATCCTGCCGCACTCGAAGCTGGAAGGCGAGGCCAATATCCTGATCATGCCGAACCTCGATACGGCCAACGTGGCCTATCAGATGATCAAGTCGCTGGCGGACGCGCTTCCGGTCGGGCCGATCCTGATCGGCCCCTCGCGCCCGGCGCATATCCTCACGCCGTCGGTGACCGCGCGCGGCATTCTCAACATGACCGCGGTCGCCGCCGTCGAAGCCCAGGAGCGCGCCGGCCGCCAGCAGCCGACGCTTGTTTGGCTAGAGTGTTTACAGCGAAAGCCGGCTCCACGCCGGGTGCGGGGGGCTGTCGCTTCGCATGAAGAAAACGCGTCAAAATAAAGAAATCGAGCAGGAAAAATCTATCCAGTCACGGCCGACAACGAGCATTCCCTCGATTTGACTGTTTGAAAAGCCTGCGGCGGACCCCTCATAATCGTTCCGCCATACAGCGACCCCGCATCTGCAGCATTTCAGTGAGGCCGACCAATGCCAGCGTTCATCACCTTCGGGCGAATTCTGTTCGCCGTGCTCTTTATCTATTCGGGGGCAACCAAGCTTTTCGGCATTCGACGGCCACCGCGCAGATTGTATCGCCGCCAAGATTGTCATTCCGGCGGCACTGGCGACCTACACCTCGCAGCTCGAGGGTGTAACGGGCATGTCGACGCCGCAGATGCTGGCGATTGCGGCCGGTGCGGTTGAATTGATCTGCGGCATCATGATCGCGTTGAATTTCGGCGCGCGCTTTTTTGCGATCGTGCTGATCCTGTTCGTGGCCGCTGCGACCTTCTACTATCACGACTTCTGGAATCAAACCGGCGCTGACGCCACGAACAATTTGATCCACGCGTTGAAGAACCTGTCGCTCATCGGCGCACTGTTCATGATCGCAGGCTTCAGGAAGGTGTCGCACGCGGGGGAACCCGCCTACAGTAGCGACGTCTAGGCAGTGGCCGAGCCTGGCTTCCCGATTCGATTTTCAAACAGCCACGACGCCGTCATTGCGAGCCAACGGGTCGGCGTAAAGCGCCGCCCGATGACAAGCTCCGCGAAGCAATCCATACCGCAACATGAAAGCAATTGCTTCGCTTCGCTCGCAATGACGGCAAGAAACGCCTCCGCGTTCCCGCGGCGCGGATCGCGCCCGGGTTTTGCCTGAAGCTTTCGCCCAACAAAGGCGTGGGGAATGCCGGGTGCCCGTTGCACCCCGCAGCCGCGCGTGGTGAGTAGTAAGCACGCGCGTTAGTCACCACGGTCGCACCGGATCGCCCGGCATTCCCGCACGCAATGGTTTTAACGGTTTCCTTCGGGCTCTCCCTGGTGACCGGGCTTTGTTGCCACCATCGCCGGTGAAATTTCTTTCACCAACTTGACGCCAGCGTCGGGGCGTCAGGACCACACGACTTCGCCGTCCGCTAAGTAACGCTCTCGTCAGCAGCGCCGCTTGCGTCCATCGCATCCCGAGCCCTACGTCCGTGACGATCGCGAAACGCCCCTTTGTGTGGGCCGGGATGGCGACAGATATGCAGGTGATTTGGGTCAAAAGGGAATGGGAATATTTTTGCGGAGAGGACTGGACTTGTAGCATCAGGTTGATCCAGTTCAACAAATCACCCTGATCGCGCAGGGCAGCTTAGATTTGCCCGATGGATCGCGCGAATGGAATTACGGTGAGCGCACTTAATGCCGAAGTGCGCTCACCGTAATTCTCGCCGCAATTCCCGGAGTTCCGGCGTTTGCTGAATGCCGGCGGAGCTGATTAAATCCTGTCTCAGACCTCGAGCTCGCGCAATTCGGGACTGCGCCTTACTCGAGGTCGCCCGGAGCCGACAAATGACGATTCGCAAGAAAATTTTTCTTCTTGCCGGCGTCCTGCTGGCGCTGTTTGGCGCTGTGGTCGGCGTCCTCGCCGTTGTTCAAAAGCTGGACAGCGATCAAATCAACAACATCGCCGAATACGAGCTGCCGCTGATGCGGCTGGTCGCAGAGCTCGATGTCGATACCGACAGATACGAACTCGGTATTTTGCGCGCGCTTCGGCCGGATACCCTGACTCCTCCAGAACTGGCGGCGGCAATTGCCGCCAAGAAGCAGGTCGGCGATGAATTGCGCGCCGATGCTGACGCGGCAACTGCATTGATCGCCAAGGCAATCGAGGACACGGGCTACCTAGCCGGGGAGCGCATCGAACTGGCGCGCATAGAGGGATCATTCAAGTATCTAACCCGCAGCCTCGAGGGGTTTCTCGCCACAGGTGAGCAGGTAATGGCGGACCTTGTCGATGGCCGGCGTGAGGATGCCCGGACGGCTTCGCTTGGCTTCGCCAAATATGCTCAGGCTTTCGGACCGGACCTTTCCGAGGTCCGCCTCAACCTCGCCGGTCTCACAGATCGCGCAACCCGCGATGTACTCGCCCGACAACGGCTTAACACTTACTTGAGCTTTGGCTTGTTCCTGCTCGCCTGCGGCATTGGCCTTGGCGTCAGCGCGGTGGGATCGGCGCGTGTTGTCGGGGGTCTGCGCCAGTTGGTCGTCCGCACCCGCGCCATCGAGGCCGGTACCGTTTCGGAGCCGCTGTCGATCCTCACGCGTGACGAGGTTGGCGAGCTCGCGCTGTCGTTTAATCGCATGGTCGAGGAGCTTCGCACGCGGGAGCGCATCAAAGACACCTTCGGCAAATTTGTCGATCCCCGCATCGTCACTCGCCTGATCGGAAGCGGCGCCGAACAGGCCGAACGTCGCACGCTCACGGTCTTTTTTTCCGACATCAAGGGCTTCAGCAGCATCAGCGAGCAACTGACCGCGAGCGCCGTCGTCAACCTGTTGAACAGCTATTTCGGAACGGTCGCCGAGGTCATTCATGCCCATCGCGGCTTCATTGATAAATATATCGGTGACGCCGTCATGGCATTTTGGGTCTCACCATTCTCTGTCGGCGACGACCACGCCAGCGATGCCTGCCTCGCGGCCCTTGCACAACAAGAAGCGGTCGTCCAGCTTCGCGCCCAATTGCCCGAGATCACCGGAATGCGACGCAATCCTCCGGAGCTTGCGATCCGCATGGGCATCGCTACCGGCGAAGCCGTGGTCGGGACCATCGGCTCGGATTCGTCACGGTCCTATACCGTGATCGGCGACACCGTAAACCTCGCCTCGCGCCTCGAGAGTATCAACAAACTCTACAGCACCTCGCTCATCCTCAGCGAGGAGACCTATCGAATGGCCCAACACGTCATTGAGGCACGGGAGCTCGATCTCATCACCGTCGCCGGCAAGACCGAGCCGGTCCGTATCTATGAAGCAATGGGCCGCGTCGGCGAGGTCGCGCCGGAGCAGAGTAAGCTTCGCGAAACGTACGCAAACGGCCTGGCCGCCTATCGTCGGCAAGACTGGGATGAGGCGCAGCGGAGTTTCGAAAGCTGCCGGCTCGGTGACGCTGACGATGGACCGTCCCGCCTGTTTATCGAACGTATCAGCCTGTTGCGCAGCACTCCGCCGCCGTCCGATTGGGACGGGGTTTGGCATTTTAAGGAGAAGTGACCGGAGGCAGACATCCTGATTCATCGCAAGGATGCGCCCGATCAACCTTCTCGAAATTTCCCGGCTCGGATGCACTGGCGTATTGTAGTTCACGTCCGGTTCGGGTTATTCGCGTCGATATTGTCATGTCCGCTACCTTGCCCGCTATCCACATTAGCGGGCAATCCGCGTCCAATGAGTTCCCCCTCTGCTTGTTCTTTCTAAGAGTTCCGACTCATAATGTTTTAGGGTGCTGATCATGCTCTGGCGAGACTACGCGAGAGCAACTTGACGCTGGCGATCATAAGCCACGCTTCGGCGCTTGCAATCGTTGCCTCGAAGTCTTTTGCAAGACGACGGTTGCGGTTGAGCCAGGCGATGGTTCGTTCGACGACCCAGCGGCGTGGCAACAATTTGAAGCCTTTGGCGGCATCGGATCGTTTGACGATCTCGATGGTCCAGCGGCCGATTGAGGCAAGCGCCTTTTTGAGTTTCGGACCGGCATAGCCACCATCGGCGAAGACATGACGCAACCACGGGAAAGCACTTCGGATCAACTGGAGAAGCGCGGGTGCGCCGTCGCGATCTTGTACGCTGGCTTCATGCACGATGCCTGCGATCAGAAAGCCTGCGGTGTCAGTGAGAAGGTGCCGTTTGCGTCCTTTGATCTTCTTGCCGGCATCGAACCCGCGCGGACCACCAGCCTCGGTGGTTTTAACCGACTGGCTGTCGATCACTCCTGCGGTGGGACTTGCCTCCCGGCCATCAGCCTCACGCGCCATCATGACAAGATGGTGGTTGATCTTCTGCCAGGTGCCGTCGTCGCGCCACCGATAGAAGTACCGCTGCACCGTCGTATAAGGCGGAAACTCCTTCGGTAACAACCGCCACTGGCAACCGCTCTGAGCGATGAAAAAGATCGAATTCACCAATGCCCGCATCGCCGTCACACCTGGCCGGCCGCGACGATTCTTGCAGGGCATGTGGGGAGCGATCATCGCCCACTCTTCGTCGGTCGTATCGCTTGCATAACGCAGCCCATCTCGACAATATTTCGCTCGGGTGATTTCAGTCCAAACCATCTTGTGCCTCCGTCGTAGCTCGCAACCACGACTGAATCACAAACGACTGAAATCACTCAACTTAATTTGTCGACCGTGAAATATGCTGAAGCGCCTGATCGGGCAGGGAAACCGGGCGATTTTCGGCAATAGGATTTGCCGGAAATTGGGGGTTCGGCAGCGATTTTCTTGCAAATTCGAGTTTGGGATTCCCACGAATTTGAAGCCGTGATTCTCTGCTTTCGCGGGTAATGAGCGGAGGATTCGATGCGGCCACGGGAGCGTCGGGAGAGCGGCGAGCAGGATCTGTTTCGGTCGCGGCTCGATCAGGTCATCAATATGGACCACGCGCTGGTGAAGCTGGCGCGGACGATCGACTGGAGGTTTCTGGAAGAGAAATTCGGCGCGGTGTACGCCGATGGCACTGGCCGGCCGCCGCTGCCGACCCGGCTGATGGCGGGGCTTGCGATCCTCAAGCACACCTACAACCTCAGCGACGAGGTGGTGTGCGAGCAGTGGATCGAGAACCCGTACTACCAATACTTCTGCGGGGAGGAGTTTTTCCAGCACCGGCTGCCGCTCGATCGCTCCTCGATGACCAACTGGCGCAACCGCATGGGCGAGGAGCGGCTGCAGGCGCTGTTGCAGGAGAGCCTGGCGGTCGCAACCAGGACTGGCGCGATGAAAGCCGGCGATCTCGCCCGCGTCATTGTCGATACCACGGTGCAACCGAAAAACATCACCTTCCCAACCGACGCCAAACTTCTGAATCGGGCCCGTGAGAAACTGGTGAAGCTGGCCAAGAAGCTGGGCGTCGATTTGCGCCAGTCTTACACGCGGGTCGGCAAGTTCGCCCTGATCCAGCATCAGCGTTACGCCCATGCCAAGCAGTTCAAACGCGCCAACAGGGCTTTGCGCAAGCTCAAGACTTATCTTGGCCGCGTCATCCGGGACATTGCCCGCAAGATCGACGGCGATCCCGGTCTCGAAACCAAATTTGCCTGGCTGCTGAGCCTGGCGCGGCGTGTGCGCGCTCAGGAGCGCGGACAGCGTGGCCCCAAGGTCTACAGCCTGCACGCGCCCGAGGTGGAATGCATCGGCAAGGGCAAGCCGCACAAGCCTTACGAGTTCGGCGTCAAGGTCAGCGTTACCACCACCCTCAAGCACAGCAAGGGCGGCCAGTTCGTCGTCCATGCGCAAGCGCTGCCAGGCAACCCCTATGATGGCCATACGCTGGCCGCCGTCATTCCGGCGATCGAGCAACTCGTCGGCAATACCATCGAACGGGCCCACACCGATGCCGGTTACCGCGGCCACAACGCGCCGTCCGAATATAAGTTCAAAGTCTACACGTCCAGGCAGAAGCGTCGCGTGACGCCGGCCATCAAACGAGAGATGAAACGGCGCGCCGCCGTCGAGCCCGTCATCGGCCATACCAAGGAGGAGCACCGAATGGGCCGCAACTACCTTGCCGGACGCCACGGCGACGCCAACAACGCTGTCCTCGCCGCGGCCGGTTACAACTTCCGCCGCCTCATCAGGTGGCTGAACGATTTTTTACGCCTCGTTCTGGCCCTGCTCTTCGTGCAGTCAAAATCGTTGCCCACATGAAAAGCGCGTTCTTCACGGTCGACTAATTTTGGGTCAGCCTCTAAAGAGCGGCACAACCGCCGCGGTCCCGCGAATTACGGAATTAGGGTGACAGGAATTACGGTGAGAATTACGGTGCTTAATGCCGAAGTCGATTAAATGCACTGTCTTCTACTATCACGACTTCTGGAACCAAACCGGCGCTGACGCCACGAACAATTTGATCCACGCGTTGAAGAACCTGTCGCTCATCGGCGCAGTGTTCATGATCGCGGGATACAGGCAGGTGTCGCACACGGCGGGACCCGCCTACGCAGCGATGTCTAGGTAACTCGCCGCCAGGGCGTCACGCTGACGGCATCGGCGCTGTCCAGGATTTGGGCTTCGCCGGCTTTCAGGCCATGCGCCGCCAGAATTTCCTGCGGTGAACGTGCGGGCACGCCGGGGAAGCACGGCTCGCCTCCCGGCAGCCGCACGCGCGGCGCCTGCGACAGCCAGAACGTGTCGTAGCGATCCATGAACATTCCGAACACCTCCGGTCCGCCGATGATCGCGACGGTGCCGGAAGCGCACGCCGGCGCGGTCGCAGGCCGCCTCGAACGAAGCGCCGGCCGGATTCCACAGCGTGGCCCTGGGATTGGACGGATCGGGCGCGATCGCGCCGATCTTGCCGGGTCACGATGATCCGCTTTCGCCGCGGCGAGTTCGGCTGATCCTCGTAGGAATGGCGGCCATGCACGATCAGGTCGGCGCGATCGAGGGCGGCGGTGAAAAACCGCTTGTCGCCCTCGAATTTCAGTTCGTCCGGCATCACGCCGATCGGCGTTCGCCAGCATGCCGTCGGCCGACACGATGACATAACCTTCGATGCGCAGCGCCGGCACCTGCGTTTTCGCGCGAGGCAAGGCTATTCCGAAATCGTCTGCACCACGCTGGAAACCGGGCGGAAGCTCACCGTCGGCAGCTTGGCGTCCTTCAGAAGTTCCTCGTCATATTGCGGCAGGGTCTGCACCGGGGCCTTCGGCTATCATCTTCACGACCTTGTAGCCGCCGGCCTTCAGCCTGCGCAGCAGTTCGGGCAGCGCTTCCGCGGTATGCTTGTGGAAGTCGTGCATCAGGATGATGCCCTTGCCGAGCTTGTCGAGCTTCTTCATCGTGACGTCGATCACCTGCTGGGCGTTGCGCGCCTTGAAGTCGAAGGAGTTGAGATCGCAGGAGAACATCGCGATGTTTCGGGTGCCGAGATAGGTCACCATTTCCGGCGGATGCTGCAGCGCCGGGAAGCGGAAGAACGGCGCGGGCGAAACGCCGCCGAGCGCCCATTTCACCGCGCTGAAGCCTTTCTCGATCTCTTCCTTGCGCTGGTCTTCGGTCAGCTTCTTGTTGGTCAGGGTCGCGTGCGACCAGGTGTGAGAGCCGATGGTGTGGCCGGCCGCGAGAACCTGCTTCAGGATTTCCGGATAATAGGTCGCGTGCTTGCCGATCGGAAAGAAAATGCCGGTCGTGCATTCGTCCGCCAGCGTCTTCAGTACCGAGGGCGTATTGACCGGCCACGGGCCGTCGTCGAAGGTCAGCACCACTTCCTTGTCGCGCAGGAAATCGAGCTGCTTGAAGTGCTCGAAACCGAATCCCGGCCCGCCGGTGGTGTCGATTTCGACGACGCGGGCGATGCCGAGCGCGTCGGGATTGGCGCAGGCGCTTTTGCGGGGGCCGGGGCCGCGGCGGGTGCTGGAGCAGCAGGAGCCGCCGTTGCGGGGCAGCCGCGCGCGCCCTTGGTGGCGGGGGCCTGCGACCAAGCCGCGCCCGGTGCACCCAGCGAAACCGCGCCTGCAAAGATCAATGCTGCCGCAATGCGCATCTTGTTATTCCTTACGTTGATCCCGTGTTCGGTCCTGGCTTTCTGCCATCGTCCGAGCCTTGTCCTGCCCCCGGATCACCATAACGTAGTTGGACCGGCGTTGCCACGGCAACGGCTTTGTCAGGGGTCGCCGATTTACCGGCCCCGTCGGCTGATTTGCGGAGGGAACTCCGACTTTTTCGCCAAGCAGAGGCTAAGCCCGACTGGCCGTCTAGCGCAGCGAAACGATGAAATCGGTTCCTTCGCCGGTTTCGCCACCGGCGATACCTTGATCGGAGACGATGATCGAACTGCCCGTCGAAAGCGCTTCGGCAATTCGAGCCCTTGCGTCCGCAGGAATGGTGAGGCGATCCAATGCTTCGGCGGGGCTGTCCGGCTCCGGCGCCGACACCTTCATCTCGACCGCGCCCGCCATCTTTCGCCGGCGCGATGCACGCTCGTCCTCGTCGCGCCGCTCAGCGTACCGGGTCGGCGTGGGAAGCGAAACGACCGACCAGTGCAGAACATTGGCGTCGTCCTTGTCGACCTCCGCGGTAAATACATGCGTTCCCAGCGGCCGATCGCTTGGCGCGATCGTCACCGGCACATCGAACAGCGGCGCGAAATTCTGCCGCACATAGAGCTTTAAGTCCTTGCGGCTGATGAACACCGCAATCTGACCGCTACGCTTTGGCGCTGCCAGCGCCGCCGCATCAGATTTCGAGGCCGGCGCCTTTTCGGTGCCCGGCAAGCGGCCCTGATCTTTTTTCTGATCGGGAACGCCGGCGGTGATATTCGTTGCCGGCTTGACGCTATCTTCTGGCTTTGCGGTCGGCTTCGGCGCGTCTATTTTCGTCGCCTCTGTCCTGACGTCATCCGCCTTCGCCTCGGCCTTGGTCGCGTCGGCGCGTGCGGCGGCCTTGGTTTTTGCAGCTTCGTCGCGTGCTTGCACGGTGACGCCGGCCTCGACCGCCTTGTCATCAGCTGAAGCGATTTCGGCACGTCCCGCGGTGGCCGATTCAGCCTCTAATTTCGCAAGTTCTAACTTTGCAACTTCGGATTCGGCGCTCGATGCATCGCCGGATTTCGCGGAAACGGTATACTCGGCGGTCGACGGCGGGCTGTCGGTGCCCGCAACGGGCTGCTGCCGTGCCGGCGAATGATCACCGGAGGGCGTTGCGTCTGACATCGCGACCGGGGATTTCGTTATCGGAGAAACGCTGGCATCCGCGGTGCGAGTCTGTTCGCGCAATAGCGCGGAGGCCGGTGCGGCGTCCGCGAGGGACTTCGCGCTGTCGTCGTGCCCGACGGTTGACCTCAGTTCAAGATTCGCTTCCAAAGCCGCGGGCTTCGTCGTTGCCACGTTCGACGCCTTGTCGGCCTTTGCGGCCGCGTTCGGCTCGTCGGCGGCGATCGGCTGCGGCACTATTTTTTGCGCGAAGAGCAACGGATGCGAAAAATTGGTCGGAACCATCTCGTCGGGAGTGATCACGACCCGCGCGCCCATTCTGGTCCAGCCATACATCTTCACCGCGAAAGCCATCGGCATACGGATACAGCCATGCGATGCCGGGTGGCCCGGAAGCACGCCGGCGTGGATGGCGATGCCTGACCACGTGATCCGCTGCATATAGGGCATCGGCGCGCCGCTATAGATGTTGGAATGGTGCAATTTCTCTTTTCCAATAACGCTGAACACGCCCATCGGCGTCGGATGACCGCGCATGCCGGTCGATACCGGAGTTTCCGCGAAGAAACCGTTGGCGTCGTAGATCTTCATGTTTTGCTTGTTGATCGAGATCGCGATCAGCAGCGGCCCGTGCGGTTTGGCGGCTTCCGGCGCCTCGATCCCTTTTTGCCCTTTTTGCGATCGGCCGTCCGAACGATGGCGAACCCTTCGTTGCAGCGGCGGCGCCACGGTCTCCGGGGCGGGCTGCGAAAATCCGAGGTCGGAATCCGGCCAGATAAATGGTCGCTTCCGCTTGCGAGGCGACGCCGATGGCTCCGGCTGCCGTCAAAACGGCAATTCGCCAAAACGAATTTGAAAAAGCCGCGCAGCTCGAAGAACGATCTTTGGCCTTAAACGGATCCCGCTTTCCGGTCGCCATAGAAGCCCCAAGCCCGCCCACGCGTATCATTTCCGAATCCCAGCCATTGAAATTTAGTGTCGCAGAGGCGAAACGCGTTCACCAGCGCAGGGCTCTCAATTCCAGCGATTTTCGAGCCGAACGTAACAAAAAAGCCTCATATTCCGTTAAACGGCGCAGGGTTTCCGTCATCGGGTATCTTCCGGCAAAGGTTGCACGCATTACATGGCTGAAAGCGTCGCCAACGGAGATCACCATGACATCCCGCGCCTTAAGCCAATGTGACACCAGGGTGCGACGCTGGATCCTTGTTGTATTTGCATTGCTGCTATGGCCGGGTTCGCCCGCGTCCGCCGCCGACGAACCGGACCTGATCTTCCGCCGCTCGACCGTGTTCAAATTGCTCAGCCCGAACGACAAGCTTGCGACCTATGGTGTCGACGACCCGGAGATCGAAGGCGTCGCCTGTCATTTCACCGTGCCGGAGAAGGGGGGCTTCACAGGCTGGATGGGGCTCGCCGAGCAGGTCTCGGATATTTCACTGGCGTGCCGGCAGATCGGTCCGATCCGTTTCAAGGACAAGATGGAGCAGGGCGACGATATGTTCAAGCAGCGCCGCTCGCTGTTCTTCAAGAAGATGCAGATCGTCCGCGGCTGCGATGCCAAGCGGAACGTGCTGGTTTATATGGTTTATTCCGACAAACTGATCGACGGGTCGCCGAAGAACTCAACCTCTTCGGTGCCCATCATGCCTTGGGGCGGCGGCGATACTGCCGTTCAAAAATGCGGCGAGTTCATCCAGTGAGCGAATTCTGAACCGGGAGTCCGGATTACCGCTGCTCCGGGTGCGGACGGACCCGCGGCTCCGGTCGGGCTTTGGGATCGCGGCAGCCCACGAGCCGCACGAATTTTTGCGGTGCCGATTGGTTGCCGCGACCGATGTCGCCGCACTGCTGCGCCATCGCCCCGGAAATCCTGGGACGCTCCGTCCTCGGTAGATTTTGCTTGTTGATCCGCGGCTTGGAAGAGCCGTCACCCAAAGGTTCAACGGCTGGCTGGCCGGGTTTGCGGGTCAGGTTTTCATTGCCAACATCGATGTTGCCATTGCCCACGACTGCCATCCTTTATTGGAGGTACGTCCCAACGCACGACTGCAGGGAAAGGTTGCAAATGGTTTGTGTGAGTCGGACGTACCAGTGCTTCGGTTCACCGCGGTTGCGCTGCAAACAGAGCTTTCCACCAGAGAAAGGTTAAAAAGTCGCACCGGGATTCGAACCCTCAGGTCTTTGCGCGCGTCCTATTTCCAGATCGTCAGTGGAGACGTCGCATGCGCGCCATCAGCTACCTGATCGCCCTCATTTTGGTTCTGACCGGGCCCTCTTTGGCCGGCTCGGCCGATGGCAGCCTGCCGGGAGCCGGAACCTTCAGCTATTACGGAACTCCGGTTCTGCTGCCTGCATCTCAGGTTGTGGCCGCACTCAGCCATTGAACGGCTAGCCCAATGAACGACAGGGGCCGCTCAAGGACCTTCCCGGGGCCGTTCGGCTCATTGCATTGAACTGAAATCACTGAATTTTTTGGAAGATTGTTTCGTCCGGCCGCGGCGACGAAACCATTTAGCCGCACGACGAAACCATTTCCCGCTTTTGGCGTAGACGTCCGGAAACGCCGGTTGGTTATCAACCCGGTAACCAAAACGGCGGACAGCGCCGGCCCAAACCGGAGACAGTCAAATGCGAACCCTCAGCGTCGTCCTAGCCTTCGCCTTCGTGCTGGTTGGCCCATCCATGGCCGGATCGTCCGATGGCAGCCTGCCGGGCATCGGTACCTTCGCCTATAACGGCTCGCCGATCACCATTTCGGCTCCGCGAACCGTGCTTGTTGCATCCCGCTAGGCCGCCGGATAATCCCGCAATGAAGATTGCCGGAATGGCCCGCATGTTTTTTCGTACCGGCGCCGTCGCCGTGGTTGCTTTCGTGATTCTGGGGAATTCGGCGCAGGCCCAGGTCCGCCTGCCGACCAAATTGCCCGATCCCCGTGCAGAGTTCGTGCGACTGTGCGCTCCCCATATGATGGGGCGCTGGGCGCACCCTGAAGCCGTATGCGGCTGCCTGCATGACCATGCCGCCGCCGCTGTCGAAGACAGCGACCTTCGCGAAGCCTTGCTGCGCGGCATTAGCGAGACCGGCGTGCCCACCATTGAAACGGACTGGGTGCCTGCGGCGAAACGCTCCGAGATCGGCGCCACATTCACGAAGATCGCAAAGCCGACCTTGCAATGCATGTTCGAGCCGGCGACTTAGGCTCGCCTCCTTTAAGCTTTTAAGATCCCGGTGCCGGCCGGCAGCGACGCCCGCCGGCGTTTTGTTGCGATTGCCTGCTGGCGGCCGGATGGCGTCGCGATTATCGTCCGCCGTCGAACAGAACAGGGGAAACCATGACGGCCATTCACCGCGACGACCGCCTCAAGGGCAAGACCGCCATCGTCACCGGCGCGGGATCGCGTGCGGAGGGCATCGGCAATGGCCGCGCCACCGCGGTCATTCTGGCACGGCATGGCGCGCGCGTGACGCTGGTCGACACCACGGCGTCATGGGCGGAAGAGACCAAGCGGCTGATCGACGCCGAAGGCGGTACGGCACAAATCGTCGAGGGCGATGTCAGCGTTCCCGCCCGCTGTCAATTGATCGTCTCGCGCACCGTTGACGCATGGGGCAGGCTCGACATTCTTGTCAACAATGTCGGCATCACCGGCCCGCGCGGCAACGCCGTCGAGGTCGATGTCGAGGCATGGGACAGTGCGATGCGCGTCAACGTTGCCTCCATGATGCTGATGGCGAAATTTGCGATTCCTGAAATGATCAGGAGCGGCGGCGGATCGATCATCAATCTGAGTTCGGTGGCGGGCTTGTTGGGCGGCCATCCAAGCCTGCTCTATCCGACATCGAAAGGCGCCATCGTGAGTTTGACACGCGCGATGGCGGCGCATCATGGCCGCGACGGTATCCGCGTCAATTGTATTGCGCCGGGCACAGTCTACACGCCGATGGTGGCGTCGCGCGGCATGACGCCGGAGATGCGCAAGGCGCGCAGCGAGCGCACGCTGCTCGGCACCGAGGGCACCGGCTGGGATATCGGCTACGGCGCGCTGTTTCTCGCCAGCGATGAGTCACGCTGGATCACCGGCATCACCTTGCCGATCGATGGCGGCGCGACCGCGGGCAGCGCGGGCTCGCCGGTGCCGCCGAGCGAACCCGCGAAGGGCTAAAAGCCCGCGGATGCATTTATTTCATCTTGGGTCCCAATCGCGGAATGCATTTTCGGGTATGAACGACGCCCGTTGCGACCATCTTGGCGCCGGAGACTTCCTTGATCTGGCCGGCGGGGCAGGTGCCGTCATCGACCTTGATGCGCTGACCGAGCCGTAAATTGACAATGTCCTGCTCCCGCGCCACCTGCTCCGCCATGGCGTAAGGTGCAAGCAAGAACAGTGCGATGCCGCCGAGCAGCAGGATCGACACAAGCATGTTGCGCGAGGTTTTCGTCATCGGCGGAGCTGTCTCACTGGTTCCGAATTGTCAGCCCGTTGAGGCCGATATCGACCCGCAAGCTGTCCATATTGCTGACTTCATTCATCACTCTAGAGATGCGCATGCGATTTCAAAGCGTACCGACCGTCAGGACGGCGGTCGCGATTACGGGGATATCGATCTCGACGTTTTGACGATGCGGCGCCGACCGGTTTCGTTGCGGTCCAACTTGTGGCTCGCGCGCAGGGTAGCAAGCGACGCCTTCGCCAGCTTTTCGGCCGATGCGATGAGTTGGGGAATCCGGTGGCCGGCAAATCCGAGAACGAACCCCGGGATCGGACGGGCGCGAATATAGGTCTCCGCCAGCAGCCATCCCTCGACGCCGGCGACGGCCTTCGCCTTTGATGCTACGGCCGGGTCGGTTGAACTGTCGAACCGAGCAACCAGATGCAGGCCTTGCGACGGCACCGGTACCGACAGCCGGCCCTCTGACGCCGTTGACAACGTCTGCGCCAACACGTCGCGCGCCTCGCGATAAAGCCCGCGGACCTTCCGCAGATTGGCGGCAAACGCGCCGGAATTCAGCATATCCGCAACGGCGCCTTCCAGCAGCGTGCCCGGAAATCGGTCGAGCGCGGCTCGTGCGGTCGTCGCTGGCCCGATCAGGGCCGCGGGCAGGGCGCAGTATCCGATGCGTAATCCCGGAAACAATGTCTTTGCAAAGGTCCCCATATAGATCACGCGCCGGAGGTGATCGATACCGGCGAGCGATAGCAACGGAGCGCCGTCGTATCTGAATTCACTGTCGTAATCGTCCTCGAAAATCCAGGCATCGGCTTCCTTGGCCCAATCGAGCAATTCCAGCCGGCGCGGCATCGACATCTGGACGCCCAGCGGAAATTGATGCGACGGCGTCACATAGGCCGCGCGCGCGGACGGCGCCGTGGCCCGGCCCTTGGCCACGACCAGGCCGAAGTCGTCGACGGGCACGGAGACCGGACGACCTCCGTAATGCTCGATCGCTTTACGGGCGGCGGGATAGCCGGGATCTTCGCACCAGATCTGATCTTGAGTCTCTGAGAATGGCGCTCAAGACGATCCGTAATCCGTGCATCGTTCCCGATGTCAGCATGATCTGGCCGGGATCGCAGCGTAGCCCTCGTGCCGACAGCAGGTGGTCGGCGATCGCTGCCCGAAGCTCGTGACTTCCACGCGGATCGCCATAGTGAAGATGCTCGGCACCGAACGCGCGCATCCGGCGTCCCGCAAAGGCTCTGAAGCGACGCAATGCCTGACGGTCGATGTGCGCGCATCCAAGGGCCAGAGTGCCGTGCCGCGGCTCTTCGATGATGAAATTAGCTTTCGGTTCTCCGCTCACCCGCGCCGGAACGCGTGCCGCGACAAACGTGCCCGATCCAACCCGGGCGACCGCAAATCCGTCCGCTATCAGCCGCTCATAAGCGTTGGTGATGACGTTACGACGGAAGCCGATTTGTTTTGCCAAGGTGCGCGAAGCCGGTAGCGCTTCGCCGGGTTTCGCGATCCCGCCAACGATGGCGTGACAAAGCGCCTGATAGAGACGGTCTTGCGAAGAGGCGCCTCGGGTCACATGGGGGCCGAGCAGATCGAGCGGCAACGCCACCTTCCGCAGCGTCGGCAAGGAATTGGTCGGATTTTTTTGCATTGAATTGGCACTATCGCAGACCAAAATCGCCGGTACAAGTCTTTCGACCGTTCAGAAACCGCGCGAGGCAATGCTGTGACCGCAGACGAAACCATCACGTCCTATCCGCTGTCGTCCCGAAATCGGGTGAAGCGCCGCCATGACCGCGGCTGCTATGACCACGACACCGTTCACGGGCTGCTGGACGCCTCGATGCTTTGCCACGTGTCATACGTTGTCGACGGCCAGCCCTATTGTACGCCGACGTTTTTCTGGAGAGAGGGGACGACGCTCTACTGGCATGGCAGCAGCGCCAGCCGGATGCTGAGGAACCAGTCTGACGATCAGAGGGTATGTCTCACGGTCGCTCATCTCGACAGTCTTGTGCTGGCAAGGTGCGGGTTCAATCATTCCGCGGATTACCGTGCCGTGATGGCTTTCGGCAGGGCCTATCTCGTTACCGAACCAGACGAGAAGGAACGCGCTTTGGTCGCGATGGTCGACCGGTTCTTTCCCGACCGGACTACCAATCTGCGGCAAAGCACGGCCCAGGAAATCAAGGCGACCTCCGTAATCGCCATGGAGATCGAAGAGGCTTCTGCCAAGATTCGCGCCCGCGGCGTCGTTGATGATGAGGAGGACTACGATTTACCGATCTATGCCGAGCGAATTCCAGTCCGCACGGTGCTGGGTGCGCCGGAGTTCTGCCCGCGGCTGCGCGACGGCGTCGAACGTCCGGCATCGCTGCGCGGATATGCGGAAGGACGCCCGCTCGAAGAGGCTTTGGCCGAGGCGTATTTTCTGCAATATCCTCGCACATGAGATGTGGCTAATGTGCCCGCCTTCTTGATCCCGGACTTAATTGGAGCCGCCGTATGACTGTTGATATGCAACGCAAAATCCTCGATGCGGTCGACGCCAATTTCGACGCGCAGCTTGCGACGACCAGGGATTTTGTCGCGATTCCCTCTACCCGCGGCGCGGAGGGGCCGTGCCAGGACATGATCGGCGATCTCTTGCGCCAGCGCGGCTACGAGGTCGACGACTGGCATATCGATGTCAACGATCTCAAGGATTTGCGCGGTTTCGGTCCGATCGAGCATGATTTCTCGAAAGCGCGCACCGTGGTCGGCACCTACCGGCCCGCAAGCAATGCCGGAAAATCGCTGATCCTGCAGGGACATTGCGACGTGGTGCCGACCGGACCGCTTGAGATGTGGGAGACGCCGCCGTTTTCGCCCGTCGTCAAGGACGGCAAGATGTATGGCCGCGGCGCCTGCGACATGAAGTCCGGCACCATCGGTGCGCTTTATGCGCTCGACGCCATCAAGGCCGCCGGGCTCAGCCGACGGCGCGGATCCATTTC
Source organism: uncultured Pseudomonadota bacterium (assembly GCA_963729395.1). Taxonomy (GTDB): domain Bacteria; phylum Pseudomonadota; class Alphaproteobacteria; order Rhizobiales; family Xanthobacteraceae; genus Bradyrhizobium. The sequence goes on along the minus strand of CAVSOS010000032.1, from coordinate 137,236 downwards.
CAGTCCGTGATCGAGGAGGAAAGCACCGGCGTCGGCGCGCTCTCGACCTTGCAGCGCGGCTATCGCGCCGATGCCTGTTTCATTCCGGAACCTACCTCGGGCAAGATGGTGCGCTCGCAGGTCGGCGTGATCTGGTTTCGGCTGAAGGTTCGCGGCCATCCCGTGCATGTGTTCGAGGCCGGCTCCGGCTCCAACGCGATCACCGCCGCCTACCATCTGATTCAGGCGCTGGAAAAGCTCGAAGCCGAATGGAACGAGCGCGCGAAAAGCGATCGCCATTTCAAGGCAGTGACGCATCCGATCAACTTCAATCCCGGCATTATCAAGGGCGGCGACTGGGCCTCCAGCGTGCCGGCGTGGTGCGATGTCGATTGCCGGATCGCGATACTGCCGGGCTGGTCGGTCGCCGACTGCCAGGCCGAGATTCTCGGCCTGCGTCTCCGGCGGCGGCGCGCGATCATCGCTTCCTCTCCAATAATCCGCCCGAGCGTGGATTGGTCGGGATTTCTTGTCGGAAGGCTATGAGCTGAAGGATTCCGCCGAAGCGGAAGCCGCGTTTGGCAAGGCCTATGAGCGCGGTCTACGGCGGCGCGGTGCAGGACCTCGTGTTCACGGCGCTCACCGACACGCGATTCTATGGATTGAACTACAACATTCCGAGCCTGTGCTTCGGCGCCAGCGGTGCCGCGATGCATGGCTTCAATGAATATGTCGATCTGGACTCGTTGCGGAAATCGACCAAGGCGACCGCGCTGTTCATCGCGGAATGGTGCGGGGTGGAGCCGATGTAGGAACGAGTACCGTCGTCATCCTCGCGTAACGGCTTGGCCGGGCTTGACGTCGCAGGTAATCGCTTCAAACATTTGAGGGAGATAAAACCGTCATTCCGCGCACATCGAGATGCGAACCCGGAATGACGCGACCGATAAGGCTGGGAGCGATGCCGACCATGACGCCGCTTGAGAAAATCAACGCAATGAAAATGCCGTTTGCCGAGTTGAAGGGGGTGACATTCACCGAAGCCGGAAAAGATCGCGTGGTGGCGCGGATGCTGGTACGGCCGGATCTCTGCACGCTCGGACATACGATTCACGGTGGCGCCCTCATGGCGCTTGCGGATTCGGTTGGCGCCGCGGCGACCGTGATCAATCTGCCCGACGATGCGAAGGGCACCACCACGATCGAGAGCAAGACCAATTTCATCGGCGGCGCGAAAGAGGGCGCCACCGTGATCGCGACCGCGACGCCGGTGCATCGTGGGCGTCGCACCCAGGTCTGGCAAACGCGGCTGGAGACCGAAGAGGGCAAATTGGTCGCGGTGGTGACCCAGACCCAGATGGTACTCTGACAAGCCTATCGTTAAGGATTTCGTTAACGAATAATCGCGTTTATGCCGCTAATTGAGGCGGAAGCAGTCTTGATTTTCATGGTGCGATGCACAATATGTGTGGTCTAGGGATTCGACGCCTCCTCGAGGGCTATCCAAGAGGAGTTATGAGATGCTACCACGACGATATCAGCCGTTCGATGGTCCGCCAGGGGCACCGTGCGAACGCTGCGCCAGCAGGAAGAACTGCCGCTGCTGCGCGACCATCTTGTTGCGGCTCGATCCGGACGAGCCGCCATGACCGCTTCCACGGCTTCATGGATGACAGCTTCATCGAACGCTATGCCGCGAAATGCGCAGGCGACGGCACGGTCATCATCGCCTATATCGAGGACGGCGTGGTGCGCGGTGCGGCGGAACTGCATCCGCCGGATCAATCACCGGATTCATTACCGGAGATCGCTTTCAGCGTGGAGGCAGGCGTGCGACGGCAGGGCGTCGGCAGCATCCTGTTCAGAAAGCTGATCGCGGAAGCGCGATCGAAGGGCTACCGCAGCCCTGCGGATCACCACCGGCGCGCAGAACGAGGCGATGCGGGCGCTCGCCAACAAATTCGGCGCGCATCTGACGTTCCGTTACGGCGAATCCACCGGCAGCATCGATCTAGAGCAGCAGCCGCAGCCCGAACCTGCAAGGCTCGCGATCGCAACGCCGGCCGAGGCTGCGCGCGCAATGGTCAATTTCAACCGCGCGTATTGGAAGCTGCTGTTGCGAATGTACGGCTGGGGCGAACAGCCTGACCGGACGGCGTCCGCACTCTGCCATTCGTCGATCGCTGATCCTGCGAATGGCTCAGCCGGCGCCGCCTGAGCGCGCGTCAGGTCCCGGTGCGCTTGTCGTTGCCGAACTTCCTGATCGACACGGCGCTCGACCACGACCGAGCGCTGCGCGCCCTGTTCGCCGGCGATCACCCGCGTCGAAGAACGAGCGGATGGAGCGTCCGGCTTTCTTGACTTCAGCGGTGACGGATTCGATCGGCAGTCCCATCAGCGAAGCGGCGATTTCGGCCTGCGCCGCCTGATCGTCGGTAATCCCGATCGCGGCGAAGATCGCTTCCTCCAGCGTCGGCGGATCGCGCCGGACGCGCCGCGGCCCATATTTGGTATTCCAGTCTTCGCTCATCGGGGCCTCTCGTTTGATCTCCGGATACCTAGGGCGCTATATGTTGCATTGCAATATGAAATTGGTATGGCAATCCAGCTATGCATTCCTGAATTCAGAGATTTTCCAGTTTGGTGGCGTCGTAGAGTTGAATGGTCGTGGCGGCCGCTGCCAGCGGCTGCAGGGCGCGGACGAAGTCGCGCGAGGTCGGCACAGCGAAATGCGCCAGCAGCGCGGCCCGATCGGCCCATTGCTCGATAAACACCAGCCGCATCGGATCCTCGCAATCGACATGCACCGCGTGCGAGATGCATCCGGGCTCGGTGCGCGAGCGATGCACATGCTGCAGGCTCAACTGGCGAACCTCATTGAAGGTTTCTTCTCGAGCCGTCACGCTACCGGTCACGACAATCATCTTTTCCCCCAGCGTTTTTTCGACATCGTTATCGTCATCACGGAAGTGAATCGGCGGCGCCAGCCAAATCCATCGGTGTTTGCGGCCAGCGCTTCAGCGCGGCGTGTCCGGCATCGGTCAGGACATAAACGCCGCGCTCGGCGCGATCGAACCAGCCATAGACGTTGTGCAGCAGAATTTTCTGGGCGTCGGGAATCTCGGGCCTGAGCTCGCGCACGCGCCGCGGCCCCTGCGACAGCGCCGATGCGCAGGCCAGCGCTTGCTGGCGGTAGGCCGTCATGATCGGCGCGCGGGTGCTGCCGCCCAGCGCCGGGTCGCCCTTGCGGCGCCGATGCTCGGCAACCAGGCGGGAGCGCTTCTTCGGATCGCGGCGCGGGCTTGTCGTGGGCGGCTTGACGATCACCTCGACATCGCCGGTGTTGGTGACCGCCAGCATGCCAAAGCCGAGCCGGCGGCAGAGATTGCGATAGCGCGCGTCGCTCTCGCGTCCCTTGCCGCGCGTCGACATCTTGGCGGCGAGCCAGACCTCGTCGCAGGCGCCGGCGCGATCGACCGCCTGCAGCAACCAGTTCGAGATTGAAGGAAAGCTTCAGTTCGCCGATCACCACGATCGGGGGTTCGTCGCCGCTCAGCGCCACGAGGTCGCAGCCGCCGACCTCGCCCTTGACCGTGAAGCCGAGGTTTTCGAGGAAGCGTTTGACGGGCAGATAAAGCGCAGTTTCCACGGTGTCTCCGGTGTCGTGGCTGCAACTCAGTGTCCGAGTTTAACCCGAATCGCCGCAGCGGAATTTGATCAAACGGCGCCGGAACGGCTATCGTACGCTCGGGACGAGACGGGCGCGGCACGCATTATGATCCGGAATGGACTCTACCACATCGTCATCGAGATGCTCGATGGCATCGAGGGTGGCAATCAAGGCGTCATGGTAGTGCGCGATGGCACATTGCGCGGTGGCGACTCGTTCTTTTATGCGTTCGGCACCTATACCTGCGCAAACGGCAAATGGAAGGGCGAAGTGACCAACCATGAACATTCGCCGACTTTTGGGGCCCGGCCGGTCTGGGAGCGCAAGGTTGTGACCATCGGATTTTCCGGAACCTATGACGATGTCTCCGCGGAGACGCGACGGCATGGCGCTCGCCGGCAAGCAGAGCATCCGATTCAAATCGAAGCTGCGTCTGCTGGTTCCGGACTGAATGCGGGGCGGACGCGCGCGATGCTATACCCGCCCGCTCACCGGGAGCAGCGCGCCGGTGATGGCGCTGGCGGCATCGCTGGCGAGAAACAGGATCACCTCGGCCAGTTCTTCCGGCGTCACCCATTTTTCGAAATCGGCGTTCGGCATGCTGGCGCGGTTGGCCGCGGTGTCGATGGTCGATGGCAGCACGGCGTTGACGGTGATCTTGCCCTTCCATTCGGCAGCGAGCGCCTCGGTGAGGCGATGCACGCCGGCTTTGGATGCGGCATAGGCGCCCATGCCGGCGCCCGCCTGCAGCGCGCCCATCGCGCCGACATTGACGATTCGCTCCGGCGCCGGAAGCGGCAAGATGCGGGATCGCCGATTGCGACGCATTCAGCGCGGTAAGCACGTTGAGCGCATACATGCGCTGCCAGGTTTTTGGATCGCCTTCGGCGATCGCCTCGAACGCAAAGCCGCCGGCAATATTGATCAGCGCATCGAGCCTGCCGAAATGCGTCGCGGCCGCGTCGATCGCCTTCTTGGCCTGGGCCGCGATCGGAAAGATCGACGCCGCCAAGTTCAATCCGGTTGCGGCGTCGCCGGAATCGTGCGAGGCCGCGTGATCGATGCCGGCCACCCGCGCGCCGCGGGCCAGCGCCACCGTCGCGACCACTTTGCCGAGCGCACCCGAGGCGCCGGTCACGACAATTACTTTTCCGTTCATGATGGCGTCTCCGGCCAAGGCAGATGACGGGATTTCACAGTACCGCCGGGCGAAATTGAATTGCAATGCCGTGGCGGGCAAAGGCCCGGCCAGCGGCCGCGGCGCAGAGATCGCTAAAATTTGCCGGAGTTTTGTAAGCGGAATGCAGAGCATCGCCGGTTATAACGTTGCGTTCGTTCAACTCAAGGGCTGGGACAGCATCATGAGATACCTACCTGATCACGGTTTGCCGCTGGTTCAGCTCAAGGAGCAGCGGCGGGATTTGGTTGTCGCGCTGCAAAACCGCAACGGCCCGGTCAGCGGCTGGGAATTGATGCAGATTGCGGCGGTTCAGCAGGCGATCTCGGCATTCGAGGACGTCATTGCCGACCTCGACGCAGAAATGGAGGCCGCGGCGTAAGGCGGTTTGTCCTGTTTCCGCTCGCCGGTGGGGCATCAGGGCTCCAGATAGCAAGCTTCCAGCGCGGCGCGCTCGCGCGGTCCAACGCCGAGTCCTCCCCGGAAATAGCTTTCGAGATCGCCATAATCGGTGCCGATGACCTCGAATGAGGCCGCGAGGAAAGATGCTTCCACCGATGTGAGCACCTGCGTGACCGCCTCCGGCAGATCGGTGACGGAGGAGGGATCGCGTCGATAGAAGCGGTTGGTCAGCAGATAATCCTGCGAGATCAGATCGTCCGGCACGCCGAGCGCGTGCAAGATCAGCGCGCAGGCAAAACCGGTGCGATCCTTGCCGGCGGTGCAATGAATCACCAGCGGGGCGTGATCCTCAAGCAAGCGAGTAAACAGCGCGCGGAATCTCGGCGTGTTTTGCCGCACATAGCTACGGTAGGAATTGCGCATGGCATCTGCCGCTTCGGCCGATGACAGCGGCGAGCCGGCGTCGAGCAGCGCCCGCAACTCGCCGACCACCGTCGGCTCGATCGGCAGCGAATGAACCACGATTTTCTCAAGCGCGCAGATCGCAGTTGCGCGCTCCTCGGTGCCGCGAAGATCGAACGCGCTCTTCAGGCCGAGGCCGCGCAGCACTTCGATATCTGCCTCGGTGAGATCGCCGAGATGATTGGAACGGAATATCTGCCGCCAGCGGACAGCGCGGCCATCCTTGCCGGGATAGCCGCCCAGATCGCGGAAATTGCTGGCGCCGGCGAGATTGAAGTGGCGGGCGGGGGATTCTTGCATCAGTTCAGCATAGGCCACGCTGTGCGGCAGATAAATGACTGAGAGGTGGATTGGATCGCGCTGGGCCGCTGGGCAGATATGAAAAAGAGCCGAAACGTTTTGTTTCGACCCTTTTTTCCGCTTTTGATGTCGCACCAAAGTCCGCATCGACAACACGTGTGCGATTGGCATCAGCACTCCCGCACCGGCTTGGACTCCTGGATGGCCGCCTCGTGATACCAGGCGTCACCGAACACCGTTTCGCTGACGCGCGAAGCAAGATCGATTGATGCCTTGGTCTCGTCGGGGCGGCGCACGCCGAGAGCCGCGCGGCCCCCGACGGGGAATTGGTAGATCTTGGCGGACCCGTGATTTAAACTGGTATTCATCTTGATATCTCCTTGGCGCCGCAGCACATGGACTCATGCTGCGCCCGACTCGTTCGCGAGTCGTTACTGAAATGGATATCGTTGGTGCACGCCGCGGGTGCAATCTGATCAAAACCAAATCATTTCGTGTATAATTTGTAGGCATTTCTGCATTTGCACTCTGGGAAGCAACCGCGGACTGGCTAAGGCTTGAGCCATCGCCAAGGTTGCGAGGGCGCCGCCATTTCTTGCAGAATATTGCCGGCTGGCTGGCGCGGCTTTAATCGAACCCGCAAAACGGGCCGCGGACTGCCGTGGAATCAGGCGCAATCGGGGCCCTCCGGCGCCCCTCGGAGGCCGCGACCCGCGCGCCTTTGCCGCACCTCAAAAACGACGAACCGGACCGGACGCCGGACCGGATTTTCCCGTCCCGGTCAGCCCTCCCGCAGCTGCAGCGATTTGGCACTTTTATTGCTTGGTAACGAACTGGCCGATGGTGGCCGGGTACAAGCGTGTGGTGACCAAAAGGCTTCGGTTTCCCACCTTTCGCATCATCAACTCATGAGAGGCTCAATGACAAAGTACAAGCTCGAGTATATCTGGCTCGACGGCTACACGCCGATGCCGAATTTGCGCGGCAAGACGCAGATCAAGGAATTCGATTCATTCCCGACGCTGGAGCAGCTTCCGCTGTGGGGCTTCGACGGAAGCTCGACCATGCAGGCCGAGGGCCACAGTTCGGACTGCGTGCTCAAGCCGGTCGCCGTGTTATCCGGACGCCGCGCGCACCAACGGCGTGCTGGTGATGTGCGAAGTCGATGATGCCCGACGGCAAGACCCCGCATCCCTCCAACAAGCGCGCCACCATTCTCGACGATGCCGGCGCCTGGTTCGGCTTCGAGCAGGAATATTTCTTCTACAAGGACGGCCGTCCGCTCGGCTTTCCCGCCGCGCGGCTATCCCGCGCCGCAGGGCCCGTATTACACCGGCGTCGGCTACAAGAACGTCGGCGACGTCGCGCGCGAGATCGTCGAGAAGCATCTCGATCTCTGCCTCGCCGCCGGCATCAACCACGAAGGCATCAACGCCGAGGTGGCGAAGGGCCAGTGGGAATTCCAGATCTTCGGCAAGGGCTCCAAGAGCGCCGCTGACGAAATGTGGATGGCCCGCTATCTGATGCAGCGCCTGACCGAAAGCTACGGCATCGACATCGAATATCACTGCAAGCCGCTCGGCGACACCGACTGGAACGGCTCCGGCATGCACGCCAACTTCTCGACCGCCTACATGCGCGAAGTCGGCGGCAAGGAGTATTTCGAGAAGCTGATGGATGCGTTCGAGGCGACCCGCGCCGATCACATCGCGGTCTATGGTCCCGACAACCATATGCGGCTGACCGGCAAGCACGAGACCGCGTCGATCGACAAGTTCAGCTACGGCGTCGCCGATCGCGGCGCGTCGATCCGCGTGCCGCACAGCTTCGTCAACAACGGCTACAAGGGCTATCTCGAGGATCGCCGTCCGAACTCGCAAGGCGACCCGTACCAGATCGCTTCGCAGATACTGAAGACCGTCGCATCGGTTCCGACCTCGGCCAAGGCGGCCGCGGCCTGACGCGTTCCACCCGCGGCCTGGATCTGGGGGCGTCCAGGCCGTGACTTTCCGCTCCAGCGCGGACCTGTTTGAGCCTCTCCTCCGATCCTGACCAGCCCGGCGCACGGCTTCTGCCCCGCTTGGGCTGGTCTTTTTTTGCCGCCGATGGGCCGCGCAGGCGGTTCCGGTGCTGCGCGGCTGCTGACCCCAGCCTTGAATCCGCCCGCACTTCAAAGCTAGCTTCTTCTCTTCAACATGCGCGTCCTGACCAAACATCTTCACACGCGTTCGTTCGCTGCGATGGGCCGCATCGCTCCTGCGATGGCGATCGCTGTGGCCATGTGGGCCGCTCCATCTCTCGTCAAGGGCCAATCGGCCGACCTTGTCTTGTGCGACCGGCTGGCCGCCGATCCGGCCGATCCGGACAAACCCGCCGACGTCAAGGGCACGCCCGATGTCGCGCCCTCCGATATCGCGACCGCGATCAAATATTGCAGGATCGCCGGCGCCTCGTCGCGGCGCGCGCTGTACCAACTCGGCCGCGCCTATGCCGCCAACCGGCAAACGCCGGAAGCAATCGGCGCCTGGCGCAAGGCGGCCGACAAGGGCTCGACCTCGGCGATGGTCGAACTCGGCGTGCTCTACGGAACCGGCGCGGGTGTGGCGAGGGACGAAGCCCAGGCGCGCAAGCTGTTCGAACGCGCGGCGCAAGCGGGCAATCCGCGCGGCGTCACCAATCTTGCTGCGCTTTCTGCCGGCGGTGCTGCGGGTTCGGATCCGGCGCGGTCCCGCGAGCTCCTGGCGAAGGCCGCCGAGACCAATCCCGAAGCGCAATATCAACTGGGGTTGATGCTGGCTGATGGCACCGGCGGTGCGAGGGACGACATCGGCGCGCGGAATTTGTTCGAGAAGGCGGCAGCGCAAAATCATCCCGGCGCGCTGGAGCGAATGGGCGCGTTCACACAGGAGGGGCGCGGCGGGCCAAAGGATGCCGCCGCCGCCAAGGCCTATTATGAGCGGGCTGCGGCCCTCGGCGATGAAGACGCCAAAAAAGCGCTGAAGCGGATGGAATGCCCTTACGCGATCAAGGATAAGCGCGGAAATCTGGTGACCAACCTTTGCTTTTAGGGAGGCGCCAGTTTGCAGTGGTGAAATGTTCCCTGTTGTACATCGCCGCCCGGGCCAATCCGGGTTCGGTTGGCGCGTCCAACGCAGCGGAACAAGTGAGCGGCAATGGCGATTAGTGCAGGCAGTCCTGCAGGAGGTCGTCGCCCCATGATCCGCGCATCCATGACAACATGAGCGTCCATGACAATGAAAATCAGAAGGGTCCGTGAATCCGTCAGCCTTCTTTTCGCGGCGGTCATGTTCGTGGCCGCCCCGGCGGCGGCGCAAAATGCCTTTAAATCGAGTGCGAAGCTCGGTCCGCCGTTGGAAACCGTGAAGGCGTTCGCCGATGATTTCCGGCTGGTCGGCATCGGCGTCTCGGCCAAGGGCAGGGTATTCGCCACCGCGCCGTCCTCCAACGTCCGTTCGCACTTCAGCATGGTCGAGGTCGATCCCAAATCCGGTGAGATCACGCCATATCCCGACGCGGCCTGGAATAATTTCAGCGATCTGGGAGATGGCAAGTCGGAATGGATCTCGGTTCAGGCGCTCTGGGTCGACAAAGCGGACCATCTCTGGGCGCTGGATTCTTCGCTTGCCAAGGTCGATCAGGAGCGCCTGCCGCCGAAGCTGGTCGAGTTCAACCTCGCCACCAACAAGGCGATCCGGCAATATGATTTCAAGGGCGTGGTGTCGGCGAAAGATTCTCTGAACGACGTGCGGATCGACCTCGTTCATCATTATGCCTACCTCACCAATGCCGGGAATAAGGGCGGCCTGGTGGTGCTCGATTTGAAAACCGGGGAGGCCCGGCAGGTGCTGGTCGACGGCCGTTCGACGTTCGCCGATCCCAAACAGCATCTGATGTTCGGCAACGAGATCGCGTTGCGACCGGACGGTTCGGTGGCGGCGATCCAGGCTGATGGCATCGCCCTCTCTCCGGATGCACAATGGCTCTACTATCGGCCGCTCACCGACCATAATTATTGGCGAGTGCCGACCTCGGCCCTGCGCGACGCCAAACTCTCCGATGCCGATCTTACCAAGAAGGTCGAGTACCTCGGCAGTTCGGCGCTGACGGGCGGCCTGATTATGGATAGTCATGGCACGCTGTATGGCGGCGACCTCGAACACGGTACCGTGGTTGCCATAACGAGGACGCCAAGTCACACGTTGAGCGCCAAGGTTTTCGTCAGCGATCCCTCCAAGCTCTCCTGGGCGGACGGTTTTGCGATCAGCGGCGGCTATCTCTACATCGCCGATTCCCATCTTTGGGAAGTCGCCTTCAAGAACAGCCTGCCGCGTTCCGGTCCCTTCACGATCTTCAAGGCGAAGCTTCCGCACTGAAGGCCGAATGACCCCTATCGATCGACGCTGTCGGAACCGAACGCCGATACAGCCGCGCCGTCGATCCTGGCCTCGGTCAGCGGAAACGGCACGCCGGGGCGATAGAGCAACACGGGGCGGATTTCATACATCGCGCTCGGATTGACGCGGCGCAGGTCGCGCGCGGCGGCGATGGCAGCGTCGCGATCGGCACAATCGATGACGTAGAAGCCCAGCAACTGCTCCTTCGATTCGGTGAAGGGACCATCGATCACCACGCCCTTGCCCGGACCACGCAACACGCAGGCGCCCCTGGTCGCGCCCAGCCGCGCTGCCGGTCCCATGCGCTTCTCCTGGTGCAGGCGCTCATGGACCTCATTCAGATCGTTCATCAGCGCCGCATCCTCTTGCGGCGTAAAGGACGCGATGTCTTCTTCGACGTGATAGGCCAGAATGGCGTAGAGCATGAGCTGCCTCTTTCCTGCGGGAGGGACGGAGTTCACCTCAAGGACGTCTCGGTGCGCCCGATCCCGACATTAATTTAAAGAGTTTAGAGGCCGTCCCATCAACGCAGGGACGACGAAAGCCAAACCGTCATTGCGAGCGAAGCGAAGCAATCCATGCCGCAACACGAAAGCAAGAGTGGATTGCTTTGTCGCATTCGCTCCCTTGCGCAAACGCTTCGCGTTTGTCGCAGGCAATGACGTTGACGTGTCCCCGCGATCTCGCGGCACGAAGCGCCCGAGTTGTGCAGAAATCCTTCGCCCCGAAATAGAGGGCGTGGGGAATGCCGGGTGCCCGTTGCACCCGCAGCCGCGCGTGGTGTGTAGTAAGCACGCGCGTTAGTCACCACGGTCGCACCGGGATCACCCGGCATTCCCGCACGCGATGGTTTTAACGGTTTCCTCCGCGCTCTCCTCGGTGACCGGGCTTGTTTGCCACCGTCGCCGGTGAAATCTCTTTCACCAACTTGACGCCAGCGTCGGGGCGTCAGGACCACACGACTTCACCGTCCGCAGAGAAGCGCTCTCGTCAGCAGCGCCACCGCGTCCATCGCATCCCGCGCCCTACGTTCGTGACGATCGCGAAACGCCCCTCAGTGTGGGCCGGGACGCGAGGGATATAGAAGTGATTTGGGTCAAAAGAGAACGGAAATAGTTTTGCGAGCGGGGCTGGACAGGTGTGTCGCTGTTTTGCCCGACGGGCAATCAGGATGCGCCGCCACTCCAGCGGAACGCGCGACAACTGCCCGACGGGCGCGCCGGATTTCGATGCCCTTATGGCTGCGCGAGCCGACGCGTTGCGCCAAAATTCTCAGCGCGCGTCGTCGTCGGTCTTTCGCGCGGCGGACTTGTGCTGCGGCTGTCCGTTCGCACCAAGCTCGTTGCATGGCAGCGCTGCCCACGATCCGTCGGCCGCCTGCTGGTAGGCCTGGCACGACCGTGAAGCCGGTTGGTCGTCGATCTTCTGGGTATGGGAATTCTTCGCCAGAGCCGGCGCCGCCAGCACGGTAAGCGCAGTGAAACCACCGAAGATCAGGGGTGCGATCCGCATAGGGCTTCTCCTTCTCGAAGGATTTCCATTTCTAGATAAAAAGGATTGTGACAATTTTTGGCCGCAGCCTGCTCCGCGCAGCCGGATGTTTAACGTTCGGGAAATTTCGCAAAAATGTGATCGGGCCGGGTAACCGGATGGACCCTGTTCAGGTCGGCGAAAGCGGCGCGCGATCCCGGCGACAGGCGCCGCGCCTCGTCTTGCGCAAGGCCATGCATGCGGCAGCGATGTTCAGGCGGTCTTGGCAATCATCGCGTGCTAGGCTGGCCGCGCCGGCGAGCTGCCCGCAAGGCTCGCGTTGAATTTTATCGCAGGGAGTAACGACCGCTATGAGCTTGCTGAACCATCCGTTCGATGCCGCGCGCGAGGCGGCTCTGGTGACCGGTGCTGGAAACGGCATTGGACGCGCGATCGCGCAAGCGCTGGTCGGCGAGGGCGTGCGGACCGTGTTCGCCGATGTGAACGCGGATACGGTCACAGCCGCAGTCAAGGCTTCGCCACGGCCGGAACTGGCGGTGCCGTGGATCGGCGATCTCGCGCAGCGCGCCGCCTGCGATGCGTTGCTGGCCGATGCGCAGTCCACGGTCGGGCAGGTGACCCACTTCGTTCACAGCGCGTCGCCGGCGCGGCGCGAGGCCGATCACGCGCTCGCCGTCAGCTGCGAGACCTGGGAGCAGATGCGCGCGGTCAATGTCGATGCCGGCTTTCATCTCGCGCGTGAACTCGCGCGAAAACTTATTGCGGCGCATGAGCCTGGTTCGTTTTTATTCCTGACCTCGCTGCACGCCGGCACGCCGCGCAACCTGCCGCACTATTCGACGTCCAAGGCGGCGATGGCGATGCTGGTGAGGGAGTTGGCAAAGACGTTTGGCCGCTTTGGAATCCGCGTCAATGCGCTGGTGCCCGGCGCCATCGCCGCCGGCGGTTTCGTCGCCGATCCGTCGCTTGCGAAGCACATTCCGCTCGGCCGCCTCGGCCGCAGCGAAGATCTCGCGCCGATGGCGCTGGCGGTGCTGTCGAACCGGGTGTCGGCCTATGTCACGGGAGCCGCGATCGTGGTCGATGGCGGTCTGTCGCTGACGAACTGGTTCGATCCGCCGGATCTGGGCGAGGTGTAAGTCGCGTCGCGATGAAAGCGCTGTCTTACCGCAGCGGCATCGGTGGCCGTATCACCGGGCCGTCATACGACTGATCGGTTGCTTCCGGCAGCGGTGCGGGCTGTGAAACCACAGGCTGCGGCAGCGGGGGCGGCGGCAGCGCGGGAGGCACGGCGTAGCTCGGGGGCGGCGAGTTGATCACGGTCGGCGGCGGCAAGTAAGCCGTCCTCGGCTTGCGCGGTGCTGGAATCGGCCGCGGCGGAATCGCCGCCATCGGCCGCGGCGGAATCGCCGATGTTCTCGGCCGCGGGTTTGGCTCGGTATTCCTGGCCATGTCGCGGGACATCTGGGCCTGGCTGGCCTTGAGCTGCTCGATGCTGGCTTTAAGCTGTTCGATCTGTTGCCCCATCGTCTTCAGATCGCGCGCCATCAACTCCGTCGACGGCGTTAATTCCAGCGAGGCGGTGGCCGTTGTCGGCGTGGCAGCTGCCGGCGTGGCAGCGGCCACCGCCGGTGCGGCGGTGTCCGGCGGCTGGGCCGGAGATGCGGGCTGCGCCGGCGTCTGATCGGCCGCAGCGGCTTGAGCCGGTGCTGAGTCCGGTTGCTCGGCCACTGCAGGCTTGTCTGTCACCGGCTTGTCCGTCACAGACTTGTCGGTCGCCGGCAACGCGGCCAGCACGAACGGCGGCAGCCAGCTGGAGATCATCTGTCTGGCCACCGCGCCATGATGCGTCCAGGCCGCGGCAGCGAAGGCGCTGCACAGGGCGAACAGGAAGGCAACGAACGCGCGCTTCAGCCACCAGCCGATCCCTGGCCGGTCGTCCGGGACCACTGGCCTGTCTGTGGTGTCGATGGCAGCGGCGCGAAACGTCGTGTCGACAGCAGGCGTATCGACCGTTGGAGTGGCCGCGGCAGCGGAAGCTTCTGGTGACGTCTGGGCCGCCTTTTGCGCAAGATGGCTCAGGAGCTCTTGCACGGGGTCGGGCGACGCCTTGCGCGCGGCCAGAACGACGTCGGGCTCGATCACAAAGACGTCATGCGGATCGGTATCTTGTGGTGTCGGCGTGGACTGCATTGGCGCTCCTTAACTGGTTCCAATGTCACCCGCATCAGGGCGGCTGGCGGATTAACGCAACGTCAACGATCCTCTGCCCGGCTTCAGACGCCAGTCAGGTTTGACCAAAGCAAGGCGGCAGGATGGAGAGGTTAAGGCCACTTGTGGCAGCAAGGTTGCGGGAAGGGGCGCCGGCGGGTCGCGTGGACGCGCGCCGGATGACGGGCGCGGCGCATTGCGGTTCGCTAACCGGTTCCACGAGTCCCAATTTGAATTGTCATTCCGGGCCTGCGCATCCAAGTCGGCTGTTGCCGACTCAGATGTGCAATTGCGCGTCGGGGAATCACGGTTGACACGCATCAGCGCGTGGGGTGCGCACTCGCCCGACGAGCTTGGTATTCAGTCACAAACCAGCGCGCAGCTCAGGCTTCGCCTTTGGGAATGTATTTGCCCATGACGCATTTGTACCTTTGCAACTTCCACTCGTGATACGGGCCGTTGGCGAGCCATTCGGCAATACCGATTTGCGCATGGACCTGACAGGCAGTCATGGTGATGCCCGACTGCTCACTGGTGGTGACGATCTTCTCCAGGCACAGCGGGCCGTTGCAGAGAACGGCGACAAGAGTAACGAGCATGGCGACCTTTGCTAGTGAGGAAACACCCGGTACGTCAGCTTATGCAGGGTTCGTGCCAGCATTCCTACGCGCACTGCTCTGTTGTTGCATGCCCCAGCCGCTTTTTTTTGCTTGCCACGCGCCCGGCGCGGTCGTTACGGCGGCCGAATCAGTTGCGCCAGCGCCCTTGGCCGCGGCACCAAATCGTCACGTTCTCGGCGAATTGCGGTCAAAGCCCGCTGTCATTACCAACTCATCGTGGATGCGCGCGGGGAAACCGAGTTGGCCTACAAGATGATCGCAGAACGCGACAACGAGACGGTAAAGATCGAGCGAATGAGTTCTTTTGTCATCGTCGCCAAGGCCCGAAATCTGGGCAAGCGAAGGATGGCAGGTCGTCATCACCGATGCGGACGGCAAATCCTACGCCCTTGCCGAGTTCGATCAGTTGCTGGCGGCTTGATCCGGCGTGATGCCGGCCGCGCGCAGGGCGCAATAGCGAGAGCGTAGGCTTCGCAGTTCAGCCGAAGCGCTGATCATAGGCGAGCACGGCCTCGAGCAAAACCTGGGCGCCGGCGCCACACTCATCGAACGACGTGGATTCCGCCTCGTTGTGGCTCACGCCGCCCGCGCACGGCACGAAGATCATGGTGGTCGGGGCGATGCGCGCGATATAGGCGGCATCGTGTCCGGCGCCCGAGACCATGTCGCGCGTGGCATATCCGGCCTTCTCGGCTCCCTTGCGTACCGACGCGATCATCTCGGAATCGAAGCGCACGGCCGGGCTGTTCCAGATGCGTTTTTCCTCGAAGGTGAGGCCGAGAGCTTGCAGCGTCGTCGGCAGCGCCGCGCGGAACTCTCGCTCCATCGCTTCGAGCACCGTCTCGTCAGGATGACGGAAATCGACGCAGAAGAACACCTCGCCCGGCACCACGTTGCGCGAGTTCGGTTGCACCTCGACCAGTCCAACGGTGCCCACCGCGTCGGGGGCGTGCCGCATGGCGATGGCGTGCACCTCCTCGATCATGCGGACGGCCCCCAGCACGGCATTCTTGCGCAGGTGCATGGGTGTCGCGCCGGTGTGTGCTTCCTGGCCGCGCACCGTCACCTCGTACCAGCGCATGCCCTGCACGCCGGTCACGACGCCGATCGTCTTGCCCTCCGCTTCGAGGATCGGGCCTTGCTCGATGTGGAGCTCGAACATGGCGCCGATCTTGCGCGTGCCGACCGGCTCGGTGCCGCGGTAGGCTATGCGCTCAAGCTCCGCGCCGAACGTCTTGCCCTCGCGATCCTCCCGCGAATAGGCATAATCCCGGGTGAAGGCACCGGCGAACACGCCGGAGGCCAGCATGGCGGGCGCAAATCGCGATCCCTCCTCGTTGGTCCAGTTCACGACCTCGAGGGGTGCGTTGGTGTCGTAGCCGCTCGCATGCAGCGTCCGCATGACCTCCAGCGCGCCCAGGACACCCAGGACGCCGTCGAACTTGCCGCCGGTCGGCTGCGTATCGAGATGAGAGCCCATGCAGATCGGCGGCAGGTCGTCGCGCTTGCCGGCGCGGCGGGCGAACATGTTGCCGCAATCATCGACCGTGACGGTACAGCCGATCGCTTCGCAAGCGCGCTTGAACCAGTCGCGCACCTGACGATCCTCGTCCGACAGCGTGAGCCGGCGGATGCCGCCTTTCTCGGTCGCACCGAACCGCGCTGTCTCCATCAGGCTGTCCCAGAGGCGCTTCGGATCGATGGTGAGGTTGGTGAGGTCTGCCTTGCCGCCGCTTGTCATGGCACCACCGGCATGGCCCGTGAGACAGGCTTCGGAGCGGAGAATTCCTTCCACGTGCTGTTGGCGACGTGGGCGGCGGGGAAGGGCGGTCGCGCGATGAATTGTCCGTCTCCCTTCTCGGCCCGCAGTTCGCCCTCCCGCCAAGCGATCCGGCCGCGCGAAAGTGTGAGGTGCGGCACGCCGGTGCAGGTAATGCCCTCGAACACGTTATAGTCGATGCGGCTCAATTGCTTCTTGGCGGAGATGGTCTTGGTCGCGGCCGGATCCCACACGACGAGATCGGCGTCCGATCCGACAGCAACCGCTCCCTTGCGCGGATAGATGTTGAGAATGCGCGCGATGTTGGCGGATGTGACGGCGACGAACTCCTCCTTGGTCAGACGCCCGGCATTCACGCCGAAGGTCCACAGCAGCGGCATGCGGTCCTGGATGCCGCCGGTCCCGTTCGGGATCATGCGGAAGTCGTTGAGGCCGAGGCGTTTCTGCTCGCGCGTAAAGGTGCAATGATCGGTCGCCACCACCTGCAGCGAGCCGGCCTGGAGCCCGGTCCACAGTGAATCCTGATGCTTCCTCGGCCGGAAAGGCGGCGACATCACGCGGGCTGCGGCATGGTCCCAGTCCGGGTTGCGGTACTCGTCCTCGTCGAGCACGAGATGCTGGATCAGCGGTTCGCCATAGACGCGCTTGCCGGCCGCGCGGGCCCGCGCGATCGCCTCGTGCGCTTCGCGGCAGGAGGTGTGGACGACATAGAGCGGGGCGCCCGCCATGTCGGCGATCATGATCGCGCGGTTGGTTGCCTCGCCCTCGACCTCGGGCGGGCGGGAATAGGCGTGGTTCTCCGGACCCGTGGCGCCTTTCGCCATCAGCTGTTCCTGCAGGCGGAACACCACGTCGCCGTTCTCGGCATGCACCATGCGGCAGCGCACCGAGTGCTGCGCAGCGCGAGAACGAATTGTAGAGCTCGTCATCGTTCACCATCAGCGCGCCCTTGTAGGCCATGAAGTGCTTGAAGGTATTGATGCCGTAGGTGTTCACCACCGTTTCCATCTCGTCGAAGACCTGCTTCGTCCAGGACGTCACCGCCATGTGGAACGAGTAGTCGCAAGCGGCCTTTTCGCTCTTGTGCCGCCAGTCCTGATAGGCCGCTGAGCATGGATTCGCCCGGGGCCGGGATGCAGAAGTCGACGATCATCGTCGTGCCGCCGGCGACGGCTGCCTTGGTACCCCACTCGAAATCATCGGCCGAGACTGTGCCCATGAAAAGAGCTCCATGTGCGTGTGCGGGTCGATGCCGCCGGGGAGAATGTCGCAGCCGTCGGCGTCGATGATTTCGGCAGCCCGTGGGCGCCGCTATTTTCTCGCCGACGGCCACGATCTTGTCGGCTTCGATCAGGACGTCGGCGCGGCGCGAGTGGTCGTGGTTGATAACGGTGCCGCCGCGAATGAGCATGGCCATGGGTAGTCCTCCGGATAGGATCGTCTCTAGGTCGAATTGGTCGTTGCAGCGCCGGTCCGGCGCTGCAACGACGATGTTGGATCAGCCGCGGGCGCGATCACTTCAGCGCGGCGTCGATCACGGCATGGGTCCAGGCGCCTTCGGGCTTCTTGGTGATGACGGGTTGTTCGCCGCCGGCGCCGAGCAGCGTCGTCACCGTGCGCTCATAATCGGCGGGATCGAGCTTGCCGTTGCTCCCGGCGGTGAGCTTGTTGATCTCGCCCATCATGCGCTTCTGGTGCGGCTCCTTCTGGGCGCCGGTGGCATCGTTGTCGAGCACGATCTTGACCGCTTCGTCGGGACTGGTGCGGGCATAGTCCCAGCCCTTCATCGAGGCCCGACGAACTTCGCCATCCGGTTCGACGAAGGCCGGGTCCTTCAGCTTGCTCTCCAGCACGTAGAGGCCGTCTTCCATCGTGGAGACGCCCTGGTCCTATACTTGAAGACGACGAGGTCCTCGGGCTTCATGCCGGCATCGATGACCTGCCAGTACTCGTTGTAGGTCATGGTCGAGATGCAGTCGGCCTGCTTCTGCAGCAGCGGATCGACGTTGAAGCCCTGCTTGATCGACCGTGACGCCGTCCGGGCAGCCGTCGGTCTTGCAGCCGAGCTTGGCCATCCAGGACAGGAACGGATACTCGTTGCCGAAGAACCAGACGCCCAGCGTCTTGCCCTTGAAGTCGGCCGGCGTGGCGATGCCGGAATCCTTGCGGCAGGTGAGCATCATGCCGGACGCTTGAAGGGCTGGGCGATGTTGACGAGCGGCACGCCCTTCTCGCGGGCGGCGAGCGCGGAGGGCATCCAGTCGATGATCACGTCGGCGCCGCCGCCGGCGATCACCTGCGGCGGCGCGATGTCGGGGCCGCCGGGCTTGATGGTCACATCGAGGCCCTCGTCCTTGTAGAAGCCCTTGTCCTTGGCGACGTAGTAGCCGGCGAACTGCGCCTGCGTCACCCATTTCAGTTGCAGCGTTCACCTTGTCCTGGGCGGCCGCGGGCAGCCACGATCCGCAGCAAGCAGCATGGCGCCGATCATCAAACGTTTCTTCATTGTCGTCTCCCTTTTTGGTCAGTGCAATGAATGAGCCCTTCTTCAGCGGCGGTTCGACGGATGCCAGAAGGTCACCCTGTTCTCGATCAGGACGAGAACGCCGAAGAACGTCGAGCCTGCGACCGCCGCGACGATGATCGTCGCCCACACCATGTCGAGCGACATCCGTCCCACCTCGGTCGAGATGCGAAAGCCCATGCCCAGCGTCGGCGTGCCGAAGAACTCGGCCACGATGGCGCCGATCAGCGCCAGCGACGAGTTGATCTTCAGAGCATTGAACAGAAACGGCATCGCCGCCGGCAGCCTGAGCTCAAGCAAGGTCTGCAGCCATGAGGCCGCCATAGCTATGCATCAGGTCGCGCTCGATGCGGCCGGCAGCGGACAGGCCTGCGACCGCGTTTACCAGCATCGGAAAGAAGGTCATCACCACCACCATCGCGGCCTTCGACTGCCAGTCGAACCCGAACCACATCACGAGGATCGGCGCGATGCCGATGATCGGGAGGGCCGAGACGAAGTTGCCGATCGGAAGCAGGCCGCGACGCAGGAAATCGTAGCGGTCGCAGGCAAGTGCCGCGGCGAAGCCGGCGGCCGAACCGATCAGCCAGCCCGGAAGTGCTGCGCTAATGAAGGTCTGGACGAAGTCCGCGCCAAGCTGCGGCAGCGACGACAGCAGCCTGTGCAGAATCAGCGAGGGAGCCGGCAGCAGCACGCTCGGCACGTTGAGGCCGACGCACGCGACTTCCCACAGGAACACGAGCGTGAGCCCGAACACCAGCGGCACGCCCTTGCCGGTAAGGCTGGCCAGCATGTCCGGCAGCGACTCGGATCGGCTCCAGAGGACGTTCGCGTACCACAGCGCGGCCCAGGCGACGATGACCGGTATTGTAAGAAGCCCGCCGGCGCCGCGATGGGCCAGCAGCACGGCGGCGATCGCGGCGGCCGTGCCAAGCGCCAGCGCTGCGACGAGGCGCATCGCCGGGTTGCCCGCGTTGGCTATCTGCGCGCTGCTCATGGCCGCGCTCCCATCGCGTTCAGTGTCAGCCGCTCGGCGAGCGTGATGACGGCGATCAGCAGTGAGGCCATGATCGCGGCCATGGTCAGCGCCGACCAGATCTGCACGGTCTGGCCATAATAGGAACCCGACAACAGACGCGCGCCAATCCCGGCCTGTGCGCCGGTCGGCAGTTCGCCGACGATGGCGCCGACCAGGCTGATCGAGATCGACACCTTCAGGCTTGAAAACAGCATGGGAATGGCCGCCGGCCAGCGCAGCTTGAGGAAGATCTCGGTCGGCGAAGCGCTGTAGGTTCGCATGAGGTCGAGCAGCATCGCGTCGGGCGAGGCGAAACCCTTGGTCATGCCGATGGTGACGGGAAAGAACGAGAGGTAGGCCGAGATCACGGCTTTCGGCAGCAGGCCGACGATCCCCATCGAGCCCAGCGCGACGATGATGATGGGCGCAATGGCAAGGATTGGCACGCTCTGGCTCGCGACGATCCACGGCATCAGGCTGGTGCGAAGCGCGTTGATGTGCACGATCGCGATCGCAAGCGCGATACCGAGGCCGAGGCCGATGACGAATCCGGTCAATGTCGCCGAGACGGTGACCCAGGCATGGGTGAGCAGGTTGCGCGGATTGAGCACCATGCCGTCAGCCGTTTCGCGCAACAGCGGTGTACCGAGCGTCGAGGCGAAGAGCTCCGTCACGATCTGGTGCGGCGCGGGAAGCAGCGGCCGTTCCAGGCTCCATGCCACCCGGTAGCGGTCAATGAGGCCATCGACGTGGGCAAGCTGCGGCAAGTCGCGGTTCATCGGCAGACAGGCGAGATACCAGACCGCGAGGATGATCGCTGCGATCGTGGCGACGGGCAGCAGCGTGCCGTGCCGCACGCCCGACCACACTTGTCCGAAAGGCGTCATCGTCTCGGTCGCGGCGAGCCGCGCGCTAGTCGTCGTAGGAATGGCCGGCACGCAAGCCCTCCCTTACACGATGCGCAAGCTTCAGGAACTCCGGCGTTTCGCGGATATCGAGCGTGCGCTCGGCTCCGAGGTCGCAATCGATCACGTCGATGATCCGGCCGGGGCGCGGCGACATCACCACGATCAGCGTCGACAGGAACACCGCTTCCGGGATGGAATGGGTGACAAAGACCACGGTCTTTCCGGTCTTTTTCCAGAGTTTCAGCAGCTGCTCGTTGAGCCGGTCGCGCGAGATCTCGTCGAGTGCGCCAAACGGCTCGTCCATCAGCAGCAGTTCCGGCTCGAACGACAGCGCGCGCGCGATCGATACGCGCTGCTGCATGCCGCCCGACAACTGCCACGGATATTTCTTCTCGAAACCCGCCAGATTGACCATCGCAAGGTTCGTCCTGGCGCGCGTCTTGCGCTCGGCCGCGGGCAAGCCGAAGATTTCGAGCGGCAGCGTGACGTTGGCTTCGACGGTGCGCCAGGGATAGAGCGCCGGCGCCTGAAACACGTAGCCGTAGTGACGGTTGAGGCGCGCCTCGCGCGCAGACATCCCGTTGACGGTGATGCTGCCGAGGGTGGGTGTCTCGAGATCGGCGATGACGCGCAGCAGCGTGGTCTTGCCGCAGCCCGAGGGGCCGATGAAGGAAACGAACTCGCCTTTGGCCACGCTCAGATTGGCATTGTCCAGGGCATGGACAGCACTATCGCCGGTCTCGAAAGTCAGCGACAGATTGCGGATATCGATCGCGATTTCGGAGTTCACGTGCAATCCTTCCAAGGCGTGACCGGATTGGCCTGATCGATGCAAGTTTCGATGCAAGTTGTGCGCCAAGCCTTGCCCGTTGAAGCCTTGTCCCTTGAAGCCTTGCCCCTTGATGTCGGAGGCGATAGTGCTGCAACCATTGCGCACCTGCCTCGCGCGGAATCGGACAGTGTGGCCGATGCGTCGGCCGGTCGAAGTCGAGCTGAAGCGGAAAACGACATGACGGCATGGCGCGCGGCCCAGAGGCGCAAGGTGCGGAAGGCGGCGACGGCGCTGCCGGAGACGCGACCCAAAGAGACGCGACCCAAAGAGATGCGACCCAAAGAGACCTGGGCCAAAGAAACCTGGGCCAAGACGCGTGGCGGCGAGGCCAACGTGCAGCGCATCCTCGATGCGGCGCTTTCCGTGTTCGCGACCGAAGGATTTGCCGGAGCGCGGATCGACGCGATCGCTGCGAAGGCGGGCCTGTCGAAGCCGAACCTGCTTTATTATTTCCGCACCAAGCAGGAACTCTATCTCGCCGCGCTGAGGCGGACGCTGGACACCTGGCTGGTGCCGCTCGCCCGCATCGAGGCCGACAGCGACCCGCGCGCCGCGCTGACCGATTACGTGACCGAGAAGCTCGAATATGCGCGGGACTATCCCGAGGCGTCGCGCCTGTTTGCGATCGAGGTGATGCGCGGCGCCCCGGTGCTGAAGGGCGTCCTCGGCGGAGAACTCAAGGTGCTGGTCGACCGCAAGGTGACCCTGTTGCGGCGCTGGATGGCGCAAGGCAGGCTGGCGCGCCGCGACCCGCATCACCTCATCTTCATGATCTGGGCGACCACACAGCATTACGCCGACTTCTCCGCACAGGTCGAGGCTATCACCGAGCGCACGCTCCACCACCCGGGTTTTTTCGCGGCCGCGCGGCAATCCATCCTTGACGCGGTATTGGGGCCTGAGCCGGGCTGAGAGCCGTCGCACCGGCTATTCTCCCGCGAATTTCGCAGGCCGGGGGTCCTTCGCCAAGGGATTGTTGGGGTGCTCGAGCCAGGTGCGGTGGCCGCCGACCTTCAGCCCCGTGCGGCGGTCGATCTCGCCTTCGGCGAGCGGCACCATGGTGATGCAGTTCTCGACCGGGCATACCACCGCGCAGAGATTGCAACCGACGCATTCCTCCTCGATCACCTCGAAATGGCGCTTGCCGTCCTTGATGCTGGTGATGGCCTGGTGCGAGGTGTCCTCGCAGCCGATGTGGCAGCGGCCGCACTTGATGCAAAGGTCCTGGTCGATATGGGCCTTGACCACATAGTCGAGATTGAGATGCTGCCACTCGGTCATGCGCGGCGTCGCCTTGCCGGTAAACTCATCGACGCGCGCATAGCCCTTCTCGTCCATCCACGCCGAAAGATCGTCGATCATCTCCTCGACGATCTTGAATCCGTAAAGCATGGCCGCGGTGCAGACCTGGACGTTGCGCGCGCCGAGCGCCATCAGTTCCGCGGCATCGCGCCAGTTCTCGACGCCGCCGATACCGGAAAGCGGCAGGCCTGAAGTCGCCGGGTTCCTTGCGATCGAGGCGACCATGTTGAGCGCGATCGGCTTGACCACCGGTCCGCACATGCCGCCGTGGGTGCCGAGGCCGTCGACATGCGGCCAGGGGGCCATCAGGTCGATATCGACGCCCATCAAGGCGTTGACGGTGTTGATGAGCGAGACGGCGTCGGCGCCGCCACGCTGCGCCGCTTCGGCCGGCGGCAGGATGCTCGTGACATTGGGCGTGAGCTTGACGATGACAGGCATGCGGCTGTGGGTCTTGCACCAGCGCGTGACCATCTCGATGTATTCGGGCACCTGGCCGACCGCCGAGCCCATGCCGCGTTCGCTCATGCCGTGCGGGCAGCCGAAATTGAGCTCGATGCCATCGGCGTCGGTTTCCTCCACGCGCTTGATGATGGCCGCCCAGTTCTGCTCTTCGCAGGGCACCATCAACGAGACGACGAGGGCGCGGTCGGGCCAGTCGCGCTTGACCTGTTTGATCTCGCGCAGATTGACGTCGAGCGGACGATCGGTGATCAGCTCGATATTGTTGAATCCGATGACGCGCCGATCCGCCCCATGGATCGCGCCGTAGCGCGGACCGCTGACATTGACGATGGGCGGGTCTTCTCCGAGGGTCTTCCACACCACGCCGCCCCAGCCTGCCTTGAAGGCGCGAACGATGTTGTAAGCCTTATCGGTGGGTGGCGCGGAGGCGAGCCAGAACGGGTTCGGCGATCGGATGCCGGCGAAGGTGGTGCGAAGGTCCGCCATGGCTTACGCTCCTGCGCGAAGGGTGGACGCGGTGGCCTCTAGGGCGGCGATGATCGAAGCCGCGGCCTTCTTGCCGTCGGCCACGGCGACGACAGTCAGATCGCTGCCATCGGCGATGCAATCGCCGCCGGCCCATACGCCGGGGATACTGGTGCGGCGCTCGCCATCGACCGCGACGCGGCCTTTCTCGAATACAGAGTCCGGCGCCGGAGAGGTCCGCCTTTTTCAGCAACTGGCCGATCGCGGTCAGCACCTGGTCGGCGGCGAGCGTGATGCGCTCGCCGGTGCCGACCAGCCTGCCGCCTTCGCTGCGCGTGTGTTCGAACGTCACGCCGCTCACCGTGCCGTTCTGGCTTTCGACCGCGACGGGCATCAGGTTCTCGCGGATCAGCACGCCGCGGACCTGCGCCACGTCCTGTTCATAGGGCGATGCCGGCATGTCGACCTTGCCACGGCGATAGGCGATGGTCACGCACTCGGCTCCGAGCAGCTTGGCCTGGGTCGCCGCGTCGATCGCGGTCATGCCGCCGCCGATCACGAGCACGTTGCGCCCGACCGGCATCGCCGTCTTGTCGGGAGCCTGCCTCAAGGCAGCGACGAAGTCGACGGCGTCCATCACGCCTTCGGGCATGGCGCCGAGGCCAAGTGCGTTGGTATCGCCGAGGCCGATGCCGAGAAACACCGCGTCATAGCCGGCCCGCAAGCTTTCAATGGTGAAATCGCGGCCGAGCGTTTTGCCGAATTCGATTCTGATGCCGCCGACATCGAGAATGTAGGCGATCTCCTTCTGCGCGATATCGTCATTGGTCTTGTAGGCGGCGATGCCATACTCGTTGAGGCCGCCGCCCTTGGGACGCGCCTCGAACACCGTCACCTGATGGCCGGCACGCGCCAGCGCGTGGGCGCAGGAAAGCCCTGCCGGTCCGGCGCCGACCACGGCGACACGCCGGCCGCTCGGCGGTGCTGCGCGATAGAACTGGCGTCCGCTCGCGAATGCGGCGTCGGTCGCATAGCGCTGCAGGCGTCCAATTTCCACGGCGCGCAATTCCGATGTCTCCCGGACGCAGGCTCCCTCGCAGAGGTTTTCGGTTGGGCAGACGCGCGCGCACATCGCGCCCATGATGTTGGCGTCGAGGATGGTCTTGGCGGCGGCGACCGCCGAGCCGTTGGCGATCTGCCGGATGAAGAGCGGGATGTCGATCGAGGTCGGACAGGCCGTGATGCACGGCGCGTCATAGCAGAACAGGCAGCGCTCGGCGGCGATACGGGCCTCGTTGCGACCGAGCGCAGGCAAGAGATCGCTGAAATTCTCGCGGCACGCCTCGGCCGAGATCCTGTGAGCTGTGAGCCCGCCGCTGGTTTCGTTGATCAACGTTGCACTCCGTTCTTGAAATCCCGCATCGGACAGCACTCTTGGCCCGCCGATGTTGGCGCAACCGGATTTGACCAGATGATCAAAAATGTCCGGAGCTGTCAAACAAGTCAGATATTCCCTGACGGAAACCGGAAACTCCGGCTTCGACAACGGCGTCTTGCCAATTCCGGTGGCAATGTGCCCGCGCTTTGAGCGGCGCGGGCGATGTTGAGAGGCCGTTCAGCCGGCCCGCCGCCGCATGCGGAATTTGAGCCATGAGGTCATGGGATCGCCGACGAGCTTCCCATACACAACGACGCTGTCGCGCGGCCCAATGGCACTACGCCGCAAGAGACGAACTCAAGAGTTTGCCTGGAGAGAACCATGGAACGTCGAGCACTTATGAAATCGGTCGCGCTGGGTGTGATGGGAACGACGTTGGTCGCGTCGGGTCAACCAGCCCTTTCCGCGTCGAACCCGGCCCAGCCGCCGGCGTCTTCGGGACCGTTCATTGAGACCAACGATGGCACCAGATTGTTCTATCGCGATTGGGGGAGCGGAAGCCCCGTCGTGTTTTGTCACCCCTGGGGGCTGAACGCCGATATATGGGAATATCAACTGAACGAGCTGACCGAGCAGGGGCTGCGTTGCATCGCCTATGATCGGCGCGGGCACGGACGATCCGAAGATCCCGGGCGAGGCTATGATTTCGACACGCTCGGCGAAGATCTTGCCGCCGTCATCCAGAAGCTCGACCTTCACGACATCACGCTGGTCGGTTATTCGATGGGTAGCGGTGAAATCATTCACTATGTGTCTCGCCACGGGGCGGGCCGCGTCGCCCGGGTGCTTTTGACCAGCCCGATCTCTCCGGCACCGGGAAGCCGCGAGATCAGCGACAGCATTATCGCGGGTCTGAAGAAGGATCGGCCGGCGTTCATGGCGGCTGGCCTGCCGCTGTTCCTGGGCCAGCCAACACCGGTTTCACCGGCCATGGGCCAATGGGTCTTGGATATGTTCCTGCGATGCTCCCCCCGTGCCGGTATCGAGTGTACCCGCAATATTGCGACCGTCGACCATCGCGCACATCTCGGCGCGATCAAGGTGCCGACCTTGATCATCCAGGGTGACAAGGACCAGGTCTGTCCACTGGAACTGACCGGGCGGAAACTCGCGGAGGCGATAGCCGGCAGCGAACTCAGGATCTATGACGGAGCGCCGCACGGCATCGTGCTGACGCACCGCGATCGTTTCACGCATGATCTGCTGAACTTCGTGCGTGGCTGAGTGGCAAAGAGCAGTGAGCGTTTTTGGGCTCTCTGCAACTACCTGAAAATGATTCGCTTTTCCGTCATGGCCGGGCTTGTCCCGGCCATCCACGTCTTTCTTGCTGCCACTGTCATAAGACGTGGATGCCCGGGACAAGCCCGGGCATGACGAACTTGGAGCCCTATTTGGTTGCATTGAATCACGTTCTGAGGGGCCCGCTCTTGCGGGCGTCTCGAAGGATGAAGCCAATGAAGTGGAAATAGCTTTAGCTGGCGGCTTCCATTCCGGCCGCTGCGTTTGATTCACGCACCATGTCCTTGACGATCTCGATGGTCCGGTCGTCGGCGGGGAACAGCATCTCCAGCGCGAGCTCGGCCAGTGTCACGTCATTCGGAGTGCCGAACACGGTGAGCGTGTTCAGAAACGAGACCACCCCGAAACGCGTCGAAAGATGCAGCGGCGTCGCCAGCCGCTGCGCCGCCCCGAAGCTCTCAAGCGGCTCGGAACCGGGCGGCACCGGATAGCTGGCGACTTCCGTCAGCAGCGCCTTGATCACGGGATCGACGCGCGCGGCGAGCTGCTGGCGCAGCAGACTGATCGTATGCGCGCGCCATGCCGCGAAGTTCAGGATTCTGGGGCCCATCCCCTCGGGATGGAGAATGAGGCGCATGGCATTGACCGGCTTGCGCAACAGCTCGGCCGAACAGCCCTCATAGAGCTGCGGCAGGGCCGCGTTCGACAGCACGATGTTCCAATGCCGGTCGACGGCGAACGCGGGATAGGGGGCGTGGGATTTCAACACGCTGTCGATGGCGGCCTTGGCCGCCTCCAGTTCGCTCACCGAACGTTCGGAAAAAACCGGTGCGAATCCGGCGGCCAGCAACAACGTGTTCCGGTCCCGCAACGGGATGTCCAGGCATTCCGATAGGCGGCCGACCATCTCCCGGCTTGGCTCGGCCTTGCCGGTCTCAAGACATGACAGATGCCGGGTCGAACTCTCGGCCGTCAGAGCGAGATCGGTCTGCGTCACGCGTCGCTGCTCCCGCCATCGCCGAAGCAGCACGCCAAAGGGTACATGTCGGACGTCCATGAAACCCGAATATCACCTCGATTTTCGCCATTCTATGACCTCGCAGGTCAAATTGACCGCGAAGCCGGCCATGGGTCGCGCGCGTGCGCGGCGGATGATAAACTCCGCGTGTTGCGGCCGGGACGAGGCCGGAAAGGGAGTTTTCGATGATCAGGGGCAGGCAGTTTGTTGCGGCCATGCTGGCGGCGGTGGCGGTCCTCGCGTGGACCGGCAGATCGGCGGATGCCGCGCAATGCGGCAGCGGGCCTGCCGGTTTCGAGGCCTGGAAGAGGGAGTTTGGCGAGGAGGCCAGGGCCAAAGGCGTCGGCGCCGCGACCGTCGGCGCCTTGATGCAGGCGAATTACGCAGCGCGACCATCGCGGCCGATCGCGGCCAGCGCAGTTTCGGCCTGTCGCTCGATGCAGTTTCTCGCCAAGCGCGGCGCCTCGACCATCGTCGCGCGCGGACGTTCGCTGAAGCAATCCCAGGCCGCGTTGTTCGCGTCGATCCAGCAGCGCTACGGCGTCCCGCCGGGGCCGCTGATCGCGATCTGGGGGATGGAGACCGGTTTCGGCAGCCAGCGCGGCAATCAGAACATGCTGTCGTCGATCGCCACGCTCGCCTACGACTGCCGGCGGCCGGAATTCTTTCACCGAGCAGCTCTACGCGGCGCTGCAACTGATCGACCGCGGCGCGCTTTCGCCGGGCACACGCGGCTCCATGCATGGCGAGGTCGGCCAGACCCAGTTCATGCCCAAGAACATCCTGGCCTATGGCACCGGCAATCTCGACGTCGCCGCCAACGCGCTGAGTTCGACCGCGAACTTCCTGAAGGCGCATGGCTGGCGCGCCGGCGCCGGCTACCAGCCCGGCGAACCCAATTTCGCGGCCATCGAGGCCTGGAATGCGGCGTAGGTCTATCAGAAGGCCATCGCGATCATGGGCCGCCAGATCGATGGCGGAGAGTAGGGGCGGATAGATGGCGAAGTTCGTAGGGCGCAATAGCGAAAGCGTATTGCGCCGATCGGCGCCGACCGGAGTGCGAGCTAATTCCCGCCATCGGCCGCAAGGCGCACGAACTCTCGCTTCATTGCGTTGACCCTGGAGACATAGGCCGCAACGAGATGATCGCCGCAGCGCTCGCCGGCGATCATCCGAAAGTTGCGGCGTGCGAAAGCCGTGGCGGCCCGCGCCGCAGAGATGGATAAAGGCGGCAAGATCCTGTTTCTGCTGCGGGCCTGCCTTCACATCGCCCGCGCGCGCGAGAACCGCCGCGACGTTGCGATCCAGATACACGGACGTGAGCTCGATGGCATGGCTCGGGATCGCGCGGATAGTGAGGCTGGTGAACCCGCATCCGGTATCCACGACCGCGTTCCCCCGGATACAGAACCGCGCGGCCTCGGCGTAGGCTGCATCGATCATCTGGAAAAGGCCGACGGCGCTGGAGGCGGGCTGGTAAATCGCGAAAGGGTTGAGGCTCCATCGCCAGCGCCAATAGGTGCGCGCCACCGGATTGCCGGAACTCTCGACCTGCGCCAGCGCGGCCAGCAATTCGGGTGTGATCGCGCTCGTGGAATAGGCGCGGAACAGCGCTCCGTATTGCCGCCACGTCTCGGCCGGCTCCTTGTCGAGCCGGTTGCCGACGAAGAAAAACAGCTCGGTCGGTTTGCGGACCACGTGATAGACGAGGTTCGTTAGCGCGAGGAGTGGGAGCAGGATTGCGACGACGCCCACGATCCGGACCGCCCGCGGCACACGCGCGAACTTGCCTGGCGCCCACCGTGCGCCCCGCCGGAAGCTGCGAAGGCGAGGGAGGAGGGGTTTACTTTTTCCTGACATGAGTTGTGTAGGGGTACGTGGGGCGCATCTCGGAACGTATTGCGACGACGAACCATGTTGGTGGATTACGCTGCGCTAATCCACCCCACGATCCCTGGTTAGGCCGAGCAAAGTGCCGCGCCTGGCGGTCGCGGTAGTGCGAGAAAAAGGTCGCGATCCCGAGTCTTTGCATAAATGACCCGTGACTGTATGGTTCGCAGAACTGAATTTCTATGAATGGATCAGCTAAAATGACCGCAATTCGGAGCTCGGTGCCGGAAGAAAGTGTTGGAAAACTGCCGCCGGGCGTCATTATCGAAGGTCCGTTGCTGGACGCCAAGCTTCGCGAATCCATTGTCATGTTCGGCATTATTTACGCCGGTTCGGCCGCGGCGCTGGTCTGGGCGATTACGCAAGGCATCGGCTGGGTGGAGCTTGCGGTCTTTGTCGGCATGTTCTGGCTGACCATGTTTGGGATGGGCGCAGGCATGCATCGCCTACTTGTGCACCGGAGCTTTCGCTGCGGTCCGGTCATGAGGGCGTTCTTCTGTGCGATCGCCACGATGGCGGTGCAGGGCTCGGTGCTCAAATGGGTCGCCAATCATCGCCGGCACCATCTTCACTCCGATAAACCCGGCGATGTCCACAGCCCTTACTATGACGGCGTCGGTAACCGCTATGCCAGCTTCGTCAAGGGGATGTTGCATGCGCAAGGCGGCTGGGTGCTCGACCATGTCGCTACCGACGCCGAATACTACGCCAAGGATATTCTGGCCGACCCGATCGCCATGTTCTTCGTTAAAACGCGCTGGTTCTGGTACGCGATGTCGGCGATTTTCATTCCGGGCGCCATTGGCTACGCAGTTGGTGGGATCCACACCATGATCGGCTGCGTGCTGTTCTCCGGCATATTGCGTGCCTACCTCATGGTCCTGACCACCTCGCTGGTCAACTCGGTCTGCCATAGCGACGGTCGCTACGGTTACCGTCGCTTCGAGCTCACTGATGGCACGACCAACGAGTTGGTGACCACGATCCTCACCTTCGGTGAAGGGCTGCACAACAACCATCATCGGTTTCCGCGGGACGCCTACCTTTCGCACGCCTGGTACGAAATCGACATCAGTGGCCTGATCATTCTGGGGCTTGGGAAACTCGGGCTCGTGCACGACATTTTTGATGCCAGGACGCGACATCTTGGCGGCAATGCCTCCGATGAAGCGCTGTGATGGCAATGCCTCCGATGCTGAAGCGTGGGGAGATCGTCCACGTCGATCATGGCCAGGTCTTCGCTGGTCGCCGTCTTGAGGGCGTTCTTGTCTGATATCTGATCGCACCGGAAAGCCGTCCTCGGGAGTCACCGTCGGACAGGCCTATGACGACGAAAACCTCTGGGCCGACGGCGGCACCGGACCCCACCGCTTCGGCATCGCCTCCGGGACGAGGCGGACCTGCCGCCGCACTTCAAAGGAAAGCCCCGCCGTCGCCGGCGGGTCGAGTCCTCGCGAGAGCCATTACCGTCCATAACCGATTCACATGTCAAACAGCCAGGCAGGGCAACCGTCCGCATTCTCGCGGCGCGAAGCGCCCGAGGCGTGCTTGAACGTTTGCCCAAAAGAAAGGGCGCATGCGACCCTCAAAAGAGGGCGCAGGGAAAGCCGGGCGCCCGCTGCACCCGCAGTCCGTGTGCAAAGGTAGAAAGCACACGGGTAGTCACCACAGGTTCACCGGGACACCCGGCATTTCCCTGCGCAATGGTTTTAACGGTTTCCTCCGGGCTCTCCCTGGTGACCGGGCTTGTTTGCCACCATCGCCCCCGAGAAGCTTGCTTCTCGAGAACTTGACGCCAGCGTCGGGACGTCAGGACCACACGGCTTCGCCGTCCGCAAGCCATGTCATTCGTCTTTTGACATCGCCCGCGTCCACCGCATCCCGTCCCGCGTCCGTGACGATCGCGAGCCGCCCCTCCAGTGGGACGAGACGGCAAGATTAATGCAGGTGATTTGGGTCGGAAGTGAAGGGAGAATATTTTAGCGAAGGGGCTGGACACTGATTTGCTGATTTGCCCGACGAGGCAAGTTTGGAAGCAATTGCTGAGTATCGCTTTCCGCCTTCGCTCGTTGAGCTACGGCGGACAAGCCGCTCAACCCATCCTACGCGTTAACGCTATGCCCCTATAGCGATGGCGTCGAACCGGCGTGACGGGCGAACGAGCTGTTCGGCGCTCTCGACGATGCGCATTTCCTCCGTCCCGCTGATGGCCGTGCGTTCCAGCGCGGCGAAGATAGCGGAAGCGGCGTGGCCGAGCGCGTCCCTCGTGTCCGCGCCCTGAACGCGCGCGGCAGCGTACAGCGCAGCAAACAAGTCGCCGGTCCCGGACGGGTTGATCGCCAGCCTTGGGCTGCGCACGCGCCAGCTTTGCGACCGCTCGACGGCAAGCGTCTCGATCTCGCCGTCCGGCGTGTCGGACAATTCGGTGCTGGTGATGACCACCGTCGACGGACCGCGCGCCAATAGCGTCTGCGCCTGCGCGATCACCTCACCTAATGTCGTGGCCATGGTCTTGGTCTTGGTCTTGGCCGTGGTCTTGGCCCCGACGAGATACTCGAACTCGAAATGGTTGGGGGTCAGGATGTCGGCCAGCGGGCACAACCGGTCACGCACCAGCGGCGGGATGGCGGCCTGGACGAACAGGCCACGGTCGCGATCGCCCAGCACGGGATCGCAGCAATAGAGCAGGGAAGGATTGCGTGCCCTGGCGCGCGCGACGAAGTCCGCGACCACGGCGGCGATCTCGGGCGAGCCGAGATAGCCCGACAGGATCATCCGGCAGCGATCGACCGCGCCGCGCTCCTCGATCCCGCGCAGGAGATCGGCGACCAGCTCCGCATCGAGCACCCGGCCGCGGATGGTCGGGTAACCTGGCCGGTTGCTGAGCAGCGTGGTCGGTACTGATACGACGTCGATGCCGTGCATCTGCAGCGGAAACACCGCGGCGCTGTTGCCGACATGGCCGTAAGCGACCTGGGACTGGATGGAGATGACGGTCATGGGAGAGAACGGTTGAGATGCTTGAGAGACGGGCTGGTTCGTGGAGATATTAGCAGCAGGCTCGATTTCGTGCCTGCTGAGCGAAACCCGACACGACATTGGGAACGGAATTGATGGGTATCGCTTCGCTCGACCCGTCCTACACGCTTAGCCGATCTATCTATCGTAATCGGCATGTGAGCCGATCCAGAACCAGAGATAGCCGCCGTCCACTTCAACGGCGAGCGCGCGATAACGCAGGCCGACGCGGGCGGACCAGTAACGTCCGACCTTCTTGAATTGCAGAGACGGATGGCGCGGATCGCTTTTGAGAAGTCCAAAATTGGCGTCGGCCGGCTTTCGGACCGGAAGCGGCAACGCCTCATAGGCGGTCCAGAATTTCGGTGAGGCGAAATGCTTCACAATTCGCGGGAGCGCCCGGCGCGGTGTGCCGCGAGAGCTTCTTCCGCATGCGCATCAAGCCTGCCGGCCCGAGCGTCCCGTTCAATGGCGGCGTCAAACTGCCGTGCGTCGAAGGCCTCGAACCATGCACGAAACCGCGCCAACTCGCGCGGGGCAAGCTGTTCGATGGCTTTCTCGATGTCTTCGGTTGTGGTCATGCATCAGATATAGCATTGGTGCGGTGTATGGAAAAGGGCGCAGTGCGTAGGGCGGGTTAGCGCAGCGTAACCCGCCGATCGGACTGGAACGAACGGCGGATTACGCCTTCGGCTAATCCGCCCTACGAGCTGCCCGCGCGAACTTGCCTCGCGCCCACCGTGCGCCCCGCCGGAAGCTGCGAAGGCGAGGGAGGAGGCTTTTGGGTTTTCTTGGCATCCGTCGGGGCGTGTAAGGCACATCTCGGAACGCATTGCGCCGCTCCGTGCGCGTTAATTGGCGGATTACGCTGACGCTAATCCGCCCGGGCTTCATAGAATTTCCAAATGTATTGTTTCAACAATCTGAACGAGAAAATCGACTACATTATCGACGTCAATTTTGGAGATGGGCCATCGAGCTTTCGGATAGGTCGGATCTAAGTCGGCTTCGTGCGCGATTTTGTTTCGCCGATCGACAATGAGTGTAAGTCGTTCCTTGATGAGTTCAGGAGCAATGCTGATCCGCTTTCCAACCGAATCCCACAATTTGACTTCACTAATGAGTTGAATGCCATCCGCTATTCGGTCTGGGCGCTGGAATACGGCATAGCCGTGTTGTATTCGAATTCTCTGAATCAACATCGCTGCGCGAGACGGTTTGATTGGTAGCCAAGCATGAAATTGAAATACGGAAGCGCAAATAGGCGGCCGAAGCCGGTCGTTTGCCATCGAATGTTTCAAGCATACCAAGTCGAGTAACTTCATGAACATAGTGGTCAAGTGCGCTCACAGCCAGAACATATTGAGCCCTTAAAATGTCTGATGTGTCGAGGGCCGCTGTGGTCATAGAAGCGAAGGCTTGATGGATGCCGCCCAAGCTTTTTACTCTGGCAACATTGTCACGAAATTGTTCGATTGCATTAAGCATCGATGAGCTTAATTACTCGGTCTGCACCTTCAGAAAAAAGCTTCCTAAATTCTTCCATCGATTTCTTTGTTCGCTCAAGCACAATTCCTGTTTGTTCCAGTTGAGCATCAGTGAGCGCAAAAACAGGGGCGTTGTGCTTTTGGGATTGAGCAATAAGCCCATTAAAGTCTGACATTTGTAGGAGGGGCTCGCCCGGTTTTAGGCCAACTGAGGCGTAAGCTTCGTCAGGAAGCATCATATCGCTCGCCTTTAATACAGGAACGAGCTTCTTTGTGACCTTGTCCTCAACTTCATCTATCCATTTTTGGAACGCCGTGGACGGAGTTCCTTGTGATCGCAGTCGGTATTTTTGGATTACGGTTCCAAGGAATTTTGGAGTGCACATGGGCAACGGATATGTTGCCTCCTGAAGAACCTTCGTTGCTTTTGCTTTTGTTGCCCAGTCTTTCCATTTGGGAAGGACCGTCGCGAGAGAATTGACAGCCATTACGGAAAAATAATCCGGAGTCATGGGTACAAGAAAATACTCACTCGTGGACAATAAGTTTTGATTGATGGGGCCGAGGCTCGGGCTCATATCGATCAGAATAATATCAATCTCGTATTTGTCGGCCGTGAGTTGGAATAATTTAGAGGGAGCGCCCGGCAGATTTTGAAGTGTAACTAGTGAGCCAGACAGTTCTTGCGCGATGCCGAGCGTAGTCTCGTACTCCGCTAGGCCGATATGACCAGGCAGCAACCATAAATTCTTATTCTGTTTGATTGTCTCGCATTCAACCGCAGCTAGAGGCACGGGCTTCGATTTAAACGCCGGGGCTAGGCCGTCGCGGATATTGCGAAATCCCGCCTTGACTGTAGATTTTCTCAAGGTCTTCAATTCCCTTAAACCCAAGGAACATTCCAGTGAGATTGCATTGGGGATCGCAGTCAACCAACAAAACTCGCTTGCCCTTTTTAGCAAGCATCCATCCGAGATTGAAGGCGGTTGTCGTTTTGCTTACGCCGCCTTTATGATTGAATAGTGAAATTTGTTTAGCCATTGAAATGAGCTTTCTAATAAAGAAGCGGCCTGTTGGCCGCTCCTCGAAAAAGAATGATCTATCTTCGGTGGGGGGTCATAGGGTTCACGAACACCCCGTCGTGGACCCACACGTATCGCACTTCATGCAGGTGCCATTCCGCACCAGCGTAAAATTGCCGCATTCGCCGCACATCTCGCCTTCGTAGCCTTTGGCCTTGGCTTCGGCGCGGCGTTCGGCCTTTGACGGCGCTGCCTGGTTGCGCGGCGCCGGCCTTGCTCCATTGCAGCGCTTCCAGCTTCTCGGTCGGCGACAGGTCGTGGCTCGCTTCCTGCTTCAGCGCGACCGCGCCTTCGACCGCATCGGAGGCGCGGGCGGTCGGCGCCGTGCGACGGCCATCGAGGTGACGTTGCCGGTAGCGCGCGCGTCGGTCGATCGGCGCTGCCGCCGCCGCGCATGACGACGAGATTGTCGGTGCGCGAGCGGGTCAGGCCCTTCGACAGATACTTGTTGTTGCGGCTGCGTCCGGCTGCTTGCCTTCCTCGACGCCCTTGCCCATGGCGTCGAAGTTGGATTCGGTGGGATCGACATGGGCGAGATCGAACCGGCCCATGTAGCTGACCGCGAGTTCGCGGAACACATAGTCGAGGATCGAGGTCGCATATTTGATGGAGTCGTTGCCCTGCACCGGGCCGGCCGGCTCGAAGCGGGTGAAGGTGAAGGCGTCGACATATTCCTCCAGCGGCACGCCGTATTGCAGGCCGAGCGAGACCGCGATGGCGAAATTGTTGATGAAGGAGCGCAGCGCCGCGCCTTCCTTGTGCATGTCGATGAAGATCTCGCCGATCCGGCCGTCGTCATATTCGCCGGTGCGCAAATAAACCTTATGCCCGCCGACCACGGCCTTTTGCGTGTAGCCCTTGCGGCGATCCGGCATCTTCTCGCGCTCGCGCATCACCACGATGCGCTCGACCAGCCGCTCCACCACCTTTTCCGACAACTGCGCGGTGCGCGCGGCCATCGGCTTCTCGCAGAAGGCCTCGATCGCCGTCGTCCTCCTCGTCCTCGTCGCTGATCAGCTGCGAGTTGAGCGGCTGCGACAGTTTCGAGCCATCGCGATAAAGCGCGTTGGCCTTCAGCGCGAGCTTCCAGGACAACAGATAGGCGGACTTGCAATCCTCCACCGTGGCGTCGTTCGGCATGTTGATGGTCTTGGAGATCGCGCCCGAGATGAACGGCTGCGACGCCGCCATCATGCGGATGTGGCTCTCGACCGACAGATAGCGCTTGCCGATCTTGCCGCAGGGGTTGGCGCAATCGAACACGCTGTAGTGCTCGGCCTTCAGGTGCGGCGCGCCTTCCACCGTCATCGCGCCGCAGATGTGGACGTTGGCCGCCTCGATCTCGCGCTTGGAGAATCCGACCGCGGTGAGCAGGTCGAAATTCGGCGCTGCGATCGCTTCCGGCGTCGATCTTCAGGGTGTCGCGCAGAAAATCCTCGCCGAAGGTCCATTTGTTGAAGGCGAACTTGATGTCGAAGGCGGTCGGCAGCGCCGCCTCGACCTTCGCCAGCGCTTCGTCGGTGAAGCCCTTGGCCTTCAGGGTGGAAACGTTGATCGCGGGCGCGTTGGAGAGCGAGCCGTGGCCGACGGCATAGGCCTCGATCTCCGCGATGTCGCTTTCGCGATAGCCGAGCGCGCGCAGCGCCTCAGGGCACGGCGCGGTTGATGATCTTCCAGTAGCCGCCGCCGGCGAGCTTCTTGAATTTCACCAGCGCGAAATCCGGCTCGATGCCGGTGGTGTCGCAATCCATCACGAGGCCAATGGTGCCGGTCGGCGCCACCACGGTGGTCTGCGCATTGCGGTAGCCGTGCAGCTTCGCCGAGCTCCAGCGCCTTGTCCCAGGCGGCCCTGGCGTGCTCGACGATGTCGGCCTGCTTGCAGGAGGCGTGATCGAGCGGCACGGGATTGACGGCCAGCGCCTCATAGCCGCGGGATTCGCCATGGGCGGCGCGGCGGTGGTTGCGGATCACCCGCAGCATGTGCGCGGCGTTCTTCTTGTAGCCGGGGAAGGGGCCGAGCTCCTTGGCCATCTCGGCCGAGGTCGCGTAGGCTGATGCCGGTCATGATGGCGGACAAGCGCGCCGCACAGCGCGCGGCCTTCCTTGCTGTCATAGGACAGGCCCATGGTCATCAACAGACCGCCGATATTGGCGAAGCCGAGGCCCGAGCGTGCGGAATTCGTAGGACAGTTCCGCGATCGCCTTGGAGGGGAACTGCGCCATCATCACGGAGATTTCGAGCACGATCGGTCCACAGCCGGCAGAGATGCTCGTAAGCGTCGACGTCGAACTGCTTGGTCGTGGTGTTGTAGAAGGTGATGAGGTTGGCGGAGGCCAGATTGCAGGCGGTGTCGTCCAGGAACATGTATTCCGAGCACGGATTGGAGGCGCGGATATCGCCGGACGCCTTGCAGGTGTGCCAGTCGTTCATGGTGGTGTTGAAGTGCAGGCCGGGATCGGCGCGACGCCCAGGCGGCGTAGCCGATTTTCTCCCAGAGATCGCGCGCCTTCAGCGTCTTGGTGATCTTCTTGTTGGTGCGGCCGATCAGGTTCCAGTCGCCGTCGGTCTCGACCGCGCGCAGGAAGTCGTCCTTCAGCGAGACCGAGTTGTTGGAGTTCTGGCCGGAGACCGTGAGGTAGGCTTCCGAATCCCAGTCGGTGTCGTAGATCGGGAAATCGATCTCCTTGTAGCCTTGGCTGGGCGAACTGGATGACGCGCTTGATCATGCCGTCGGCGACCATGGCGCGGCGGGCGAGCTTGATCTCGCGGCGCAGCGCCGGGTTCTTCTCGGGATCGAAGCAGTCGTCGCCCGAGCCTTCGCAATTGACGCAGGCCTTCAGCACCGCCTTGAGGTGCTTCTGGTTGAGCTTGGAGCCGGTGACGAGGGCGGCGACCTTCTGCTCCTCCTTCACCTTCCAGTCGATATAGGTCTCGATATCCGGATGATCGGCGTCGACCACCACCATCTTGGCGGCGCGGCGCGTGGTGCCGCCGGACTTGATCGCGCCGGCGGCGCGGTCGCCGATCTTGAGGAAGCTCATCAGGCCGGAGGAGCGGCCGCCGCCGGACAGCCTTTCGCCTTCGCCGCGCAGCCGCGAGAAGTTCGAGCCGGTGCCGGAGCCGTATTTGAACAGGCGCGCCTCGCGCACCCAGAGGTCCATGATGCCGCCCTCGTTGACGAGGTCGTCCTCGATGCCCTGGATGAAGCAGGCGTGCGGCTGCGGATGCTCGTAGGCGGATTTCGACTTGGTCAGCTTGCCGGTCTTCCAGTCCACGTAATAGTGGCCCTGGCCGGGTCCGTCGACGCCATAGGCCCAGTGCAGGCCGGTGTTGAACCATTGCGGCGAATTCGGCGCGACCATCTGCTTCGCCAGCATGTAGCGCAGCTCGTCGTAGAAGGCGCGGGCGTCCTCTTCCGACGATGAAATAGCCGCCCTTCCAGCCCCAATAGGTCCAGCAGCCGGCGAGGCGGTCGAACACCTGCTTGGCCGAGAGCTCGCTGACATAGCGCTCGGATTCGGGCAGGTCAGCCAGCGCCTCGGTGTCCGGCACCGAGCGCCACAGCCAGGACGGCACGGTCTCTTCCTCGACCTTCTTCAGGCGCGCGGCGACGCCGGCCTTGCGGAAATACTTCTGCGCCAGAACGTCGGAGGCGACCTGCGACCAGAATTCCGGCACCTCGACGTTTTCGAGGCGAAACACCACCGAGCCGTCGGGATTGCGGATCTCAGATGTCGTCAATCTGAAATCAATCCCTGCGTAGGGTGACTGGCCGTCAGTGGTGTTGCGCCGTTCGATTCGCATGGTCGTGCCCCGTTCTTTTTGACCGGACCGCCAGCCGCGGCGCCGGGTGTTGTTCCTTGAGCGAACCTCCGACAAAGTTGAAGACAACTTTGGCCCAGGTCCGCAAGCTCTACCGGTGGACCCGGCCCTGTTTCTCTCAGCCGCAATTGGTGCAGCAACGCCTTGCACTGCTGCTCTTGGCTGCCGCGCAGCCTAAACGGAACGCCCCAGTTCCGACTTCTGCTCATGCACTCAACGCCCCAACACTTCACCTGAGCCATTTTTGGCCCGTTTTTCGCGCTCCGAAAGTCCCCGAATTCAGGGCAAACAAGCCCGGCACCCGCTGCCTCAACCGGCGGCGGAGTGGTCATTCTTGGAACCCTTCAGGGAGCGACCGGCGGGACCCAAACACACTCGCGCCGAACAGGATCAAAGCTAGGACGACTCCATCGCGCCCGTCAAGGATTAGTACGAGTTCCTGAATCAAATACTAAATATGGTGGAAAAGCGGGGAAAACAGGGGGCACCCGGCGCCCTGCTGTCTGGCCAAGTATCAGTGAGTCCTCAGGGATTCCCAAGCAAAAAAATCGCTGTCGCACGCGACCGTGCCGGGCTTCGCCCCGCTGTTCACAGGGCAACTATTTATTGTCCACTTATTGTCCACCGGGACTTGCGCCGCCAAGACTTAGGCAGGACTGACGTCAGGCTTCCGACACGTCCGGGCTGGCATGCCCGCGGGCTGATGGTCAGCGGTGCCGATCAGCGGGGCGATGGAGCAGCGACGATGACTTAACTGGACAATCCGGCCCGCCGATGGCATCAGAACCGCAACGCGCTTCTCGAACCGGCCTCGCTCCATGAAACTGTTTTTTCTGAAGTTATTCACGTGGTGGAACGGCCAGACCTTCGGCACCCAATTGTGGACCTGGCGGTTCGGCGAGCTGGTCGGCGAAGACGAGCAGGGCAATCGCTATTTCCGCACCAAGGGACGCAAGATCGATCCGTCGCTCGGCTTCGAACGGCGCTGGGTGATCTATAACGGCCTTGCCGAGGCGAGCCGCGTGCCGCCGTCATGGCATGGCTGGCTGCATCACACCGTCGATGTCGCGCCGACCGAAGAGACCTACAAGCCGCATGAATGGGAAAAACCGCATCGGCCCAACATGACCGGCACGCCCGCGGCCTATCGTCCGCCGGGCTCCACGCTGGCGAGCGGCCGCCGCCCCAAGGCCACCGGCGATTACCAGCCCTGGACGCCGGGAAACTAAACCCCTGTCATTCCGGGGCGCGCGAAGCGCGAGCCCGGAATCCATAACCCCCGTGTTTCGTTCAGCACCAAAAACGCCGCTACAGGGAGTATGGATTCCGGGCCTGCGCCAAGCGGCGCATCCCGGAATGACGAAAGGTTAGAGCCTGTGAACAACGGGAACAGCGGGGATATCGGCCGCAGCGCTGTTGAGCTGCGCCTGCGATCATGGCTCAATCAATCATCTTACGGAGATGGGAGACCATCGCGTCGGTTCGGGCTCCAGTTCGCGACTGTCCCGATATGCAGCGGCTGCCGATCAGGATGAGGCCGGGAGATAGGCCCCCGGTGCAGAGGTCCTGAAATCGCCCGCTCAATGTGCAGCTGCCGTGAGACAGGAAAGGCCGTCTGGGAAACCAGGCGGCCTTTTTCTTTTTCTTTGCGCGTTGTTGGCGCGCGGCTTCTTGAAGCGTTTCACGACACCATCCGCGCGGCGGCGCGCTGGATCGCTTCGCCGCGGCGTGCTTGCGCCGGCGCAATCTTCTCCTTCATGCGCGCGAGCATCTCCGGCGGCGCGGTGTCGGG
This sequence comes from uncultured Pseudomonadota bacterium, assembly GCA_963729395.1. Taxonomy (GTDB): domain Bacteria; phylum Pseudomonadota; class Alphaproteobacteria; order Rhizobiales; family Xanthobacteraceae; genus Bradyrhizobium. Next base: position 96,428 of record CAVSOS010000032.1, on the reverse strand, counting down.
CGAGCCGGCATTGAACGGCGGCGCCGGATTGTATTCGAGCCGCAATTGGATGGCCTCCGCGGTGGCGCGGTCGACCAGCATCGACACCAGCGTCAGCGCAAAATCGATCCCCGCGGTGACGCCGCCGCCGGTGATGCGGTTGCGGTCGATGCAGACGCGGGTCTTTGTCGGCGTCGCCCCGAATGCGCTGAGAAAATCCATCGCGGTCCAATGCGTCGCCGCGCGGTAACCCCGGAGCAGGCCGGCCGCGCCCAGCACCAGCGATCCCGTGCAGACCGAGGTGATGTATTTGGCGCCTTCGGCCTGCTTGCGCAGGAAGTCCAGCATCTCCGCGTCGTTGATCATGTCGTCGGTGCCGGCGCCGCCGGGGACGCAGATCACGTCGAGCTGCGGGCAATCGGCAAAGGTGGTGGTCGGCGTCAGCACCAGCACCGAATCGCTTGGCACCGGTTCGATCCGTTTCCAGATCAGATGCACCTGCGCGCCGGGCACGCTGGAAAACACCTGCAGCGGTCCGGTGAAGTCGAGCTGGGTCACCTTTGGAAAAACCAGAAGTCCGATCTGAAGCGGTGCCGGACATGACGGGAGCCTTTCGGGTTTTGTTGGCGAAGTTTTGCTTGACCGCGACATCCTGGCATGATCGCCTCTTGTCCGAAATGGCATATTTCCCTCGTTTTCAGACATTGACAGTTTCAAGCTCCGGAGGTCTCCGTCATGATCGGCATTCTGGTATTTCCCGATTTCCAGCTGCTGGATGCCGCCGGTCCGATCTCGGTGTTCGAGATCGCCGGCCCGCTTCGCCGGCCGTCGCTCCGTCGATCAAGGTGCTGGCGGCGGCGCCGGGTCCGGTGCGCAGCTCGTCGGGCGTCGAGTTGCTGGCGCGGGGCTTGCGGCCCTCTGGCGCCATCAGCACCTTGATCGTCGCCGGCGGCGAGGGGGTTCGCGCGGCAGCGGCGCTGCGACAAGACGCTGGCGTTCGTGCGGGCGATGGCCAAACGCGGCGTCCGCATCGCCAGCGTCTGCTCCGGGCGCCTACATTCTCGCCGAAGCCGGCCTGCTCGATGGCCGCCGCGCCACCACGCATTGGCAGCGCACGCGGCATTTCCTCACCACCTATCCCAAGGTGAAGCTGGAGCCGGACCGGATTTTCGTCCGCGACGGCAACATCTGGAGTTCGGCGGGAATCAGCGCCGGCATCGATCTGGCGCTGGCGCTGGTCGGCGGAGGATTTCGGCGACGAGATCGCGCAGCAAGACCGCGCGCCAGCTCGTGCTCTATCATCGCCGCAGCGGCGGCCAGTCGCAATTCTCCTCGCTGCTGGAATTGAAGGCGCCGAGCGGGCGGTTCGGACCGCTGCTGGCCTGGGCGCGCGAGCATCTCGACGCGCCGCTGACGGTGGAGGATCTGGCCGAGCAGGCCGGCATGAGTTCGCGGCATTTCACCCGCGCCTTCATCGCCGAGACCGGCACCACGCCGTCGAAGGCGGTGGAACGCCTGCGGATCGAGGTCGCGCGGCAGCGGGTGCAATCCTCCGGCGAGGCGATCGAGCGCGTGGCGCAATCCACCGGCTTTCGCGATCCGGAGCGGATGCGCCGCGCCTTCATCCGCGCCTTCGGCCAGCCCCCGCAATCGCTGCGGCGCGCGGCGCGGGCGGGGTAGCGTTGATGCGTTTGCAAAATTGTGAGCCATTCGGTGGTCGGTCAATTAAATGCACTGGAATTCCGTAATTACAACAGAAAGGGTCTTGAGTTGAATGCCTGCTGTATCGAAATTGTCCGCTGGTTCGGTTGCGCGACGTGGAAGAAAGTACGAGCTTTAGGAATTAAGAAGCTTGTACGCCGAAGCGCAGAGAGCCATGCCCTACACGCGCAATCGCCTTCCGCAACACTCAAACAGTTGGAAGCATTCCAAACTGTCTCGCTTCGATCACAACGTGGTTTCAGTGAGATATTGCGAGACAGTTTTGAATCCATCTAATTTGCAGGTGCATTTGTTGACATCGCTGCGCTCGGTGGAGAATAAGAAAGTTAGGTGAGGAGCTTCACGTGAATGGGGATGGCAGACAAGCCTAATGACAAAGACCGATCAGCGGCCGTGCAGCCGGCGGCCAAAATCACCAGAACGATTTCCCAGCCGTGACCTTCTGGGTAGCGATAGGTTGGTCATTATTCGCCACGAGCAGGAGGACTATCGTCTGCAAGTGACAGCGACGGGCAAACTGATCCTGACGAAATAGACGGGTTGGACCCGAGGCATTTTCAGACGGGACCAAATCGGTCCCATGTCCTGCAAATGTAACAGGACGAGAGCAACAATTTTTTAGCCAGCCACCTTTGCCGCTGAGGCATCGGAAGCCAGCCAAGGAACGGGTCCGAGCACGGACCCAAAGGGGCTGGCAATGCGTGACGGATACAATCGGCACAAATTCAATCGGCGCGTACCTCGGCTGGGGAAGCCGCGGTCGACGGGCGATGACAGGACGTCTCATCTGAACAAGGGAGAAGCTCGCAAACCGGGGCGGTCTCGGGCTCGTCCCGTAAGGCAAGACGGAAGATTGTGCCGCCTGGCCCTCGCGGTCACATTCTCGCTTATCAGTTTCGCTGCCTCTGCCGAGGAGTTGATGTTTGGTTTCGTCTATACGACCGACCTGTTGCCGCAAGGCGCGATGGAAGTAGAGCAATGGGCGACGTGGCGGCACCAGAAAATCGGCGGGACGTTTGATCAGATCGAAGGGCGAACCGAATTCGAATATGGTCTGACCGACCGCTTGCAGGTGGCGGTCTATGCTAACTACGCATGGACACAGGCCTTTCACAACGGTCCCTTCGGCGCGACCACGCCGCCGGAACAGTTCGCCGATTTCAATCCGGGCCCTGACGATCGTTTCAATCAATCACGTTTCGTGGGCGTCTCCGGCGAAGCGATCTACCGAATTCTCAGCCCATATACCGACGCCATCGGTCTCGCTCGTGTACACGGAGCCCACCTTCGGGACGAACTTCTACGAGACGGAAAACAAGATCATCCTGCAGAAGAATTTCTTCGACGACCTGCTGACGGTTGCCTTCAACTTCACCTATGCGCCGGAATTTCGAAATTTGCTGGATCCGGCAGATCCGACGGGTGCCGCTCGCGGCTGGCAAGAGGAAACCGACGTCAATTTCGCTCTCGCGGCGTCCTACCGGTTCATCGAGAACTGGTCGGCGGGCTTCGAACTCGTGAATGAGCACGAGTACAACAGCTTCACGTTCAGTCACGAGTCCAACAGCGGCTATTACCTCGGCCCGACCCTGCACTATGGCGGAGAGAAGTTCTTCGTTACGGCGACCGCGCTGTGGCAAATGCCGTGGGCAACAGCGCATTCCGACACCGTGCCCGGTGCTTTGGTTAACGGCTACATCCTCGACAACGATTTCGAACGCTTCCGCTTCCGGCTCAAGGTCGGTTACACATTCTAAAGGAGATGACATGAAGGCAAGTCACTGGGCGTGGCTCCCGGTCGCTGTGATTTCGACGTCGGCCTATGCCACGACCTATTTTACGGTCGAGCAGGCGCAGCGGGCCATTTTCCCTGGTGCCACGTTCACCAGTGCCGGCCAGCCGAATGCCTGGCGAACGTCTAACGGCGGCTTGTTCATTGTCGAGAAAGTAGTCGGCAAGCACGAGTACATCACCGTTGCCGTCGGCATTAACCCGAACGGATCCGTGAAGCAGATCGAGATCATGGACTACAGGGAGTCCTATGGCTACCAGGTTCGCGACGCTGCGTGGCGCGCCCAGTTCGTCGGCAAGAGCGCCAGCTCACCATTGCAGCTCGGCGCCGACATCAAGAACATCAGCGGCGCGACCCTGTCATCAAAGCATATTACCGACGGCGTCAAGCGGGTTCTTCAAAGATATCAGGCGAGCTTGAAGGGCAGAGGATGAGACGCGCACGTCTGCTACTCGGAACCTTCGTCGAGATCGAGGCCTGCGGCCTTCAAGAGCATGATTTGGAGCGAGCGGCGAACGCCGCGTTCGAGGCGATTGCGCGGGTGCATCGGCTGATGAGCTTTCACGATCCGGACAGCGACGTGTCGCGACTGAACCGGCGCGCCGCGCGCGAAGCTGTTGCCGTCGACCGCTGGACCGCCAAAGTCCTCCGCCGGGCGCGAATCCTTTTTGAAGCAACCGGTGGCCTGTTCGACTGCGCCGTTGGCTATGAGTTGATGCAGCGCGGGCTGCTCCCGTCGCAAGGCCTTGATCACGTCGTGAGCGGGACATTTTCCGCCGTCGAATTCGTTTCCGATTATCAGATCAGATTCTCAGCCAATGTCGCGATCGATCTTGGCGGTATTGCCAAGGGTTTTGCCGTCGATCGTGCCATTGCGGTGCTGCGCGCCTATGGCGTGCGGGAGGCATTGGTCAATGCGGGCGGGGACGTGCGGGTGATCGGAGAAACGGCTCAGACGGTCTACATCCGTTGTCCAGGTGAGGAGGACCGCGCCGTGCGGGCCGGATTGTTGCGAAACGCGGCGATCGCTACCTCAGCCGCGGCGACGACCGTCGGCAAGCGTCCCGCACGGGCGGCGCGCTCGGCACCAGCAGCGCCATGCACCGGGCAGCAGGCCTACTCCGTGGTCGCTCCGACCTGTCTGCTTGCGGACGCTTTGACGAAAGTTCTGATCCAGGTCGGCGACGTCACCGCCAGTTATTTCGGAAAGTTTCGCGCAACGGCCTTCATCACGTCTGCGGATCGAATTGAATTCGAAGGTGGCCTAGGCGATGCGTCTTGGATTCTGGCAAAAGCTTGCCGTCTTTTCGACGACTGCAGTGGTGGGCCTATCGGGCTTGCTCTGGTTCATCCTGCATGATGTGGTCGTCGACGAGCCGGGCGATGTTTCCCATCTCTTGCTGACGCTGCACGGGGTCTCCTCTTACGCCCTGCTGGTGGCTGTTGGCTCGCTGCTGCCGCTTCACGTTCGGTCGGGATGGCTGCGCCGTCGCAACATGGTGACCGGGCTAATGGTGACGGCGACCATGGCCATTCTCAGCGTAACCGCGCTTGTGCTGTATTACGGGAGCGAAGAGATGCTGGAGCCGGCCAAATGGGTGCATCTGGGATTCGGCCTCGGCGGTTTTCTCCTGTTTCCGGCGCACGCGTTCCTGGGAGTGAAGAGGCGGCAGTCGTCGCTCGATCCCAGTGTTGACGAGAGCACGACCGCCTTGAGCACAGAGCCGGGCTGAGTGGTTAGTGGACGACTGACCTTGCCGGGCACAGGGGACGCCGGCATTTGCCACTTGGACCGTGGGGTATATAGAACCGACGATCCTCTGTCGGCGCCGATACAGTTCACAATCTCACAGCCAGAACAGCAAAATCCAGCCTGAGCAACCGGCCACGACAGCCACCGCGAGCGGGACCATGGCGGCGATCCTGCGCACAAAGATGTTCGAGTATAGCGCAGCGATTTGCCAGCCGAGCCAAAGCGACCAGCCAGCCGCTCCAATAAGGAGGATCGCGCGCAGTGGATGGAGCGCGACCTTTGTCACGGCCTGCTTGCCCGGCGCGATCTCTTCCATGACGCCCTCTGCATGGTCGCTATAGGCGGCAACGCTGAAGCCGGCCAGCCGGGCCACGTGCAGGAAGGACAGCATATGACAGTTGGAGAGGGCGGCAACCAGCATCTCCTCGGGATCGACGGCCGCCACCACGGCCCACTTGCCGACAACGTGGGGCGAGGCGGACGCTGGTACAACTGTCCCGCCGTCAAAGCTGATCGTATGGCCGCGGCTGTAGCGGCCGTTCCGAAAATCCTCACCGCTCTTCAGTCTCCAACTGACGTCCGCAGTGTAGGTCGACACGGTTCCTCACTCTCCGCCCGGCGCTCATCAATGCGCCATTGCGCGGCATTGGCGACCGACGGGTTACGCTGTCGCCAACCCGCGCTGCGCGCTGCACACTTCGAGCAGATAATTTCGTAGCAGGATGCTCCTCCGCACCCAAGGGCTAGTAACCGTTATACTGGTTTGCCTGGACGGCCCTGTCGAAATCACTGTGCAGGTCCGGGTTACCGGGATCACCGGGAGCAACAAGTCCGGGACTGAGCCTGCTGCCGGATGGGTAAGACGCATAACTGTCAATACCCGGAGTCGACCGAGGTCTCGGATAGACCCTGACATGCCTGGTCCTGATATGCTTGCCCCTGTGGGCTTCACTCACGTGGTTGATGGTGATGATTTCACCGGAAACCTTGGCGATCGGCAAGGGCCCCGCGATGGGCGCGGCAACTGCGATAGCGGGGGTGACAAGCAACGCCGAGCAGGCGACTGTAAACATTATCTTTCGCATCGAAGTCTCTCCATTCCAAGCTGGGACACAAGGCGATGCGCTGGGCGATGCCCAAGCGGTATTGTTTCGAATCTACTCCTCGCTCCCGTAGCGGCGTAATAAAGAAATATTTAGTCCGGCCAAGAGTTCACGTGCATCTCTATGTCGCTTCGACGCCACCCTGGCACCCGATGCATCCCGGCTTGCCAACCTTCCCCAAGATGCCGCCATTGCCGCCGTCCGGGACATGATCCGCAAGCGTCGGTCCTCTGAAATGGCGCCGGCAAGTTCACCTGCCGGCCGCGAAAAAGAAGTCCTCCTTGCCCGGCAGCGAGGCATGCGTGTATGGCTCCTGACGGCCGGCGGTCGCTTCCATCACATCGTCCCGCTACAATCGGCCCCTGGCTCTCGACCTATCCTTCTGGGCAAGAGAAGGTTTTCGGGGCATGCCTTGAGGATACCGGGAGGACGAAATGGCTACCGTCGTCAACGAACCCCTTTCGCGACATGCCCTCGCCTTCGTCCTTGCGGGCGGGCGCGGAAGCCGGCTTTTGGAGCTAACCGACAGGCGCGCCAAGCCGGCGGTCTATTTCGGCGGCAAATCGCGCATCATCGATTTTGCCCTGTCCAATGCGGTGAACTCGGGAATCCGCCGCATCGCGGTTGCGACCCAATACAAGGCCCATAGCCTGATCCGGCACCTGCAGATGGGCTGGAACTTCTTTCGCCCCGAGCGAAACGAGAGTTTCGATATCCTGCCGGCGAGCCAGCGCATTTCGGAGGCGAACTGGTATCTCGGCACGGCCGACGCGGTCTATCAGAACATCGATATCATCGAGTTGCACGGAGCCCGATTTATCGTGTTGCTCGCAGGCGATCACATCTACAAGATGGATTACGAACTGATGCTGAGGCAGCATGTCGAACAGTGCGCCGACGTTACGATCGGTTGTCTCGAAATGCCGCGCGCGGAATCGAGTGGCTTCGGGATCATGCAAATCGATAACGATGGCGTCATCCAATCCTTCCTTGAGAAGCCGGCCGATCCGCCGCCGATGCCCGGCAAGCCTGACAAGTCGCTGGCCAGCATGGGAATTCTATATCTTCGATTCGAATTTCCTGTTCGAGGAGCTGCGGCGCGACGCCAGCGATCCGAACTCAAGTCATGATTTCGGCAAGGACATCATTCCCTACATCGTGAAAAACGGCCGGGCGGTGGCCCATCAATTCTCGGGCTCCTGCGTGAGATCCGGCGTTGATTTACGTACCTACTGGCGAGACGTCGGAACCGTCGATGCCTATTGGGCCGCCAACATCGATCTTACCGATGTCCTCCCGGAGCTTGATCTCTACGACCGCGCATGGCCGATCTGGACCTATGCTGAAATCACGCCTCCCGCCAAATTCGTCCACGACGAAGAAAGTCGCCGGGGACAGGCGGTTACGTCGCTTGTCTCCGGAGGATGCATCATATCGGGCGCGACGCTGCGCCGCTCCCTGCTTTTCACCGGCGTGCACATCCATTCGTTCGCCAGCGTCGAAAACGCGGTTATCCTGCCTTACGCGCATGTCGGTCGCAATGCGCGGATGAGCAATGTCGTGATCGATCATGGCGTTCAAATCCCGGAAGGCCTGGTCGTCGGAGAAGATCCCGAACTCGATGCGAAGAGGTTCCGAACCACTCCGCAAGGCATCTCTCTCATTACGCAATCGATGATCGACAGGTTGAATGCATGACGCCGCTTCGCGTTCTTGCGGTCGCCTCTGAAATCTATCCGATCATCAAGACTGGCGGCCTTGCCGACGTCGTCGGCGCGCTCCCGATCGCGCTGCGAGCGTACGGCATCGAAACGCGAACCCTGGTGCCGGGATATCCCGATGTCTTGAAGGTGCTTCCGGCGGCGGAAGAACTCCTCCATTGGCTGCATTTCCACGGCGGGCCGGTCCGCCTGCTCAGCGGATCACACGAGAACCTCGATCTCTTCGTGCTCGATGCGCCACATCTTTTTGCGCGGCCCGGCAACCCCTATGTCACGCCTGACGGCAAGGATTGGCCCGACAACGGTGTGCGGTTTGCGGCGCTTTCCCGGATGGCGGCCGAAATCGGCATGGGCGCAATTCCGTCGTTCGTACCTGATATCGTGCACGCCCACGATTGGCAGGCGGGACTCGCGGCTGCCTATTTGCACTATGCCAACGGTCCGCGACCCGGCACCGTGATGACGGTTCATAATCTCGCATATCAGGGCAAGTTTCCGTATGACATGCTCGATGCATTCGGCTTGCCGCCTCAATCCTTCACGATTCACGGCGTCGAATATTACGGAATGATCAGCTTCTTGAAGGCGGGCCTGCAATTCGCGGATCGCATCACGACGGTCTCTCCGACTTATGCGATCGAGATTCAGGAAGACGAGGAGGGCATGGGACTCGGCGGATTGCTGCGGGAACGATCGCGGGTCCTGAGCGGTATCCTCAACGGTATCGATATTTCCGTCTGGAACCCCGAAACGGATCCGCACATCGCCGCTCGCTTCAGCGCAAAGGAGCCGGAGTCCCGAGCGGCGAACAAAGCTGCATTGCAGCGGCGGCTTGGCCTTGATCCATCTGCCGATGCGCTACTGCTCGGCGTCATAAGCCGACTGTCCTGGCAGAAGGGACTCGATCTTCTGCTTGAGAACGCTCCCACCATCTTGAACGAAGGAATGCAGCTGGCTTTGCTTGGGAGCGGAGATCAGGATCTCCAGGATCGGTATCAAGCCGTCGCGAAAGCGAATACGGGCCGGATAGCGGTTCTCATCGGCTATGATGAAGCCTTTGCCCATCTCATTCAGGCCGGTGCGGATGCCCTGGTGGTGCCGTCGCGCTTCGAACCCTGCGGCCTGACTCAACTTTGCGCCTTGAGATACGGCGCCGTCCCGATCGTGTCAGGGGTCGGCGGCCTTTCGGATACAGTCATTGATGTTGAAGATGCCGACATGGCCGGTGGTGCGGCGACCGGCTTCAAGTTTGCTCCGGTCACGTCGGAAAATCTCGCGGGCGCCCTGCGCAAGGCCAGCTACGCGTTCCATGACAAGCATGCCTGGCGCAGATTGCAGCACAACGGCATGTCGACCGATGTATCGTGGCGCAATCGGGCGAGCCAATATGCCGCCTTGTATCAAGAGGTCGCCGGTGCACGCCGGATCCAGTCGCATTGAATTGGGATGACAGTGCCGGACTGCGCGGTCACCGTAATTCGTAATTCCCTCACTGCAATCCAGTCCGCTGTCGATGCGTCACAGATGGACGTTTCGCATTCCGGTGCATGTCGACGCCGCCGCGCCGAGATTCATTTCGTCCATTCGGAGAAAATATTACCTCGCGCGTAATCGTCCGCGCCGGATTGATGTGGCATATAGCGTTCGATCACGCGAGAGGAGAAATCAAATGACCACCACAGCCTTTGCAGAACCGAGTCGCAAATGGTCCGTGGCAGCGTTCATACAATACTGGAAAGCGCCCTATGCGCCGCGGGCCATGCCTGTGACCGCAGATGTCGTCGGCTATTGGCCCCGTCCGATCGGCGTGGTGCGTGGCGCGGATGATTATATCAGGGTGATCGCGACTATCCTCGAGGTCTGCCCGGACTTCCGATTGAGCGTCGCCGAACACGCCGCGACCGGTCATTTCACATTCCTGCGCTGGATTGCGACAGGAACCGGACCTGACGGCAAGTTCGAATTCAACGGCTGCGATCGTGTGCATACGCGCGGCGGGCACGTCTGCGAAAATTACATTTTTTGCGACGATCCGTTCTTCGCGCGCGTCGCCGCTGAAATCGGCCGCGGCGAAACGCGCGCTCAAATCCGCTCTGGGCAGCGCTAGGCCGGAACATAGCGGAAGGCAGATATTCCTAACACAACGAAGCGAGGTCAGGATGGCAGTGGATCGACGAACCGCGCTGAAGACAGTCGGCGTGCTGGCGTTAGGCCTTCAAGTCGGAGCCGAAGCGTCGCGGTCGGCTGAAGCAGAGAACATCGGCGCAAGCGAAATGATCGAAGCAAGGAGAACAGCCATGAGCAATGTGAATGAAATCGTCGTGCGTTATCTGTCGGTATGGAACGAGCGGGACGCCGCGCGGCGGCGAGACCTGGTGACCAAGACCTGGTCGGAGGATGGGAGCTATATCGACGGAGCGCGGCAGGGCGCGGGGCACGGCGGGATCGACGCCATGATCGCCAAGGCGCAAGAGACTCACCCGGGGTATCGCCTTGCGCTCGCAAGCGGCATCGAGGCGCATCACCAATATGTCCGCTTCTCCTGGGTCGCAGGCGGAACCGCGGAGGCGCCGCTTTATATCAAGGGAACCGACATCGGAATCATCGCGGATGACGGCCGGCTGAAGTCGGTGATCGGCTTTGTCGATGCGGCGCCGGCTCCGGCAGCCAGGCCTTGAATGGACGAAGCGCTCCGAACGCCATGGCTGCGATGGCCGGCGGCGTTCCGAGCGGGCTCGTCTCAACCTGAAAGATCGATGCGCGGGATAGGCATCAGCCCTCGTCTTCCATTTCCAGAAGTCCGAGCTTGCGTCCCAGCCATTGCGTGGTCGGGGCCTGGATCAGGATCGTCATCAGGATGGCGACGAAGGTGACCGACGCGATCATCTGCGCGCCGGGGGCCTTCAGGCCCAGCAGCAGGCCGGCGAGGGCGGCCGGAATGACGCCGGTCTCGCGCGTCCAGCACATGAACAGCAACTCTTGGAGGCTCCAGCGCGCGCGGCGATCCGGCAACGCGCACAAGAACACTGTCGCCGGCCGCGCCACCAGCATCAGGATGCTGACGACCGCAACACTGCCGAGCCCATATCGGCCCATCAAGGTGAAATCGACCTGGGCGCCGAGCAGGATGAAAATAAACAGCCGCATGATGAAGGCGGTGGTCAGCACATATTCGTCGAGCTTCTGCGCCTCGCCGGCCTCCATCCGGAAGCCGAACGATTCCTTGTTGCCGAGCACGATGCCGAACACAAAAACCGCCATGAAGCCGCTGGCCTGCAGTCCGTCGGCGGCGAAATAGGCGCCGATCATCGCGACCAGCGTCACGACCGGCGCGTATTCGGCGAGGAAAGCCCATCTCTCATGGGCGACGAGCAGCGCGGCGAAGTATCCGAGCGCGATGCCGGCGACAATCCCGATCACGGATTGCTTGAGCAGATCGGAGATCGCGCTCATCACCGAAAACTCGTCGCTTCCCATCGCCACCGCCAGCACACTGAAGGTAAGGATCGCCGCCATCGGGTCGTTGAATGCGGACTCGCTGGTGACGGTTTGCGCCACCCGATCCCTGATCCGGACCTGACGGAAGATCGGCACCAGCGTTGCCGGATCGGTCGAGGCGATAGTCGCACCCAACAGCAGCGCCACGATCGGCGGGGCGCCCAGAATGATGTGGGCGGCGAGGGCGATGATGCCGGCGGTGATCAACACGCCGACGGTGGCGATGACGACGATGGTGATCCAGACCTTCTTCAGGACCTCTATTCGCAGCGAAGCGCCGCCGTCGAACAGAATGTAGCTGGCGCCGAACAGCAGGATGATCTGGTTCAGCGCCGAGTCCGCCTTGATCTGGACGAGGTCCAGCGCCTGCGGGCCGATTGCGATGCCGGCGACCAGGAACAGCGCGACATCGGGAACCCGGATCTTCTGCGCCAGCAGCGCGGCGACCGTGCCGATCGCCAGAATGAGACCGAACGCGAGCAGCGTATGCTTGGCGATCTCAATGGAGGCCGACGTTTCCAATTGGCTGCTTTCCCATCCGCCGAAAGGGATAGCCTAATTCAACGCCCGCAGCCACGCGCCGATGTCGCTGGCGGCGACATTGGCCTGCGGCAGCAACTTGCCCATGGTGAAGAAGCCGTGGAACTGGCCCGGAAAATGCCGGTAGGTCACGGCCACGCCGGCTTCCTTGAGGCACTTTGCATATTCGTCGCCTTCGTCGCGCAACGGATCCGCGCCGGCGGTCAGGACGTAGGCCGGCGGCAGCCCGGCGAGAGTCGTGGCGCGCGCCGGCGAGGCGCGCCAGTCGTCGCCGTCAGCCGCATGGTTCAGATAATGCGCGCTAAACCATTTGATGACGGTATGCGTCAGCAGGACGCTGGTCTCGGGCTCGCTGTGCGAGGGATGCTTCATCGCAAAGTCGACGGCCGGATAGATCAGCACCTGGCCCGCGATCGCGGGGCCATTGCGGTCGCGCGCTGATATCGCGACCACCGCAGCCAGATTGCCGCCGGCGCTATCGCCGCCGACCATCAGCCGCGATGCGTCGATGCCGAGTTGTTTGGCGTTGCTGGCGATCCATGTCGTCGCTGCCACCGCGTCGTCCACGGCGGCGGGAAATTTGTGCTCGGGTGCCAGCCGGTAATCGACCGAGATCACGATCAACTGCCCCTCATCGGCCAGCTTGCGGCACACCACGTCATGGGAATCGAGATTGCCGATTACCCAGCCGCCGCCATGAAGGAACACCAGGCACGGCGCGAGGTCGTTGGCTTTGCGGAGTTTGGTCGGCGTGTAGACGCGCGCGGGGATTGATCCGCCAGGTGAGGGGATCGCGAGCGGCTCGATCGATTTGAGTTCCGGCGGTTCGGGATTGCTGACGAAGCGCGCCTGCAAATAGAACTCGCGCGCCTCGGCCGGCGAAACCGACTCGTAAGGCGGCCTGCCGGCTTCCTGGAACGCCTTGAACACGGCAGCGGCATCGGGATCGAGGGTCACGGGCATGATGAGGTCCTTTTGATGTTAAAACTTTAACCCGGTCATTCCGGGGCGCGCGTTAGCGCGAACCCGGAATCTCGCGCAGATCATTTCTGGATTCCGACTTCGCTCGTCTTACGACGATCGACTTTAAGCCGCGGTTCTTCCACCGTCGACGGTGTAGGCCGAGCCAGAGACATAGCTCGCGTCATCGGAGGCAAGGAACGCGACGATGGAGGCGACTTCCGACGCAAGCCCGAGCCGGCGCGCCGGAATCCGCTCCACGATCCGCTCATTGGGGACCGGCGGACTGCCGGGATTGCGGCCGTCGAGGATCGCACTCAGCATCCGGCTGTCGATCAGGCCGGGGCACACGCAGTTCACGCGCACGCCGGTCTTCGCGCATTCCTGCGCGACGCTTTTGGTCAGCCCGATCACGGCGTGCTTGCTGGCGCTGTAGACCGCGATATCAGGCGAGCCGATCAGGCCGGCGATCGACGCGGTGTTGATGATGCTGCCCTTGTCCTGTTTGAGCATCACCGGCAGCACGTGTTTCATGCCGAGGAAGACCCCGACCACATTGACGTCGAGCACGCGGCGAAAAGCTTTCCAGCGAGTATTTCGTGATCGGCGCGACGTCGCCCTCGATGCCGGCATTGTTGTAGAACGCGTCGATGGTGCCGAACTTGTCGACGGCGGCGCGGACATATTCGGCGACCTCGTCCTCACGGGTGACGTCGGCGGTGACCGCCAGCGCCTGCGCCGACGCCGGCAAATCCCTGGTCGCGGCTTGCAGGTCCTGCTGCTTGCGGTCGACGGCGACGATGCGCGCGCCGCGCTCGGCCAACAGCCGCATCGCTGCGGTGCCGATGACGCCGGCCGCGCCAGTGACGACGGCGACCCTGCCATCCAGACGAATTCGATCGGGCATGTGGGGTTTCCCTTGGGCTTGTCCGGTTGTCCCGGATTTCATGGTTCGGCGCGCAAGGCGCGCCCTTGGAGCGGGCCGACTATTCCATTTGTGGCGCGGGCTGGCTAGTGCGGCGGATTTACAGCTGTTTGAGACACTTGCGGGCTGGAATGGAGGGCAAGCCGCCCTTTCCCCGCCGTAATGAGTCTGATAGAATTTATAAAAAATCAATATCTTAGTAAGGTTCGGTGTCAGTTATTCAAACTCCATTATTCGGTTTAGAATTGCAATCTGAAGATGTGGGTCAGAGAATGGCTTCTGACTGGCCTTTGCGGCCTGCCGCATCTTTCCGAAGATGCAAATCGTAAGGTTTTCTGGGCAACTTTGGCCGCTTCGGCCGATCTCGCGCCTAACGCCATCCGCCTTCGAGCAGATGGCATTTTTTGTATTTCTTGCCGCTCCCGCAAGGACACTTCTCGTTGCGGCCGATCTTCCGTCGTTTTCCCGTTTGCCTGATCATTGAGGTCAATGCTTCGATCGGTGCCGGCGGAGACATTTCGGCGGTAGCGGCGTCCATTGCTGCGTCTTGTTTCCACGGAAACTCGATCATTCCGCCAAAGCGCACAGCACAAGTGCCGGGGGCGACTACTAACCCAGCCCATTTCTCCGCTTTCACACTGTATTTGCGCAGTTCGCAGTGGCGTCGAAGCTTCGGACCCGCGATCGTCTCAGGTAGGTCGTTACAATGCACGGCGATGCCGCTTGCCGCCTCAGTACTGGCGACCGTGATATCATGGGGCTCCCCGTCTTTCGCGGCAGAAGCAACGATGGAATCAATTCCGCGGCTCAGCCTACTGACGCTTTCTCCACTAAATTTGAGCAACTCGAGACCAACGGCGATTGCGCCAGCCTCGGACCGATGCTCGATCTGTTCGATAATACGACCAACTGCTGTTCCCTTGAGCGCCGTTAGAATTCCCGGCGGGGTCTTTTCGCCCGGCACGCCGTCGCGGCGAACTGCCATCGCAATATCCACATCGACGCCAAGATCATCGCCAAGCGCGATGAAGTCATGCTCGCCAAGCCATAGGTTCCGCTTCAAATGATAGCCGAGGGCGGTGATCTCATGAGAAAGCGAAACGTTTTCTCCAGCACGCGCGCGCAATTCGAGATAGCTCAGGAAACGCAAAGGCGTTTCGAGAAACTCGGTCACAACGTCGATGAAGAACACGTCGCAGACTAGCGGCATATTGATGAAGTTGGTTGCCGCATAGGCAAGAAACTGTCGTGCCTGAAAGCTCAGAGCAGGATAATGGTCTGACACAACGCAGACTGGGTAAACCTGCTTAAGTGAAGGAATTGCAATCTCATTTCCTTCGGCGTCCGTGAAAATCGCCGAGTTGCTGACGAGATTAGCACTACATAGCATCGCCTGGTCGCAAGCGTCCTGCACGGCGCCCTTGAAATCGGCCTGAATTTGAAGATCGTTTCCCTTGCGGGCCGCCAGCGTGAGCTTCTTCGACTTCGCTTGCACGACGATTGCTCGTCCCCCAAAGAGAACGAGCGTGTCGATCTCACCGATCTTCTTCTTACGTGCCTTCGTCTCCCAGATATCGACGTTCCGAAGTACATTGGGCTTGCCGAACACTTTTTCCAATCGAGCGGCCGCAAACTCTTCCACGAAGAGACCGCGATTTGCCATCGCAACAGGTTCATAAGCCTTGTCTGCAGCCATCCAATAGAACGGCGTTTCGTATAGCGCTTCGGTCAAGCTCGCATAGAGAAACTGAATGTACTTGTCGTCTGCCCCCTTTATAATTGGGAACGCATTCGCCGCATTGAACTCGTGTAGTGCGGTAAATGTCGGGTTGCCGTCATCGGGAAAACAAAATGCGGCGAGCACGGCGTCGACCGTCTCAACGCTCAGACCTGATCTTGTCACGATGTCAGCGGCTGAGAACTGGAATCCACCCAGCATGGTCCACTGCTCGGGCGGTAGGTCCCTCAGGCTCTTCAATGTCTGCAAAAGATTGTCATTAAGAAAGTTAGAAATCGCTGCGGCCACCCTCTTCGCATTTTCCGCCGAAAATCCCTTGTGGGTGGTCAACCACTCCTTATCCCGGCCGTACTTCAAGACTGACAAGTCTCGATATTGGGATGGGTAGGCTAACTCAGCGCCATAAAATATGGGCTCACGCAGCACCGCTGCGCTCGTAAGGGGATTGACGGACTTGGACGGATCAGCAATCGCAGCCATCATCGCTGCCTTGCCCGGTTCATTTAATGCTTGGTGCAACTCCTTTAGGAGTGCTTCTGTACGTTCGAGGTACCCTGTAAGCACAGTCTGGTCCGGGAGCGTGAGATCACGCGGCGCCTTGAGCATCAGGCCGATAAGCGTTGACACTTCGGTACGGATAAGACGGTCAAAGGAGTATAGCTTTGAGTAATCTTCTCCACGAAGCTCGCCGCTAAATCTGACGATGTGGTCTCGGAAGCAGAAATGCGCGAGCGCGTGGATGTAGCCCGGGCTCACGCACAACGATGCGAGATCGTCGAAGATGGCTTGTTTCGGGCGAGGCGAAAGTGCGGCGGTCAAGCGGGCCAAGTCAATCTCGGGAAAATACACTTGAGGTTTTGAAGAAGATTATCCGCAACCAAGTGGGAACCGGTCAAGGTGGATATCCCGGTGAGGCGGCGATGACAGATCGTGATCCGGTGTCAGATTGGTGTCAGAAACCCTTGCAAAGCCCCGCAACGAAATGAGAACAGATGAGATCAGGTGCATTGAAATTACATCATAATTGCCAATTGTCGCGCTCCCGCCGTATTCGGCGTGTTAACCGGAGGCCAGTGGGCGGCTCATAAAATGTACAATGGCGTCAGCCCGATTCGCCTTTTTTAAAGCCGCGCGAGATGTTTCGAACCATTGTCCTGACTGGTTTTGCGGCTTTCCTGGCCGCCACGACGATCGCGTTTGCGCCGCCGGCGCGCGCGCAGATCGGCAATATTTTTTCCGATCCCGCGCCGCGTCCGCCCAGCAGCATTCCCCGCGGCAATGCTCCGTCCGACGACGAAGAGGAAGTGCCGGAACTGCCGCAGGGCCGTCTGTTGCCGACGCCCAATCGTCCGCTGGCGCCGGGGCAGGGCGTGCCCCCGCCGGGAGCGGTGCAATCGCAGCCGCTTGGCACCGCCGCCAGGAACCACCGTGATCCCGCAGAATACGCCGCCGGCCGCCGCGGGGACGCCGCCCAACCAGGGCGTCGCGGTCGCGCCGCCCGGTCGCCAACGCGCTGCCGGGATTACCGCCGGGGCAACGCCAGCCCAAGGGCGTGCCGCAATCGCCGCCGACGCTGCAGCCGGGCGACGAGGTTGTCTCCGAACCGCCGGCGCAGAAGATCGTCAACAAGAAGGCGAGTTTTTCCGGGCTCGACAAGATCACCGGCCGCATCATCAATTTCGATGAGGATATCGGCGAGACCGTCCAGTTCGGCGCGCTGCGCGTGAAGACCGACGCCTGCTATACCCGTCCGGCAACCGAGGCCGCCAACACCGATGCCTTCGTCGAGGTCGACGAGATCACGCTGCAGGGCGAGGTGAAGCGGATCTTTCTCGGGCTGGATGTTCGCGGCAAGCCCCGGCCTGCACGGCGTCGAGCATCCGATCTACGACATCTGGCTGACCGACTGCAAAGGCCCCGACACCACCGTCGTCAGCGCGCAGCCCGATCCGCCGAAGCCTGCGCCGCCGCCGCCGCCGCAGGTCCAGAAGCGTCCGCCGCCGCCGAAGCAGGCCGCCCAGCGTCCGCCGCCGCCCGCTGCCGCAGCAGCAGACGCAACTGCCGCCTCCGCCGCCGCACCCCCCGCCGCAGCAACCCGGCCTGTTCGACTTTTTCAGGCAGTACAGACGTGGCCTGACGCTGCCCGGCGTGCCGCATCGCGTCCGGAAAAATGATGATGCGTTCAGCCGCGCTCCGCGATGATCCGTAGCGCCTCGGTGCCGCTGATCGGTAGATCGACCGGCAGCTTCCGGAAATCCGCCTCGCCCTTGATCGCCTTGTCGAGCAGCGGCGTATAACGCCGCCGCGGGATTTCGACGGCACCGAAGCTGCGCAAATGCTCGGTCACATATTGCGTGTCGAGCAATGCAAAGCCGCCGGCGATCAGCCGCGCCACCAGATGCACCAGCGCCACCTTCGAGGCGTCGCGGACGCGGTGAAACATGCTCTCGCCGAAGAAGGCCCGGCCGAGGCTGACGCCGTAAAGCCCGCCGACCAGTTCGTCATTCTGCCAGACCTCGACGCTGTGGCGCGTGTCCGAGTCCGTGCAGTCCGACATAGAGATCGCGGATGCGCTTGTTGATCCAGGTGTCGTCGCGGCCGGGCTTGCGGCGCGGCGCAGCCGGCGATCACCGCCTTGAAGGCCGTATCGACCGTGACGGTGAAGGCGTCGGAGCGCACGGTGCGCGCCAGCCGCGAGGAGACGCGAAAGCCATCGAGCGGAATCACGCCGCGCATTTCCGGCTCGACCCAGAACAGCGTCGGATCGTCGGCGCTCTCGGCCATCGGGAAGATGCCGCAGGCATAGGCGCGCAGCAGCACTTCGGGCGTGATTTCGGAAGAGGCGGAGTTGCGCGAGGTCATGCGCCGGAGACTAGCAGGGTCACCGGAAAGACGAAACATGGTTCTGATCCGGAAGGGCGCGCTTGCTTCAGCCTATCCGGCAGCGCTCGCGGGCTTGGTGGCGGGCTTGGCGGCGCGGCGGAACCGCAGCACGATCCGGGTGCCGGCATGGGCGGGATCGCGCTCGACGCTGGCCTCGAGCTTGGACGCCATGGCGGTGACGATGCGCTGCCCCATTCCGGTGGAGCGCGGGTCGGTCTTGACGTTGAGGCCGACGCCGTCGTCGGCAATCGACAGCAGCAGATCGTCGCCTGCGCATGCGAGGTCGACGTGAATCGGGCCCGCACCGTCGGGGTAGGCGTATTTGACCGCATTCATCACCAGCTCGTTGACGATGATGCCGATCGCCACCGCGCGATCGGGATCGATCTCGATCGGCTCGGCCTTCAATGTCAGCCGTGACATCCGGTTGCCCTCGGCCGATCGCCTGAGATCCTCGAGCAAGGCGTCGAGATACTGGTTCAGCAGCACGCTCTTCAGGTCGTGCGAGGTGTAAAGCCGGCGGTGAACCTGGGCCACGGCGGCGACCCGTCCCATCGCATTGGTCAGCGCCGCCTTGACGTCCTCCTGGGTGCTCGAATTGGCCTGCAGATGCAGCAGCGAGGCGATGATCTGCAAACTGTTGCCGACGCGGTGGTTGACCTCGCGCAGCAGCACCTCGCGCTCGGCGGCGAGCGCGGCAAAGCGGTCGCGCGAGGCGTGGACCTCGGCCTCGGCGTCGTCGCGGGCCTTTTGAAGGCGCGCCTGCCGCAGCGCGCCGTCGACGGCGACCTGGAGCAGGGGAATGAAATCGCCATGGACGTCCTTGACCAGATAGTCCGCGGCGCCGGCCTTCAGGGCGGTGACGGCGATGCTGGAATCCTGCGCGGCGGTGACGAACACCACCGGCGGCGCATTCGGGATTCGCCATGATCCGCTCCAGGGTTTCCAGGCCGTCGAGCCCGGGCATGTATTGATCGAGCGCGATGACGTCGATGCCGCCCTGCTGCAAGGCGTTCGAGTCCCGACGCTTGCCGCTCGGCGGCGTGGATCGACCTTGAAGCCGAGCCGCGTCAGGCCGCGGTCGACCAGCCGGGCCAGCGCCTCGTCGTCGTCGATATACAGCAGTGTGGGCGTGGCGGCGGTCATGTGGCGGCTGGCGGAACCTGAATGACCGAGAAGAACAGCCCGAGCTGGCGAATGGCGTTGGCGAAGCTTTCGTAATTCACCGGCTTGGTGATGTAGACATTGCAGCCGAGTTCATAGCAGCGCTTGATCTCCTGGGAATTGTCGGTCGTGGTGAGCACCACGACCGGCGCGCATTTCAGATATTTGTTCTCCTTGACCCGCCGCAAGATGTCGATGCCGGTCATGTCGGGCAGATTGAGGTCGAGCAGGATCAGCAACGCCTGGCCCTTGTGGTCGAGGCCGGAGCCATCGCTGCCGAACAGATAGTTCACCGCGTCTGTACCGTTGGTGAACGGCAGGATGTCGTTGTTGACGCCGGAGCGGCGGATATTTCGCTCGATCAGGCGGGCGTGGCCCTCGTCGTCCTCGATCATGATGATGGTGACTGGTTTGTTCATGTATCCCTGTTCCGGTTACTGGCTGTCCAGTTGATCGGCAGTGTTATCGTGAAGGTGCTGCCGTTATTAAGTTCTGATGCGACCGACATGGTTCCACCGAGCCGCCGCACCAGCGCCCGGACATGGGCAAGGCCGATTCCCTGTCCCGGTTTGTCCTGCGTGCCGGCGCGGCGGAAAAGGTCAAAAATGCGCTGATGGTCCTTGGGATCGATGCCGCGGCCGTTGTCGGCGATCTCGAAGATCGCAAAGCCCAGCTTGGTCCGGCCGCGGATGGCGATGTCGCCGGGAACCCCGGGCTTGAGATATTTGAGCGCGTTATCGATCAGATTGGAGAAAATCTGCTCCAGCGCGAGACGATCGCTGACGATGTCCGGCAGCGGCTCGATGCGAATCTGGGCCTCGGCCTCCGAAGCCTGATGCGCCACCGTGCGTGACGATGGCTTCGATCAGTTCGCGGGTGTCGATCTCGCACCGGCTCGAATTCGCGCCGTCCTTCGCGGGTGAGGTTGAGGATCGCGGTGATCAGGCGGTCCATCTTGGCGATCGACGATTTGATGAATTCCAGCGCCTCGGAGAAATCCTGCGAGAGCTGCTTGTCCTCGCCCTCGAGGGCCGGCTCGGTCTCGCCGTCGCCCGGCGCCGGCAGCGCTGAGCGGCGGCGCGGCGAGAGTGCTGCGATCCGCCTGAAAATGTCGCCGCGCAGTTCCTCGAGTTCGCTGGTGAAACCCATGATGTTGACCAGCGGCGAACGCAGATCGTGGCTGACGATATAGGCGAAGCGCTGGATTTCGTCATTGGCCTCGCGAAGATCGGCGGTGCGTTCGTCGACCGTGGTCTCCGAGATTGAGGTTGTTGTCGCGCAACTGCGCTTCGGCTTCGTCGCGCGCGCGCGCCGAGCGCCGCACCAGAAAGATCGAGATGCGCGGCCAGCATGACCACGAGGCCGGAGCCCGACGACCGTCACGATCGAGGCAAGCCGCTGGCGTGCGATCCGCGGCCGCGGTGCGCAGCGCGAACAGCCGGTCTTCTTCCGCCCGCATCGCGCTGGCGATGCTCATTCGATTTGCTCGACGGATTGCGTCGCGCACCGGTACTCGCGCAGCATCGCGATGCCGCCGGCGATGTCGTTGCGCTTGACGAAGTCGATGGCCCTGCGCGAATTCCTCGAGCCGCGCCTCGACCGGCGCGCGCAGTCGTTTGGTGTTTTCGATCTGAACCGGATTGTCGGTGGTCAGTCGCGGTCAGTTTGTCGACGTCGGGAAGGATGGTCGCCACCGCGGCGTCGTGTTCGGCGAGAAATCGCGGGTCGGAGGTCAGAAGATAGCCGCGCGCGGCGCTTTCGGCGCGGCGGACCTGCAGCAGCAGGGTCGAAATCTGGTTTTCGACCTCGACGGTGTGGACCACCCAGCGCGCTGTCCTCGCGCGCCTGATTGACGAGGATGACCGAGGTGGCGCTGATGGCGACCAGCACCAAAAATCCCGCCGCCAGCAGCAGGATTTGGCCAATCGCGCGCCGGCGCGTGGCGTCAGGCGTCACAATAATCTCGCGTCATAAGCGCACGGAATTCGAGCAATTCCCCCGGACGGGAAAGGTTTCCCAAGCCTACCAGAACGCCCGTCGCGGACAATGGGTTCCCGGGGCGTTCGATGTTATTTTCGGAGGCGCGTCGCCGCTCAGCCGGCTGGCCTTGGCCGGCCAGATATTGTTCCAGCCAGTGGATGTGGTAGTCGCCGTCGATGATGTCGGGTTCGCGGACCAGGGCCCGGAACAGCGGCAGCGTGGTCTCGATGCCCTCCACCACCATTTCGTCGAGCGCCCGGCGCAGCCGCATCAGGCACTCGCCGCGGGTCTTGCCGTGGACGATCAGCTTGCCGACCAGCGAGTCGTAATAAGGCGGGATGACGTAGCCCTGGTAGACGGCGGAATCGATCCGCACGCCGAGGCCGCCCGGCGGATGGTATTGCAGGATCTTGCCGGGCGAGGGCCGGAAGGTCACGCGGTTCTCGGCGTTGACGCGGCACTCGATGGCGTGGCCGTTGATGATGACTTCATCCTGCGTCACCGGCAGATCGCCGCCGGCGGCGATCCGGATCTGCTCCAGCACGAGGTCGATATCGGTGATCATCTCGGTGACGGGATGTTCGACCTGGATGCGGGTATTCATCTCGATGAAATAGAATTCGCCGTCCTCATAGAGGAATTCCACGGTGCCGACGCCGAGATACTTCATCTCCTGCATCGCCTTGGCGACGGTGGCGCCGATCTTGGCGCGCGCCGCGGCATCGAGCGCCGGCGAGGGGCCTTCCTCCCAGACTTTCTGATGGCGCCGCTGCAGCGAGCAATCGCGCTCGCCGAGATGGATCGCGCCGCCGCGGCCGTCGCCGAGCACCTGGATTTCGATGTGGCGCGGCTTCTGCAGATATTTTTCGAGATAGACCGAGGCGTCGCCGAACGCCGATTTGGCCTCGTTGGCCGCGGTCGACAGCGCCAGCATCAGATCGTCGGCGGTCTGCGCGACCTTCATGCCGCGTCCGCCGCCGCCTGAGGCCGCCTTGACCAGCACCGGAAAGCCGATCGCCTGCGCGATCGCCATCGCGTCGTCGTCGGGGCCGACGGCGCCGTCGGAGCCGGGCACCACGGGAATGCCGAGCTTCTTGGCGGTCTTCTTGGCCTCGATCTTGTCGCCCATCAGGCGGATGTGTTCGGCCTTCGGTCCGATGAAATGCAGATTGTGCTCGGCGAGGATTTCGGCAAAGCGGGCGTTTTCCGACAGAAAGCCGTAGCCGGGATGCACCGCGTCCGCGCCGGTGATCTCGCAGGCGGCCAGCAGCGCCGGCACGTTGAGATAGCTGTCCTTTGACGGCGGCGGGCCGATGCAGACGCTCTCGTCGGCGAGCCGCACATGCATGGCGTCGGCGTCGGCGGTGGAATGCACCGCGACGGTGGCGATGCCGAGTTCCTTGCACGCGCGCAGGACGCGCAGTGCGATTTCGCCGCGATTGGCTATCAGGATCTTGTCGAACATGTTGTCCCAGAGGGCGAGTTGCGAATGGCGAGGTGCGGGCAGTCAGCAGGTGAAATCATTTGCCGCTCACTATTCGCCATTCACCACTCTTATTCGATAATGACCAGCGGCTCGCCGAATTCGACCGGCTGGCCGTCCTCGACGAGAATTTGCGTCACGGTGCCGGCGCGCGGCGACGGAATCTGGTTCATCGTCTTCATCGCTTCGATGATCAGCAGCGTCTGTCCGACCGACACCTTGGCGCCGACCTCGATGAACGGCTTGGCGCCGGGCTCGGAGGCCCAATAGGCGGTGCCGACCATCGGCGAGGGCACCACGCCCGGATGCTTGGCGATATCGGCGACGTCGACCGGCGCTGCGGCGCGCGGCAGGCGCGGCGGCGGCCGGTTGATAGCTCGCCGGCACCGACGCCGCGATGCTGATGTTGCGCGCGACCCGCACCCGCAAGCCCGGCGCGTTCGATCTCGATCTCGGTGAGACTGGTTTCGTCGAGCAGCAATGCGAGTTCGCGAATGAGCGCACTGTCGCTGCTTTTGAATTTTGCGGCTGTCTGTGTCGTCAGGCTGGCGCGCCATGATCTTGATCCGGAACTTTCTGTTGGTGGTGACGGGCGGACGCGTCAGGCTTTTGCCTTGGCGCCGATCCTGGCGGCAAGGCCGATTGATCGCGAGCCGGTAACCGTCGATGCCGAAGCCGCAAAGCGTTGCGAAGGCGGCCTTGGCGGTGAAGGAATGATGGCGGAAATTCTCGCGGGCGTGAATATTGCTGATGTGCACTTCGACCGTCGGAATTTTCACCGCCACCAGCGCGTCGTGCAGCGCGATCGAGGTGTGCGAATAGCCTCCGGCATTGATGATGATCCCGGCCGCCTTCTTGGCATGGGCCTCGTGGATGAAATCGATCAGTTCGCCCTCGCGATTGGACTGCCGGCAATCGGCCTTCAGGCCGAATTGCGCCGAGGTCTCCGCGCACAGCTTCTCGACGTCGGCGAGCGTGGCATGGCCGTAGGTCTCGGGCTCGCGCGTCCCCAACAGATTGAGGTTCGGGCCGTTGAGCACGTAAATCGTTTCGGCAGCTGTCTTTTCGGAGGGTGTCTTGGCCATCCAGATCCCGGCAATTGGCGGTGGGTGGCGCGGTTATAGGTAACATCAGGCCCAAGGGGAAGCCTTTAGGGCTGCTTGTACCGCCCCCAAATACCTCATCCTGTTCACAAAAAGGCGCGGGAAACTGAGGAAACCGCTCATTAACCAACGTTGGGGATGAACCGGCACGGCCGATGCCCGCAAACCGCCGCCAGGCTTGACCCAGTGGGTTCGTACAAAAAGGGCGGGCATCGCTGCCCGCCCCAATGGCGTCAGCTCAACACGTCGCCTTGCCGCAGCGGGCGATGCCGATCTTTTCCTTCAGGCCATCGAGGCCGACGGCGCCGACCACCACCTGCTTGCCGATCACGTAGCTCGGCGTGCCGTTCATGCCCATCTCCTCGGCGAGCTTGAAGTTCTCCTCGATCGTGGCGCGCACTTCCGGGCTTGCAAGGTCCTTTTCGATCCTGGCCATGTCGAGGCCGGCATCCTTGGCCGCCGCCATGGCGCGCGCCTTGTCGGCCGGGCCGCGGCCGCCGAGCAGCTTCTGATGGAAGTCGAGATATTTCTTGCCGCCGGGATCCTGCATCCGCACGGCGACCGCGACCTGCGCGGCCTCGACCGAGCCCTGGCTCAGCACCGGAAATTCCTTCAGCACGACTTTCAGCTTCGGATCGGTCTTCATCAGATCGAGCATGTCGGCCATCGCGCGTTTGCAGTAGCCGCAATTGTAATCGAAGAACTCGACGAAGGTGACGTCGCCATCCTTGTTGCCGAGCATGACGCCGCGCGGCGAGTTGAAGATCGTCTCGGAGTTCTTGGCGATGCTCGCTTCGTGCTTTTCGGTTTCGGCGGCGGCCTGGCGCTTGCTCAGTTCGGCCATCGCCTCTTCCAGCACCTCGGGATGGGCGATCAGGTAATTCCTGACGATGGTCTCGATCTCGCCGCGCTGGGCGTCGGAGAAACTCTGCGCCGAGGCAGCCGGCGGCGCGCCGCAAAGTGCGAGCGCGAACAATGCGGGGAGCGAGCAGGCGGAACGAAGGCATTGGCAAATCCTCTGCGTGAAAGCCGGTTTTCGAGAAGCTCTTGTAGTGAGGCTAGTAACGGCGCGATGTATTCGCCAGTTGGATGTATTGTCCGGTTAGTCTTGTTGTTCTGGCCTGGCAGCGGCTTGGCCGCGATGATGTCGTCGGCCTTGACCCATCCGGGCGTGCCGATGGCGAAGCGGGTCTTGGCGCGCGAGGCGAGTTCGCGCGCGGTCTTGTTGTCGCCGCGAAGAAAGGCCGCCTGCGCCGATGCCAGATCGGCCTCCGCGAGATCTCCCTTTCGGCCGTAGGCCATGGCGAGCTGGGTATAGCCGATCGGCGCCTCGGTCTCGCGTGCCACCGCGGCACGCAGAATCGTGATCGCCTCGTCAGTATAGGCCTTATTATCGGTCGCCACGAGCGCCTGCCCAAGTAACATCTCGATGAGCGGGGCGTTATTCGAGAGCTGCACCGCCTTCCGCAGCGGCGCGATCGCCTCCGCCGGCTTGCCGCCCTCCAGCAGCGCCTGGCCGCGCAATTCGTAGAAATAGGGGTTGTTGGGCTGCACCTGGATCAGCGCGTCGATCTGGGCGAGCGCGTTGCGCAGATCGCCGTGCAGATAGGTCGAGATCGCGTGGGCGTAGCGCGCGGGCAGGCTGTGTTCGGACAGCGGATAGCGCCGGTAGACGGTGTCCTGCCGCTCCATGAAGGCCGAGATCTTGGCGCGCATCATGTCGTGGCGCAATTGCAGCGCCGGATCGTCCTTCTTGTCCCAATAGGGGCTTGAACGGGCGAGTTCCTCCAGCGCCGCGACGCGGTCGGCGGGCATCGGATGCGACTGGAGTAGGGGTCTGCGCCGTGGGCGGCGAACAGGCTGTCATTGGTGAACCGCTTGAAGGTCTCGTACATGCCCTTCGCGGACTGGCCGGTCGCGGTCAAAAACTTCACCCCGGCGCGGTCGGCGTTTTCCTCCTGCTGGCGCTGATAGGAGAGCAGGGAGCGCCGGATCATCTCCTGCGGCGCCGGCGATCGCGGCGGCGCCGGCATTGGCCAGGCCGTTATTGCCGTGTTGCTTCTCGCGCCGGCCGCCATGGCGCCGACGCCGAGCAGCATGGCGATGATCATCTGGGTCTGCGCCTGCGCCAGTTGCTCGCGCAACCTGGCGAGATGGCCGCCGGCGAGATGGCCGGTTTCGTGCGCCAGCACGCCGATGATCTGGTTCGGGGTCTCCGACTGCATGCAGCGCGCCGTAATTCACGAAAATGCGGCGGCCGTCGGCGACGAAGGCGTTGAAGACGGCTGTCGTTGATGATCACGACCTGGATGTTCTGCTTTTCCAGGCCCGCGGCGCGCAGGATCGGCCGGGTGTAGTCGCGCAGCAGTTGCTCGGTCTCGGTGTCGCGGAGGATCGGCAGGCCCTTTTCCTGCTGCGCGAGCGCGCGCACATCGGCGCCAGCGACGAGCGCAACCGCGGTGGCGAGCGCGGTCAGTTTCGGTCGTTTTCCTGCCGTAGCGCCAGGCGGAGCAGCATCGAGCGGTCTTTAAACGATTGGCGGCGGGTCGGATACGAGATATGCCCTACCAAACCGCGGAATACGGCTAGTCTGGGGCACCCGGCTAAATAGCAGATATCGATGCTTGATGCGACACTGAGAGACCGGGCAAAGGGCCTGCTGACGGCATCGCGGGCGAAGCGACGTTCCGCCGTTCATGGTGATGGACGTGATGGCGGCGGCGGCGCGTATCGAGGCGGCCGGCGGCCATGTCATTCACATGGAAGTGGGGCAACCGGCGGCGCCGGCGCCGAAAGCGGCGATAGCGGCCGCGCACGCCGCGCTCGACGGCGGCGCGGATCGACTATACCTCGGCGCTGGGCATTCCCTCGCTGCGCGAGCGCATCGCCCGGCATTACCGCGAGACTTATGGCTGCGCGGTGGATGCCGGCGCGGATCGTGGTCACCACGGGCTCGTCAGGCGCGTTCATCCTGGCGCTTTCTGGCCATGTTCGAGCCCGGCGATCGGGTTGCGGTCACGGTGCCCGGCTATCCGCCGTATCGCCATATTCTCACCGCGCTCGGCTGCGAGCCGGTGCTGATCGAGACCTCGAGCGAAACCCGTCATGCGCTGACCGGCGAGGCCCTGCTCGCCGCCCATCGCAAGACGCCGCTGAAGGGCGTGCTGGTCGGAAGCCCGGCCAATCCCACCGGCACGATGATGTCCCGCGAGGCGCTCACCAGCCTGATATCGGCGGCGGAAGGCGCCGGCATCCGTTTCATTTCCGACGAAATCTATCACGGCCTCGACTATGCGTTTCCGGCGGTGACGGCGGCGGAGCTTTCCCCGCATGCGCTCGTCATCAATTCGTTCTCGAAATATTTCTGCATGACCGGCTGGCGGGTCGGCTGGATGGTGGTGCCGGAACCGCTGGTGCGGCCGATCGAGCGGCTGCAGCAAAATCTCGCGATTTCGGTGCCGACGCTGTCGCAGATTGCCGCCGAGGCGGCGTTCGACGGCCGCGCAGGAGATGGAAGCGGTGAAACACGGCTACCAGGAGAACCGCCGCATCCTGATCGAGGGCCTGCCGCGCGCCGGCCTCACCAAATTCCTGCCGGCCGACGGCGCGTTTTACCTCTACGCCGACGTCTCGGATTTCACCGCCGACAGTTTCGAATTTGCCGAGCGAGATGCTGGAACAGGCCCATGTCGCGGCAACCCCCGGCATCGACTTCGATCCGGTTCACGGCCACCAGTTCATCCGCTTCTCCTATGCGCGTTCGGCCGAGGAGATGCGCGAGGCCGTCGCGCGCATCGCGCGATGGCTCGGATAGCGCATTTCGTAATGGACCATTTCGGCCGCCGGACCGGCGCAGGGGAATCGGGTGAATTTAATCACGCGGCGATGAGGCTTGCGAGATACTCATCGTCCCACCCTGCTGTTTTGCGCCGGAGGCGGATTGAATCCTTGCCCGGGGCCTTTCGGGTGAGATTGTAGGCGATGTGCCGGCAGGTGGCGAAATTGACCGGGGCGTTGTCGGTTCTGACGCGGCATTCGTCGTCGCGAAAGACCATGTCCATGACCCAGTGCAAGGAGTTCTCGATGGCCCAGTGCGCGCGGATCATCGGGCCGACCACAGCGGCCAGCATCACCAGCGAGGTGATGTAGAAGCGCGTCTCGTCGGTGATCTTGCTGTTGATTTCGCGCCGGCTTTCGACCACGACAATGGCGTTCAGGCCCGGCCATTGGTGGCGCGCCTGCAGCCAGTCGACATCGTGGATCACCGTGTAGTTTCGGGCCTCGATACGGCCGTGATCAGCATCGATGGTTTCGTGCGTGCTGATTGTGGTATCCTTGTATTTCAAGGCTTTCTGCTCCTCGACGAAGACCTCGACATCCTCGCGCAGGGTGCCCTGATTGCCCTTCAGCGCGACAATGTAATCGGCCTTTTTCTCGATGATTTTCGTGGCGATGTCACGCTGACAACCCATCGCATCGATCGTCACGACCGCACCCTCGATCGACATCATGTCGAGCAGCGCCGGGATGGCGATGATCTCGTTCGATTTCTCGTTCACCTTCACCTGGCCCAGCACGATGCGTTGCCGCGCCGCGAAGGCAGAGACCATGTGGATCGCCTCTTTCGAGCCCTTCGTCTGATACGAGCGCCGTGACGTCTTGCCATCGATCGCGATCACCTCCGCGGGCGTGTTCGTCAGCGCCGCGACCCAGGCCACAAAGCATAGCTGGAAGGCGCGGGCATCGAGCGTGGCGAAGATATCGCCGAGATGATCATGCGAGGGCGTGCCGTTCACATAGGGCCGAAACCGCCGCAGCAGCTCGATCTTCCGCTCGCCAAATCGCGCGATGTCGGTGAACGCCTCCGCGCCCGCAAGAACCGCCAGAAGAATCAGCAGCAGCACCTCCGGCAGCGGGTAATCCACCTTGCCGGCCTGACGATGATCCGGCAACCCGCTGAAATAGTGAAGGAAACTCGTCGTCTCCGTGATCACTGCAAATCGTGTTCCGTCCGAATCCATCACCGTCCTCCACCCTGCGACTCAGTGGATCACAACAGATTCAGCACTTCAGCCTTTTGTCACGATCTGCTTCACCCGATTACCCTGCGGACCGGCGCCGGTGCCATTGACTCCGCAGCTTCAATTGATCTTGGCTGTATTCGGTGGGACGGTGCATCTGCACGAGCGGCGGGAAATCCGCGAGTTTCGAGGGGGGAGTGAGCGTCATGTCGGCAGTGATCGCAACCGGAGCGCCGCCGCGCGTGGCGAAACCCTGGTACAAAATACTCTACGTTCAGGTGCTGATCGCGATCGTGATCGGCGTCCTCGTCGGCTGGCAGTTGCCGGACCTCGCGACCAATGACTGGATCAAGGCGCTCGGCGACGGCTTCATCAAGCTGATCAAGATGGTGATCGCGCCGATCATCTTCTGCACGGTGGTCTCGGGCATTGCGCATATCCAGGATGCCAAGAAGGTCGGCCGCGTCGGCGTCAAGGCGCTGGTCTATTTCGAGGTCGTCTCGACCTTCGCGCTGGTCATCGGCCTGATCGTCGGCAACCTGGTCCAGGTCCGGCGCACGGCTTCGGCTGCGCACGGCCGGATGCGGCGGCGGTGGCCAAGCTACGTCAAGCAGGCAGAAGCGCAGAAGTCGGTCGATTTCCTCCTGCACATCATCCCCGACAGCGTGGTCGGCGCCTTCGCGAGGGGCGACATCCTGCAGGTGCTGCTGTTCGCCATCCTGTTCGGCTTTGCGCTGATGGCGCTGGGCGAGCGCGGCCACACGGTTGCGCGACTTCATCGACGACACGGCGCATGCGGTGTTCGGCGTGATCGCCATCGTCATGAAGGCCGCGCCGATCGGCGCCTTTGGCGCGATGGCCTACACCATCGGCAAGTTCGGCCCGGCCGCGCTCGGCAATCTGATCGGCCTGATCGCGACTGTTCTACGTCACCGCGGCGCTGTTCGTGTTCGTCGTGCTCGGCCTCATCGCGCGCATCGTCGGCTTCACGATCTTCAAGTTCCTCGCCTACATCAAGGACGAGCTGCTGATCGTGCTCGGCACCGTCTCGTCGGAAAGCGCGCTGCCGCAGCTGATGGAAAAGCTCGAACGGCTCGGCTGCTCGAAGTCGGTGGTCGGCCTGGTGGTGCCGACCGGCTATTCGTTCAATCTCGACGGCACCAACATCTACATGACGCTGGCGACCCTGTTCATCGCGCAGGCGCTGGGCGTCGATCTTACGCTTCAGCCAGCAGCTCACCATCCTGCTGGTCGCGATGCTGACCTCGAAGGGCGCCTGCGGCGTCACCGGCGCGGGCTTCATCACGCTGGCGGCGACGCTCGCCGTGGTCGATCCGGCGCTGGTTCCGGGCATGGCGATCGTGTTCTCGGCATCGACAAGTTCATGAGCGAGTGCCGCGCGCTCACCAACATCACCGGCAACGGCGTCGCCACCGTGTTCGTTTCGTGGTGGGAGGGCGAACTCGACCGCGACAAGCTGCACGCCAATCTCAACAAGGACCATCGATCCGTCCGACGTGGAGACGGCGGTCACGACGGGGTAGCAGGCGTCGTCGGCGAACAAGACATTCGGTCAATAAAAAACCGCCCGGTTTTGCCGGGCGGTTTTTCGTTTCGCAAATCCTGATGGTCTATTCGCCGCTGCCGAAGCGCCGCGACCACCATCCGGCGCGGCGGGGCTGGGTCTCGCTCGTTGTCTCGGAAGCAGGCTGGGCCGGGGCAGGGGCCGGCGGCGGCGGCTCGGGCTGGCTTGGCTGACTGGCGTTGCCGCGGCAGGCTGGGCATCGACCAGGAAGCTCACCTTTTCGCGCACGGTTGAACGCCGCCGCGCGGCGTCTTTCGGCCTCCTGAGCGGTCTCGGCTCCTGCGCAGACGCAGGTGTCGGCTTCCTGCGGACCGCGATCGGCATGCTGCAGTTCGGCCGCCGGCGCAATGGATTCGGGTTGAACCACCGGGAGCGAAGGCTCGGCGAAACGCCGTCGAAATCGGCCACCGCGCTCGTTGCTTCCGGAGCCGATGTCGGCCCGAGTTCGTCCGCGATCGATCCGGCCAGACCGTCCTCCGGCCCGCCGCGCCGGCGGCGTCCGCCGCGGCGTCCGCGACGGCGGGGCCGCCGCTCGCCGCCGGCCGCCTGATCGGTACGAGCCTGCGCCGGGCTGCTCCTCGGCTTCGTCTTCGTCGGCCTCGCCTTCGTCGGCGATCGCGCCCGGCGCAGCGACCGTGTCGCGGTGCGACGCGCGGGGTCTCGTTGTCGTCGCGCGCGGGCCCGCCCTCGCGCGCCTCGCCGGGACGGCCACGCCGCCGCCGCCGCCGCTTGCGCTTGTGACCATCGGCATCGGCTTCGCCGCTGGCTCTCTTCGCCAGCTGCGGCGTCGTCGGCCAGCCCTTCGGTCTCCTCGGTTTCGACTTCCGATTCGACTTCGATGTCGAACGGCTCGTCCTCGTCGAAGGCTTCCTCGGTCTGCGACGGGAAGGCCGCAACCTGCGCCGCGAGCAGCGCCTTGGCCGCCTCCAGCGTGTGCACCTGTTCGCCGCGATCGATGACGAACGACTGCTGGCCGCTCACGGTCGGGTCGGCGATCACGGAGAGCGTCACCTTGAAGCTGTTTTCGAGATCGCGCAGATGGCCGCGCTTGTGGTTGAGGACGTAGAGCGCGACGTCGGTCCGGGTGCGCACCACGAGATTGTGGGTCGCGCCCTTCATCAGTATTTCTTCAAGCCCGCGCAGCAACTGCAGCGCCACCGAAGACACCGAACGCACATGGCCGCTGCCGCCGCATTGCGGGCAGGGCTCGGTCGAGCTCTCCAGCACGCTGGCGCGGATGCGCTGGCGCGACATTTCGAGCAGGCCGAAATGCGAGATGCGCCCGACCTGGATTCGCGCGCGATCCTGCCGCAGGCAATCGCTGAGCTTGCGTTCCACCGAGCGGTTGTTGCGCTTCTCGTCCATGTCGATGAAGTCGATGACGATCAGGCCGGCGAGGTCGCGCAATCGCAGCTGCCGGGCGACTTCCTCGGCGGCCTCGAGATTGGTCTTGAGCGCGGTATCCTCGATGTGATGTTCGCGGGTCGAGCGGCCGGAATTGACGTCGATCGAGACCAGCGCCTCGGTCTGGTTGATCACGATGTAGCCGCCGGAGCGCAATTGCACGGTCGGCGAGAACATCGCGTCGAGCTGGCTCTCGACGCCCATCCGCGAGAACAGCGGCTGGCCGTCGCGATATTGCCTGACCGCGCGCACGTTCGACGGCATCAGCATCTTCATGAAATCGCGGGCTTCCTGATAGCCGGCTTCGCCGGCGACCAGGATTTCGTCGATTTCCTTGTTGTAGAGATCGCGCAGCGAACGCTTGATCAGCGAGCCTTCCTCGTAGACGAGGGTCGGCGCCTGCGACTTCAGGGTCATGTCGCGGACGGTTTCCCACATCCGGATCAGATATTCGAAGTCGCGCTTGATCTCGGGCTTGGTGCGCGAGGCGCCGGCGGTGCGCAGAATGATGCCCATGCCCTCGGGCACGTCGAGATCCTGCACCACTTCCTTCAGCCGCGAGCGGTCCTGCGCCGAGGTGATCTTGCGGCTGATGCCGCCGCCGCGCGCGGTATTGGGCATCAAGACGGCATAGCGGCCGGCCAGCGACAGATAGGTCGTCAGCGCGGCGCCCTTGTTGCCGCGCTCTTCCTTGACGACCTGCACCAGCATGACCTGGCGGCGCTTGATGACTTCCTGGATCTTGTACTGGCGGCGCGGACGGAAGGCGCGCTCCGGCACCTCTTCCATGACGTCGTCGCCGCCGACGGATTCGACGACTTCCTCCTCGGCCTCCTCGCCGTCGTCTTCATCGTCTTGGTGCTCGTCGCCGTTTGCGTGCTGCGGCCTGTTCGGCCTGCTCCGGGCGTCGCAGCTTCGCTACCGGCGTGGCCAGGCGTGCGGCGCGTCGTCGGCATGGGCGGCGTTTTCGCGTGCGTCTTCCTCGTGGGTGAACTCGTCAGGGGCCAGTTCTTCGCGGGCGGCTTCTTCATGAGCTTCTGCGCTGGCCGGCTCGGTTACCGCAGACGCCTCGATTGCTGACGAAGCCGGCATATCCGGACGCCATTCCGTCGCGGACAGCCTCGCTCGCATGAGCATGGGCGCCATCGGCATGTTCATGCTCATGATCGTGGGCGTGATCATCATGGGCTGTGATCGTGCTCATGATGGGCATGGTCGTGCTCATGCGGGTGTGAATGTTCGGGCTCGTGACCTTCATGGTGCATGATGGTACCCATCGCCGGCATCGTGCATCGTCGCCGTGAGCCTGTCCTTGCTCGCGTGAAGATGATCGTGCTGGCTGATGCTCATGGTCGTGCGGCAGCGTCCGCCTGGGCGTGATCCGGGCCTGTCGCCTCGACGACGTCGCTCTGGACGCGCTCGCCATTGCCGCGGCGGCGCGATTGCGGTGGCGCGGGCGGCGGCGGTTGGAGCGGTTTTCGGTTTCTTCCTCGGCCTCGCGATGGGCGCGCTCGTCGGCTTCGATCAGCGCCTGACGATCGGCGACCGGGATTTGGTAATAGTCCGGATGAATTTCGCTGAAGGCGAGAAAGCCGTGACGGTTGCCGCCATATTCGATGAAGGCGGCCTGCAGCGACGGCTCTACGCGCGTGACCTTGGCGAGATAGATATTGCCGCGCAGTTGTTTGCGTTGGGCGGTCTCGAAATCAAACTCTTCGACGCGATTGCCGCGGACCACAACGACCCGGGTCTCTTCCGGGTGGGTGGCATCGATCAACATTTTGTTGGGCATTTTGGAACTCTTGGCGGCGGCGGGCGCGTATCACGGCGCGCGCGTATCGCGCGGCCGGGTGACGCGACGGTCCACCTGATTCGGGGGTGAGGGGAAGGCCAAAACGCAACCCGGGGCGCCGCGCCGAACGGGATCCGGCGGAGACAAAACGACGCGCGGAGCTTTCGCTCCGCATCGGCGCGATTCTTCCCTGGATCATGGTCGGCAACACAGTCTGGCGCATCAAGCGTCGGCCCGTCTGAACACGTTGGCGGCAAAAAGCGCCGCCTTGTCTGTCGCTGAAAGCCCGGCGCGGCGCCGAAGCGCTCGCCGGCCATCGCATATCGGCGCCTTGCGGCCCGGATAATCGGTTATGCCGTATCTGAAAGCCGTCCCTGGAACAAGATGGTAACCTGGGACCGGACGCCGCTCGGGCTCGAAACCGCCGCTCCTTGTCAGCCGCGCGCTGCGCTGGCTGCGGAGGGATCGGAAAGACGCTGGAATCTCCGAGTTTTCGGAGGTTCCGGCGCTGCACCGGGAGGCTGAACGCGACACAACCGGGAGTTTTAGCCGTCAGCACCTCTTACATACGTGGATTGGCCGCCGCGTGCAAGGGAAGCGTCGCCGCGCCGGCAACACTCGCTCTTATTCGCAATCAGGATCTTAAGGTCCGATTAACCCTGTGGTTCTATTGCGGTAAGAGGGCTGCTCGGAGGCATGGATTCGTTGGCGAGCCGCGCAAATCATCTTGTTTTGCTGGGTTGCGCGCTGTTGTGCGCCGCAGCATTGTCGTGCGCTGCGGCTAGTCCATGGTGCGGCGCGGCCGAACAGCCAGTCGCCGCAAGCCCGCGCCGGCGACGGTGCCGGTTTCCCGTCGCCTCGGACGCCCGGCTGGCCGGCGACGGCAAGCAAACCCGCTTCGTGCTCGATCTCGACCAGGCCATCACGTTCCGTGCCTTCCGCTGGCCGATCCGTATCGGGTGGTCGTCGATATCCCGCAGGTCAACTTTCAGCTTCCCGCCGGGAGCCGGCACCGCCGGGCGCGGGCTGATCAAGGCGTTCCGCTATGGCCTGGTGATGCCGGGCGGTTCGCGGATCGTGTTCGACCTGACCGGCCCGGCCCGGATCGCCAACTCCTATGTGCTCGACGCCGCCAACGGCCAGCCGCCGCGGCTGGTGCTTGAGCTGGAGGAAGTCGACCGCACCACCTTCGTCCAATCGCTTGCGGCGGAAAGCCGGCCCGAACTGAGGCCCGCCATCGCGGATGCCGCGGACCGTCGCTGCCGGCGGCGAAGCGGCGCGCCGCGCTCAAAGCCTGCCGCGGCAGCCGGATTTGCGTCCCGTGATCGTGATCGATCCCGGCCATGGCGGCATCGACAATGGCACCCAGTCGGGTGGCGAAAGCGAAAAGAACCTGGTGCTGGGATTTGGGCTGGCATTGCGCGACCGCATCGAGAAGAGCGGCAAATACCGCGTCGTCATGACCCGGACCGACGATACCTTCATCCCGCTCGACGACCGGGTCCAGATCGCGCGCAATCAATCGGCGGCGCTGTTTGTCTCGATCCATGCCGACGCGTTGCCGCGCGGCGAGGGCGACGCCCAGGGCGCGACGATCTACACGCTGTCCGACCAGCGCCTCCGACGCCGAGGCCGAACGGCTGGCCGAGACCGAAAACAAGGCCGACGCCATCGGCGGCGTCAACCTGACCGAGGAGCCGACCGAGGTCGCCGACATCCTGATCGATCTCGCCCAGCGCGAAACCCGCACCTTCTCCAACCGGTTCGCCCGCCTGCTGATGGGCGAGATGAAGAACACGGCGCGGATGTACAAGCATCCCGCTGAAATCCGCCGGCTTCAGGGTGCTGAAGGCGCCCGACGTGCCGTCGGTGCTGGTCGAACTCGGCTATGTCTCGAACAAGGGCGACCTCGAACACCTGGTATCGGAGAACTGGCGTTCCCGTACCGTTGGATCCATGGCGCAGGCCATCGACGCCTTCTTTGCCAAGCGCCTGGCGACGGCTGGGCCGGCGAACTGAAAGGGAACCGGCTGCCGCGAAAGCCCTAGTTTGGCCACAGCGGCGGCCCTATAAAAAAATAGCCGCGAGGTCTTCGGAATCGATCAAAGGTCGCTCTCGGCCGAGATATGATGTGTTCGCCTGCGGGAACGGCATGGCTCGTTCCGCGACGGTGTTTCGCACTTGGGGAAAGCGCCGGCTCGGACCGGCGCAAGGGTTGAAACGGATAGTC
The DNA here is from genome assembly GCA_963729395.1 of uncultured Pseudomonadota bacterium. Lineage (GTDB taxonomy): Bacteria > Pseudomonadota > Alphaproteobacteria > Rhizobiales > Xanthobacteraceae > Bradyrhizobium. The sequence goes on along the minus strand of CAVSOS010000032.1, from coordinate 60,052 downwards.
GATCATGCGCTTGCTGGTGCGGTTCTTGGGTTTTCTGTTCGCCGCCGGAACCGTCGTGTTCCTGGTCGGCGTCGCCGCCGTGGCCGGGCTGATCTGGCATTTCTCCAAGGACTTGCCGGACTATTCGCAGCTTCAGGATTACGAGCCGCCGGTGATGACGCGCGTCCACGCCGCCGATGGCGCGCTGCTCGGCGAATATTCCAAGGAACGCCGCCTGTACCTGCCGATCCAGGCGGTTCCGAAGCTGGTGATCAACTCGTTCCTCGCGGCCGAGGACAAGAACTTCTACGAGCATGGCGGCATCGACTTCTCCGGCATGGCGCGTGCCGCCGTGCTCTACGCGCAGAATTTCGGTTCCAACCGCCGTCCGCAGGGCGCCTCCACGATCACCCAGCAGGTCGCGAAGAACTTCCTTCTGACCAACGAGGTCTCGTTCACGCGCAAGATCAAGGAAGCCCTGCTGGCGATGCGGATCGAGCGCGCCTACTCGAAGGACAAGATTCTCGAACTCTATCTGAACGAAATTTATCTCGGCCTTGGCGCCTACGGCGTCGCCGCGGCGTCGCTGGTCTATTTCGACAAGTCGGTCAATGAACTCACGGTCGCGGAAGCCGCCTACCTCGCGGCGCTGCCGAAGGCGCCGGCGGCGCTGCATCCGGTGCGCAACCACGACCGCGCGATCGAGCGCCGCAATTACGTGATCGACCGGCTGCTGGAAAATGGCTGGATCAAGCAGGCCGACGCCGACAAGGCCCGCAAGGATCCGCTTGACCGTGACCAACCGCGCCAATGGCGCGCACATCTTCGCCGGCGAATATTTTGCCGAGGAAGTTCGCCGCGATATTTTCGAGCGCTATGGCGAGAAGAAGCTCTACGAAGGCGGTCTGTCGGTGCGGACCACGCTCGATCCGAAGATGCAGGTGATGGCGCGCAAGACCATGGCCGCCGGCCTCGTCAATTACGACGAGGCGCAGGGCTGGCGCGGCGCGCATCAGCAAGCTCGACATATCCGGCGACTGGGGCGTCAAACTCGCCGACATCAAATCGCTGTCGGACATCTCGCCGTGGCGGATGGCCGTGGTGCTGGAGACCAGCGATCAGTCGGCGCGGATCGGTTTTCAGCCCGGCCGCGAACTCGGTGGCGCCGTCAGCAAGGAGCGGCAGACCGGCATCATCACGCTTGATGGCGTCAGATGGGCCAAGGCCGCGGCCGGTCCGACGCGAGGCAAGACGCCGACCGCGGTGTCGCAGGTGCTTTCGCCGGGCGACGTGATCTATGCGGATCCGTTGATCGGAAGGACGGCAATGCCGGTCGAGGGCCAGTTCCGGCTGCGCCAGTTGCCGGAAGTTTCCGGCGCGATGGTGGTGATGGATCCCTGGACCGGTCGCGTGCTGGCGATGGTCGGCGGCTTCTCGTTCGACCAGAGCCAGTTCAATCGCGCGACGCAGGCCTATCGGCAGCCGGGATCGTCGTTCAAGCCGATCGTCTATTCGTCGGCGCTCGACAACGGCTATACGCCCTCGACGGTCGTGGTCGATGCGCCGATCGAAATCGATCAGGGGCAGGGCGCCGGCGTCTGGCGTCCGGAGAACTATTCGGCCGGCAAATATCATCGGCCCGACGACGCTGCGCAACGCGCTGCGACTGTCGCTCAACACCGTGACGGTGCGGCTGGCGCAGGACATCGGCATGCCCCTGATCGGCGAATATGCCAAGCGCTTCGGCGTCTATGACGAACTGCCGAATTATCTGTCCTATGCGCTCGGCGCCGGCGAAACCACGGTGATGCGAATGGTCACGGCCTATTCGATGTTCGCCAATGGCGGCCGGCGGGTGAAGCCGACGCTGATCGACCGCATCCAGGATCGCTATGGCCATACCATCTTCAAGCATGACCAGCGCGAATGCCGTGGCTGCGACGCGCCCGGCGGCTGGAAGAACCAGCCCGAGCCGCAGCTGATCGATCGCCGCGAGCAGGTGCTGGATTCGATGACGGCCTACCAGATCACCTCGATGATGGAAGGCGTGGTGCAGGCCGGCACCGCGACCGTCGCTGCAGGGAGGTCGGCAAGCCGATCGCCGGCAAGACCGGCACCACCAACGACGAAAAGGATGCCTGGTTCATCGGCTTTTCGCCGGACATCGTGGTCGGCATCTATGTTGGCTACGACAAGCCGCGCAATCTCGGCAGGAATGCCACCGGCGGCCATCTCGCCGCGCCGATCGCCCGGGACTTCCTGAAGCTTGCGCTCGCCGACAAGCCGGCAGTTCCGTTCCAGGTGCCGGCCGGGATCAAGCTGATCCGGGTCGATGCCAAGAGCGGCATGCGCGCCGGGCCGGGCGACAGCGGCAGGACCATTCTGGAAGCCTTCAAGCCGGGCACCGCGCCGCCGGATAATTACTCGGTCATCGGCGTTGCCGACGCCGACGGCCGCCCGCTCAGCGGTGTCGCCGGATGCCGACCGCAGCATCATGCGCTCCGGCACCGGCGGGCTTTACTAGCGCAGTCAGGCGCAAACTGGCGTCGGCTCTCGTGCAGAAACCCGTCGGGCCGATTGCGCTTTGCGCCGCCCGCCGCTACATCCGGTCTAGCATTGCAATGGCGGCTCGTGCCGCAGATCAGAGAACAACATGCGCGCCGAAGTCGAACGGCTGGTGGAAGAGATCAAGCAGTCAGTCGGGCTGCTGAGGAGGCATCTTTGACGTCGATGCATCCACGGCGCGTCTGGCCGAGCTGAACAAGCTCGCCGAAGATCCCAATCTCTGGAACGATCCCCAGAAAGCTCAGAAGCTGATGCAGGAGCGCACCTCGCTGGAGGATTCGCTCGGCGGCATCGGCAAGGTCGAGCGCGAGCTCGAGGACAATATCGGGATGATCGAACTCGGCGAAGCCGAGAACGATGCAGACCGTGGTGGCGGAAGCCGAGGCCGCGCTGAAAGCCCTGAAAAAGGACGTCGCGCGCCGCGAGCTCGAGGCGTTGCTGGGCGGCGAGGCCGACCGCTTCGACTCCTATCTGGAGGTTCACGCCGGCGCCGGCGGCACCGAGAGCCAGGACTGGGCCGCGATGCTGCTGCGCATGTATACGCGCTGGGCCGAGAAGCACGGCTTCAAGATCGAATATCTGGAAGAGACGCAAGGCGAAGAGGCCGGCATCAAATCGGCCACCATCCAGATCAGCGGCCACAACGCCTATGGCTGGCTGAAGACCGAAGCGGGCGTGCACCGGCTGGTGCGGATATCGCCGTTCGATTCCAACGCGCGCCGGCACACCTCGTTCTCGAGCGTGGCGATCTTCCCGGTGGTCGACAACTCGATCAAGATCGATATCAACGAGTCCGATGTGCGCACCGACACCATGCGCTCCGGCGGCGCCGGCGGCCAGCACGTCAACAAGACCGAATCCGCGGTGCGGCTCACGCACATTCCGACCGGCGTCGCGGTGGTCTGCCAGGCCGGACGTTCGCAGCACAAGAACCGGGCGCAGGCGTGGGACATGTTGCGCGCGCGGCTCTACGAGATCGAGTTGAAGAAGCGCGAGGAGCAGGCCGCCGCCGACCAGGCCGCCAAGACCGACATCGGCTGGGGCCACCAGATCCGTTCCTATGTGTTGCAGCCCTATCAGATGGTGAAGGACCTTCGCACCGGCGTGCAGACATCGGACACCTCGGGCGTGCTCGACGGCGACCTCGACGAATTCATGGCGGCGACGCTGGCGCAGCGTGCCTTTGGCACGACGCCGGGCGCTGTCGAGGATGTGGATTAAGCCATGGCGCATGTGGCTTTCATCGGTCTCGGACGGATGGGCCATGGCATGGCCGGCCGTTATCTCGACGCCGGTTTCACGCTGGCGATCTGGAATCGCAGCAAGGCCAAAGCGGAGGATTTGATCGCGCGTGGCGCGCGATGGGCCGCGTCGCCAGCGGATGCGGCCGATGGAGCCGATGCTGTCGTCACCATGGTCGCCGACGATGCGGCGTCACGCGCGGTGTGGCTCGGCGAGGATGGCGCCGCCGGAACAGCCAAAGCCGGCACGCTGGCGATCGAATGTTCCACCGTGTCGTATGGCCACGCGCTCGATCTGGCGCGCGAGCTTCGCGGCCGTGGTCTCGTCTATATCGATAGTCCGGTCACCGGCTTGCCGGATGCGGCGGCGGCCGGAAAACTGACCATGCTGGTCGGCGCCGAGCCTGCGGACCTCGATTCGCGCGCGGCCCTATCTGGCGCCGCTCTCGACGGCGGTCCGGCATTTCGGCGCGGCCGGCACCGGCACGGTGTACAAGCTGATCAACAATCTGATGGGAGCGATCCAGATTGCCGGTCTGGCGGAGGGGCTTGCGATCGCCGAGCAGGCCGGTCTCGACATGAAGCTGGTGCTGGAGGCGCTTGAAACTGGCGTGGCCGCCAGTCCGCAGGTGATCCGGCATTCCAAGCGCATGGTCGCGCGAAATTTCGCGGGCGCGACCTTCACCGCGGCGCTGCGGCATAAGGATGCGGTCTACGCCGTGGCGTTGGCGGAGAGCCTGTTGTCCAGCGCTCCCGTGATGGGCCGAGCTGCAGTGCAGGCGTATGACCGGGCGAAGGCCTATGCGCCTGATGACGACGAGGGAAAAATGATCGAGATCGCCTCGCGCCCCAAGGGCTCCACCCCGTAAGGGTGCGACCCCCGGACTGTCACACCCCAACAAGCCGATGCTTGCATGCGTGCGCCTGACTTGCGACACTTGATCAAAATAAGTCGCCAGGCGGGAGAGAACGATGCCAGCCCGTATCAGGAGCCTGTTTGCGCTCGCGGCGTTTGCCGTGACGGCAGTGACCACGACCACGGCCGCCGCGCAAAAGAAATATGATCCGGGTGCCAGCGATACCGAGATCAAGATCGGCAATATCATGCCGTATAGCGGGCCGGCCTCCTCCTATGGCGTGATCGGCAAGGCCGAAGCGGCCTATTTCAACAAGATCAACGCGGAAGGCGGCATCAACGGCCGCAAGATCACCTTCGTCACCTATGACGACGCCTACAGCCCGCCGAAGGCGATCGAGCAGGCGCGCAAGCTGGTGGAAGGCGACGAGGTGCTGTTGATCTTCCAGTCGCTCGGCACGCCGTCCAACGCGGCGATCCAGAAATACATGAACGCCAAGAAGGTCCCGCAGCTGTTCGTGGCGTCCGGCGCCACCAAATGGGGCGATCCGAAGAACTTTCCGTGGACCATGGGCTGGCAGCCGAACTACCAGAGCGAAGGCCGCATCTACGCGAAATACATTCTCGATCACTATCCGAACGGCAAGATCGCGGTGTTCTGGCAGAACGATGACGCCGGCAAGGATCAGGTCAAGGGATTGCGTGACGGGCTCGGCGACAAGGCCGGCATGATCATCGCCGACAAATCCTATGAGGTGAGCGATCCCGACGATCGATTCCCAGATCGTCGCGCTGCACGATTCGGGCGCCGACATCTTCTTTTCCTGGGCCGCGCCGAAGGGGTCGGCGCAGGCGATCCGGAAAGTCGGCGAACTCGGCTGGAAGCCGAAATTCTTCCTCGCGAACGTCTCGACATCGGTGGCCGCGGTGTTGAAACCCGCGGGCCTTGAAAACGCCAAGGACATCATTTCGACGGCCTACCTGAAGGATCCGACCGATCCGGCCTGGAACGACGATCCGGGCGTGAAGACCTGGCAGGCCTTTATGGACAAGTATTATCCGGAGGGCGACAAGTCCAACTCCAACAATGTCTACGGTTATGCCGCAGCGCAGACCATGGTGCAGGTGCTCAAGCAATGCGGCGACGACCTCACGCGCGAAAACGTCATGAAGCAGGCCGCCAACCTCAAGAATTTCTCGACCGAGATGATGCTGCCGGGCATCAAGGTCAACACCAGCCCTGACGATTTCTTTCCGATCGAGCAGATGCAGTTGATGAAGTTCGACGGCGAGGCATGGCGGCTGTTCGGCGACGTGATCACCGGCGAGGTCGGGCACTAACCGGCTATATCGTTGCGACCTCTTCAGCCCGCGGTCAACCGCACGCCGGCGCGCAGGAATTTCTGCGGGTCGACCGCTTCGCCGTCGATCCTGGTTTCGTAATGCAGATGCGGACCGGTCGATCGGCCGGTCGAGCCGACTGCGCCGATGACCTGTCCGATCTTGATCGGGTCGCCGACCTTGACGCTGATTTCCGACAGATGGCCGTAGCGGGTCGACAGGCCATTGCCATGGTCGATCTCGACCATGCGGCCATAGCCGCCGGCCCATCCCGCCGACGCCACTTTTCCGTTCGCGGTCGCGCGCACCGGATCGCCCATGGCGGCGCGGAAATCGAGACCGGTATGCATCGCCGGGCGGCCGAGGAACGGATCGCTGCGGACCCCGAAGCCGGACGTGAATTCGACTTCGCCGATCACCGGCTTGCGATAGGGCACCAGCGCCAGCGTCCGGTTGAGGCGCTCCATCTGGGCGCGGGTGATGTTGATCCGATAGAGCTGGCGCTCGAAGGCGCCGGCGTCGGCGGCAAGCTTGACGGGAACGTAGGGACCGCCCATGCCGCGCGCGCGGCGTCGCGGCTTCCAGTTGCGCCATGTCGAGGCCGAGATCGGTGAAGACGCCGCGCATCCGGCGCACGCGCGATTCCATGCCGTCTTCGACCGAGTTGAGCGCCGCCATCTGGCGCCCCTCGACCTGATCGAGCGAGCGTCTGCAGGCGGACGAGCACGTTGTCGACGCCCTGGATTTTCGCGAACTGGTTCGGCGGGCGGATTGACGGTGATCGGCGCACGCGATTCCAGCCGCGCCTCGCGGTCCGGAGGCGCCACGAAGATCGCGGTATCGCTGATCGGCGATGGTTTCGGCGTGCCCGAAGTCGCCGGCATCGGCCGCGGTCGGCGCCCCGCGACGGCGATCTGATCGATCCGGTGACCAGCGCGTCCGGAATGGCGCCCAGCGCCGTGGCGCGCGATTCCAGCGTGGTCTGCCGACGCATGATCTGGTCGAGTTTCTGGTCGAATTGTTCCTGATCGAGCAACTGGCGGCTGGTGGTGCGATCGACCTTGGCGCGCAGTTCCGCGATTCGGTCTTCGTAGGCGTATTGCATCTCCGCCTGGCGGGCGATCAGCCGGGTCAGAACGTCGTCGCGGAACGCGAAATAGGTCGCGGTCGCCGCCGACCACATGCCGAGCACCGTCACGGTACCGACCACGATCCAGAACACGACCGGCCCGAACCGGACCTGCTTGCCGGCATGGACCAGCGTGTAGCCGCTCCTGCGCCGGTGCGTGCGCGGGACGAAACATGCGTCGCTGGCCGGGCGGCGAGCGGATGGCCTGCCGTGGTCATGGATGGTGTGAGGATACTCGGAATGATGACCGGAACGATACGACATCGGCACTCCCGCGCCGGTCGGAGATGAGTTCCGTACGGCCCAAATTGCGGGGCTGATTTGACCTTCGTCATGGTTAATTTTTCGCGAATGGACCGCGCCGAATTAGGCGGCCTGCGCCGCCGCAAGCACCTCGTCGGCGTGGCCGTCGACCCTGACATTGCGCCAGATCCTGATGATCCGGCCATCGGCGCCGATCAGAACCGTTGTACGAAGAATGCCCAGGAAGATCTTGCCATACATGGATTTTTCGCCCCAGACCCCGTAGGCCTCCAGCATCTCATGTTGTTCATCCGAAGCAAGAGGAATGGAGAGCTCGTGCTTGTCTCGAAAGGCTTCCTGCGCCTTCGGCGGGTCGGCCGAAACGCCGAGCACGGCGGTATCGCTTTCGGCAAACGCGCTCGACAGGCGCGTGAAGTCGATGGCCTCCTTGGTGCAGCCCGGGGTGTCCGCGCGCGGATAGAAAAACAGCACGAGCTTTTTGCCGGCGATAGTCGGCCAGCGAGACCGTGCCGCCGCCATCGCGCGGCAGGTGGAAACGCGGGCGCCTTGGCGCCCTCGGCCAAGCCGGATTTGGGCCGCCGACGGGCCGGCGCTTGGCGGCTGGCCGCGGCTGTGCGATTGCGGCGCTGGCTTCGGCGCGCCGCGGCCTTCGGGGCCGTGGCCTTGACGCTTTCGAGGCGGGCTTCTGCGATGCTTTCGGCGCGGAGCTTCGCGGCTTGCCTGTTTTTGCGTTCTTGGCCTGATTCGCTCGCCTTGGCCGGGCGCCTCGGCTGCGCGTCTTCGCCGACGTCACCGATTCGCGCGCGGGTCGGCTTTCACCGGCAGGACGCCTTGGAGGATTTCTTGCGCGTTTTCTTGGACATACGCCTTCCTTTCGTCGCTTTCAGCGGATCAATCATTGGGCTATTGCGAGTCTTGTCCCGGAAGCTGGAATCAAGCCGGCTGCTGGGCAAGTCTGATGGCCTCGGAGTATGCGTTACAAGGAATTCGACACTCCACCCGTCCGCTCGTTGAATGCGCCGCTTGGGCCGGATGACGAGTAACAGTATTAATCGAGGATTGGCAGCGATGCCGGCACAGGAGCGCTCGTTACGTATCGACGGGCGAGGCCTTGGCGGCGATCAATCTTACAATCAGCGCCAGCACCGAGAGGCAATGGCAAGGAATACGTCGCCCCAGGGGTCAAATCCGCGTGCTGACGTCCAGCCGCTCGCAGTGGGATGATGCCGATTGGGATCAGGAACACGACGAGGCGGCGGGCCATCGCGCGCGCCGGCTGCTGTCGCGGATCGAACTCCAGCTTGCATCGGTTCGGCGATCGCTTCGAAGCGCGTGCGGCGATGGCTCGCGGGTGAACGCTGGGTAAAGCGGCTTGCCATCGTGATCGCGGCCATGCTGGTGATCTTCGCCGGTATGCTTCGGCGGCGCTGTGGTGGCGGCTCGGCGCCGGTCCGATCAATCTCGAAATGGCCACGCCGTGGCTGGCCGCGGCGATCGAGGAAAATATCGGCCACGGCAATACCGTCGAGGTCGGCGGCACGCAGATCGAGCGCGCCGGGCAGAATTCGCATCGCGGTGCGCATCCGCGACATCATCGTCCGGGATCGCGACCATGCGATCGTGGCGAGCGCGCCGAAGGCCGAGGTGAGGCTTTCGGGCTCCGCGCTGCTGATGGGACGCCTTCGCGCCGAGAGCCTCAATCTGGTGGACGCCGAGCTCGCGGTGCGAATCACGCCGGACGGCTACGTCACCGTTTCCACCGGCGACAACGCGCGGCCGCTGGCCACCGGCGTCGCCTCGAAAAGACATCGCCGGCGCGCCGCCTTCGATCGATCCCCGCTCAGCGACGCCGCCGGTCGCGGCTTCCCCAACGCCACCCGGCCGCGGAATCCGGCACGATCCGCGCCAGTTCCGCGACACGCCAAGCGGACTGCTTGCCGGCCTCGACTGGCTCGACAGTCTGAGCCTGACCGGACTTGATGGACAGAACCTCAACGAAATCGGCTTGAAGAACGGCAGCCTGATCGTCGACGATCAGCAGCGCGGCAACAAATGGAATTTCGAGAACATCACCCTCAGTCTTCGCCGGCCGAGCGGCGGCGGGGTGGCGCTCAGCGTCGGCGAAGAGGGCAGCCATGCCTGGTCGCTGCGCGTCGCGGTCGGACCTCAGGCGAACGGCGTGCGATCGGTGGATATTCGCGCCGACAAGGTCTCGACCACCAATATCCTGCTGGCGCTGCGGCTGAAGGATCTGACCTACAGCGCGGATTTGCCGCTGACCGGCGAACTGAAGGGTGAACTCGGCCGCGACGGCCTGCCGACCTATTTCCGCGGCAAGATTACCGCCGGCGCCGGAAACATCATCGACAGCGATACGCCCGATTATCCGATGGCGATCGATTTGGCGGAAATGAGCGTCGAATGGGATTCCGGCCGGCGCGTGCTGGTGGCGCCCTTCAAGATCGTTTCCGGCGCAGAACCGGATCACGCTGCTCGCCCATCTTGAGCCGCCCAACGACAACATTGCCGACTGGCAGTTGGGTTTCAGCGGCGGCACCATCCTGCTGGCGGGAATCGACAACGAACCGCCGCTGATCTTCAATCGCATCGCCATCGGCCTGCGCTTCGACACCGACAAGCGCGCGCGTGCTGCTGACCCAGGCCGACATCAGCAACGGCGAGATCGGCGTCGCCGGAACCGGCAGCATCGATTATTCGGCCGAACCGCGCCTGACGCTCGGTTTCGCGGGAACGCCGATGTCGGCATCCGCGCTGAAGCGGATGTGGCCGACCCTGATCGTTCCGGAGGTTCGCGAATGGGTGATCGATCGGGTCGAGCGCGGCTCGGTTCAGCGCATCGAGGTCGGCGTCAACTCGCCGGTTCGCAACCTGTCGCGGAAAGGCCCGCCGATCCCCGACGACGGCCTCGACGTCAACATCGTCGCCAGCGGCGTGACGTTGCGGCCGGTGGACGACTTGCCGTCGGTGCGCGACGCGGATCTGAAAGCGCATGTGACCGGCCGTACCGCGACGGTGACGATCGGGCAGGGCGACGGCCGATACGCCGGCGGGCGCAAGCTCAACATTTCGCGATTTCGTGTTCGAGGTGCCGGACATGGCGCCGAAGCCGTCGCCGGCCCGGGTCAAATTCCGGATCGACGGCCCGGTGCCGGCGGCGGCGGAGATTCTCGCCTCCGACCAGCTCAGCGAATTTTCCGGCACCCTGATCGATCCCAATTCGAGCAAGGGAACGGTTTCCGCCATGGTCACGCTCGGCCTGCCGATCAAGCGCGAACTGACCAAGGCCGACACGACCTATGCCGATCACGGCCGATCTCAGCGGATTTGCCGCCGATCGGCTGGTGATGAACCAGAAGCTGGAAGCCAACACGCTGAAGATCGTCGCCAACAATCAGGGCTATCAGGTCAAGGGCGACGTCAAGATCAACGGGCAGCCGGCCTCGCTGGATTACCGCAAGCCGACCGAGGGCGATGCGGATATCAAACTGCAGGCGACGCTCGATGATGCGAGCCGCGCGCGGCTCGGCTTCGACCTCGGCCCGGCGGTCAGCGGCGCCATTCCGATCAAGCTGATCGGCAAGATCGGCGGCGATCCGACAGCCGCGTCGGCGTCGACGCCGATCTGACCGCGCTTGAAGCTCGACAATATCCTGCCGGGCTGGGTCAAATTGCCGGGCAAGTCCAGCCACGCCGACCTTCAACGTGGTGCAGAAGCAGCAGTCGACCCGCCTCGAGGACATCGTCATCGAAGGCGGCGGCGTGTCGATCAAGGGATCGCTCGAGGTCGATCAGAACGGCGACCTGATGAACGCGAACTTCCCGACCTATTCGCCTTCCGAAGGCGACAAGACCTCGCTGAAGGCCGATCGCGGGCCCCGACGGCGTGCTCAAGGTGACGATGCGCGGCGATGTGTTCGACGGCCGCGGCTTTCTCAAATCGGCGATTTCGGGCAAGGAGACCGACGCCAAGAGCAAGGCCAAGAGCGTCGATCTTCGATGTCGACGTGAAGCTCGGCGCGGTCGCCGGCTTTTACGGCGAGGCGCTGCGCAGCGTCGATGCCAAGATGTCGCGACGCAACGGAACGATCAAAAGCCTTGCTTTCACCGGCAAGCTCGGACGCGATACGCCGCTGACGGCGATTTGCGCGGCCGCGCGCAGGGTCGCGAGGTGATCTATCTCGAGACCAACGATGCCGGCGCATTCTTCCGCTTCACCGACACCTATTCCAAGATGGTCGGAGGCCAGCTTGCAGCTGGCGATGGATCCTCCGACGGCAGAACCAGGCCCGAGAGAGGGACTGATCAACGTCCGCGATTTCACCGTCAAGGGCGAGGCTTCGCTTGATCGGCTGGCCGCGGGCGGTGCCGGCCGGCAGCCCAGGGCGGCGTCGTCTTTTCGCGGTTGCGCGCGGAATTCACCCGGCAAAACGGACAGCTCACGATCCGGGAGGGTGTCGTGAAAGGTCCGACGATCGGCGGCACCATCGAAGGCAGCATCGATTACCCCGGCAACCAGGTGCGCATGAGTGGCACTTTCGTTCCGATGTACGGGCTGAACAACATGTTCGGCCAGATTCCGATTTTCGGACTGTTCCTCGGCGGCGGCAGCAATGAGGGGCTGTTCGGCGTGACCTATGAGGTCGTCGGTACGCCCGGCCAGCCGGTGCTTCGCGTCAATCCGATTTCGGCGATGGCGCCGGGAGTCTTGCGAAAAATCTTTGAATTCAATACCGGCAAGCAGAACAACCCGATCGAATTCCCGAACAACTGATTGAACGATTTGCTGTCATCAGTCCCGCAGCGCCGGCACGATCAGGAACGGAATCATGCCGAGGATCACGGCCACCAGCGCGAACGCGAGCAGCGGATTATAGCTGTGGGTCCAGTCGTGGATCAGCCCGCCGCTCCAGGAACCGAACGCCGATCCGAGGCCACTGCCGATCGAGATGGCGCCAAAGATGGTTCCGACCCGCTCGCCGCGAAAGAACTTCATGGCGGTTGCCGAGATCAGCGGGCCGCGTGAGCCGATCATGCTGCCAAAGCATACGACGAACCCCGTCAGCATCCAGAAATTCGGATACCATTGCAGCAGCCAGAGCATGACAATCCCGATAATCGATAGCGCGTAGCTCAACAGGACGGACGGCCTTCGGCCGATGATGCCGTCGAGCCAGGTGACGCCGAGCATGCCGAACAGCAATACGACGCCGCTGAAACCCCAGGCGGTCGCCGCTTGCAGCGGCGGAAATCCGGCATCGATCAGATAGGCAACCACCTGCGGTGAAATCGCATACATCCCGATCGCGGTGAAAAAAAACGTGGAGAACAATGCCCAGAAGGCGTGATGGCGCATGGCCGCCAGCAAGGTCCAGCCTTCGTCGACGAAGTCGGTCGCGGCGCTCCTTGCGAGATGTGGCGAACCGGTGGAGAACAGGCGCCATGGCAGCAGCAGCAGCGGCAACAGCAGAAAGAGTGTCGCACTGCCGAAAACCTGATAGGCGCCGCGCCAGCCGAGCTGATCGATCAGGATTTGCGATGCCGGCAACAGGATCAGCACGCCCGCGCCGGTCGCGGAATAGACGACGGCCATCGCGGTCGGCAATCGCGGCCCGAACCAGCGGCCGAGCAGGATCGAATTCGGAACATTACCGATGAACGCAATGCCGAAACCGACGCACAGGCCGAGGCTCAACTGGAATTGCCAGAGCTGTTGGGCGTGGGCGGCGATCAGGAACGCGCCGCCCAGCAGCAGCAGTCCGAGCGAATAGACGGCGCGAGGCCCGGACCGGTCGAACAGGCGGCCGATCAGCGGCGACGCCAGTCCGCCCGCAAGGGCCGCCAGCGAATAGACCGAGACGACCTGCGCACGGTCCCAGCCGAAGCTCTCCGAGATCGGCTTGAGGAAAACCGTGAAGCTTTCGCCGAGACCGCGGCCGATCACCGATAGCGCGAAGCAAAGTGCCAGCACGTTCAACGCCACGCGCGCCGGCTTCAGCGGGATTTCGGTATGCTCGGGCGGCGAATTCTGATCCATGACCCAACGCTCTTGGCCGCGATCGGGCGCAAAACCGGGAACCCCGGTTTTGCTGATCGCGCTTCCAAGGAGCGCGTTTCGGCCTCGACGAGCAGGGGTCTTGGGCGAATGCGCCTATGCAGGCTTGAGCAGGACGTGGCGTTTCTTGCCCAGCGACAGCTTGACCACACCTTCCGGCGTGAGGTCGGCGAGCGTGAGCATCAACTTCTCGTCGGTAACGACCCTATCGTTGACCCGGAGACCGCCGCCCTTTATCTGACGCCTCGCCTCGCCATTGGATGTTACAAACCCAACAGCGACGTTAGCGGTAAGGATTCCGTAGCCACTTTCAAGGTCACGCCGCGGGACTTCGAATGTCGGCAAAGTCTCTGCAACGATTCCTTCCTCAAAAGTCTTTCTAGCGGTCGCGGCAGCCTTTTTTGCTGCGGCACGGCGATGCAGCAACTCGGTAGCTTCGTTGGCTAAGACCTTTTTAGCCTCGTTGATCTCTTGTCCTTGCAATGCGGCGAGCCGCGCGATCTCTTCCCTCGACAATGTTGTAAACAGTTTGAGGAATTTTTCTACGTCGGCGTCTTCGGTGTTGCGCCAGTATTGCCAGTAGTCATAGGGACTAAACTGATCGGCGTTCAACCACACTGCTCCCGCCGCAGTCTTACCCATCTTTGCCCCTGAGGCCGTGGTCAAAAGTGGCGTGGTCAGCGCATAAAGCTGGTGTGTGCCCATGCGCCGGCCGAGATCGACGCCGTTGACGATATTGCCCCATTGGTCAGAGCCACCCATCTGCAGATTACAGCCATGCTGCCGCGCCAATTCAACGAAATCGTAGGATTGGAGGATCATGTAATTGAATTCGATGAAGCTCATCTCCTGGTCGCGTTCGAGCCGCAGCTTGACCGAATCCATCGACAACATGCGGTTGACTGAGAAGTGTCGGCCGATATCGCGCAGCATTTCGATATAGTTGAGCTTAGTTAGCCATCTCGCGTTATCGGCCATTAAAGCGTCGGTCTTCCCTTTGCCGAAGCGCATAAAGCGCTTAAACACACCTTTGATTGATTTCTTGTTTGCGTTGATCTGTTCGACGGTAAGAATTTGGCGCGTTTCGTCCTTGCCGGACGGATCACCAACCCGCGTAGTGCCGCCGCCCATCAATGTGATCGGCTTGCCACCGCCCTTGTCCTGCAGCCAGTGCAACATCATCGCCGAAATCAGGTGGCCGATATGCAAAGACGGCGCCGTGCAGTCGTAGCCGACATAGGCCACAACCTCACCACGCGCGGCCAGAGCATCGAGGCCCTCGGCGTCGGATGTCTGATGGATAAAGCCGCGCCATTCCAGTTCGCGGAGAAAATCTGATTTAAATGCAGTCATTTGTTTGCGACTCTGATCATGCTTGCTTCACGATAATTGTAACGAATTGCGGAACCATCGTGGAATAGGGCTGCCGCCGGCGTGCGCGCTGTGGCATTATAAGATGTGTCTGTTTGACACAAGCTGGGCGTCAAGGGCAGGCGTCACGAGGGCACCACGACGATGATGTTGACGGCGATCGGTCTGATGAGCGGCACCTCGCTCGACGGGGTCGACGTGGCATTGATCGAAACCGACGGCAAGCGGGTGAAGGCGTTCGGCCCCTCCGGCTACCGGGCCTATACGGATAACGAACGCGGATTGCTGCGCCAGGCCCTGACTGAGGCCATCCATCTGCCGCAGCGCGATGCGCGCCCGGGCATCCTGCGCGAGGCCGAGCGCGCGGTGACCGTTGCGCATGCGGAAGCCGTGGCCTCCTTTACCGCGCAAAACCGCCTTTCGTGCGAGGATATCGACATCGTCGGATTTCACGGCCAGACCGTGCTGCACCGGCCGGCGCAGAAAATGACTGTGCAGATCGGCGATGCGACGGCGCTGGCCAGAGCCATCCATATCCCGGTCATGCATGATTTCCGCGCCGCCGATGTCGCCGCCGGCGGCCAGGGCGCTCCGTTTGTGCCGGTCTATCACCGCGCGCTCGCGCAGTCGCTGGAGCGCGAGGGGCCGATGGTCGTGGTCAATATCGGCGGCGTCTCCAACATCACCTATATCGACGGCGCCGATACCCTGATCGCCTGCGATACCGGGCCCGGCAATGCGCTGCTGGATGACTACGTGTTCCGCACCATGGGCCAACTGTTCGATTGCGAGGGCCGTTTGGCTGCGCAGGGGACGGTGGACGTGGCATGGATCGTTCGCGCCTTGGAACACCCGTTCTTTGCACTGCCGCCCCCGAAATCGCTGGACCGCAACGATTTCGCCGGGCTGAAGCTGCGCGAGATGCCACCTCCCGACGGCGCGGCGACCCTGACCGCCTTCACTGCCGATGCCATCGCCCGGATCGCGCCGCTGTTGCCGAAAGCTCCAAACAGCTGGATTGTGGCGGGCGGGGGCGCCCGCAACCTGACCATGATGCGGATGCTGCGCGAGCGGCTGGCGCCGGCAACAGTCGAGGCCGCCGATGCGCTGGGCTGGTCGGCCGACGCCATCGAGGCGCAGGCGTTCGGCTTTCTGGCCGCGCGGGGCTTGAAAGGCCTGCCGCTCAGCTATCCCGCCACGACGGGCGTGCCGATTCCGATGACCGGTGGCGTAATCGCAAGGCCCTGATTGGCGGGCCGTTCGCGCCGGCCGGCTCAGCGGACGTTGGCGAGCCGCATGTCGAGATAGCCGGTCACGGTTTCCATCAAAGGCTGCAGCTTGCCGTCGAAGAAATGATTGGCGCCCGGGATGATCTGCTGGTCGATCACGATGCCCTTTTGGGTCTTCAGTTTTTCGACCAGCGTGTTGACGTCCTTGGGCGGCACCACGGCATCCTTCTCGCCATGCACGATCAGGCCCGAGGACGGGCAGGGCGCCAAAAACGAGAAGTCATAGAGATTGGCGGGCGGCGCGATCGAGATGAAGCCCTCGACCTCCGGCCGGCGCATCAATAGCTGCATGCCGATCCAGGCGCCGAACGAGAAGCCCGCGACCCAGCAGGCGCGCGCTTCCGGGTTGATGGTCTGCGCCCAATCGAGCGCGGAGGCGGCGTCCGAGAGTTCGCCGGTGCCGTGATCGAACGAGCCCTGGCTGCGGCCGACACCGCGAAAGTTGAAGCGCAGCACCGAAAATCCGCGATGCGCGAAGGCGTAATAGCACTGGTAGATGATCTGATGATTCATCGTGCCGTGAAACTGCGGATGCGGATGCAGCACCATCGCGATCGGCGCGTTCTTCTGCTTCGCCGGGTGATAACGGCCTTCGAGGCGGCCTGCGGGGCCGGTGAAAATGACTTCAGGCATCAAGGATCCCTTGGCAAAATCGACCGCCTTCGTGCCGACTTCATCTGGCGCTTTCGCAAATGAAGCCTGGCTAAGAGAATGGGGCGGATCAGGCGTCGTCTGGCTTGGGCGAACGACGCGCGGTGAACTGGTGGCCGCGTTCTAGCATGAGGCGAGGGGCAAAAAGCAAGCTTCTTGAACATCCGAAAGCGCATTCAAGGCGTTAGCGATCCGATTGCCGGAAGACGGCGCGATCGCCACTTGTCATAAGATGCGCCGCGGCCCATCGGCCGCACCGGTGCTTGAAAGCGTTTCATCAAGGTAATATGATACTCAATGCCTGACCGGGTTTATCTCGACTGGAATGCGACGGCCCCGCTTCGTCCCGAAGCGAAGCAGGCGATGGCTGCGGCTTGGGACCTCAGCGGTAACCCCTCATCCGTCCATGCCGAAGGCCGCCAAGCCCGCGGACTGGTCGAAGAGGCGAGGGCCACAATAGCCGGCGCGGTTGGCGCGTCGCCGCGAAATGTCATCTTTACCTCTGGAGGAACCGAGGCGAATACGCTTGCCCTGACGCCGGGGCTTCGGCGAGGTTCAGGTTTTCCGGTCAAAAGATTATTGGTCTCGGCGATCGAGCACGCTTCGGTGCTGGCGGGCGGCCGGTTCCCGGCCGAGGAGATCGGCGCCGTGGGCGTTACCAGCGCCGGCCTGCTGGATCTGGATCGCCTGCGCGCGATGCTCGAAGGCGGTCCGCCCGGGCTGGTGTCGGTGATGCTGGCCAACAATGAAACCGGCGCGGTGCAACCAGTGGCGGAGGCGGGTGAAATCGTGCATTCCGCCGGTGGATTGCTGCATGTCGATGCGATCCAGGGATTCGGAAAAATACCGTGTGATATCAATGCCATGAATGCCGATCTGGTGACGCTTTCGGCGCACAAGATCGGGGGCCCCAAGGGCGTCGGCGTCCTCGTTCTGGCGGAGGGGTTGCCGGGGCCGGAACCGCTGCTGCGCGGCGGCGGTCAGGAACTGGGACGACGGGCGGGGACCGAGAACGTGGCGGGCATTGCCGGATTCGGAGCCGCGGCCAAGGCAGCGATGGCGGTGCTGGAAAGCGAGGCCATTCGGCTCGAAAATCTGCAAAACCGGCTTGAAAATGGCTTGCGGCAGACGCCGGACGTGATCGTGTTCGCCGACGGGGTGGCGCGGCTGCCGAATACCACCCTCTTCACGATTCCCGGACTGAAGGCGGAGACCGCGGTGATCGGCTTCGACCTTGCGGGAATTGCGGTTTCCTCGGGTTCGGCTTGTTCTTCGGGCAAAGTACAACCATCGCACGTGCTGAAAGCGATGGGATTTGGGCCCGAACTCGCTCAGGGCGCGGTGCGGCTCAGTATGGGCTGGTCCACGTTGGATGCGGACGTCGATCGCTGTCTTCAGGCTTGGCGAAAGCTCGCCGACACCCTACTTAGAGGGGTACGACGAAACACGGCTTGAACGGTTCTAAGCAGGTGATTTCGTCCGGGAAACATCGTAATAGTGTTTCAGATTTGATCCACCGCGGTCCTTGAAACCGCGAGCGGAGGAAGAGAATGGCGGCCGTACAAGAGACGGTCGATCGGGTTCGCCGGATCGACGTCGACCAGTATCGATATGGATTTGAGACTGTTATCGAGTTCGGACAAGGCTCCAAAGGGGCTGTCGGAAGACACCGTCCGCTTTATTTCCGCAAAAAAGAACGAACCGGCCTGGATGCTGGAGTGGCGGCTTGAGGCGTATCGCCGCTGGCTGACTATGACCGAGCCGAAATGGGCTCGTGTCCACTATCCGAAGATCGATTACCAGGATCTCTATTACTACTCCGCGCCGAAAAAGAAGAAGGAGCTGGCCTCGCTCGATGAGGTCGATCCCGAAATTCTGAAGACCTACGAAAAGCTCGGCATCCCCCTGCGCGAAGTCGAGATGCTCGAAGGCGTGGTGCGCAAGGAGGGCGAGAGCACTTCGGGCGAGCGGCGCATCGCGGTCGATGCGGTGTTCGATTCGGTTTCGGTCGCGACCACGTTCCAGAAGGAGCTGAAGCAGGCCGGCGTGATCTTCATGCCGATCTCGGAGGCGATCCGCGAGCATCCCTGATCTGGTGAAGAAATATCTCGGCACGGTCGTACCGACCTCGGACAATTATTTCGCCACCCTGAATTCGGCGGTGTTCTCCGACGGCTCGTTTGTCTACGTGCCGCCGGGCGTGCGCTGCCCGATGGAGCTGTCGACCTACTTCCGCATCAACGAGCGCAACACCGGCCAGTTCGAACGCACGCTGATCATCGCGGACAAGGGCGCCTACGTCAGCTACCTCGAAGGCTGCACCGCGCCGCAGCGCGACGAAAACCAGTTGCACGCCGCCGTGGTCGAACTGGTCACGCTCGACGATGCCGAGATCAAATATTCGACGGTGCAGAACTGGTATCCCGGCAACTCGGAAGGGCTGGGCGGCATCTACAATTTCGTCACCAAGCGTGGCGATTGCCGCGGCAAGAATTCAAAGATTTCCTGGACCCAGGTCGAAACCGGTTCGGCGATCACCTGGAAATATCCGAGCTGCATCCTGCGCGGCGACAATTCGCGCGGCGAATTCTACTCGATCGCGATTTCGAACGGCCACCAGCAGGTGGATTCCGGCACCAAGATGATCCATCTCGGCAAGAACACGTCGAGCCGGATCATCAGCAAGGGCATCGCCGCCGGCGTCTCGCAGAACACCTATCGCGGCCTTGTCACCGCCCACCGCAAGGCGACCGGCGCGCGCAATTTCACGGCCTGCGATTCGCTCTTGATAGGCGACAAATGCGGGGCGCATACCGTGCCCTACATCGAGGCAAGGAATTCTTCCGCGCTGTTCGAGCACGAGGCGACCACCTCGAAGATTTCCGAGGACGTGCTGTTCTATTGCGTGCAGCGCGGGCTGAGCCAGGAGGAAGCCGTCGGCCTCGTGGTCAACGGCTTCGTCAAGGACGTGCTGCAGCAACTGCCGATGGAATTCGCGGTCGAGGCGCAGAAGCTGATCTCGATCTCGCTGGAAGGATCGGTTGGATAATTCCTCATCCCGCGGAGGCCGTCCGGCGGCCGTCTCGCAGGATAGAAACGATAAGAAATGTCAGCCGCGTTCTTCGAGACACGTCTTTGGCGGTGCTCGGGACGAGGGACAAACGAAAGACGGAAGAGCGTGATGCCATTGCTTGAAGTAAAAGACCTGCAAGTCCGTGTCGAAGAGCGCGAGATCCTCCACGGGCTTTCGCTGACCGTGAACAAGGGCGAAGTTCACGCCATCATGGGACCCAACGGCTCCGGCAAGTCGACGTTGAGCCACGTCATCGCCGGCAAGCCGGGCTACGAAGTCACCGGCGGCGAGATCCTGTTCAACGGCGAGAACCTGCTGGAGATGTCGCCGGACGAGCGCTCTTCGAAGGGCGTATTCCTGGCGTTCCAGTATCCGGTCGAAATCCCGGGTGTCGCTACCATGACCTTCCTGCGCACCGCGCTGAACGCCCAGCGCAAGGCCCGCGGCGAGAGTGAATTCTCCACGCCGGATTTTCTCAAGAAGGTCCGCGCGGTCGCCGCCAGCCTTAACATTCCGCAGGACATGCTTCGCCGCGGCGTCAATGTCGGCTTCTCGGGCGGCGAGAAGAAGCGCAACGAGATTCTGCAGATGGCGCTGTTCGAGCCGAGCCTGTGCATCCTCGACGAGATGGATTCCGGCCTCGACATCGATGCGCTGCGGGTCGCCGCGGACGGGGTCAATGCGCTGCGCTCGCCGGATCGGGCGATGGTGGTGATCACCCATTATCAGCGCCTGTTGAATTACATCGTGCCCGATGTCGTCCACGTGATGTCGAAGGGCCGGGTCGTCAAGAGCGGCGGCAAAGAACTGGCGCTGGAGCTCGAGGCTTCCGGCTACGCGCAGTTCGAAGACGCCGCCTGAACGATCGGGCCGCGCAAACGGATTTTGGTATGAACGTTGCACTGGTAAGAGCTGAAGCAAAGACAGAGACCGCACTGGGCGATGCGTTCGCCGTCGTGCGCGACCGGCTGCCGGGCACCGGCAAGGTCGCCGAGGCGCGTCAGCAGGCGTTCGAGGCGTATGAGCGCGCCGGACTGCCGCATCGGCGGATCGAGGATTGGAAATATACCGATCTGCGCGTGCTGATGCGCGAGGTGTTGCCGCTGGTGGCGCCGCCGGACGCAGCGGCGCTGTCGCGCGCGGGCGCCGCATTGAAACTGCATGGCATTGAAGGCGCACGCCGGCTGGTGCTGGTGGATGGGGTATTTGCCGCAAAACTGTCCGAAACCGGCAATCCGGAAAAAGGACTGGGCATCCGCACGCTGCGCGAGGTGCTGGAAGCCGGCGATTCTCCGATCCACGCGCAAGTGTTCGCGACCGGTAGCTCCGATCCCATGGTGGCGCTCAACAGCGCGATGATGACGGATGGCGTTATGATCGAGGTCGCCGATGGCGCCGCGCTTTCGCAGCCCTTGCATATCGTTCATATCGCCAGCGGCGCACAGCCGTCCGCGATGTTCACGCGCTCGCTGTTGAAGATCGGTAACGGTGCAAGCGCGACATTGGTGGAAAGCTACATCGCCGCTGAGGGCGCCAAAACCTATCAGGTCCATGACTCGCTGGTCCTCGCCGTCGGCGACGGCGCGCGGCTTGACCATGTGCGTTTGATCGAAGACGGCCGCGAGGCCTTCAACATTTCTTCGTCCGTGGTGACGCTTGGGGCAAAATCGCATTTCAACACGTTCGGCATGACCAGCGGATCGCATGTGAGCCGGTATCAGGCCGTCATCGCCTTTGCGGGCGAGGGGTCGCGGGTCGAGACCAACGGCGTCAATCTGCTCAATGGCCGCCAGCACGCCGACACCACGCTGTTTCTGGATCATGCGGTGCCGAATTGCGCGAGCCGCGAGATCTTCCGCGCGGTCGTCGACGATCGTGGCCATTCGGTGTTTCAGGGCCGCATCATGGTTCGCCCCCAGGCGCAGAAGACCGACGCCAAGATGATGACGCGGGCGCTGTTGCTGTCCGACGAGGCCGAGGCCGACAATAAGCCTGAACTCGAAATTTTCGCCGACGACGTTACCTGTGGCCATGGCGCCACCACCGGGGCGCTCGACGACAGCCTGCTGTTCTACTTGCGGGCGCGCGGGCTTTCCGAGAAGGAAGCCCAGGCGCTGCTGATCCAGGCGTTCGTCGGAGAGGCGATCGAATCGATCGCCGATGACGCCTTGCGTGAACTTGCGATATCGGCAGCCCAGCGCTGGCTCGCGGCACGAGGTTGATCATGCATCCGGCAGTTTCAAATGGTTCCTATGACGTGACCCGGGTGCGGGAAGACTTTCCCGCGCTTTCGCTGCAGGTCTACGGCAAGCCGCTGGTCTATCTCGACAACGCCGCGTCCGCGCAGAAGCCCCTGGTGGTGCTCGACCGCATGACCGAGGCCTACAAGAGCGAATACGCCAATGTGCATCGCGGGCTGCATTACCTCGCCAATGCGGCGACGGAGGCCTATGAAGGCGGCCGCGCCAAGGTCGCGAAATTTCTCAATGCGGGACGGAACGAAGAGATCGTCTTTACCCGTAACGCTACCGAGGCAATCAACCTGGTGGCTTCCTCCTGGGGCGAGCCGAATATCAAGGCCGGCGACGAAATCGTGCTCTCGATCATGGAGCATCATTCCAATATCGTGCCCTGGCATTTCCTCAGGGAGCGTCATGGCGCCGTCATCAAATGGGCTGATGTCGACGACGAGGGTAATTTCCTGCTCGACGAGTTCGAGAAGCTCTTGACCGAACGCACCAAACTGGTGGCGATCACGCAGATGTCGAATGCGCTTGGCACCATCGTTCCCGTCAAGGACGTGGTCAGGATTGCCCATGCCCGCGGTATCCCGGTTTTGGTCGACGGCAGCCAGGCCGCCGTTCATCTGGCTGTTGACGTCAGGGATATCGATTGCGATTTCTATGTCTTCACCGGCCACAAGCTCTACGGCCCGACCGGTATCGGCGTGCTTTATGCCAAGCACGCCCATCTCGTGGCGATGCGGCCCTATAATGGCGGTGGCGAGATGATCCGCGAGGTCGCGAAGGACTGGGTCACCTACGGCGATCCGCCGCATAAATTCGAGGCGGGAACGCCGGCGATTGTTGAGGCGGTGGGTCTTGGTGCGGCGATCGACTACGTCAATTCGATTGGCAAGGAACGCATTGCCGCGCACGAGCATGGCCTTCTGACTTATGCCCAGGAGCGCTTGCGCGAAATCAATTCGCTGCGCCTGATCGGTACCGCACGGGGCAAGGGGCCGCTGATCTCGTTCGAGATGAAGGGCGCGCATCCCCATGATGTCGCGACCGTGATCGATCGACAGGGCATCGCGGTACGAGCCGGCACCCATTGCGTTATGCCGCTTTTAGAGCGGTTCAACGTCACGGCAACGTGCCGTGCCTCATTCGGGATGTATAATACCCGGGAAGAAGTCGACCATCTGGCGCAGGCGCTGATCAAGGCGCGGGAATTGTTCTCATGACCGACACAGTTGAAACCAAGAATCGCGAAGCCAGGAATAACGAAGCCGGGGATGGCGAAGTCAAAACCAGCAACATGGAAACGCATTCGGCGTTGCCGCCGGAAGAAACCGAGCGGTTGGCTACCGAAATCGTGGCCGCGCTGAAGACCGTGTTCGATCCGGAAATTCCGGCCGATATCTATGAGCTCGGCCTGATCTACAAGGTCGACATCAAGGACGACCGCACCGTGGACGTCGAAATGACGCTGACGACGCCGAACTGTCCGGCGGCCGGCGAATTGCCGCAGATGGTTGAGAACGCCATCGCCAGCGTTCCCGGAATTGGCATCGTCAATATCAATCTGGTCTGGGAGCCGGCATGGACGCCGGACCGGATGACCGACGAGGCGCGCCTCGTCCTCAATATGTGGTGAAGCGTTAGTGAACCAGGGCTTAATGGCTCACGGGAAAACGGCAGGCATTGATTTGCTGATGGGATTGACCACATGATCGATATGACACCTGCTTCAAGAACACCGGCCGCCAAGCCGAAGCCGCGACCCCGTCCGCAAGTAATGAAGCTGACCGACGCCGCGGCGCTGCGGATTGCCGAACTGACCAGGCGCGCCGATTCGGACATTGTGGGCCTGCGGGTCGGGATCAAGAACGGCGGCTGCGCCGGGCAATCCTACACGGTCGAATATGCCCACGATGTCCGCCCCACAGACGAGGTCGTCGAGGACAAGGGCGTCAAGATCTTGATCGATCCCAAGGCCGTGCTGTTCCTGTTGGGCACCGAGATGGACTACAAGGTCGACAAGATGTCGGCGCAGTTCATCTTCAACAATCCGAACCAGACCGGCGCCTGCGGCTGCGGTGAATCGGTGCAGCTTAAGGCCGCCAAGGCCGAAGGCTGACGAGGATCGTCGCGGCAAGGCGCGGGACGATTTGCAAGGGAGTGAGCGGCATCGCATGGACCGCGATTTCCTGATCGACCTGTTCGCGGACTTCGGGCCGGTGACGATCCGCCGGATGTTTCCGGCTTCGGGATATCCGTCGACGGTGTGAATTTTGCGCTGGCGCTTCGCGGTGGTCTCTATTTCCGCGCCGACGAACAAAACATCCCGCAATTCGAGGCCGAGGGATCGGGGCCGTTCCAGTATCAACAGCGCAAGACAGCGAAGACGGTCACGGTCAACTCGTACTGGCAATTGCCGGCGCGGCTGTTCGATGATTCGGAGGAGTTGGCGGATTGGGCGAGGGCGGCGCTATCGGCCGCCCAACGGGCGGCGCTGCGCAAGCGTCCCAAGGCGAAGAAAACGGCGGTCAAGAAATCGGCGGCCGGGATGAGGCCGACGTCGAAGAAGCTTGTGCCAAAGAAAAGAGCCTTATCCTGATGAGGAGCGGCCTCTTCGCCGTGTCTCGAAGGATGGCAACGCCCACCGATCACATCCATGGTTCGAGACGCGCGAAGACGCGCTCCTCACCATGAGGATGCCGGTTTACCGTCAGGCGACCTGACTGCGAGTCTCGGCGACATATTCCGGATCCGCTTCGCAGATCACGCGGTTGCGGCCGCTGCGCTTGGCGGCATAGAGGCAGGCATCCGCGCGTTCGATCAGCGAATCGGTATCGTCATCGGGCTTCAGCATTGAAACGCCGACCGAGATGGTGACCCGGCCGAGAATTTCGCCGGTCGATTTTTTCTTCAATTCTTTCGACATGATGGCGCGGCGAATATGGTCGGCGACCGTCAGCGCCTGGCGCAGCGCAGTGTTGGGCAGCACCACCACGAATTCCTCGCCGCCGTAGCGCGCGGTGATGTCCTGGCCCTTGATGGTCTGCTTCAACGACATGCCGACCAGCCGGAGCACTTGGTCGCCGGTGAGGTGGCCGTAGGAGTCGTTGAACGATTTGAAGTGGTCGATGTCGAACATCAGCAGTGAAAGCGGCTCGCCGTTGGCGAGCGCATTCTGCACCGCCATCTCGATCGAGCGGTCAAAATATTTGCGGTTGCCGAGGCCGGTGAGGGGATCGGTCAGGCTTTCGGCCCGGATCGCCTCCAGACTCTGTTGAAGATTGCTGATCTCCGATTTCGAGAGTGTCAGCCGGTCTTCCAGCGCCTTGTTGGTTTCGCGCATCTCGCGGGTCGACGTCACCAGCGATTCGACAACGGCTTTGACCTGATCGCGGCTCTGGGCGACCGCGAGCTTCTGGGTCGCGCCGGACAGGCTCTTGTCGTAGCTGGCCGACATTCCGAGGGCTTGGGAGATCAGGTTCATCACGTCGTCGATTTCCCCGATCACGCGCGCGCCGACCTTGTCGATACGGTCGGATGTCTTGATCTGGGAAAGATAGGTTTCGTAGATCTGCTCGAGATCGGCCTCGGTCAGCTTGCCGTTGCGCGCCAGCGTCTCGTTGATAATCTTGTTGAGCGGCGAATTGTATCCGGTCGCGTAAACGTACCAGATTTCATAGTTGCGAGGCACGGCGGTTTGCCGGAGCGATTTGATCTGGCCAAGCGCAACTTCGGCGAAGGCCATGGTGCGTTCATGCTCGTCGAGCGGCTTGATCACTGATCGCGTCCTCAATAGCGGGCGTTCTGCCCGTTTCCGTAGCAATGATTAAATTATCGCTGCTAAGTTAACGGACGAGGATGAACGACCGGTAAACGGGTTCCCGTTCGGGACGTCGAGGATCGCGGGCCCTCTACCTGAAGGTCCCTGCAATATCAGACTTTTGTCACGTCAGACCCTGGCGCGAACGGGTCGCAACAGAAACGCCGGAAGATGCGAGTGATCGGCAGGCTCCGACGCCGGATCGCGCGGCACCGGCGGTGCTTCGGCGCGGCCGATCGAGGGCGTGCGGGAGGCAGGAGGAGCGACCGGCGGCGTGAATGCAGCGGCCGGCGCCTGGTGGGCGGGCTCGCGGCCGCCGCCGGAGCGGCGGGGTTCACGTTCACGGCGGGGCTTGCGGCCTCCTCGCGAACCCTCTCTTGAACCGTCGCGCGCATGCGGCTCGCGCGGCTTTTCAGTGCCGCCGGCTGGCGATGTCGGGCTGAACCTCGACGCTGCCTTCGGCATGGGGAATGGTCTTGCCGATCAGTTTTTCGATCGCGGCCATCGATTTCTGATCAAGCGGCGTGACGATGGAGATTGCGGTGCCGGCGCGCCCGGCGCGGCCGGTGCGGCCGATGCGATGCACATAGTCGTCGGCATGATGCGGGACGTCAAAGTTGAAGACATGGCTGGTGGCGGGAATGTCGAGACCGCGGGCGGCGACGTCGGAGGCGACCAGCAGCGGAATTTCACCCTTGCGGAATTGATCGAGGGCCGCGGTGCGCGCCGACTGGTCCATATCGCCGTGCAGAGCGCCGACGCTGAAACCATGCTTTTGCAGCGATTTGTAGAGCAGCGCCACTTCGCGCTTGCGGTTGCAGAAGATGATCGCGTTCTGGAGATCCTTGGCGTCGCGCAACAGGCGACGCAGCGTCTCGCGCTTCTCGTGCGGTTCGCGGCCGACCGCGACCTGAAACTGGGCCACGCCCACAGCCGTGGTCGCCGGCCTGGAAACTTCGATCTTCTCGGGATTGTGCAGGAAGGTTTCGGTGATGCGGCGGATTTCGGCCGGCATCGTCGCGGTGAAGAAAAGCGTCTGCCTCGTAAATGGAATCATCTTGCAGATGCGTTCGATATCCGGAATGAACCCCATATCGAGCATGCGGTCGGCTTCGTCGATGACCAGCAATTCGACGCCGGTGAGCAACAGCCCGCCGCGCTCGGTATGGTCGAGCAGCCGGCCGGGCGTCGCGATCAGCACGTCGACGCCGCGCGTCAATTTGGTGTCCTGGTCGCCGAACGAAACCCCGCCGATCAGGAGCGCGACGTTGAGTTTCTGGCCTGCGCCGTATTTGTCGAAACTCTCCTTCACCTGGGCTGCGAGTTCGCGCGTGGGTTCGAGAATGAGGGTGCGCGGCATCCGGGCACGGGCGCGGCCCTTTTCCAGCATGGTCAGCATCGGAAGGACGAAGGCAGCGGTCTTGCCGGTGCCGGTCTGGGCGATGCCGAGAACGTCTCGGCGGGCCAGAACATGGGGGATCGCCTGTTCCTGGATGGGGGTAGGGGTGGTGTAACCGGTGGCCGCGACGGCGGCGAGCACCTTGTCGGACAAGCCGAGATTGGAAAAGGACATTGAGCCTCTGGTCGAAACCGCCGCTTGGATTCTCGGAAAATGACTGTTGCGCTCAACCCCGGAACGGCACGCAAATTTGCACGGGATTTTCGGATACGCAGACAGGCGGCTTATTCAAGATACCGCGTTTCGATACCGGGCCGCGTCAAGCCGGAACATAGGGGCGAATTGGCCAAAGTCAATGGAGCAGGCCCCGGAAGCGCCGAAAAAGCTTAATGTTTTCGTATGAACGCGACCGGCGCTGACCGTTTCCCCTGGTTTGGCCTCGCGGGTCGGGTCGGCATGGTTCGAGGCCAAACCAGACAGAATTGCGGTACCTCAAATTCGAAGTTTTCGCCCACTCCCGGCGCATTGTTCGCTACGCTGACGCCCGCCGCCCTCGGGAAGGGATGCAAAACGCTTTCGAGGCAGGTAGCAGCATGTTTTCAAAAGCGCGGCTCGATACCCTCAGCGACGGGATTTTCGGCGTCGCCATGACGCTGTTGATTCTCGACGTCCGGCTGCCGGATGATTTTCACCCCAAAGACGCCGCCGAACTGTTGCAGGGCATTGCCAATCTGTGGCCGAAAATCCTGCCCTATTTGTTGAGTTTTGGCGTGCTCGGACTGCGCTGGCTTTCGAATGTCGAGATTCGATCGCACGCGCAATTTGTCAACCGTGAATATGTCAATTGGTGGCTGCTTTATCTGCTGCTCATCACCAGCGTACCGTTCACGACCATCGTCGTCGGCCGCTTTGCGCATTTGCCGCCGGCGATCTGGCTCTATGCCGGCGACACGCTGTTGATCGCCGCTGTCGGCCTTCGTCTGATGTTCATCACGCCGGACCTGGAATTGGGCGACCATCTGCGCCTTCGTCAAATGTCGGCGATGGTCCTGATCGTCTCGTCATTGTTGGCGATCGTCCTCTCCTTCATCGAACTCGCGGGTGGCGTTATGGGCGCTCGCCCTG
This sequence comes from uncultured Pseudomonadota bacterium, assembly GCA_963729395.1. Lineage (GTDB taxonomy): Bacteria > Pseudomonadota > Alphaproteobacteria > Rhizobiales > Xanthobacteraceae > Bradyrhizobium. The sequence goes on along the minus strand of CAVSOS010000032.1, from coordinate 31,633 downwards.
AATTTTGCGGTCCCGTTGATCAGGAGATGGAGCGGCCCGGCGGCTTCGCTCAGTTGAACCGGCGGCGCCGGTCTATCGACTATGGCATAGTGGTGTCCGCACGGGACATGGATGAATCGCAAGGCGGGGAACGGGAATGAAGATCTTGCTGTCGTTCAGGGCCGCATTGGCTTTGAGCCTCGCCGCAGCGTTGCTGACGCTCGCCGCACCCGCGCGGGCGGAGAAGCGGGTTGCCCTGGTGATCGGCAACAACGACTACAAGAACGTTCCCAAATTGCAGAAGGCGGTTAACGACGCCCGCACCATGGGCGATACGCTCAAGCAATTGGGCTTCGATGTGATGTTGGCGGAGAACCAGACCCGGCAGGCGTTCAGCGAGACCTTGCTGGCATTCGACGCGGCCGTGGGGCCCGGCGATACCGCGTTTTTCTTCTATGCCGGCCACGGCTTTGAAATCGCGGGGCAGAATTTCCTACTGCCGACCGACGTGCCGGCGGCGAGCGAGGGCCAGGAAGAACTGGTCCGCGACGCTTCCGTGCTCGCTGACCGCATTATCGAACGGCTGCAGAACGAGAACGTGCGCACCGCGATCATGGTGTTCGACGCCTGCCGCAACAATCCGTTTGAGCGATCAGGCACCCGCGCTCTGGCCAGTGGCGGAGGCCTCGCGCCGATGACGCAATTGCCGGAAGGCGTGTTCTCGGTTTTCTCCGCCGGACCGCGTCAAACCGCGCTCGACCGTTTGTCGAACAACGACAACAATCCCAATTCGGTGTTCACGCGGACCTTCGCAAAAGAATTGCTGCAACCCGGGGAAAACCTGGTTCAGGTCGCCCAGCACACCCGCCGGCTGGTCAGCGAGATGGCGGAGACCGTGAACCACAAACAGATTCCGGTCTATTTCGACCAGATGGTCGACGACGTGTTCCTCAACGGCGTTGCCAAGGCAGAGCCTGCGGCCGCAAAACCTGCCGAGCCGCCGCAGCAAGTGGCAGCACTTCCGCCGGTGTCGGTGCCGCGCACCGCGCCATCGAACGATTCCGTTAACGCGCCGATCGCGATGTTCTCCCGCCACAATGGCGGTTGGACCGTGGTGTTCTCGATCGCCGATCCGACCTTGGGGATTTCCTGGCGGATCGGCGACAGCGGGGAATTCCGCGAGACCGGCTTCCTCGACACGCTCGATCCGCGCACGCGCAAACGGATGCCCAATCCATCGATTGAACTGGCCGCCGACGCGCCGGCGGCCACCTTTCAGGTCCGCTATGTGGACGCCTCCGGCGAATTACAGGGGCCTTTCCCGATCAAATTCGACCCGGAAGCGGCGTTGATCCACGATCAGCGGAAAATCCTCGACATGACCGCGACGAGCTGGCTGTCGTTTCGCGAATACAATGGGTTACTGATCTATTATACACACCTGATGTCGTATCGCTGCGCGATCCGCGAGGCGCGCTTTGGCATCGACACCGCGGTGCCCGACAAGGTGCTGAAAATGCCACCCTGCGACACCAGGGACCCCAGCGCCATTCCTCACGATGCGGTACCCTATCTCAAGCTGCCGCCTGAAACCAAATCGGTGTCGGTGGAATTAACCTATCGCGATGGCAGCGTGTCGGAGATCAAGAGCTTCCGGCGCTGAGTGCGCAATCAACGAGAGCCGGATCATGGACGCGGCCACTTCCTCGGAACGACCAGCCCAACGACATACGCGGTGTTGCATCGTCGGCGGCGGGCCGGCCGGGATGATGCTGGGATATCTCCTGGGACGGGCTGCTATCGACACGCTGGTGCTGGAGAAACATGCCGATTTTTTTCGGGATTTTCGCGGCGACACCGTGCATCCGTCGACGCTTCAGGTGATGGACGAACTCGGCCTGATCGACGGCTTCCTCAAATTGCCGCATCAGCAACTGCAGAAAATGGAGGGCAATTTCGGCGGCGACTTAATCCGTATCGCAGACCTCGGCCGTCTCAAGGTAAAATACCCCTTCATTGCCTTCATGCCGCAATGGGACTTTCTCAATTTCCTGCGCGAGAGCGGCAAGCGGTTTGCCTCGCTCAAGGTCATGATGAAGGCCGATGCGACCGACCTGATCCGATCGGGTGATGCAGTGGTCGGGGTGAGGGCCAATACGCCCGAGGGGCAGGTCGAAATCCGCGCGGACCTGATCATCGGATGCGACGGCAGGCATTCGATCGTGCGGCAGCGTGCCAATCTTGAGGTCGAAGAGATCGGCGCGCCGATGGACGTGCTCTGGTTTCGCGCCGGCAAGCGAGCCAGCGAAACCGAAAGCGTGTTTGCGCGCATCGAGACCGGCAAGATGTTGGTGACATTCGATCGCGGCGATTACTGGCAATGCGCCTATGTGATCGCCAAGGGACAATACGACGCGGTCAAGGCGCGCGGGCTCGACGCTTTCCGCGGCGACGTCGTCGGCATGGCGCCGATCCTCAAATCGGGGATATCGGACGTAAAGACGTGGGACGACGTCAAGCTGCTGACCGTGGCGATCAATCGATTGAAGCGCTGGACCTTGCCCGGGCTGCTCTGCATCGGCGACGCCGCGCATGCGATGTCGCCGGTCGGCGGCGTCGGCGTCAACCTGGCGGTCCAGGACGCGGTGGCGACCGCCAACCTCTTGGCCGCAAGGCTGGCCAAAGGTTGCCCGACCGAAGACGAACTGGATGCGGTGCGGCGGCGCCGGGAATTTCCGGTACGGATCACGCAGGCCATGCAGGTCATGGTCCAGAACAACCTCATCAGCGCAGCGCTCAAGCCGGGTCATCGTCCGCTCAAGGCCCCGCTATTTGCGCGCCTGATCAACGTGGTACCCTGGCTGCAGGGCGTCACGGCGCGGTTTGTCGGCCTCGGCGCGCGCCCGGAGCATGTGCGCTCGCCGGCGGCGTCCGCGGACTGATTGAGCCGCGCGCACCCGCCTTGAGGCGGCTAGCCCATCACGGAAAATCCGCCGTCCACGGGGATCGCGGTGCCGGTGACGAAGTTCGAGGCCGCGGAACTGAGAAACACCGCAATGCCGGCGAAATCGCCGATCGCGCCCCAGCGCGCCGCCGGCGTGCGGGCCAGTACCTTGTCGTGCAGTCCGTCGATCTGCTCTCGGGCGCGTTTGGTCAAATCGGTGTCGATCCAGCCCGGCAGCACCGCATTGGCCTGAATGTTGTCGGTGGCCCACGCCACCGCGCAGGAGCGGGTGAACTGCACGATGCCGCCCTTGCTTGCGGCGTAGGCCGGCACGAAGCTGGCGCCGAAGATCGACATCATCGAGCCGATATTGATGATCTTGCCACCCCCGCCGGCCTTCATGGCCGGATAGACCGCCTGCGAGCACAGGAAGGCGCTGGTCAGGTTGGTCTTGATCACGCTGTCCCATTCCTCAAGCGCGAGCGCCTGCGGGGCTTTGCGGATATTGATTCCGGCGTTGTTGACGAGGATGTCGATGCGGCCCAGCTCGCGCAGAGTCCGCTCGACCATAGCGGCGACGGCGGTCTGGTCGGTGACGTCGGCGACGACGGAAATCGCCTTGGCACCGCGTTGCCGAAGGTCGGCGACCGCCTCGTTTGACTTCACTTCATTCCGCCCGACGATGGCGATCGCGGCGCCTGCTTCCCCAAGCCCGCGCGCCATGCCAAGACCGATCCCGCCATTGCCGCCGGTGACGATGGCCACCTTGCCGGTGAGGTCAAATGGATTTGAGATCATCGATACAATCCTCTTTGTCATGCCGGAACCAGCCGGTCATGACGGCGTCGGGGCGATCTAGCGCTTGCCTTGCCAGATCAGGACCAGGCCGAGTGCGGCCAGCGCGGCGCCGTACCCGGCCCACTGGATCTGGCTGATCATGAAGCTCGATTTCGGCCACTTGATCGCACCGGTGCCCTGGCCAATCCAGAGCAGGCCGATGGCGAGCGCGAGCAGGCCGAGGATCAAAAGCAAGTTCCGCATGGGATTTTCCGGTTCGCATTGGCCGCGCGGTGATCGCACAATGGCGACCAGAGTGGCGCGCGCGCGGATGTCATGCAAGAGCGGGGGATGATGGTTTTCGTAAGCAGGTCCCGCCAGCGCAAGGCACAAAAAAGCCCCGGACGATGCCGGGGCTTTTCGAGAAGAGATTGCGTCGGAAGATCAGTACTTCGCGACGACCGGACCGGTCCAGTTGAAGCGATAGACCAGCGAGGTGCTGACGGTCTGCACCAGCGGCTTGAAGTTGATATCCAAACCTGTGGGTGCATTCGTGCCATCGACAAGTATGTTGACGTTCTTGTTGTCGTAGTACGCCGCACGGTATTCGGTCTTCATGAACCAACCCGGGGCGGAAATGCCGAAGATGTCCAGATTGTTCTCGACGCCGCCGCCGACGAACCAGCCCTGGGTGTTGAAGCCACCGGTGTGCAAGCCGATCGGCCCAGCGGTAACCGGGTTGAACAGGGTCGCGCCGTCCCATTCCGAGCCGGTATAGCCGGCATTGACGTACGAAAATACGTTCGGTGCTACCAGATAGCCGATGCGAGCACCCACGGCCCACGTATCCCTCAGTTTTTCATCGCCAACAATCCCGGCCGCCGAAGATCGAACCCTTCATGCTGCCAAACTGGCCATCGCCGAAAATGCCAAACACCCACCTCTGGCTGAACTGCCAGTCGTAACCCAAACCGGCAGTTCCGAACCAGCCGTCGCCACCCTGCTTGTTGTTTACGCAGAGAACGCAAGGACCCCCACCAGCCACGTTAACGCCGGTATTCGCATCCCAAACGCCACCACCCGCGCCGCCGAAGATGTAGAAGCCGGTCCAGCTTGGGGTTGCGACAGGAACCGGAGCCTTCGAATAGGCCGGAGCAGCGGGCAGGTCGGCGGCAACGGCCGATCCCGTGAACGCTGCGAGTGCCGTCAGAGCGAGCACAAATTTCTTCATTTCAAACCCTCAACACGGGGTGCGATTACACCAAATCCTGAAACTCGTTCCTAGACTTATAGCCTTTTTTGCCCAAAATGCTGTTGCTGCGCAGGCACACCCGCCGGAAAACGGTCCGGGGAAGGGGGTGGAGCAGCCCTGAAAGGCCGCTAATCGGCTCAAATCGGCCTCTCGTGCGGCGAAATGCCTGCCGCGGTCACTACCGACGACCTAAACGTCCAGCAGATCCTCACGGGCGAATTCCGCCTTGTCGGAAATGAACGCAAACCGGGCCTCGGCCTTGGTGCCCATCAGCCGCTCGACCAAGTCGGCGGTGCCCTCGCGGTCGTCCGCCACCAGCACCACGCGCAGCATGCTGCGCTTGGCCGGGTCCATGGTGGTTTCCTTCAATTGCGCCGGCATCATTTCGCCGAGGCCCTTGAAGCGGCTGACATCGACCTTGGCATTGGCGTTGAATTCGCTCTTCATCAACGCGGCCATGTGCGCGTCGTCGCGGGCGTAAACCGTCTTGCTGCCATGGGTCAGCTTGTAGAGCGGCGGCACCGCGAGATAGAGGTGGCCCTCGTCGATCAGCCGCGGCGTCTGCCGGTAGAAAAACGTGATCAGCAGCGATGCGATATGCGCGCCGTCGACATCGGCATCGGTCATGATGATGATGCGCGAGTAACGCAGATCCTCTTCGCGATAATGCGCGCCGGTGCCGCAACCAATCGCCTGCATTAGATCGGCAAGTTGCGCGTTGGCGGTAAGCTTGTCCTTGGTGGCGGAGGCGACGTTGAGGATCTTGCCACGTAGCGGCAGGATGGCCTGGGTCTTGCGGTCACGGGCCTGCTTGGCGCTGCCGCCGGCGCTGTCGCCCTCGACGATGAACAGCTCCGAGCCTTCGGACGCGGTGTTGGTGCAGTCAGAGAGCTTGCCGGGCAGACGCAGCTTCTTCACCGCGGTCTTGCGCGAGATCTCTTTCTCGGCGCGGCGGCGCAACCGCTCGTCGGCGCGTTCGACCACGAACTCCAGGAGTCTGTTGGCCTGGACGGGGTTGCCGGACAACCAGTGGTCGAACGGGTCCTTGATCGCCTGCTCGACAATGCGCTGCGCTTCGGCGGTCGCGAGCCGATCCTTGGTCTGGCCCTGGAATTCAGGCTCGCGCACGAATACCGACAGCATCACCGCGGCGCCCACCATGACGTCCTCGGAGGTGATGCTGGCGGCGCGCTTGCCTTGGCCGACGCGTTCGGCGTGATCCTTCAGCCCGCGCAGCAGTGCGCTGCGCATGCCCAATTCGTGCGTGCCGCCGTCCTGCGTCGGCACGGTGTTGCAATAGGAGGACAGAAAACCGTCGGCATCGGCGGTCCACGCCACCGCCCATTCGCAGGCGCCGTGGGCGCCGACGCGTCCGGATTTGCCGGAGAAGATATCCGGATGCACCAGGGTATCGGCATGAACGGCGGCGGCGAGATAGTCCTTCAGTCCGCCGACGAAGTGAAAGGTGTCCTCGGCGGGCACGTCGTCAACGCCCTTCAGCAGCTCCGGGTCGCAGCGCCAGCGGATCTCGACGCCGCCGAACAAATAGGCTTTCGACCGGGCCATCTTGAACAGACGCTGCGGCTTGAAGGAAGCCTTGGCCCCGAAAATCTCGGCGTCCGGCCTGAAGCGGATTTTGGTGCCGCGGCGGTTGTTGACCTTGCCGAGGTCTTCGAGCTTGCCCTTCGGGTGGCCGCGCTCGAACGCCATGCGGTAGAGCTTTTGGCCGCGGGCGACTTCGACCTCAAGCCGGGAGGAGAGCGCATTCACGACGGACACGCCGACGCCGTGCAGGCCGCCGGAGGTCTCGTAGACCTTGGAGTCGAATTTGCCACCAGAATGCAGCGTGCACATGATGACTTCGAGGGCCGATTTTTTCGGAAATTTCGGATGCGGGTCGACCGGAATGCCGCGGCCATTGTCGGTGACGGTGAGGAATCCGTCGGCGCCCAATTCGACCTCAATGAAGGAGGCGTGTCCGGCCAGCGCCTCGTCCATCGCGTTGTCGATGACTTCGGCGAACAGATGATGCAGCGCCTTCTCGTCGGTGCCGCCGATGTACATGCCGGGGCGGCGGCGCACCGGCTCAAGGCCTTCCAATACCTCGATGTCGCGGGCGGTGTAGCCGGCTTCGGCGCTGGAGGCGCGGGACGCAACCTTGAGCGGGGCCCGGCCTTTCGGTTCCGCGGTGCCGAACAGATCGTTTGCGGCTTTGGTTTTAGCAGCTGATTTCAATGGTTTGGACATATCTTTTCATGTGTTTCGCGCACGTTGGGCGCGGCGAATCGATTTCCCTGACTATGCCACGGTTGAGCTTAAAAAGTGACGGGGGCGCTGCCGGGGAGCTCAATCGTACGAGGTCCGGAACACGATCACCGCAAACAGAGCCACCGCTGCGACCACAATCAGAGATCCCACGATCGGCAGCACGATCAATGAGGGGCCTTTCAGGATCACGATGGCAACGCCGATCGGAAACAGGATGCTGCCGACGATGTGCAGCCAGCCCTGAATTTTGGCCAGCGCGCTGCCACCGGCGGCAGGAATCAGTCGGTAGTACAGTCCGAACAGGAACAGCAACACGCCGCCGACCAGGTTGAGATGCGCGTGCGCCGCCTGAAGCGTGAAGTCCTCCCGGATACCCATCGCGATGCCGGCCAGCATTCCGATCAGCAAAACAACCACGCTCACGCGCATCATCAACGATCCGATCATTCGCTTTTCCTTACAGGTTTCCTTACAGGTTTCCTTGCGGATTTCCTCGGGTTAGATGGGGAATTGAAAGCCGGCCCGGAGCGGCTGAATTCACGACTCATGTCCGCCTTTGTGACTTGCTTGTCAGGCGAGGGGCTGGCTTACCTGAACTTAGGCACCGAATCCCGAGGAAAGTTCAAGGCCAAGAAGCCGTGGAAGGGCATTTCGTTAATGGAAGATTTTGCGCACGCTCTGGCCGACTTCGTGCGAGACCATTCGGCCTGGGCCGCACCGATCGTTCTGGTGCTGGCGTTCGGTGAATTGCTGGCCTTTATTTCATTGCTGATTCCGGCCTGGGGGGCGCTGGTCGCGATCGGCGCGCTGATTGGTGCCAGCGGCATCAGCTTCTGGCCGGTCTGGATTGGCGGCGGCATCGGGCGCAGCCCTCGGCGATTGGGTCTCTTACTGGTTCGGCTTCCGATACAAGGAGCACGTCGCGCAGATGTGGCCGCTCTCGCGTTACCCGGAGATTCTGCCGCGCGGGGAAGCTTTTGTGAAAAATTGGGGCGTGCCGAGCATTTTCATCGGACGATTTTTCGGACCGCTGCGGGCCTCGGTGCCGCTCGCGGCCGGGATATTCGAGATGTCGTACTGGCGTTTTCAAATCGCCAATTTCGTCTCCGCGCTGGTATGGTCGGCAGCGCTGCTGTTGTTCGGTGACGTGATCGCGCAGATCGCCGAATGGCTGTGGCGGGTGGTCTGAAGCGCCGGCCCATATGTCACGCACAAGACGCCGGCACCCGTCATCTTGACGTCTCCGGCATTCCAAACATCTTGACGTCAACCGGGCGCGGCCGTATAGCCCGCCCATGATCAACGCCGCGACCATTGCTATTGCTCGCCGCCGCCGTACCACTGCGGTATGGGCGGACGTCTGCGTTTAAGATATCAGCCTCTGCCGCCGGACCCGGTCCGCGGCATTTTCCTTCAAAAGCAGCGCGATCTGACCCGGCGGCTCCTACGTCAAGCAGGAGTTTGAGATGTATACGCCTCCGATGTTCAAGCCCGATCGCGCCGCAAGCCTTGCTTTTGCGGAAGCGCGTGGATTCGGCACGGTCTGCGCATGGGACGGCGCCCGACCGATCGCATCGTCGTTGCCGTTTTTTCTCGCCTATGCGGATGACGGTACGCCGCAGGCGGCATTTCACGTCGCGCGTCACAATCCATTGGTAAAACTGGCCGACGGGACGGCTTCCTGGCTAATGGCGGTGAACGCGGCGGATGCCTATGTCTCGCCGGACTGGTATGCCTCGCCCGACCAGGTGCCGACCTGGCTTTATCAGGCGGTGCATCTGACGGGCACCGTGCGGAGGCTTTCCGACGACGAACTCGGTCCGCATCTCGACGCGCTGAGCGCGAAGTTTGAAAGCCGGCTCGCACCGAAGCCGCCCTGGACGTCGTCGAAGATGACGGCGGGGCGTCTGGATGCGATGAAAAAGGCGATCGTGGGTCTGGTGATGTCGGTGGACGAGGTTGAAGGCAGCTTCAAGCTGAACCAGCACAAATCCGAAACCGACTATGCCGCCGTTGCAGGGGCGCTTGCCTCGCAAACCGACACGAATGCGCAACAGATCGCGCGTTTAATGCGCGAGACGCGGCCGCAAGCCTTCACACAGGAAACGAGCCGGCTCGAAAGGAACGTGCCATGACCGTTACCGACAGCAATCTTGCCGACACCCAACAGCCGCGGTCGATCGGCGACAGCACAAAGCCCACCGTCTTTGTCGATGGCGCGGCTGGAACGACGGGCCTCGGCATTCAAGAGCGCCTTCGCCAGCAGAGCGACGTGGTGGTGAAAAGCATTGCAGAGGAGAAGCGCAAGGACGCAGGCGCCAAACGCGCGCTGATGGGGGAGGTAGACCTCGTCATCCTCTGCCTGCCGGATGATGCTGCCAAGGAGACCGTGGGGCTGATCGACGGCATGGGCGCAGCGGCTCCCAAGATTCTCGACGCGTCGACGGCTTTTCGCGTCGCCGGCGACTGGACCTACGGCTTTCCGGAACTGGCGCCAGATCAGGCAGACAAGATTCGGGCAGCACGGAAAGTCTCCAATCCGGGCTGCTATCCGACTGGCGCGATCGCGTTGCTCCGGCCGCTGGTCGACGCCGCTATTTTGCCTGCGGACTATCCGGTCACCATCAACGCGGTCAGCGGCTATTCGGGCGGGGGCAAGTCGATGATTGCAAGCTTCGAAGACGGCTCCGCGCCGGCCTTCGAACTCTATGGTCTCGGCCTCGAACACAAGCACCTGCCGGAGATGCAGCTTTACTCAAGGCTCACGCGCCGACCCATCTTCGTGCCCTCGGTTGGAAATTTCCGACAGGGCATGCTGGTCTCCGTACCTTTGCAACTGGATACGCTTCCGGGCAAACCCGGCGGGACCGACCTGCACGCCGCGCTGGCCGAGCGCTACGCCGCAAGCACCTGCGTCTCGGTGATGCCGTTCGAAAATGCGGCTTCCAGGAGCGGGACGCTCGAGCCCGAGGCGCTCAACGAGACCAACAGGCTCGAGCTCTACGTCTTTGCCAGCGACAAACATCGTCAGGCGGTTCTCGTCGCCCGGCTCGACAATCTTGGCAAAGGCGCCTCGGGTGCTGCGGTACAAAACATGCGGCTGATGCTGGGCCTTGCCGATAACTAGCAGGTCCGGTGTTTCCGCAAGCGAGGCCGCCATGGACGAGGAAACCCTTCAATTCTATCGGAGCAACGCGCAGGCCTATGCCGGGCGCGAGATCGCGACGCATACATGGCTCACCCGGTTTCTCGCGCTGCTCCCTCCGGGGGCAGCGATTCTCGAACTGGGATGCGGCGCCGGCGCCGCTGCGGCTGAGATGCTGGCGAAAGGTTTCGAGGTCCGTCCAACGGATGGATCGCCGGAAATGGCCGGCGAGGCATCGCGCCGTCTGGGCCGTCCGGTCGAGACGCTGCTCTTTCATGACCTCGACGACGTCGAGGCCTATGACGGCGTCTGGGCCAACGCCTGTCTGCTTCACGTTCCCCGAGACGAATTGGCGCAAATTCTGGCGCTGATCTGGCGCGCCCTCAGACCGGCCGGATATTTCTACGCCAGCTACAAGACCGGCGACGCGGCCGGCCGTGATACGCTCAATCGCTATTACAACTATCCGTCGCCGGATTGGCTGCGCGCCAACTATGCCAATGCCGGCAACTGGAGTTCATTATCGATCGAGACTGGCGAAGTCACGGGCTTCGACGGCAAACGGGCAGCGATGCTGTTCCTTACGGCCCGAAAGGCCGTCTGATCAAGCTTGGGCTCGAGCAGGTCGTGTGTTTTTTTGACGATGGCTCGGTTGAATTCTTCTTCATCGTGCCCGGCATCGCAGGCAAGTTTGCGCCGTCTGCACGAGTCAGACGGTTATGATCGGGTACAATGAGGAGAACTTAGGCCATGTACTCATAAAACCCGGCTGCATGACAAACCGAAGCCGATGTCAGCTTTGTATCTAAAGCGACGCCGTTGCTGCGAAGCAATGACGCGATATGCCAGCAACCGCCCTAAGACCGTCGCTGCTCCGCCCCCAGCCTTGGCAGCTGGCTATAAGCTATTTTTCAATCGTTCCGCGAACCTGCCAAAAACGTAATGTGCGATTGGCGGTGTCTACCGTCAGCTTGCCATAATCCCTGGTGGCAATTTCGAGCGTCCGTTCGTCGATCTGAGGTTTGATCGACCGGTTGACCAGGATTGCTTTCACCGTCGACCAATTCAATCCTGCTGATTTGGATGGAAGCAGGACCAAATCGGCGCGGTGTCCCTCGATCACTTTCGCGATTATCGCGGTAGGCACATTCGTCAGCAATGCCAGGGCAGCGATTACCTCATCGATCCTTCTGGTTTCCGCAAACATGACGATGGCTGCGTCATTCAGTTCGTTGAGGCCCTTCATCCGCCTCACGATCGCCTCGGCGCGGGCGAAGTCGCGCGTCGGCTTGGGTTTTCCGCCTACTGCGTCCGCAATCGTCTTGAGAACGCGCTCGATCTCCTCCTGAAGCTCAGGAGGAGCAATCGCCATTAGCCGGGCGCGCACTGCGTCGGTCGCTCGTCGCAGGAGATCGCGAAGAAAATTGATTGGAAGGTCGATACGAAGCCCGAGAATCTCGGTGAGCTCGTCGTCGGCTTCAGCATGCGCCACCATTCCAGCATAACCGGTTTCGGAGAACTGTGCGCTCGCATTGTTTGCGAGCCTGCGGATCACTCGGCGCTCGCCACGGTCGACGATGACATCGGTAACGGCTTCCGGCAAGTTGGCACGGCTGGAGATCGCGAATAGATGATCTTGTCCCTTGGTCCGAGCAATTTCCACAAGGGTGCCGGTGCCGAGCCGGCTGGACCGGACCAGGACGCCTTCGGCAACTGCGATTTCGTCGTCCCGCGCCAGCCGCCGAACGATTTCAGGGGGGGCGCCGTCGACCGGCGCAAGGCGTTTGCTGAGTTCGGCTTTGGCTTGGGTTTCGACACGGGCAGTGAGCAGACACAAGACGTCGTCGAACACCTTGATCTGATCTTCGCTAAGCCGATCTTGATCATGCAAGAAGAGATTTGTGACTTGCCGAAGTGTATTTATGCGCTTTTCGGATGAGCCGCTTCTGACGGCGTCCTCCAATTCGGCAATGATGGAATCTGGCTGTTGCACCGCCTGTGCCTTGGTTCGGGGTCTTTACGGCGGATGCTGCGTCTTTTGTGTTAAGTTCACCTTAAAGTGGAAGCTTCCCGAGAGTATCGGTATCCACGTGTGGTGAGCGGGGACGTTTATCAACGTCCAGCACGATTGCTGAAGCGGCCTTTCATTCAGCCCGATGCCATTGGCATCGGCGGATATCCGAATGCACGTGGCCGGAGGTCGCCAACGGAGGAGGTGGGAGCCCCCGAATCATGCGCTATGAACTCGCCGACCTCTACCGAGCCCGCAATCTTGTCGAACGCTTCTTCAACAGGATCAAGCAGTGTCGTCGGCTCGCAACGCGGTACGACAAGCTCGCCGCGAATTACCGTGCCTTTGTCCAGCTCGCGTCGATACACCTGTGGCTTTGCGTTAATGAGTCCACGTCTCAGCCGAATACCAACAGTCAGAACGCCTTGATAATCGCCACCGCCAGCACGGCCTGCGCCAGGAAGCCGACGACGAAGGCCAGCGTGCGGAACACCGGCAGGCCGAGCGTGTAGACGATCAGATGGGCGACCCGCGCCCAGAAATAGACCGCGCAAGCCAGAACGGTCCATTGGCTTGAATAATCGATCGCGTTGAGGATCAGCACCAGCGGCGCGAAAATGACGAGGTTCTCGACCGCGTTATCGTGGGCGAACATCAGGCGGTTGGCCCATTCGGCATGGGGCTTGTCGTTGCGGGACGGATTTGCCATCGCACCGCTGATACCGCGAACCTGACAGCGATTGAGGCTGTAGGGAATCCAGAGCAGGCCCGTCAAAATAACCGTCAGCGTCAGCCAGAACAATTCACGCGTCATAGGTTCCCCCTCAATTCATTCCGAATCCCGTCCCGGCGGGACCACCTGATGATACCTGTACTCGCATCGTTGCGCTACGCGCGAACCCGGACATAGCTGCCCGGGGCGTCTTCGATCGGGGGTAACGCGTCGCTGCCCACGCTGCGCGCGGGTATCTCCTCGGCATCAATGCCGCCCAGCCATTCACGCCAGTCGGGCCACCACGATCCCGGATGCTCCTGCGCGCCCTTGAGCCAGTCCGCCAGCGTAACGTCCTTGATATTGTCGTTGGTCCAGAACTGGTACTTGCCCGAGGATGGCGGGTTGACGACGCCGGCGATATGTCCGGAACCGGACAGCACGTATTTCACCGGGCCGCCGAAAAACTGCGAGCCGTAAAGCACCGACTCCGCCGGCGCGATATGATCCTCGCGTGTCGCCAGATTGTAGATCGGCACCTTGATCTTCGACAGATCGAGCAGCGTGTTGTCCAGCACCATGCTGCCGGTGGACAGCCGGTTCTCCAGATAGCAGTTGCGCAGGTAATAGGAATGGTTCGCCGCCGGCATTCGGGTCGCGTCCGAATTCCAGTGCAAGAGATCGAAGGCCGACGGCGGCTGTCCCTTGAGATAATTGCTGACGACGTAGGACCAGATCAGGTCGTTCGAGCGCAGCATGTTGAAGGCCATCGCCATCTTGCTGCCTTCGAGCACGCCCGCGGCCCGCATGTCGCGCTCAAGCGCCGAGATCTGGTCTTCGTCGACGAACACCATCAGATCGCCGGCGTGACTGAAATCGACCTGCGCGGCCAGGAATGTCGCCGATGTCACCCGCACACGCCGTTTTTCCGCGAGCCAGGCCAGCGTCGAGGCGAGCAGGGTGCCGCCGACGCAGTAGCCCATGGTGTGGACCTTCAATTCGCCGGTCGCCCGCTCGATGACGTCCATCGCCGTCAGCGGACCTTCCTTCATGTAGTCTTCGAAGGTCTTGGCGCCGAGGCGCTTGTCCGGGTTGACCCAAGAGATCACGAACACCGTGACGCCCTGATCGACGCACCACTTGATGAAGGATTTTTCCGGCTTGAGGTCGAGGATGTAGAACTTGTTGATCCACGGCGGCACGATCAGAAGCGGCGTCCGAAGCACGTTTTCCGTCGCAGGCGCGTACTGGATCAGTTGCATCAACTCATTCTGGAAAATCACCTTGCCCGGCGTCATCGCCATGTTGACGCCGACATCGAGATTGGAAGGATCGGACTGGCGGATGCGCAGCGTGCCGCGCCCGGCTTCGATATCTTCCGTCAGCATCTTCATGCCGCGAACCAGATTTTCACCGCTGGAGGCGAGCGTCGTGCGCAGGACCTCTGGATTGGTGAGAACGAAATTCGACGGCGCCAGCGCGTTGGTGATCTGCAAGACGTAAAATTCCGCCTTCTTGCGGGTGTGCGGATCGAGGCCCTCGGCGTTGCGCACCAGGTCCTGCGCCCATTGGGTGGTGAGCAGGTAAACCTGCATAACAAACTCGAAAAACTGGTTGGATCGCCATTCCGGATCGCTGAAGCGTTTGTCGCGCGGCGACGGCTCGATCGCCGGCGATACCTGTTCGCCGGCCAGGCGGCGCATCGACGAGCCCCACAAATCGAGATAGGCCTTGCCCAGCTTCGTCTGCAATTCGGCGGCGCGGGTCTTGTCCGACAGCCAATAGTCCGCAACCGTGCTGAACGTCTTGATCACCTCGGCAAGCTCGTTCGGCGGCTTGTCCTTGGGTTCGCCTTGCTCGCGCGGCTTGAGATAGGCCGCCAGCGCCTGACCGCCGCTCTCCATCGCCCGCGCGAGGTTCATCGCGAAGGCTTCCGGGTCGAATTTTTGCGCAGTCTTGGTTTCAGTCGAAGCGTCGCTCATATTCCGACACTACAGGTTCATTTCTATTTCGTCACCGCGCAGATCAACGACGGCAGATTCGCCGTTAACGCCGATTTTGGATGTGTTGCAGTGCGACAAAGTATCTTGCTTCTGTCACATTGAAGCCCTAACGCTCCGATTTGTTGTTCAGGCTTTAAGCGTTTCGGGCGATACTGGTTCAAGCGCTGCCATGACAAATGATGAAATAAACGTCAGGCGGCTGCAAAGCTCACATTGGCGAAGTGGGGGACTTCCGGACGTATGTCGGTGGATCGGACAAAGATGTGGCTGGCTGCGGGAGCGCTGGTGCTTTCAGCACTTGCGCTTGGCGGCTGCTCGATACCGATCGCGGATTTGCCATCGATCGGAACGGCGGCCGACGCGCCTGGGAAACAAGCCGATCCCTACCTCCCGGTTGAAGATTTGCCCCCAAGCCGCGATGAGGCCACGATGGCGCCGGCCGATCGGGCCAAGATGAAGGCCGAACTGCTAGCCGCGCGGGACCGCCAGGCGTCCGCGACCGCCGCCAAAGACGCGGCCGCCAAGGACACCACCTCGAAGTGATCTGACGGCGGATACTGGCGCAGCCGCACGTCCATGCTAAAAGAACCTCAATTCAACCGCAAATCAGGACCACGACATGGATTTTGCGCCTGAATTCGCTCTAAATCTTTGATTGAACGCGATTTCTGGCCCCGGCGAATTCCGTTTCGCTGCAAAAGGTGTCGGCGATTCTGCCCGTGCCGGTTGCCGGAGTGAGGACCATGGAAGAATTTTACCGCATACGCCGTCTGCCGCCTTATGTGTTCGAACAGGTCAACCGGGCCAAGGCGGCCGCGCGCAATGCCGGCGCCGATATCATTGACCTCGGCATGGGCAATCCGGATCTGCCGACGCCACCCCACGTCATCGAAAAACTGAAGGAAACGCTGGGCAAGCCGCGCACCGACCGCTACTCCGCATCGCGCGGCATTACCGGCCTTCGCAAGGCGCAGGCGGCCTATTACGCCAGGCGCTTTGGCGTGAAACTCAATCCGGAGACCCAGATTGTCGCGACGCTGGGCTCGAAGGAAGGCTTTGCCAACGTCGCGCAAGCGATCACCGCGCCCGGCGACGTGGTGCTGTGTCCCAATCCGAGCTATCCGATTCACGCCTTTGGATTTCTCATGGCCGGTGGCGTCATTCGTTCGGTGCCCTCCGAGCCGACGCCGCAATTCTTCGAGGCGGTCGAGCGCGCGATCATCCATTCGATCCCGAAACCGCTCGCGATCGTCGTCTGCTACCCCTCCAATCCGACCGCCTATGTCGCGAGTCTCGATTTCTACAGGGATCTGGTGGCGTTCGCGAAGAAGCACGAGATCTTCATCCTGTCGGATCTGGCCTACGCCGAAGTCTATTTCGACGATCATAATCCGCCGCCCTCGGTGCTGCAGGTTCCCGGCGCGATCGATGTCACGGTCGAATTTACCTCGATGTCGAAGACGTTTTCGATGGCCGGCTGGCGCATGGGATTTGCCGTTGGCAACGACCGCATCATTGCCGCGCTGGCGCGGGTCAAGTCTTACCTCGATTACGGCGCGTTCACGCCGATCCAGGTCGCCGCGACCGCCGCGTTGAACGGTCCGGAGGATTGCATTCGCGAGATGCGCGACACCTACCGCAAGCGCAGGGACGCGCTGGTGGAGTCGTTCGGCCGGGCGGGGTGGGAGATCCCGCCGCCGGAGGCCTCGATGTTCGCATGGGCGCCGTTGCCTGAAGCCTTCCGCGGCGTCGGCAGCATGCAGTTTGCGACCCTGATGGTCGAGAAATCCGGGGTTGTCGTTTCACCGGGGGTTGCCTTTGGCGAGCACGGCGAGGGTTACGTCCGCATCGCCATGGTGGAAAACGAGCAACGGATCCGCCAGGCCGCGCGCGGGGTGCGCCGCTTCCTTGAAAGCGGCATCGAAACGTTGCACAACGTGGTTCCTCTCGCCAACCGGCGCTAGGCATGGTCCCGCAAGGCCTGTCCCCGGTGGACGGGGACGGTTTTCGGATCACGCCTGGTTTTGGTCTCTCCGGCAGGTTTTTTCGTCATGGTCGCACCCCTGAAAGTGGGTATCGCGGGGCTCGGCACGGTTGGCGCTGAAGTTGTCCGCCTCATTGAGCAGCAGGGCCGGGCATTGTCACTGCGCTGCGGCCGCGGCGTGCAGGTCGTCGCCGTTACCGCGCGTTCGAAGGTGAAAAAACGCGACCTCGATCTGCACGGTATCGCCTGGGCCAAAAATGCGCTTGATCTGGCCAGCGAACCCGGCATCGACTGCTTCGTCGAATTGATGGGCGGCTCCGGCGACCCCGCGCTGTCGGCGATCGAGGCGGCCCTGAAATCCGGCAAATCGGTGGTCACCGCCAACAAGGCGCTGATCGCCAAGCATGGACTGCGATTGGCCGGGTCAGCCGAGAAGCATGGCACCGCGCTGAATTTCGAGGCGGCTGTGGGTGCTGCGATCCCCGTCGTCAAAACCCTGCGCGAAGGCCTTGCGGGCACCACTATCAATCGGGTTTACGGTATCCTCAACGGCACCTGCAATTACATCCTGACCCGGATGGAGCAGGAAGGATTGTCATTCGCCGAATGCCTGAAGGACGCGCAGCGGCTGGGCTACGCGGAGGCCAATCCGTCATTCGACGTCGATGGCCATGACACCGCCCAGAAGCTTGCCATTCTTGCCAGCCTCGCATTCGGCACCAAGGTTGCGCAAAACGCGGTTTATGTGGAGGGCATTTCCTCGATCGCGCCGGAAGACCTGCGCGCGGCGGAAGAACTCGGTTATCGCGTCAAGCTGCTCGGGGTCGCGGTGCGGACCGCCAAGGGCATCGAACAGCGCGTGCATCCGACCATGGTCCCGAAAACCTCCTCGATCGCGCAGGTGATGGGTGTCACCAACGCGGTGACCATCGACGGCGAGGGCATCCCTCCGATCACGCTGGTGGGTCCCGGTGCCGGCGGAGCGGCGACCGCATCGGCCGTGGTCGCCGACATCGCCGATGTTGCGCGTGGTATCCGTGCCAAGCCGTTCGGGCGCCCCGTGGAGCGGTTGCGTGCGACCAGGAAGGCGCCGATGGAACGTCACGAAGGCGGCTACTATATCCGCCTGATGGCGCGCGATCTGGCAGGGACCGCCGCGACGATCGCTACCCGGCTTGCGCAGCAGAAAATTTCCATTGAATTGATCGTGCAGCGCCATGCCGATGGCGTCGATGCGGCAGGTGCGACGGGGAAGGCTTCGCCGGTGCCGGTCATTCTGATTACTTACGCGACCAGCGAGGATGCAGTATATCGCGCGCTGCAGGCGGTGCAGCGCGACAAGGTGATCCGCGGCCGGCCGCAGGTGATACGGATCGAAAAAAACTAGCGCGCGTTGCGAACGAACGACGCGCTGAACGATTATATGCGGGCCGAAAGACCCGCCTTGCAGTTTCAAGGGAGTACAGTGATGTCGACCCATATTTCCGTGCCGCCGCAGCTGTTGCTGGAGCGTATTCTCACGCTTGAGATCGTGCGGGTAACCGAGCGCGCGGCGGTATCGGCGGCGCGGCTGCGCGGCCACGGCAACGAGAAGGCCGCCGACCAGGCCGCGGTCGACGCGATGCGTCGTGAGCTCAACAAGTTGCCGATCGAAGGAACCGTGGTGATCGGCGAGGGCGAGCGCGACGAGGCGCCGATGCTGTTCATCGGCGAGAAGGTTGGTTTGAATGCCGGCCCGCAGGTCGATATCGCCGTCGACCCGCTGGAGGGCACCACGCTGTGCGCCAAGAACATGCCGGGCGCGATCGCGACCATGGCGATGGCCGATGGCGGCACGCTGCTCCACGCGCCAGACGTCTACATGCAAAAGATCGCGGTCGGTCCGGGTTATGCCAAAGGCGTGGTCGAACTCGACGCATCGCCGGCCGACAATGTTCGCCGTCTCGCCAAGGCCAAGGGCGTCGATTCCTCGGCGATCACGGTGCTGGTGCTGGACCGCCCCCGTCACGCCGAAATTATTTCCGGTGTGCGCAGTACGGGCGCGGCCGTGCGCCTGATCACCGACGGCGATGTGGCGGGCGTCATCCACTGCGCCGATCCGGACAATACCGGGGTCGACATGTACATCGGCACCGGCGGCGCGCCGGAGGGCGTGCTGGCAGCAGCGGCGCTGCGCTGCATCGGCGGCCAGATGCAGTGCCGGCTCATTCTCGACACCGAGGAGAAGCGCGAGCGCGCCCGCAAGATGGGCGTCACCGATCCGCGCTTTATCTACGGCATCGAGGACATGGCGAAGGGCGACTGCCTGTTCTCGGCGACCGGCGTGACGACGGGGTCGCTGCTCTCGGGCGTCAAGTTCCGCAAGGACGTGATCCATACCGAAACGGTGGTGATGCGCTCGGTTACCGGCACCGTGCGCTACATCAAGGGCGAGCACCGGCAGCTCGAAAAATTTCATCTCGACTGAGGGCCGGCCGATGGCTGACAAGATCGTCGTCCGGCCTGTCGGCGAGGACGAGCGCGCGGCGTGGGAGCCGTTGTGGGACGGCTACATCGCGTTCTACAAGGCGACGCTGGAGCCCGGCGCCAGCGATGTCGCGTGGCAGCGGTTTCACGATCCGGACGAGCCGATGTTCCTGCTCGGCGCCTATGTCGACGGCAAGCTGACCGGCATTGTCCAGTACCTGTTCCACCGCTCGACCTGGGCACCGGGCAATTACTGCTATCTGCAGGACCTGTTCGTCAGCGACGGGGCGCGCGGCCTCGGCGTCGGACGGGCGCTGATCGAAGCGGTCTATGAGAAAGCGAAAGCCGCCGGCGCCAACCGGGTGCACTGGCTGACCCACACCACCAATGCGCAGGCGCGCATTCTTTACGATCAAGTCGCAGAGAATCTCGGTTTCATCCAGTATAGAAAAATACTCTAACCATTGTCATTCCGGGATGCGCCACTTGGCGCAGGCCCGGAATCCATACTCCCTGTCGTGGTTATGGATTCCGGGCTCTCGCTTCGCTCGCCCCGGAATGACGAAAAAGGGAGTGCGATCATGTCCGATCTATCCGCCGTGAAGGCGCTGGTGTTCGATGTGTTCGGCACCGTGGTCGACTGGCGCTCCAGCCTGATCGCGGATTTCACCCAATGGGGTGCTGCCCGCGGCGTCAACGCCGACTGGACCGCGCTGGTCGATGGCTGGCGCGGCGCGTATGTCGCATCGATGGACGACGTCCGGAAGCATCCGGAGCGCGGTTACGTGATACTCGACCAGCTGCATCGGCGGTCGCTGGAAAAGCTGGTCGCGCAGTTTTCGTTTCAGGGGTTGAACGAGGCTGACCTGCACCACCTCACCATGGGCTGGCATCGGCTGCATGCCTGGCCGGATAGCGTTGCCGGCCTGACGCGGCTGAAGCAGAAATACATCATCGGCCCGCTCTCGAACGGCAATGTTGCGCTGTTGACCAATATGGCGAAATTCGCAGGCCTGCCGTGGGACCTGGTGCTGTCGGCGGAATTGTTCGAACATTACAAGCCCGATCCCGAAACCTACCTGGGCGCGGCGCGCCTGCTCGGTCTGGCGCCGCAACAGGTGATGATGGTGGCCGCGCACAATGGCGATCTGAAAGCCGCGCAGCAACTGGGATTGAAGACCGCGTTCGTCGCGCGCCCGACCGAATACGGTCCGCTGCAGAAACTCGATTTCGAGGCGACCGGCGATTGGGATATCGTCGCCAGGGACTTTGGCGGGATCGCAGACCGGATGGGCTGTTAGGCTGGTTGTTGAACTGGCTCGGCCCGTCGTCGCGGCAGGCCATGCCAAACCAGCAAGCCCGACATCCGCACTTCCGAGATCGCCGGCCGACCGGACATAGGACGGACATGCCAAATCGACGCGAATGACCCATTTGCGGCCGATCACGTCTGACGCCTGCGACGGAGCAAGTTTCTCGACGGCTCGGCCAGGGCCTGCTCGTGGCTCGCAAGCTTGGGCTAAAGTCCCACATCTGTTAGACTGCCCAGTGAGGGAACTGGAGAGATGGACGTGCCTGGACCAGAACGCAGGCTCGCAGCTGTCGTTGCCGCTGATATGGTCGGCTACAGTCGCCTGATGGAGGCTGACGAGACGGGGACCCTCGCGCGTCTTAAGACCCATCGGATCGAGCTCATCGATCCGGCTATCATGAAGAACCGCGGCCGTATCATCAAGACCACCGGCGACGGCATGCTGATCGAGTTTCACAGCGTCGTCGATGCGGTGGTGTGCGCTGCCGAGATCCAGCGGCGGATGGCACGACGCAACACGGACGTTTCGCCGGCGCGGTGGATCCAATTCCGCATCGGGATCAATCTGGGCGACGTGATCGTTGAGGAAAACGACATCTTTGGCGATGGCGTCAACGTGGCGGCGCGCCTCGAAACGCTCGCCGAGCCCGGCGGCATCTGCGTCTCAGGCGCGGTGCGTGATCAGGTTGGTGATCGACTGGAAGACGTCGAATTCGAGGATCTCGGCGACCAGAGCGTCAAAAACATCGCCCGTCCAATCCGCGTCTTTCGGCTTCGGCTGGAGCGAGATGCAACCACGGCGCCAGAGAGCGCGAAGGGCGCTGCGGTGACGGCAACGATCGCCAAAAAGCCGTCGATTGCCGTGCTGCCGCTCGTCAACATGAGCGGCGATCCGGAGCAAGAGTTCTTCGCGGACGGCCTCACCGAGGACATCATTACGGAGCTGTCACGCTTCCGCGACCTGCTCGTCATCTCGCGCAACTCGACGTTTGTGCACAAGGGCAAGGCGGTCAAGGTGCAGGAAGTCGCGCGCGAATTCGGGGTCGATTACGTCCTCGAGGGGAGTGTGCGAAAGGTGGGCGATCGCATCCGCGTCACCGTGCAGCTGATCGACGCAGACACTGACCGGCACATTTGGGCTGAACGCTACGACCGCAAGCTTGAGGACATCTTCGCCATCCAGGACGAGATGACGTGCGCTATCGCCGCGACGCTCCGCGGCCGCGTCGAGGCCGCCTCGCATGACCGTGCGAAGCGCAAGCCGACCGGCAATATGGCGGCTTATGAGTGCGTGCTGACCGCCAAGGTGCTGCACCACCGCTCAATCCGCGAAGACAACGCCGAGGCACAGCGCCTGCTTGACCGCGCGCTGGTGCTCGACCCGAACTATGCTCACGCCCATGCCTGGAAGGGATGCGTGCTGGGCCAGATGTGGACTTATGGGTGGTGCGCGGATCGCGACGCCACCTTCCAGCAGGTGGCTGCCGAGTTGGAGATCGCGCTGGCGCTCGATGACAACGACAGCGACGTGCACCGGATCCTCGCCGCGCTGAACCTCGCGAGCGAGGATCACGACAAGGCCGCGTACCATCAGGAGCGGGCGCTCGCGCTCAATCCAAACTACGACCTTATCGTGGTGCAGCAGGGCGAACTTCTGACCTGGCTGGGACGGCCGGAGGAGGGCATCGATTGGATCAAGAAAGCGATGCGCCTCAACCCGTACCACCCAGAGCGCTTCTGGAGCCACCTCGGGCGCGCCTGCTATTGCGCGGAGAAATATGCCGAAGCCGCCGCGGCCTTTTCTCGGATCACACGGCCTGACCACACGCATCATGCCTTCCTCGCAGCCACGTTCGCGCAGATGGGGAATGCGGTCGCGGCTACTGCGCACGCGGCAGAGGTTCTAAAGCGCGAGCCAAAATTCTCGGTGGCCGTCTACCTCGCCACCCAGCACTACAAGCGCGACGTGGACCGCAAGCGCCACGAGGCTGGCCTCCTCCTGGCAGGCCTGCCAGTTTGAAGGACCCTGGCTTGATAGCCCACCGCTAACGCGCTGCGCAGCATCCGGCGCACGCGCGACCGCGGCGCCCTGCGCTACAACACATAGTGCGCGACGCCCTTGCCGGCGTAGCTCGCGGTGACGTTCGAGAACTTGCCCTCGAAGGCGGCAGCGACCGACCAGGCGTTCCTCCATTTCATCTCGATGGAAGCGGTGGTGAGTGCAGAGTCACTGGCTTGCGCGGCGCCGTTGACGACGAAGTTTGCGCCCGGCAACGTCTGGAACGTCGTCGCGACCGCCTGTCGGCCGCATAAGCGCGAGTCTCATCGGCATATCCGCTCGTGCCCGGCGCTGAACCCGGTGAGCCATTGCGTTGCATGAAGGGATCGGTCAAGAGGCCCATGAACTGGCCCATCGCATTGAAGGTCATCTGCTGCGAGCCGGTCAGCCGCCGCCCGCGCGCAATGGGGTTCGGGCGACAATGAGCGGTTTTTGGCGGCGTTGTGGCAATGATGCCGCTGCTCGTGCACAGGAATTGGGTGATCGCGCTGTGTCGAGACCGCGCCTTCGCGCGGCCTGATCTGCCCCTGCGCGCTCAGGGTGATTTGTTGAACCGGATCAATCTGATTTGGGTCGTCCAGTCCCCCAAATCAAAAATATTCCCGTTCCCATTTGACCCAAATCACCTCTACATCTCTCGCATCCCGGCCCACACAAAGGGGCGTTTCGCGATCGTCACGGACGTAGGGCAGGGGATGCGATGGACGCGGGCGGCGCTGCTGACGAGAGCGCTGGCTTGCGGACGGCAAAGTCGTGTGGTCCTGACGCCTCAATGGTTGGCGTCAAGTTCTCGAGAAGCAAGCTTCTTGGGGGCGACGGTGACAAACAAGCCCGATCACCGAGGAGAGCGCGAAGGAAACCGTTAAAACCACTCGCGTGCGGGAATGCCGGGTGTTCCGGTGCGACCGTGGTGACTAACGCGCGTGTTTACTACACACCACGCGCGGCTGCGGGTGCAACGGGCACCCGGCATTCCCCACGCCCTCTTTGGGCAAAGAAATTATGCACAACTCGGGCGCACCGCGCCGTGAGATCGCGGAGTTGTGTTCATTTGCCGTCATTGCGAGCGAAGCGAAGCAATCCATCAAACAGGAAAGCAAGGATGGATTGCTTCGTCCTTCGCTCCTCGCAATGACGGCCTGATCTCTGAATTGCTTCGCGGAGCATCATCGGGCTCGCATTCGCGCGACCCGTTGGCTCGCAATTGACGGAAATAGGGTTCTTTCTTCCTTGATCCATGGCACGCGTCGGATTACGCCTTTGGTCTATCGACCCGATGGATCGATCGCCAATTTTTTGAAAGCCTCATGACTCTTCCTGCCTCCGCATTGCCTGTTGACGCGCCGCCGGCGTTTCTCGGCGTGTCGCATTCGGCGACCGGCAAGCTCTGGCGCGACCGGCTCGACGCGCGCGGCGCGGCGCGCGCGCTGGCGATTTCGCAGCGCTATCAACTGCCGGAAATGCTGGCGCGGGTGTTGGCCGGGCGCGATGTCGGGATCGACGCGGTCGAGGATTTTCTCGATCCGACCATCCGCAAATTGATGCCGGATCCGTACACCGTGACGCAGATGGAGACCGCGGCAAAGCGTATCGCCGATGCGGCGATACGCCGGGAAAGCGTTGCGATCTTCGGCGACTACGATGTCGACGGCGCAACCTCGGCAGCACTGCTGGCATGGCATCTGCGCCATTGCGGGCTCGACCCGCTGATTCATATTCCCGACCGGATTTTCGAAGGTTACGGCCCCAATGTCGAGGCCGTGCGCATGCTGGCCGGGAAGGGCGCCACGCTGCTGGTGACGGTGGATTGCGGCACCACGAGCCTTGAGGCGCTCGCCGAGGCGCGGCGCCTTGGCATGTCGGTGGTCGTCATCGATCACCATCAATGCGGCGATGAGCTGCCTGACGTCGATGCGCTCGTCAATCCGAACCGGCCCGACGATCTTTCAGGGCTCGGCAATCTCGCCGCCGTTGGGCTCGTGCTGGTCACGCTGGTGGCGGTCAACCGGGAACTGCGCGCGCGGGGATTTTGGACCGGCGAGATGCCGGAACCGGATCTGCTGGGCATGTTGCACCACGTTGCGCTCGGCACCGTTGCCGACGTAGCACCCCTGGTCGGTCTCAATCGCGCCTTCGTTGCGAAAGGCCTGATCGCGATGCGGCGGCGCGATCATGTCGGCCATACCGCGCTGATGGATGTGTCGCGGCTGAACGGACCGCCGGAGGCCTGGCACCTCGGTTTCATGCTGGGGCCACGCATCAACGCCGGCGGCCGGATCGGGCGCGCTGATCTCGGGGTGCGGCTGTTGCTGGAAGGCGATGTCTCCGAGGCGGCGCGGATCGCCGCCGAACTTGACCGGTTGAATACCGAGCGCCGGGTCATCGAGCAGATGGCGGAGGCGCAGGCGGAAGCCGAGGCGCTGGCCTCGCTCGGTCTCGAAGACAAGGGCTCGGTAATCGTGACGGCATCGGAAGGCTGGCATCCCGGCGTGGTCGGTCTGGTCGCAGCGCGGCTGAAGGAAAAATTCTCGCGCCCCGCCTTCGCCATCGCACTGGAACCGGGTGGAATCGGTACCGGTTCGGGCCGCTCGATCTCCGGCGTCGATCTCGGCAAGGCGGTACGTCAGGCCGTGCACGATGGTCTGTTGCTGAAGGGCGGTGGTCACGCCATGGCGGCCGGGGTCACCCTGCGCAAGGAAAGGCTGGCGGAATTCCGCGCCTATATGGAAAACGCACTCGCCCATGATGTTGCGCAATCGCGCCATGTCAACGAGCTCTTTATCGATGGTGCGGTCAGTGCGCGCGCGGTGACGCCGGAACTGGTGGCTACACTCAATCGCGCCGGGCCGTTCGGCAGCGGCAATCCCGAGCCGGTGGTGGCGCTGCCATCGCATCAACTGGTTTATGCCGATGAAGTGGGGCAGGCGCATCTGCGGGTGCGGTTCAAGTCCGGCGACGGCGCGATCGTCAACGGCATCGCGTTTCGCGCCATCGGGCAGAAGCTTGGAAATGCGTTGACCCAGAATCGCGGACAGCCGCTGCACGTGGCGGGATCGCTCGCGGTCGATCGCTGGCAGGGCACCGAGCGCGTGCAATTGCGCGTGCTCGATGTCGCGGTTCCGGATCAGGGACCGGCGGTGATCAGATGAGCCTTCAACGATCGAGATACGCATTCAAAAAGATGGAGTGGAAATGACAGGGCAAGTTGCAGGGAAGGTCGCGCTGGTTACCGGCGGGGCATCGGGCATCGGCGCGGCGGTTGCCGAATTGCTGGCGCGGGAAGGGGCCTCAGTCGCGGTCACCGATATCGATGAACTCCGAGGATCCGAGATCGTTGCCGGGATCAGGAAAGCCGGCGGCGAGGCAATCTTCCTGCCGCAGGACGTGACCAGCGAGCCGCGCTGGATCGAAGTCGTGGCCGACGTCGAAAAGCGTTATGGCCGGCTGGATATCCTGGTTTCGAATGCGGGGATCGGAATAGCCGTGCCGTCGATAACAGACATGACGCTGGAAGACTGGCGACGGCAAAGTGCGATCAATCTCGACGGGGTATTCCTTTCGGTCAAACATTGCCTGCCGGCGATGCGCAAGACCGGCGGCGGCTCGATCATCCTGATGTCGTCGCTGGCGGGCCTGCGCGGCGCGCCCGGCCTGTCCGCCTATAGCGCGACCAAAGGCGGCGTCCGGCTGTTCGCCAAGTCGATCGCGATGGAGTGCGCATCGGCAGGCGACGGCATTCGAGTCAACTCGGTCCATCCCGGCATCATCGACACGCCGATATGGGGCAAAATTCCGGCGGAAGCTGCGGGGCGGGGACAGAACGCGCCGATCGATCCCGAAGAACGCGCCAAACTGGCAGCTCCACTCGGTCGCGCCGGTCACGCCTCGGAAATTGCAAGCGGCGTGCTGTATCTGGCGTCCGATGCATCAAGCTACGTGACCGGAACGGAACTGGTTATCGATGGCGGCATGAACGCGGGCGGGGTCGCGCGCCGAGCGTGAAGTCGATTATTCGTCATTGCGAGCGCAGCGAAGCAATCCATCTCACTGCAGGGAAGAAAGACTGGATTGCTTCGCTGCGCTCGCAATGACGGTGGACTAATTTCCTTGCCTCAACCGCGCCAGCACCTTCAAGCCGCCGTAGCCGTCCGCGGGCAACAGCCCCATCCTGGTCTGATAATCCTTCACGGCCTGCATGGTGTCGTTGCCGACGCGGCCGTCATTGCCGCCGGTATCGAATCCGGCCCTGGTGAGGCGGGTCTGCATCTCCTGCACTTCAGCGAGCGTCAGCGCGCGCTCCGAACCGGGGAACGGCTGGATGAACGGCGGCGCGCCCAAAATGCGGTCGCCGAGATGGCAGATCGCCAGCGCATAGTTCATGGAAGGATTGTAGCTGCGCACGGCGTAGAAATTCGGCCCGAGCAGGAAGGCCGGGCCGCCTTGCACCGGCACCCACATCTGTGCGCTGGCATTCGGTTGCGAAAACGCCTGGCCGTCGGCGCGCGAAACGCCGGCGCTTGCCCAGGCTGCGTAGGTCCGGCTGCCGCTCGACGATGCGCCGGGCGCGCGGACTTCATAGCCCCAATGCTCGCCCCGGTGATACTTGCCGCGATTGACCAGAAATCGGGCAGTCGAACCGAGCGCATCGTCGGGCTTGCCGAACGGCGACACCCGGCCATCTCCGTCATAATCCATTCCGACATTGAGCCAGACTTCCGGCATCCATTGGGTATGCCCCATCGCGCCGGCCCAGGATCCCCGCATTTCCTCAGGGGTGCTCCAGCCGCGATCGACGATTTTCAGCGCATTGATCAGTTCGGCTTCCCAATAGGCGCGGCGGCGCGGCTCGTTCCAGGCCAGCGCCGCCAGCGAGGGAAATACCGGGCGCATGTGGTTCTGCTGCACCAGCGGATCGCCATAGGCGGATTCGACCCCCCACAACGCCAGCAACGTGCCGCGCTCGACGCCGAAATCATGTTCGATCCGCGCAAACAACGCTTCGTTCTTCCGCAGTGCTTCCTTGCCGGCGATGATGCGCCAGTCCGAGACGCGGCGATTGATGTATTGCCAGATCTCCTCATTGAACTCGGGCTGGTGCTGCATCTGCTTGAACACGGTCATGTCCGGCTCGATATGGCCCATCACCCGTGTATAGGTCGCGTCCGAAACGCCTTTCGCCAACGCGCGTGCCCGAAAGCCGTCGCGCCATTGATCGAAGCCGGGCGGCGCTGCGGCGAACGCCGCGGCAGGGGATACGAGCAGGGCGCCGGCGCCGAGGCCGGATCGCAACAGTGCGCGACGGGTCGGTGTTTTCAGAGAATCAGGCTGTCTCATGGGCTCATTCTATCGGCGCGTGGCAGGTTGCGGCAAAGTTCATTGCTGCCGCCACAACTAGCCATCCTGCTGCAGGTCTGCGGCAATTTTGGACAGCCAGCGCCGGACTGTAGCCTGCGCCTTCGGCGCAAGCCCGGCCTGCAGCCGGCGCTCCAGGGCTCT
This sequence comes from uncultured Pseudomonadota bacterium, assembly GCA_963729395.1. GTDB lineage: Bacteria > Pseudomonadota > Alphaproteobacteria > Rhizobiales > Xanthobacteraceae > Bradyrhizobium. The sequence goes on along the minus strand of CAVSOS010000032.1, from coordinate 3,225 downwards.
GCCGCGCGCCCGGCATTTGCCGAGCAGCGCCTGCCCGCGCCGGGTCAGCGTCCACTGCAGCACCCGGCCGTGCACCGGGTGCGGTTTTTTCCTGATGGCGCCGTCGCGTTCCAGATTGCGGATGATGACGCCGACGGTCTGCGGGGTCAGCAGCGCTACCCGGGCGAGATCGGCGCCCGACAGACCCGGATAGGCCTTCAGCATCGTGAGCACGACGAATTGCGGCGGCGTTGCGCCGAGATCGGCCAGCGCCCGTTCCAGCGTCAGCCGGGTCGCGGCCTGGGCCTGCCGCAGCAGGTAGGCGAGGTAGCCTTTTTCGCCGCGCTTGCCCTGGCCCGGGGGCGGCGGCCGGACGCCGGCCAGCGCTGGATTTTGAGTGATTTTTTTCGGACTTCGGACCGGTTTTCTTTCGCGGCTCGATTTCCGCAATTTTGGCGTTTTTTGAGACGCGCGAGATTTTGCCGGAGTTGCGATCTTGCGATTCATATCAGCACTCTTATAATATATCAGAACACTTATATCATAAGGTAATGACAAATGTCACATGCCAGAAGCGAACAAAAAGATTTCAAGGCATTGGCGCCCGACGTCAGCGATATTGTCCTTGCGCTGAGCCAGGCCGCGGCAAAGGCCGGCATCGACAAGCAGCTACTGGAACTGATCAAGCTGCGCGCGTCCCAAATCAACGGCTGCGCTTTCTGCGTGCAATTCCATATCCTGCAGGGCGAACGCCTCGGCATTGCCGTCGACAAACTCAACCTCGTCGTGGTGTGGCGCGAGGTGGCTTTGTTTTCGGCGCGGGAGCGTGCGGCTCTAGCATGGACCGAAGCGCTGACGCGGCTGACGGAAGGCGTGAGCGACGAGGTTTATGCGGAAGCGAGCGCCAAGTTTTCCGAAAAAGAACTGGCCTATCTCAGCTCCGCGATCGCCTCGATCAATGTCTGGAACAGGCTCGGCGTCGCCTATCGCTGGACCCCGCCGGCACGACACAACGCCGGACAGGCGGTGGCGTCATAAGGGTCCGTTTTCGCTGCCTTCCAGGGTGTCGGGATGAGCAGCATCTTCCGGCAGGGAATGGGCCATCGCGGGCGGAGCGGCGATTTCGGGCCCGATCTCGCGGCCGCGTCCGTGGATCAGGCGCTCATAGGCCGAGACCAGCGTGACGTAGGGATTGACCCAGAGCCAGCCGTCGCGGGTGAACACCTGCACGTCGAAATGAAGGTGGCGCGTGGTGCCATTGGGGTGATCCAGATAGTTCGACACCACGCCGATTTTTTCTCCCTCTTCGACACGGCGTCCGTTCAGAACGCCGTCGGCGTCCATGCTCGCCGGATTCATGTGCATGTAGCGAAAGCGCATGTGCTCGTTCCTGGTGTTGATCTGCAAGGTCGCCGCCTGCTGCTTCAGGGAGCGGATCAGCACGCCGTCGCGGACGGCGACAACGGCCTTGCTGGTTGGGATCGCAGCGATCGGCGCCCTCATTATGCGGCGGACACGGCGCCGGACGGATATCCTGTCCCTGATGGCCAGAACCGCCGGGGCATTGTCCGACGCCGAAACTGCGGGCTTCGCAAAAATTATCCTGCCATGGATAGCTGGTGTATCCGCCAACCAACTCCTCGGGCGTCAGCGGCTTGTCGCTCGATCTGCGGCTTGCAAAGGATTGGGAGTGGGCGAAAGCCGGGGCCTTTTCCAGCGGAAACCGAATTTGCGCGTAGGCGGTGAAGTCGGCGTGGCCGCCCGGGTTGCGCGATGCACTCCGCGTGATGATATCCCCGCTCGGCCGATAGGTGAAATCGGAGGAGCGTTCCGCCGGCCGTTCGGCAATTCCCGCCGGGATATCCGTGCGCGGGCGCGAGGGTTGTCCGCCGGCGACACGTAATGCCTTGAGGAAGCGCTCGGCGACGGGGTAGGCCTCGCGGCAGGCGAGCCGCTGCGCGAGAGGAACGCTGTCGAGGCACTGGATCGACACCACATAGGGAACGCCGAAACGGGTAAAGGCATAACGCAGATAACCCTCCCGGATAAAGCGGCGAAGGTCGGGAAATTGCGCGGCCAGTGCCTTGACCGGTTCGCCCTTGCCGCCCAGCGGATCGCTGATGTCGTAGGTCAGGATCGAACCGGTGATCTGCACTTCGACGGGTTTGGCAAAGGTTCGCTGCGGCATGCCGTCGCCCGCACCGGGCTCCAGCGAAAACATCGCATCATAGCCGGCCGGGCCGGCGTCGAACAAGTCGACGGGACGGAAGTCGGCCTGATAGCGCGACACCGAAAGGCTGGCCGGCGCGCCGTTCAGCTGTGCGTCGAGAAATGCCGCGGTGTCGAATGGCAGCAGCACCGGCACCGCGCTTCGCCCGATACCGGTGAAGATCTGCGACGTCACCGCATTCAGTTGCACCAGCGCCGGCATCGAACGCGGATCGAACGCAGGCAGCCGGCGTTGACCCGAAAACGTGAAGGCGGGCGCCACCGCCGGCTGGGTGTTGATCTCGGACCGCAGTTCGTCGAGCGCGGCGCGCCATTCGACGCGGACGACCGAAATCGCCGGGGTTCGGAATTCGTCGGCGCTGACGCGCGCAGCTGCCGGCGGGGAGCAGAAGCAAAGATGCCAGCAGCATGCGTAGCGAACCGGAGCGCTTTGGTGCCCAATGCGTCGCTCTCCGGCCGCCAGGCGTCCCCTGTCGCCTAGTCCTTTGCGCGCTCGACGTATGAGCCGTCCTCGGTCATGATCACAATCCGCGTTCCGGTGCCGATGTGCGGCGGGACCGGGTGCGCACACCGTTTGAGAGGATCGCCGGCTTGTAGGACGACGACGCGGTCTGTCCCTTCGTCACCGGCTCGGTCTCGACCACCTCCAGCGTCGCGCGCTGCGGCATCTGAATGGCCACCGGAATGACGCCGTGAAGCGAAAGCTTGACGGTCATGTTTTCCTGCAAATAGGGCGCTGCCGTACCGATCACGTCCTTCGGCACCTGGACCTGGTCGTAGGTGTCGGCGTTCATGAAGTGAAAGCCGTCGGCGTCCTCATAGAGATAGTTGAAGTTGTGGTCCTCGATGGTCGCCTTCTCCACCTGGTCCGTGGTCTTGTAGCGCTCGGAAACCTTTACCCCGTCGCTGATTTGGCGCATTTCGATCTGGCTGACCGGCGTTCCCTTGCCGGGGTGGATGTTCTTGGCGGTCAGAACCACATAAAGCTTGCCGTCTTGCTCAATGACGTTGCCCTTG
>CAVSOS010000031.1:0-14244 GCA_963729395.1 uncultured Pseudomonadota bacterium | reverse complement strand
ATAGCGAAGCCGAGCGAGCCATCGACCTCGGGCCGGTATAATTGTCGTCGACGGCGAGCTTCGCCAGCGCGGTCGCGACGTCGAGCAATGCAAAGGCATGCGCGGCGGCGCGCAGATCGTCACTGGCGGCCGCCGCCATCGCGCAGAGCCGCTCGAAGATTTCCAGCTCCAGCCCGAGCGCGCGGTCGCCGGCATTGGCAATCCTGGCTTCGATCTCGCCGAGTTCGGCGGTGGTGAAACGCACCTGGCCGGCCAGCGTCTGGCGATGAATGAAGGTCGCATTCAACGGCGCCGCCATCAACTTGTCGCCGTGCTGCGCGGTGACCTCGACGAAATAACCCAGCACATTGTTGTGGCGGATCTTCAGGCCCTTGACGGAGGTGTCATCGGCATAGCGCGCCTGCATCGCGGCGACGACGAGACGCGAGGCGTCGCGCAGGTTGCGGGTCTCGTCCAGTGCGGCTTCATAGCCTTCGCGCACGAATCCGCCATCGCGCTTGATCAGCGGCAATTGTTCGGCCAGCGCGCGCTCGAATTCGCGCGCCAGCTCCCGCGGCGGGCGGCGCAGCGCCGCCATCACAGCGGCGATGTCCTGAGGCGGACGATCGAGCTTTTCCAGTTGCGCCAGCGCGGAATCGGCGGCGAGGATGCCGTCGCGCAATCCGGCGAGATCGCGCGGACCGCCGCGCCCCACCGACAATCGCGCCAGGGCGCGGGACATGTCGGGCGCCGCGCGCAGCGTGGTGCGGAGTTCGTCGCGCAACGTGGCTTCCGCGACAAAGGCTGCGACAGCATCGAGCCGCCGCGCGATCGCGGCGCTGTCGGTGAGGGGCGCGGCGAGCCGCTGGGCGAGCAGGCGCGATCCGGCTGCGGTCACGGTGCAGTCGATGGCGTCGAGCAGCGATCCGCGCCGCTCGCCGGCAAGCGTGCGCGTCAATTCGAGATTAGCGCGGGTGGCGGGGTCGATCGCCATGGTGGTGCCGGCTGCTTCGTGCGCCGGCGGCGACAGCGGCGGACGTTTGCCCACCTGGGTACGGTCGATATAGGTGACGGCGGCAGCTGCCGCGGTGGCCTCCAGCCGCGACATCGCGCTGAGACCATCCATGGTAGCGACCGCGAAGTAATCGCACAGCCGCCGCTCGGCGGTTAAGCTATCGAACACGTCGCGGGTCAGCGGCGTCACCGCCGGCAATTCGCGCAACAGCTGTCCCAATTCAGGATCGCCATACAGCGCGTCGGTGACGATCACTTCATTGGGATTGATCCGCGCCATCGTCGCTGCGAGCTCGCCGGTCGAGCATTCGGTGACGATGAATTCCGAGGTCGAGATGTCGATCCAGGCGAGCCCGAGGCGGTCGCTGCCGGCCGATCCGCGCGCCCGCGCCAGCGCCAGCAGATAATTGTTGGCTCTGGCGTCGAGCAGGGTGTCTTCGGTGAGGGTGCCGGGGGTGACCAGCCGCACCACGTCGCGGCGCACCACGCTCTTGTTGCCACGCGCCCGGGCCGCGGCGGGATCCTCCATCTGCTCGCATACCGCGACGCGGTGGCCCGATGCGATCAGGCGATGCAGATAATCGTCGGAGCGCTCCACCGGCACGCCGCACATCGGGATATCCATGCCCTGATGCTTGCCGCGTTTGGTCAGCATGATACCGAGTGCGCGCGAGGCGATTTCGGCATCCTCGAAGAACAGTTCGTAGAAATCGCCCATCCGGTAGAACAGCAACAGCCCCGGATTGGCGGCCTTTATTTCAAGGTATTGTTCCATCATCGGCGTGACGCGCGCGGCCGCCTCGGCGGCGGCCTGGGCGTCGGACGCTTGCGGAACAGATTGCTGGATCGTCATCAGAGCGTTTTCAAGTGAAGTGGGCACCGGTTCGCGTGAAGAAAACGCGTGAAGATAAAGATCTGGAGCTCGGTTCTGATCTATTCAGAACCGGGCTTCAGGGGGCGCAAACTACAAAATTTTGCCGCGGGGTCCTATCGGTTTGCCGCCGCAACCCCTGTTTTCCACTCCTCGGAACCTGGTGGCGTCTAAGCGAAATGGTTGAAGCGAACTCAGTTTGCTCCCTCTCCCGCTTGCGGGGGAGGGCCGGGATGGGGGCCACCGCGAGTCCGGTGTCTGTGGCTGCCCCCACCCCAACCCTCCCCCGCGAGAGCGGGAGAGGGAATGGCTGCCCAGTGTTTCGCGGAGCCATCGATTGACCTGTCGCGACGGCGCTCCTAAAACTCGCCATCAACGAGAGCGTTTTCCAGCGAAGTGGATACCGGTTCGCGTGAAGAAAACGCGTCTAATAGAAGATCAAGTGCCGATCGCGCGGAAAACGCGGCATTCCAGGGAGAGTTTCGATGGGTGATGTATTTGTTTGCGATGCCGTACGGACCCCGATCGGCCGCTTCGGCGGTTCGCTGGCCAAGGTGCGCGCCGACGATCTGGCGGCGGCCCCGATCAAGGCCCTGATGGCGCGGCATCCGAAGCTCGACTGGTCCGCGGTCGACGAGGTCTATTTCGGCTGCGCCAACCAGGCCGGCGAGGACAACCGCAACGTGGCGCGGATGGCGCTGTTGCTGGCGGGCCTGCCGGAATCGGTTCCCGGGTCTCACGCTCAACCGTCTGTGCGCCTCCGGGCTCGATGCCGTCGGCGCCGCGGGGCGCGCGATCCGCGCCGGCGAGATCGACCTTGCGATCGCCGGCGGCGTCGAATCGATGACGCGGGCGCCGTTCGTGATGGGCAAGGCGCCGGAAGCGTTTTCGCGCTCGGCCGAGATCTACGACACCACCATCGGCTGGCGCTTCATCAATCCCCTGATGAAGGCGCAATACGGCGTCGATGCGATGCCGGAGACCGGCGAGAACGTCGCCGAGGAGTTCCAGGTTTCGCGCGCCGATCAGGACGCGTTCGCGATCCGCTCGCAGCAGCGCGCCGGGGCAGGCGATCGCGGCGGGCTATTTCGCCGAGGAAATCACCCCGGTCTCGGTGCCCGGCGGCAAGGCCGGCCCGATCACCGTCGACAAGGACGAGCATCCGCGTCCCGAAACCACGCTCGAAGGCCTCACCAAGCTGAAGCCGATCGTGCGCAATCCCGGCACGGTGACCGCCGGCAATGCGTCCGGCGTCAATGACGGCGCGGCGGCGATGATTCTCGCCTCCGAGGCGGCGGTGAAGAAGCACGGCCTCACGCCCGCGGGCGCGGATTCTCGGCCTCGCCTCGGCCGCGGTGCCGCCGCGCATCATGGGCATCGGTCCGGTGCCGGCGACCCGCAAGCTGATGGAGCGGCTCGGCCTGAAAATCGCCGATTTCGATTTGATCGAGCTCAATGAGGCCTTCGCCTCGCAGGGGATAGCCTGCCTGCGCCAGCTCGGCGTCAAGGACGATGCCGATTTCGTCAACCCGCATGGCGGCGCCATCGCGCTCGGCCATCCGCTGGGCATGAGCGGCGCGCGGCTGGCGTTGACGGCGGTGCACGGCATGGAGAAGCGCGGCGGAAAACGCGCGCTCGCAACCATGTGCGTCGGCGTCGGCCAGGGCGTCGCGATGGCGATCGAGAAGCTGAACTAGACATCAAGGACGTCATCGCGAGCGCCAGCGAAGCGATCCAGGGCCGCAAGGAAAAGACTGGATTGCTTCGTCGCTGCGCTCCTCGCAAAGATGGGAAGGATTTGGTCATGACATTCGCCTATCCGATCGAGAGCAATGCGGCGCATCCGGCGCGGTTGTCGCCGGCGTATCGCAGCACGCTGAAGCGGTCGCCGCAGAAGCCGCTGATCATCATGCGCCACACGCTGTCGGAACTGACCGGGCCGGTCTACGGCCACGAGACGGTGCGCGAGAACGATCACGATCTTACCACCCAGCACGCCGGTGAGCCGCTGGGCGAGCGCATCATCGTTCACGGCCATGTGCTGGATGAAGACGGCCGCGCGGTGCCGAACACGCTGCTCGAAATCTGGCAGGCCAATGCCTGCGGCCGCTATATCCATGTCGTCGATCAGCATCCGGCGCCGCTCGATCCGAATTTCACCGGCGCGGGCCGCGCGCGATCCGATGCCAACGGCTATTACCAGTTCATCACGGTCAAGCCCGGCGCCTATCCGTGGGGCAACCACCACAACGCCTGGCGTCCGTCCCATATTCATTTTTCGGTGTTCGGCCACGCCTTCGTCTCAAGGCTGGTGACGCAGATGTATTTCCCCGGCGATCCCCTGTTCGAATTCGATCCGATCTTCAATTCGGTGCCGGACGAGAAGGCGCGGATGCGGATGGTGTCGTCCTTCGATATCGACAACACCCAGCCGGAGTGGGCGCTGTGCTACCGCTTCAACATTGTGCTGCGCGGGCGCAACGCCACGCCGATGGAGACAAAATAGTGCAAGGACCTGCCGAAAAAGGGATCGGAAAAGGAATTACGCCGTCGCAGACCGTCGGTCCGTATTTCAAATACGGCCTGACGCCGGGCGGCAAATACCAATGGAACGACGCCTTCACCAGCAACCTGGTCACCCCGGATACTTCGGGCGAGCGCATCAGGGTCGAAGGCCGGGTGCTCGACGGCGACGGGCAGCCGGTCGGCGATTGCATGCTGGAGATCTGGCAAGCCGACGCGCAAGGCCGCTTCAGTGATCCGCAGGATAAGCGAGCGCTTGCCGAATTCGGCGTTCAAGGGTTTTGGCCGCTGCGGCACCGATCCGAACGGCGATTATGCGTTCGACACCATCAAGCCGGGGCAGGTGCCCGATCCCGACGGCAAGCTGCAGGCGCCGCATCTTTTGCTGGCAATTTTCGCGCGCGGCTTGCTGCTGCACAATTACACGCGGATCTATTTCGACGGCGAGGCGGCCAACGCCGCCGATCCGATCCTGGCGCTGGTGCCGGCCGACCGCCGCGCCACCCTGATCGCGACGCGCAAGCCGGGCAATGGCAACGCCGTCTATGGTTTCGACGTTCGCCTGCAGGGCGACGACGAGACCGTGTTTTTCGATATTTGATGATCTTGCCTGCCGGGAATTGCTCGGTTGAGTTATCCGTCACTGCGAGCGAAGCGAAGCAGTCCAGATAACAAGCAAGGGCTGGATTGCTTCGTCGCGGAGCCTGTCATCGGGCGCGCGTTTGCGCGACCCGTTGGCTCCTCGCAATGACCGCAGATGCGCCTGGCGGGCAAACCCTACTCGATCACCGCATGATCCGGCGCCGCCGATTGACTGCGTAGTGCCGCCTTGGTGGAGCCGATCATGATCGCCAGCGGTATCGCGCAGAGCGTGAACAGCATCACCATTTGGTAGTCCAGCGAGAAGGCGATGATCTGCGCCTGCAGGCCGACCATCACGTCCGCCAGCGCGCGCCCGCCGTCGCTGTTGAGGTCGATCAAGCCGCGCACGTCCGGCATCTGCAGCGCATGATTGAACGGATTGATATGCTCGGACAGCACCGCGTAAACGCGGCGCCCGCCCTCGGTCAGTTGCGCGATGACGACGGAGATTCCGATCGAGCTTGCGACGTTGCGCATCAGGGTCAGCATCGAGGTGCCGTCGGTGCGCAGGTTATTGGGCAGGGTCAGGAACGCCACCGTGCTGAGCGGCACGAACACCAGCCCGAATCCGAACCCCTGCACGATGCTCAGGGTCACGATCTCCGCGCCGCTGGTCTGGTCGGTCCAGCCGGTCATGTAGAACAGCGAAACGCAGGTGATGCTGAGGCCGCTGATGATCAGCGTCCGGGCCTCGATATATCGCATCATGCGTCCCACCAGCATCATGGCGACAAAGGTGCCGCAGCCGCGGCTCGCCAAGAGCAGGCCGGCGGAAATGATCGGGTAGCCGATGACGTTCTGCAAAAACGGTGACGCCATCGCCATGGTCGAGAACAGCACCAGCCCCATGACCGCCATGAAGACGCAGCCGCCGACGAAATTCCTGTCCTTGAAAATCGCAAACTGGATGAACGGCTTTGAGGTCGTCAGCGAATGCGCGAAGAAATAATAGAAGCCCGCGATCGAGACGATGATCTCGGCGATGATTTCATTGGATTCCAGCCAGCCAAGCTGCTCACCGCGGTCGAGCGCGACCTGCATGGCGCCGATGCCGACCGCGAGCGCTGCGAATCCGAACCAGTCGAAGCGCAGGTCGCGATTGGCCGCGGTCTCGTCCATGAAGACCATCAGACCGAGCACGGTGAAGATGCCGAACGGCAAATTGACGAAGAACACCCAGTGCCAGGAATAGGTCTCGGTGAGCCAGGCGCCCAGCGACGGCCCCATGATCGGGCCCATCATCACGCCCATGCCCCAGATCGACATCGCCTTGGCGCGCTCGTGCAGCGCATAGGAGTCCAGCATCACCGCCTGCGACAGCGGCACCAGTGCCGCGCCGAATACGCCCTGCAGCAGGCGGAACAGCACCATCTGGTTGATGTCCTGCGCCATTCCGCACAGCACCGAGGCGACCGTAAAGCCGCCCGAGCACAGGATGAAGATGCGCTTGCGGCCGAAGCGGTTGGCGATCCAGCCCACCGGCGCGGTCATGATCGCGGCGGCAACGATATAGGAGGTCAGCACCCAGTTGATCTGGTCCTGCGACGCCGAGAGCGACCCCTGCATATAGGGCAGCGCGACGTTGGCGATGGTGGTGTCCAGCGCCTGCATGATGGTCGCGGTCATGGCGCAGATCGTCACCATGTTCCGGCGCAGGCCGGGAACGGCAACGGGCGCCGCGGCCATCGTGCTCATAAGGGTCAGTCCTGGTTCGCCGCCGCCGGCTGCAAGCCGAGCAGGGCGGCGAGCGAACGGCGATGGCGGGTGTCGATGGTGGTATAGGCGCTCATGCCGGCCTTCAGCTTGCGGACGTATTTGTCATCGCTGTCGAAATAGATCCGCACCGGCACCCGCTGTACCACCTTGACGAAGTTGCCGGTGGCGTTCTGCGGCGGCAGGATCGCGAATTGCGCGCCGGTGCCGGGGCTGAGCGAACCGATGGTGCCCTTGAAGGCGTGATCCGGGAACGCATCGACGTCGATGTCGACCTGTTGTCCCACCGCGACATGGGTGAAATCCGATTCCTTCAGGTTGGCATCGACCCAGGGCTTCGCGGTATCGATGACGCTGAACACCGGCGTGCCGGCAACGACAAAACGGCCGAGCTGGATCTGATCGACCTGGGTGGCGACGCCGTCGATCGGCGCGCGCATCACGGTGTGATCGAGGTTGCGCTCGGCCTGGCCGAGCGCTGCCTTGGCCAGCGCATAGGGCGGAAACTCCTCAAGCGGCAGATCGGCATTGCCGAGCAACTGGGTTTTCGCAGTTGACGTCTGCTGCTGGACGAAGGCGAGCTGCGATCGCGCGGTCACGAGGGCGGTCGAGGAATTGTCGAGGTCGAGCTGCGAGCCGAAAGTGCTCTTGACCAGCGTCGACTTGCGATCGACATCGCGCTGCTTCAGGTCGACACCCTGCTGCATGAGATCGGCCATTTTGGCGTAAATCTGGATGTTGGCCTTCAGATTGTCATAGGTGGTGCGGGCCTGGTCGAGCGTGGCCTTGGCCTGCTGCTCCGCCAGACGGAACGGGATCGGATCGATCTCGAACAGCACGTCGCCTTCCTTGACCTGCTGGCCTTCGCGAACCACGACCTTTTCGATCTTGCCGGAGATGTCGGGCGTGATCAGGACCTTCTGGGCGCCGACATAGGCGTCGTCGGTCGTCACATAGCGGCCGCCTTCGAGATAGAAGACGAGCCCGCCGATCAGCGCCACCAGCGGCAACACGATCAGCAAAAGCATGCGGCGGTAACGCCGCATGCCGGCCATCAGCCGGCGGCGAGGCTGCCTGGCAACCGCGCTCGGCGGGCTCGACGGGGTGATCTTCTGCTCGGGCGGAAATTTGAGGACCGGTTCAGCCATAACGCTGCTCCTTTTTGGGAGGTTCGCCGGCCGGATTCTGAATGGCGTTGCGCACGTTTTCCTTGATCGCTTCCAGTTGCGTGAGGAGGCGGTGGGCGTCCGCCGGATTGATGCCTTCGAGCGCGGTTGCCGTCAGTTCGGAGCGCAGCCCGCTCAACTTGCCGAGTAACGGGCGCGCCGCCTTGCGCAGATAAAGCCGGTTGACGCGGCGGTCAGTCTCGTCGCCGCGGCGCTCGATCCAGCCATTGTCGCACAGCCGATCGATCAGCCGGGTCAGCGTGATCGGTTGCATTTCCATCTGTTCGGCGAGTTCCGACTGCTTCAGGCCCTCGGTGCGCTCGACCTTGGCCAGCACCGCCCATTGCGCCCGGGTGATGCCGTAGCGCGCGGCCTGCTTGTCGGCATAGGCGCGCACCAGCCGCTGCACTTCGCCAAGGGTAAACAAGAAGTTCATATCCACCGAACCGCGCATTCGCGTCGTCTCCATGAGCATCAGATATAATAAGCTTGCTCATGAATTTGTAAACGAAAGGCTGCCCCGCCGGCAGCACATGGCTCGTGCGATTCTTTGGGAGTTGCCACGAATCCGGCGGCGCGGGGTTTGGGATTGGTGAACGAAATGCTACATATTGCCCCAATGACAGCGACCAAACCCGCATTTCCCGCGCCCGACCATGATCACGACCGCTGCGCTGCGGACGCGATTGGTCACGCCGAGCGGGTCTGCGAGCGGCGGGCGCAGCAATTCACGCCGATCAGGCGTCAGGTGTTGCAGGCGCTGTTGTCGAGCCACCGTCCGCTCGGCGCCTATGAAGTGATCGATGAACTCGCCAAGGCGATGCCGCGGCCGGCGCCGATCACGGTCTATCGCGCGCTCGATTTCCTGATGGAGAACGGCCTCGTTCATCGCATCGAGAGCCGCAACGCGTATCTCGCTTGCGCGCATGACCATGACGCGGCGGCGATGGTGGCGTTTCTGATCTGCGAGCGCTGCGGTTCGGTCGGTGAAATTCCGGCCGCACCGGTGGCGCAAAGCCTCGGCGCCGCGGCGCGTGCCACCGGCTTTGTGCCGAAATTGTCGGTGGTCGAAATCACCGGCACCTGCGCGCATTGCCAGCGCGCGTGAAGATTTTCGGGCATGACCCATTGCGAAAAACGCAAGGGCGCTTTTCGGGATCGTGCCCCAACACGGCGACAAGCTAGTGCCGCCGATTTGAAGTTCCTGCAGCAGTTGCTGTAAGGTCGTCCAGGAACTTCAAATCGATAAGCGGCACTAGAATGATGAAGTTACGAGTGCCCCTTTGCTTCCGAAGTTCGTGCCAGAGGGTGCCGGGATGTATCACGAACTTCGGAAACGGGGCACTAGCCATGAGGGGAAATGCCGTCAGATCAAGTGAACCCACCGGCCGGGCGTCCGCTCAGCCCGGGCGCCGTCGCATGGATGCTGATGCTGTGCCTGAGCTGGGGTTTCAACCAGATCGCGGTCAAGCTCGCCCTGCCGGATGTTCCACCGATGCTGCAGGCGATGATACGTTCGGCCGGCGCGTTGCCGGTGCTGCTCCTGATCGCGCGCCTGCGCGGCGTCAGGATGTTCGAACGCGACGGCACCTTGGGCGCCGGCCTGTTTGCGGGTCTCCTGTTCGGTCTCGAATTCGTGCTGGTGTTTCACGGCCTCAAGCTGACCTCGGCTTCGCGCGCGGTGGTGTTTCTCTACACCGCGCCGTTCTTTGTGGCGCTCGGCTCCTACCAGTTTCTCGGCGAACGGCTGCGCGCGTCGCAATGGGGCGGGCTGGGCCTGAGTTTTGCCGGCGTGGCGCTGGCGATCGGCGTTCCCCAGGCCAATGTCGACGCCAGGGTGCTGCTCGGCGATCTCCTGGTCGTCGCTGGCGGCGCGCTATGGGCGGCCACCACGCTGGTGGTGAAGGCGACCTCGCTGCTGCGGGCCCCGCCCGAAAAGGCCCTAGGCTATCAGGTGGCGGTGTCGGTCCCGATTCTCGGGTTCGCGGCGTGGATTTGGGGCGAAACCCTGACCCGGGTTCCCGGCCCGCTGGCGCTGTCGCTGATGGCCTATCAGGCGATCTGGGTGGTCGGATTGACGTATTTGATCTGGTTCGCGCTGGTAAGGACTTATTCCGCCAGCAAATTGTCGGCTTTTAGCTTTATCACCCCTTTGTTTGGCGTCGTGGCTAGCTATGTCATCATGCATGACACCCTGACCCCGATATTCGGCGTCGCGGCCGTGCTGGTCATGGCCGGGCTTTACCTCGTTAACCGCCCTGACCCCGTGGTCCTGGTTCCGACTGATCCATTGCTGAATGTCACCAAAACCTAACTTCCCTTGCTCGTCTTGTACGGTGAATGACGTATGACGTCCTTGCGTTTGCCGATGTGAATTCTGAATGCCGATTGGACCTAAGCCGCAGATGGCAAAGGCCGAGCCTGACGTCAGCCGATCTCTATCGGCAGCGACGCATCCTTCGCCCACTCTCCCATCGATCCGTCATAGAGGGTGAGGTTGTCGTAGCCGAGCAGATACAACAGGAACAGATCGATCGTGGCCGAGATGCCACCTCCGCAATAGGCCACCACCCGTTTTTCCTTGATGATCCCTTGCGAGGCGAACTTCTTTTCGGCGTCCGCGAGCGGCACAAAAGCCTTGGTCTGGGGATCGAGCAGCGTCGCCGCCGACACGTTGCAACTGCCGGGAATCCGCCCTGGCCGGCCGTACCGACTAGGCTCCAGGCCTTTGTGGAATTGCGGGCCGAGCGCATTGACGACGACGGTGTTCCGATCATCCCTGGCGGCGAGCACGTCCTGCTTGCCGACGAAATATCCGGACCGCGGTTTCGCCGTGAAGATCGCCGGCTGATATCCCTTCGCAGGCCCGCTCTCGATGGCGCGGCCTTCCGCTTTCCATTTGTCGAAACCGCCGTCGAGCACAAATGCGTTGTCAAAGCCCAGCGATTTCAGCATCCACCAGAACCGTGTCGCCCACATCGGTGTGCCGATGCTGTAAAGCACAACCTGGCTGTTCGCTCCGATTCCGTGGCGGCCGAATGCGGCCTCAAGCTGCGCGACTTTAGGCATCATGAAGCGAAGCTCGGTGCCTTGGATCGGAGAATTCGCCCTGCAGATCCAGAAAATCCGCATTCGGAATATGACCAGCCTCGTACGTGTGGCGTCCGGGTACAACGATATAAGGAACGCTTGCTGCCTTCGAGCCGCAGGTTCGAGATAGGTCGTGCAATCGAACAGCCTCAGATCCGGCTGGTCGATGATGTCAGCGAGTTCCGCCGACGTGATTAACCCGCTACGCTCTCGCATCTGTTTCCCCGGAACTATTTGGGCCGATGTTACGGCGCGCCATGCGTGATGAATAGGCGGATGCTCAGGAGGTCGCTCTTTAATCCTGCGATTCCTGTCCAATATATTGTTCGGAGACGGGTTCACCGATCAGCCCTGCGTCAAAGCCAAATTATTGGGCTAAGCCATTGAATAGGTTAGCGGAATGATCCAAAGATCCGTGATCCGCACGGCCCGCGCTATCGTCCCCTTGGTGAATGTCACCAAAACCTGATATTCGAGACCCCATGAACAAACCCGAAAAACCGCTGCAGAACGACGTCGCCGGCCCCGCGGGCCGGCATAAAACCACGCAAGTCATGGTCGGCAATGTCGCCGTCGGCGGGGGCGCGCCGATTGTGGTGCAGTCGATGACCAACACCGACACCGCCGACGTCGACGGGCACGGTGGCGCAGATCGCAGCGCTGGCGCGCGCCGGCTCCGAACTGGTGCGGATCACGGTCGACCGCGACGAAGCCGCCGCCGCCGTTCCGCATATCCGCGACGCCTTGCGCAAGCGCGGCATCACCACGCCCTTGATCGGCGATTTCCATTATATCGGCCACAAGCTCCTGGCGGATTATCCGGCCTGCGCCGAGGCGCTCGACAAATACCGCATCAATCCCGGCAATGTCGGCTTCAAGAACAAGCGCGATACCCAGTTTGCCGACATCATCGAGATCGCGAACAAGAACGGCAAGCCGGTGCGGATCGGCGCGAACTGGGGTTCGCTCGATCAGGAATTGCTCACCAAGCTGATGGACGAAAACGCGCAGCTGGCGGAACCGAAGGATGTCCGCGCGGTGACGCGTGAGGCGATGGTGCAGTCGGCGCTGCTGTCGGCGGCGCGGGCGCAAGAACTTGGCATGCCCAGGAACAGGATGATCCTGTCGGCGAAAGTGTCCGCGGTGCAGGACCTGATCGCGGTCTACCAGACTCTCGCCGAACGTTCGGATTACGCCATCCATCTCGGCCTTACCGAAGCCGGCATGGGATCCAAGGGCATCGTCGCCTCGTCGGCCGCACTCGGCATCCTGCTGCAGCAGGGCATCGGCGACACGGTGCGGATTTCGCTGACGCCGGAGCCCGGCGGCGATCGCACGCTCGAAGTGCAGGTCGCGCAGGAATTGCTGCAGACCATGGGCTTCCGCACCTTCGTGCCGCTGGTGGCGGCGTGCCCCGGCTGCGGCCGCACCACCTCGACCACCTTCCAGGAACTGGCGCGCAGCATCCAGGACTTCATCCGCGACGAAATGCCGAGCTGGAAGTCGCGCTATCCCGGCGTCGAATCGCTCAACGTCGCGATCATGGGCTGCATCGTCAACGGCCCCGGCGAATCCAAGCATGCCGATATCGGCATCTCCTTGCCCGGCACCGGCGAAACCCCGGCAGCACCGGTGTTTGTCGACGGCAAGAAGTTCAAGACCCTGCGCGGCCCCACATATCGCTGCCGAGTTCAAGGCGATGGTGATCGACTATATCGACCAGCGCTACGGCGCGGGCACGGCCGTGCCGGCCAGTACGGTTTCCGCGGCGGAGTAGGGCAGGGCCGAAGGCCCCGGGCGCACGGACAACGCGAGCTTCAGCGGGACGGCAGTGATGT
Organism: uncultured Pseudomonadota bacterium; assembly: GCA_963729395.1. GTDB lineage: Bacteria > Pseudomonadota > Alphaproteobacteria > Rhizobiales > Xanthobacteraceae > Bradyrhizobium. Next base: position 1,408 of record CAVSOS010000031.1, on the reverse strand, counting down.
TGTCGTCCTCACCGTGCGTCATCACCGAGCGGTCCCGCGTAACCGGCGCACCATGGCTTTGAATTGAACCGGCGCCGATGTTTGGTTCATCCCGCCCCGCTTGCGGGCGAGGTCGGATTGCGAAGCAGTCCGGACTTGCGCCGCACGTTTGAGACATCCTGCGATGGCCGCTATCCGGTCGCTAACGCCAAACGGAGTTGAGCGCGCCTGGCTCAACGAACTTCATAGAAGTTGAGTCACGCTTCCGCACCAACGCGGTCGGGCTCGTGCAGGACAATCGCATCCATTCCAGCGGAAGAACGCATCCACCCGTCTGCTTCACCTTTGCACGAATGCTGACCTGAACTTAATCTTTGATCCAACTCAATCCGAGGATGGTGATCCAACCTAGCCTGAATGTTTTATAGGAGGAGTCGCCATGATGAACCCCACAAGGCGGTGCATTCTCAAGGCAGGATCGAAGGGATTATTGGCAGCGACGGTGTTTGGTTTGGGGGCTAACGCCACCTTTGCCAAGGGCTCTCCGCAAAGGGCGAACAAGGCCAAGATGGAAAAATGGATGTCCACATGGATGGACAGTCTGTCAGCAGTAGGCCCGCGGCTTGAACTCTCTCGCTTCAAAGACCCTACTTACTTCCTTCTCAGGCCAATCTCCTGGTATCCGAACGCCAGCCAAGCGGGCAACTTCGACGCCGTTACAGTCCCCACTGGGTTCGTTACTGATTTCGCCAGCATTCCGCAAATTTTTTGGTCGATACTAAGACCTGATGGTGATTATGCGTACGCTGCTGCTATTCATGACTGGCTGTATTGGGACCAGGCGCGGCCAAGACACGTTGCCGATCAAATCTTCGCGCTGGCGATGCAAGATTTCCGCATAGATGCGCCGACGCTAAGAACGCTCTACAATGCGGTTTGGGTATTTGGGGGCAAGGCTTGGGATGAAAACAAGAAGTTGAAGCAATTGGGGGAAAAGAGAATTTTGACGCGATTTCCGGAGGATCCGACGATCACTTGGTCGGAATGGAAAAAGAACCCGGGGAATTTTTGAATTGTCGGCCGGCTGCAGGGGCCGAAGGCCCGGGCGCTCGGACAACGCGAGCCTCAGCGGGACGGCAGCGATGTTGTCGTCCTCACCGTGCGTCATCACTGAGCGGTCCCGCGTAACCGGTGCGCGATGGCTTTGAATCGAACCGGCGCCGATGTTTGGTTCATATCGCCCCGCTTGCGGGCGAGGTCGGATTGCGAAGCAGTCCGGACTTGCACCGCGCGTTTGAGACATCCTGCGATGGCCGCTATTCAGTCGCTAACGGGGAACGAGCGGACGTGACTCGGACATCATCAAACCGTCGAAACTGTTCCAGCATTTCGCGCGCGCGATTGAGCCGCACCCGCTTGGCGAAATCGT
>CAVSOS010000030.1:0-6913 GCA_963729395.1 uncultured Pseudomonadota bacterium | reverse complement strand
GGTAATCGGGTGAAGCAGATCGTGACAAAAGGCTGAAGTGCTAAATCTGTTGTGATCCACTGAGTCGCAGGGTGGAGGACGGTGATGGATTCGGACGGAACACGATTTGCAGTGATCACGGAGACGACGAGTTTCCTTCACTATTTCAGCGGGTTGCCGGATCATCGTCAGGCCGGCAAGGTGGATTACCCGCTGCCGGAGGTGCTGCTGCTGATTCTTCTGGCGGTTCTTGCGGGCGCGGAGGCGTTCACCGACATCGCGCGATTTGGCGAGCGGAAGATCGAGCTGCTGCGGCGGTTTCGGCCCTATGTGAACGGCACGCCCTCGCATGATCATCTCGGCGATATCTTCGCCACGCTCGATGCCCGCGCCTTCCAGCTTTGCTTTGTGGCCTGGGTCGCGGCGCTGACGAACACGCCCGCGGAGGTGATCGCGATCGATGGCAAGACGTCACGGCGCTCGTATCAGACGAAGGGCTCGAAAGAGGCGATCCACATGGTCTCTGCCTTCGCGGCGCGGCAACGCATCGTGCTGGGCCAGGTGAAGGTGAACGAGAAATCGAACGAGATCATCGCCATCCCGGCGCTGCTCGACATGATGTCGATCGAGGGTGCGGTCGTGACGATCGATGCGATGGGTTGTCAGCGTGACATCGCCACGAAAATCATCGAGAAAAAGGCCGATTACATTGTCGCGCTGAAGGGCAATCAGGGCACCCTGCGCGAGGATGTCGAGGTCTTCGTCGAGGAGCAGAAAGCCTTGAAATACAAGGATACCACAATCAGCACGCACGAAACCATCGATGCTGATCACGGCCGTATCGAGGCCCGAAACTACACGGTGATCCACGATGTCGACTGGCTGCAGGCGCGCCACCAATGGCCGGGCCTGAACGCCATTGTCGTGGTCGAAAGCCGGCGCGAAATCAACAGCAAGATCACCGACGAGACGCGCTTCTACATCACCTCGCTGGTGATGCTGGCCGCTGTGGTCGGCCCGATGATCCGCGCGCACTGGGCCATCGAGAACTCCTTGCACTGGGTCATGGACATGGTCTTTCGCGACGACGAATGCCGCGTCAGAACCGACAACGCCCCGGTCAATTTCGCCACCTGCCGGCACATCGCCTACAATCTCACCCGAAAGGCCCCGGGCAAGGATTTAATCCGCCTCCGGCGCAAAACAGCAGGGTGGGACGATGAGTATCTCGCAAGCCTCATCGCCGCGTGATTAAATTCACCCGATTCCCCTGTGGGGCATTCGAACTTCCCGTGTGGATGGCGATGGTGCGATCCGACCGCGAGGCTCCAGCGCATACAAGGGGCGGAGCCCCCTCCCTGGGCCGCGCCGGGTCCCTGTGGCCGTGGACCGTGCTGGCTTGGGCCGCGCTGCTGGTGGCGATCGTCGTGTCGTTCAGGCCGGCGGTCCCGGTGATCTGGGGCGACACCCCGGCCTTCGTGGAATTTGCGCTTGAAACGCTCGAGGCCGGAAAGCCGACCGTGGCAGGCGGGCGCGATCCAGGCTACCCGGCGTTCCTCGCCGTGACGTTCGCGCTCGGAGGCGACCTCCGGACGGTGGTGCGTCTGCAGCAGGCGGCATGGGCTGTCCTGATGCTGGCGCTTGCAGCAACTGTCCAGGCGACGACGCGCAACGCCGGCGGGCTCGTGCCGATCATCCTCGTGGCGACGTATCCGGGCCTGCTGCTGTTCCGGAACGTCCTCACCGCAGACCTTCTGTTTGCGGTGTTCCTCAATCTGGCAATGGCCGGATTGCTCATTGCCACCTGCGTCGGGAATGCGGCGCGGTGCTACGCGGTCGCGGCCTCCGTCCTGTGCGCGGCGCTCGCGGCGTGCTTCAGATCGCAGGGAATCCTGGTCCCGATCGCCGCCATTGTGGTGGGCGCCCGCCTCGCCCGGCCAGACACGCCCGCGCGCCTTGCGGTGATCGCCGTGTCCATCGCGGCGGCGCTGGCGCTGCTCGCCGCTGGTTCCCGGTTCGGGGCTTCCAATTCCGACGAGGCCTCGGTCGTGTTCGTCCCCAAGACATTGTTCTGCAATCAGCTGAACATCGTGCTTGCAAGCGATGCGGCCCGACGCGAGCTCGCGTCGGCGGCCGGCGACCGCGCGGATGCCACGATGGCGCGGCTTGCCGCCGACTTCGCCGCAGAGCCGGGCCGCTGGCCTGTGCTCGGCTTCTTCGGCGACGCGTGCCTGTTCGACACCGCACTGGATCGAGATGTCACCGACGGTAGCGGGAATGCCGTCGGCGCGGCCGCAGCCTATCGGCGCATCTTCCTGGCCGCCGTGCGCGACCGGCCGGTGGCCTATGCGGGCAAGTTCGTCCGTCAGATGGCCTATGGGGCCTTGATCGCATGGCCGCCCTACGGACTCGACCCCGCGATACCGGTGTCGACCGACGACGTGCCGCATGTGTCCGACATCATGGCTCGGCACGGCCGGGCGGTTCAGCTGATCGATCTGCAAGGCGGACCGGTTCGGATCGGCCAATTGTCCGATCTCCCAGGCATCGCCGCCTATCTGTTCAGGACTTTGTCCATCGCCTTCGTTATCGCCGTCCTATTCTGGACGGTGACCGCTGTGCGGCGGCAGCGCTCCGGGTTCGTGACACGCGCAGGCATCGTGATCGTGATGTGGGCGGCTTCGATCATGACCGCCGCCGGCGTCCATACCCTCGACGTCTGGCGATATCTGGTTCCCGCAGTGCCGATGGTGGGTATCATGCTGTCTCTTTTCGCCGTCGAACTGACTGAGACGATCGCACGCCTGCGCGGAGGCTGATCGTCCCAAATCCGTCTTCGCGGTTCCCGGCTGGACCTTTCATAAATTTCATTTTCATTTTCTGCGGATCGGGCGTTGTCTAGCCGCGCGGGCGAGAGCGCGGTTTTGCGGAGGAGAGCGCGATGCACGCCTTCGCCAGCATCGCCGTTAGGCACATCGGCGGGATCGGCAACGACGACCGGATCGGCGCCCGATAGCGACCGGATTCCGCAGCACCGCGAAATGACGCGACGTATTATAAGCGGACTCGTGCCTTGCAGCAGCGTCCAACTCCAAAAAATTCCGGTCGTGTCCGGCTTTGCATCTTTCTGCAAGCCTTCCCCGGCGTTAAAGAGATCATTGAGCCTGAACGCGCTGGCTTCTCCACCTCCTGCGCTCGGGTGTTGAGCGTCGATCGGGGCGCCTGCACGTCGCTGCCGCGACGGGACCTGGATAGAATAATGAGCCGTTTCTGGAGCAGCCTGACGCACGAGCTGAAGCCCTATGTCCCGGGCGAACAGCCCCGCATGGCGGAGCTGGTCAAGCTCAACACCAATGAAAATCCGTTTGGTCCTTCGCCGCGCGCGCTGGAAGCTGTTCGCGGCGCGGCGACCGATACGCTGCGTCTATATCCGGACCCGCAGGCCACCGCGCTGCGGGCGGCTTTGGCCACCTATCACCAGGTGCGACCCGAACAGGTGTTCGTCGGCAACGGCTCGGACGAGGTGCTGGCCCATGCCTTCGCCGCTCTGCTGAAGCATGATGCGCCGTTGCTGTTCCCTGATATCACCTACAGTTTCTACCCGGTCTATTGCCGCCTGTTCGGCATCGCCTATGAGACCGTGCCGCTCGATCAGGCCATGCAAATCCGTGTTGCCGATTATCGCCGGCCGGCCGGCGCGCTCATCCTGCCCAATCCGAATGCGCCGACAGGGGTTGCGCTGTCCCGGGCCGAGATCGGTACCCTGCTTGGACGAACATCCTGACGTTCCCGTGGTGATCGACGAGGCCTATGTCGATTTCGGTGCCGAGACCGCGATTCCGCTGGTCGCCTCGCACCCGAACCTTCTGGTCGTTCAGACCATGTCCAAGTCCCGGGCCCTGGCCGGCTTGCGGGTTGGCTATGCGATCGGCGACGCCGACCTGATCGAGGCGCTCACCCGGGTGAAGGACAGCTTCAACTCCTATCCTCTTGGCCGGCCGGCGCAGGCCGGCGCCATCGCCTCGCTGGAGGACGAAGCCTATTTTCAACAGAGCAGGATTCGCGTGATCGAAGGCCGAGCGCGGCTCACCCTCGGACTGGCCCGGCTTGGCTTCGAAGTGCTGCCGTCCTCCGCCAACTTCGTCTTCGCGCGTCATCCGGCGCATCAGGGCGCGGCGCTGGCCGCAGCACTTCGCCAACGGGCGGTGATCGTCCGCCATTTTCCCGCGCCTCGCATCTCCGACTATCTGCGGATCACGGTGGGCACAGACGAACAAATTGACCGGCTGTTGTCCGCCCTGTCCGACATCCTGGGCAGCGAGCCTGCAGCCGCCTGATGGCAGATCCAAGCATGCCGCGCCGGCGCGGTTGTTTTGAAATGAAAAAGGCCGCCCGATGAGGCGGCCTTTTATATTTACGTCGCGAGAAGTTTAGCCGCCCTTTTCGCATTTCGCCATGAAGCTGTTTTTCGCAGCTCCTGAAAGCGGCTTGCCATCCGCGCTCACCGCTTTGGTGGCGCACGAATCGGCCATGCATTTTTTCATGAAGGATGTCTTTGCCGCACCCGCGAGAGGCTTGCCGTCCTTGCCGACGGCCTTGCTCTCGCAGGTCTCCTGCGCGAAGGCCGCGCCCCCGGCAAATGTCGCGATCAACGCAGCCAGTAATATGCCTCTGATCATTTCCTTGTCCCTTCCATGCTTGCAGCGCTTGAAGTTGACCTCGAAAACGCGACGCGATCAAGTGCCGTACGGCCAGTTTCCAATGTGAACCGGATATCGAAACCGGGGGTGTCCGGTTCGGTTGCCCTTTCCAGACCTCGGCCGTTCATCATGGCGAAGTCCGTTTCGATCCGATCTACTGAGATCGCGGACGCGGGCGACATTTCCGAAAAGTGTCGTTGGCGGATGGCGTAACGCCGGGAATTTCCGCATGCTCTGCCAACCGATCGCCGGGTTCCAGTCTCTTTTCCCGCTTTGGTTGCTGCCATCATAATTCAGCAGAATCGAGCGAATTGAGCCTTAATCTCCCATCATTGTAGTTTCAGCTTATGCCGAGCCGATCGTTTTTGGCGGTTGCGGATTGCGCTTGCAGATCATGGAACCAATTGTTGTGAGAGGTGCCATTGGAGTCCTCTGTTGCCGATCGTTGGTCAGCAGGATCGAAAGGGTGGAAGCGCCGCCTTCGTTGTCCTCGCTGCGGGTCTTCGTTGCGGAATCCGGGCCTTCATCCGTCATGCTCGGACACCGCTTGCGCGTATAGCGAGACCGGGTTTCCGCTTTTCGACGCGCAACCGGTGCTGATCGATTTTGAAGCCAGCATTTTTGACCGCGAGATGTATTGCAGCGGCGATGGTTCGGCGCTTCGACGGGATGTGACGGGGCGCTCGCTTGGCTCAAGGTTCCATCAGCTTGTTCTCGGAACGAATGCTGTTGCAGCCTCAAACTGTGCAAAATTTATCGAGCTTCTGAAGGAAGGTTCTGGGCGGCCGCCTGTCGTTCTTGTGATTGGCGGCGGCACCGTCGGCCTTGGTGCCGACGAGCTTTACCGTAACAATTCGATCGAACTGGTCGGCACCGACGTCTACGCCTCGCCGTACACCGCCTTGGTGACCGATGCCCACAAGCTTCCCTTTGAAGACGGGGTGTTTGACGGCGTCTGGGTCCAGGCCGTGCTCGAACACGTGCTGGAGCCTGCAACCATCGTCGACGAGATTCACCGGGTGCTTCGGCGCGGTGGGCTGGTTTACGCCGAAACACCGTTCATGCAGCAGGTCCACGAGCGCGCCTATGATTTCTCGCGCTTTACGCAGAGCGGTCATCGTTGGCTGTTCAAACGATTTTCCGAAATCAGCGCCGGACCGATCGCGGGTGCAGGCGTGGCGCTGGTCTGGTCGATCCGATATTTCTGCCGTGCTCTCGGCGCGGGAGACAAATTGTCACTTCTGATTGCCCTTCCTTTCTTCTGGATCCGGTTTTTGGACAGGTTCGCCCGCGGCCGACCCATTGCCGATGCCGCCAGCGGATTTTTCTTTCTCGGGCGCCGATCCGATCTGGTGATCGATCCCCACTCCATGACGAAGTACTACGATCGGCAGAAATGAGTTTCAGCGATCTATGCTGTCGGCCGCCAGGCAGAAGCTCTGATGCCAGGAAGATCGCCGGGCGAAGAGTTTGCTGGTCCTTTATTGCAGAAACGCGATGGCCCGGACCTTTGGCCCTGCTTTACCCCACCGCGGTCACCGTGCTGGCCGAACCCGGCGAGCCGGCGCACGTATTCATCGTGGATACGTCCGGTCTGGCTTGGCCCGCTTGCCGCCACTGGGCGCGGGCGTATATTAGCTCGATGGCTGTCAGCTCCCCCGATCTGAAAGCGTTCTTGCTCGCCACACCTTTCTTCGGTGGCCTCTCAGACGCAAGCCTCGATCTCCTGATCTCAATGCTGGTCGAGCGCCGCTTCGAGGCCGGTGCCACTGTCGTAGCGGAAGGAGAATCGGGGCGCTCAATGTTCATCGTTCAATCCGGCGAGCTGGTGGTGAGCAAGCAGACGGATTCCGGGCACGTCATTCGCATGTCGGGCCTTGGGCCCGGTGATTTTTTCGGCGAAATGACGCTCATCGAAATGCAGAACCGGTCAGCCACCGTCGTCGCGGAGAGCCCAACCGTGCTGTACGAACTCACGGCCCGAAAACTCTACACGTGCTACAAGACCGATATCCATGCCTATGTGATGGTGATGCAGAATATCAGCCGCGAGCTTTGCCGGCGGCTCCGCCGCGCCGACAATCGCATTGCCGAGCTGCAGATGCTTCGCGCGAGTCAATGACGCAAACTAACGTGCTTTGCGCGGTCAAGCGCCATATAGCCAGTTTTCAGCGTGAACCGGAATGTCGAAACTGGAGGTGTCCAGTTCGGCTGTCATTTCCAGACGATTTCGT
>CAVSOS010000029.1:0-44579 GCA_963729395.1 uncultured Pseudomonadota bacterium | reverse complement strand
TGCGGTGTCGACCGAGATTTCGCCTGAAACGGGCGCCGGTGGCTTTATCCTGCCGAACGACCGTGTCGATGTGATCCTGTCGCGACGCGAGAAGAGCGGCGATCATGACGTCATCACTTCCGAAATCATCCTGGGCAATATCCGCGTGCTTGCCATCGATCAGGCGCCGCGAGAAAAGGATGGCCAGAATTCGGTCGTCGGCAAGACCGCCACGCTCGAATTGAAGCCCGGGCAGGCCGAGGTTCTAGCCCGGTCGCGCCAGACCGGCTCGATCTCGCTGGCGTTGCGCAGCCTGGTCGATGCCAGCGCGCCGAGCGCTCCGCGCAATGAGGGATCGGGCGACGGAATGGTCACGGTTTTCCGTGGCGGCGAGGAGCGCGAAATCTACTGTGTACGCCGCAATGCAAGCGCGGCGCGGGCGGCGGTTAATGCGCTTTTGCCGCCGCCGGTTAACGATCGGTTAAGCTAAACGGGCAGTTTGTCGAGACCGTGCACAAGCTTTCGACAAGGATCGCCGCGGCATCGCGGCGACCGAATTCGCCTTCATTGTACCGATCATGCTCGTGATGTTATTTGGAACGGTCGAGTTTTCCTCCGGCATAGCGGTGGATCGCAAGGTGACGCTGATGGCGCGAACGCTCGCCGATCTGACGTCGCAGACGACATCGGCCGTCAACAGCGATTTGACCAATTTCTTCAACGCCAGCAACGCAATCATGACACCGTATTCCGGGACGCCGATACAAAGCACGATCTCGGAACTCTATGTCGATCCAAAAACGCTTCAGGCGCGGGTGCAACGGAGCCAGGGGGGCCGCGCCTCGTGCGACCAGCTCCCCGGTTACGATACCGGCGGCGCTGGCGGTGGGCGGGACCTATCTGATTTTCAGCGAAGTCAGCTATCTTTACGTGCCCGCCGTCGGCTACGTGATGGCGAAGGCCGGAATTACCCTGCACGACGTAGCCTATACGCGGCCACGCCAGTCGCTTTGCATTTTCTATCCGACGACAGATCCACTGCCCGCCAATCGTCCAACGTTGTGATGTCGGGCGGTTCGGCCACCATCCCGTGACGCGAACCCTGCACCGCTCAAATCAAAAGGCCGCGCTGACAGCACGGCCTTTCTTATTCGATACGGATGGAATTTCGAAAGTCTCGGCTTTCGCAAGCCGGACCGAACGAAATTCGCTTAGCCGGCGGCGCGCAGATTGTCGGCCGAAGACTTGCCAGAGCGGCGATCGGCCACGATCTCGTAGCTGATCTTCTGGCCTTCACGCAGCGTTCCAAGTCCGGCGCGCTCCACGGCGCTGATGTGCACGAACACGTCGTTGCCGCCGTCATCCGGCTGGATGAAGCCGAAGCCCTTGGTCGCGTTAAACCACTTCACGGTTCCCATGCTCACGGGGGTAGTCCCTTCTCAAGATAGATATAGTAGAAGCCCACTTTCGATGGGCTGGTGAGATCGAATTTTTGGAAGGGTCGTCAGCGTCTAAACCGGCTGTACCGGTGGATAGCTAATGTCGTCCGGCCGAAAATCGATAAGTCATATTATTCGAAAATAGCCCTCAAAACAATCCTGAGGTGCGCGATTTTTTGATCGCGCCGAGGGTTGCGCAGGCTGCGCCGGCCGCGCCGACATGATCTTGCGCGCTGTCTGGCAAGGTTGCGCCAGTGGCGCTTACCTGCGGCGGAACTGGCCGCGCGGCGGCGCACCACGCGGAGCGCCGCCGCCGCCGGGACGCTCGTCCTTGTGGCGGAAGATGAGCCGGCCCTTTTCCAGATCATAGGGCGACATTTCGATCGTCACCCGGTCGCCTGCCAGCGTCTTGATCCGGTTCTTCTTCATCTTGCCGGCGGTGTAGGCGACGATCTCGTGTCCCGCGTCGAGCTGCACGCGGTAACGGGCGTCGGGGAGGATTTCGGTCACCAGTCCTTCGAACTGGATCAGCTCTTCTTTAGCCATGGTTATCTCCAGATCGATCGACGGCTAGCGTGGCCGTTGGGTGCGGTTGGGTCGGGTATTCGGACGGCTTTCGCGATGCAAAAAAGCGACGCCCTGCATCCCTTCGGCCTTGCCGCCGCCTTGCGACGGACGGTGCGGCTCCTGCCGGTTGACCTCGTGGCGGTTGGTTTGTGGAGCGCCATTATTACCACCAGGACGGCGGCGACGGCGAGGGCCTTTCGCGCCCGGCGCGGCTTCATTGCCGCGTGCCGGCGTGCGCGCGCGGTCGCGGACCGCCCGCCGCGGTGCTGCGCCGGCGCCGGCGCCGCGTCGCGATGGCCGGGCGTGCGGCGGTCTTCTCTGCGGCAGTGCGATGCGGATCAGTTTCTCGATGTCGCGCAGATACGCCCATTTCCTCGCCGCCCGCGACCAGCGAGATCGCGACGCCATCGGCGCCGGCGCGCGCGGTGCGGCCGATGCGATGGACATAGGTCTCGGGAACGTTGGGAAGGTCGAAATTCACCACATGCGCTGATGCCGTCGACGTCGATGCCGCGGGCGGCGATGTCGGTGGCGACCAGCGTGCGGATCTCGCCGGTGCGGAACGCCGCCAGCACCCGCTCGCGGTGGTTCTGCGACTTGTTGCCGTGGATGGCGTCGGCGGTGATGCCGGCCCTTGCGAGGCCCTTCACCACCTTGTCGGCGCCATGCTTGGTGCGGGTAAAGACCAGCGCGCGATCGACCGGTTCCTGCTTCAGAAGCTGCGCCAGCAAGGCGGGCTTGGCGGAGTGGTCGACCTGGATGATGCGCTGGGTGATGCGCTCGACGGTCGAGGCGACCGGCGTCACCGCCACCCGCGCCGGATCGCGCAGCATCGCTTCGGCGAGTTCGGCGATATCCTTCGGCATCGTCGCCGAGAAGAACAGCGTCTGCCGCTTGATCGGCAGTTTGGCGACGATCTTCCGGATGTCGTTGATGAAGCCCATGTCCAGCATGCGGTCGGCCTCGTCGAGCACGAGGAACTCGACCTGTCCGAGCTTCAGGCCGTTGCTTTGCACGAGATCGAGCAGGCGGCCGGGCGTGGCCACCATGACTTCGACGCCCTGCATGACCGAGCGGACCTGGCGTCCCATCGGGACGCCGCCGATCGCCAGCGCCGAAGTGAGGCGCATATGGCGGCCATAGGCGTTGAAGCTGTCGAGAATCTGCCCCGACAATTCGCGGGTCGGGCTGAGCACGAGCACGCGGCAGGCCTTGGGCTGCGGCTTGATGCGGTTCTCCAGAATGCGGTGCAGGATCGGAAGCGCGAAGGCCGCGGTCTTGCCGGTGCCGGTCTGGGCGATGCCGACGACGTCGCGGCCGGCGAGTGCGAGGGGGATGGTTTGAGCCTGGATGGGCGTGGGCGTGAGATAATTCTCTTCCTTGAGCGCACGCGAGATGGGATCGGCGAGGCCGAAATCCTGAAAGGAGGTCAAAAGGTGGGTTCTTTCCATTATAAAAGGCAGGCGCCCGGCATGTATCGCCAGGAGCGCGCGAGGGGTGTCAGGGACACCCGCGTGTTTGGGGCGTCGGTTTTGGTTAGCTGAAGGGGCAAGCCAGAAACCGTTGGACGGGCTCAGAACACGCGGCTCGCAGTGACCCGATGATTCTCGGGGTCGTGGCGCTCATATGGAACACGAACGCGGCGCTTTCAAGGTGAATCGTGAACGACCATGCGGCGCGGTCAAGAAAGCGCGCAAAGGCCTAGTTTGACGCCTGATTGCGTCCGCTCGCCGCTGGCGATGCCAAAATTTTGTGCCGGAAACTTAGACAATCGTCATATTTGCTTAATAATTAAACAGTTTGCCGCTGAAGCATACATTTTTCTCGTCTAAATATTAGGCAGATGCTGCCATCTCAGCTGCGTGCGACGGCAATTCCTCAATGAAACCATCGGCTTATCGCCTCTGCGGCACCGTGGCATGGTTCTTGCGATTCCGTTAACGCAGGCGGCCGTGGGGCCGTTTCGCAGCGTTTAACGTCTGCGTCAGGGAGATGACACCTCATGCTTACTACAACTCACTCACGATATAGCGACGCCTCTGAGCCGCCGCCGCTGGCTGGCGGCGACCGCCGGGCTGGTTCTTGGGCCTGGCCGCCTTCTCGTCCGCCAAGGCGGCGGACGACACCATCAAGGTCGGCGTGCTGCACTCGCTCTCCGGCACCATGGCCATCAGCGAAACCACGCTGAAGGACACCGTCCTCTTCCTGATCGACGAGCAGAACAAGAAGGGCGGCGTGCTCGGCAAGAAGCTCGAGGCCGTCGTCGTCGACCCCGCCTCGAACTGGCCGCTGTTCGCCGAAAAGGCCCGCGAGCTGATCACCAAGGACAAGGTCGCCGTCGTGTTCGGCTGCTGGACCTCGGTGTCGCGCAAATCCGTGCTGCCGGTGTTCAAGGAGCTGAACTCGATCCTGTTCTACCCCGTGCAGTACGAGGGCGAAGAGAGCGAGCGCAACGTGTTCTACACCGGCGCGGCGCCGAACCAGCAGGCGATCCCCGCGGTCGACTACCTGATGAAGGACGAAAAGGTGAAGCGCTGGGTGCTGGCCGGCACCGACTACGTCTATCCGCGCACCACCAACAAGATCCTCGAAGCCTACCTGAAGTCGAAGGGCGTCGCCCAGGAAGACATCATGATCAACTACACGCCGTTCGGCCACTCCGACTGGCAGACCGATCGTCGCCGACATCAAGAAGTTCGGCTCGGCCGGCAAGAAGACCGCGGTGGTCTCCACCATCAACGGCGACGCCAACGTTCCCTTCTACAAGGAACTCGGCAACCAGGGCATCAAGGCGACCGACATTCCGGTCGTCGCGTTCTCGGTCGGCGAAGAAGAACTCGCCGGCATCGACACCAAGCCGCTGGTCGGCCATCTCGCCGCCTGGAACTACTTCGAGTCGATCAAGACGCCGGCCAACGAGAAGTTCATCAAGGAATGGCAGGCCTACACCAAGAACCCGAAGCGCACGACCAACGACCCGATGGAAGCGCACCTATATCGGCTTCAACATGTGGGTCAAGGCGGTCGAGAAGGCGAAGTCGACCGATGCTGACAAGGTGATCGACGCGCTGCCCGGCATCGAAGCGCCGAACCTGACCGGCGGCATCTCCGAAGATGCTCCCGAACCACCACATCACCAAGCCGGTGTTCATCGGCGAAATCAAGGGCAACGGCCAGTTCGACGTGGTGTGGAAGACCCCGGGCCTGGTCGCCGGCGACGCCTGGTCGAAGGAGCTCGAGGACTCCAAGGACCTGATCGGCGACTGGGTTGGCAAGAAGTGCGGCAACTACAACACCAAGACCAACAAGTGCGGCGGTCAGGGTTCCTGATTCAGAGGATCTCTGATTAATTGCTGATACAAACAAATAGAGGAAGGCGGCGATGTCCGCCGCCTTCCTTCTGCCCCTGCCGGGGTCGTCCAGTGCTTGCCAATGTTCTCGAGCATCTTCCGCGCGCTGCCCTTTCGCCTTGTTGCTGATCGTCGCGATCGCCCTGCCAGCCTTGGCGGGACCGTTCGAGGACGCGGTCGCCAAATTCGCCAATGACGAGTTTTCCGATACCGAAGAAGCGATCGGTGCGCTCGCGACCATCGAGCAATCCGCTCGCCTATCCCATCATCAGCGCGCTGCAGGATGGCCGGCTGATCGGCCGATCCCGACACCAAGAAGATCTATGTCACGCAGCCCGACGGCAAGATCATCGACGCCGCGACCGGCGCGGCCGTCGACAAGCTGCCGGACAACGCCGCCGCCGTGCGCCTCAACAACCGCCTGCGCCGCACCGTCGAGGCCGCGCTCGGCGGCCTGACCCTGCTGTCGCCCGACCCCGCCAAGCGGATCGCAGGCCGCGCAATCGGTTTTCAAGACCCATGACGAGGCGATGCTGCCGGTCGTCGACGGCGCGCTGCAGAAGGAGACCAACAAGGCCGCGAAGCTCGCGCTTTAGCGAAGCGCGCGCGGCGATCCTGCTGTTCAAGCCGGATGCCACCGATGCCGAAAAGCTCGAGGCCATCGCCACCATCAAGGCGCGCGGCGACCAGGAAGCGCTGGCGCTGCTGACCGGGCTCAGCCGGGGACCAGCCGCCCGCGATTGCGCGCGCCGCGGCCAGTGCGACGTCGGCGATCCAGAGCAATCTCGCGATGTGGTCGGCCGTGCAGAATGCCTGGTACGGCCTGTCGCTCGGCTCGGTGCTGCTGCTGGCCGCGATCGGCCTTGCCATCACCTTCGGCGTGATGGGCGTCATCAACATGGCCCATGGCGAGATGGTGATGATCGGCGCCTATATCACCTTCGTGGTGCAGGAAACCATCCGCACCAGCTATCCCGGCCTGTTCGACTATTCGCTGCTGATCGCCGTGCCGCTGGCCTTCATCGTCGCCGGCGCGATCGGCGTCCTGATCGAGCGAACGCATCATTCGCTTTCTCTACGGCCGCCCGCTGGAAACGCTGCTGGCGACCTGGGGCCTGTCGCTGGTGCTGCAGCAGGCGGTGCGCACCATGTTCGGCCCCACCAACCGTGAAGTCGGCAATCCCTCCTGGATGAGCGGCGCGTTCGAGCTCGGACAGATCACGATCACCTACAACCGGCTCTGGATCCTCTGCTTCACGCATGGCGGTGTTCGCGATCCTGCTGGCCATGCTGCGCTATACCGCGCTCGGCCTTGGAGATGCGCGCGGTGACGCAAAACCGCCGCATGGCGGCCTCGATGGGGATCGCGACCTCGCGGGTCGATGCGCTGACCTTCGGCCTCGGCTCGGGCATCGCCGGGATCGCCGGCGTGGCGCTGTCGCAGATCGACAATGTCAGCCCCAATCTCGGCCAGAGCTACATCATCGACTCCTTCATGGTGGTGGTGTTCGGCGGCGTCGGCAATTTGTGGGGCACGCTGGTCGGCGCCTTCACGCTCGGCATCGCCAACAAGTTCCTGGAGCCGGTCGCCGGTGCCGTGCTCGGCAAGATCGCCATTCTGGTGCTGATCATCCTGTTCATCCAGAAACGCCCGCGCGGCCTGTTCGCGCTCAAGGGGCGGGCGGTGGAAGCATGATGCCGCACGTGCTCACGCGTTCGCTGGACCGCAGCGCGACGGTATTCCTGATCGTGGTTGCCGCCGTGCGGCGTGCTGATCCCGCTGTCGAACCTGCTGCTGCCGGCCGGCTCCATGTTTCAGGTGCCGACCTATCTGGTGGCGCTGTTCGGCAAATATGTCTGCTACGCCATCCTGGCGCTCGCGATCGACCTGATCTGGGGCTATTGCGGCATTCTCTCGCTCGGCCATGGCGCGTTCTTCGCGCTCGGCGGCTACGCGATGGGCATGTACCTGATGCGCCAGATCGGCAGCCGCGGCGTCTACGGCAATCCGATCCTGCCCGACTTCATGGTGTTCCTGAACTATCCGAAACTGCCCTGGTACTGGCACGGCTTCGACATGTTCTGGTTCGCGGCCCTGATGGTCGTTCTGGTGCCGGGCCTGCTGGCATTCGGCTTCGGCTGGCTGGCGTTCCGCTCCCGCGTCACCGGCGTCTATCTCTCGATCATCACCCAGGCGATGACCTACGCGCTGTTGCTCGGCATTCTTCCGCAACGATTTCGGCTTCGGCGGCAACAACGGCCTGACCGATTTCAAGGACATTCTCGGCTTCAACGTGCAGGCTGAGGGCACCCGCGCGGCGTTGTTCGCGCTGAGCTGTCTTGCATTGATGATCGGGTTCCTGATCTGCCGCGCGGTGGTGACCTCGAAGCTCGGCAAGGTGCTGATCGCGATCCGCGATGCCGAATCCCGCACGCGATTTCTCGGCTACCGCGTCGAATCCTACAAGCTGTTCGTGTTCACGCTGTCGGCCTGCATGGCCGGCGTCGCCGGCGCGCTCTACGTGCCGCAGGTCGGCATCATCAATCCCGGCGAATTCGCCCCGGGAAACTCGATCGAGGCGGTGATCTGGGTCGCCGTCGGCGGCCGCGGCACGCTGATCGGCGCGGCGCTCGGCGCCGTCGTCGTCAACTACGCCAAGACCTTATTCACCTCGGGCCCGCTGGCGCCGTACTGGCTGTTCATGCTCGGCGCGTTGTTCATCCTGGTGACGCTGCTGCTGCCGCAGGGGCATCGTCGGCACCTTCAACGCCTGGTGGGAGCCGTGGAAGGCGCAGACGCATGAGCGCCGAGTGCCGAGAGCGCCGCGCGCGAAGACGGCGTCAGCGAACCGAACATGGCGGAGTGAGCGGATGAACGTCATGGACACCCGCGCAACTTCCGCGCTGCTCTATCTCGACGGCGTGCACGTCTCGTTCGACGGCTTTCACGCCATCAACAATCTGTCGCTGACGCTCGCGCCCGGCGAGATGCGCGCCATCATCGGCCCGAACGGCGCCGGCAAGACCACGATGATGGATATCATCACCGGCAAGACCAAGCCGGACGAGGGCACGGTGCTGTTCGACGGCGTCACCGACCTGACCCGGCTCGACGAAACCCGGATCGCCGAACTCGGGATCGGCCGCAAATTCCAGAAGCCGACGGTGTTCGAGAGCCAGACCATCGAGGACAATCTGCTGCTGGCGCTCAATGTCGATCACAGCGTGCAAGGGCACGCTGTTCTGGCGCGAGATCCAAGGCCGAGATCCGAGCGCATCGAGCGCGTGCTGGAAACCATCCGCCTGACCGACGCACGCAACCGGCTGGCGGGGAGCCTGTCGCACGGCCAGAAGCAGTGGCTGGAGATCGGCATGCTGCTGGCGCAGGATCCGAAACTGCTGCTGGTCGACGAGCCGGTCGCCGGCATGACCGACGTCGAGACCCATCAGACCGCCGAGCTGCTGAAGGAAATCAACAAGGACAAGACCATCATGGTCGTCGAGCACGACATGACCTTTGTCCGCGAACTCGGCGTCAAGGTCACCTGCCTGCACGAAGGCACGGTGCTGGCCGAAGGAACCATCGATCAGGTTTCGTCGAATGAGCGGGTGATCGAAGTGTATCTGGGGCGCTGATCCATGCTGAAGGTCGACAACATCAACCTCTATTACGGCGCGGCCCAGGCGCTGCGCGGCGTCTCGATCGCGGCCGAACCGGGCAAGGTGACGTGCGTGCTCGGCCGCAACGGCGTCGGCAAGACCAGCCTGCTGCGCGCGATGGTCGGCCAATATCCGATCGCCTCCGGCTCGATCACCTTCGACGGCACCGACATCACCGGCCTGAAGCCCTATGAGCGGGCGCGCGCGCGGCATCGGCTTCGTGCCGCAGGGCCGCGAGATCTTTCCGCTGCTGACGGTGGAGGAAAATCTCAAGACCGGCTTCGGCCCGTTGAAGCGCGAGGACCGCAATATTCCCGATGACGTGTTCTCGCTGTTTCCGGTGCTGCAATCGATGCTCGGCCGCCGCGGCGGCGATCTTTCCGGCGGCCAGCAGCAGCAGCTCGCGATCGGGCGGGCGCTGGTGATGCGGCCGAAGCTGCTGCTGCTCGACGAGCCGACCGAGGGCATCCAGCCCTCGATCATCAAGGACATCGGCCGCGCGATCTCCTATCTTCGCAGCCTCGGCAACATCGCGATCGTGCTGGTCGAGCAATATCTCGACTTTGCCTGCGAACTCGGCGACAATTTCGCGGTCATGGACCGGGGCGCGGTGAAATATGCCTGCGACCGCAGCCAATCTCGATCCCGACGAAATCAGCCGCCAGATGGCGCTGTGATCGGCATCTGTGACGCGACGCGGCCGCGGTCGCGCGTCCCTGGGGGAGTTGGGGTCGGATGCGGACCGATACCACCAGCGCGACTTCGGCGATTTTCGCGGCCAACCGGGCCCGGGGCGCGGTGAGCTTCGACGTGCAGCCAGGTCGAGGGCGTCACCCGCCGCCGCCATCTTGCATGAATCCGGCTCGCTGCGCGTGCGATTTCCCTCGCCCGAGGCGGAGGCCTCTCGGCGGTGTTCGTCAACACCGCGGGCGGCATCGCCGGCGGCGATCGTTTCGATATCGACATCGCGGCCGGCGAGGGATCGCGGCTCGCGGTGACGACGGCGGCGGCGGAAAAAATCTACCGGGCCCAGGGACCGGCCGCGCAGCTCAATATCGCCTTGAAGGCCGCGGCGGGCGCGCACCTCGCCTGGCTGCCGCAGGAGACCATTCTGTTCGACCGGGCGCGGGTGTCGCGCCGGATCGACATCGATCTGGCGGAAAGCGCCTCGCTCCTGCTCTGCGAGATCGTGGTGTTCGGCCGCGCGGCGATGGGCGAGCGGATGCTGCGCGGGCGAATTCGTCGACCGCTGGCGGCTGCGGCGCGGCGGCAGGCTGGTGTTCGCCGAAACCATCCGGCTCGACGGCGACATCGGCGAAAAGCTCGCCAAGCCGGCGATCGCCAAAGGCGGCGCGGCGATCGGCACCGCGCTGATCGTGCCCGGCGACGAGGCGCTGGTGGAGCGGATTCGCGAGCTGTCGGCAACGTTCGGCGGCGAGGTCGGCATCTCCGCTGGAATGGATTTGCAATGGCGCGCTTCTGTGCCCAAGATGCGGCCCGGCTTCGCGCCGACATGATGGCGGTGCTCGGCCGCGCCAGCGGCTCGGCGCTGCCGCGGCTCTGGCTCAACTAGAGTTCAGGTCCGGACATCATCAGAGTGCTCGCATGAATCTGTCTCCCCGCGAAAAGGACAAGCTCCTGATTTCGATGGCGGCCATGGTGGCGCGGCGCCGGCTGGAGCGCGGCGTCAAGCTCAACCATCCGGAGGCCATCGCGATCATTTCCGACTTCATCGTCGAGGGCGCGCGCGACGGCCGCACCGTGGCCGAGCTGATGCAGGCCGGCGCCCAGGTCCTGACCCGCGCGCAGGTGATGCCCGGCATTGCGGAAATGATCCACGACATCCAGGTCGAGGCGACGTTTCCGGACGGCACCAAGCTTGTCACCGTGCATGAGCCGATCCGATGAGATGGAAGGATCGTGTTCCGCCCCGGAATGACTGAGGAGAGCACACATGATCCCCGGCGAACTCTTCATCAAGGACGGCGAGATCGAACTCAATGCCGGCCGCAAGACGGTGACGCTGACGGTCGCCAATATCGGCGACCGGCCGATCCAGGTCGGCTCGCACTACCATTTCTTCGAGACCAATCCGGCGCTGAAATTCGACCGCAAGAAAGCCCGCGGCATGCGGCTCGATATCGCCGCCGGCACCGCGGTGCGGTTCGAGCCCGGCCAGACCCGCGACGTGCAGCTCGTGGCGCTGGCCGGCAAGCGCACCGTCTACGGCTTCCGCGGCGACGTGATGGGGAAGCTGTGATTGGCGTTCGTAAAATCGGACTCCGCGCTCGCCGGCGTCATCCTGAGGTGCACGCGCTTTCTTGCGCGCCTCGAAGGATGGACCACATCCACGAATCCAACCATCCTTCGAGGCTCGCCCGAGAGGGCTCGCACCTCAGGATGACGAGCTGTAATCGGGAGCGCGTCTCATGTCGGTAAAAATCAAACGTTCCGTCTATGCCGACATGTTCGGGCCGACCACCGGCGACCGGGTGCGGCTCGCCGACACCGATCTCATCATCGAGGTCGAGAAGGATTTCACCGTCTACGGCGAGGAAGTGAAATTCGGCGGCGGCAAGGTGATCCGCGACGGCATGGGCCAGTCCCAGGTCACCAACAGGCAGGGCGCGGCCGACACCGTCATCACCAATGCGCTGATCGTCGACCACTGGGGCATCGTGAAGGCCGACGTCGCGATCAAGGAAGGCATGATCAGCGCCATCGGCAAGGCCGGCAATCCCGATATCCAGCCCGGCGTGACCATCGTGATCGGCCCCGGCACCGACGTCATCGCCGGCGAGGGAAAAATCCTCACCGCCGGCGGCTTCGACAGCCACATCCATTTCATCTGCCCGCAGCAGATCGAGCACGCGCTGATGTCCGGCGTCACCTCGATGCTCGGCGGCGGCACCGGCCCGTCGCACGGCACCTTTGCCACCACCTGCACGCCCGGCCCCTGGCACATGGCGCGGATGATCCAGTCGTTCGATGCGTTTCCGGTCAATCTCGGCATTTCCGGCAAGGGCAACGCCTCGCGTCCGGCGGCGCTGGTGGAGATGATCAAGGCCGGCGCCTGCGCGCTCAAGCTGCATGAGGATTGGGGCACCACGCCCGCGGCGATCGACAATTGCCTTGTCGGTGGCCGACGATTACGACATCCAGGTGATGATCCATTCCGACACGCTGAACGAGTCCGGCTTCGTCGAGGATACCGTCAAGGCGTTCAAGGGCCGCACCATCCACGCCTTCCACACCGAAGGCGCCGGCGGCGGCCATGCGCCTGACATCATCAAGATCGCCGGCCTGAAGAACGTGCTGCCGTCCTCGACCAATCCGACGCGCCCGTTCACCCGCAACACCATCGACGAGCATCTCGACATGCTGATGGTGTGCCACCATCTCGATCCCTCGATCGCCGAGGATCTGGCCTTTGCCGAAAGCCGCATCCGCAAGGAGACCATCGCGGCCGAAGACATTCTGCACGATCTCGGCGCGCTCTCGATGATGTCTTCGGATTCGCAGGCCATGGGCCGGCTCGGCGAGGTCATCATCCGCACCTGGCAGACCGCCGACAAGATGAAGAAGCAGCGCGGCTCGCTGCCGCAGGACAAGGGCAACAACGACAATTTCCGCGTCAAGCGCTACATCGCGAAATACACCATCAACCCCGCGATCGCGCACGGCGTGTCGAAACTGATCGGCTCGGTGGAAAAGGGCAAGCTCGCCGATCTCGTGCTGTGGTCGCCGGCCTTCTTCGGCGTGAAGCCCGATTGCATCATCAAGGGCGGCTCGATCGTCGCCGCCCCGATGGGCGATCCCAACGCCTCGATCCCGACGCCGCAGCCGGTGCATTACCAGCCGATGTTCGCAGCCTTCGGCAAGTCGCTGACCGCCTCCTCGGTGGTGTTCTCCTCGAAGGCGGCCGTGGCCTCGGGGCTGGCGCGGAAGCTCGGCATCGCCAAGAAGCTCTATGCGGTGCAGAATACCCGCGACGGCATCTCCAAGAAGAGCATGATCCACAACGGCGCCACGCCGAAGATCGAGGTCGATCCCGAAACCTATGAGGTGCGCGCCGACGGCGAATTGCTGACCTGCGCGCCCGCCGAGGTGCTGCCCATGGCGCAGCGCTATTTCATGTTCTAAGCTTGCTCCCGGCGCTCAAAGCCAAAACAAAGCCCGGGAGGATTTCGTGATTTACGTCGTTGCCACACTGACCGTGAAGCCTGAAACGCGCGCCGAATTCATTGCCGCCGCCACCGCCTGTATCAAGGAAACCCGCAAAGAGCCCGGCAATATCGCCTACGACCTGCATGAAAGCGTCACCGATCCGGCCAAGATGGTGTTCGTCGAGCAGTGGGAAAATGCCGAGGCGCTGGTGCCGCACCGCGACCGCCGAGCACATGAAGACTTTCGGCCGGGTCGCCGTGAAATGCATGGCCGCGCCGCCAAAGATCGAGATCATCACGCCCGCAAAAGTCGATGTCCGATAATCAGGAAAAACAGCCGGAAGGACCGAGCCATGATCTATGTCGTCGCCACCTCTCAGGTGAAGCCGGAATCGCGGGACGCTTTCATCAAGGGCGCCAGGGAATGCATCGCCGCCACCCGCAAGGAAAATGGCTGCATCGCTTATGAAAGCCATACCAGCATCAACGATCCAAATCTTTTTGTGGTGGTGGAGCGCTGGGAAACCCGCGAAGACCTCAATGCGCACGGCCGGGCACCGCACATGAAGATCTGGCGCGAATATTCCGCGCCGCTGAAGGTGTCGCCGACCGTGATCGAGATCATCAGCGACGGCAAGGTCGAGAAGCTGTGAGCATTTTCGCATGATCCGCGCGAGCCAGGTTCGCGCACGCCATCGCTGGACCGACGCCGCCGGCCGATACCGTCGTGCTCGATTTCGACGATCGTCACCGGCGGCGGATGGCGATGACGGGCACGCGCGGACTCGAATTCCTGCTCGACCTGGAAAACGCGGTGGCGCTGCGCGGTGGCGACGCGCTGGTGCTCGACGATGGCCGGCTGATCGAGGTGGTTGCGGCGCCGGAGCCGCTGATCGAGATCCGCGGCAACGATCCGCATCATCTGGTTCGGGTCGCCTGGCATCTCGGCAATCGCCATCTGCCGACGCAGATCATGGCCAAGGGTCTGCGCATCAGGCGCGACCACGTCATCGAGGCGATGGTGAAGGGGCTCGGCGCGCGCGTGATCGAGATCGAAGCGCCGTTCGATCCCGAAGGCGGCGCCTATGCCGGCGACGGCCATGCCCACGCGCCGGATCCGCACGACCACGCCGCGCATGGCGCGTCATTGCACGATCACGGTGATCATCATCATGCTGACCATCATCATGACGAGCATTGCGACCATGACCACCACGGCCATTCCCATGCTCATGACCGCAAATAAGACGCCGGCCACATCGCGGCGACGCGCGGCAGCGCCGGCGGTCGCAACGAACCCGACCAAAGACGAGGTTGAAGCATCGTCCAGCGAACCCACCGCGCAACCGGCCGGTGACCGGAATTCGATGAGCGAAAACGAGGCCGCGGCGCTGTACCGGCTGATGACCTGGCTGTCGCCATCCTTTCCGGTCGGCGCGTTCTCCTATTCCAGCGGTATCGAATGGGCGGTGGAAGCCGGCGATATCGTCGACGCGGCATCCTTGCGGGATTGGCTTGGCGCGATGCTTGCGGACGGGCCGGGATTTTGCGACGGCGTGTTTCTGGCGCACGCGCATCGGGCCGTTGCGTCGGGGGACGAAATGGCGCTGCGCGATATCGCCGAGCTTGCGGCGGCTTTCGTGCCCTCGCGCGAACGCCAGCTTGAGACCTCGGCGCAGGGGCGTGCGTTCATCGACATCGCGCGCGCGGCATGGAATTGCGACGGGCTTGATCGAATGATTTCACATTGCGATGGAGCGATCGCTTATCCGGTCGCGGTCGGTCTGGTCAGTGCGGCCCATGCGATCCCGCTTGCCCCCACCTTGCACGGCTTCTTTCATGCGCTCGCTTCGAACTGGATATCCGCCGGCGCGCGGCTGGTTCCTCTCGGGCAGACCGACAGCCAGCGCGTGCTGGCCTTGCTGGAGCCGGTCGTCGTGGCGACCGCGCAACGCGCCCTGACGGCAACGCTTGACGATCTCGGCAGCGCGACCTTTCGCGCCGACCTTGCCAGCATGCGGCACGAGACGCAGTACACCCGGCTGTTCAGGTCATGACCTCGCCGCAGGAACGACATCAGGGAGAGCGCTTCACATGTCCAGCCTGAACGGCCCGCTTCGTGTCGGCATCGGCGGTCCCGTCGGGTCGGGAAAAACCGCGTTGATGGACTTGCTCTGCAAGGCGATGCGGGAGCGCTACGACATCGCCGCGATCACCAACGACATCTACACCAAATGGGATGCCGAATTTCTGGTGCGCTCGGGGTCGCTGACCCCGGATCGTATCGCCGGCGTCGAGACTGGGGGCTGTCCGCATACCGCGATTCGCGAGGACGCCTCGATGAATCTCGCCGCGGTGGCTGACATGCGGGCGAAATTTCCGGATCTCGATCTGGTGCTGATCGAATCCGGCGGTGACAATCTCGCCGCCACCTTCTCGCCGGAACTGGCCGATCTCACGATCTACGTCATCGACGTCGCGGCCGGCGACAAGATCCCTTCCAAGGGAGGCCCGGGCATTACCCGGTCGGACCTTCTCGTCATCAACAAGATCGACCTCGCGCCGCATGTCGGCGCATCGCTGGAAAAGATGGATACCGATGCGAGGCGAATGCGCGGCGAGCGGCCGTTTGTCATGACCAACCTCAGGAAGAGCGAGGGTCTCGAGCGCATTATCCGCTTCATCGAGGCCAAGGGCGGGCTCGGCAAACCGGCGCGAGGCCAGCTCGAAGTTCGTTAACACTTGTGGCCGTGCAGCCCCTGCGGCGCTCAGCCGCGGTGACTGAATTTTCGTCGTCGCTCCGGAACAAAATCGCATCTGCTGCGATTAACATCTTTCGTACCCGACCTGCGCAGGACGCGTGGGCAGCGCTTTACCCGTCGTAGCCAACCGCAGTTGCGTATCGATGATCGCTCCTTCATTATCCCCGGTAGTTGGCTCGCATTTTGTTTCGATTTGTTGCCGCCCCGGCGGCCGCCAGATGCTTCGTTTATTTCTTCGCCAACTTCTCATTTTCGAGTAAGCGAGTGGTTCGGCTGGGTTTCATCATTGGCTTTATCGCGCTCATCGGGGTCCTGCTCTCCGGTCTTGCGGCCTATCGCGTCCACGATCAGGAATTGACGGTCGAGGGCATCGCGCTGGCGCGCGCCATCGACGTCCACGCGAGCCTGGTACAGGACCGGCTGACCGAGCGTGAACTGCTCGCCCGCGTCGCTTCGGGCCTGTTCCATACGCCGTCCGTGATCAAGGCCGATATGCTGCAGCCGCTGCGGACCTCGATCTATGCCTTCAAGACCGATTTCGTGGTCGCAGGCTGGATTGCGCGGCTCCAGCCGAGCGAGCTTGACAGCGGCGCGCAAGCCGAACTGGCGAGCGCCGGATTTCCGAATCCGACCATCCGCAACTTCGACGATTCGCCGCTGGATACGCAGTTCGCTCGACAAGCCGGTCGATGTGTTGATGGATGTCGAACCGCGCAATGCGCGAGACGATGGCTTTCCCCGGCCGCTCGCTTCGACCAGCACCCGATTCTGGGGCCGATGCTGGCGCAGGCCATGGCCGACGGCAAGCCGGTGGCGTCCGACCCGCTTCCGCTGTTGCGCCCGGATGGGCCGATCGGCATCGTGCTGGCCGCGCCGGTACTGCAGGAGGGCAACGTCTCGCCGGCGGGCTTTGTGACGTTTTCCTATGAACTGGCGCCGCTGATGCTGGCGAATGACGATCTTTCGCTGTTCTCGGTGGTGCTGAAGGATCCGCGCAGCGCCGATGGCGAGCTGATCGCAAACGACCAGGGCGTCGTTACCTCGAGGACGGCAATGCCAGATGGGCCTGCGCCGTCGATGGTACGGACGGTGACGTTCGGCGGCCGCGACTGGTCGCTCGGCTACTACGCCAAGACCAATGCGGTGAGGCGGGCCCAGCAGACCGCAGCGATCGTGGCGGCGATCGGCTTCGCGCTGACCGGTATCGTCTGCGGGCTGTTCGGATATGTCGCCTACAACAACCTGCGGCTCAGCCGCGAAATCCAGGTCCGGATCGGCTTCGAGCGCCGATTGACCGCGGTCATCGACGAGCTCAATCACCGGGTCAAGAACATCCTGGCAGTGATCCAGTCGATCGTGACCCGCACGCTGCGCCATGGTTCGGACATCGATGTCGCCCGCGAACTGCTGATCGGCCGGATCCACGCCATGTCGAACGTGGTCTCGCTGCTCAGCGAAAGCCAGTGGCAGGGCGTGAAACTGAAGGGGCTGTTCGAGGCGCGCGCGATTCCGCATGCCGAGCGCATCGCCGTGAGCGGCCCGGATATCGCCGTCAGCGCGCGGGCCGCGCAGAGTCCTTTCGCTGCTGTTCTTCGAACTGGCGTCGCATTCCGACGAGGGGCTTTCGCTGGTCGGCAAGCACCCGCACATCGTCGCGCATTGGGAAGTGACCGGAGAAGATCCCGATTCGACGTTTCATTTCCGCTGGGAAGAATTCAACACCAGTGCGGCGACCCGCCGCGAGGACAGCGATTTCGGCGTCATCCTGCTCGACCGCGTCGCGCCCGAGGCGCTCGGCGGCACGTCGAAGCGGTATTTCACCGATGTGAGCTATGTCTACGAACTCACCGCTCCGATGGAGACCGTCGTCGACATGACGGAGAGGGACCGGACCGAACAATTGTCGGTTCTGCCCAAAGCAGGGCGGTAGGCGTATCCTTCAGGGTCGAGCTTCATCGCGGAGCCTGTCATCGGGCCGGCCGAAAGGCCGGACCCGTTGGCTCCTCGCAATCACGGCAAATGAAATCCTACCCGCCGCTGCCGCCGATCACCGCCCGGACCGTTTCATCGGGGCCGAAATCTTCGGCGCCGTCGACATAGAGCAGGGCGCTGAGTTTCGATCGCGCACGGTTGACACGGCTCTTGATGGTACCGACCGCGCAGCCGCAAATCGCCGCGGCGTCCTCATAGGAGAAGCCCGAGGCCCCGACCAGAATCAGCGCTTCGCGCTGGTCCTGGGGCAGCTTCTCGAGCGCGGCACGGAATTCCTCGAATTCGAGATGCGCGCCCTGCGCCGGCTGGGTCTTCAGGGTCTTGGCATAGCTGCCGTCGGCATCCTCAACCTCCCGCCGCCGCTTGCGATAATCCGAGCGGAACAGGTTGCGCAGGATCGTGAACAGCCATGCCGGCAGATTCGAGCCGGGCTGGAACGAGTTGATATTGGCAAGCGCACGGAGCAGGGTCTCCTGCACCAGATCGTCGGCGCGATCACCATTGCCGCAGAGCGAGATCGCAAAGGCGCGCAGGCTCGGAACCGACGCCAGGATGTCGTCGCGGAGTGCGTTTGTGAGAGGCATTAGTCCCTCCCGTCATTTTTTTCGCCCGCTGTTCCCATTTGGGGAGTCGCATCGGACGCATCAAGCTTTCGGATCAACTCTGCGAACCGGTCCGGTACTCCCTGCCGTACGACATCGTCGTACATGGCTCGAAGCTGGTGCCCGATTCTCGACTGAATCTCGGCGTTGAGGCCGCCCTGCTTGCCAGGCGTGGCATTCTTGCTCTTTGGATCTTTCATGACCTGTTCCTCGCTTCCCCGAGAGTTAAGTCCCTGATAATTTCAAGAATTATCGTTCGATTTTTGAAACCTGTGCGGCAACGCTGATGGGTGCTAATTCAAACTCAGCCCGAAAAGTTCCGCGGACGCGGGAACTTTTCTCGGCCTCGGGCGTAGATCAGGCACGTCAGGGGAACCGGGTCACCCCGTAGATGTCTTGTGACCCAAAGACAATGATGGAGTGGGGATGTCCCGATCACAGCTCGTTGCCGAACATTTACCGCTATTGCGGCGCTATGCCCGTGCGTTGACGGGAAACCAGGCGTCGGGCGACGCTTATGTCGGAGCCATGCTTGAGGCCCTGCTTCAGGACCCGTCCTTGCTCGACGAGCAGCATGGCCCGCGCGCCGGGCTATTCCGGCTGTTCACCCAGATCTGGAATTCGGTTTCGCTCAACGACGATCCCGATGTGGCGACGCTGCCGATGCCTTCCGGAGCGCCGGCTTTCGAACATCACCCCGTTGCCGCGCCAGGCTTTCCTGCTGCTGTCGCTGGAAGGCTTCTCGGAAGAAGAAGTCGCCTTCATTCTCGGCGACCGATGTCGCCGAGACCCGCAAGCTCGCCGATACCGCGGGCCGCGAAATGGCGGCCGAGATCGCCACCGATGTGCTGATCATCGAGGACGAGACCTTCATCGCGATGGATCTTGAAAGCCTGGTGAAGAAATCTCGGCCATCACGTGATCGGCGTTGCCCGCACCCATTCCGACGCCGTCGCGCTGGCCAAGAACAAGAAGCCGGGCCTGATCCTGGCCGATATCCAGCTTGCCGACGGCTGTTCCGGTCTCGACGCGGTCAACGAGCTGTTGCGGACCTTCGAGGTGCCGGTGGTGTTCATCACCGCCTATCCCGAGCGCTTCCTGACCGGCGAGCGTCCCGAGCCGGCGTTCCTGATCTCGAAGCCGTTCCAGCCCGCGATGGTCTCGGCGGTCGCGAGCCAGGCGCTGTTCTTCCAGCGCAACTCGCGCAATCGTGCGCCCCGCGCGGCGGCTTCCTGATCAACATTTTGTAGCCATTGAAATTAACCCGGCGCGCGTCACGGCGCGCCGGCGCCACGCTGCCATCAGTGGGGACGGTTCGCGCACCAGGTTTTGATTTTTGCATAAAAAAAGCAGGGCGCGGCTGGCATCACCACAGCCGCGCCCTACGTCGCCGGTTAATGGGGCAGGGGGAATAACCGGCTCGCGGGATGACGCGCAGCCCCCGGG
This sequence comes from uncultured Pseudomonadota bacterium, assembly GCA_963729395.1. Taxonomy (GTDB): domain Bacteria; phylum Pseudomonadota; class Alphaproteobacteria; order Rhizobiales; family Xanthobacteraceae; genus Bradyrhizobium. Next base: position 24,616 of record CAVSOS010000029.1, on the reverse strand, counting down.
AGTCGTTCCCGCCGCCACCAACTTTTTTCATACACGGTTAAGTGATGACGGCTTTCAGAACCTCGCGGGTTCCGTCGCGTTATTTGCCAGATCGCCATGGGGCGATGAAGAGGGCGGGCGCAACATGTCGCAGGTCTCGAGGCAAGCCTTATTCAAGGGAATTCTATGTGCGTCCGCCGTCTCGCTGACGTTCGGCGCGGTGCAGTTGGCCTCCGGCCGCGATCTCGGCGGCGTATCGCAAGCCCCTGTTTTGCAGGTTTCCTTGCTGTCCGCCGGAGCCGGCATCAACCGTGCAGCCAAGGCCGATCGCTTGGCCGGCGTATTGGCATCGGTGCGGCGGACGCAGACGATCTCGCTTCGGCTCGACGGTCTTTCGGATACATCGGTGCTGGTTCGCGTGCCGGTCGCCCACCCGGCCCGCGACACTTCGTTCGCCAAACCGGGCGATCGGAAGGTGGCATGCGAGCCCGTCGTCAGCGTATTGACCGAGGTCGCCAAACAGCTCGAGCCGGGCCGCTGCGTGACCTGAAGAAGCCGGTTGGACCCTGTCAGTGCGTGGAGCGGGTAATCGCGCTGGTGTTTGCGCGGCCCGTCGGCTGACAATGACAATCCTGAAAATTATTCCGCCGGCGCTTCATCGCTTGCCGGCCGCGGCTCGCCAAAATCCCAACGCCAATCCACCACCGCAAGCAGCGGGATCAATCTTTTGACGCCGATTGCGCGCACGATCTGAATGCCCGTCGCGACCAGCATGGGGTCGGTCAGCGCGCAGCCAAAGATTCCATCGCAGGAACGTGAAGGCCGAAGCGCTTGACAGCACCGCTATGAATTGAGCGAGCGGAACCGCAGGGGCGCAGCCGCGTTGGTGGTGCAAAGCATCGATCCGATGCGCATCGCCCGGGGCAGATCATGACACAGACATTCGCAGGCATCGCAGGCTTTCGCCGCGCGCGACCAACGCGCTGATCCTCGCCGGGAGCCTGGTGCTGGCCCCGGCCATGTTCTCCAGCGCGGCGAGCGCGCAGGTGCTCGGCTATGCCCCCGCGCCGCAAAGCTCGTTTCCGTCGGACGAATCATGACGGTCGCGACCGTCTGACCGGCGCCTACCAGATGATGGCGACGGCGAGCACCAGCGTGCTGCCGGAGCGGCTGCGGCGCACCGTCGTGGCGCTTGACACCAGCGAAGCGCCCGGCACCGTCATCATCGATACCGGCAATACCGCGCTCTATTACGTGCTCGGCCAGGGCCGCGCCATCCGCTATGGCGTCGGTGTCGGCCGCGAGGGCTTTACCTGGTCCGGCGTGCAAACCATCACCCGCAAGGCGGAATGGCCGGATTGGCATCCGCCGGCGCAGATGATCGCGCGCCAGCCCTATCTGCCGCGCTTCATGGCGGGCGGCCCCGGCAATCCGCTCGGCGCGCGCGCGATGTATCTCGGCTCCAGCGAATACCGCATTCACGGCACCAACGATCCCATCGACGATCGGGAAGTTTGTGTCCTCGCGGCTGCATCCGCCTGACCAATGAGGACGTCGCCGACCTGTTCAGCCGCGTCGAGGTCGGCACCAGGGTCGTGGTGCTGCCGAAGAATGCGCCGCACCTCGAAGCCAGGGCAACGACCGCCGGCTCGCAGCACGGCCGACCGGCGCCGCCGCGGCCCGTCCGCGGCGACGACGCTGCCGCGGGCCGTCAGGCGATGAACCTTTCGACGTCGTCGCTGTACTGAGGCTAGCAACCCCCGTCTGCGGAGACGAACATGCGTCAGGAGATCGGTCAGGTTGAGCACATGGGGCGTGGCGGTGGTCGCTGTGCGCGATCGGCGCTGGCCCCGGCGGCGCAGGCCGAAGACTTTCTGTCCGCGCTGTTCGGCGCGTTCGGCCGGCCACAGGCGCGCCGGACTCCGCTGCCGTTCGCGAACGAGGGCAACAATCCCGGCGTTCCGCAGAACGATGTCAGCATCCACGCGCCGGTCTATTCCGGCGGCTCGCAGGCCTATTGCGTGCGCACCTGCGACGGGCGCTATTTCCCGATGCAGCGACCGGCAACCAGAGCCAGGCGGCCTCCTGCAACAGTTTCTGCCCGGCCAGCGAAACCAAGGTGGTCTATGGCAGCAATATCGATAGTGCCGCCACCGAGAGCGGAAAGCCCTATTCGGAGCTGCCGAACGCTTTTCGCTATCGCAACGAGCTGGTCGCGGGCTGCACCTGCAACGGCAAGGACCAGATCGGCCTCGCGCCGGTCAAAATCGAGGACGATCCCGACGCTGCGCAAGGGCGATCTCGTTGCCGGGGCCGACGGGCTGATGGTCGCGGGCCGCGGCGCCGACAACGCGGCGCGTCGCTGAATTTCTCGCCCGCTTCGGAAGTGTTGCGTGCACGCGTGCCGGTAATGGCCTCCGAATAATCCAGCTGACATCGAGGGCCGTTTCCGTTCCGATTGAATCGGAGCGGAGGCTTTAACTTTTTATTTGGCGCGTTTTCGTCGCGCGACCCGATATCCAACCGTGAACACGTCGTCGTCGCGATCGCCGTCAGCCCGCCGCCTTGGCCTCCCGGCGCCGCGCGGTCAGGATGTATTCGGTGTAGCCGTTCGGCTGCTCGCGTCCCTTGAAGATCGAGATCGCAGGCCGCCTTGAAGGCGACGCCATCGAAACCGGGCGCCATCGGCCGGTACAGCGGGTCGCCCTTGTTCTGGCCATCCACCACCACCGCCATCCGCTTCAGCGACTCCATCACCTGCTCCTTGGTGATGACGCCCTGATGCAGCCAGTTCGCCAGGTGCTGGCTCGAGATGCGCAAGGTGGCGCGGTCTTCCATCAGCCCGACGTCGTGGATGTCGGGCACCTTGGAGCAGCCGACGCCCTGATCGATCCAGCGCACGACATAGCCGAGAATGCCCTGGCAGTTGTTGTCGATCTCCTGCTTGCACGTCGTCGGGCGCCCAGTTCGATTGCGATACCGGGATGGTGAGGATGTCAGACAGTTTGGCGCGCGGGCCGCCCTTGGCCAGTTCCTGCTGGCGCGCCTGCACGTTGACCTGGTGATAATGCAGCGCGTGCAGCGTGGCCGCGGTCGGCGAGGGCACCCAGGCGGTGGTGGCGCCGGCCTGCGGGTGCGCGATCTTCTGCGCCAGCATGTCCGCCATCTTGTCGGGCGCGGCCCACATGCCCTTGCCGATCTGGGCATGGCCGGGCAGGCCGTCGATCAGGCCGATATCGACGTTCCAGTCCTCATAGGCCTTGATCCAGGGCTGCGCCTTCATGTCGTTCTTGCGGATCATCGGGCCGGCTTCCATCGAGGTATGGATCTCGTCGCCGGTGCGATCGAGGAAGCCGGTGTTGATGAAGCACGATGCGCTTTGAGGCCTTCTGGATGCAGGCCTTGAGGTTGACCGTGGTGCGGCGCTCCTCGTCCATGATGCCGACCTTCATGGTGTTTTCCGGCAGCGCCAGCATCTTCTCGACCCGGCCGAACAGTTCGCAGGTCAGCGCGACCTCGTCGGGGCCGTGCATCTTCGGCTTGACGATATAGACCGAGCCGGTGCGGCTGTTGCGCGGTCTTCGAAGTTGCCCTTGAGATCGTGGATCGCGAGCAGGCCGGCGACGGCGGCGTCGAGCATGCCTTCCGGGATTTCTTCGCCGCTGCAGTCGAGCACGGCGTCGGTGAACATGTGATGGCCGACATTGCGCATCAGCAGCAGGCTGCGGCCGTGCAGCTTGAGCTCCTTGCCGTCCGGCGTCTTGTAGACGCGGTCGGGATTGAGCGCGCGCGTCAGCGTCTTGCCGCCCTTCTCGAAGTCGGCCGACAGCGTGCCGTTCATCAGGCCGAGCGTATTGCGATAGACCAGCACCTTGTCCTCGGCATCGACCGCCGCGACGCTGTCTTCCATGTCGAGGATGGTGCTGACCGCCGATTCCAGGATCATGTCGGCGACGCCGGCCGGATCGTCCTTGCCGATCATGTGGCTGCGGTCGATCTTGATCTCGATATGCATGCCGTTGTTGACCAGCAGGATCGCGGTCGGCGCGGCGGCATCGCCGCGATAGCCGGCGAACTGCGCGTTCGATTTCAGCGCGGTGGCGTTGCCGCTCTTCAGCTTGACCGCGAGCTGGCCGCTGATGACGCTGTAGGAGGTCACGTCGGTGTGGCTGCCGGTCGCCAGCGGCACGGCGGAATCGAGGAAGGCCTTGGCCTTCGCGACCACCTTGTCGCCGCGCGCCTTGTTGTAGCCCTTGCCGCCTTCGCTCGGCCTCGTGCGGGATCGCGTCGGTGCCGTAAAACGCGTCGTAAAGGCTGCCCCAGCGCGCATTGGCGGCGTTGAGCGCGTAGCGCGCATTGGTGAGCGGCACGACCAGCTGCGGTCCGCAGATCTTGCCGATCTCTTCGTCGACATTGGCGGTCTCGACCTTCTGGGTCGCCGGCTCCGGCAGCAGATAGCCGATCTCCTTCAGGAATGCCGTGTAGGCATTGAGGTCGAACGGCTTGCCCTTGTGGGCGCGGTGCCAGCCGTCGATTTTCGCCTGCAAGGCGTCGCGGAAGGCGAGCAGTTCGCGATTTTTCGGCGCCAGATCGCGGACGATGGCGGCAAGCCCGGCCCAGAACGCGTCGGGCGAAATCCCGGTCTTCGGGGTCGCTTCCTTGGCGATGAAATCGAACAGGACGGGGGCGATCTTCAGTCCGTGGGCATCGATACGATTCATGATGGAGTTTTCTCGCGAGAAACGGCGGTCAAAGCGCTGTTTTCAGGGGCAAACAGACAAAAAGAGCGCCGCGAGGGCGCGGCGTTCAGGCGCCTTTTAGCGCCAAAGCCGGGGCTCTAAGAAAAGCCCTTGCGACCTGATTGCCTATTGAAGGCGGCGGCCGCTGGACGGCTCAGATATTGGCAGCCAGATCAACGACTTCGTCGAACAGAATGCCGGTTCCGCCAGCATCCGCTCGATCTCGTCGGTCGCCTCGGTGACCGAGCGCGTCGAGGTGTCGAGCGTCAATTCGCATTCGGTCGGCGGCTGGTAATCGTTGCCGATGCCGGTGAATGCCGTGCAGCGCGCCGGCGCGCGCCTTGGCGTAATGGCCCTTGGGATCGCGGCTCTCGCACACTTCGGCGGGCGTTGCGACATAGACCTCGCGGAACGCGGTGTCGGCGATGCGGCGCGCCGCGGCGCGGTCTTCGCGCGAGGGCGAGACCGCGGCGACGATGGCGATGTGGCCGTTGCGCGCCAGATGGGCGGCGACTTCGGCGAGCCGGCGAATGTTCTCGCTGCGATCGCTGCCGCGGAGAAGCCGAGATCGCTGTTGAGGCCGGCGCGCAGCGTATCGCCGTCGAGCAGGACCGGCGAGCCGCCATTGCCGAACAGCCGGCGTTCCAGCGCGCGCGCCAGCGTCGATTTTCCGGAGCCCGGCAGGCCCGTCAGCCAGACCACCGCGCCGCTGTGGCGATAGCGCGCCGAGCGTTCGTCGGGGCGCAGCGCGGATTCCACCGGCACGATGTCGACGGGAACGGCGCGTTGTCCGGCATCGACCGACAGCACCAGCCCGCCGCCGGCGATGCGGCCATTGACCTCGATCACCAGCCGTCCGGTGCGCGGATTGTCGGTGTAGGGATCGGCGGCGATCGGCTGCGCCAGCGAGATGTCGATCTCGCCGACATGGTTGCGCGCGATCGATTTGTTCTCGACGCTCGACAGTTCGCCGGGATCGACCGCCTTCTCGATCGCGACCACGGTGGCGCGGGCCTCCCGCGTGCCGAGCCGGACCAGGATTGCTCGCCCTTGGCCAGCGGCTTGTCGTGCAGCCAGAAAATGCGGGCGCGCAGCCGGCGCGTATCGCGCGGGCTGGTTCCGACATGGGCGATGACGTCGCCGCGTTCGATGAACAGTTCGCGGTCGAGCGTGATGCCGACCGACCGTCCCGCGGTCTGGCGCGCCCTCGACCGGCGTCACCGGCCAGCCCTCGACGCTCCTGATCTTGGCGATCTTGCCGGCGGGCATGATGACGATCTCGTCGCCGGCGGCGAGGCGCGCCGGATTCGATGCGGCCTGCGACGATGCGGCGGTCGTCGAATTTGTAGATCGCCTGCACCGGCAGCCGCAGCGCAAGCTGCTCCAGCGGCCGCGCGGGCTCCAGCGCATCGAGCGCCTCGACCACGGTCGGGCCGTCGTACCAGCTGATCCTCGCGCGTGCGCTCGGCAACGCCGTCGCCATCGCGCGCCGAAATCGGGATCACCGCCGAGAGGCGTGACGCCGAGACCGGTCAGATGCGCGGAGATCTCGTCGCTGATCTCGGCAAATCGCGCCGCGCTGAAATCGACCCGGTCCATCTTGTTGACGACGACCGCGACCTGTTTGACGCCGAGAAGATGCAGCAGATAGCCGTGGCGCCGGGTCTGGTCGCGCACGCCTTCCAGCGCGTCGATGATCAGCACGCGCGCCGTCCGCCTGCGAGGCGCCGGTGATCATGTTGCGCAGGAATTCGGCGTGGCCGGGCGCGTCGATCAGCACCACGTCGCGCGATCGGGTGCGGAAGCGGATCTGCGTGGTGTCGATGGTGATGCCCTGGTCGCGCTCGGTCTGCAGCGCGTCGAGCAGGAACGACCATTCGAACGGCATGCCGCGCCGCGCGCTGACGGCCTTGAGCATTTCCAGCTTGCCCTCGGGCAGGCTGCCGGTCTCGTGCAGCAGACGCCCGACCAGGGTCGATTTGCCGTGATCGACATGGCCGACGATGACGATGCGCACCTGCGGGCGCGTGGTGCCGTTGGGCGTTGCCGATATCGCGGCGGGGACGATCATGTTCATCGATGCACTCAACTCAATGATCAGTCAGAGATAGCCGGCGACGCGCAGCCGCTCGAAGGCGTCTTCGGTTTCGTGATCGAGCGCGCGGCCGGCGCGCTCCGGCACCTTGGTGCGGTCGAGCTCGATGAGGATCTCCTCGATATTCGATGCGGTCGAAGCCACCGGATTGGTGATGTCGGCGTCGCCCAGCGAGCGATAGCGCTTGCCGTCCCTGCGCGAGATAGAGCGGAATGATCGGGATGTTTTCGCGCTTGGTGTAGGCCCAGATGTCGGCTTCGGTCCAATGCAGGATCGGATGAATGCGCAGATGCGCGCCCGGCGGCGGCGAGGCGTTGAACTGGTCCCAGAATTCCGGCGGCTGGTCGCGCACGTCCCATCCGCCTTCGGTGCCGCGCGGCGAGAACACACGCTCCTTGGCGCGGGTCGCCTCTTCGTCGCGGCGAATGCCGGCGATCAATCCGTCGAAGCCATATTTGGCGAGCGCGAGCTTCAGTCCTTCGGTCTTGCGCGCGGCGGATCGCGCGGCCGGCGGCAAGGTCGGATCGACGGCTCTCCAGCGGCGGGCAGGGTTCGATCTTCAGATCGAGCTCCCATTCCTTGCCGTAGCGATCGCGAAACGCGTACATCTCCGGAAATTTCTTGCCGGTATCGACATGCAAGGCCGGGAACGGCACGCGGCCGAAGAAGGCCTTGCGCGCCAGCCAGATCATCACGTTGGAATCCTTGCCGAGCGACCACAGCAGCGCCAGCTTCTTCAGCCGCGCGAAGGCCTCCCTGAAGATGTAGATGCTCTGGGCCTCGAGCGCGTCGAGATGGTCCATGCGAGGCCTGTCGGGGCACGGGAAGTCCATCGGTCGAAATTTGCTCGGCCGTGAATGCCGTCGGTCGGAGCCGCCCGACGCAACCGGTCACTGGCTTGGTCGTTGTCGAGAAGATGCATCTCCGGCCCTTGGCCTTTGGAGGTGAAAATTCTATAGTTGCACCGCAATAGAGAAGAAATAATTTTCTCTTTGCGCGCGCTGAATGAGACATATATAGAAAATAATTCCAGTCAACCCCGGAAGTTGGGGAAGCGAGCATCGTATGCGATTCCTGCCGGTATTTCTCGATCTGCAAAGCCGGTGCTGTGCTGCTCGTCGGCGCCGGCGATCTGGCGCGGGCGAAATTGCGCCTGCTGGCCGCGGCCGGCGCGCGCATTCGCTGGTATCGCGACCGATGGCCATCATGATCTCGCTGCGGTCTTGAGCCCGCCGACGCGGCGCGGATCGAGCTTGCCGAAGGCGATCCGCTTGGCGGCCGATCTCAGCGGCGTGATCGCGATCTTTTGCGCAGGCGCCGGCGACATTGGAACTGCGATGTCGGCGCGGGCAAAGGCGGTCGGCCTGCCCGTGAATGTGATGGACGACCTCGACGCATTCGACCTTCATCTTTCCTGCGATCGTCGATCGCGGCGACGTGGTGGTGGCGGTCGGCACCGGCGGAACCTCGCCGGTGGTGGCGCGCCGCGTGCGCGAGCGCATCGAGGCGATGCTGCCGGCACGGATCGGCGATCTCGCCGCCTTCATCGGCCGCTGGCGCAAACAGCATCCACGGCCGCATCGCCGAGATTGCCTTGCGCCGCCGCTTCTGGGAGCGCGTGGTCGATGGCCCGATCGGCGCGCTGGTGCTCGCCGGGCGCAGCGACGAAGCCGAAGCGGCACTGAAGAATATTCGCGATCCATCCGCTTTCGCCGGCGCGCAGGCGTCAGGCCAGGCCGGAGGGCCGGGTGACGCTGGTCGGCGCCGGTCCGGGCGATCCGGATCTGCTGACCGTCAAGGCGTTGCGCGCGCTGCAGGACGCCGATGTGGTGTTTCTACGATGAACTGGTCTCGCCGGAAATTCTCGATCGCGCGCGCCGCGATGCGTCGCGCGTGCCGGTCGGCCGCCGCGTCGGCAAGCCCGGCATCGGCCAGGACGCCATCAACCGGCTTTTGATCGAAGCGGCGAAAGTCAGGACAGCGCGCGGTACGGCTGAAGGGCGGCGATCCCTTTGTGTTCGGCCGCGGCGGCGAGGAAGTCGAAGCGCTGCGCGAGGCCGGCATCGCCTATTCGATCGTGCCGGGAATTACGCGCCGGGCTTGGCGCCGCCGCGCAATTCGAGGTGCCGCTGACTTTCCGGCATGAGGCGCTGCGCATCACCTTCCTCACCGCGCACAAGGCCAAGGACGCGGAGACCGTCGACTGGTCGACGCTGACGGACGAGAAGATGACGGTGGTGGTCTATATGGGAATGACCGCGGCGCCGTCGGTGCGAGCCGGCCTGTTGGCGGCCGGGCGCTCGCCGCAAACGCCGGTCGGCGTGTTCGCGCGCGTGACGCGGCCGGACGCCCAGGCCGTTGTCGGAACGCTCGATGAATTGCCGGCCTGATCGGCCAGGTCGATGGCGGTCCCGCCATCCTCATCATCGGCGACGTCGTCGCGCATTCCGCGCCATGGCGCCATTCGAACCTCAATCAAGTCATCACCGGAATTTTGGAAGCTGCCGAATGACCTCCCCGCTCGAACAGAAAAAAATCAGGATCACCGGCCCATCGATGGTGACCGCCAACCGCACCTGGGACGGCGTCGTGATCTACCGCACTGCTCAGCAGGGCTGGTCGGCAGCTTTGTCGGACGCGGCGATCGTCCGCACCTCCGATGAAGCGCGGGCGCTGCTCGCTGAAGCGCATGGCCGACGATGTCGGCGCGGTCGGCGCCTATATCGCGCCGGTCGAAGTCAAGGACAGCGGCGCGATCAAGCCCGGCAATTTGCGCGAACATATCCGGCTCGGAAGGCGTCACCATCGATCTTCCGGTCCCGGCATAAGGCCTATCGGCTCATGTATGCATATGACGAACTCGACCGCACGCTCATCAACGAACGTGTTTCAGAATTTCGCGACCAGGTGAAGCGCCGGCTGTCCGGCGAACTCACCGAGGACGAATTCAAGATGTTGCGGCTGCAGAACGGCGTCTATCTGCAACTGCACGCCTACATGTTCCGCGTCGCGATCCCCTACGGCACGCTGTCGTCGGAGCAATTGCGGCGGCTGGCGCATGTGGCGCGCCGCTACGATCGCGGCTACGGGCATTTCACCACGCGGCAGAACATCCAGTTCAACTGGATCAAGCTCGCCGAATTGCCGGATGCGCTGGCCGATCTCGCCGAGGTCGGCATCCACGCCATGCAGACGTCAGGCAACAACACCCGCAACGTCACCTCGGACCAATGGGCCGGCGTGGCGCCCGGCGAGATCGAGGATCCCCGGATCTGGTCCGAGCTGTTGCGGCAATACACCACGCTGCATCCGGAATTCTCGTTCCTGCCGCGCAAGTTCAAATTCGCGATCACCGCCTCCGCGCACGATCGCGCCGCGATCAAGATTCACGACATCGGCCTGCGCCTGCACAAGAACGCCGAAGGCGAGACCGGATTCGAGGTGCTGGTCGGCGGCGGGCTTGGCCGCACGCCGTTCATCGCCAAGACCATCAAGCCGTTCGTGCCGGGCCGCGATCTGCTGAGCTATGTCGAGGCGATCCTGCGCGTCTACAATCAGTACGGCCGCCGCGACAACATCTACAAGGCGCGCATCAAGATCCTGGTGCACGAGCTCGGCATCGAGAAATTCGCGCAGGAAGTCGAGGACGAATGGCTGCAGATGGGCGACAGCGCGCTGACGCTGGACGACGCGGTGGTCGAGGAAATCCGTTCGCGCTTCACCTATCCGGCCTACGAAAAACTGCCGCATATGCCGGACGAATTGAAGAAGGCGGCGCACGATCCGCATTTCGAGCGCGTGGCGCAAGAATTCGGTCGTTCGCCTCACAAGGTGCCGGGCTATGCGATCGTGACGCTGTCGCTGAAGCCGGTGGGCGGACCGCCCGGCGATGCCACCGCCGAGCAGATGGACGCGATTGCCGATCTCGCCGACAAATATTCCTTCGGCGAAATTCGCGTCGGCCATGAGCAGAACCTGGCGCTGCCCCATGTCGCCAAGACGCGACCTGCCGGCGCTGTGGAAGGCGCTCGACAAGATCGGCGCTCGCGACGCCGAACGTCAATCTGGTCTCCGACATCATCGCCTGCCCGGGACTGGATTATTGCTCGCTCGCCAATGCGCGCTCGATCCCGATCGCGCAGGAACTGACGCGGCGCTTCGCCAATCACGACACCGCCAACCTGATCGGACGGCTGCACATCAATATTTCCGGCTGCATCAATGCCTGCGGCCATCATCATGTCGGCCATATCGGCATTCTCGGCGTCGAGAAGAACGGCGAGGAATTCTACCAGATCACGATCGGCGGCCGGGCCGACGAGAATGCCGAGCTCGGCACCTTGATCGGCCCCGCCGTGCCCTATGGCGAGGTCGCCGACGTGGTCGAGGACATCGTCGAGGCCTATCTGGCGCTGCGCGAGCGTCCCGACGAGCTTTTCGTCGACACGGTCAAGCGGCTTGGCGTCGAACCATTCAGGGAGCGGGTCTATGCCACTCGTTAAGAGCGGAAAAATCACCGGCGATGCGTTCGTCCACGTCGCGGACGACGATCCGAACTTCCGGACGACGGCGCGATCCTGATTTCGGCCGCGCGCTTTCTTGAGCGATGCCGAGGCGCTGTCGCGCCGGGTCGGCAAGACCGGCGTGATCTGGCCGAACAACCGCGACGTCGATGATCTCGTGCCCTATCTCGACCGGCTCGCGGTGGTCGCCCTGGTGTTTCCGACCTTCCGCGACGGCCGCGCCTACAGCCAGGCGCGGCTGCTGCGGGAGCGCTACGGTTTTCGCGGCGAATTGCGCGCCACCGGGCAGGTGCTTGCGCGACCAGTTCGTGTTCATGCTGCGCGCCGGATTCGACGCATTCGAAGTGAAAAAGGAAACCGACGCGGAGGCGTTCACCAATACCGCCAAGCGCTATTCGGTGTTCTACCAGCCGACCGGCGATGGCCGCCTCACCGCGCTTCATCGGCGCATGCAGTTGCGCCATTCGGAGAGTGCCAGCCAGTGACCGCTTCTGCCCATCAGCTGTTACCGGAGCGGAAAGCTCGCTTGCCGGATTTGCCGCCGGCGCAGGAGCTCGATCGCGCGCTTCGCACCGCAGCGCCGGCGGATGTGATCGCGGCGGCGCTGCAGACCGTCGGCCGCGAGCATCTGGCAGTCGGTTTCATCGTTCGGCACCGAATCGGCCGCGCTGCTCAAGGTCATGGCCGACGTCGATCCGGCGATTCCGGTGATCTTTCTCGATACCGGATGGCTGTTCGAGGAGACGCTCGCCTATCGCGACACCCTGATCGCGACGCTGGGCCTGCGCGATGTCCGTTCCATCAAGCCGCTGGAAGCGACGCTGTCGCGCGAGGATCCGGATCGCGAATTGTGGTTCTCCGATCCCGACGCCTGCTGCCGGATCCGGAAAGTCGAGCCGCTGGCGCGGGCGCTGGCGCCGTTCGACGCATGGATCAACGGCCGCAAGCGTTTCCAGGGCGGCGCCCGCGCGGCGATTCCCGTGGTCGAGGATGACGGCGCCAGGCTGAAATTCAATCCGTTCGCCAACGTCTCCCGCGAAGAGATCGCGGCGATCTACACGCTTGCAAACCTGCCGCCGCATCCGCTGGTGGCGACCGGCTATCTGTCGGTCGGATGCATGCCCTGCACGAGCCGGACCTCGCCCGATGAAGACGCGCGCGCGGGCCGCTGGCGCGGCGGGCCCAAGACCGAATGCGGCATCCATACCGTCAAGTCGTCGTAGGATCAAACCTTCGCAAGGCCGGGTCTTGGTGGCACAACGACGCTGCGACGCCGCTAACAATGAAATGCTGTTTCGTTGACTTGGGGGCGCCCGGTCGCGAGTTATGTTGAGAGGCTCGCGATGACCATGCTGTCGCCGGAGCGAATGGAGACCGGGATGGTCCGTCGTATTTTGCCGATCGTCGCCGGCCTGCTGTGGGCAAGTTCGGCGTTTGCCGCCGACGTGACGCTGCTCAACGCGTCCTACGATCCGACCCGCGAACTCTATGCGGATTTCAACAAGGCGTTCGCCGCGAACTATCAAAAGGAAACCGGCAAGAGCGTCGAGATCAAGCAATCGCACGGCGGCTCCGGCTCGCAGGCCCGCGGGGTGATCGACGGCCTGCAGGCCGACGTGGTCTCGCTCGCGCTTGCCTATGATATCGATGCCATCGCCGCCAAGGGCTTGATCGCCGCCGACTGGCAGAAGCGCCTGCCGCTGAATGCCTCACCCTATATCTCGACGATCGTGTTCCTAGTGCGCAAGGGCAATCCCAAGGGCATCAGGGATTGGGACGATCTGATCAAGCCCGGCGTCGGCGTGGTCACGCCGAATCCGAAAACCTCCGGCGGCGCGCGCTGGAATTACCTCGCCGCATGGGGCTACGCGCTGAAGAAATTCGGCTCCGCCGACAAGGCAAAGCAGTTCGTCGGCGACCTCTACAACAACGTACCGGTGCTGGACACCGGTGCGCGCGGCGCGACCGTCACCTTCGTCGAGCGCGGCGTCGGCGACGTGCTGCTGGCATGGGAGAACGAGGCATTTCTCGCCTTGCGCGAATTCGGCAAGGACAAATTTGAGGTGGTGTCGCCGTCGCTGTCCATCCTGGCGGAGCCGCCGCTGTCTGTGGTCGATGCGGTCGCGGACAGGAAAGGTACGCGCGCGGTGGCCGAGGCCTATCTGAGATACTGGTATTCGAAGAAGGGGCAGGAAATTGCCGCGCGCAATTCCTACCGCCCGCGCGATCCCGAGATCGCCAAGGAATATGAAAACTCGTTTGCCAAAGTTGAATTGTTCACGGTCGACGACGTCTTCGGCGGCTGGGCCAGGGCGCAGAAGGAACACTTCAGCGAAGGCGGCGTCTTCGACCAGATTTACAAAGACTGATTTGACCGCGGGCAGGCAGGAGACATCGTGAGCGAGACGGCGAGACGACGCAGCACACTGCCGGGGTTTGGTCTAACCATGGGACTGACGCTGACGTGGCTCTCGATCATCATCCTGATCCCGCTCGCGGGCCTGTTCCTCAAGACGTTCGAACTGAGCTTCGACCAGTTGTGGGCCATCGTCACCAGCCGCCGCACCCTGCATGCCCTCAAGGTTTCGTTCGGCCTCGCCTTTGCCGCAGCGTCGGTCAATCTCGTGATGGGAACGATCATTGTCTGGGCGCTGGTGCGCTATCGCTTCCCGGGCCGCCGGCTGTTCGACGCCATCGTCGATGTTCCATTCGCGTTGCCCACCGCGGTCGCCGGCGTTGCGTTGACATCGTTGTTCGCACAAAACGGCTGGCTCGGCGCGCCGCTTGCCGAACTCGGCATCAAGGTGGCGTTCACGCCGGTCGGCATTTTTGTGGCGATGATCTTCATCGGCATCCCGTTCGTGGTGCGGACGGTTCAGCCGGTGCTGATCGACCTTGACGTCGAAATCGAGGAAGCCGCCGCCAGTCTTGGCGCCAGCCGCTGGCATACGGTCTCCAGGGTGATCCTGCCGAGCCTGATCCCGGCGCTGTTGACCGGATTTGCACTGGCGTTCGCCCGCGCCGTCGGCGAATACGGTTCGGTGATCTTCATCGCCGGCAATCTGCCGAATGTGTCCGAGATCGCGCCGCTCCTGATCGTGATCCGGCTCTCGGAATTTCGCTATGCCGATGCAACCGCGATCGCCGTGGTCATGCTGGTGGCGTCATTCCTGGTCATCTTCGCGGTCAATCGTCTGCAGCGCTTTGCGCAAACCCGCATTCCCGCGCATTAGAGATCGTCCATGACGCTTGAAATGACATTGCAACGCGTCCCAACCGCCGATCCCGGCGAAGTGGCGAATGCGCGGCCGCTTTATGCGGAGCGGGGCGATTTGCGCACCGAGCCCGGACCGGTCCGGCTGGTCATCATTGCGATGGCGCTGGTGTTTCTCACGGTGTTCGTCGTGCTGCCGCTGGTCGTGGTGTTTGCGCAGGCCTTTTCCAAAGGGATCGGCGCCTATTTCTCCGCGCTGTCTGACCCGGAAGCGCTGTCCGCGATCCGGCTGACGCTGTGGGTCGCGGCGATTTCGGTCGGCCTCAATCTGGTGTTCGGGCTGGTCGCGGCCTGGGCGATCGCCAAATTCGATTTTCGCGGCAAGACCTTGCTGATCTCGCTGATCGATCTGCCGTTCTCGGTCAGCCCGGTGATTGCCGGCCTTGTCTTCGTGCTGCTGTTCGGCGCACAGGGCTATTGGGGGCCGTGGCTGCAAAGCCATAACCTCCATGTGCTGTTCGCAGTGCCGGGCATTACGCTCGCAACCGTGTTCGTGACATTTCCGTTCGTCGCGCGTGCGCTCATTCCGCTGATGCAGGAACAGGGCACGCAGGAGGAAGAGGCCGCGGTCTCGCTGGGCGCATCGGGCTTGCAGACCTTCTTCCGCGTCACCTTGCCGAACATCAAATGGGGCGTGCTGTACGGCGTGCTGCTGTGCAATGCGCGGGCGATGGGTGAATTCGGTGCGGTGTCGGTGGTATCAGGACATATTCGCGGCGAAACCAACACCATGCCGCTGCAGGTTGAGATCCTCTACAATGAATATCAGTTCGTGGCGGCGTTCGCGATCGCCTCGTTGCTGGCGATGCTGGCGTTGATCACGCTGGTGGCGAAAACCATTCTCGAACGGCATCTGGACGAAGGGCAACATTCCCGTGACGATTGAAGTCAGGAATATCGTAAAAAAATTCGGCGCGTTTACCGCCCTTGATGGTGTCGACCTGAAGGTCGCCAATGGCGAATTGCTGGCGCTGCTGGGGCCATCTGGCTCGGGCAAGACCACGCTGCTGCGGATCATCGCCGGCCTCGACTGGCCGGATTCCGGCGAGGTGACGTTCGATGGCGAAGACGCGCTTGCCCGCGGCGCCGGCGAGCGCGATGTCGGATTCGTGTTCCAGCATTACGCGCTGTTCCGCCACATGACGGTGTTCGAAAACGTCGCGTTCGGCCTGCGGGTGCAGCCGCGCGCGGTGCGCAAAAACGAAGCGCGCATCCGCGCCCGCGTCAAGGAATTGCTGGATCTGGTGCAGCTCGACTGGCTTTCGGACCGCTATCCGAGCCAGTTGTCCGGTGGCCAGCGCCAGCGCATCGCGCTGGCACGGGCGCTGGCGATCGAGCCCCGCATCCTGTTGCTCGACGAGCCGTTCGGCGCGCTCGACGCCAAGGTTCGCAAGGAATTGCGGCAATGGCTGCGCTCGCTGCATTCTGAAATCAATATGACCTCGATCTTCGTCACCCACGACCAGGAAGAGGCGCTCGAAGTGGCAAACCGGGTGGTGGTGATGGACAAGGGCCGCATCGAGCAGATCGGCACGCCCGGCGAGGTCTATGATCATCCGGCAACGGCGTTCGTGCACGGCTTCATCGGCGAATCGATCGTGTTGCCGGTGGATGTTGGCGAGGGCGGGGTGCGGCTCGGCGGCAAGGCGCTCAATCTCGCGGTGAATGGCGCATCTGCCGGTGCCTCGAAATTGTTTGTCCGCCGTCATGATATGCAGGTCGGGCCGCCCGGCAGCGGCGCATTCGAAGGCGCGGTGCAGCGGGTCAGGACGTTCGGCCCGGTCCAGCGCGCCGAAGTCGCCTTGTCCGCGGACAAGACCGTGATCGAAATCGACGCGCCGCGGGATCGGGAGCTTCGAACCGGCGATATTGTCGGGCTGCAGCCCCGCCGGTACCGGATTTTCGCCGCTCAGGAATAAGAGCGCGAACCTCAAATGTGCAATTGCACATCGGGGAATCCCGCGATGAACATCTCCAGATTCCGGGTTCGCTGCGCGCCCCGGAATGACGTTCGAATTCGAGCCCCCGTTCACCATTCAGCCACGGTTGGTATGCAATAACGCCACCGAACCGGGGGATTCGAATGATACGGGCGATGATCGCCATGATCGGGCTGCTGGCGCTGGGCGGCTGCGCGGCGGATGCGCCATCGACCGAGCAGCCGGCGATGTATCTCAGCATGGCCAATGGCGGCGCCAGGCTCGATCCCCAGGCCGCGGCGTCGATGATCTCGCTCTATCGGCAGAACAACGGCCTTGGCGCGGTGGTGGTCGACCCCGAGCTGATGAAGCTTGCCGAAGCGCAGTCGCAGGCGATGGCAAGCCGCAACAAGCTCGATCATGACGTCAAAGCCCCGCTGACGCAGCGCCTGAATGCGGCGGGATATCCTGCGAATGTCGCGGTGGAAAATGTGTCCGCCGGCTACCACACCCTGGCTGAGGCGTTTTCCGGCTGGCGCGACTCGCCCCCACACCGGGAAAATATGCTGAATAGCGGTGTCACAAATTTAGGCATTGCGGCGAGCTATGCTCCGAACACCAAGTACAAGGTGTTCTGGACGCTCATTCTTGCATCAGCGGACAAGCGATGACTTCGGCGTGATCCGCTTTGATGCCTCTCCCTGATTGACGCCATCGCCAACTGACGCCACGGTACAATTGCTTTTTGATTTTCGATCGATGGTCATGACGGATACCTCCAATCCAGCGCCGGCGCAGTCACCCCGCGAAGGCGCAACGCGTGCTTGTTCTGCAGGGTGGCGGCGCGCTCGGCTCCTATCAGGCCGGCGCCTATCAGGCGCTGTGCCACCATGATTTCGAGCCGGATTGGGTTGCCGGCATCTCGATCGGCGCCATCAATGCTGCGATCATCGCCGGCAACCCGCCTGAAAAGCGGGTCCAACGGCTCAAGGAATTCTGGGAGATGGTTTCGGCGCCGGTGCCCTGGAGTCCCATTACCTCCGATGACCGCGGGCGTTCCTTTTTTAACGAGGCCAGCGCCGCCATGATCGCGACCTTCGGCGTGCCCGGCTTCTTCACGCCGCGTTTCCCGCCGGCGCCGCTGTGGCCGCAGGGCAGCCCGGCAGTCGCAGAGCTATTACGATACCGCGCCGCTTCGCGCGACGCTGGAGCGTCTGGTCGATTTCGACCGGATCAACGATCTCAAGACCCGGCTCAGCGTCGGCGCCGTCGGCGTGACGTCGGGCAACTTCACATATTTCGATAATTTCGAATTCAAGAAGCAAGGCAAGAAGATCGAGCCGGAACACATCATGGCCTCCGGCGCGTTGCCGCCGGGCTTTCCATCCATCGTGATCGACGGCGAGCACTATTGGGACGGCGGCATCGCCTCCAACACGCCGCTCGATTACGTGCTGGATAAAGACATAACCAACGCGACCTTCTGATCTTCCAGGTCGACCTGTTCAGCGCGCGCGGGCCCTTTGCCGATCTCGCTGATTGAAGCGGCCGAACGCGAAAAGGACATCCGCTTTTCCAGCCGCACCCGGATGAATACCGACAAGAACAAGCAGATCCACAATGCCCGCAAGGCGCTGCGCGAGCTGATCGGCAAGCTGCCCGAGGAGTCTGAAGAACGATCCGGCGGTCGAAGTCCTGCGCAAGGCCACCAAGGAAAACACCGTCACGGTGGTGCACCTGATCTATCGCAGCAAGAATTACGAATCGTCCTCCAAGGATTACGATTTCTCACATGTCGGCATGGTCGAGCATTGGGGCGCGGGCGTGCGCGACGTTCATCTGTCGATGCGCCACAACGAATGGCTCGAACGGCCGCAGATCCGGCGAAACCATGATGACTTACGATCTCACGGGGGACGGCACCAAACCCTCGCCGGCAAACAGGAGTGATGAAATGGGTACGTTGACAGGCAAGACCGCGGTGGTGACCGGCTCGACCAGCGGCATCGGATTGGCATATGCGCGCGCCTTTGCCGGCGCCGGCGCCAATATCGTCATCAACGGCATGGGCGCGCCCGCCGACATCGAGAAGGAGCGCGCCGCGCATCGAGAGCGACTTCAAGGTCAAGGCGGTCCATTCGCCGGCCGACATGACCAAGCCCGCGGAGATCGCCGGCATGATCGCGCTCGGCGAAAAGACCTTCGGCTCGGTCGACGTTCTCGTCAACAATGCCGGCATCCAGTTCGTGTCGCCGATCGAGGAGTTCCCGATCGAGAAATGGGACGCGATCATCGCGATCAACCTGTCGTCGGCGTTTCACGGCATCCGCGCCGCGGTGCCCGGCATGAAGAAGCGCGGCTGGGGCCGCATCATCAACACCGCCTCGGCGCATTCGCTGGTGGCCTCGCCGTTCAAGTCGGCCTATGTGTCGGCCAAGCACGGCATCGCCGGCCTCACCAAGACCGTGGCGCTGGAGCTTGCGACCTTCAAGATCACCTGCAACTGCATCAGTCCCGGCTATGTCTGGACGCCGCTGGTCGAGCACCAGATCCCCGACACCATGAAGGCGCGCAACATGACCAAGGAGCAGGTCATCCACGACGTGCTGCTGGACAGCGCAGCCGACCAAGGAGTTCGTCACCTCCGAGCAGGTCGCGGCGCTGGCGCTGTTCCTGTGCGGCGACGACGCCGCGCAGATCACCGGCGCCAACCTCTCGATCGACGGCGGCTGGACCGCGGAGTAGGGCACATATCTGTCGTGCCCTGCCGTCGGGTCTCGCCTCCGGCGAGCCCGACGGCAGGCGCCAGCGGGGCATCCAGACAGGAGATTGAGATGGATGATGATGCCGTGCGGCTGGCATTGGAGCGCCATTGGGATGCTTCGGACGCGAACGACTTCACGGTCGAACACGAAATCTACCGCGAGGATGCTGTGCTCGATTATCCGCAATCTGGCGAGCGGATCCGTGGTCGGCGCAACATTCAAGAGAGCCGATTCGTGCAGCCAAACAAGAAGCGCTTTACAGTCCGGCGAATTATCGGCAGCGGCGATCTCTGGGTCACTGAGTTCGTCCTTACCTATGACGGCATACCATCCTACACGGTGAGCATCATGGAATTCCGCGAAGGACTGGTGGCCCATGAAACGCAGTATTTCGCCGATCGGTTTGACCCCGCGCCCTCGCGTGCGCACCTTGTTGAACAAGTAGGGAAAAGCTCGGTTTAGCAGTACGCGCCCTAGATCGCGCGGTTGCCGAACGCCAGCACGTGCAGGCCGAGCCGCTGGCGCACGATCCAGAACAGCAGCACGGTTTCGAATGTCAGCGAGATCGAGGTCGCGGCCGCGGCGCCGTGGCCGCCGAAGCGCGGCACCAGCGCAATGCAGAGCACCACGTTCATGACAAAGGCCAGCGCATAGGCCAGCGCGCAGACATGCTGATGCCCGAGCATGTTGAGCAGCCGTTCCACCGGACCGATCGCGGAGCGCACCACGAGGCCGATGGCGGCGATGAACATGATGTCGTAACCGACGACGAATTGCGGTCCGAACAGCCACAACAGCGGCTTGCCCAGGGCCAGCAGCAAAATGGTGGCGGCGAGTGACGGCCAGAACGTCCATTTGATCGCATGCGCGACGTAGGCCGACAGCCGGGCGTTGTCGCCGAGGGCGTGATATTCGGCAAAACGATGCGCCGTCGTCGCCGACATCGCATAGTGAATGAACGACACCAGCGCCAGCGTCTTGACCACGGCGAAATAGACGCCGACTTCGGCCGAGGAGCGAAATTGCTGCAGCACCAGCACGTCGGTGTAGGACAATAGCAGATAGAAACCCTCTACCATCAGGATCGGCAGCGAGATCGCGAGCCATCCGCGGACATCGTAGGCTTTGGCGCCGGGCTCGACATGGCTGTCGAGGCGGCGGTTCAGCACGATCATCTGCCCGATCATGGCGATCCAAACCGCTGCCGCGCTGGCGAGCATCGCAGCGGTCGCGCCAAGGTGGAAACCGAGCGCGAAAGCGCCGGCCGTCAATCCGATGATCAGCGACTGGCGCACGATGAATTGCGGCATCAATCCGAGCCGCATCCAGTCATGCGAACGCGCGATGCCGTCCTGGGTATTGGCGACCACGAAGGCCGGCAGCGTGACGCAGCCGATGTAAAGCGGAACGATCTCGCTTGCGTCGATCCACGGCGACAGCGCCTTGACGAGTGCCGCCAGCAGAACCGAGACGACGGCGGAGGCGATCAACGTCATCCAGCGGCTGCCGGAAAGGAAACCGCGCAGCAGCGCATGTTCGCCGCGGGTGCGATATTCCGGAATGATTTTTTGCGCCGACGCCGAGATGCCGAAATCCATCATGCTGCCGAGCAGCAGCACCCAGGTCCAGACATAGACATAGACGCCGTAATCCGAGCCGCCCATCCAGCGCGCCAGCAGGATCTGCGAAAGGTAGGCCAGTGCGGCGCTGACGACGCGGATGATAAAAATCGTGCCGGCGAGCCGCCGCGTCACCGATGCTTCGCTGGGGCCGCCCAGCAAACCGCCCAGCATCGATCGCAGCCGCGCGATCATGCCGGTGGGGAGGGTTGGTGCGGATGGCGCATCGATCGCGGCCACGGCGGGAAATCCTCAACGGTGCCGCAGGGCTGCGGCGACCATCCGGCCTATCAACTATTCGTTAAGATTCGGTTGGATGGGGTCCGCGCATCTCAGCGTCGTCCCGGCGAAGGAGCCTGTGAACCTATCTGAAGGCGGGCGCCTGCGGGCGGCGGGTAATGTTGGGGAGGCAATCCGGTTTCACGCTGCGGAAGCAGGCATTGCCCTCAAGCGCAGGGCAATGGTGAGGTTGTGGGCGAGCGCGTGCCACAGCCCGATCGCTTGCACCTTGGCAAGTCCTCGCACCAGAAGCGTGCCGAAGCCCCGGTTCTTGAGGTTTGCGTTGACCCGTTCGATCCGTCCCCTCTTTTTCATGATCGCCTCTGCCTCGTTCGTGGTCATCCGCTGCCGCCAGTCCTTGATCGTCTGCGGCTCTTTTTCTCGCTGCTTTTGCCGCGCCAGCAGCGTCTTTGGCTTGACGTCGGTGCGATCCCTGGGTGGATGAATGTAGACGCCGACGGGCGTTTCAGGCCGGTTGCTGAGGGTTGCAATATCATCGATCTGCGCGAAGCCGGTGTCCGCCAGCACGCGTTTGATCGGCCGCCCGAGCCGTTGCTCGCTCGCCTCGAACATGGGCCGCACCAGACCGCTGTCGTTGCGCCGGTCCGTCGCCATGATCGCGGTGACGAAGCCATGATCCGTCGTTGCTGCAATCTGCACATTGTAGCTCGCCCGCACCGCTCCGTCCGCGCACCGCATGCGCCGCGCCTGCGGATCGGTGAGCGACGCCCGTGCCTCTTTTTGCTTGGCTACCTCTTTCGGGCTCTGCTTGGCGCGTTTGGCTTTCTCCGCTTCGATCTCGGCCAGTTTGGCACGTGCCTTTTCGATCCGCTCCTGCGTCTCGCGCAGGCCTCGTGCCCGCGCCGCTTGGGTGCGCTTGGAACTCGCCGCCGGGTCCGCATCGACCTCGGCTTTCAAGGCGACGACACGGGCCTTCGCGGCCGCCTCCGCCTCGTCCAGACGCAGCGCGCGCTTGTACGAACTCTTGCCCGCAGAAGCTTTGATTTTGGTGCCGTCGACAACGATCTCGTCGGCGTCAAACAGTCTCTCCGCCATGAACACTGCCAGCGTTTCGGTGAGCAGAGCGTCGAGCACATCGGCATGCGCCACCCGGAAGTCCGCAAGCCCGTGGTAGTTGACCGGCACGCCGCACGCGACCCAGCGATAGGCCAGATCCTGGCTGGTCAACCGGTCCAGTTCCCGCGCCGAGCCAACCCCGTCCATCGTCGCCAAAAGCCACAACGCAAACAGCACACGCGGGTCGGCGGCAGGCCGACCCGCCGTCCCCTCACGCGCTTCGACCTTGTCGTAAAGCACCGTCAAATCGAGCGTCTCGACGAACCCCACCACCAATCGCGCACGATGGTCCGGTGCCAACCAGCCATCCGGATTGATCAGGTCCCACGACAGTTGGGCCCGGTTCGCAACCACAACCCGAGCCTTGCCTCGTCCCGCCATGTTTCTGGTCCATCAAAACTGTCGCTGCCCACACCTCCAGTAAATCACAGTTCGTCGGAAATTGAGACGATTTCTTCACAGGCTCCTTCGCCGGGACCCACGGCGCGGAGCCTCGTTGAAGCGTTGGGTTGACGCCTTCTGCAAGAAAGAACGCCCGGGGTTATGGGTCCCGGCCTTCGCCGGGACGACCTGGGAGACATTAATCCAGATTGATATTGAATTCGTAGGAGCGGTCGCCGCCGACCAACGTCAGTTTCAACGCAGCCCCATCGGGGTTCGTATCCGGCGGCAGGCCATCGAGCTCGAAAGTGAAGCGCTTGACCCCGGGCGGGCCCTGTTCCAGCAATTTCGGTACCGGCAGCGCCCAGTCCGGCGTCGGCCCTTCGACAAACAGGCTGATATGACCGGCCCCGGGCGGAGCGACCACATCGACCAGCACGGCCGACTTGCCCTCGCGCTTGACGTCGCGGATCGTCAGCGGATTGGGATCGCCGACATTGGCCGGCTTGGGCACCGTGTCGAGAGCTGCGAACAGCGCACTGTCCTCGGTGCTCGCCACGCTGGTGAAGGCAAGTTCGACATCGGCCTCAACGGGAACGCACAATTTGTCGCAGACCGCGTAGTCAACGGCGGCGCGAAGCGTCACCGGCTTGTCGGCATTTTTCGCGACAATCCGCAACGGCAGCACAACCTGGTCGTGATAACCCAGCGAACTGCCACCTGCGCCGTCTTCGAATTTCGTCGGCGCCGGCCACAAAACGGTCACGGCTTCGATATTTTCCGATTTGGAGAAGTCGAAGCGCGGCGGCACGCCGGAATCGCCCGGCGTGCGCCAGTAGGTTTTCCATCCCGGCTGCAGCTGAAAGGCGATGCCGCCGAGCAGTACCGCGCCGCTGCGCGATCCCGCCAGCAGCCGGACCGCCGAGTGTCCATCCCGCTGCCATGGCGAGGCATCCTGGGCGCAAGCCTCGGTCGCCAGCGACGACATCAATATGGTTGTGGCAAAGCCGAGCGCAATGCGGAGGGGAACTATGACGATCATGAGACGTCTTTACAGGCAAGTCCGACCTGCAAACCATTGAATTGCTTGTGATGTATGCCTAAACGCGTCGCGAAGCTTGATTGACATCACCGGCACCCGATATCAGGATGTAGACGAACATGAAGTCCTTTGCGGATGGACCCTGAAGGTAAAACACCGAAGACCGTTCGCCGCAAAGCCGCCGGCACAGGCGATCATTTGTCCGGTCACGGCTACCTCGACGGCCAGTTGCTGATCGCGATGCCGGTGATGGGAGATCCACGCTTCGAACGTTCGGTGATTTATCTC
Source organism: uncultured Pseudomonadota bacterium (assembly GCA_963729395.1). Taxonomy (GTDB): domain Bacteria; phylum Pseudomonadota; class Alphaproteobacteria; order Rhizobiales; family Xanthobacteraceae; genus Bradyrhizobium. Next base: position 636 of record CAVSOS010000029.1, on the reverse strand, counting down.
TGCGCGCATTCCTCCGAGGGCGCGATGGGCATCATCGTCAATCGCCCGGCGGGCAGCATCGACTTCCCCGAATTGCTGGTGCAACTCGACATCATCGAGAAGGCCGACCAGATCAAGCTGCCGGAAAACGCCGAAACCATGAAAGTGCTGAAAGGCGGCCCGGTCGAGACCGGCCGCGGCTTCGTGCTGCATTCGAGCGATTTCTTCATCCAGGATGCGACACTCAGGATCGACGACGGGATTTGCCTCACCGCAACCGTCGACATTCTCAAGGCGATTGCCAAGGGCGCCGGCCCGAAGCACGCGATCCTCGCGCTCGGCTATGCGGGCTGGGCGCCGGGACAGCTGGAGACCGAAATCCAGGACAACGGCTGGCTGCACTGCGATGCCGATCCGGATCTGGTGTTCGGCGGCGACGTCGAGGAGAAATACCTGCGGGCGCTGCGCAAGATCGGAATGGATCCGGGCATGCTGTCGAACGAAGCGGGGCATGCGTAGTGGAATTTCACACCGCCGTTTGGAGCAGATACTGCGTCGTCCCGGCGTAAGCGGGACCGATACGCCGTGTCCTCTGTTTGAGGCACTGCGGCGGACGCATCAATCGACAAGTTACGCCGGTGGTTATGGGTCCCCGCT
>CAVSOS010000028.1:0-24452 GCA_963729395.1 uncultured Pseudomonadota bacterium | reverse complement strand
ACTAGCCACGTCGCCAAAGCCGGCGAGGGTTTCCATTATTATCCCGAACCGATGCAGATGCTGCTCTGAACGAGACGTGCCCGGGGGCGGACGATGGTCCGCTCCCGGAGCACTTCAATCCGTCTCTATGTTCCCCCAAATTCCGCGAGCTCTTCCGGAAGCTATTTCAAAATTCGTGGGTCTTTGGGCCTGCAGCTCGGCTGACGGCTGCGTAGCCGTGAAGCCAAAAATCGGGACCTACCAGCCTAAAACATTAAGGCAAGCGCCTCATTTGGCCTCGCCAAAGACGATCGAGCAACGCTCGGTGCCATTTTAATTGGGGCCCGAGCCACTTAAGCCCTCGCAGCGGTGATAAACCGCTCTACGTCATCCGACTGACAAAGGTTTCGGGCGACCGACAGCAAAAGGTAATCGACGTTTTCCCGGCGATGGAAGGGCTCCAGAGCCTTTAACCGGTCCAGCGCGGCCATCTTGTCAGCACTTCTTTTTTGGTATCGGCTCGCATTGGAATGGACCGCTCCAAGTTGATAGGCGGCATATTCGACCACGTCGAAGCGGGAAACCTGAAGGCCTCTGTCGAGGTAAACAGGACTGGAGAAGTAATCCGGAACGGATAGCGCGCGCACCTCGTAGGGATTGGGTCCCATAGTTAGATCAGGAACATTCTCTCCGAACATGATGAAATCCAGCCCGATCTGATCAGCACATTCTTCTCCTTTTTCATTCAGGACCGCTACAGGGCCAGTATTCCCACGGCCAGGAGGCTCCTCAGCGCTGAAGTAAATGACCGTGGCCGTTGCCGGTACAGAAAGCGTATGGTAGGCGGCAGTGATTTTCGGCCGATCTGGAAGCGCTAAGGTCTGCCAAGCCTTGTCGAAGTTGTCGTGCGCATCTCTGAGCCATGTGACAGTGGCGCGCACTTGCGCGGCTGTCGCTCCGACCGGGTTCATCTCCCTGATCGCAGCCAAGTTGTCGGCTAAGCCGCGTACACCAATCAGAGCGCCCATGGGCCTATCTTTCTATCGGTACAACAGCAGATGTCGTACCTACGACAAACAACCCAGAGACGCAATAAAACTGGGCCGATCGGCGCCAGTTGCCTCGTCGACCCGACAGCTCCCAAATTGGCTCAAGTGGTGGCATGACCTGTACGACCTACTAAGGCCCCGCTGGTGCGGGTCTCCCGGCCCACCCCGGGAACAGCGCCTCCTGAGAGGGCTTAGGGCCCGCTTCGGGCTCGACTAACCCTTTTTGACAATCGCGTGTGCTTAAGCAAATTGATGGAGTTTGTTTGTTCGGCGTAGTCAGCTAGATTGCGGTCGCCTCTCAGTCCTTCGTCATCGCATAATCACGCGCGGTGACCGGGGAGGTTGTGGGTGTCCGAATTCAAATTCTTTATCACAACCGCTGCACTTCCATCTATCGCGTCCTGTCGCCGAGCGAAACTTGTATTGCAAAATAGACTTCTGTCGCTTTTCATAACAACTGGGACATATGCGATGCGAAGGCTCTCCGTTTGCTGCCTCTGGCTTTAGATCGTAAGCAAACGTACTAGCTCCGAAATCGGTCAGGGCGTACCGCTTTTTCTCCGCTTCCCATTGTTCAAAGCTAGCCACTTCTTTTTCAAGATCGTGTACTCGCTCAACCAGCGTCGATTGCGATTGTTGTGCATAGAGGATTTTTTCCTGAAGTTCTATGACCGCCGCATTGCGTCGTGCAGCGTCGTCAATGTCCTTAAGTCCCTTCGCTATATCGAAGGCAGTCTTAAGGGCGCCGATTCCGGCGAATACTTCTCCGACCATCGCAAAGGCCTTTCGATGGCTAATCGCGACACTCGATCGTAATCATCCAAATCAGCTACGGCTGAGTCCTGATCACAATCTGCCCCGATCTGGCGGATTGCCAAAAAAATCCTGGATGTTGGTAGCATCCAGCATTTCTACTTTAGGGCAATTCGGGCGTTTGAGTCTGTTGCTTTTGCGCCTTCTTCACCGGATGAAGCAGCGCGCGAGTGCCTCAGTAAGGTGAGCGCTATTCACGTGGGCCACGTGGAAGGGTGGCTGCGAACCCACAAGCAAAGTTAAATGTTCCCCTAATGTTCTTGCCAGTTCCATCGCCTTCCGCTACCCTCCTTTGCGGCAGAGGGGCAGCATGGTCCAACGCGTTTCCACGGTAGCCTTTGAGGGGATCGAAGCCCGCGGCGTCGACGTGCAGGTGCAGGTCGCACCCGGATTGCCGGCTTTCGCCATCGTCGGGCTGCCCGACAAGGCGGTTTCCGAGGCCCGCGAGCGGGTGCGCTCGGCGCTGATCGCCTCGGGGCTGGCGCTCCCCGCGCGCCGAATCACCGTCAACCTCGCGCCCGCCGACCTGCCGAAGGAAGGCAGCCATTACGACCTGCCGATCGCGCTCGGCCTGATGGCGGCGATCGGCGCGATTCCGCCGGATGCGCTGAGCGGCTTTACGGTGCTCGGCGAACTAGGGCTCGACGGATCGATCGCGCCGGTCGCGGGCGTGCTGCCGGCGGCGATCGGGGCCAATTCGCGCGAGGAAGGCCTGATTTGCCCGGCGGCCTGCGGCGCGGAAGCGGCCTGGGCGAGTCCGGATTTCCAGATCGTGGCGGCGAATTCGCTGATCCAGATCGCCAACCATTTCAAGGGCACGCAGGTGCTGTCGCGCCCCACCCCCAGGGTCCGCGAGACCGAAGCAATCTCGCTCGACCTGCGCGACATCAAGGGCCAGGAGAGCGCCAAGCGCGCGCTCGAGATCGCGGCGGCCGGCGGACATCACCTGTTCATGTGATTGTCTCGGTGCCCATGATGGGCTAACTGGAGACGAACATGAAACGCATCACCACCGCCATCATCAGCAGCATTGCAGCGGCCATCCTCCGCCGTAGCTGGGACATTCAGAGTTACGCAGCGTGCACCCAAGCCCGAGGGGAGCGCATGGAGGCTTGGGCTGAGCGCCTAGCCGTTCGGTGGGGCTGTGTCGATGATGTAATAGCCACGGTCACCAGCGAAGCCTTGGGAAGCTGAGGGACGCACGATGGACGCCCAAGCCAAGGCATATAGCTACAAACGCTTTTCTACGCCCGCGCAGGCGCAAGGAGACAGCTTACGTCGGCAAACGGCGATGGCGCAGGCATGGGCGGATCGTACGGGCGTCCCCTCGACGACAGAGTTGAACCTCAGGGACCAAGGTATCTCAGCTTACACCGGGGCCAACAGGGACGTAGGGAACCTTGGTGTGTTCCTAAAGGCCGTAGAGGAGGGCACGGTCCCAAAAGGCTCATGGTTGATCGTCGAAAGTCTTGACAGGCTCAGCCGTGAACCTGCTGCGGACGCACTACACGCCATGCAAGGCATTATCCGCGCGGGCGTAACGGTAGTTGATTTGTCTGAAACGGAGGGCGCGGGCGCGAGTACAACTTGGAGAGCCTGCGAAGCTCTGATGGGCTTATGCAGCTAATGGCGATGCTCTTGACGTTCGCACGCGGCAACCAAGAAAGCGCCGTCAAGGGCATGCGGGTAGCGCAGAAGTATGCTGAGAAACGTAGGGTGTTTGCCACCGACGCGAAGCTTGCCCAAGCCGTACACCCGTAGGCTTCCTGCGTGGATCAGCTGGGAAGACAGCAGCGCCAGCTACACGCTGATTGAGGAACGAGCGTCGTTGCTGCGGTGGATGTTCGAAATGGCGGATGACGGCTTAGGAGTGCACAGCATCGCTGCGCATCTCAATGAGACCAAGGTGGACACTTGGGGCGCAGGCGGATGGAAAGCGGCGTACTGGCATCGATCCTACATCCGCAAGATACTCACCAACAAAGCGGCCATTGGCATCTTTGTGCCGCACCGGGTGGTGAAGGTCGAAGGCAAACGAGCAAAGCAGCGCATCCCTGAGGAAGCCATTGCACACCGCTTTCCCCCAGCGGTTGACCGAGAGCTTTTCGAGCGGGTGAACGCACGCCTGAGCACCACTGAGGCCAGAGGCAAAAACACCACCGCGCCGGTGAGGTCTATCTTTGCGGGCGTGATGAAATGCCAGCACTGCGGTGGCGCCGTAACTCGGGTGAACAAAGGCGAGCACGTGTACCTTGTTTGCTCGGCAGCACATGGGAAGTCTGGCACATGCCATTACGAAAGCGTGCCCTATCAGCAGGCCGTAGAGGCATTCAAGCGCGGCCTCTACGTAACCATGAGCAACGCACCGCGTGGGAACGACACCACCGAACTCGACGCCAAGATTGAACAGATGCAGGTCGATATCGACGTTGAAGAAGATCACGTCAATAAGCTCGTGGACTTCACCGTTGTGAATGACAGCAGCGCGGCGAGGGAAAGGCTGAAAAAGGCTGAGCATGCGTTGGAACAGACAAGGGCGACCCTGAGAAAGACCGTAGAGCGCCGCGATACACTCGCCAGCACAAACGTCAAGATGCGATTGGCCAGCGTAGAGAAGGCGCTCACAGCGGACCCGATGGACACCGAGGTGGCCAACAAGGCGCTGCGCGGAGCGGTACGCAAGATGACCATGAGGCCACAGGAGGGACGCTTGGACATTCAATGGCATCACGCGGAGGAACCTCAGGAAACGCTGTTCATGACGAACCGCTTTGACTGGGAAGCCAATCAAACTGACGACGTAGGACAAGAAGAACAGCAACAATGAAGCATCAACTTGGAAAGATCACCGTCTGGGACACCGCTCAGGCCCTGAAGGAAGCTGAGGCAGAACTCGAGAGACCCGAGGTCAACGACGGGGGACCTGTGTACATCCAGATGCGACCGCAGGACATCAGAGAGCGATTAGAGTTGTTCCAGCCACGCAGGCCGGGATGGGGAACACGGACGCTGGAGACGAAACATGTCAACAAACTCGCCGTACGCATTTCACGCAAAGGGGAATTAGACCCGGTACTGGTCGTCAAGCTCGGGCAGGTGTGGATTGTCGTTGATGGACATCACCGCATTGCAGCCTACCTCAAACAGAAGTGGAAAGCGCCCATCCGGTGTGAGTGGTTCGCTGGGACCGTGCGCGAGGCCATGGACGTGAGCCTTAGTCGCAACGAAAAGACCCATCTTGAGGTGGACCAAGGGGACAAACAGGAAGCAGCATGGACGCGCACGTTGCTTGACTGGAACGGCAAGAGTTGGAGCACCAGCAAAACTAACGTCGTTGAGTTGACAGGCTGCGGCGAGGGGACCGTGGCAAAGATGCGCCGGGTTGTGAAATGGCACCATGCACACAGGACAGGCAAGGAACAGACCACGATGGGAGACAAGCTTGTCACGGCGCTTGGAAAGGACCTGCGCAGATACTCTTGGAGCAAGGTCAACGGTGTCACGTTAGACCTGATGCCTAAGGAATGGGACATGAACGACGAGGCGGCTAAGCTGGCCCGAGGTCTCGTTACACGAATGACCAACAGGCTCTCTGAAGACCCCGAGGTTACCGCGCGTGCCCTGTGGCTCTATGACAGGGACCTGTGCCCCAAGCTCATTGAGGCCCTTCAAGCACACGTACGGGACGCATTGGAGGCCGAAAGGGACCTTGAAGACCAAGCGTTCCAGGAGAGGATCATGGATGGTGATTGATGATCACCCACCCTGACTTCCCACCGAGGCAGTCACAGGGAACACGCGGTGCTCCTCGGGTATGCAAGTAGGACATCAGGATATGCAGCTGCATAGGGACACCGGGAATGCACCAGACGCAAGTTATTCGTGATTACAAAGGCTTATGGACAAGTAGTCCAGTGAAGGGAACTTCGGGTTCCGGGTGTGACATTTAAGTTTATAACCATGGGGGAAACGAGGCCCTATATGGCCAAACTCCCCTTAGGAGGCTCTTACGGAGGCTCAGCGACCCGCAGGAGAACGTGAAGCCAGCGAAAGGCGCTCCTCCTCTATCGCCTGTAGCTTCGCTTTGAGGTGGTCGATATCGTTCTGGAGCCACCATGCGACCAACCCGAACATAACCGCGAGGTAGGTGACAGTGGAAGCCCCGGAGACACCCAAGGAACCCCACGCCAACAGCAACACAGCCCACCGCTTCCAGTCTTTCATCCCCATCATGCCCCACAGGTTCAACACTGCCAGAGATTGCCTGCAGTGAGGATGCACCTCAAGGGCAACCTTAGGACATGCTATCTCTCGGTGAACGCCTTCTTAGTGTCGTCACTGCCACCAGTGGAGAGCATGACCGGCAGCTACGATGAACCCGCCGAACGTGCCCACAGTGGCGAGGGTTGCGAGCCATAGCTCCAGCGTGCCCAATCGCAGGCGCTCTCTGAGCACAATCTCCTTGCCGTCCCAGTAGAGCTTGTCTGTCTCCTCGTGAATGCCCAGCAATGAGAGACCCTCAAGTGAGATAACACGAACACCCTCAGGCCATTCCGCAGGACGCTCCTTGTTGAAACGGTTAGCGCGTATCTTGACCCAATCGAGTGACATGCAAATGCTCCAGAGGTGAAGGGTGGATGTCCAACAAAACAACACAGGGCGAGCGCTCCTGATGTTACCTCGGTGGAGGCCAACGCCTTTAGCTGAGGATTTTGAACCACGGCCACGGTCGAGGGCCAATTTAGGGTCCGGTGGACAGTAGGGGACCCTTTCCGACTTAGACGGTACGCCAAGCCCGAGATGGCAGGGCTTGGAACATGGCGGTCAACACCGTAGGGACATGAGGTGTGAAGCGTTAACGCACCGTGAATGCGTTTTGGGTGTTGTCACCGTCAAGCGATGCGAGTGCTGCCGTACGCACCTGATTATGAAGACCCTCAGCGACACGGAGAGCCTCAGGGTGATGTTTTGACATCCATGCACGGCGCGGGGTTGTCAGTGCAGATGGACAAATGGCGCAGTCCAATGAAGAAGAGTATTCCGCGTAATGCTCTGGCAGCTCAACACCAAACGCAGTCACAGCGTCTTGAACTTGGGTACGTGAGACATCCCAAAGCGGATGATGGAAGTGCAAAGGTGTCCCAGATTTTACACACTCCCAATGATGTTGACGCGGCTCACTCTTTGACCAATCGCCCCGGCGCTGACCGTGGATGATGTCCCGTAGCCCGTCTGCGACGACAGCATCATAACCAGGTGCGGACCGATTTCTGAGGCAGCAATAAACCCAAGGTGCAATACGAGGGGCACGCTCGGCAATATTCATCTGATCACCAAGCCCCTGCAGGTGCTCGATAGGAACGACAGACGCGGGGAGACCTAAGTCCCGGAAGGAAGCTGCGAGGTCCACAGTGACGACGCGGTGATCCCAGCCGCTCAGCTTGTGGTCGATGAACTTGATCATGTGAGGAAATTCAACGCCGGTGCGGATCGTGTACACGGTCACCTTGGAGCGCCACGGTGCGAGCAGAGACAGCAAAAGAGAACTCTCCATGCCACCGGAATAAAGGAGGGCAACGTGTGACGGACCACGCTGATAACGCTCACGCTCGTCGTGCTTTCGCATGATGGTGGCTATGGCATCTGCGATTTCATCGGGTGACATTGAGGCTCCTCAGGAAGTTACGGAGAGGCTCAAATACACATGGGACTGCTGCGCCGGTAGGAGGCTCATGAGCAATGAGGCTCAGCAATAAGACCACTAGACAGAGGCTCCCGCAGGACCAGAACGAGAACACGGCAGTTGTTACCTCGGTGGTGGCCGACGCCTTTAGCTGAGGATTTTGAACCGTGGGGCCATGGGGCGGTCAAAAGAGGGTCCGGTGAACGGCAAGGGACCCGTTCAATGCATAGCACAATCGAAAGCCATGCGGAAATTGCATCGAAAGTCATCGCATTCCCATTGAAGAAATCACCTGTTGATGATCGGCTCGCCCGGCGCGGGCAAGTCGATGCTCGCCGCAAGACTACCCTCGATCCTGCCGCCGCTGTCGCCGTCCGAACTGCTGGAAGTATCGATGATCGCCTCGGTCGCCGGCGAAATCCAGGGCGGCGCGCTCACCGCGCGACGGCCGTTCCGCTGCCCCGCATCATTCCGCCAGCATGGCGGCGCTGACCGGCGGCGGCATGCGCGCCAGGCCCGGCGAAATCTCGCTGGCGCATCAGGGCGTGCTGTTTCTCGATGAGTTGCCGGAATTCGATCCGCGGGTGCTGGATTCGCTGCGCCAGCCGCTCGAGAACGGCGAGGTCTCGGTGTCGCGCGCCAATCATCGCGTCACCTATCCGGCGCGCTTCATGCTGGTCGCGGCGATGAATCCGTGCCGCTGCGGCCACGCCTATGAGCCCGGCTATTCCTGCAAGCGCGGACCCATCGACCGCTGCACCGGCGATTATCAGGCGCGCATCTCGGGACCGCTGATGGACCGCATCGATCTGCGGATCGAAGTGCCGGCGGTGACCGCCGCCGACCTGATCCTGCCGCCGCCGGCGGAAGGCTCCGCCGAAGTCGCCGCCCGCGTCGCCGCCGCGCGCGACATCCAGAGGGCGCGCTACGTGGCGGCCGGATTGCCGCAGGTCCGCACCAATGCCGAAGCCCCGGCCTCGGTGCTGGAGACCATCGCCCAGCCCGACGCGCAGGGCACCAAGCTGCTGCGCGACGCCGCCGAAACCATGCGGCTGTCGGCGCGCGGCTATCATCGCGTGCTGCGCGTCGCCCGCACGCTCGCCGACCTCGACGGCGCGGACAAGATCGGCCGCCTGCATCTGGCCGAAGCGTTGTCGTATCGCGCGCTCGCCGAAGATCTGCGGCGCGCGGCGTGACCTCCGCAGAGGAGGCCCCCTTTTCCGGATCATGCCTTAGCTAAAGCGACTGCCGAAAAGCCAGGTAGTCCGTCGCACAGCGATCGATCGCCTCCATCTGCGGCACATGCCCGACAGCCTCCAGCAATATGGGCCGCGAGTTTGGAATCAGCCGCTTGAAGGTCTGGAGTGCGGCCGGAGGAACCAGTTTGTCGGAATCTCCCCAGACGAGGAGGGTCGGGGCTTTTGATTCCGGGAAGTCGCTGGTCGAGATCATATCCCGCGACGTCTTGCATGATCCGGTCGAAGATTTTCTTGTGCAATTCATAATTGGCGGCAGCGCGACGGCCCAGCGTCTCCCAGACGCAATACGGAAGCATCGGCACCTTGACCATGGCGAGCTTCATGATGCCGCGAAGGTCCGATGGAGTGCGGCAGCACAATACGTATTCCCCCCGCCTGTAGGCCTCCATGGCAATCGAATGCTCAAGATCGGAGGAGCCGGCGGCGGCAATGAGCCAGAGGCTGGCGACCATTTCGGGACTGGATGACGCGAGCCCCGCGCTGATCCAGCCCCCCATGGAGTGACCGCCGAGATGGACCCGGCGCAATCCAAGGGCCTCAATGATCTGACGCAGGTTGTTGACCTGGGCTTCGATGCCGTAATCGGCCGTTTCCGGCTTGTCGCTGTCGCCAAACCCCGGAAGGTCCGGAAGGATGACGCGGAATTTCCGTTTCAACTTTCCGCCGATGTCCAGCAACGTGCCGCGATCCACGCCCATCCCGTGAACCAGAACCAGCGGCTCACCGTCGCCCGCCTCCCAATAAGCGATGTTGAATCCCGGTATCTTGAGCCGCTTGTCAGAAAACCCCATCACTTTCAGGCGCAGCGCCAGCAGCTGTCCCGCGGTGAATTCCGGGGCAAAGTAGTTGAGACAAATGCAAAACAGAACGAGCGCAATAACAACAGCCACGACAGCGAGTACCATTTTGTCCCCCCCAAGCGTCTCGTTATGATTCAATCCGTCTTGTAGCCGGTGAAGTGCACCAGTGAGTATCGTTTTGTTGCGCTGATCGCGAGTTGAAGCCATCGCTGCCTGCCGCTCGAGAACGGCGAAGTCGCGGACCAATGCCTAAGCGCAGGCGTTGGTGGTGGGGACCATCGCGCAGCCCAGCGTGCGCCGAAAAACGAATTTGCTGAACTGGATCAATCCGATTCCACCGGTCCAGTCCTCCGTCAAAAAATATTCCCATTCCCTTCCGGCCCAAATCACCTGCATATCTTTCGCCGTCCCGTCCCACAGAGGGGCGGCTCGCGATCGTCACGGACGCGGGGCGGGATGCGGTGGACGCGGATAGTGCCGATAACGAACGGCGCTGACGCGGACCGCGAAGTCGTGTGGTCCTGACGCCCCGACGCTGGCGTCAAGTTGGTGGAGGTAACTCCACTGGCGACGGTGGCAAACAAGCCCGGTCACCGAGGAGAGCGCGGAGGAAACCGTTAAAACCATTGCGCGGGGAATGCCGGGTGATTCCGGCGTGACCGTGGTGACTAACTCGCGTGTTTTTTTCTACACGCGAGGCTGCGGGCGCGTCGAGCGCCCGGCATTCCCTGCGCCCTCTGATCGGGCGAAAGGCAAAAGCTATATGCACAACTCGGGCGCATCGCGCGGCGGGATTGCGAATGCGTATTCATTTTTGCCGTCATTGCGAGCGCAGCGAAGCAATCCATGAGGCAACAAGAAAGCAAGAGTAGATTGCTTCGCTTCGCTCGCAATGACGGCTCTCTGTTTGAAATATGAACTTGGAAATTCCTTGTGCCGGACCATGGATCGCGGATGGTCGCGGTGTCTCGCATCGGCACGTCAACCCGGCGGTAACGAGTTTTGTTTACGCTCCGCCAACCATAAGCCCGGCGTGTTGCGGGCCTGGGTCGAGCGGGTGGCGTATCATGTTGCGTTTGAAGATTTTGGCCTCGGTGGTTCCATTGGCGATTGCCGCCGTGTTCGCGCGCGGCGGATGGTCGCCCGGCCCGCATCCCTGCATCGCCGTCGGCGACGCCTCGGTCGAGATCGCTTCCGTCCCCTGGCACGCCGACCTTCATGTCAGCTTTCACCGACGATCCGGCGGCCGCGACCGTGCGGGTGCAGATCTCGGAGAGCGCCGAGGCGGCCGATTTCGCCGTGGTCGACGATGTCGACGGTCCGGAGACGGGCGCCTCGGAGACTGGCGCTCCGGAGACTGGCGCTTGCGAGGCGACCGCCGCGACACTGTCGGTCGCGGTCGCGGCCAGCCCCTCGGGCGCTGCCCCGTGATCTATCTCTCGCAGGACGGTCCTGCCGATTATCGGATTTTCGTCCGCTCAAAGACCTTCACGGCGCGCGATGCGGCGGCCCTCGTCGTCGGCGCCGGCGACGGACATCCGCATCTCGACCGCCGCCTCGCTCTGAGACCTTGGCTCGGGCCAAATCCTCGCCGGGCAGGCGCTCTTAACCCTTTATCAACCCTGTTCTCACCGCAGGCGGCGATGCCGCATCCGTCCGCAAGCACTTTGCAAGGTCGCCGCGCGCATCGTCGGCCGGTGCGGCGCGCATCGGGGCAGCTCAACCGCCGATCGCGCCAGCAATCGCGGTGATGCAAGCAATCCTAAGGTACCAGCGATGGGACGGATTTTCCGGATCAAGTTGACGTCTACGCCGCTTCTCGCGGCGTCATCCGTGGCTGATTGCTGCGGTCCGCTCGTTCATGATCTTCTCCGCCGCCTTCGGCGGCGCGTATGGCTTCATCGCCGGCAGCCGGTCTCCGAAAGTTCCGGCTACGACCCCAACGCCTTTGCGATCGGCGCCAGCTTCCTGTTCGCGCTCGCCTGCGTCGCGCTCGCCACGCTGAGCATGCGGCTGCGCTTGCATGCGCAGGAAGCTTCGCAAGATCGCGCTGCACAACGAGGCGCTGGCCGACCGCAATTGGGAACTGAAGGAAGCCGAGGAACGCGCCCGCAGCCTGTTCGAATCGCAGGGCGACCTGATCGTGCTGCGCGACGCCGACGGCCGCATCACCTTCGTCAACGACGCCTATTGCGAACTGGCCGCAGCAGCCGCGCAGCGCGCTGATCGGCAGCCGCTTCACGCTCGACCGTGCTCGAGCAGGGCGACGCCGCGCTTGGAGACCGAACGGCACGCGGATTCACGACCAGAAGATCGCAACCGCGCTCGGACCGCGATGGATCGCCTGGCGCGAGGGCCTGGTTCGCTCCGATGCCGGCCAGCCCGCCGAACTGCAATGCGTCGGCCGCGACGTCACCGACCGCACCGAGACCGAACGCGCGCTCGCCGAGGCCCGCGACCAGGCCGACGCCGCCAACCGCGCCAAGTCGCGCTTCCTCGCGATGGCCAGCCACGAAATCCGCACGCCGCTGAACGGCATCATCGGCATGAGCGGATTGCTGCTGGATACGCCGCTGACGCCGGAGCAGATGACCTATGCCAAGGCGGTGAAGACCTCCGGCGACGCGCTGCTGGCGCTGATCGAGGAGTTGCTGGATTATTCCAAGATCGAGGCCGGCAAGATCGATCTCGAACATCGCCCGTTCGCGCTTGCCGCCCTGATCGAGGACATCACCGAACTGCTGGCGCCGCGGGCGCAGGCGCGAAAGCTCGAAATCGCCGCCTATGTCGACGAGCGGCTGCCGGCGGAAGTGATCGGCGACGCCGCGCGGCTGCGCCAGGTGCTGCTCAATCTCGCCGGCAACGCGATCAAGTTCACCTCGACCGGCGGCGTGGCGCTGATCGTCGAGCCCGGCATCTGGCCCAATGAAATCAGCTTCCTGGTGCGCGACACCGGCATCGGCATCGCGCCGGAGGCGCAGCAGCGGATCTTCCGCGAGTTCGAACAGGCCGACGATCGCATCGCCCGCAGCTATGGCGGCACCGGGCTTGGGCCTGAGCATCTCCGAGCGCATCGTCAAGCGCATGGGCGGCCGCATCACGCTGGAGAGCAAGCCCGGCGTCGGCTCGACCTTCGAGGTGTCGGTTCCGCTGGCCGCCGCCGGACGGCGACAGCACCGCAAGGCGTTCGCCGCGCCGGATCTGACCGGTCAGTCGATCATGCTGGTCGCGCCGCAGAGCATCGAGGCCTCGCTGGTCGCGCGGCGGCTGCAGCGCTGGGGCGGTCAGACCTGCATGGTCTCGGATATCGCGGTGGCGCAGGCCCTGCTGCCCGAACGCACCTGGCACGCCGTCCTGCTCGATCGCGCGCTCGGCGCCGAGCGATGTCGAGTTGCTGGCGCGAGGCGGCGCGGGCTCACGCGACGCAGCGGATCGTGATGTTCACGCCGGCCGCGCGGCACGAGCTGCAGCCCTCGCGCCTCCTCCGCCTTCACCGGCTATCTGGTCAAGCCGTTGCGCGCGGCCTCGCTGGCGGCCCGCCTGACCGACGGCGCCGGAAATCGCCGCGCCGAACCTTGCCGACGATCGCCCTGGTCGAGACGCCCGATGGCGCGCAGACGCCGGCATGCGCCCGGCGCGCGGCCTTTCGGTGCTGGTCGCGGAAGACAACGAGATCAACGCGCTGTTGATGCGTTCGCTGCTGACGCGGCTCGGACATCACGCCGTCATCACCACCAATGGCGAAGAGGCGCTGGAATCCTGGCTCGCGGCGAAATCCGCCGGCACGCCCTATGATCTGGTGTTGATGGACATCCAGATGCCGCAACTCGACGGCATCGAGACCACCAAGCGCATCCGCAGCCACGAGGCCGGCCAGCCGGGCCGCCGGACGCCGATCCTCGCGCTGACCGCGAACACGCTGGTGGAGGATCGCTATGCCTGCTTCGAGGCCGGCATGGACGGCTTTCTGATCAAGCCGCTCGACCGCGAAAAGCTCGCCGATGCGCTCGCGGGCGCTCGCCGCCTCGCGGCATCTGGCGGCCTGAGGCGTCGAAGCCGCAAACCTTGACGCTGCCGGCATTCGGCCGACATGCCGATCGAACCCATGCGCCAGCGGCAACATGTCCCAGACAAAAACGTCCCGGAGGACTTCGATGACCAACAGGTTTTTGCGGATTTCCTTGGCGTGTCTGGCGCAGCACTTCGCGTGCCGTGCAGGCGAAGGACCCCAAGCTGGAACGACCGACACCATGATCCCGTCGGGCGATGCGGGGATCCAGTTGTTGTGCGCAACAAGCATCCCGCCGGCCAGAAATTCCCCGGACAAGATCCTGCTGTTCGTGCATGGCGCAACCTATCCGGCCGAGACCGCCTTCGACCTGCCGATCGAAGGCGTCTCGATGATGGATCTGATCGCGGCGCGCGGATATGACGTCTATCTGGTCGATGTCAGGGGCTATGGCCGCTCGACCCGGCCGCCGGAAATGAGCCAGCCGCCGGAAGCGAACAAGCCGATCGTTTCGACCGAAATCGCGGCGCACGACTTCGGCACGGCCGTCGACCACGTCCTGCAAGAAGCGCAAGGCGTCGCCAAGATCAATCGTCATGGGCTGGTCGTGGGGCACCTCGATCGCCGGGCTCTACACCAGCGAGCACAACGACAAGGTCAACCGGCTCGTGCTCTATGCGCCGCAATGGATCTTCGCCAGACGCCGATCGCGCCGGCGCCCGAGGTTTCCACGACAACCCGCCGCCGCTCGGCGCCTACCGGCTGGTATCGAAGGAGGTCTGCCAAGGCGCGCTGGCTGAAGGGCGTCCCCGAAGACAAGCAGGCCGATCTTATTCCGCCCGGCGTGTTCGATGCCTGGGCCAATGCGACCTGGGCGACCGATCCGGATGCCGTCGAAGCAAAATCCGCCGATGCTGCGCGCGCCGAACGGCGTGATCGCGGACGGCTGAAATACTGGGCGCCGGCAAGGCGCTGTACGATCCCGGCAAGATCACGGTGCCGACCCTCCTGCTTCCACGCCGAATGGGATGCCGATCTGCCGAGCTATCTGGCGCAGGAGCTATTTCGCGCAGTTGAAGAATACGCCCTACAAGCGGCTGATCGAACTCAGCGAGGGAACGCATACGGTGATGATGGAGAAGAACCGCATGCAGTTCTTCCACGAGATCGATCGGCTTCCTCGACGAGGACGAGCCGCTGGCGCTGCGATGAGAAAGATCGCGTGAAGAAAAACGTGTCAAACAAAAAACTAGAGCCGGCGCAGCGCCACCGTTTCAACCACATGATCCGCGCCCTTTTTCAGGATCAGCGTCGCGCGCGGCCGCGTCGGCAGGATATTGTCCTCGAGATTGGCGAGATTGGTGCGTTCCCAGATCGCCAGCGCGGTTGCGGTGGCTTCCTCGTCCGACAGCGGCGCATAGCGATGGAAGTACGATCGCGGATCGTGAAACGCGGTGTCGCGCAAGCGCCAGGAAGCGCCGGACGATACCAATCGCGCAGCACCGGCTCGTCGGCATCGATATAGACCGAGAAGTCGAAGAAGTCCGACACCACCGGCACCGCCTTGCCGTCGCGCGGCAGCCGGCCGGTCTGCAGCACGTTGACGCCCTCGACGATCAGGATGTCCGGCCGGTCGATCTCGATCCACTCGTTCGGAACGATGTCGTAGGTCAGATGCGAATAGACCGGCGCCCGCACGTGCCGCCGCCCGGCCTTGATGTCGCTGAGGAACGCCAGCAGCGTCGGCAGATCGTAGCTTTCCGGAAAGCCCTTCTTCTGCATCAGGCCCTGCCGCTCCAGCACCGCTTTGGGAAACAGAAAACCGTCGGTCGTCACCAGATCGACCTTGGGCCGCGGCGACCAGCGCGCCAGCAGCGCCTGCAGCACGCGCGCGGTGGTCGATTTGCCCACCGCGACCGAACCGGCGACGCCGATGATATAGGGCACCTTGCGATCCCGGATGCCGAGGAACTGACGTTGCGCCTGATAGAGCCGCTGGGTCGCATCGACATAGATCGACAGCAGCCGCGACAGCGGCAGATAGATGTCCTCGACCTCTCTGCATATCGAGGCGGTCATGCATCGAACGCAGCCGCTCGAACTCGCCCGGCTCCAGCGTCATCGGCGTATCGTCGCGCAACCGCGCCCACTGCTCGCGGGAGAACACCCGGTAGGGATTATATTGTTGATCCGCCGCCCGAATATCCATCAAACCACCCTGCCCTTCACGCCAGTCCCCTTGTCTGAGCATGATCTCAGAACAAACGAAGCCGTTTGTTCGGGAAAGCCGGTTCCCACCTTACGATCATGCCCTAGTCGCGCTTGCGCGCGGCCTTCTCTTCCAGCCCCGACATTGTCGTGCGCTGCGCCAGCGCGGCCTCGACTTCTTCAAGCTTCACGCCGCGCGATTTCAACAGCACCAGCAGGTGAAACAGCAGGTCCGCGCTTTCGGCGATCAGATGGCCGCGATCGTTCTCAACCGCGGCGATCACGGTTTCCACCGCCTCCTCGCCCAGCTTCTTGGCGCAATGCTCCGATCCCTTGTCCAGCAGCTTGCGGGTATAGGACGCCTCTCCTCCCGACGCCGCGCGGGCATCGATGGTGGCGGCCAGATCATGGATCGTGAAACGCGACATCAACTCAACTCAATACTGCAGCCCGCGGAAGGGCGCACGTATCGGCGGGATTTAGCACTTCTGTCACAAAGAGTTGTCAGGGATCGAGCCGCATCGGCAGCCCGGCGCGCACCATGTGCTCCTTGGCCTCACGTATGGTAAATTCGCCGAAATGGAAGATCGAGGCCGCCAGCACCGCGGTGGCATGCCCCTCGCGGATGCCGTCGACCAGATGGTCGAGATTGCCGACGCCGCCGGAGGCGATCACCGGCACCGGCACGCTGTCCGCCACCGCCTGGGTCAGCGGCATGTCAAAGCCCTGCCGGGTGCCGTCGCGGTCCATCGAGGTCAGCAGGATTTCGCCGGCGCCGAGCGAGACCACCTCCTGGGCATATTCGATGGCATCGATCCCGGTGGAATTGCGCCCGCCATGGGTGAAGATTTCCCAGCGTTCCGAGCCGCCGCCGCGCTTGACCCGCTTGGCGTCGATCGCGACCACGATGCACTGATCGCCGAATTTCTCCGCGGCTTCCTTGACGAATTCGCGGCGGCTGACGGCGGCACTGTTGATCGAAACCTTGTCGGCGCCGGATCGCAGCAGGGTGCTGGATATCGTCGACGGTGCGCACGCCGCCGCCCACCGTCAGCGGCATGAAGCAGGCCTCCGCCGTGCGCCGGACCACGTCGAGCATGATGCCGCGATTTTCATGGGTCGCCGTGATGTCGAGGAAGCACAGCTCGTCGGCGCCGGCGGCGTCATAGGCGATCGCCGCCTCCACCGGATCGCCGGCATCGCGCAGATCGACGAAATTGACGCCCTTGACCACCCGGCCGTCCTTGACGTCGAGACAGGGAATCACGCGCACCTTGAACATTAAGGAAACTCCTAGGCCGCGGCTCGCGCGTTGCGGATCAGCGCCAACGCCGCCGAAGGATCGAGCCGGCCGTCATAGAGCGCGCGGCCTGCGATCGCGCCGGCCAGCTTCTTGGCGCGCGGCGCAAGCAACGCCTTCACATCGTCGAGCGAGGCAAAGCCGCCCGACGCGATGACGGGAATCGAGATGCGCTCGGCGAGCTCAATCGTCGCATCGAGATTGAGACCCTTCAGCAAGCCATCGCGCGCGATGTCGGTGAAGATGATCGCGGCGACCCCGGCATCCTCGAACCGCCGCGCGATTTCGAGGGCGGTGACCTGCGACGTCTCGGCCCAGCCTTCGACCGCGACCTTGCCGTCGCGTGCGTCGAGACCGACCGCAACGCGGCCGGGAAATTTCCTGGCGGCACCTTTCACAAGCTCGGGATCGCGCACCGCCGCGGTGCCGATAATGACGCGCGCAATGCCCTTGGCGAGCCAGGCCTCGACCGTGTTCAGATCGCGAATGCCGCCGCCGAGCTGGACCGGCATGGTGACCGCCTTGAGCATCGCCTCGACCGCCAGCGCATTCATCGGCTTGCCGGCAAAGGCGCCGTCGAGATCGACCACATGCAGATATTCGAAGCCCTGCGCAGCGAAGCTCCGCGCCTGCGCCGCGGGGTCGAGGTTGAACACCGTGGCGCGCGCCATATCGCCCTGTTCAAGACGCACGCACTGGCCGTTCTTCAGATCGATGGCGGGAAACAGGATCACGGCTTCCACTTCAGGAAATTGGAAATCAAAGCCAGCCCGAAACGCTGGCTTTTCTCCGGGTGAAACTGGGTGCCGATGGCGGTGTCCCTGCCGACGATGGCCGTGACCGGGCCGCCGTAGTCCGCGCGCGCCAGCACGTCCGCCTCGTTGGCGGCGTTGAGGTGATAGGAATGCACGAAATAGGCGTGGCGGCCTTTCGGCCCCAGGCTGCAAGCGCTCGAGCACCGGATGCTCGCGGAGCACATCGAGCGTATTCCAGCCCATATGGGGAATCTTCAAATTCTCCTCGCGGGGCGAAATTTTTTCGACGTCGCCGGCGATCCAGTTGAAGCCTTCCGTGGTGACGTGCTCCTTGCCGCGGGTCGCCATCAACTGCATGCCGACGCAGATGCCGAAGAACGGCCGCGCCTTGCTCCGCACCGCTTCCGTCAACGCCTCGATCATGCCGTCCAGCGCATCGAGACCGCGGCGGCAATCGGCGAAGGCGCCGACGCCGGGCAATACGATTCGATCGGCGCGAAACACCGCTTCGGGATCGCGGGTCACGACGATCTTTTCAGGCTGCTCCATGCTCCGCGCGGCGCGCTCGAAGGCTTTCGCGGCGGAGTGCAGATTGCCGGAGCCGTAATCGATGATGGCAACGCTCACCGCGATGCTCCCGGTTCCGGAAACAAGCCGATGATCTCGCTTTGCGACGCCGGCGGCGGCCGCGAAAATGGCTGTCCTGGAACATCCCGCGTCGGCGGTGGCCCGCCACGATCGATCGCCGTTTGATCGTTGCTCAGATTTCGCTGTTTGGCGGTCCAGCGATCGAAAAAGCGTCGCTCCGCCTGCTCCTCGTCGTCAGCCACCACGATGTCGAGCTGGCGCCAGCTGCGCCGTGACAAGGTCCAGCGTTGCAGGCTCGCCGCTTCAAATCCCAACAGAAGCGCGAGCACCACATCAACGAGAAAGATCGCCGTCGGACTAATGCCTAGCCGCGTCATTGCGACATCGATGGCGGACATCAACACGATCCAGCCGATCAGCGCCAGCCACAGGCGATGCCAGGCGAGCCACACCACGCCTAGAAGTGCTGCCCAGACATAAAACCCGTCGCGAACGAAGGCGAACCGGTCGGTCGCGGCAATGCCCGCATTGCCCCTTGCCGGAGCATGAACTGTGTAAACCGGCATCGCACCTCTCCGCCGATGAACCAAAGGCTCAGCCGCCGAGCTGACCCTTGGTGGATGGCACTTCGCCCGCTGCGCGCGGATCGATCGCGACCGCGGCCCGCAGCGCCCTCGCCAAACCCTTAAAGCAGGATTCGGCGATATGATGACTGTTCTCGCCATATAGGGTCTCGACGTGCAAAGTCACCCCGGCATTGATTGTGAACGCGTTGAACCATTCGCGAACCAGCTCGGTGTCGAAGGTGCCGACCTTGTCGCGCGGAAACTCCACCTTGAACACCAGGACCGGCCGCCCGGAAATGTCGATCACCACGCGCGACAGCGTCTCGTCCATCGGCATGTGGATGCTGGCATAGCGGGTGATGCCGGCCATGGTGCCGAGCGCCTGCTTCACTGCCTGGCCGAGCGCAATTCCGACGTCTTCGGTGGTGTGATGGTGATCGACATGGAGGTCGCCAACGGCCTTCACCGTGACGTCGATACGCGAATGGCGGGCGAACAGATCGAGCATATGGTCGAAAAAGCCGATACCGGTCGCAACCTCGGAAACGCCGGATCCATCGAGGTTTACAGCCACCTCGACGTCGGTCTCCTTGGTCCTGCGCTTGATGCTCGCCTGACGCATGAAAGGTACTTGTCCCTTGCCGAAAACGCGTCCTTTTAACAGGCTGATCTCGCCTTCGCTACTGCGGGATGGCCTGCCAAGCGCTGAACTTCGACCTATGGTGACCAGAATCGGGCATGGGTCCGATGTTTGAGAGGTCTTCCTTGCGCGGACCAGCCGCCGTTGTGCTTAAAAGCCCGCTGGATGCCATGATTGCAACCCCGCGCGCCAATCCCTAAATCTGGCCGAACCCGAGGTTTTCCATGCACGCATCACAGACGGAATCGCCGGCCTGGCACGGCACCACCATTTTGACGGTCCGCAAGGGCGGCAAGGTGGTGATCGGCGGCGACGGGCAGGTGTCGATCGGCCAGACCGTCATCAAATCCAACGCCAAAAAGGTCCGCAAACTCGGCAAGGGCGACGTGATCGGCGGATTTGCCGGCGCCACCGCCGATGCCTTCACGCTGTTTGAGCGGCTGGAGAGCAAGCTCGAGCAATATCCGGGGCAATTGACCCGTGCTGCGGTCGAACTCGCCAAGGACTGGCGGACCGACCGCTATCTGCGCCGGCTGGAGGCGATGATGATCGTCGCCGACAAGGATGTATCGCTGGTTCTGACCGGCACCGGCGACGTTCTGGAGCCGGAAGCCGGCGTCATGGCGATCGGGTCCGGCGGCAATTATGCATTGGCGGCCGCCCGCGCGCTGGTCGATTCCGACAAGGATGCCGAGACGATCGTGCGCCGCGCGCTCGATATCGCCGCCGACATCTGCGTCTACACCAACCGCAATGTGACCATCGAGACGCTGACGGCGGCTTGAGCATGACGGCTTATGCATTCCGTCCGATGTCGCCGTCCGATTTGCCGACGATCCGACAATGGCTCGAAACCCCGCATGTCGCGGAGTGGTGGCATGATCCCGCCGAGCAGTTCGAACTTGTTAGCGGCGATCTCGACCATCCCGACATGGCGCAGTTCATCGTGACGGCCGGCGCGCGGGATTTTGCCTATCTGCAATGCTACAATATCAGCGCGTGGAACTGCGGCTTTGGGCCGCAACCGGAAGGCACACGCGGGCTCGATCAGTTCATCGGCGAGCCAGATATGATCGGTGGCGGTCATGGTTCGGCATTCGTCCGCGCCTTTGCGCATCAATTGCTTGCCTCCGGAACGCCTCGAATCGTCACCGATCCCGAGCCTGGCAACGCGCGTGCGATCCGGGCTTATGAAAAGGCGGGATTTCAGCCGCGAGCGCACAGTCGATACGCCCGACGGGCAGGCATTGCTGATGGTCCGCAACCCATGACGCTCGAGCGCAATACGCCGGTCGCGGTCGGTCTTTCAGCCTGGCAATGGCTGGCGATCGCGCTTGGACTGACCGCGCTTCAGGCGTCGATCCTGTTTGCGATGGGCCGGCTGCCGATCTGCGCATGCGGTTATGTGAAGTTCTGGCACGGAGGTGTGCTGAGTTCGGAGAACTCGCAGCACCTGACCGACTGGTATACGTTTTCCCACATCATCCATGGTTTTCTGTTTTACGCTGCGACGTGGTTGCTGCTGCCGCGCGTGCCCTGGCCCGGCCGGCTGATGGCCGCGATGCTGGTTGAAGGTAGCTGGGAGATCGTCGAGAATTCCAACTGGATCATCGAGCGTTACCGTTCTGCGACCATGTCACTGGACTATTTCGGCGACAGCATCGTCAACTCGGTTTCGGATACGCTATCGATGGTCGCAGGCTTCTTGCTGGCCCGAAAGTTACCGGTTGCCCTCACCATCGGCTTGGCGCTCGCATTCGAAATTCTGGTCGGGCTTCACATCCGCGACAATCTCACCCTGAACATCATCATGCTGATCCATCCGTTCGAAGCGATCAAGCAATGGCAGGCGGGGCCGCCGATCATCTAGCAACCTTGTTCCTGCAACAATTTAAACCTACCTAGGACCCATGACCGACTTCTCTCCCCGCGAAATCGTATCCGAACTCGACCGCTTCATCGTCGGCCAGGCCGACGCCAAGCGCGCCGTCTCCATCGCGCTGCGCAACCGCTGGCGGCGGCTGCAACTCTCCGGCAGTTTGCGCGAGGAAGTGCTGCCGAAAAATATCCTGATGATCGGACCGACCGGCGTCGGCAAGACCGAGATCGCGCGGCGGCTGGCCAAGCTTGCCGGTGCGCCCTTCATCAAGGTCGAAGCCACGAAATTCACCGAGGTCGGCTATGTCGGCCGCGACGTCGAACAGATCATTCGCGATCTCGTCGAGGTCGCGATCGCGCAGACCCGGGAACGCAAGCGCAAGGACGTCCAGGCCCGCGCGCAGCTCGCCGCCGAGGACCGCGTGCTCGATGCCCTGGTCGGCCCCGGCTCCAGTCCCGCGACCCGCAATTCGTTTCGCAAGAAGCTGCGCGCCGGAGAACTTGACGACAAGGAAATCGAGATCGAGACGCAATCGTCGGGCGGAATGCCGATGTTTGAAATTCCCGGCATGCCCGGGGCGCAGATGGGCGCCATCTCGATCGGCGATATCTTCGGGAAAATGGGCGGCCGGACCAAAACCCGCCGTCTCACGGTCGAGGATTCCCACGAGCTATTGGTCAACGAGGAATCCGACAAGCTGCTGGATAGCGATAAGCTGGTGCAGGAATCGATCCATGCGGTCGAGAACAACGGCATCGTCTTTCTGGACGAGATCGACAAGATTTGCGTGCGCGATGGCCGCAGCGGCGGTGACGTCTCGCGCGAAGGCGTTCAGCGCGACCTCTTGCCGCTGATCGAAGGCACCACCGTATCGACCAAGCACGGCGCGGTGAAAACCGACCACATTCTGTTCATCGCGTCCGGCGCATTTCATATTGCCAAGCCATCCGACCTGCTGCCGGAGTTGCAGGGTCGTCTGCCGATCCGCGTCGAACTGGAAGCACTGACGCGTGACGATATGCGCCGTATCCTGACCGAACCTGAAGCGTCGCTGATCAAGCAGTACATCGCGTTGATGCAGACCGAGGGCGTGACGCTTGACATCACCCCGGAGGCGATCGACGCGCTCGCCGACGTGGCGGTGGCGGTCAATTCGTCGGTCGAGAATATCGGCGCTCGGCGGCTGCAAACCGTGATGGAACGCGTGCTCGACGAGATTTCGTTCGTAGCCCCGGATCGCAATGGCGAGACCATCCGGATCGACGCCGCCTATGTGCAGAAGCACGTCGGCGATCTCGCCAAGAACGCGGATTTGAGCCGGTTTATCCTGTAGCTCTGCAGTTGAGACCGTCGTCCCCGCGAAAGCGGGGACCCATAAGCCGTGTCGTCTCATTTGAGCAATGCAGCAGATGTCTTCTGCAATAATTCACGCCGGGGATTATGGGTCCCGGCGAAGGAGCCTGTGAACCTATCTGAAGGCGGGCGCCTGCGGGCGGCGGGTAATGTTGGGGAGGCAATCCGGTTTCACGCTGCGGAAGCAGGCATTGCCCTCAAGCGCAGGGCAATGATGAGGTTGTGGGCGAGCGCGTGCCACAGCCCGATCGCTTGCACCTTGGCAAGTCCTCGCACCAGAAGCGTGCCGAAGCCCCGGTTCTTGAGGTTTGCGTTGACCCGTTCGATCCGTCCCCTCTTTTTCATGATCGCCTCTGCCTCGTTCGTGGTCATCCGCTGCCGCCAGTCCTTGATCGTCTGCGGCTCTTTTTCTCGCTGCTTTTGCCGCGCCAGCAGCGTCTTTGGCTTGACGTCGGTGCGATCCCTGGGTGGATGAATGTAGACGCCGACGGGCGTTTCAGGCCGGTTGCTGAGGGTTGCAATATCATCGATCTGCGCGAAGCCGGTGTCCGCCAGCACGCGTTTGATCGGCCGCCCGAGCCGTTGCTCGCTCGCCTCGAACATGGGCCGCACCAGACCGCTGTCGTTGCGCCGGTCCGTCGCCATGATCGCGGTGACGAAGCCATGATCCGTCGTTGCTGCAATCTGCACATTGTAGCTCGCCCGCACCGCTCCGTCCGCGCACCGCATGCGCCGCGCCTGCGGATCGGTGAGCGACGCCCGTGCCTCTTTTTGCTTGGCTACCTCTTTCGGGCTCTGCTTGGCGCGTTTGGCTTTCTCCGCTTCGATCTCGGCCAGTTTGGCACGTGCCTTTTCGATCCGCTCCTGCGTCTCGCGCAGGCCTCGTGCCCGCGCCGCTTGGGTGCGCTTGGAACTCGCCGCCGGGTCCGCATCGACCTCGGCTTTCAAGGCGACGACACGGGCCTTCGCGGCCGCCTCCGCCTCGTCCAGACGCAGCGCGCGCTTGTACGAACTCTTGCCCGCAGAAGCTTTGATTTTGGTGCCGTCGACAACGATCTCGTCGGCGTCAAACAGTCTCTCCGCCATGAACACTGCCAGCGTTTCGGTGAGCAGAGCGTCGAGCACATCGGCATGCGCCACCCGGAAGTCCGCAAGCCCGTGGTAGTTGACCGGCACGCCGCACGCGACCCAGCGATAGGCCAGATCCTGGCTGGTCAACCGGTCCAGTTCCCGCGCCGAGCCAACCCCGTCCATCGTCGCCAAAAGCCACAACGCAAACAGCACACGCGGGTCGGCGGCAGGCCGACCCGCCGTCCCCTCACGCGCTTCGACCTTGTCGTAAAGCACCGTCAAATCGAGCGTCTCGACGAACCCCACCACCAATCGCGCACGATGGTCCGGTGCCAACCAGCCATCCGGATTGATCAGGTCCCACGACAGTTGGGCCCGGTTCGCAACCACAACCCGAGCCTTGCCTCGTCCCGCCATGTTTCTGATCCATCAAAACTGTCGCTGCCCACACCTCCAGTAAATCACAGTTCGTCGGAAATTGAGACGATTTCTTCACAGGC
>CAVSOS010000027.1:0-79604 GCA_963729395.1 uncultured Pseudomonadota bacterium | reverse complement strand
CGTCGCTTCGCTCCTCGCAATGACGAAAGGCGGCGGCCTGGCCGTTGAATGCCTTTAAACCAATAATCAGCAGGCCCGCAGGACCTTGGCGGGCTCGGTGACCATCTCCGGCTGCCGCGCCAGCGAGACGGCCGGCGACATCAGGATCACCAGCGCCTGCGCGCCGAAGATCACCACCGCGAGATAAAGGCACGCCTCGGCGCCGTAAAACCCTCCGACGATGGCGCCTAACCCTGCGCCGACCGGCCGCGCGCCATAGCTCAGGGTGTTGATCGCGGACACGCGTCCGAGCAGCCGCGGCGGTGTTACCGATTGCCGCAATGTCGCGGTGCTGATCACCCACAGGATCGGCCCGACCCCGAGCAGGAAGAAGCCTGCGCCCGCCAGCAGGGGACTTGGAATGATGGTGGTCGATGCCAACACGATCGCGGCGACAAAGCCCGTGACCGGTCCCAACGCGATCACCATGCCGAACTGAAGGCGGCGCATCACCCGCGTCGCCAGCAACGCGCCGACGACCATGCCGACCCCGTACATGGCCAATATCGTGCCGATGCCGGAAGCCGAGAGACCGAACCGCCGCACCGCATACGGCACGAACACCGCGAGAATAACGAACCAAGCAGCACCGAACATGAACTGCGTGATGAACACCGGCCGCAGCAGCGGATGATGCAGCACGAACACGGCACCTTCCTTGATGTCCTGCAGCGGATGGCGCCGCGGCGGGGGTTCGCGGGCCGGCTCATAAATTCCGGACAGCAGCACCACCGCAACGATGGAGAGTGCGGCGGCAAATCCGAACGCCGGCGCAGCACCAACCCATCCCACCAGCACGCCGCCCAACGCCGGTCCCCCGGCAAAGGCGACGGTACGCGCCAATTCGATCCGCGCATTGGCGGCGGGCAGAAGTTTCGGCGCTACCAGAGAGGGCACCAAGGCGGGCGCGGCGACGCTATAGGCCACCGTTCCGCAGACCGCGACAAAGCCAAGCAGCGCGAGCAGGGGCAGCGTCAGCAAATCGAGCCATATCAGCAGCAGTATTGCGAGCAGGGCTGCCGCGCGCAGCGCCTCCGAGCCCGTCATCAGCCATCGCCGCGAGAAGCGGTCGGCGAGCAAGCCTGCAGGGATAGCGAACAGGACGAAAGGCAGCGTCAGCGCGGTCTGCAGCAGGCCGGTCTGGCCTTCGCCGACACCGAGCAGCAGCACCGCGACGATCGGCGCCGCCGCCAGCGCGATCTGCTCGGCCGACTGCGCGGCGAGATTGGACCAGGCGAGGCGGTTGAAGGTTGAGGGCAGTTGGTTGTCGCGGAGTACGGGCATGAAGGCTTCCTGTGCGTTGTTATCCGCAACATGGGAGCCCAAGCGGTTCGAACCCACCCGATTCCCGACAAGGATTTTTCCTGAAAGAGAGGTGAGGGGAGGAAACAGAAGCGGTTCATTTTCGCACTGGATCGCGCCTCAATGCGCGTAGTCGAGGCTTGGGTTGATCGCCGCGAGACGCACCCTTCTGCGTCGGAGACCGGTAAGGATCGCGTCGATTCCCAACGCAACCGGGAAGATACTCAAGATCGTTGCCAGCGAGGCGAGTTCGGAGCCCCGGCCGCGCGATCGGCGGCGACCGAACTCTAATCATCGTTCACAGTTCGCCAAAGCCCGCCCGCCGCAATAGGATATTGCCGACGTGAGAGGTCGGCCGCTGGGCAATCGTCCAGATGCAGATGCAAATTAGTTGCAATAAATGTCCCTCTTCCATATTGTGTTGCCATGGATGCACGATCTCCCGGTTTACCCCCTGATTCCCTGCCAGAAATCGCTAACGGCCCCGCGCTGGATGGCTCCGGCTGGCGCTCGGCACGGGGTGAACCGTCGCTGGCGGATATGTTCGGCTCGGTGCGGACGGCGAAGCAGGGGCCGTTCTGGCGCAAGCTGCTGGCGTTCCTGGGGCCCGGTTACCTGGTCGCCGTCGGCTATATGGATCCGGGCAACTGGGCGACCTCGCTCGCCGGCGGTTCCAAATTCGGCTACGCGCTGCTGACAATCGCGCTGCTGTCCAACGTCATGGCGATCGTGCTGCAATCGCTGTGCACGCGGCTCGGCGTCGGCTCGGGGCGCGATCTCGCCCAGGCCTGCCGCGATTCGTATCCGCGCTGGGTGTCGTGGCCGCTGTGGCTGTCGGCGGAAATCGCCATCACCGCCACTGATCTTGCCGAAGTGATCGGCACCGCGATCGGTCTCAATCTGCTGTTCCATATTCCGCTCGAGATCGGCGTGATCATCACCGCCGCCGACGTGTTTCTGATTCTCGCGCTGCAGGCGTTCGGCTTTCGCTGGATCGAAGCCTTCGTGGTGGCGATGCTGGGCGTGATCGCGGCGTGTTTTGCGGTGCAGATCGCGATGGCCGATCCGGATTGGGGCGCGGTGCTCAAAGGCTTCGCGCCGACCACGGACATTCTGGCCAATCCGGAGATGCTGTATCTGGCGCTCGGCATCCTCGGTGCGACGGTGATGCCGCATAATCTCTATCTGCATTCCGGGCTGGTGCAGACCCGTGATTATGGCGACAGCGTCGGTGAGAAGCGCGAAGCGATCAAGCTCGCGACCATCGATTCCACCATCGCGCTGTGTCTGGCGCTGGTGATCAATGCATCGATCCTGATCCTGGCCGCGGCGACGTTCAATCGCGTCGGCAAGACTGACGTCGCCGAACTCGATCAGGCCCACACCTTCCTCGCGCCGTTGCTGGGCTCGACGCTGGCGCCGACCCTGTTTGCGATCGCGCTGCTGTGCTGCGGGCTGAACTCGACCATCACGGCGACGCTCGCCGGGCAGATCGTGATGGAGGGTTTTCTCAATCTGCGGGTCGCGCCGTGGCTGCGACGCATGATCACGCGGATGATCGCCATCGTGCCGGCGGTATTGGTGACGGTCTGGGCTGGAGAAAAGGCGACCGGGCAATTGCTGATCCTGAGCCAGGTGGTGCTCAGCCTGCAACTGCCGTTCGCGGTGGTGCCGCTGGTGATGTTCACCGCAAGCCGGGCCAAGATGGGACCGTTCACAGCGCCGCGCTGGCTGACCGCGCTTGCCGCAGCGACGGCGGCTGTCATTATCGGGCTCAACGCGAAGCTGGTGTGGGATTTTGTGAGCGGGTGAATGAGTTGCGAATAGCGAATGGCGAGTAGCGAATTGAGATCCTTACTCGCTATTCGCCGCTCAATCCTGCGGCTCGGATAGCACTTCGCCCGACGCATCGATCCGCAGCCAGCCCGAGGGGGCGAGGCGCTGCTGCGGCAGGAAGCGGCCCTTGTAGTCCATCTTCTTCGAGCCTTCGATCCAGTAGCCGAGATAGACGTAAGGCAACCCCTGCCGCCGCGCGCGCGCGAGGTGATCGAGGATCATGAAGGTGCCGAGCGAGCGGCTTTGCTCGGATGGTTCGAAGAACGAATACACCATCGACAGCCCGTCGCTGAGCACATCGGTCAACGCCACCGCCACCAGATCCCCGCCGCGTCCGGTGATGCCGCTGTCGACGCCGCGCCGGCGGTATTCGATGATGCGCGTCTCGACGTGGCTGTCCTCCACCATCATCGCATAATCGAGCACGGTCATGTCGGCCATGCCGCCATGGCGATGGCGCTGGTCGAGATAGCCGCGGAATACCGAATATTGCTCGGAGGTCGGCACCGCGCTGCGCTGCTCGCCTGTTATGTCGGCGTTGCGCGCGAGAATCTTTTTGAAATTGCGCGAGGGCCGGAATTCGTTGGCGATGACGCGAACCGAAACACAGGCGCGGCACTGGTCGCAGGCCGGGCGATAGGCGATCGACTGGCTGCGCCGGAAGCCGCCATGGGTAAGCAGGTCGTTGAGGTCGCCGGCCTTGTCGCCGACCAGATGCGTAAACACCTTGCGCTCGTGGCGGCCCGGCAGATATGGGCAGGGCGAGGGTGCGGTCAGGTAGAATTGCGGGGTGTCACGCGAGTGCTGGGTCACGGGATATCGTCAGCCTCCAGAAGCGAAGCAGGAGCCAGCATCGCGCCGCGGAGGCTGACGGTCAATCGGTTTGCCCCGCTTGCTCAAAATGGCCTGGATCAGAATGTTCGCGCCGGTTGCGCGACCGGGGCGCGCACCGAACTGTTGATGACTACGGTTCCGAGAATGATATCGTGCAGCAGGCGCCGGCGGCTGTTAAACAGCCCGACCAGCAGAATCGCCGGCGACAGGAACGACACCGAAACCCAGAACACGACCGCGTGCATGGCGCCCAGCACGAAATAGCTCGGCGCGCCGTACCAGGTGCGCATTTCCAGATCCATCATCCGCATGCCGATGGTAGCCGAATGCGGTCCGCCCAATGACGCCCCGTAATAGACCAGCGCCCAGATCACCGAGGCCGGCGACACCAGCCAGAACAGTGCCCAGCCCAATCCCAGCGTCACGATGCCGAACACGGCAATGAATATAACCGCCAGAATCACCGGAATCGACAGCACCATCAGGTCGATCAGGAACGCGAAAAACCGCCGCGTCAAAACGCCCCGAAACAATTCGGGCTCCAGCATGGGATCGAAAGCATGCGGCGGAACGCCGCCGTCGCTCCCCCAGGCGCCACCCGTGTTACCCGAACCGCTATAAGACATGATCAGTCCCTCCGACTGTGCCGTACCCGCGCAGGACATGGGAACCGGCCTTGGGCTTGCAAGGCCTCCTCGTCGTTAACAAGCTGAAATATTCGGGCGATTCGGCGGTGATACCATGTCATTCCGGGGCGCGTCGAAGACGCGAACCCGGAATCTCGAGATTCCGGGTTCAGCCCTCCGGGCTGCCCCGGAATGACGAGTGACCTCAGCTTTCGGCCTTCAACTTCTCCGCTGCCTTGGCCGCGAAATAAGTCAGGATGCCGTCGGCGCCGGCGCGCTTGAATGCCAGCAGGCTTTCCATCATCGCCCGCTCGCCGTCGATCCAGCCATTGCCGCTGGCTGCCGCGATCATCGCGTATTCGCCGGACACCTGGTAGACGAAGGTCGGCATCGCAAAGGTGTCCTTGACCCGCCGCACGATGTCGAGATAGGGCATCCCCGGCTTCACCATCACCATGTCGGCGCCCTCGGCGATGTCGAGTTCGACCTCGCGCAAGGCTTCATCGGAATTGGCGCCGTCCATCTGGTAGGTGCGCTTGTCGCCGGTCAGCGTCTTCGCCGAGCCGATGGCGTCGCGGAACGGGCCATAGAAGGCGGAAGCGTATTTCGCCGCATAGGACATGATCTGCACGTCGAGAAATCCCGACGCGTCGAGCGCCGCGCGGATGGCGCCGACGCGGCCGTCCATCATGTCCGACGGCGCGATGATGTCGCAGCCGGCTTCGGCCTGCACCAGCGCCTGCCGCACCAGGACCGCGACCGTCTCGTCGTTGAGGATTCTTCCGTCCTCGATCAATCCGTCATGGCCGTGGCTGGTGAAGGGATCGAGCGCCACGTCGCAGAGCACGCCGAGGCCGGGAAATTCCTTCTTGATCGCGCGCACCGACTGGCACACCAGATTGTCGGGATTGAGCGCCTCCGAGCCCTGCTCGTCGCGCAGCGAGGGCTCGGTGTAGGGAAACAGCGCGACGCAGGGGATGTTCAGCTTCAACGCGCGCTCGGCGTCGCGCACCGCCTGATCGACGCTGATGCGATCCACGCCCGGCATCGAGGCGACGGCTGTGCGGGTGTTGTGGCCATCGACCACGAACAGCGGCCAGATCAGGTCGTCCGTGGTGAGGACGTTTTCCCGCACCAGCCGGCGCGCCCATTCCGCCTTGCGATTGCGGCGCGGGCGAATCGCCAGATCGAGGGCGGGGGCGGCGAGGGTGGTCTGCCGCGGCGGTGCGTCGCGCATTTCGATCGGACGCCCGAATTTGATCGCCATGTGATGGTCTCTCCCAAGGGCTACAGCAGGGCAGCAGGCTGATTTTGAACTGTTCCAAGTCTAGCACTTTGCATCGCTGCCGTCACCGCGAAGCGCGGGCCGCCCGGCCCCGATTGATTTTGCCGGGCCGGCGGGTCATGAGTCCGTCATGACGACCTTCTTCCGGCAAACGAGTACCGATTCGCATGTCTGAAACCCCATCGCGCGACCCGTCGCGGGACAATGCCATGTCGGTGGCGGCAATTTCGTCGGAACGGACCGAATCCGACGACAATGCGTGGACCAGGCGGCTGGTGTTTTTCCTGCGCATCATGGCGGTCGTCTCGGTCGCCAAGGGCCTCTATCACTGGGCGCAGGTCACCGGCTTCGTCGGCGGCGAAGAAGATGCCTTCGAAAACCAGCCGATGGCCTGGCAAACCGCGACCGTGTATTTCGCGGTGATCGAACTCGTCGCCGCGGTGGGCCTGTGGCTGGCGACGCCGTGGGGTGCCGTGGTGTGGCTGACCACCGTCGTCTCGATGGCGGTGATCGAATTGATGTTTCCGGGAATCTATGGCGGCAGCCTGACGGTGGTGGGGTTCGAAGCCGTGATGCTCGCGGCCTATCTTGCGCTGGCATGGATGGCGGCGCGGGAGCGGCCGCCATAGCGACCCGAAGCAGCGACCCGCAACATCCATCGCTGTAAAATATCTACGCGCGATCCGCGCCGGCCGCGGCGGGCGGGACCATGACATTGCCGGCCGCGGGAAAATTCGCATCAAATTTTCCGCAAGTTTAGCGGTAACTTTTCGGTCACCCTAACGCGGTGGTCATACCTGTTACGCAGGTGTTTCCAATTTGAACTGTCCTGTTTCCATACGCGACAGAACACGCAGACGAAGCGTGAACAAGCCTGTCTCACTGTCAATGAAAGGTTGCGAAAAGCCCTTTGTCTATGGGCTTAATCCGCAATTCACTGTCTTAAATTCATGATCTCTTTATTGTCTTATTTAAGCTGATCTTCAAACGGCCCCCTTAAGTTGAAGCTATCAGGCGGGACACAAGTTTCGTCGAATAAGTCGATAAAAACGACAACAACGACAACAGGGGAAGTGTCATGATGAAAGCCGTTGCAACGGCGGTTGAAACCGCTGAACGCACTCCGGGCCAGGCTCCGGTGCAGCCGCTCTATCTCGAAGCATTGACTTTGGTGGAGCGGCTGCATCGCCGGCTGCTCGACGTCATCAAGGATGAATTCGATCGCCGCGGCCGCGCCGACATCAATTCGGTGCAGGCTCTCCTGCTCTATAATATCGGCGACAAGGAACTGACCGCGGGCGAGCTGCGCACGCGCGGCTATTACCTCGGCTCCAACGTCTCCTACAATCTGAAGAAGCTGGTCGAACTCGGCTTCCTCGATCACCAGCGCTCGCGCGTCGATCGCCGCTCGGTCCGCATCCGCCTCACCGCGCAGGGCCAGGAAATCCGCCGCATCGTCGATGCGCTGTATCAGAAACACGTCAAGACCGTGGAGCAGGTCGGCGGCATCTCCAACGAGGAGTTCGCGACCCTGAACAAGTCGCTGCACCGGCTCGAGCGGTTCTGGACCGACCAGATCCTGTATCGGCTCTGAGATTCTGCGATCGCCATCAAGGCCAAGCCGGCATCTCAAAAGACCGGCAGCCACCTTTCGAAAGCACATCCCCAAACACATTCCCAAGGCGCACCCAGCGCGCATCGGTCCGGTTTTTCCGGCCCGGTGCGCGTTGTTTTTTGGCGCTGCAAAAAAAGCGGCTTTCCGAGCTGGAACTTGTTCCCGGCATGAGCTTTATCAGTCCACATCGGAGAACCTAGTTCATGCTGGTCGAGCGCGGCTTCAGGGTGATGAACGTCTGATCCCTACCTAAGAGGATTTCATGGAAGCCGCCATCGACCGCATCATGCAAACCTATGCGCTGCCGGTGAACAACAGCCCCGCTGTCGGGATCGAAGAGGCGCGCGCCAAGGTGACCGAGTATATCGGCAAGCTGTTCCAGGCCGGTGAAAAAGACCCGCATCGCCTCACGGTGTGCGGGCTGACCTGTTTGCGCGAGCTCGACGGCTCAACCGATCCGGTGAAGGCGGGGTTCACGGGGCTTTAGGACGAAGAAAGCGAATGACTTCGTCAGGTTGAACCGTTCTGTCTGAAAGGTGTCCAACCTGAGACATCGCGGTTGAGCTGAGGGTCCGTTATAGATGGTGCTGTCAGGCCTTACTTGCCCTTGGGAAACAGCTTGTCGCGAACGTAACGCGAGGTCGGCGTTAGACGAATGCGGCGCGGCTTTCGCCATGTCGCCTTGTCTATCTCTTTCTTGTCCCCGATGGTGAGAGGACCGGACGCTTTTTTTGCGACGAATATCGCGTCGCTCATCTTGCGGCCCGACCTGCGGTCCTTGGCCTTGACCTCTTTCCAGAGCCTCAACCGTCCCAATTTGAGCTTGGGAAGCTCCTCCCGGATTTCCCGCAGCAGGCAATCTTTTTCCGTTTCGCGCCCACGCCTGCGGCCTCCTGGAAACATCCATCGCCGGTCACGCCTTCTTCTCACCAACAGGACGCGCCGGCGCTTTGCTGCGACCAGTTTTGATGACTTGGCCATTCAGACCTGCACCTCATAAAGATCAGATCGGAACCTGATAGAGAATCGCCATCGAAACTTGCCGTCAAAGAACTCTTTGGCCTTGATTTCAATCAAACCGGCGGGCTCCTGCATTGATGGGCCAACCACCATGGTCTCACGCTCGCACTAAACGACGAAGTGGCCGTGCTGGAAAGGATGAAGGGAATTTCCTTCAGGATACCGCTGGTCCGGCCAGGAGCGCGGGCAGGCCACGGCGAGGTGCCGGGGACGCCGCGGCCACATTCGACGGCAGGTGGCCTACTCTTGCCAGCATCTGCACGGCGTATCCTGGCGCAGGCGCCTCAAGCAGCTGATGGATCGCCTGATACTGGTCGGCCACCGCGGAATATTCCTGCAGGGCCTGTTCGTTGGGTTGCATCACCAGTCCGGCAGCGACGCCGGCAAGATTGACCCGGGCGTAGGCACGGCCGGCGTCAATTTGCCGGACTCGGCTGCCACCTTCTGTGACGATCCAGAGATAGGCAGGAGTTGATGCGGTGATCGCGTCGAAATCCGCGATAAGTCCGGCCGTTATCCGCGAGTCGGGAGGAGGAAACTTGCTGACATCAATGAGTCCGGTCTTCGCCAGAATGACCGCGATTGGGTTTGTGATGGCGATCCCATCGCGGTGTTTGCCGATTTCGGAACTTCCAAAGCGCAGCACGCGCATCAACTCCATCATTGGCGGCTCGGTAGTCACCTCGGCGCGCCAGGCTTCGCGAACAATCTTGCGGATCCCTGTCAATCTCGCGATGTCGCTCTGCGGTCCGCCCGCACTGCCCGCAAGTCCGAAACGAACCGGCAGCGAAGTGGCGGCGGCCCGCAGCAGTTCAACGTCGCCCGCGGAAATCAGGTGCTCGGGATCAAATGTGCGCCGGTCGGTGCGTCGGGCAAGCACATATTTGAACAAGGGATCGCGCCTTATTTCTGGCTGAGGGACCAGCCGAATCCGGGCGAACTCCCTTCCATCAATGTTCTCGCCCGGTTCTCCTTCAGGAAAAAGGACAACATCTGCACGGTGACCGCGTTCGGCGGCCGCCAGCGCCAACAGTTCAATGAACGCGCCCGCGCCCATCAGAATCTGTCGGCCGAAGGGGTCCGTGGCGGGCAGAAAACGGTCGGGATCAAGGCGAAGAGCGATCTCATCCGGGTTTTGCAGATCGGCAATCCACGGCTGCAAGTTGTGCGGGTTAGGTGCGAGGATCGCGTAAGAAAGGACGAAGCGACGAAGCTCCAATTCGGGCTCGGGTGTTCGCCAGGCGGCCACAGCCGAATCCGGAATTCCGAAGATTGGGGCGCTCATCCATAGACCCGCGCCCGCAGCACCTGCCGCGAGAACTATCCCGCCACCGACCAATTTGATGAATTTACGACGTTCCATCGGCGCGCCTCTTGGTTCTTCGGAGCAAAATCCTCTGGCATTCAAGTATGGATATTCAATCATGTTGAGCGATTGATTTAAATCAACATGGGACAGGCCTTGGGCTTGCGCTACGGATGAGCGTTATTTCCGCTTTCGCGGCGACCGGGCGTGGCTCGGCTCGGACAGGGCATCACCATTCGGCGATTGAGGGGGCTGTGGCCGATAGGAGACAAGTTGCGCAGGTCGCGGTTTCGAAATTACCGCAAAGGCAAGCCGTTGCATATCCAGCGCGGGCTAGGTTAGCCCGCGCATGGCGTGATACCATCGCCTCCGGCTTTCCGGGGGTGCGCCATGAAATCGGGTGAATATCTGCAGTACGACGCGGTCGGCCTCGCTGAATGCGTGACGCGCGGAGAGATCGGCGCGGGGGAATTGCTGGACCTCGCGCTGCGGCAGAGTGCTGCGGCGCAGCCGAAGACCAATGCGATCTGCCGCCTGATGGAGGACGAAGCCCGTTCCCAATTGAAGAAGAAGCAGCTTGCCGGTCCTTTCGCCGGCGTTCCCTTCCTGATCAAGGATTGCGCGCAGGACTATGCCGGCCTGCCGACGACGTATGGCAGCCGGTCGATGCTCGGCGTCGTCGCGCCGGAGCACGCTTATGTGGTGCGGCGCTATCTCGATGCCGGGCTCCTGATTTTCGGCAAGACCAATTTGCCGGAATTTGCGCTCAAGGGCGTATCGAACTCGCAACTGTTCGGCCGCGCCAACAATCCCTGGAATTTCGATCACACGCCCGGCGGCTCCAGCGGCGGCGCCGCAGCCGCGGTCGCTTCGGGCGTCGTGCCGATGGCGGCAGGCAATGACGGCGGTGGCTCGATCCGCATTCCCGCCGCCTGTTGCGGCCTGTTCGGATTACGCCCCTCGCGCGCACGCGTTTCCTCAGGCCCGGCCTATGGCGAATATTGGTACGGCGCATCGAGCGAGGGCGTGCTCTCCCGCAGCGTGCGCGACACCGCGGCCGCACTTGATGTTTCGGCGGGCGTGGAGCCCGGCGATCCCTTTGTGGTGCCGAAGCCGGCCGAGCCCTACGCCGAACTGATGCGGCGCGACCCCGGCCGGCTGCGCATCGGCTTTACCGCGGCCTCGCCAATCGGCACGGAGGTTCACCCCGAAGCCGTCGCGGCGGTGAGCGACGCTGCAAAATTGCTGGCAAGTCTTGGTCACGAGGTCGAAGAAGCCGCGCCCGAAATCGATGGCGCTTCGCTGGCGAAGGCTTTCCTGCATGTCTATTTCGGACAGGTGCCTGCCATGGTGGCGCAGGCACGCGCCGCCGGCGCGCGCACTTCGGATTTCGAGCTTTTGACGCGGGTGCTGGCGACGCTCGGCAACGCAACCTCGGCCGGGACGCTGACCGCGCAACTCTTGAAATGGAACGAATCTGCCAGGGCGCTTGCGCGTTTTCATGCGCGTTACGACCTGATGCTGACGCCGACGCTGGCCCATCCGCCCATCCGCCATGGCCAGGGCGACCCGTCGGCCGCGGAGCAGGCGATGCTGAACCTGCTCGATCGCGCGGGCCTGCTCGGGCTGTTGGCGCGCGCCGGTTTGCTCGACGGCACGGTCGACAAGATTGCACGCGACAGCCTGCAATATGTACCATTCACGCAGCTCGCCAACCTGACGGGCACACCGGCGATGAGCGTGCCGTTGCACTGGACCGCGGATGGGCTGCCGCTCGGCGTGCAATTCGTCGCGCGTTTCGGCGAAGAGGACCGGCTGCTGCAACTTGCCGCGCAACTCGAAACCGCGCGGCCGTGGTTCAGCCGGCTGCCCGGCTGGGTGACGCAGGGTTAGTGGTTACCGGCATGGCAGGCGGCCGCTGAAGGAGTTCGTCCCAAGTGGATCGCTATCGGGTATCGAATAGGCCGTTGCCGGGCTTTGAGTTTGTAATCTGGAGGCCGAGCGAAACCTGCTCATGGGGCTAGGCCAAGCGCCTTCAGCTCAGCGTTGGCGGCATCCCACTCGTTGAAACTGTGCGGCAATCGCTTGCCGCCAGACGGAAAAGGCGAGTTGCTTCATCCTTCAACCCCTTCGTCAACGAAAGCTCCCCGCTGTAAAAATTCGCCTCGCAGACTTGGCCCTTCTTCCTGGTGGCGTCCGGATCGTCTGCGGCAGCAAGTACAGCAGCAGACGTCATCTGGTCCATGAACAATCTGATGACAGGCGCGGGCCAGACGGTCATGTCGATCTGGGAACTGGTTTGCGCCAGACGGCTCGGGAGATTGTTCCGCCGACTGACGATATCGACCCATAGCGCCAGATAGGCATTTTCCGGTGCGTGCGCACTTGCCTGGTTAAAATCGGCCAGCGCCTTTTCGACTGAGCCGGCAAAGAGATATGAACGCCCGCGAGCGAAGTAGGCCAGGGAGGATTTCGGATCGAGCCGGATCGCCTCGTTGAAGTCGGCGATGGCGTGGTCGTTGTCGCCCTTGTCGTGGTAGGCGCTACCTCGACTGTCGAAGGCCACGGCGGATTTAGGATCGAGCCGGATCACCTCATTGAAGTCGGCGATGGCGCGGCCGTTGTCGCCCTTGTCGCTGTAGGCGATACCTCGACCGAGGAAGGCCTTGGCGTGTTTGGGATCGAGCCGAATCGCCTCGTTGTAGTCGGCAATGGCGTGGTCGTTGTCGCCCTTGTCGTGGTAAGCGCTACCTCGATTTTGGAAGGCCCTGGCCAATTTGGGATCGAGCCGGATCGTCTCGTTGAAGTCGGCGATGGCGCGATCGTTGTCGCCCTTGTCGCTGTAGGCGTTACCTCGATTGTTGAAGGCCATGGCGAATTTTGGATCGATGCGGATCGCCTCATTGTAGTCAGCGATGGCGCGGTCGTTGTCGCCCTGTTCGTTATAAGCGGCGCCTCGATTGTTGAACGCCATGGCCAATTTGGGATCGAGCCGGATCGCCTCATTTAAGTCGGCGATGGCGCGGTCGTTGTCACCCTGTTCGTGATAAGCGGCAGCTCGATTGCTGTAGAAAGCCGCCAGATAGCGTCCTTTCCATTTCCCCGAATTGATGCTCTGTGTACAGTCAATGATCGCAGCCGCGGGGTCTTGCGGACTATCACAGTCAGCGGCGGCTGAATGAACTCAAGGATATCATAGCGGCAAAAAGCGCGCTCCAAAATCTCCAATCCAAGGGCCACATGCAATCTCCTTGAGCGAACTTTGGTGTCCTGAAATATGTATCAGTCTTTGTTGTTCCGGTTCACATTCAACTGGACAAGGTCGCTTGCTAAAATGTTCTGCTGAGGGTGCATAAGTTGATTGGTGCCAGACTACTGGCTTCTAAAACGTCGCCATTGGGTCAATCGCGTCGTTATGACCGTGGGCCAACCACTTCCGACCTACCTCGATAAACAGACACCCTCGGCATCCGTCGGCATGTGTCAAAGGTGTTAAACTCAGATATTTTCAGCTCCCGTGGGCATTGCGAGGGTGTCGATCACGCCGCGCGAACGCTATCCAGGAATTTCTCGACCTCGTCCCTGAGGTAGCTGCTCACTTTTGAGAGCTCCTGTGCGGACTTCAACATCAAACCCGATGTCGCTCCCGTTTCGCGGGCATTTTCCGCGACATGCTCGATATTGTCGGCAACTTTGAGCGTGCCGCCGGCGGCGGCCTTGACCCCCGCCGCGATGCTCTGGGTCGCAGCACCTTGCTGCTCGACCGCGGAGGAAATCGCGGCAGTGATCCCGCTGATGCGCTCGATCGTCAGCCCGATGGCCTTGATCGCCTCCACCGATTCTCCCGTGGCGCGCTGCATGTTGACGATGTGCGAGCTGATCTCGTCGGTGGCCTTTGCGGTCTGGCCCGCCAGGTTCTTGACCTCTTGCGCGACCACCGCAAAGCCGCGGCCGGCATCGCCGGCGCGGGCGGCCTCGATGGTAGCATTGAGCGCGAGCAGATTGGTCTGTTCCGCAATCGAGGTGATCAGCTTCACCACATCCCCAATCCGGTCGCCGGCCGCCGATAATTCCGCCATCCGCTGATCCGTTGCATCGGCCTGCTTGACCGCATTGGCGGCAACGCTGTTGGAATCCTGGACCCGGCGGCTGATTTCGACGATCGACTGGGATAACTCGTTCGATGCGGTCGCCGCACTGCGGACATGTTCGGAGGCCTGTCTCGACGCATCGGCCGACTGACCGGACATCTCTGCCGTCGAATGCGCGGTCACGGAAAGCGTTTGGGCATCCTTCTCGAATTGTCCCGAAGAATTCAGAACCTGCTCGATGATTCCGCCAATCTTGGTGC
Source organism: uncultured Pseudomonadota bacterium (assembly GCA_963729395.1). GTDB lineage: Bacteria > Pseudomonadota > Alphaproteobacteria > Rhizobiales > Xanthobacteraceae > Bradyrhizobium. The sequence continues at coordinate 65,390 of CAVSOS010000027.1, read as the reverse complement.
GGAAAGCCTCGACAAATTGATTGAGTTCCGCCTTGCGCTGCTCCATCGCCTGCTTTTCGGCGCTGATGCGCTCGGCCTCGAGTTGGCGGCGCTCGATGCGGTTGTTCTTGAACGACACCGACCGTGCGGGCGATCGCGCCGATTTCGTCGTGGCGATCGGCGTATTGAACCTCGACATCCGTCCTTCCTTCGGCGAGGACGGTCAGTGTCTCCGCCACGGCCCTCAGCGGCTTGGTGACGCGGCGAACCAGCACCATCGTCACGACGAGCGCGAGCAGGGCGGCGATGCCGGCAGCAATTGCCATGGCGCGGATCGCCTGCCACAGCATGCCGTCGAGTTCTGCCGGTCGGAATGCCGACGTAGATGATGCCGATCACCTTGCCGGCGGGATTAAACACCGGCTGATAGGCTGTGTAGAAGCGGCGCCCGAACAGCATCGCCGGGCCTTTGTAGGCCTGGCCACGGCGAAGCATGGCCTGCCCGGGATGATCTGCCGCAAGCTGGGTGCCGACCGCCCGGTCGCCATTTTCCTTTTTGACGTTGGTGGTTCGGCGAACGAACTGCTGCGATGCATCGTCGTAGACGAAAAGCGTAGCATTGCCCCCGACATAGGAGGTGGCCCGGTCCACGATCCGGTGATCGGCAAATTCGGGCATCTTCGGAATTTCGACGCGATCAACGATCCCGTCGCGAATGGTGATCTTCGCATCCGGGAACGCTTCGCCAAATGCCAGACTCAGCGTGCGAAGGCTGAGGTCGATATCCCGCTCCGCACGGAGGTCAAAGTCGCGTGTCAAAGACCAGTAGCCCGCTCCGACCAACAGCGCGGTATTTATCGCGATCAGCAGCGCCGCGCTCATGACGGCTTTGGGCCCAAGATTCAGCCGCGAAAAGGGGAAACGCCTTCCCGTCAATCCGAACGCCATTGGGGAGTTTCCGGAAGATCTGGCTCAATCAATAAAGATTTACTTTTATAGATTTCCTTTACCATCCCGTTAATGATGGATTGGCCCGTACGCCGGAATTTACGGCGACTATTACTTCAACACCGACAATATCGTCGTCCCCGGCGCGGGCGCCTTGCCGGTTACTCCGGTATTCGCGGGCATGTCGGCCCGCACCGACGTCGGCATGTCAGCGCAGTTCGCCAGCGGCGGACAGTTCACGGTCGGCGGCGAGCGCAGCGGGCTTGGCGGCAACTTCAGCCTGTGGATCTATCGCGCCCGTGCCTCGATCCCGTTCGGCGCGCAGTACACAAGGCTGGGCGTTTTTGCGCGAAATCGCGTTCGCAAATTCAGCAGCGGAATGTCGCAGTTGGGTCACGTTTCACTGAGGGTTCGAAAGAACTTATGCGCCGCAGCAAAACAGGCATGATCGTTCGCTCATCGTGCGGACATCACCAGTGTGTTTGGCATAAGCAGTGCGATCTTTCAGATTGGTCAGGAAATGTAACGCCGCGCGATCATGCTGGACATCAAAGGTTTGAGACGGCTCCCACGTTGCAATATCGGCGACTACCTGCCGAGCCCGCCACGACCTCTCCGCTATTCCTCTCAGTGCTTCCTTGCCAAGACAACCGATCTGTGACGGCTTCTATCCCGTGCGAAACCCGCAGCGCCTCGATCCCTTTGAGGCGCTGCGGCAGGAACCACGTTCAGTATCCCAGGTAAGTTTGGCTCCAGTCATCGCCGCTGCGGGTGTGGACCCAAGCAGCCCCGGTGACCCTGTTGTCGGTAAGCCCGCCCACGATGGCAGTGTTGCCGTCAGCGGACAGCGCGACGGAGTCGCCTTGTCCAGCGTGTCCAACCGCGCCGATGCCGACCAGCTTGCTGCCCTGCTGGGCCCAGACGCCGCCGCTGCGGGTATGGACCCAGGCCGCCCCGGCCCTCGAGTTGTCTCCAACCCCACCCATAATGGCGGTGTTGCCGTCGCCGGACAGTGAGACGGATCGGCCTTGTCCGGCATTCCCAACTGCGCCGGTGCCGACCAGCTTGCTACCCTGCTGGGCCCAGACACCGCCGCTGCGGGTGTAGACCCACGCTGCTCCGGCGCCCGAGTTGTCTCCAGGCCCGCCCACCATGGCGGTGTTGCCGTCGCCGGACAGTGAGACGGAAAGGCCTTGTTCGGCATTCCCGACCGCGCCGCTGCCAACCAGCTTGGTGCCCTGCTGGGCCCAGACACCGCCGCTGCGGGTGTAGACCCACGCCGCCCCGATGCCCCCATTGTCGGCAACCCCGCCAACAATGGCGGTGTTGCCATCGTCGGACAGCGCGACAGAGCGGCCTTGTCCGGCCTTTCCAACCGCACCGCTGCCGATCAGCTTGCTGCCTTGTTGGGTCCAGATATCGCCGCTGCGGGTATAGACCCACGCCGCCCCGGTGTCCGAGTTATCACCAGATCCACCCACGATAGCCGTTTTGCCATCGGCGGACAGCGCGACGGAGACACCTTGTCCGGCGTTTCCAACCGCGCCGGTGCCAACCAGTTTGCTGCCTCGCTGGGTCCAGACATCGCCGCTGCGGGTATAGAGCCACGCCGCCCCGGCGCGCCTGCTGTCCCAAGGCCCACCAACGATTGCGGTGTTACCGTCGTCGGACAGCGCGACGGAGACGGCTTGGCCGGCGCTTCCCACCGCGCCGGTGCCGACCAGCTTGCTGCCCTGTTGGGTCCAGACGCTGCCGCTGCGAGTAAAGACCCACGCCGCCCCGGCGGCCGCGTTGTCGGCAACCCCACCCACGATGGCGGTATTGCCGTCGCCGGACAACCCTACGGACCATCCTTGCTCGGCGGGTCCGACCGCGCCGGTGCCGACCAGCTTCGATCCCTGTTGCGGGTTGGTCTGACTTCCGGCCGGAACCGGACTTACGATAATCAACAATGCGGCCAGCCCAAACAGCAGCGGCCCGAATCGCGACCTGCCTGCCCGCAGGACAGCATGATCTCGCGATAAGTGGGCGAGAGCCGCCGAAATGGTACAGGTCTCGGCATCCGTAAGAGAAATTGAGTGGTTGTTCCTCATGGCTAGATCCTCCTTTGCGCAGCATCGATGCGCGCAGAACTCCGGACCTCGCCTAGAATTAATTTCGCCGCGAAGACGGCGCTCCGCGATTCACGATAAAGAATTTTTGAACAAAGCACAAAATCGCGCGATGTCATTGACTTGGATCAGACAGCGCCGCTGACAGGATATTCATCACGGCCGCTAAGTGAATTTCCACGTCATCACCGTGCCAACCTCAAGATATTTTCTTTACATTATCGAGACCGCTAAATCGCTCGGTCTCACCTTGTCATGTCCATCGCGGACGAGGATGACCGCTTCGGTCATTCTCGACAAAAATGGATCGTCCGCGCCACGTCCCTTTCACCCCGATAGCGATCGAACTGCGGACATCGCCGTATGTTGCAATGTGCCTCTTTGAACGAGCGCGGCAATTTATTTCGGAAAATCCGAAATTTTGCTTCCCATCGGACCCAAATCAGTTTTATATCCTTCGCCATCCCGGCCCACACACAAGGGGCGTTTCGCGATCGTCACGAACGTAGGGCAGGGGATGCGATGGACGCGGGCGGCGCTGCTGACGAGAGCGCTACCTTGCGGACGGCGAAGTCGTGTGGTCCTGACGCCTCAATGGTTGGCGTCAAGTTGGCGATGATGCTTCGCATCACGCCGATGACGGTGACAACAAAGCCCGATCACCGGGGAGAGTACGAAGGAAACCGTTAAAACCATTGCGTGCGGGAATGCCGGGTGATCCCGGTGCGACCGTGGTGACTAACGCGCGTGCTTTCTACACTACACGCGCGGCTGCGGGTGCAACGGGCACCCGGCATTCCCCACGCCCTCTGATCTTCAGAAGGCGGGACTTTTTAGCAAAACTCGGGCGCATCGCGCGGCGAGATCGCGAAGGCGTGTCTTGCTGTCATTGCGAGCGAGCGAAGCGATCCCGAAGATTCCATGGGGAGTGGATAGCGACCAAGTCTGAGGCCAGACTGAGGTTGCTGAAACCACTCAACCTGGAGACAACGATGTTGCTCGATCATCCTTCCGACGGACTGGCCGCTATCCGCACGCATATTGGCGCAATTTTTGTGTCGTTGGAACTGAGCCGTTCGAACTGGCTGGTGACGTCGCTGTCGCCGGGCAAGGGCGAGAAGATGTCCAAGCACAGCGTCGCGGCCGGCGATGTTGCCGGCTTGATGAAGCTGTTCGCAGACCTCCGGCGCAAGGCGGAGGCCAGGACCGGTGAGAGTTATCCGATCATCACGATTGAGGAGGCCGGGCTGGACGGGTTCTGGCTGCACCGTGTTCTGCAACAGAACGGCATTGAGAGCTACGTGGTCGATCCGGCCTCGATCGCGATGCCGCGACGGCGCAGGCGGGCCAAGACGGACCGGCTCGACGGTGAGACGCTGCTGCGGGCGCTTCTCGCCTACAAGCGCGGCGAGCCGCGGGTGTGCGCGATGGTGGTTGCGCCTTCGCCGGAGGAAGAAGACCGGCGAAGGCTGTGTCGCGAGCGCCAGACACTGATCGCCGAGCGGATCACCCATGTGAACCGGATCAAGGGGCTGCTGTTCGCGCAGGGGATATCCGACTACGGGCCGCTGCGGCGCGATCGGCGGGCGCGGCTTGCGGCGTTGCGCACCGGAGATGGACGGGTGCTGCCGTCGCATTTGAAGGCGCAGATCGGCCGCGAGCTTGATCGGATCGAACTGCTTCTGGAACAGATCAAGGCGGTCGAGGTCGGACGGGATGCTCTGCTGGCCGCAGCCAGGAAGCCTGCAGAGAAGCCCGCAGACGGAAAGGCCGCGCCGGAGCCGGTGGCGATGCTGCTGGCTTTGAAAGGGCTCGGCGCCAACTTCGCCGCCGTTCTCTGGTCGGAGGCGTTCTACCGGCAGTTCGCCAACCGCCGCCAGGTCGCCGCCTATGCGGGCCTTGCGGCAACGCCCTGGCAAAGCGGAGGCATCCGGCACGAGCAGGGCGTGTCGAAGGCCGGCAATCCCAGGCTGCGGACCACGATGATCCAGCTCGCCTGGCTGTGGATACGTCACCAGCCGCAGTCGGCCCTGACGCGCTGGTTCAAGGAGCGTAGCCCGCAAGGCCGCAAGCGCGCGATCGTGGCGCTGGCGCGCAAGCTTCTCGTGGCGTTGTGGAAGTATATCACCCAAGGCCTCGTCATCGAGGGGGCTGTGATGAAGCCAGCCGCCTGATCCGGGACCGGGCCCAGCGGCAAGCTCCGTCGCCCGCACGCAACGAAAGAACCATAACCTATCTGCCGAGGCCCGATCAGTCTCGGAAGATCCGGGTGGACGAACCGATGGATTGCATGGCTTCAAACGCCGCAACGAAGAATGGCCTCGTCCTCTCGAGCCTGCCCGCCGCAAGCGGAATCCTGGTGCGGTCGCCTCGCGCGACGACCTAATGTGAGTTTGATCTGGCAAGCAACCCAGATCGCCGAACCGGCTCGAACCTTGGATCGCAAATGCGAGGATTGCAGATGCCCTGACCCAACCGCCAACACGAGGAGTTCCTGTCGTGCCCGACCGACCAGGCACGATGACGTGCTCGATCAACTCAAGGCCAAGCCGCTGCGCGCCGGCCCTAAAGCGCCGGCCTTGGCTTGATCTGCGCGCGTCATCCTGCACCGCCCGTGGTCGGAACGAAGAGGTGGCCGCAGTCGAACAAAAAAGTGACTCCTCATCTTGACTCACACATTCCCCATGTGAGCAATCCACTCTTGTTTTCATGTTGCGGTATGGATTGCTTCGCGGAGCCTGTCATCGGGCGCGCGTTCGCGCGACCCGTTGGCTCGCAATGACGGTTTCAACGCTTTAGGATGAGCAACACAACGGGTCGCGCAAATGCACGCTCGCTGTTCAAATACGCCCCAACAAGCATCCCGAGGAAACCCCATGCTCACATTGCATCATCTCAACGACTCCCGCTCGCAGCGGATCCTCTGGCTGCTGGAGGAGCTCGGCACGCCCTATGAGATGAAGCGTTACCAGCGCAACGCCACCACGCGGCTGGCGCCGCCGGAGCTTGCGGCGGTGCATCCGCTCGGCAAGTCGCCGGTCATTACCGACGGCGACGTCAAAATCGCGGAATCCGGCGCGATCGTCGATTACATCATCCGCCGCTACGGCAATGGCAAATTGATGCCGGCACCCGACAGCGCCGACTATGAGGCTTACAATGAGTGGCTGCATTATTCCGAAGGCTCGGCGATGCTGCCGCTGATGCTCAACCTCTATGTCAGCAGGTTGAAGGAGGCCGGCGCACCCCTGCAGCCGCGCATCGACAGCGAGACCGCCAACCATCTCGGCTATGTCGATAGCGCGCTCGAGGGCGCGAATTCTTTGTCGGCAAATCGTTTTCCGGCGCCGACATCCAGATGAGCTTTGTCGGCGAGATGGCCAGGACGTTCGACAAGCTCGGGCCCTATCCTAACTTGAGCGCCTGGCTGTCGCGGATGCATGCCCGGCCGGCATTCCAGCGCTCGATCGAGAAGGGCGGGGCGTATCGGTTCGCGAAATAGGGTTCATGGGTGCGGGAAACTGAGGGTGCGGGGTTATCTGGAGGCTAACGGTTTGCTATGAATTGTCATTCCGGGGCGCGAGTGAAACGAGCGAGCCCGGAATCCATAACCCCTGCAGGGAGTATGGATTCCGGGCCTGCGCCAAACGGCGCATCCCGGAATGACGAGGTTGATGGTTTCATGCCGACGCTCACCCGCCGCACTTTCCTTGCCGCCGCCGCCGGCGCGCTGGCGGGAAGGGCGCGGGCGGCGGAGGGGCCGACGCCCGACCAGATGCTCGATGAGCTGATCCAGCAGAACCAGGATTCCGGGATCGGCAGCGGCTTCGACAATGCCTCGCGCAACGTCAAATTGCCGAAGCAATCGTTGCCGACACTGTCGCCCTCGACCGCGGAAACCACCCAGGGCTCGATCGCGCAATACGAGGCCATCGTCGCCAAGGGCGGCTGGCCGCAAGTGCCCCCGGCCGATCGGCTGCAGGTCGGCGCCAGAAGCCCGGCGATGCCGGCGCTGCGGGCGCGGCTGGCGATCGCCGGCGATCTTGAAACCAATTCCGGCGATCCGCAGGTGTTCGATTCCTACGTCGACGTCGCGCTGCGCCGCTTCCAGGTGCGCCACGGCCTGCACGCCGACGGCGTGGTGCGCGAGGCCACGCTGCGCGCGCTCAATGTGCCGGCGCAGACGCGGCTGGCGCAGCTTCGGACCAACGCGGTGAGGCTGAAGAGCCTCACCGGCAATCTCGGCAAGCGTCTCGTGGTCGCCAACATTCCCGCCGCCCAGATCGAGGCGATCGAGAATGGCGTCGCGGTGACGCGGCACACCGCGGTCGCCGGCAAGCCGGACCGGCCGTCGCCGGAAATCCAGAGCAAGATCGTGCAGATCAACTTCAACCCGTTCTGGACCGTCCCGGTGTCGATCATCCGCAAGGACCTGATTCCGAAGATGCAGGCCGAGCCGGACTACCTGACCAAGAACCACATCCGCATCTTCGACGCCAAAAACATCGAACAGCCGCCGTCGCAGATCGACTGGTATTCGGCGGAGGCGGTCAATTACAAATTCAAGCAGGACGCCGGCGACTTCAATTCGCTGGGCTCGATCCGGATCAATTTCCCGAGCGCGTTTGGCGTCTACATGCACGACACCCCGTCGAAGAACCTGTTCGGCGAGGATTTCCGCTTCGCCTCCTCGGGTTGCATGCGGGTGCAGAACGTCCGCGAACTGGTGTACTGGATTTGGGAGGAGAGCCCGGGCTGGTCGAAAGCCGAAATCGATGCCGTCATCAAGTCCGGCGAGCACAAGGACGCCAAAGTGGCAAAACCATTGCCGCTGTATTGGGTCTATGTGACGGCATGGGCGACGCCGGATGGCGTGGTGCAGTTCCGCGACGATATCTACAACCGGGACGGGGTGGCGGGGTGAACAATTTCGCCGTCGTCCCGGCGAAGGAGCCTGTGAACCTATCTGAAAGCGGGCGCCTGCGGGCGGCGGGTAATGTTGGGGAGGCAATCCGGTTTCACGCTGCGGAAGCAGGCATTGCCCTCAAGCGCAGGGCAATGGTGAGGTTGTGGGCGAGCGCGTGCCACAGCCCGATCGCTTGCACCTTGGCAAGTCCTCGCACCAGAAGCGTGCCGAAGCCCCGGTTCTTGAGGTTTGCGTTGACCCGTTCGATCCGTCCCCTCTTTTTCATGATCGCCTCTGCCTCGTTCGTGGTCATCCGCTGCCGCCAGTCCTTGATCGTCTGCGGCTCTTTTTCTCGCTGCTTTTGCCGCGCCAGCAGCGTCTTTGGCTTGACGTCGGTGCGATCCCTGGGTGGATGAATGTAGACGCCGACGGGCGTTTCAGGCCGGTTGCTGAGGGTTGCAATATCATCGATCTGCGCGAAGCCGGTGTCCGCCAGCACGCGTTTGATCGGCCGCCCGAGCCGTTGCTCGCTCGCCTCGAACATGGGCCGCACCAGACCGCTGTCGTTGCGCCGGTCCGTCGCCATGATCGCGGTGACGAAGCCATGATCCGTCGTTGCTGCAATCTGCACATTGTAGCTCGCCCGCACCGCTCCGTCCGCGCACCGCATGCGCCGCGCCTGCGGATCGGTGAGCGACGCCCGTGCCTCTTTTTGCTTGGCTACCTCTTTCGGGCTCTGCTTGGCGCGTTTGGCTTTCTCCGCTTCGATCTCGGCCAGTTTGGCACGTGCCTTTTCGATCCGCTCCTGCGTCTCGCGCAGGCCTCGTGCCCGCGCCGCTTGGGTGCGCTTGGAACTCGCCGCCGGGTCCGCATCGACCTCGGCTTTCAAGGCGACGACACGGGCCTTCGCGGCCGCCTCCGCCTCGTCCAGACGCAGCGCGCGCTTGTACGAACTCTTGCCCGCAGAAGCTTTGATTTTGGTGCCGTCGACAACGATCTCGTCGGCGTCAAACAGTCTCTCCGCCATGAACACTGCCAGCGTTTCGGTGAGCAGAGCGTCGAGCACATCGGCATGCGCCACCCGGAAGTCCGCAAGCCCGTGGTAGTTGACCGGCACGCCGCACGCGACCCAGCGATAGGCCAGATCCTGGCTGGTCAACCGGTCCAGTTCCCGCGCCGAGCCAACCCCGTCCATCGTCGCCAAAAGCCACAACGCAAACAGCACACGCGGGTCGGCGGCAGGCCGACCCGCCGTCCCCTCACGCGCTTCGACCTTGTCGTAAAGCACCGTCAAATCGAGCGTCTCGACGAACCCCACCACCAATCGCGCACGATGGTCCGGTGCCAACCAGCCATCCGGATTGATCAGGTCCCACGACAGTTGGGCCCGGTTCGCAACCACAACCCGAGCCTTGCCTCGTCCCGCCATGTTTCTGATCCATCAAAACTGTCGCTGCCCACACCTCCAGTGAATCACAGTTCGTCGGAAATTGAGACGATTTCTTCACAGGCTCGAAGGCCGGGACCCATATTCCGTGGCCTCTCGTTCGGGCCCCGGGGCAGACACCTTTTCCACTACTACGGCTGGGGGTTATGGGTCCCGGCTCGGGGGCCAGGACGACGGAGCTGGTTTTTCATCGATCCCACCATATCTTGCATAAATGCCAGACTTGGACCGCAAGTGCTTGGCCATTTCGGCCCGATATGGTATCCCGCCTGCGCCACTTCGACCGCCACACATAACCGACCGCAGTTCGCCTAACAGGCTGCGGCGGTGGAGATATTTCGTCCCATGACCCCTCCGACCAGCTCTTCCGCCACCAGCGCCCGGACCAGTTCCGCGCCCGACTCATTCTTCACGGCCACGCTCACCGAGGCCGATCCCGATATCGCAGCGGCGATCCGCGGCGAACTCGGCCGGCAGCGCCACGAGATCGAGCTGATCGCGTCGGAAAACATCGTCAGCCGCGCGGTGCTGGAAGCGCAGGGTTCGGTACTGACCAACAAATATGCGGAAGGCTATCCGGGCAATCGCTATTACGGCGGCTGCGAATGGGTCGACGTGGTGGAAACGCTGGCGATCGACCGCGCCAAGAAGCTGTTCGGCGCCGGCTTTGCCAATGTGCAACCCAATTCCGGCAGCCAGATGAACCAGGCGGTGTTTCTGGCGCTGCTGCAGCCCGGCGATACCTTCATGGGCCTCGATCTCGCCGCCGGCGGACATCTCACCCATGGCTCGCCGGTCAACATGTCCGGCAAGTGGTTCAAGGCCTCGCACTACACGGTGCGGCGCGAGGACCAGATCATCGACATGGATGCGGTGGCGAAGCAGGCCGAACAGGTGAAGCCGAAGCTGATCATCGCCGGCGGATCGGCCTATTCGCGCGCCTGGGATTTCAAGCGTTTTCGCGAGATCGCCGACAGCATCGGCGCTTATCTGATGGTCGACATGGCGCATTTTGCCGGCCTGGTGGCCGGCGGCGTGCATGCCTCGCCGGTGCCGCACGCGCATGTCACCACCACCACGACGCACAAGTCGCTGCGCGGACCGCGCGGCGGGCTGATCCTGTGCAACGACGAGGCGCTGGCCAAGAAGCTGAATTCGGCGATCTTCCCGGGCCTGCAGGGTGGACCCCTGATGCATGTGATCGCGGCCAAGGCGGTCGCCTTCGGCGAGGCGCTGCGTCCGGACTTCAAGATCTACGCCAAGAACGTGGTCGAGAACGCCAAGGCGCTGGCGGAATCGCTGCGCGCCCAGGGCCTCGACATCGTCTCGGGCGGCACCGACAACCATCTGATGCTGGTCGATCTGCGACCGAAGGGCCTCAAGGGCAACGTCTCGGAAAAGGCGTTGGTGCGCGCGGCGATCACCTGCAACAAGAACGGCATTCCGTTCGATCCCGAGAAGCCGTTCGTCACTTCGGGCCTTCGCCTCGGCACGCCCGCGGCGACCACGCGCGGCTTCGGCGTCGCCGAATTCAAGCAGGTCGGCGGCCTGATCGCCGAAGTGCTCAATGCGGTGGCGCAGTCGCAGGACGGCAAGGCGCCGCTGGTGGAAGCGGCGGTCAAGGAACGGGTGAAGGCGCTTACCGACCGCTTTCCGATTTATCAGTAAGGCAGGTAGCGATGCGTTGCCCAAGCTGCAACAGTCTCGATACGCAGGTGAAGGACTCGCGTCCGACCGAGGATTCTGCGGTGATTCGCCGGCGGAGGGTTTGCGTCGCCTGCAATTTCCGCTTCACCACCTTCGAGCGGGTGCAGCTGCGCGAACTCACGGTCATCAAGCGCAATGGCCGCAGGGTGCCGTTCGACCGCGACAAGCTGGTGCGCTCGCTGCAGATCAGCCTGCGCAAGCGGCCGGTCGACCCGGAGCGGGTCGAAAAGATGGTCTCGGCGATTGTGCGCGAGCTCGAAAGCGGCGGTGAAGCGGAGATTTCATCGGAAGCGATCGGCGAGATCGTGATGGAACATCTGCGCCAGCTCGACGACGTCGCCTATGTGCGCTTCGCCTCGGTCTATCGCAATTTTCGCGAAGCGAAGGACTTTGAAGCCGTGCTCGGCGAACTCTCCGGCGACGACGAGGCGCGGCTGGCGACGCTACGCAAATGATCTTCCGCATTCTGGAAGACCAATACGCGCAAAAGTCCAAGGTATCGAAAGCTGCCGATCAGCGTTTCATGCAGCTGGCGCTGACGCTCGGGCGGCGCGGGCAGGGACGCACCTGGCCCAATCCCGCGGTCGGCGCGGTGGTGGTCAAGGACGGCGTTATCGTGGGGCGCGGTTGGACACAGCCCGGCGGCCGTCCCCACGCCGAACCCGAGGCGCTGGCGCGCGCTGGCGAGGCCGCGCGCGGCGCCACGCTCTATGTGACGCTGGAGCCGTGCTCGCATGTCGGCAAGTCGCCGCCCTGCGCCGACGCCATCATTGCCGCGGGCATCGCGCGGGTGGTGTCGGCGATCGAGGATCCCAACCCGGAAGTGGCCGGGCAGGGGCACGCCCGCCTTCGCGCCGCCGGCATCACCGTCGATATCGGGCTCGGCGCAGCCGATGCCGCGCGCGATCACGCCGGGCATTTCCGCCGCATCCGCGACAAGCGTCCCCATGTGATCCTCAAGCTTGCGGTATCGTCGGACGACAAGATTGGTGCTTCGGGCCGCAAGCCGGTGGCGATTTCAGGCGAAGCCGCGCGGGCGCGGGTGCATCTGCTGCGTGCGCAATGCGACGCCATCCTGGTCGGGATCGGCACGGTGCAGGCGGACGATCCGCTGCTGACCTGTCGTCTGCCCGGCATGGAGGCGCGTTCGCCGGTGCGCGTGGTGCTGGATCGCAGCTTGCGCATTCCCGGCGCCAGCCGGCTGGTGCATTCGGCACGCGAGACGCCGCTATGGGTGATGACCTCAAGCTTGTCGGAAGCGCCGGCGGCCATGAAGCTCGGCGCTGCGGGCGCGCAGGTGATCCGCGTCGCCACCACGGCTATGCCGCCGGGGCTTGATTTGCTGGCTGTTCTGCATGCGCTGGCGGACAAGGGCATCACACGGCTGTTGGTGGAGGGGGGCGCACGCGTGGCGTCATCCTTTGTCGCCGCAGCCCTGGTCGACGAAGTTTGGCTGCTGTGCGGCCCCGATGCTATCGGAGCAGAGGGCGTCGCTGCGCTGGACGCCCTGCCGCTGACGGCGATCACGCAGTCGTCCGCATTCCGTGTTCGTGCTAGCGAAAGCCTGCAACAGGATACTCTAACCATCTACGAGCGCATCTAATGTTCACGGGCATAGTCACTGATATCGGCGAGATCGTTGCGCTGACGCCGACGGCGCAGGGCCAGTTGCACCGGTTGCGCATCGCCTGCCGGTACGACCGCGCTACGATCGCCGATGGCGCCTCGATCGCCTGCAATGGCGTTTGCCTCACCGTGGTGGCGTCCGGCGTGGAGCAGGGCAAAACCTGGTTCGATGTCGATGCCGCCGCCGAGACGCTCGGCATGACCACGGCGAAGCACTGGACCGTCGGGACCCGGCTCAATCTAGAGCGCGCGCTGAAGATTGGCGACGAACTCGGCGGCCATATCGTTGCCGGACATGCCGACGGTGTCGCCGGCATCATCAAGCGCGACGATCTGCCCGACATGGCGCGGTTTGAGTTGAAGACGTCGCGCGGCCTGGCGCGCTTCATCGCCGCCAAAGGCTCGGTGACGCTGGATGGGGTGTCGTTGACGGTAAATACCGTCCAAGACGTGCTGTTTTCGGTGCTGATCATTCCGCACACGCTCAATGTCACGACACTTGGCGGCTGGCGCGCGGGCGGCGAGGTCAATCTCGAGGTCGATTTGATGGCGCGCTATGCCGCACGGCTGTCGGAAATGAGATAGCCGCAGCCCTTGGCATTGGACCCGGCTGCGCCTAAAACGCAGCGCAACTGGCATATAGTTCCGATTGGGCATGTAAATGGCGGACGCGCGGCGCGCACCATTAAAAGATCAAACCGACATATCAGGCGCGCGCGCGCTGATCGTCGAGGCGCGGTTCTATGACGACATCCAGGATGCGCTGCTGGAGGGCGCGGTCACGGAGTTGAAGGCCGCGGGCGTCACCCATGAGGTCATTACGGTCCCCGGCTCGCTGGAAGTTCCGGCAGCGATCGCCATTGCGCTCGACGCCGCCGAGAGCCATGGCAAGCCCTACGACGCCGTGATCGCACTGGGCTGCGTGGTGCGGGGCGATACGATACATTTTGAAATTGTCTCGATGGAATCCTCGCGCGCGCTGATGGACCTTGCGGTGGCGAGACGAATTCCGCTCGGCAACGGCATCATCACCGTCAACACCGACGCGCAGGCGTGGGCGCGGGCGCGTGCCGGCGAACTCAACAAGGGCGGCGACGCCGCGCGCGCAGCGCTGGCGATGCTGCGGATCAAGCGCCGGCTGGCGCGGACCTGATCATGGCAGAAAGCAAAAAGAACCAGGCCAACAAGCCGGCAAAAGGGCCTGACAGGAAGGCCAACCGGCGCGGCGCGGCGCGGCTTGCGGCGGTGCAGGCGCTGTATCAAATGGACATCGGCGGTGCGGGCATCAACGACATCTTCGCCGAGTTCGAAAGCCACTGGCTCGGAGGCGAGGTCGAGGGCGACAAATACCTGCCCGCCGAGGCGGCATTCTTCCGCGACGTTGTATCCGGCGTGGTGCGCGATCAGGCGAAACTCGATCCCTTGATCGACGACGCACTGTCGAAAGGCTGGCCGCTGAAGCGGATCGACGCCATCCTGCGCGCAGTGCTGCGCGCCGGCTCCTACGAGCTGGAACATCGCAAGGATGTGCCGGCGCGCGTCGTGGTGTCGGAATATGTCGACGTCGCGCATGCCTTTGTTGACGGTGACGAGACCGGCATGGTGAACGCGGTGCTCGATCAGATCGCCCGCCAGTTCCGCGCCGACGAGTTTTTGCGAGCGGGCGGCTGAGATGACGGCCTCCGGTGCAACGGCATCCGGTGAGGATTCGCTGATCGCGCGCTATTTCCGGCCCATCGCGAACGACCCCGGCGCGTTTGGTCTCGGCGACGACGCGGCGATCCTGACAGCATCGGGCGACGACGTCGTGGTGACCACGGATGCCATCGTAGAGGGCGTGCATTTTCTATCGGACGACCCGCCGGACACGGTCGCGCGCAAGGCGCTTCGGGTGAATTTGTCCGATCTCGCCGCGAAGGGCGCGATCCCGGCGGGGTTTGTGCTGACGCTGGCGTTGCGGGCCGTCGATGATGCATGGCTGGCGCCGTTCGCGCGCGGGCTCGGCGAGGATGCGGCAACGTATCGCTGCGCACTGCTGGGCGGCGATACGGTTTCGACGGCGGGGCCGCTGATGATCTCGATCACCGCGTTCGGGCACGTAGCCCGGGAAAAGATGGTGCATCGCCGCGGCGCGAAACCTGGCGACCGCGTCGTGGTGACGGGAACGATCGGCGACGCCGCCCTCGGCCTCGATATCCTGCGCGGCGGCGCGGTCGCCACCGATCTCGCCGACGACCCTGCAGCAAGACAGCTGCTGGTCGGTCGCTATCGGATTCCACAGCCGCGCACGGCGCTGGCGAAGGCGGTTCGCGATCATGCCAGTGCGGCGATGGATGTGTCCGATGGTCTTGCGGGGGACCTCGCCAAGCTGTGCGACGCATCCGGCGTCTCCGCCGCCATCGACGCGCCGAGCATTCCCCTTTCGGCTTCCGCTGCAAAGTTACTGGCGCGCCGCATTGTTGGCATCGACGCCATCGTCGCGGGCGGCGATGATTACGAGATCTTGTGCACGATCCCGGAGGATCGCTTTGATGCGTTCGCGCAAGAAGCGCGGCTCGCCGCGGTGGCCGTGACCTCGATCGGCACCGTCATCGCCGGGACCTCCGTTCCAAAGTTTTTGGACGCGCAGGGCAGCGCGATCGCGTTGCCGCGGCTCTCCTATAGCCATTTCCAGGATTTCGGAGTGTAGGATTTTCGTGAAAGCGCCGGTTTCAACGCAAATACCTGCCGAAATCGACCATTTGCAGCCTTGGCAGCGTTGCACCCGGGAAGCGATTTTGGCATGGTCCCGCCGATTTGAGGTCGCCCTTCTGGGCAGGGCAGGCCTCCTTTTTATGCGTCCGCCGCGTCTTGCGGTGAAGGCGTGGGGGCTACATCAGGATCTGAGGCAAATTCAATGACAGCATTATGGGTGATTGTGCTCTGCGGAGCGCTTTCCATCGTTTACGCCATCTGGGCAACGGCATCGGTTTTGAACGCGGACGCCGGCAATCCGCGGATGCAGGAAATAGCGGCGGCGGTGCGCGAAGGCGCGCAGGCCTATCTCAAACGCCAGTACATGACGATCGGTCTGGTCGGCATCGTGATCTTTGCGCTGCTGGCCTACTTCCTCGGCATGCTGGTAGCGGCGGGCTTCCTGATCGGCGCGGTGCTGTCGGGTACTGCCGGCTTCATCGGCATGAACGTTTCGGTGCGCGCCAATGTGCGCACCGCGCAGGCGGCGACGAAGTCGCTGGCCGGCGGGCTTGAACTCGCTTTCAAGGCCGGCGCCATTACCGGCATGCTGGTAGCCGGGCTCGCCTTGCTCGGCGTCACGATCTACTTCGCATATCTGACGCATTATCTTGGGTTGAAAGCCAACGACCGCACCGTGGTCGATGCGCTGGTCGCGCTCGGCTTCGGCGCGTCGCTGATTTCGATCTTTGCGCGTCTCGGCGGCGGTATCTTCACCAAGGGCGCCGACGTCGGCGGCGATCTCGTCGGCAAGGTTGAGGCCGGCATTCCCGAGGACGATCCGCGCAACCCGGCCACTATCGCCGACAACGTCGGCGACAACGTTGGCGATTGCGCCGGTATGGCCGCCGACCTGTTCGAGACCTATGCGGTGACCGCGGTCGCCACCATGGTACTTGCTGCGATCTTCTTTGCGACCTCGCCGCTGCTGGTGAACATGATGACGCTGCCGCTCGCCATTGGCGGCGTCTGCATCATCACCTCGATCATCGGTACCTTTTTCGTCAAGCTCGGCGCCAACCAGTCGATCATGGGCGCGCTTTACAAGGGCCTGATCGCAACCGGTGCGCTGTCGCTGATCGGCGTCGCCGGCGCGATCCACTGGCTGGTCGGCTTTGGCCCGCTGGAAGGCGTCAAATATACCGGCATGGCGCTGTTCGAATGCGGCATTGTCGGGCTCGTCGTCACCGGGCTGATCATCTGGATCACCGAATACTACACCGGCACCGAATATCGCCCGGTGAAGTCGATCGCAGCCTCGTCGGTGACCGGTCACGGCACCAACGTGATCCAGGGTCTGGCGATCTCGATGGAAGCCACCGCCGGTCCGGCGCTGGTAATCATCGCCGGCATTCTCGTCACCTACAGCCTTGCCGGCCTGTTCGGCATCGCAATCGCCACCACGACGATGCTGGCGCTGGCCGGCATGATCGTGGCGCTCGACGCGTTCGGTCCGGTTACCGACAATGCCGGCGGCATTGCCGAAATGGCCGGCCTGCCGAAGGAAGTCCGGAAGGCCACCGACGCGCTCGACGCGGTCGGCAACACCACCAAGGCGGTCACCAAGGGCTATGCGATCGGCTCTGCCGGCCTCGGCGCGCTGGTGCTGTTCGCAGCCTACAATGAAGACCTCAAATTCTTCATCGCCGACGCCGCCCACCACGCATACTTCAAGGGCGTCGATCCCAACTTCTCGCTGAATAACCCTTACGTCGTGGTTGGCCTGTTGTTCGGCGGCCTGTTGCCCTACCTGTTCGGGGCGATGGGCATGACGGCGGTCGGCCGTGCGGCCGGCGCAATCGTCGAAGAAGTGCGGCGTCAGTTCCGCGAAAAGCCGGGCATCATGCAGGGCACCGACAAGCCGGATTACGGCAAGGCGGTCGATCTGCTGACCAAGGCGGCGATCAAGGAAATGATCATCCCGTCGCTGTTGCCGGTCCTGTCGCCGATCTTTGTCTACTTTGCGATTTTCGTGATCGCTGGTGGCGTCGGCGGCGATGCTGCCGCGGTCGCTGAAGCCAAGTCGGCGGCATTCTCGGCGGTTGGCGCGATGCTGCTCGGCGTGATCGTCACCGGTCTGTTCGTCGCGATTTCGATGACCTCGGGCGGCGGCGCGTGGGACAACGCCAAGAAGTACATCGAGGATGGCCACTATGGCGGCAAGGGCTCCGACGCCCACAAGGCCGCGGTGACCGGCGATACCGTCGGCGATCCCTACAAGGATACGGCGGGTCCCGCGGTCAACCCGATGATCAAGATCACCAACATCGTTGCGTTGCTGCTGCTGGCGATCCTGGCGCACTAAGTAAGCGGCGCTCGATCAAGAAAAACCCCGCGGCTTGCGCCGCGGGGTTTTTTCGTGGCGTCATCGCAGCGCGGTTCGCGCGCGATAATACCCAGAGCCTTTTCCGTTCCGATGGAATCGGAACGGAGGCTCTATGTCTTTATTTGACGCATTTTCTTTACGCGAACCGGTATCCACTTCGCTGGAAAACGCTCTCTAGTGGAAGGAGGGCACTAGCTTGAACAGCGGCGTCAGGTAGTTGAGTTCCTGGCCGGATGTCGGCGTGGTCCGGCTGATGAAGTCGAAGATCCTGCCGTCCTGCAGCCCGTAATTGGCAAGCCGCTGTACTTGTCGGTTCTGGTCGAAATAGATCGCGATCACCCGCTGGTCGACGACCCGCTGGTTCATGAAAGCGACCGGCCGCTCCGAGCGCTGCGAGATGTAGTAGAAAACTTCGCCGTTGAGGGTCGCGACCGTGGAGGGCGTTCCCATCACGATCAGCACCTGGTCCTGGCTCGCGCCGATGGGAATTTGCTCAAGCGCGCCTGACGGCAGGATGTAGCCCTTCTGAAACTGTTCGCCGGTACAGCCGGCGAGCACGGCACAGACAAGGGCAATGGCGGCGGCCGAACGCATGCCGCGCCAGCGCGCAGCCAAGCTACGCCGAGAGCGCACGCGTGAGCAAGTCGGGCTCGCCTCATTCATTGCGGAACCGGTCCTATCCCCTTGCATCATACGAGGCGTTGACGTACCGGGCAGCACGTCGGAGTGCAATAGGCGCCGGCCCCCAATAGGCAAACCTTTGGGGCTCGCTTGCGGAACCCACAATGCTTTGGCCGTTCAATCACTTCAGGAAACCCCGGGTACCCCCGCGCGGCACCATTGAGGCCATCTATGGCATGATCGTGACGCAAGCGCGAGAACCGCTGTTTTATCGGGACTTTGGCGTGCCGGATACGGTTAACGGTCGTTTTGATCTGCTGGTGCTGCATTTATGGATGGTATTACGCCGGCTGAAACCGATGGCGGGCGGAGCTGGCTTCGCCCAGACCCTGTTCGATCGCTTCTGCGACGATATGGATGCCAATTTGCGCGAGATGGGTGTCGGTGATCTCACCGTCCCGAAGCGAATGCAGGCCTTCGGCGAGGCCTTCTATGGACGCGCGGCGGCCTACGATCTCGCCTTGGCGGCTGGCGAGGAGCCGTTGGCGCAGGCGTTGTGCAAGAATATCTTGAACGGCGAGGGAATTGAAAACGCGCGGCGGCTTGCCGTCTACGCGGAGGCCGCGATCGCGGCCCTGGCCGGATCGGACGAGGCGAGCTTGCAGCGCGCATCGTGGAGATTTCCCTCACCGGCCTGATCGGGCACACGGCAGCGAGCAGCAATGAACAGAACAAAGAGCATGACGAACGACGCCGATCCCTGGAGCGTTCCGGTTATCGTGGCGCAAATACCGGAGACTGGATTGCATCGCGAAATCGAAGCGGACCAGGCCGCGCGCGACGCAATGGCTGACATTGCTGGCTTGCGCGAAATTCTGTCGGCCAGTGCTTCGTTCGATCTAACGCTTAAAAAGGAAGGCCGCGTCCATGTCGCAGGCTGGGTCCGGGCACGGATCGGGCAGACCTGTGTCGTCTCGCTCGATCCGATCGAGACCGATATCGACGAAGCGATTGACCTGATTTTCGCGCCTCCCGAACAAGTTCCCGAACTGGCCGACCTGGTCGACGAGGCGGCCGAAAGCGACACCGAAATTCCGGACCCGCCGGAGCCGATTGTAAATGGCGTCATCGATCTTGGCCGGCTGGCGACCGATGCGTTGTTCCTGGGGATCGATCCTTATCCACGCAAGCCGGATGCGGTTTTCGAGCCGATCGTTGAAGCCGCTGATCCCGAAGACCATCCGTTTGCCGCGCTGAAGGCCTTGCAGCCCAGCGCAAAGCCGAACGCTCCGAAGAAGCCCGAAAACCGCTGAAGAACCATTGAAGGACCGTTAAATAGTCTCGGAAAGGCGCTGGCGGCGGGCTGAGGGACCGTTGCGCCTGCGCGTTGCAGCAAATATGGCTGTGGAACAGGTGCCGAAATTCAGTTTAAGTCATTGAATTATTGGTATTTATTTTCATGGGCTGATTCCGCCTCGCGGCAGTTCGGCATCCAAAAGGAAGCGGTCAAGAGGTTGTGTCGGGACGAGGAAACGCTATTGTCGCGGCCCGGCCGGGGCGCAGCTTCGCGCTTCGCCGAACCGCTATTCACGGCGATTTCCAGTCCGCGGCCGAGCGCTTCAAGACCGCACAAAGATCAGGTTTCCGGGACGTTCATGCCGCAAAAGGTTCGAATCGCGCTTGACGCCATGGGTGGCGATGTCGGCGCATCGGTGGTCATTCCCGGCGCCGCCATTTCGTTGTCCCGACACCCCGACACTGAATTTCTGCTGTTCGGCGATCGCGGATTGATCGAGGCGCAACTCGCAAAGCATCCGGCGATGAAGGCCGCCTCGCGTGTCATTCATACCGATGTCGCCGTCAGCATGCACGACAAGCCGAGCCAGGCGCTGCGCCGTGGCCGCAAGACCTCTTCGATGTGGCTCGCCATCGATGCGGTCAAGAAGGGCGAGGCCGACGTCGCGGTATCCGCCGGCAATACCGGCGCGCTGGCGGCGATGGCGCGGTTTTGCCTGCGCATGCTGCCCGGGATCGACCGGCCGGCGCTGGCGGCGATATGGCCGACGGCGCGCGGCGATTCGGTGGTGCTCGATCTCGGCGCCACTATCGGCGGCGATGCGCATCATCTCGTGGCGCTGGCGGTGATGGGCAGCGCCATGGCGAGCGTGCTGTTCGATCTGGACACGGCCGACCGTCGGCCTGCTCAACATCGGCGTCGAGGAAATCAAGGGCCGTGAGGAAATTCGCGAGGCCGCCGAGCTGCTGCGCGCGATGAACCTGCCGCAGCTCGAATATATCGGCTTCGTCGAGGGCGACGGCATCGGCAAGGGCGCGGCCGACGTCATCGTCGCCGAGGGCTTCAGCGGCAATATCGCGCTGAAGGCCGCCGAGGGCACCGCGCGGCAGATCACGGACTTCCTGCGCGGCGCCATGTCGCGCACCTGGCGCTCGCGGATCGGCTATCTGTTCGCCAAAAATGCCTTCAAGGCGCTGCGCGACAAGCTCGATCCCAGCAAGTCCAACGGCAGCGTGGTGCTCGGCCTGAACGGCATCGTCGTCAAAAGCCATGGCGGAACCGACGCCGAAGGCTTTGCCTATGCGGTCGATGTTGGCTATGAGATGGTCCGCTACGATCTCCTGAACAAGATCAATCAAATGCTCAATCGCGACGGCAGCGCGCTCGGATCCGCGCCGACCGCGCAGGAGGCTGTCTCGTGACTGCATTACGTTCGGTCGTGCTCGGCTGCGGTTCCTATCTGCCGCAGCAGATCCTGACCAATGCCGAACTGGCGGCGCGGATCGATACCTCCGACGAGTGGATCGTGCAGCGCACCGGCATCCGGCAGCGCCATATCGCCGCCGAGGGCGAGTTCACCTCGCATCTGGCGGTCCATGCCGCGCGCGCGGCGCTCGCCAATGCCGGGGTCGATGCGCAGTCGATCGACCTGATCGTGCTGGCGACCTCGACCCCGGACAACACCTTTCCGGCCACCGCGGTCGCGGTGCAGAACGCGCTCGGCATCAACCACGGCGCGGCGTTCGACCTGCAGGCGGTATGCTCCGGGATTCGTGTTCGCGCTCGCCACCGCGGACAATTTCCTGCGCACCGGCGCGTTCAAGCGCGCGCTGGTGATCGGCGCCGAGACCTTTTCGCGGATCCTCGACTGGAACGACCGCGGCACCTGCGTGCTGTTCGGCGACGGCGCCGGCGCCGTGGTGCTGGACGCGCAGCAGCAGCCCGGCAAGCCTCCGACCGCGGCATCCTGACCACGCATCTGCGCTCGGACGGCCGCCACAAGTCGAAGCTCTATGTCGATGGCGGCCCGTCCTCGACCCAGACGGTGGGCCATCTGCGGATGGAAGGCCGCGAGGTGTTCAAGCACGCGGTCGGCATGATCACCGACGTGATCGTCGACGCCTTCGAGGCCACCGGCACCTCGCCGACGGACATCGACTGGTTCGTCCCGCACCAGGCCAACAAGCGAATCATCGATGCTTCGGCGCACAAGCTGCATATTGCGCCGGAGAAGGTGGTGCTGACGGTCGACCTGCACGGCAATACCTCCGCGGCCTCGATCCCGCTGGCGCTGTCGGTCGCGGTGGCTGACGGACGGATCAAGAAGGGCGACCTGGTGCTGCTGGAGGCGATGGGCGGCGGCTTTACCTGGGGCTCGGCCTTGATTGCGCTGGTAAGCGCAACGTTAAAAAACTCATGTATTTGCAATGTTCTTTCATGCTATTGCATTGATGAGCGCTGTTGACCATCGCGTGTTAACCTCATAATTTCAGAGCAATAAATTTTCGCCGTGAGTTGGGGCAGGCGATGACCGGAACCGGAAAAACAGTTACACGCGTCGATTTGTGCGAGGCCGTCTACCAGAAGGTAGGCCTGTCGCGCACGGAATCGTCGGCCTTTGTCGAGCTGGTTCTGAAAGAGATCACCGATTGCCTGGAGAAGGGCGAGACGGTGAAGCTGTCGTCGTTCGGATCGTTCATGGTGCGCAAGAAAGGCCAGCGTATCGGCCGTAACCCGAAGACCGGCACCGAGGTGCCGATCTCGCCGCGGCGCGTGATGGTGTTCAAGCCGTCGGCGATCCTGAAGCAGCGGATCAACGGTCACAGCACCGGTCAACGGCGAAGGCAAAGCCGACTAGATGATTCCGTTCAACCGGACGATCGAACGAGGAGCCGGCATTTGGACAAGGCGCCGGATGCGTTCCGAACCATCAGCGAGGTCGCCGACGACCTCGACATCCCCCAGCACGTCCTGCGGTTCTGGGAGACGCGGTTCGCCCAGATCAAGCCGATGAAGCGGAGCGGCGGCCGGCGCTACTATCGACCCGACGATGTCGACCTGCTCAGGGGCATCCGCCGTCTGCTGTATGGCGAGGGCTACACCATCCGCGGGGTGCAGCGCATTCTGAAAGAGCACGGCATCGAATCGGTCCAGCGGTCTGGCGGATGGATCGGCGTTGGCTTCGTTCGGCGCGATCGAAGAGGTGATCGGGCAAAGCATCCTGGAACAGGACGACGACGCTGCGCCCGGCATCGATCTCGATGACGACGATTATGACGGCGGGGACAGACGGCATCGACCTTCGCCTCGCCGAGCCCGATGACGACGAAATCCCGGTGGCGTTTGACGACTGGCCCTGACTCCCGGCATTGCGGCAGCGCCCGCTCGATGTCGCGCGGCTGGAAAGCGTGCTGCAGGACCTGATCGCCTGCCGGCAATTGCTCGATCACGCGCTGAAGGATGGCTAGCGCTTCGATTGGACCGGCGGACTTTGCATCTGCGCCGGTCATCAAGCCTGATCGCGCTGCCTTGCGCGCAGGCCTGATCGAAGCTAATGGAACGGCATCGGAGCGTGGCGCAGCCCGGTTAGCGCACTAGTCTGGGAGACTAGGGGTCGGAGGTTCAAATCCTCTCGCTCCGACCAATAAAAACAATAGCTTAGCGAAGATGCCTTCTTATTCTAAATCGCCCGGGGGAAGGCTGGGGGAAGGAAATCTCAAGCGCTCTTCTTGGGGCCGAGCTGCCACGCGGCAACGTCATCCTTGAACCACGCGATTCTGCGAGGTGCGATCTCGTGAGCGGCGGGGAAACGGCCGGCTTCCATTTCGCGGTAAAGCGTCGCCCGCGAGAATGGGATCAAGGCGAGCACCTGCTTTATGCTCAGCATTGGCCGAATCTCTCCAGCAGCCGCGTGTTGTTCACCTTCGTCTTCGTCGATCATAGTCCGAGTTGTCCCCAGAGCGCGCGCTCAGGTCACCCTGCGACCCGACGAGGTACACGCACTTGCGTTTTCGCCAATCGAGAAAATGTCGAACGCGTTGATCATCCCGAGCATCATGCTCAGGCGAGGCTGAAGTGGAACGGCGGCTATAAACTCATCGTACGATTGGGTGCCACGGCGAACAAAAAGGAAAGAAGCTGCCCGCGGTTTTTGATTGTCGAATTTTTCGGCGTTACGGGCGATGCACGCAGCCCGCTCTGACGATGAAGGCACTTCCCCGATACGACCGCACAGAACAGTAACGCAGCGGAGACGGCGCGCCACGCGCACAAGGCGAACCGGCCGCCCCGCCAACGGCAGATCGGTGAGGCGCCGCTGATATCGGCTATGGATCCGCCCAGAGCTGGCTCCGCGTCCGGGACAGAGACTTGTGTCGCTCGTGGGACGGACGGTAATCACGGTCGTGGCGCCGTCACAGAAGGCGCTCTCCACTTCAAACCCGCGAGGGACCAGGGCTGACGGACGTAGGGCTCGCTGCATCATGTTGATTCCTTTGTGAAACCAACGCGAGCCGACGCTCGAACTTCATCAAAAGTGAGTCAGAGCCAAAATTGCATGCCTAATAACAGCCAAAGGACAGTCGACCCGATCTCGGGCATGTGCGCGACTCCATTTTTTGGCTTCCGCCATCACGATACAGAAATATGCCTCCATTGGTTCGCGCTCCACGGTCCCTGTGCAGCTTCCGAGTACCAATTTAATCTTTTGAGCATACGACCATTGGATGCTATATTATCTTCCTACAACTGAGGAGGAGATAATGCACGCATCAACGGCATGTGAAGCACTCAAGTCAGGAAGCTGCCTTGAAGTCCGGTACGACGGGTTTACTCGCGTCGTTGAAGTCCATGCGGTGGGAACAAGTACCGCGGGAAATCCGGTCATGCGTGTTTGGCAGGTCCGTGGCGGCAGCGTTAGTAATGAACCCGTCGGTTGGAAACTGTTGAGATTGGACGAGGCCAGAGATCTTGGTATTCTAAAAGAAAAGTCTGAAGCTCCGAGGCAGGTACCGTCCGGAACGCGGTTGGAATTTGGTATGGCGTATCCCGGGTGACATGAAGTTATCGTTTCAGGCGGCAAGGTCAATTGGCTGATCAATGGGCTTTGTGGCGAGGGTCTGCCAACCATCCACCTTGCGCATGCTGATCTGTCCCGAGGCGAGCAGCGCCCAGAACATCATCGCAGCGGTGTCAGCCGACGGCAGCACGGTTTGGGTTTTGATCCGGCGTTTGAATTCTTCGTGCAACCGCTCGATCGCATTGGTCGTGCGTAGGCTGCGCCATTGGCTTGGTGGCAGGCGCACGAAGGTGAACAAACGGTCGCCAACTTCCTCCAAGCTGTCGGCGACGGCGCGATGCTTGAGCCGCCATTTGCGGATGAAGGCCTTGCGGCGAGCCGCGATCTCCTCAGGCGTCGTGGCATAGATCATGTCGTTGTAATCTGCGGTGATCTCGTCGTGCAGGCGCTCCGGGGAATGGGCGAGCAGGTTTCTGTGCTTGTGAACTGTGCAGCGTTGCACCGGCACGCCGTCCCAGACGGCTGCAATGGCTTTGTCGAGCCCTGGTGCGCCGTCGACGATGAGGAATTCCGGACGCCGCAGCCCGCGCTTGATGAGATCGTCCAGCACCGTGCGCCATGCCTCGGCGCTTTCGCCGCCCATGCTCTTGATCGCGAGCAGAACCTTCTGGCCGTCCGCTCGCACGCCCAGCACAACGAGCAGTGAAATCGAGGTCGCCTTGCGGTCGAGGCGCACCCGAACAACAGTACCGTCGAGGATCAGGCGCACGATCGGCTCCGCGGCCAGCGAGCGGCTGTTCCAGGCGTCCCAGTCGCCCTTCACCTTGCGCCAGGTCCGGCTCACCGTGTCCTTGCCGACCGTCCCGCCGAACAAGGCCGCCAGCGCGCGACGCACCCGCCTGGTATTGGTGCCGGCCAGGTAGCTGCTTGCGATCAGCGCGTCGGCGGCAAGCGTACGTCGCTGATAGGCCCGCAGCGCCTGGCTCTTCCACTCCGCCGTCCCGCCCTCCGGCGTGATTAGCCGGGCCCGCGGCACCGCGATCTCGATCGGCCCGAACGTGCCCGTCAGCGAGCGCGTCCGGCTACCATGACGGTGGCCCTTGACGCCGGCTCCTGTTTCATTGCTAGCCATCTTGCTTCGTTCGTAACGCGGCCGTGCCAGCGCGGTATCGAGTTCGCCGCGGATCAACTCTTCGATGAACTGACGCGCTCGAGCCCGCACCTCGGTCTCGATCGGATCGAACCAGTTGTCGAAAAGATCAACAGCCATCTCTGTCGCTGGCTGCAAAGAATCAGACTTGGTGGTATCCTTGGTCATGGCGTGGTCTCCAGTCCGACGCTTCAACGCCGGATGATTCGAGGTTCATCACCCCGGAGACTACGCCAACCTCAATTCCTACCAACCCAGCGACGGCACCCCGAGGCAAGGGTATAAGCCGGGCGACAAGGGAATGAAGACCATTCTCTGCCAGCTTTAGATCGCCGCAGTCGAGAAGGATCGGGCGGGTACTGAGTACCCTACATCGACGTGACGGCTTTGCAGAGACGTTCAAGAGAGGCCGACGACTTCCCTGCCTCGAAGCACTTCAAGAGCGTGAATGCAACGTGTAGGGTGTTCTTTCCGAGATTACCGGCTTGGCTGTAGTGGCGATCGGCTTCCGCCCGCTTAGCATCCCATACGTCACGGCCGATCTCGTCGGCGACGATTTCACATAGCTGTGTCGGCCAGACAACAAAATTCTGGCCCCACAGAACAGCCGTCGGCTTTGGTTCAACAGGAGTGACCCCCAGCGCTGTAAGGAGTGCTTTGTTTTCCGCTTCGTGTTGGGGCCACCGGTCCGCTCGTGCGTCTGTATCAGCATCAAACAAAACGAATGTTGGGATATTCATGCATCGGGCGATGAGCAAGGGACGCAGCATCTCACTCTTGCCATTTGCATAAATGATCTGAGCGCCCCGCCGTCTAATCTCCTCCCAAAGATTTAAATAATGGAGTGCCGTCGTTAGATAGGCGACATCTTCCGGCCCTTCGACGAGCACCAACTGAGATGAAAAGAACATCTCATTCAACACGGGTTGAAGCGCTTGATGAAGTTTTGCGAGCATCCCGCTCGGCCGAAGCGGGGGTTTACCGCTGGCTTGCGCTTCTGCGTCTGCAATTTCTTTGAGCGTCACGGCCGCTACCGAAGAGCCGCTTGGGCTGGCCCCTCTGCGGACCATTCGAACGTCTTCAAACACTTCGCCAGACACAAAAAGCGGACTATGGGTGGAAACAAGAATTTGAGCATTGCCTTCGGCAAGCTGGCGGAGAATGTGCGCCAAGTGTCGAGCTTGTGGCGGATGTTGGTATAGCTCAGGCTCCTCGCAACCGAGGACCAAAGTGGGCGCGGCCGCATCATCACTGCTCGCCAACTCGTGGAGAAGTGCAAGCAGGTAGGAGCGCTGCAAACCGTGTCCAAAGCGCGCCAGGTTGCCCTCAAAATCCCTATCACCGGCAAGCATCCGGGCAATGGGATCTTCAATTCTCACGGCTCTTTCCGGGTCTTGATGCCACTCAAGTCTTACTGTGGCATCAGGATGAGACCACTCCGCAACTCGACGAGACAACGTCTTTGAGAGATCAGTCAATGCCTCCTGTTGTGCGGCCATCACATCCAAATACTGAGCCTGCGCCGCTGCGCGTATCTCTTGCACTTTTTCACTGAAGCTCACGCGCTGCCGGACCGTGCGAGCAAGCAATTTGCCGAGGGCAGTGCTCTTTCCTTCCAGCTGCTCCGCAGTTGCGTCCTTTACCGCCGGTACATAAACCCATTGAAGGTGACGATCGAGACGATTCGCACCCTTTGAGAAACCGTAGAATTGGTCCTAACTAGGAATCGCAATGCACTGTTTCGGATGCGCAGCCTCATAGGAGTGAAGTGCTGCAGCCATGGCATCCTTTGTCGAGGCGTTCTCAATTTCGCTGAATGTATCCTTGAGGGTCCTAAACATTGTTTTCAGATCGGTTGCTGAGGCCCTTGGGAGTGCTTCAAAGAAAAGCTTAAAGTCGTCTATTCCGAGCCGCTGTCCGTACTGCTTGACCTCTCCCTTCCGTGTCGAGGAATCGAAGGTTGCTTCCGCGGTAACAATAAGCTTGTCCTGTCGAACATAGTCTTTGAAATCCTCTTTGGCTTCCGAGTTGAGGTGGCCAAAGGTAATTGTTATTCTGATTGGTTTGGAGGTGTCTTTCTGATGGAAGTCTTCCTCCTCAAGGCTAATTAGGTTGGTTTGAACATTTTCAGTCTCGCGAAAGAATAGGTTGAGCGCGGCAAGGACGGTTGACTTGCCAGCTCCGTTCGGACCTACAAAGCAGGTGTACGGATTGAACGTAATTTCCTGATCGCGAAAGCAGCGAAAGTGTTCGACTCTCACACGTTCGATGTGCATGCGTTTAGCTCCCCAATAGCGGTTTCGAATTCGTAAGCCCGTCGCGGAGCATTCAAAATACTACCAAATCGGACTACGAGCGATCTCAAGAGGTGGTCTCACTCCCGTCAACCGATTCGATCCGGAGATTGCGCCCGCCGAGTTGCTCGAATGCCTTCATACGGCAGGTCAGCACAATCACTTGTTGCTGCTGTCCGGCTCGGCTCAACGCGCGGATGGTCGACCGCATGTCGCCGCCGCACGCCGCGATCGCCTGATCGACGGCAGCCTCCAACCCGTCCGCGTCCTGTGCGTTCGGTTGTGAACCAGAGGACATGACATTGTTCCAGGTTGACCGGCTGTGGCCGATGTTCCTATTTTGTTCTCATGGAGTCAACCCGCCATTTCAAACCGCCCTGGACCCTGATCCGGGAGAATTCGGAGTGCTACGTCGTCCGGGACGCCAACGGCGTGACGGTGGCGTGGCTGTTTTGCCGTGATGACTCACAGCGATACAGCGTCGGTGCCAGCAAGCTCACATCGGAGGAAGCGCGCCGGATCGGAAAGGCCATCAGTCGCATTCCCGAATTTATGACGCAGCGTCAGGGCTTTCACCAGCGTGGGGGAGGGCCTCGCTGGCGCGCCGATCGACCCTATCATGTTGCCCTGGAGGACACCTACATTCGCGCGCACTGGGACGAAATCTACACGCTTTGCAAGATCAATAGCCTGCCCTTCAATTCGACCGGCGAGACCATTCAGAACGATGGGGTATGGAAGGTCTATGAGTTCACGTGGCAAATGGATGCGATCCTGTTTTGGGACCGCTTCGAAGGTCGCTGGCTGCGCGGCTCGGAATTTCACTATCCCGAGCGTCCGGCCAATTTGCCGTCCTTGAAACCGCTCAAGAACTGGCCGAAGTTCAACCCGCGTGACACAAGGTAACGGATCGCAGGATTACGATGTGCAATCTCTATTCGATTACGACCAACCAAGAGGCCATCCGTCGCGCTCTTTCGGGTGCTGAACCGCTATGTCGGCAACCTGCCGCCGATGCCTGGCGTGTTTCCCGACTATCCTGCACCTGTCGTCAGGAATGCAGGCGCCGAGCGCGAAATGGTCACGATGCGTTGGGGTATGCCGCCGCCGCCACGCGCTGGCGGATACCCCGTTACGAATATCCGCAATACCACGTCGCCGCACTGGAGACGCTGGCTGAAGCCGGAAAGCCGCTGCCTGGTCCCGGCCAACAGCTTCGCCGAATATGCGCCGGAACCGAACCCCTCGACGGGCAAGAAGGATGTCGTGTGGTTCGCATTGAACGACGACCGGCCCCTGTTCGCCTTCGCCGGAATCTGGACCGAGTTCAAAGGTGACCGTGGGACCAAGTCGAAACCAATCCCCGGACCTCACCTGGTTTACGGCTTTCTGACAACCACGCCGAACGCGATCGTTGAGCCAATTCACCCCAAGGCGATGCCGGTGATCCTGACGACCGAAGAAGAACGCGACGTGTGGATGCGCGCGCCTTGGGATGAGGCGAAGGCATTGCAGCGGCCGCTGCCGGACAACACGCTACAGATCGTTGCGCGCGGCACTGACAAAGAAGACCGCGCGGCCGCATGAGAAAATCATATCATAGGTACTGCACCCTGCTCGCGATGTTGGCGTTCATCTTGCTAGGCGGCGAGGCCCGCGCCTGGGGAGATTTGGGCCACAAGGTCATTTGTGAAATTGCTTTCCGCTTGGTGCAACCGGACACGCAAGCCGCAATCAATCGGCTGATGCAGCTCGATAGTGAGTTCAAGACGTTTTCGGACTCCTGCATCTATCCGGACCATCCGCGCATACGTGCGGCCGAGCATTTTCTAAATCTGCCGCGGGATTCCAAAGGACTTACCTCGGACGAGTGCCCGCTGGCCGACGCGTGCGTGCTTACCGCGATCCTGCACGACTTCAAAATTCTCCAGGCCAAAGAGCAGACTGACGCGAGCAAGTTGGTCGCACTGAAATCGTTAGGACATTGGGTCGGCGACATACATCAACCGCTGCACGTCTCTTTCCCCGATGACAAAGGCGGCAACACCATCAGGACCAGCGGGCAGTGTCCGGGCAATCTTCACGCCGTCTGGGATACTTGCCTCGTTCAGTATGCGGTCGGTCCTGATGTCCCGGAGGCGGTAAGCGATCTTCTGGCCGCCATTAGTCCTGAGAGAAAAGCAGCATGGAACGCTTCCGCACCGCCCGATTGGGCTAACGAATCCTTCGCGATCGCGGAGGCGGCCCGAACGAGGTACTGCGTCATGAACGGATCGTCATGCGATATGACGAGCGGTGCCCTAAACATCAGCGCCCAATATCTTGACGCCAATGAGTCGGTCGTGAAAGAGCAACTGCAAAAAGCTGGCGTGCGCCTCGCCCGGCTGCTCGATACTGCCTTCCTAAATTAACCGGTGAATTAAGAACGGGAGTGACGTTTCGCGTCCGGCTCCGCCGGTCGGGCTCTCGTAAACCGAGCCGCAAAGCTGTGTCTCGGCCTTCGGCTTCGATCACCTCGCGCGATGACGTGTCGCTCGCCGGAGGCACTCGGTCCCGGGTCCCGCCAAGAGGCGGCGCTATGCTGACCCTCCTGCGGGTGCCTTTTTAACCGGTCTCGCGACAGCCGACTGGCCTTCGCTTCGCTGCGGCACAGACGCCCTTTTTTGTTTGGGTGCTAAGGGCTCCGCCCTCGCGCGGGCAAGGGTGAAGTCCCGGTGGATCCGGGACCGGCCCGCGGCGGTCTGGCGTCTCCCGGCGGGACCGGGCTGTCGGCTGCGCTGAAGCCCCGCTTCGCTGGTCTTCACCCTTCGGGCTTCCATCCCTGACGCAAAGACTGCCGGACGGCCGCGGATCCCGTTTCTCAAGGAGCGCGCGGCGTCACCGTCGCTGAGAGTGAGAGTGCGGGCCGGGTCTGCCGCGACGGGTTGAAGGTCGGAGGAGAGGCTTCCGGCGCCCGTCGCGGAGAACCGCGATGTCTAGACATACTTCACGAGTCCGTGCCGGCAACGACCGCGCGAGCCTTTACACCGAAATCACCGACAAGATCATCGCCGAGCTGGAGGCCGGCCGGGTACCGTGGGTTCAGCCGTGGGGGACGGCGGCAATCAAGGCGCCGCTCGCGATGCCGCGCAACGCGTCGACGCGGCGTGGATATTCCGGGATCAACGTGTTGATCTTGTGGGGCGCCGTCATTGAGGGCGGTTTCTCCGGACAGAGCTGGCTGACCTTTCGCCAGGCGCTCGGGCTCGGCGGCCATGTCAGGAAGGGCGAGCGGGGCACGACCGTCGTCTATGCCGATCGCTTTACGCCGGAGGACGAACGTCGGCGCGCTGCGGAAACGGGCGAGGAGCCTGGCGTCATTCCGTTTCTCAAGCGCTTTACCGTCTTCAACACAGACCAATGCGACGGCTTGCCGGAGGGCGTCGCTGCTTTGGTGATCCCGCCACCGCCCGGTCAGATCGAGCCGCAGGCAGAAGCGTTGATCGCCGCCACTGGCGCGGACTTCCGCATCGGCGGTGCCCGTGCCTACTACAACACAACCAGCGATTTCGTGCAGGTGCCGCCGCCGACGGCTTATTTCGAACCAATCAATTGGCACCGCACGGCCTTCCACGAACTCTCGCATTGGAGCGGATCCGCCTCCCGGCTCGGCCGGGATTTCTCCGGCTCGTTCGGCTCCAAATCCTACGCGCGTGAGGAACTGGTCGCCGAAATGGCGGGCGCGTTTATCTGCGCCTCGCTCGGCATCGTGCCCGACGGTGCGCCACGCCGATTACGTCGGCTCGTGGCTGGAGGTACTGCGGGAGGATAACCGCGCCGTCGTGCGCGCCGCGAGCGCGGCCTCGAAGGCGGCCGATTTCCTGCTCAGCTTTCTGCCGCCCGCGATCAACTCCGTCACCGAGGGTGACGAGGAGGCCGCGTGATGAACCTGCCTACCGTTTCGGCATTTGGTCGCTGCGGTGCGTCAGAGAGTGAGAGGGATGACGGGTTTTCACCGACGGGTTGGAGGTCGAGAGAGAGTCTCCGGCCGCCCGTCGTGGAGAATCCGACATGGCAACCGCTGTTCAGAAGATCAAACTGAGTCCATCGCGCGACATCCCCTTCAATAAGTTGGTCTTGAGCCAGTCAAACGTTCGGCGTGTCAAGGCCGGCGTTTCGATCGAGCAACTGGCGGAGAGCATTGCGCTGCGCACCTTGCTCCAAAGCCTGAGTGTCCGGGCGGTCGTCGATGCCGACGGCCAGGAGACCGGCATGTTCGAGGTACCGGCCGGCGGCCGGCGCTACCGCGCCCTCGAGCTGCTGGTGAAGCAGAAGCGGATGGCAAAGACACAGCCCGTCCCCTGCGTGGTCCGGGATGACGGTATCGCCGAGGACGATTCCCTCGCCGAGAATGACGAACGCATCGGTCTGCATCCGCTCGACCAGTTTCGCGCGTTTCAGAGTTTGCGCGAAGGCGGAATGAGTGAAGAGGAGATTGCTGCCCGCCACTTCGTGACGCCGGCGATCGTCAAGCAGCGCCTGCGGCTGGCGTCAGTCTCGCCGAAGCTGCACGACGTCTATGCGGAAGATGGCATGACGCTCGAACAGCTCATGGCCTTCTCGGTAACTGCCGACCAGGCGCGACAGGAGCAGGTGTGGGACAATGTGACCCGCTCTCAACTCGATGAGCCGTACCAGATCCGGCGGATGCTGACGGAGAATACCGTCCGCGCTTCCGACCGCCGCGTCCAATTCATCGGGCTCGACGCCTATGAGCAGGCAGGCGGCGCCGTCATGCGCGACCTGTTCGAGCACGACGATGGCGGCTGGCTGCGGGACGTGCCGCTGCTCGATCGTCTCGTCACCGAGAAGCTGAAGGTGGAGGCCGAGACCATTGCGGCCGAAGGCTGGAGGTGGATCGCGGTGGCGGTGAACTTCCCCTATGGCCACACCGACAGCCTGCGCGAGCTGGACGGCGTGCCGGCCGATTTAACCGATGAGGAGCGTGCGACGATCGATGCGCTCAAGACCGAGTCCGACAAGCTCGAGGCCGACTATCAGGACGCCGACGAACTGCCGGACGAGGTCGATCAACGGCTCGGGGAGATCGAGGCGACGCTGTCGGCCTTCGAAGCGCGGCCGATGGTCTACGATCCGGCCGACATCGCCCGCGCCGGCGTTTTCGTCAGCATTGATGACGAAGGTGCGCTGTCAGTCGATCGCGGCTATGTCCGACCGGAAGACGAAGCACCCGCCGTCGTCGATGCTGAGAGCGACGCACAGGGCGACGGTGAAACCAGCGACGGACCAAAGACCAATGGCTCGGTCCAGCGGGCGGTCATCACTGTCGGCGGCGCGCCGGCCGAACCCGTCGAGGAGGAGGACGACGACACCGTCAAGCCGCTGCCGGATCGGCTCATTACCGAGCTGACCGCACATCGCACGCTGGCATTGCGCAATGCACTGGCAAACGATCCGGAAGTCGCCTTCCGGGCGGTACTGCATAATTTCGTGCTGGCGACGTTCTATCGCTTCGCGTCGTCGAGCGGCTGCCTCGAAGTCGCGATCCGCACGCCAACATTTCCGGCACAGGCGCCGGGTCTGAAGGAGAGCGCTTCGGCCGAAGCCGTCGACATCAGGCACGATGGCTGGAAAGCCCGCCTGCCCAAGGATGAAGGCGGCGTATGGGACGCTCTCACGGCGTTTGACGGGAAGGAGCAGGCCGCGCTGTTTGCGCATTGCGCGTCATCCGCGGTCAACGCGCTCCATGAGCCTGCCAACCGCTATAATGAAGGCCGTATCTCCGCGCATAGTGTCCGCCACACGACTTGGCCAGGCCGATGTCCTGGCTCGTGCCGTCGGACTCGACATGGTGGCAGCTGGCTGGAAGCCGACCGTCGATAACTATCTCGGCCGCGTCACCAAGCCCCGCATTCTCGAAGCGGTGCGCGAGGCCAAGGGCGAGCAGTCGGTGCAGCTCATCGACCACCTCAAGAAAGGCGACATGGCCCGAGAAGCCGAGCGGCTGCTCGATGGTACGGGCTGGCTGCCCGAGCCGCTCCGTCTCGTGGAGGTCGGTACCGTGGAGCAAGACCCCGACGGTGAAGTCGAGGCCTTGCCCGAATTCCTTGCCGATGACGATGAGGCTGCTGCCGACGCGGACGATGAACAGCCGCATATCATCGCTGCCGAATGATCCACGCTTGCGGGGTGGCTTCGGCCGCCCCGCAATTGGTGTGGGCGTCATACCAACCGCGGATATCGGGCCTTGAGAGGAAGAGGGTGGCCGCGACGGGTTTGAGCCGGCGCGGTCGAGAGGGCGCCACGCGGCTCAATCCTTCCCCAGCTCTTTCGAGGTTCTCCCCATGACATCGACTTCAGTCTCCGTGGCCGCTGTTGCGGCCGCGCCGCTTTCCGTTGCGTCCTGTTCTGTGACAAAGGCCGGCGCGATCGCCACGGCCGCGCAACATCTTCTTCTGCATCTCGAACGCGGTCAGCGCATCGATGCGCCTGCCTTGCGCACGGCGATGGAAAACGCCGTTGGCACCTCCGATGCCGAAGGCGGATGGGACTGGAAGACAGCCTACGACGCCTGCGAGGCGGCGACTGTTTTGTTCCTTCGCAAGTTCGGGCCGGCCATGCGCGCGCGTGCCGCTTCGCCGGCCGCGATGCTGCCGATGCTGGCAAAGATCGCCGGCCTTCTTCCTACCCACACGCGCCGCTCGGAAGAGAGCGAAGCGCTTCAGCAGTTTAGCACACCAATTGTACTTGGGCTTGCGGCGAGCGCCGCGGCCGCGATCACGCCTGATGACATCGTGCTGGAGCCTTCGGCAGGTACGGGTCTGCTCGCGATCCTGGCCGAGCTATCGGGCGCGTCGCTCGTTCTCAACGAGCTCGCCGAACCCCGCGCTGGACTCCTTTCACTTCTGTTTCCCGGCATTCCTGTGACGCGCTTCGACGCCGCGCACATCGACGATCATCTCGACAGCAGTATCACGCCAAGCGTCGTGCTGATGAACCCGCCATTCTCGGCCATCGCCAACGTCGATCGCCGCATGGCCGACGCTGCCTTGCGGCATATCGCGTCGGCCTTGGCGCGGCTCGCCGAAGGCGGTCGGCTGGTCGCAATCACGGGGCTGAGCTGTTCCCCGGACAATCCGGTGTGGCGCGATGCCTTCGTCCGCTTGCAGGAACGCGGGCGCGTCGTCTTCACCGCCGCCATCGCTGGCGCGGTTTTCGCCAAGCAGGGTACCACCATCGAGACGCGCCTGACCGTGATTGACAGGCTGCCTGCGGAGAACCCGACGGAATTCCCGCCATCTCCTGGCATCGCGCCCGACGCCGCCACGCTGCTCGGCTGGGTCACCGAGCGCGTCCCAGCACGACTGCCGATCGCGACGGCTGTTGCCGCTCCGCCAGTCGCGCGACCAGCCATTCCGGGAACAGTCCGCGCCTATGCCATGCGCCCGTCTGCATCATCCCCACATCGGATCCCGCAGCAACCGAACTCCCCTATGAGACCGTCGCGTGGACACCGGTCGCGGGGCGCCGGATCACCGACGCACTTTACGAACAATACGCACTTCAGTCGATCCGTATTCCCCGCTCTCAACCACATCCCACCAAGCTGGTACAATCAGCCGCGATGGCGTCGGTGGCGCCGCCGGTCCCTTCCTATCGGCCGCACCTTCCGATGGATGTCATCACCAACGGCCTGCTGTCCGACGCTCAGCTTGAAGTCCGTCATTTATGCGGGCGAGGCGCACTCTCAGTTCCTCGAGGGATCGTGGACCGTTGACGAGACTTATGACCTCGTCTGCGCGGCGCGCGACGATGCGGACAATGCCGTACAATTCCGGCGTGGCTGGTTTTTGGGAGACGGCACCGGCGCGGGCAAGGGCCGTCAGGTCGCCGGCATCCTGATCGACAATTGGCTGAAGGGCCGCCGCCGCGCAGTGTGGGTCAGCAAGTCCGACAAGCTGATCGAGGACGCCCAGCGCGACTGGTCGGCCCTCGGATCGGAGCGGCTTTTCGTCACGCCGCTCTCGCGCTTCCGACAGGGCACGCCGATCCGTCTGGAGCAGGGCGTCCTTTTCACGACCTACGCCACGCTGCGCTCCGACACCCGCGACGAGAAGGTTTCGCGGGTCAAACAGATCGTGGAATGGTTGGGTACCGATTTCGACGGTGTCATCATCTTCGACGAGAGCCACGCCATGCAGAATGCCGCGGGCGGCAAGGGCGAGCGCGGCGATCAAGCTGCGTCGCAGCAGGGCCGCGCCGGGCTTCGGCTGCAACATGCTCTGCCGAATGCGCGCATCGTCTATGTCTCGGCGACCGGCGCCACCACTGTTCATAACCTCGCCTACGCCCAGCGCCTCGGGCTCTGGGGCGGCGAGGACTTTCCGTTCGCGACGCGCAGCGAGTTCGTCGAGGCGATCGAGGCCGGCGGAGTTGCGGCGATGGAAGTGCTGGCGCGCGATCTAAAAGCCCTTGGCCTCTATGCGGCGCGCTCGCTCTCCTACGAAGGCATCGAGTATGAGCTGATCGAGCATCAACTCACTGACGAGCAAATCCGCATCTACGATGCCTACGCCGGGGCTTTCTCGATCATCCATAATAATCTCGAAGCTGCCATGCGGGCTGCGAACATTACCGGCGCAACGGGCACGCTCAACGCACAGGCCAAGTCCGCCGCGCGGTCTGCCTTCGAGAGCGCCAAGCAGCGCTTCTTCAACCATCTCATCACCGCGATAAAGACGCCATCGCTGATCGCATCCGTCGATCGCGATCTGAGAGACGGCCATGCTGCCGTCATCCAGATCGTCTCGACCGGCGAGGCGTTGATGGAACGCCGCCTTGCCGAAATTCCGACCGAGGAATGGGGCGACGTCCAGGTCGACATTACGCCGCGCGAATATGTGCTGGATTATCTGGCGCACAGCTTCCCGACCCAGCTTTACGAGCCGTTTACCGACAGCGAAGGCAACCTCTCGTCGCGTCCGGTCTATCGCGACGGCCAACCCGTGCAATGCCGGGACGCCGCCGCGCGTCGTGATCGCTTGATCGAGAAGCTGGCGTCGTTGACGCCGGTTCATGGCGCGCTCGACCAGATCGTGCAGCGCTTCGGCACCGAAATCGTTGCCGAGGTGACCGGCCGCTCTCGCAGGATCATCCGCAAGACCGGATCGGACGGAATCGATCGGTTGGTCGTCGAGAACCGCGCCGGCTCCGCCAACCTCGGCGAAACCCAGGCGTTCATGGACGACGTCAAGCGTATCCTCGTATTCTCCGACGCTGGCGGTACCGGTCGTTCCTATCACGCCGAACTGTCGGCGAAGAACCGCCGCTTGCGCACACATTATCTTTTGGAAGCCGGATGGAAAGCTGACGCCGCCATCCAGGGATTGGGCCGCACCAACCGCACCAACCAGGCGCAACCGCCGCTGTTCAGACCCATCGCCACCAATGTGAAGGCCGAGAAACGCTTTCTCTCGACCATCGCACGTCGTCTCGACACGCTGGGCGCCATCACCAAAGGACAGCGCCAGACCGGCGGGCAGGGCCTGTTCCGCCCCGAAGACAATCTCGAAAGTCACAATGCGCGCGATGCGTTGCGCCAGCTCTACGTCCTACTGGTCACCGGTAAGGTCAGGGATTGTTCGCTAACGGCGTTCGAGGATGCGACCGGGCTGAAGCTCACCGACTCGAACGGCATCAAGGATGAGCTGCCGCCGATCACGACATTCCTCAATCGCCTGCTGGCGCTGACCATCGATCTCCAGAACATCCTGTTCACCGCGTTCGAGCAGCTGCTCACCGCGCGGATCGAGGGCGCGATCGCGTCCGGCACTTATGATGTTGGACTAGAGACTTTGAAGGCCGAGAGCTTCGTCGTAGCCGGCCGGCAGACGATCTATACCCACCCCGGTACGTCTGCCGAGACGCGGCTGCTGACTATTACCCAGCGCGAGCGCAATCATCCGGTCACATCAGATGAAGCACTGGCGCGTCTCTCCGATCCCCGCGCGGTCCTTCTGGTCAACAGCCAGTCGGGCCGCGCCGCCGTGCAGGTTCCGGCCCGAAGTCTGATGCTCGACGACGGCGAGGTCGAACGCCGGGTTCGCCTCGTTCGTCCGATGGAACATCCGACCATCCCGCTGGCAATGATGCCGCAGACCCACTGGCGGGAAGCCGATCGCGACAGCTTCGCTCGAGCCTGGGAGGCCGAAGTCGCCGAGATTCCCGAGTTCACGGACAGCGAGATCCATATCGTTGCGGGCTTGCTGCTGCCGATCTGGAAGCGCCTGCCGAACGAGTCGACGCGGGTTTATCGGCTCCAGACCGACACGGGCGAACGCATTATCGGCCGCAAGGTCTCACCCGCGTGGGTCGCCAGTGCGCTGGAAGCTGGAACGTCGAATCTTTCGCCAGATGCCGCCTTCACCGCGCTGATCGATGGCAAGACCATCCTCGACCTCGCAGAGGGTCTTCAGATCAGGCGCGTCCGCGTGATGGGCGCGAACCGGATCGAGTTGACTGGCTTCACCGACGCGATGCGGGATCGGCTACGCGCCTATGGTCTGTTCGGCGAGATTATCTCGTGGAAGCTGCGCTTCTTTGTCCCAGTCGATGCCACTGGCTCGGTCGTCCTCGCCAAGGTGCTGGAACACTATCCGGTCGTGCGCGTCGTCGATCGGGCGGCGGCGTGACATGCCGCGCAATGCGGCAGAGCTGGCACATCGCCTCGCGCGCGAGGCCGAGGCGGTATGTCGTCATTATCTCTCCAACGGGCGTCGCGTCGGCAATTACTGGCAGGTCGGCGACGTCAGGAACACGGCGGGCCGATCGATGTTCGTCCGCCTGAAAGGCGTGGACACCGGCGGCCGCCCGGCCGGCAAATGGACCGACGCGGCAACCGGCGAGCACGGCGACCTGCTCGACGTGATCCGCGAAAGTTGCGGTCTGGTCGATTTCCACGACGTGACCGATGAAGCGCGACGCTTTCTGAGCCTGCCGCGGTCCGAATCGGAATCGGACAGTCCATCGCGCCTGTCACCGGTGCCGACTGGCTCGCCGGAGTCGGCGCGGCGTCTGTTCGCCATGTCGAAGCCGATTGCTGGAACGGTCGTGGAAACCTATCTGCGGGGACGCGGCATCACTGACCTGCATGGCATCGACAGCCTGCGATCCCATCCACGCTGTTACTATCGTCCCGAGGCAGACGCGCCGACCGAAATCTGGCCCGCAATGATCGCGGCTGTGACCGATCTGAATGGCCACATCACCGGCGCGCATCGCACATGGCTCGATCCTTCCGGGCGCGACAAGGCGCCGGTCGATACCCCACGTCGCGCGATGGGTCACCTTCTCGGGCACGCGGTACGTTTCGGTCCGGCAAGCGATGTGATGGCGGCGGGTGAGGGCATCGAGACCATGCTGTCGCTCCGCTGCGTCATGCCCACCATGGCGATGGTCGCAGCACTTTCGGCCGCACATCTCGGAGCCACCCTGTTTCCGGTAGCGCTGCGCCGTCTCTATATCGTCCGTGACGACGATCGGGCCGGCGATGGCGCGGTGGAGGCTTGTTCGGCAGGACGCAGTTGGCCGGGATCGAGGCGATGGTGTTGTCGCCACAGTGCGGAGATTTCAACGAGGATCTGCGGAATTTTGACATCGGTGCGCTGCGTGCAGCGTTGCGCATCCAGCTCGCCCCGGAGGACGTTGGCCCGGTTCTTGAGCACGGGGGTCCGTAGCCGGAATCAGGGGATGAGGCTGGTACTCCGCCCTGACGAGGTGCCGTCGATCCTCGGAGCTTCCCTGCTGGCGGAGAGGACCGCGCCCACGGCCTTCTTGAGAGGGCGACCCTGCGGCAAGCGGTCCGGCCACGCAATGGCGTCCGCCGACTATTTTCCGTCGCGTCCTTCGGCCGCTTTACATCGCGAAACAAAATAGCCGGCTCCCGCCATCCTCCGCTGCGCTACGGCCGCTGTCGCTTCGCTCGGCGGTGCAGGTCCGGTCCGCCCGCCGCCTTTCGTCGCCATGAAGGCCGCGATGGGCGCGGCCGATCCGACAAAAGGACGCCACCATGACGATCGACCACGACGAACAGGCCTACGAGCCGCCGCAGGCGACATCCCCGACCGATCACATCCTCACCGAACTCCAGCTCCACGGCTATCGCCCCTTCCAGGACGAACCCGACCCGAGACCGCTGCCCGACGCCCGTATCGTCGCTGCCGCCGTCGCCGATATCTTCGACGCCCTCATCGCGAGCTTGAGTGAAACCCGCCTCGAACCCGACCTCGAGGATCTCTTGTGGTCGACCGTCAATCTCTTCCACCGCGCCAACGAGCGGGTCGAACGCGAACTCGACGACAACGAGCAGGCGCAGAAGCGCAGCCAGCGCGACCAGGATGGCTCCGAAATCCGCTCGGTCGAACTGGAGCGTCTTACCGCCGAGGGCATGACGCTGATCGAACGACGCAACGGCATGGAATACTTCCGCGACCAGGCAGCCGAACACTTCGCCCGCCATACTGGATCGCACTGGCATCCGCGCAGCGGCTCGATGGTGAACCACCGTGCCTTGACCTCGGCCGTCATCGACAGTCGCGACTTCCTTGCCGCCAAACGCCGGGCCGAGACCGAAGTGCTATTGCCCGCCGGGCCGAAGATCGCCTTCACCGGCGGCCTCGACTTCAACGATCACCGCCTGATCTGGGACAAGCTCGATCAGGTCCATGCCAAGCATCCGGACATGCTCCTGTTGCACGGCGGTTCGCCGAAGGGCGCCGAGCGTATCGCCGCCCGCTGGGCCGATCACCGCAAGGTTCCTCAAATCGCCTTCAAACCCGATTGGACCAAACACGCCAAGGCAGCACCCTTCAAGCGCAACGATCAGATGCTCGACGTGCTGCCGATCGGCGTCATGGTCTTCCCCGGCACCGGTATTCAGGAGAACATGGCCGACAAGGCGCGGAAGCTTGGCATCCCCGTCTGGAAATTCGACAACGGGGGCGCGTGAGCGCCGCCACCATTTCTTCAGCCGGATTGCAAATCATCACCGGTAGCGCAGCAATGTCTGCTCCACGCAAGCTCTGCGCTCAATCTGGTTCGCCCGTAACAGCAATCCGAGCTGCACGGGCGTAATGGGCCAACTCAGTGTCTGAAGTGATGAGGTGGTCGAGCATAACCTTCATATCTGCTTGGTCCGATATCGACTGACAGGGACCCGCCTGGCGCTCGATCGCGAGGACGGCGATCGCCAGCGCCTTTTTTACCAGATGCAATTCCCGGTCAATAAAAGTGGCCACTGCAGGACCCCCTAAGTTTAGCTGGTATCACTCGATTTCGCTCCGCCCGTTCCGGCCTGAGACTTAGGTCGTCAATAAGACGCCACGACCGTGGAGGATTCCAAATGCAATCTGGATCGGCTATTATAAAAGACGCGCCGTGGTGGTGGTGGAAGGCGCGACCTCTGCAACCCCTGTCACGGGACCCATCACCATGATCATTGTCGGCATTCTTCTCAACGTCGTCGGACTCGGTGTCATATGTTGGGCACTGTTCACGCTTGCTATCCATGCGTTGCCGTTTTTCGTCGGCATGATAGCGGGGATCTACACATATCAAACTGGAACAGGTCCATTCGGCGCCATCGTCGTCGGCTTCGTCGCGGGCGGTCTCACGCTCGTGGTCGGGCAGTGTGCCTTTTCCGTCGCCCGTTCTCCCGTTATCCGCCTTGTCATTGGGCTGCTATTTGCGCTTCCCGCGGCACGCGCCGGATACGATGCGACCCTCGCCCTTGCTCATATTGGGGTTCCCCCGGGTTTGTGGCGGGAGGCGGTCGCCATTTTCGGCGCCATCACCGTCGGGTGTACTGCCTGGGCGCGCGTATCGATCCTGACCGAGCCCGCTCCGGGAGGGGGTGTTGCCCTGGGCCCAGCCCAGTCACCGATTGGGGCAGCGACCAAGGGCAGGTGACGCTGCGGGTCCTTTGTCTCTCCGTTGGGATCAGCGCGGATATCCGGTCGTCAACATGGCAGCGATATCGCGGTCCCACGCACACTTCGACTAAGAGCGGGGCGATCTCTTTGCGGCCTGCGACCCCAGTGGTTGCCGGCACGTATGCTGGCTTCTGTCTGCTCGGCAACAACGGGCCGCCCTTCCGCACGCCAGGTTTTCTTTTCCTTCGCCGGGAACGCGGGGCTTCTTGTGTGGGCCGATCGCTAGCTGGCACGTCTCCAAAATGCTGTTCAGGGCACGCGAGCACCTGGCCTCTCATTGGCTTGATCTGGCCGAAGGCCGGCTACGCCTCGATCGCCTGAACCGCAACGGCGTCGGTGAGACTTTCTTCCCCTGGGCTTCGCCCATTCCTCGCGAGGCAAGAAAGTCTCACCGCCGCCATCCTCCGCTGCGCTTCGGCCCGAGGGGGTGCGGCGTCGATCGCCTTCGGCTTTCAGATCGCCATCGAGGCCGCGGTGGTCGCGGAGCTCGAAAACAGCAAGGAGAAGTGACATGGCTAACATCGGCTCATTCAA
Source organism: uncultured Pseudomonadota bacterium (assembly GCA_963729395.1). Lineage (GTDB taxonomy): Bacteria > Pseudomonadota > Alphaproteobacteria > Rhizobiales > Xanthobacteraceae > Bradyrhizobium. Next base: position 22,706 of record CAVSOS010000027.1, on the reverse strand, counting down.
GAAATCCGGCCAGGAATTCCAGGGCGAGATCGTCACCCTGAGCCTCCAGACCAAGGGCGTCCGCATCGTCCCCGAGACCGACCGGAGCAACGACAACGCGCCGAGCCACCGGGTCTACGTGGGCCGAGCTGAGATAGGGGCCGCCTGGCCGAAGCGCTCCAGCGAGGGCCGCGATTATCTCTCGGTCAAGCTGGACGATCCGAGCTTCAACGCTCCGATCTACGCCAACCTCTTCGACGACGAGGACGCCGAGACCTACACCCTCATTTGGTCGCGGTCGCGCAAGAACGGCGACTGAGCTAGACCTCAAACTACAACGCCCCGCTCATCCGAGCGGGGCGTTTCGCCGTTGCGCGGCTAACGCTTATATCAGCGCTAACGGCTTTACGATTTTCCGCCGATCCGGCTTTCCGGCTCGGCGGCGGGCGCGTTTCCGCGCCCGGGGCTCGCCGGGCCGGCTCGCGAAACGCACCCTCCGACTTCTCACAAGCTCGCACCGATCAAGCGCCTGATTGACTCCGGCCTCTCTTCTTATCCCCAGCCGGGGACGGCCGTTTGAGAAGATCCGCCGCCTCAACCCCGAGAACACGCGCCAACCGGTCCACAACGTCAATGCCGGCCGCATAGACGCTTCGCTCAAGGGCGCTGATGTAGGTACGATCGATCTCGGCCCTGTGCGCCAGCTCCTCCTGCGACAGGCCCTTGGCCTGACGGAGTTTCCGTAAATTGACTGCGAGTATCTCTCGTATCTCCATGGACGAGAGAGCACGGTCTTGAAGAGTATTTCACCACGGAGTATTCTCGACAAAAATGTTTTGACGGGAGAGTTCGATTGGCCCCAGGGTCAATTCCCGCTGCCGTCCAGCCGGCCGCGCCGTATCATCACAAGTGCTGGAAGGAACCTGCAAGGTCTGGATTAGGGCCAAACTATGGCTTAGCCATTTTAAGCGGGCACACGTTGTCCCTTTGACGTCACCCGCCGAGCACCAGGATGCCGATTCAAAAACCCCCGCTTGATCCCGATGTGGCCGATGTGGCGCCATCAGTCCCCACACTGACGGACTATGACATGGAACATCTGGTGACTTATCTGCGGCTGCTCGATGCCGACGCCGAGGGTGCCGACTGGCGCGAGGTCGCGCGGATCGTGTTGCATCTCGATGCCGAGCGTGAGCCGGATCGGGCGCGGCATGCGTTAGATAGTCATCTGGCCCGCGCCAAATGGATGACGGAGCATGGCTACCGGCATCTGCTGCGTGCCGGCAATCCTTAAATGAAATAAATCACTTCGATCCAGTGCCTTCGTAGATCGAATGTTCTTTCGAATTCTCGTGACTGCGTTTGCGCATCACGTGATGCGGAAAAGGGGGCTACCAAACAACCTTTGATTGTTAAGATGATATCGCGTTCATCCTGACCGGCGCACGTGACAGGAGCAACGATGCGATGTCTCATTCTGATTGGCGATCAACTGCAGCCTATGATCGCCCCGGCTTTGCCTGGGAATACGTTCGCCGCAATCCGGACTATCACCGCGATTGTCGTGAGCTCGCACATTCGAAACCTGATTCTCCCGTGACCACAGCGTTCAGAAGGAGATGGGGCCTTTGCTTTTGTGACTGACCCGGCGGGGTCGTCACTGGATCAACCCGTCTTCTGGGCTCCGGAAGTTTTGCCGGACATCGTTTCGGTTGTTCGAAGCACAGCCGCTTTCAGTGCCCATGGCCTCGGCCTGGCCGAGCTATCGACCGCTGAATGCCGGCAGGCCGCGGACGGCTGGCATCTACTGCTGCGTCTGAACGGCGTCGAACATCGGCTGTGGCTGAGGGAGACTCCGGTGGTTGGCGTGCCCTACGCCGCCGAATTGCCGCTTGATGAGGATTTTGAGGCGCGCGCCCATGCTGCGGGCCGTCTCTGGCGCGCTCTTGGCGGGCACCCCGCTGGCCCCACTATTAATGAACTGTCCCTACAGCGGCGACAGCGGCTTGCGCTCGCGCTACGTGCGCTCGACGCCTGGGCTGAAGGTAACACCTACCGCGCCATCGCCGAGGGATTGTTCGGTGCCAAGGATATCCCCGAACGGGCCTGGAAAACTCACGATTTGCGCAACCGCACGATCCGCCTGGTGCAAACCGGTCTTGCGCTGATGCGTGGCGGCTATCGCGAACTGCTCCGTCCAAGTCGGCGCAAGAAATAGCTGATGATGTCGATGAGGGGGTGCCGAAATTCGGTCCCCCATCATCGGCATCCCCCTGCGCTTGCCTCCTCCGCCATCGTCACACCAGACGCGCCGTGAACCGCTGCGGCGCTCCATGAGATCGACGGAGCTTCTGATATGTCCGATCTAAACGCCGGCTTGCCGCCCCGATACCTGCGCACGCCCGAAGCCGCGCGATTCCTCAGCCTGTCCGGCCGCACACTGGAAAAGCACCGGACCTACGGCACCGGTCCCGCCTACCGAAAGCTCGGCGGACGCGTGGTCTACGCGCTCGAGGATCTGAAGGCCTGGGCCGACCGCGGCGCCAAGACCTCGACGTCCGATCCCGGCGCCGGGACCGTGTTGCCCGCCAAGCGCCATGCGGCGGCTTTGCGCCCCTACGCCGGCCAGACGCGCCGCTGATCGTTACGGGAGCGTAGTGACAATGCGACGAGGACACCGTTCAGAACGCGAGCAACTCGATCTGTTTCGTGCACTTCCCGGCGATCTCGCAGCCCGCGATGCGCAGGATCTCATGGCCTATCCGTTCTTCTCGCTTGCCAAATCCAGGCGCATCGTTCCGATCGATTTTCGCGCGGGCAAGATCGCCATTCGTGTCGAGGCCGTTCCGGAACACGGCATGGCGACCATCTGGGATGCGGACGTCCTGATCTGGGCGGCCTCGCAGATTGTCGAGGCCCGCGACGCCGGTTTGAAGACATCGCGGCTGATGGCGGCAACGCCTTACGAAATCCTGACCTTCGTCGGCCGCGGCACCAGCGCGCGCGATTACGACCGGCTTAAAGCAGCACTCGACCGGCTGCAATCGACGACCGTCATGACCTCCATCCGCCAGCCGACGGAGCGCCGGCGACATCGCTTTTCCTGGATCAATGAATGGAAAGAGATGGCCGATGTGCACGGCCGGCCGCGCGGATTGGAGCTGATCCTGCCTGACTGGTTTTACGCCGGTGTGCTGGATGAAGCGCTCGTCCTTACCATCGATCGTGCGTATTTCGACCTGACCGGCGGCCTGGAGCGCTGGCTCTATCGCCTCGTGCGCAAGCACGGCGGACGCCAGGACGGCGGCTGGAGTTTTGATTTCGTTCACCTGCACGCCAAGTCCGGCAGCCTCTCGCCGCTGAAGCATTTTGCCTACGACCTCCGGGAGATCGTCCGCCGCCAGAACTTGCCCGGCTATCGGCTCGTTATCGACGCGCGGCCTTCGCGGCGCTGAACGCCTCAACTTCACGCCCATCCCTGTCGATCCGCTCACGGCCGCTCGACGCCGTCGCGCGCTCGCAACCGCGCCTGGGGAAAACCTGTGAATCATTTCGTGCTATCGGGGACCGAGAACCCGCGTGCCATCAGGGACCCGATCCTCGTCCTATCGGGGACCGAAATCGAACGTAACGTTCTGGCGCTCAAACTCTTTTCGCGCTCGTAACTTTACTAACCTGGAATCCTGCGGATTCTTTCTAACGGACCGCGCGTTTTCCACCGAGGCCAGCGGGCAGAATTTCGAGAACGGGTGCGAGGTTTCGCGAAACGGCTCCAGGATTCGCGAACTGGATTCACAATCCAGGAACCGAATCACGAGCAGGCTCAGCAAAAATCGTACACCTCTGAGGCTTCCTCTTCCAGAGTCGCGTCCAGCATCCTCCCCCGGCACGATGATCGCTGCCCAATATTGCAACGGGGAAGTGGGCAATAACGCTGCTCTTTCGTCGCACCTTGCAGGCTTCCCGGCTCGACACTTCTCCCACCAGAGGGAAGCAGCATGAGCGATCTCACTCATGTCGAACTCCTTTGGCTAGAGAAGCGCATCGAGAACTGGATTCGCTTTGGGCACGCTGCCGAGGAACAGATTCTCGATAAGCGCCGGCGCATCCTTTCCTTCGCGCCCGGCAGCATCTTTGCCTTCGTGCGCTGGATGTCCAATGACTTCGGCACCGTCATCTCGCGCGTCGATATCTTGCGGGCTGTCGCGCCCGGCCAGCGCTGCGCGACTGTGCCTTATGTGCGACCAGGCGGCGAACTGCTGTTGCGCCTCTCAGGCTGGCCCAAGGTCGAACGCGTGTTGCAGATTGTCGACGCCATCGAGGCGCTCGGCATCGACCCGGCCGAAGCGGCCCCGGATTATTGGCACCATGTCCACAACCGTCTGTCCGTCAATGAAGTGCCTCGCGCTTACACGCGCTCGCGCCATCAGGCCTGGCTGCATCGGCGGAGGATCGCGCTGTGACGGGTCGCGTGATGACGCTCCTGACAACGCTGGTGGCCGCAACCGCTGTGCTGTCATCGATCGGAGCGAGACCCGTTCCCCGCTTTCTATGGAATGCTTCCGAAAGCGTGCCCATCGGTCTCTACCGGTTACACCCGGCCGGCGGACTTGCGGTCACTGATCTGGTCGCGGTCCTGCCGCCAGAACCTCTCGCGACATTCCTGGCTGATGGCCATTATCTGCCGCGCGGCATCCCCTTGCTGAAGCGCGTTCTGGCGCTTCCTGGGCAGACGGTTTGCCGAGATCATCTCGCCATCACGGTCGACAAGATCGAATTGGGTGCGGCGCGCGAGCATGACAGCCGCGGTCGCCCGCTGCCCGTCTGGCAGGGCTGTCAAATCGTCGCCGACGGCGAAGTCTTCCTCATGAACTGGCAGTCGGCGGACTCGCTCGATGGACGATATTTCGGGGCGCTGCCGACGAGCGCGATCATCGGACGGGCGGAGCCTCTTTGGACTGGCGAGGAGGAATGATCGTGACGCAAAACTGTAAGCCTTCCGTCATTCCTCCGTTCGGTCAAAACACGGACCATTCCTCCGTCCCGGCCGAGTTTCGCACCGCCGTCGCGCGGAGCGGCGGTCAAGGGCGGCCGTCAGGCCGGCGCGCTCAGCGCTTCACCCTTGACGGCCGCGAGCACGATGGCAGCGTTGCGATCCCTCGGGTCGATGCTGTGCATCGTGATGGTCTTGGCAGCGTCGATGCTGTCCTGCAGTGCAGCGCATGCTGGTCAAGCTTCGCCGGCGATGCATCGAGCGAGCGGTAAATCCTTCCATCCCTTTGCAGCGTTTGTCACCGAAGCATCCAGGCGTTTCGCGGTTCCGGAGCATTGGATACGCGCGGTGATGCGCGTTGAGAGCGGCGAAAAATCACGCGCGAGGTCGCAAAAGGGCGCCACGGGCCTGATGCAGATCATGCCAAGAACCTGGCAACGAATTGCGCGCTCGGTACAGTCTCGGCGCCGATCCCTACGACTCGCACGACAATATTCTGGCCGGCGCCGCCTACATCAGGGAACTCTTTGATCGTTACGGCGCGCCGGGTTTCCTTGCCGCCTACAATGCCGGACCAGGACGCTACGAACGCCATCTGGCGACAGGTCGACCGCTGCCGGCTGAGACGCAAGCCTACGTTGCGACGCTCGCGCCGATGATTAAGAGCACGCGGATCGACGAGCAGATTTCCGCCGTCGAAAGATCGTTTGCCTGGGCCAACTCTTCGTTGTTCGCGGCGCGCAGCGCAGGCACCTTACCCGTTAGTAAATCATCCGCTGACATGCGTCAGAATCGTTCATCACGCACCCACGCCGTTGTCGACTTATCGGCCCTCGCACCGCAGTCGAGCAACCTGTTCGTGCGTCTTGCCCGGGGAATCAGATCGCAATGATCGAGATCGCGCGTCATCGTAGTCTGTCGTGGAATGTCGCACGTTCTGATGTGAGGCAAGCGGGGCAGGGAGATATCAGCCACGGACGGCAAGGGAAAAGGCCGGCCGTCGGTCCGGCCTATGTGGTTGGTCGCGCGGGAGGATTTGGTCACAGCGGCAATGGTCACTGCTGGCGCTCTCCACATTTTCTCAAAAGAGATCAAAGCTGCGAGCGCCATCGCCCGGCAGCACAAGGCGGTTTTGCGCCATGACGACGCGCGACGATGACGTGCGCGTCCGGCCTGGACGGATCAACCACGGCAACCGTGGTGCCCGGCGTCCGCAGACCTTCGTCGGCGAGGTCATGCGGGCCGCAAAGAGGGCGGGGCACGTTGGCGATAGCTTCCGATCAAGCCAGGGCAGAAGCCGCTCCCGGTTCGGCCGCGGCCGGCGAGCTGCGGTCTCCATCCAGCTGCGGTCGAACTCCCGGCGCGTGGTGATGAAGGCGCGTGTCGTGCGTCACCAGGGCAGCCGCTTCCGCTCGGCGCCCCTCCCCAAGCACATCAATTACCTGAAACGGGATGGAGTTACCCGAGACGGCGAAGATGCTCGGATGTTCGACGCGAACTCGGAAGTGGTCGACGAACGCGCCTTCGCCGAACGCTGCAAGGATGACCGGCATCACTTTCGTTTCATCGTTTCGCCGGAAGATGCCGCCGAGCTGGAGAACTTGCGCGCGTTTACGCGCGAATTGTTGGGCGATGTTGAGCGCGACCTCGGAACCAAACTCGACTGGGTGGCGGTCGATCACTGGAATACCGACAATCCGCATGTCCATGTTCTGATCCGAGGACGTGCCGATGACGGCCAGGATCTCGTCATCAGCCGCGCCTATATCAGCCGTGGCTTCCGCGACCGCGCCGCTGAACGCGTCACCATGGAACTGGGGCCGCGCAGCGAGCGGGAGATCCAGTCCGCGCTGGAGCGCGAGGTCGAAGCCGAGCGCTGGACTAGCCTTGATCGTGCCTTGCGCAAAATCGCGGACGAGGGGGCTGGGATTGCCGACCTCCGTCCTGGTGCGCCGGATTTGGATCCTGAGCTACGCCGGGTCATGCTTGGCCGAGCCGACAAGCTTGAACGCCTGGGCTTGGCCGAACGGGTCGCCCCTGCCTGCTGGACGTTGAAGCCGGGCCTTGAGCCGACGCTGCGCGATCTCGGGATTCGGGGCGATATCATCAAGACGATGCACCGGGTTATGACCGGGGCAGGCCGCGAGCCTGACGTCGCAGGCTTTGCCCTCCATGGCGACGATCCCAGCGACCCGGTGCTCGGTCGTTTGGTGGAGCGAGGTTTGCACGACGAGTTGAAAGGCTCCGCCTATGCCGTCGTTGAGGGGATCGATGGCAGGACGCACCATCTTCAATTCGCGGACCTTGAATTCGCCGGTGATGCCGCGCCCGGAGCGATCGTCGAGGCGCGTGCCTACGAGGATACCCAGGGCCGGAGGAGGCTCTCCCTTGCGACCCGGTCGGACCTCACCCTTCAGCAGCAGATCAGTGCGCCAGGCGCGACGTGGTTGGATCGCCAGCTTCTCGCGCGCGAGCCGGCTGTGACGGGAAGCGGCGGTTTCGGGATCGAGGTCCGTGAGGCGATGGAACGTCGCGCCGAACATCTCGCCGGCGAAGGTCTTGCTCGCCGGCAGGGACAGCGCGTTCTCTTTGCACGCAATCTGCTCGACACCCTGCGAAGCCGAGAACTGAGTGATGCGGCGGGGAAGATCGCCGCCCAAACCGGGCTCGTCTATCGGCCATCCGCGGAAGGTGAGCACGTGGCTGGGATCTACCGGCAGCGGGTGATCCTGAGCTCGGGCCGTTTCGCGATGATCGACGATGGCCTCGGCTTCCAGCTCGTGCCCTGGCGCCCGGCGCTGGAACAGCAACTCAGTCGGCAAGTATCCGGCGTCATGCTGCCGAGCGGCGGCGTCGACTGGAGTTTTGGTCGAAAGCGCGGGCTCGGACTCTGACACGTGCGGTGAGGTCGACTAGACGATCGAGTCCGGCCAGCCGCGATTGCTCCCTGCGCATCGGTGATTCCACGCCATCCCACGCAGACACGCGACAACAAGAGCGGATCAGTTGCAACGCGATCTGCTTTTCTGTCTCTGCACCCGGACGCGCAAATCACGGACGGGGGACGAGAAGCGATGCCGTATGTCGAGGCGACCGGAGCGAAGCTCTATTTCGAGGAATACGGCCGAGGCTATCCGATCATCTTCATCCATGAATTCGCGTCTGACATTCGTGGGTGGGAGAACCAGCTTCGCCATTTTTCCCGCACCTATCGTTGCGTTGCCTACAATGCCCGCGGCTATCCGCCTAGCGATGTTCCCGAAGATGCGGCTTTGTATGGCTGGGAGTTCGCGGTAGACGACATCGCCGCTCTGATGCGTGGCCTCAAGATCGAGCGCGCCCATCTCGTTGGCCTGAGCATGGGCGGATATGCTGCTCTGCAGTTCGGGTTGCGCTATCCTCAGAAAGCCAGCGCAATTGTTGCAGCCGGTGTGGGGTCGGGATCTCATCCCTCCCACCGCGACGCCTGGTTGAGGGAATCCTCTGTTCTCGCGCGGATTTTCAGCGAGCGCGGGATGGTCTCGATGGCGGAGAGGATGGCGCGCGGACCGGCCCGCGTCCAGCTCAAGTACAAGGATCCGAAGGGCTGGCGGGGATTCGCTGCTCGTCTGCTCGAACTCTCGCCGCGGGGCTTGTCGCACACGCTGGTGCGCTGTCAGGCCTTGCGTCCGTCGCTACATGATATGCGCGATCAAATCTCGGAACTGGCCATCCCGGTATTGCTCGCCGTAGGCGATGAAGATGCTGCCTGCCTCGAAACCAATCTGATGCTCAAATCCGCGCTTCCCAATGCCGGCCTCTGGATCTGTCCGAACACCGGCCACGGCATCAATCTGGAAGAGCCGGCCGCCTTCAATGCGCAGATCGAAAGCTTCCTGGCGGCTGTCGAGCGCGGAAGCTGGCGTCGCGGCTATCCAACAACCGAACCCAGGCCAGTCCTGCAATTGCAGCGCCGCACATCAACCGCCGGCGTGTATCTGCACGTCAATCACGAACGAGTCGACGCTGAATTGTTTCGCCTGGACCGGAAGTGATCACGATCATCTCCTTTGAAGCGGAATCGTCCTATGAAGCCCAGAATTGGCGTCTATCTTTCCGAAGGAATGGCCGCGCGATTGACTGATGCGGCCAAGCGTCCTGGCGCTACCAAATCGGCGCTTGTCGAAGTAGCCCTCGATCGGTTGCTCGGCTCCGACGAAGATTTCAGCGATACCACGACATTGGCTCGGCAGCTCGCGGTTATGAGTTGCCAGCTCGAACAGCTCGATCGGAATCTCAGGGTCGTGAATGAAACGGTAGCGCTTCACGCGCGGTTCCATTTGGCGGTGACGCCGATATTGCCGGCGACCGAACAGCAAGCGGCTTGCGCGCTCGGAGCCGAGCGTTTCGAGGAGTTCGCGGCGCAGGTGGAAAGGCGCGTCGATCGGGGAGTTCCCCTTATTCAGGAAACGATCGACAGGGCCGGCGCAGCGAAGGCTGCTGCTCCACAAAACGACCTCGTGGAGGCGCCTTTTACCGAGACGACGACCCGCCGCGGCAACAATGAAGATGATGATGAAGATGACGCGGCGGTTATTCCCCAGCAATCAACGCAGGCCTCGCGCGCGACCACGCGACAGGTGGTGGCAAACCTGGCCGCAAACGGGTCGCTGATGCTGCGTGTATTCCTGCCTTTCGTCGCCGGCTACTACCTCGCCTATCTCTTCCGGACCATCAATGCGGTGATAGCATCGCCTCTCGCGAATGAGTTGGGACTGAGCGCTGGCGATCTCGGGTTGCTGACGTCGGTCTACTTCCTTACCTTCGCCGCCGCCCAGATACCGATCGGTATGCTGCTCGACCGATATGGGCCAAGGCGAGTGCAAAGCCTATTGATGGTGGTGGCGGCGCTCGGCTCGGCGTTGTTCGCGGCCTCAGAAGATTTCTCCATGTTGCTCCTGGGCCGCGCGTTGATCGGTCTCGGCGTTGCCTCCGCATTGACCGCAGGCATGCAGGCGCTCGTGCTTTGGTTTCCCAGGGAGAGGGTGCCTCTTCTGAACGGTTTGATGGTGATGCTGGGCGCATTGGGCGCGGTGACCGCGACATGGCCGGCCGAACTGTTGCTCGCCTCGATCGGCTGGCGTGAACTCTTTGGTCTGTTGGCTGCAGTAACGGCGGTCTGCGCGATCATGGTCCACTTCGTGGTGCCCGAGGCTACACTGGTCCGAAGCAAAGCGGCGTCGGTCGGCTTGAAGAAGGTTTACGCCGATCCGCGCTTCTGGCGTCTTGCACCGCTCTCGGCAAGCTGCATTGGAACGGCCTGGGCCCTGCAGGGTTTGTGGGCAGCGCAGTGGTTTGCCGATGTCGATGGTCTCGACCGGGCAGGGGTGGTGCAACATCTCTTCGTCATGGCGGTCGCGCTCAGTGTCGGCGCCGTCGGGCTCGGCATCGCAGCCGATCGGCTGCGCCGGCGCGGTGTCGGACCGGAAACCCTGTTGGGGGGAGTTGCGACTATCTTCGTCGCGATTCAGTTGGCATTGATCCTACGACTGCCTTTGCCCTCCTATGTCCTGTGGAGTGGTGTGGCGGCGACGGGTGCTGCAACCGTGCTAAGTTACGCGATCCTGGCCGAGTATTTCCCGAAGGAGTTGACCGGTCGGGCCAACGGGGCGCTGAACCTGTTTCACATCGGCACGGCGTTCACTGTGCAATATGCGACCGGCCTCGTGGTGCAGCAATGGATTCCGGACGCCGGACATTACCCCGAGGTGGCCTACCAGACCGCCTTCGCTCTCAATGTTGTATTGCAGATCGCGGCTTGGATCTGGTTCATGATGCCGGGCGTCTCCTTGCGAAGGCCTTTGGCTTGGCAACCGCAGCCTTCCGAAACGTAGCCGTATGCCGCCGTTGGTACACCGCACGAGGCAGGGGGCTTGTCGATCGCGTGCGGCGGCATTTGAACTTCGATGGCCATGTCCGCGACGCGAATATTGTGGGGCCAGATCCTCGTCGTCTTAGCGATCGTGCTCGCCACGACATGGGCGGCCACGCAATGGGTTGCCTGGAAGCTTGGCTACCAGCCGCAATTGGGGCAGCCCTGGTTTGAGATAGCTTCCGGCGTTCCCGTCTATCTGCCGCCTTCGTTCTTCTGGTGGTGGTACGCCTACGATGCCTATGCGCCCCATGTCTTCGTCGAGGGCGCTTACATCGCTGCATCAGGAGGGTTTATCTCGATCGCGGTTGCCATCGGCATATCGGTGTGGCGGGCGCGCGAAGCCAGGACTGCCGCGACCTATGGATCGGCCCGCTGGGCAATGCCAAAGGAGATTCGGTCCGCCGGTCTTACGGCGTTAGACGGTGTGATCCTCGGCCGGTTCGAGCGCGACTATCTCAGGCATGATGGACCGGAACATGTGCTGTGCTTCGCCCCGACGCGATCGGGCAAGGGCGTTGGCCTGGTGGTGCCGACGCTGCTGACCTGGCCGGGTAGCTGCATCGTCCATGACATCAAGGGCGAGAACTGGACCCTGACCTCAGGCTTTCGCGCCAGGCATGGCCGCGTGTTGCTGTTTGATCCCACTAACGCGAAATCAGCTGCGTACAATCCGCTGTTGGAAGTAAGGCGCGGCGAATGGGAGGTACGTGACGTCCAGAACGTCGCCGATGTGCTGGTCGATCCGGAAGGGTCGCTCGAGCGGCGCAATCACTGGGAGAAGACCAGCCACGCGCTCCTGGTCGGCGCCATTCTTCATGTGCTCTACGCCGAACCGGACAAAACGCTTGCGGGTGTTGCCGGTTTTCTGTCCGACCCGAAACGCCCGATCGAGGTCACGCTTCGGGCCATGATGACGACGGCGCATCTCGGCGAAGCCGGGCCGCATCCGGTGATCGCCTCCGCGGCACGGGAACTGCTCAACAAGAGCGAAAATGAGCGTTCCGGCGTGCTTTCGACCGCCATGTCGTTCCTCGGACTTTACCGTGATCCCGTCGTAGCAAAAGTCACCCATCACTGCGATTGGCGGATCCGCGATCTCGTTGAAGGCGATCGACCCGCGACACTTTATCTGGTCGTGCCCCCTTCGGACATCAGCCGGACCAAGCCGCTGGTGCGGTTGATCCTCAACCAGATCGGCCGGCGGTTGACGGAAGATCTGCAGGCGAAGGGGAGGCGGCATCGGCTGCTGCTGATGCTCGACGAGTTTCCGGCGCTCGGCAGGTTGGATTTCTTCGAGTCGGCGCTCGCGTTCATGGCGGGCTACGGCCTCAAGGGCTTTCTGATCGCCCAATCGCTTAATCAGATCGAGAAGGCTTATGGAGCCAACAATTCGATCCTCGACAACTGCCATGTGCGTGTGTCCTTTGCCACCAATGACGAGCGCACGGCGAAGCGTGTTTCGGACGCGCTGGGGACCGCGACCGAGATGCGGGCGATGAAAAACTATGCTGGCCACAGGCTCAGTCCATGGCTTGGTCACCTCATGGTCTCTCGGCAGGAAACGGCGCGACCGCTGCTCACACCAGGTGAAGTGATGCAGCTACCGCCCGGCGATGAATTGGTACTCGTTTCAGGGGTCCCACCGATCCGGGCCAAGAAGGCGCGATATTATGAAGATATCAGGCTGACGGAACGGGTGTTGCCGCCCCCGCCAGTCGGCAAACAATTCGGGGGTGCGGCGTCAGATGATTGGAGCCGATTACCGGCTCCCGTTGTCGGCACTGGCGAGGAAATCAGCTCGTCGGGAGGGACGCATATCAATGATCTCGCGAATGCTGGCATCCGGCGTCAGCCGGAGCTGCCCAAACACGAAGAGATCGTGCCGGCGCCAGTGAAGCCGACGCCGGAGTTCGCCTTCGCCGAGGAGGATCCCGATGATGATGCTTTGCGTGCTCGCGCCTTGGGTCAGCAAATCGGCGGTTTGGCGCGCCAGGCTGCAATGGACCCCGGCGACGGCTTAAAGCTCTCGGAGTAGGCAATGCGGACCAAGCATACCTTTCGCCTGCCGCCGGATCTTGCGGGACAATTGGCCGATTACGCTGGTCGCAAGCGCGTGCCGCAAGCACTGGTCGTCGAGACGGCCCTGTCGTCATTTCTGTCGCCTGATAATTCCGAGCGGATGGAGGCAGCGCTCGGCCGTCGGCTCGATCGATTGACGCGGCAGATCGAGCGGCTGGAACGCCATACTACGATTTCGAACGAAGCGCTGGCGTTGTTCGTGCGGTTTTGGTTGACGGTCACACCGCCGCTGCCCGACACGACGCAACCCGCCGCCCAAGCAAAAGGCCGCGAACGCTATCAGGGATTTGTCGAGGCGCTCGGCCGGCGGCTGGCTAAAGGACAAAGCCTGGCTCAGGAGATTTCTCAAGACGTGCTTCCCAAGAGCGGGATGCCGGATGCGGACGGTTCTTCATGAACAGCTTCGCCGTTGGTAGGTCTTTCTACGCCAGAGCGCTATGCCCGATCTGATCTTGTTGCGTGAACGCAGGTCCTGCCTTTTCTAATTGCCCCGACATCACGGCTGTAGTGGCGGTTGTCGAGCGGGGGACGGAAGTGGCAATCCACCGACTCAATCAGGAGGCGACCTCGCGCGGCGCGCGCATGCTGCGCACCGCGCTGGGGCCGGCTATCGCGCTCTGGCTGGAGGACGCTTCCGTCGTAGAGGTTATGCTCAATCCTGATGGGCGGCTCTGGATTGATCGGCTGGCGGGCGGACTTGTCGATACCGGCGAGCACCTATCGCCCAGCGATGGCGAACGCATCGTGCGGCTTGTCGCGCACCATGTCGGCGCGGAAGTACATCCGGGTTCGCCGCGGGTATCGGCCGAATTGCCCGAGACCGGCGAGCGGTTCGAGGGGCTGCTGCCACCGGTGGTAGCTGCGCCGGCCTTCGCGATCCGCAAACCAGCTGTTGCCGTGTTCACGCTCGACGACTATGTCGCCGCCGGAATCATGAAGTCCCGTCAGGCCGAGACGTTGCGCGCGGCCGTCGCGGATCGCCGCAACATCCTTGTTGCCGGTGGTACCTCGACCGGCAAGACGACATTGACGAACGCGCTGTTGGCCGAGGTCGCAAAAACCACCGATCGCGTGGTGTTGATCGAGGATACCCGAGAGCTGCAGTGCAAGGCGCCCAACCTCGTCGCGCTGCGCACCAAGGATGGCGTCGCCTCGCTCTCCGATCTCGTTCGCTCTTCGCTGCGGTTGCGACCGGATCGCATCCCGATCGGTGAAGTCCGGGGCGCCGAGGCGCTCGATCTCCTGAAGGCCTGGGGCACCGGCCATCCCGGCGGCGTCGGCACCATCCATGCCGGTTCCGCGATCGGCGCGCTGCGCCGGATGGAGCAGCTGATCCAGGAAGCCGTCGTCACCGTGCCGCGCGCACTGATCGCCGAGACCATCCAGTTCATTGCCGTCCTGGCCGGCCGTGGTTCGAACCGACGGCTCGCCGAACTCGCCTGTGTCGAAGGCCTTGGTGCCGACGGCGATTACGTCCTTCACGTTGCGGGAGATCGTTCATGACGCGGTTATCATTCCTTGTTCGCCGAGCCGCTTGTTCTGTCCGCCATCGCCGGTGTCCAGGTGATGGTTTCCGGTCCCGCTCGGGCTGCCGGCTCGAACATGCCCTGGGAGCAGCCGCTCAACCAGATCCTGCAATCGGTCGAAGGTCCCGTCGCCAAGATCATCGCGGTCATCATCATCATCGTCACCGGGCTCTCGCTGGCGTTCGGCGACACCTCCGGCGGATTCCGCAGACTGATCCAGATCGTGTTCGGCCTGTCGATCGCGTTCGCGGCCAGTTCCTTCTTCCTTTCGTTCTTCTCCTTCGGCGGCGGGGTGCTGGTGTGATGGATGACGTCGATCCCATCCTTGGCTTCACTGTGCCGGTACATCGCGCACTCACGGAGCCGATCCTGCTGGGTGGCGCACCGCGCGCGGTCGCGATCCTCAACGGCACGCTTGGCGGCCGCGCTCGGCCTTGGTCTGCGGCTGTGGCTCGCCGGTCTGTTGCTCGGGTTCTCGGCCAGGCTGCCGCGGTATGGGCCGCAAAGCGCGACCCGCAATTCGTCGATGTCGTGCGCCGGCATCTGCGTATCCCAGGTTATCTGGGGGTCTGAAATCGATGATGAATCTCGCCGAATACAGACGCACAACCACCCAGCTTGCGGATTTTCTGCCTTGGGCAGCCTTGGTCGATGAGGGCATCGTCCTCAACAAGGATGGGTCGTTCCAGCGCACGGCAAAATTTCGGGGGCCGGACCTGGATTCCGCGGTGCCGGCCGAACTCGTCGGCGTCGCCGGCCGGTTGAACAACGCGTTGCGGCGTCTGGGTTCCGGTTGGGCTGTCTTTGTCGAAGCGCAGCGACATCCCGGCCAGCAAATACCCTGAAGGCTATTTCCCCGACGCGGCGTCCGCCCTGGTCGATGCCGAGCGCCGCGCTCAATTCGAGGAGGAGGGCGCGCACTACGAGTTCAGCTATTTCCTGACCTTTCTCTATCTGCCGCCGGCCGAAGAAGCTGGCGCGAGCCGAGCGCTTCCTCTACGAGGGGCGCGATCGCAACGGAGATGCGGATGCACGCGAAGTCCTGCGCGGATTCGTCGACCGCACCGAGCGCGTGCTCGCGGCTCGTCGAGGGTTTTATGCCCGAATGCGCCTGGCTCGATGACGAGGAAACGCTGACCTATCTGCATTCGACTGTCTCGACCAAGCGCCAGCGCGTCCGAGTTCCTGAGATCCCGATGTATCTCGACGCGGTGCTGGCCGATCAGCCCCTGATCGGCGGCCTCGAGCCGATGCTCGGGCTATGCGCATCTGCGGGTGCTGACTGTAGTCGGTTTCCCGACCGTCACGACGCCCGGGATTCTCGACGAACTCAACCGGCTCGCCTTCGCCTACCGCTGGTCGACCCGCGCGATCATGCTCGACAAGACAGATGCCACGAGGCTGCTGACCAAGATCCGGCGGCAATGGTTCGCCAAGCGCAAATCGGTTGCCGCGATCCTGAAGGAGGTGATGACCAACGAAGCCTCGACCCTGCTCGACACCGACGCCCACAACAAGGCCATGGATGCCGACGCGGCGCTGCAGGAACTCGGATCCGACGCAGATCGGGCAGGCGTTCGTCACCGCCACCGTGACGGTGTGGGACGACGATCCCCGTGTCGCCGACGAGAAGCTGCGGCTAGTCGAAAAGGTCATTCAGGGACGCGACTTCACCTGCATGGTCGAGAGCGTCAATGCGGTCGAGGCCTGGCTCGGGTCGCTGCCCGGCCATGTCTACGCCAATGTCCGGCAGCCGCCGGTCTCGACGCTCAATCTCGCGCATATGATCCCGCTGTCGGCGGTCTGGGCGGGCCCCGCGCGAGACGAGCATTTCGGCGCGCCGGCATTATTCTTCGCGCGAACGGAGGGGGCGACCCCGTTTCGGTTTTCGCTTCATGTCGGCGATGTCGGCCATACCCTGGTGGTGGGTCCGACCGGCGCCGGCAAGTCGGTACTGCTGGCGTTGATGGCGTTGCAGTTCCGCCGCTATCCGGAAAGCCAGGTGTTCGCCTTCGATTTCGGCGGTTCGATCCGCGCGGCCGCGCTCGCCATGGGCGGCGACTGGCATGATCTCGGCGGCGCGCTGCCGGACGAGGCAAGCGAGCCCGTCTCGCTCCAGCCGCTTGCTCTAATCGATGATGCCGCGGAACGCGCCTGGGCGGCGGAATGGATCGCCAATATCCTTGCCCGCGAAACGATCGTCATAACCCCTGAGGCAAAGGATCACCTCTGGTCGGCTTTGACCTCGCTTGCGTCGGCACCTCCTGCAGAGCGGACGCTGACCGGTCTGTCGGTGTTGTTGCAATCGCAGACACTGAAGCGCGCGCTGCAATCCTATTGCCTCGGCGGTCCCTATGGCCGCCTGCTCGATGCCGAGGCCGAGCGGTTGGGAGCGGCCGAAGTCCAGGCTTTTGAGACCGAGGGCCTGATCGGAACCTCCGCCGCGCCCGCGGTACTGGCCTATCTCTTTCATCGCATCGAAGGCCGGCTCGACGGCCGTCCGACATTGCTGATCATCGATGAAGGCTGGCTCGCGCTCGACGATCAGGGTTTTGCCGGGCAACTCCGGGAATGGCTGAAGACGCTGCGCAAGAAGAACGCGTCGGTCATCTTCGCCACCCAGTCGCTGTCCGATATCGATGGCTCGGCGATTGCGCCAGCCATCATCGAGAGCTGTCCAACGCGCCTGTTCCTGCCGAACGAGCGGGCGATCGAGCCGCAGATCACGGCGATCTACCGTCGCTTCGGCCTCAACGACCGCCAGATCGAGATCCTCGCCCGCGCGACGCCGAAGCGCGACTATTACTGCCAGTCGCGGCGGGGCAATCGACTGTTCGAACTCGGTCTCGGGGACGTCGCGCTCGCCTTTACGGCCGCGTCCTCAAAATCGGACCAGGCAGCTATCGCAGCAGATTCTCGCCGAGCACGGCCGCGAGGGCTTTGTAGCCGCCTGGCTGAAGCACCGTGGTCTCGCCTGGGCCGCCGACATCATCCCCGATCTTCCTGCCGAGGGAGAAAAACTGTGAATGTTATCCGTCGTCTCGCGGCAGCGAGCCTCGTCACGCTTTCAATCGCCGTCGCGACGCCGCCATCTCGCGCGCAGGTCATCGTGTTCGATCCGAACAATTATGCGCAAAACGTCCTGAGAGCCGCCCGCGCGCTGCAGCAGATCAATAACCAGATCACGTCGCTGCAGAATCAGGCGCAGATGCTGATCAATCAGGCCAGGAATCTCGCGAACCTGCCATATTCGTCGCTACAGCAACTGCAAGCCTCGATCCAGCGTACCCAGCAGCTTCTGAACCAGGCCCAGCGCATCGCCTACAATGTGCAGCAGATCGATCACGCGTTCTCGACTACCTACGCGCCGGTTTCCTCGGGGGTATCCAGCCAGACGCTGATCGCGAATGCGCAAGTCCGCTGGCAGACTTCAGTTGCTGCGCTTCAGGATGCGCTCCGGGTGCAGGCCGGCGTGGTCGGCAATCTCGACACCAACCGTATCCAGACGTCGGCGCTGGTGACGTCGAGCCAGTCCGCCACCGGCGCGCTGCAGGCTACGCAAGCCGGTAACCAACTCGCCGCGCTGCACGCCCAGCAACTCGCCGACTTGACCGCAACAGTCGCAGCACAGGGCCGGGCTCAGAGTCTGGAAGCAGCCCAACGCGCGTCCGCGCAGGACCAGGGCAGGGAGCAGCTTCGTCGTTTCCTGACGCCTGGCGTCGGCTACCAGTCCACATCAGTTCAGATGTTCCATTGATGAACGCCTCACCCACGTCTCAACAGTTTCTGCGGATAGCGGCGGTTATCTTTGTCGCGCTCGCCGCGGCGGTAGCCGTGATCCAGAGCCGGAGCGGCGAGGATACTGTCGTCCTTATGCCTTTGGAGCAAGGCGACGCGGACGCGCTAGTCAGTGAACTCGCGCGCTGTCGAACGATCACGCCCGATGATGCCGCGGGTCTCGAAGCCTGCCGTCGCATATGGGCTGAGAACCGTCAGCACTTCTTCCTGTCGACGAAATCGCCCCAGCTGCCAGCCGCGTTGGCCTCCGGTGCGACTGCTGTGCCTGTGAAAGGCCAGGACCGAGTCCCGCCAGCCGGTGTTGACCAGAGTGGAGCGCGCTGATGGGTGGTACTGGGGTCATCGACCGCTTCCTCGAGGTTTTTACCCGCTATATCGATTCAGGCTTCGGTCTGCTCAGCGGTGAAGTGGCGTTCCTGGCGACGACGCTCGCCGCCATCGATATTACCCTTGCAGCCATATTCTGGAGCTGGGCGGCTGACGAGGACATCATTGCGCGGCTGGCGAAGAAAACATTGTTCGTTGGTGTGTTCGCTTACCTGATCAGCAACTGGAACAATCTCGCCCGCATCATCTTCGAGAGCTTTTCTGGCCTCGGGCTCAAGGCGTCCGGTTCCACTATGTCCGCTGCCGATTTCCTGAGCCCAGGTCGGGTGGCGCAAGTTGGAATCGACGCCGGTCGGCCCATTCTCAGATTCGATCTCCGGGCTGATGGGCTACATCAGCTTTTTCGAGAATTTCGTTCAGATCGTGGTGCTGCTGTTCGCCTGGATCGTGGTGCTGCTGGCCTTCTTCATCCTGGCGATCCAGCTCTTCGTGACACTGATCGAATTCAAGCTGACGACTCTCGCCGGATTCGTGCTGATCCCCTTCGGCCTGTTTGGCAAGACTGCGTTTGCCGCCGAGCGCGTGCTTGGCAACGTCATCTCGTCAGGTGTCAAGGTCCTGGTACTCGCCGTCATCGTCGGCATCGGCTCGACCTTGTTCTCGCAATTCACAGCAGGCTTTAGCGGCAATCAGCCGACCATCGATGACGCCATGTCCATGGTGCTGGCGGCTCTGTCTCTACTAGGGCTCGGCATCTTCGGCCCTGGGATCGCCAACGGTATTGTCTCCGGCGGTCCGCAACTCGGCGCTGGCGCGGCCATCGGAACGGGTCTCGCGGCGGGTGGCATTGTCGCTGCCGGAGTGGCCGGTGCCGGCATGGGGGCAGGGGCAGCTGGCGGAATGCTTGCCGGCGCTGCTCGCGGCAGCGCTTCAGTCGCCGCCGCCGCCTCCAACATTGTCAGTCCCTTAAAGCGTGGAGCGGGCGAGGCGGCATCGAACGCCAACGGGGCCGGGCAGAGCGGAGCTTCCACTGGCACATCATCTGCGAGCGAACCCCCGGCCTGGGCGAGGCGAATGAAACGTTCGCAGACCCTGAGCCATGGCGCATCCGCGGCAACCCAAGCGGTTCGGGCCAGCGATCACGGTGGAGGCGGTACTTCCGTCGATCTCAAGGAAGGTGAGCGCTGATGTTCAAACGACCTTCGGTGCGATACGGCCGCACGCCCGCGCCAGAAACGCCCTATCAGAAGGCCGCGCAAGTCTGGGACGAGCGGATCGGCTCCGCGCGCGTTCAGGCTAGCAATTGGCGGTTGATGGCGTTCGGTTGCCTGCTGCTATCAGGCGGTCTTGCTTCCGCTCTCGTTTGGCAATCCATCCGTGGCACCGTGACGCCATGGGTGGTGCAAGTCGATCGCCTCGGCCAGGTCCAGGCCGTGGCGCCGGCGGATAGCAGCTATCAGCCGACCGACCCGCAGATCGCCTTTCACCTCGCGCGTTTCATCGAGGATGTCAGGGGATTGCCAGCCGACGGCATCGTGCTGCGCCAGGATTGGCTGCGTGCGTATGACTTCACCACGGACCGCGGTGCGGCGGCGCTCAATGATTATGCCCGTACCAACGACCCCTTTGCCAATCTCGGCAAACTGCAGATCTCCGTTGAAGTCTCCAGCGTCATCCGGGCGTCGCCGTCATCGTTCCGTGTCGCCTGGATCCAGCGCGTTTACGAGAACGGAAGCCTGAGCGCGACCGAGCGCTGGACCGCTATCGTCACCGTCGTGATCGACGCTCCCCGCGACGCCGATCGTCTCCGGAAAAATCCTCTTGGGGTCTACGTCAACGCCATCAACTGGTCGAAGGAGTTGGGACAATGAAGCCATCGCGCAAAGCAGCATTGCCGGTCGTGCTCCTTTCGGCCTCGATGCTTGCCGGCTGCACCATTCCACTAAAGCCGCCGCCGCAGATTTCCTACGACGACGAGGCGCAGCCCGCGGTGCAGCTTGCCGACCCGCCAAAACCGGTCGAAGTCGTCGAGATGCCGAAACTGCTGCCCCTTCCTGGTCAGCTCAAGCCGCTGCATGGAGCTAAGTCGAAACCAGAATCCGGTGATCCCCGCAAACGCGTCGAAAAAGCCAACGCGGCTGCCCGCGTACAGCCGTCCCGCAATGGCTACATCAATGCCGTGCAGGTCTACCCCTTCTCGCAAGGCGCCCTCTATCAGGTCTATGCCGCGCCGGGGCAGGTGACCGATGTTGCTCTGCAGGAAGGCGAGCAGCTTGTTGGCTCCGGACCCGTCGCCGCCGGTGATACCGTTCGCTGGATCATCGGCGATACCGAAAGCGGGACCGGTTCCACTAAGCGCATCCACATCCTCGTAAAACCCACACGACCAGAGCTCGTCTCCAATCTTGTCATCAATACCGACCGGCGCACCTATCTTCTGGAGCTTCGTTCCGCGGAAAAGACCTACATGGCCTCGGTGTCCTGGCAGTATCCCGAAGATCAGCTGATCGCGCTGCGACGCCAGAATGCCAGTGCGGAGAGTGCGACGCCCATTGTGACCGGCGTGGATATCTCGCGGTTGCGTTTCCGTTACGCGATCGAGGGGGACAACCCGCCCTGGCGGCCGGTCTCCGCGTTCGACGACGGCTCCAAGGTCTACATCGAGATGCCTGCCGGAATCGAGCAAGGAGAAGCGCCGCCACTGTTCGTGATAGGCCCCGAAGGCGACGGCCAACTCGTCAATTATCGTGTCAGGCAGAACTACTACATCGTCGATCGTCTGTTCGCCGCGGCCGAGCTGCGCATGGGCGGCGAGCACCAGCAGACGGTCCGCATCAGCCGTACCGACGGGAGAGGGCGGTGAACATTGACGGGGAAACCGACATTCGGCCCAGCGGTGAAAACGAACCTGACCGATCGGCGTCGATGCGTCTGCGCGCGGAACGTCCTCGCGTCACAAGACTGTCCCGGAAGGTCCTTGCCGGCGGTGCGGCGATCGGATCGGTTGCGATCTTTGGAGCGATATTTTGGGCCTTGCAAAACAACCGCTCGCACACTTCTGCGCCGTCGGAGCTCTACACGACGGACCATCACAACGTTGCCGACGGCCTCGCGGGACTACCCCGCGACTATGCAGGTGTGCCTCGCCAGGCGCCGCCACTCGGACCGGCCTTGCCGGGCGATCTCGGGCGTCCGATATTGAACGGGCAAAGCGCGCCTCTGGCGGGGATGCCCACAAACGATTCCGAACAGCAACGTCTCGACCAGGAAGGCGAAGCGGCTCGTTTGAGCAAACTATTTGCCTCGACCGGTATTCGGGAGTTGGTATCCTCGGTTGCACAAGCCGCTTCAGTCGGCGCCTCGACGATCGCACCCAACCAGGCGAGCCAGTCGGCACAGCCTGCACCGAACGATACCTTCACGCAGAACGGTCAGGACCGCAAGCTCGCGTTCGTCAACGCGTCGCCCGATCGTAGCACCACAAGCCCGGATCGTGTCGCCGCGCCGGCGTCATCTTACGTGGTGCAGGCAGGTAACGTTATCTCAGCGTCTATGATCACGGGAATCCGCTCAGATCTCCCGGGCCAAATCACCGCTCAGGTAACCGAGAATGTCTATGACAGCCCGACCGGGCGTTTCCTCCTCATTCCGCAAGGGACCCGGTTGATTGGCATCTATGATAGCCAGGTTGCGTTTGGGCAGTCGCGCGTCTTGCTGGTCTGGACCCGCCTGATCATGCCGAACGGGCGCTCGATTGTGCTGGAGCGTCAGGCCGGTGCCGATGCCGGCGGTTACGCCGGCCTTGAGGACGATGTCGACAACCACTGGGGCGCCCTGTTCAAGGCAGCACTTCTGTCCACCTTGCTCGGCGTCGGTAGCGAACTTGGATCTACCACCGGTACTGGCAGCAATAGCGATGTCATCAGCGCGCTCCGCCGCGGATCCAGCGATAGCCTGAACCAGACTGGACAGAAAGTCGTTCAGCAGAATCTCAACATTCAGCCGACACTGACGATTCGGCCAGGATTTCCGGTGCGGGTCGTCGTCAATCGGGATCTCGTACTTGAGCCTTACAAAGGGTAGGGGAGAT
>CAVSOS010000026.1:0-7018 GCA_963729395.1 uncultured Pseudomonadota bacterium | reverse complement strand
CATTCGCGTCGATTTTGGCGTGTCCGCGTCATGTCCGGTTGCGGGGGCGATCTCAGAAATGGCGGTTATCCGTCGGCGCTATGCGCTTATGAGTCTACGCCTCAGATCCAGCTCTTGAAAATCATCAGCCGATTGAACGTCTCCATCGACGTCCCCACGGATGCCGCCGAGATCGGCCGAGGCCGCTCCCGCTGAACTTTTTTGCGCTTTGGCGTCACCAAGGAGCGCGCCGGTAAAATCGGGCTTGTGGCAATTTTACAACATAGGTGGCGGTGGCAATCCGATACCATGACCGGACCAGATTGCACGGTGGGGATATGGGCTGGAGTAACCGCCTTCTTTTGATGTCCGGCATCTGCCTGCTGGCTGAACTCGTTCAGCCCCTGCATCCGCGCAAGCGCGCGTCGGCGAAGCGGCCGTCATCCAGAATCAAGTTCTCCGCGTCTCGGGATCGGCGAGCAGCCAGATCAATGTCGGCGACGGCGTGCTGCGCGACGAAGTCGTGCGCACCGGCCTCGACAGCGCGGCGCGGCTGGTGATGGCCGACAGCACCAATCTGTCGCTCGGCCCCAATGCCACCATCACGCTCGACCGCACCGTCTTCAATGACGAACACACCTACCGCGATATCGCGATCAGGCTGACGACAGGCGCATTTCGTTTCGTCACCGGACATTCGGCAAAGGCCGCCTACAAGATCACCACGTCGCTGGCGACGATCGGCGTGCGCGGCACCATCCTCGATATCCTGTCGCAGCGCGGCAAGACCACCGTGGTGCTGCAGGAAGGCGCCTCGCGCGTCTGCACCCTGGGCGGCCAATGCATCGAGTCTGACGCAGCCCGGCGATACCGCCATCATTACCTCGACGGGCGGCAAGGTCACGATTCAAAAAACCAACACCCCGCCCTGGACCTTCGCCGCGAACTGCGCGCGCAGCGGCCGGACTTTGCACCGTCACGCATTTTGCCGATGCCACGCCCGCGGCGCCGTCGATGACGGCAGCGACCCCACCGGCATGCTGTGCGGGCGCTGACGATGGCAAGAGTTCGCGCGCAGCCTTATCGTATCGGCCGCGCTCACGGCGGCGATCTCGCTCGATGCTGGTTGCAGGCGCAGACCAATCCCGCCGCGGCGCAGATCTCCTGCGCCACGCCGACTGCCCAGCCCGTCGCCAGCCTCCGCCATCCTCGACGCCGTCACCAAGCCCGCCGCCGCCGCCACCTCCATCGCCGACACCCCGCCGACACCGACCGGCGCGGATTCCAGCGGGGGATCGATCAACGGTCTGGCGCAACCAGCGCTTCAACCAGATGATCACCAACCGGGTGCTCGGCACGGTGCTGCTGGGCGTCAACGAGCAGGTCAATTGCAGCGACTGCGTCAGCGCATTCGGTTCCGCCGGATCGTTTTCGGCCGGCGTTCATGGCCGCAAGGAACTCACCCCCAATCTGTCGCTGCTGGCGGGCATCGCCTACACCCAGTACAGCGAGGGCGGATACAGCGTCACCAGCGCGCCGATCGGCGCGTTCGCGCTGCGCTACGATTTCACCGACTGGGGATCGTCGCGGCCGTTTTTCGACGTCGGCGCCATCCTGACGCCGTTCGAGAAGGTGCGCTATAGCCGCAGCTACCTGACGAGCCTCGGCGCGGTTTCGCTCGACAGCTCAACCAACAGCAGCGATTACGGGGTCTATGGAAGGGCGGGCTGGATCAGCCGGCTTTCGCCGCGCGACGAGGTCGCCGCCTCCGTCGAGGTCTGGCAGTTGTGGCAGCGGGTCAACGGCTACACCGACCCGTGCCGTCAGCGTTCAATCCGTTCAACGCCACGATCGCCACCGGCACCGATCGAACCAACCTCGTCAAGGTCGGCGGGCAGTGGACGCATCTGTTCGGCAGCAGCGTCGAGGCCAACATCAATGGCGGCTTCGTGCAGTCGTTTTCGGGACCACTCCGGCATCGTCGCCACCGTGACCGGCGACGGCACCGTGGTGCCGACGATCGGCAACCAGAGCTGGTTCGAATATGGCGGCCGTCTCGGCTTCCGCATCGCCAAGGGCTGGGTCGCCGACCTCTTCCTCAACGGCACGCTGGGACCGCAACCGGTCGGCAACACCCTCCATGGCGGGGTCGGATTGCGGATCAACTACTAGAGAGCGTTTTCCAGCGAAGTGGATACCGGTTCGCGTAAAGAAAACGCGTCAAATAGAGACATAGAGCCTCCGTTCCGATTCTATCGGAACGGAAAAGGCTCTAGCGCCAATTCTCCCTTTTCCGGATCGCGCTCTGGCAGTACCAAGATATGATCTGGGGCGTGATCAGGGATCTGCGATGGAAAAGCCGTGCGTACGGATCTACACCGACTACAAGAGTCCCTTTGCCTTCGTCGCCAACCAGGCGCTGTTCGAACTGGAAGAAAAGGAAGGCGTGAAGCTGGAGTGGCTGCCCTACACGCTCCGAATCCCGGAGTTCATGGGCACGGTCGAGGAGCGAACCCCGCACTTCTGGCGAAAGGTTCGTTACTCCTATATGGACGCCCGGCGCTATGCCAACGCGCAAGGCCTTACGATCAAGGGCCCACGGCGAATCTATGATGCATTCTATGCAAGCGCCGGCATGCTGTTCGCCCAGCGTCATGGCATTTTCCGCGCCTACCACGATACGGTTTTCCGGCGCTTCTGGAATCACGAACTGGAGCTCGACGAGCTTCAGGAAATCAGCGGCGTGATTGCTGCGCTTGGCGGCTCGGTGCCGGCTTTCGAGGCCTATGTGAATGGTCCAGCGCGCGACGAGCACGATCGCATCGTCGCCGAGGCCGAATCGATCGGCGTGTTTGGCGTGCCGACGATGGTTTTCAACGGCGAACTGTTCTGGGGTAACGACCGCATTGCCCTTCTCACCGAGCGCATCCGTGCGCCGGAAACCATCCGGACCGCGCTCGGCAGCCGACAACCCCGTTAACGGCCGCCGCAGGTCAGAGCATGAAGGGATTAGATTGATATGCAGAGGCAACGAAAGCGCGCTCCCTCTCCCATGGGGTCCCATCGGGAGAGGGTTGGGGTGAGGGGTTACGATCTCTCGTAGGTCCAACCCCCTCACCCGATTTGCTTCGCAAATCGACCTCTCCCCGACGGGGAGAGGTGAAGTGAACCCGCCGACAGAACCGATTCAATCAAAAGCGCTCTCGCTCTATGCTGCCGACTTGCCTTCATACGCCCTCTTAAGGCCGGCGATGTCGAGCTTGACCATCTGCATCATCGCCTCGACCGCGCGCTGCGCGCCGGCGCGATCGGGACCGCCGAGCAATTCCGGCAGCACGGCCGGCACGATCTGCCAGGACACGCCGAAGCGGTCTTTGAGCCAGCCACAGCGTTCGACCGATCCGCCATTGGAAGACAGTGCGTCCCAGAGACGGTCGACCTCGGCCTGATCGGCACAGTCGATCTTGAACGAGATCGCGTGGGTATATTCGAACCGCATGCCGCCATTCACCGCGAGGTAACTTTGGCCGGCCAGCGTGAATTCCACCAGCAGCACCGAATCTGCCTTGCCGGCGCGGCTGTCGATGATGTTCTTCTGGACCTTTTCAATTCGGGAATCCGGCAGCAGCGAAACGTAGAATTTCGCGGCCTCTTCGGCTTCGCCGTCGAACCACAGGCAGGGCGAGATTTTTGACATGGCTGAATTCCCTTTTTTGTCAGATCGACCCAGGAACGACCGGCGGGACCTCGATCCGACATCGGATGCAAATTTTTAATGTACCGGTGAAGACGCGGGAATGTGATGCGGAAACGCGCGATGCTCGACATCAAGGGCGATCGTTTCGCTGCCTTGAAGGCGGAATACGAGAAGGCGGGTCCGGAGCCCTCCAACACCCGCTATGGCTATGTCGTGCCGAACCGGCCGATCGATCACAGCGTGTTTGCGTAGCTTTCGCGCCCCTCAATCGTCATTCCGGGGCGGGAGCGAAGCGAGCGAGCCCGGAATCCATAACCCCTGCAGGGAGTATGGATTCCGGGCCTGCGCCAAGAGGCGCATCCCGGAATGACGAAGCAAATTGACTCCTCATCCCTCGAACAGAAACGGCTCCGAATTTACTTCCCCTCCGCGGGATCGCGATGCACCGGGTCGACCCACAAAACCGTCTCCGGCTTTTCGACCGGCTCGATGTCGAGATTGATCGCAACCGCCTGGCCGTCGCTGCGCACCAGCACGCATTCAAGTACCTCGTCGCGGACTGGCGTTGATCTCCTGATGCGGGACATAGGGCGGAATGAAAATGAAATCGCCGGGACTGGCTTCGGCCGTGAATTGCAGGTGCTCGCCCCAGCGCATCCGCGCCTTGCCCTTGACGACGTAGATGATGCTCTCGAGATGGCCGTGATGATGCGCGCCGGTCTTGGCGTCGGGCTTGATGGTCACGGTGCCGGCCCACAATTTCTGCGCGCCGACGCGCGCGAAATTGATCGCAGCCTTGCGGTCCATTCCGGCGGTCGAAGGCACGTTGGGATCGAGCTGGTCGCCGGGAATGACGCGAACGCCATCATGCTTCCAGCGCTGCGCGTCGCCGTGATCGTGGGAATGATCGGCATGGGTGTGATCGTGGGAACCTGTCATCGTGCTGCTTTCCTGGGAACCCTGCGCGCGAAACCTATCGAAAACCGCGATCACAAACCAGATCGGAACCGGAACTTTCGGCGCATGGGAGGCCTGTCCCGGCAAAACTTAACCGTTCGGCGGAGAGTTCCCACCCTTCACATTCAGCCCTTCACCCCGAGCAATTCGACATCGAATATCAGCGTCGCGTTCGGCGGAATGACGCCGCCGGCGCCGCGGGCGCCGTAGCCCAGCGTCGGGCGGAATGATCAGGGTGCGCTTGCCGCCGACTCTCATGGAAGCGACGCCTTCGTCCCAGCCGGCAATCACCTTGTGCTGCCCGATCGGAAATTCGAACGGCTCGTTGCGATCGACCGAACTGTCGAATTTCTTGCCCTTCTTGCCGTCCTCATAAAGCCATCCGGTGTAGTGCATCACGCAGATCTGGCCCGGCTTTGGCGCAGCGCCCGTGCCGACCTTGCTGTCGATGATCTGCAAACCTGAAGCTGTGGTCATGGATTTTCCTGCGGTCTGGGCCGCTGCCTGTTTGGTGCGGCGGAGAGAAGAGCGCCCGCCAAATGCGATGGCAAAGGCGATCGAAAGATTTCGAAACGGCATGCGTCGCATCATTTTCAGCTTTCCTTGTGACGAGGGAGAACCGTGGCGCGAGATCTGTTCAATGCCAGGGTTCAATATCCGAGCGCACAACCATCCTTGCGCGGATCGGAACCGCCGGTCAGCGTGCCCTTGTCCCAGTCGATCCAGATCGCCTGGCCGCCACCGAGCGGCGGGACCACGCGGGTGGTCTGATGTCCGAGTTTCTTCAGACCCTCGACGATATCGGCGGGCACGCCATCCTCGAGCTGATAGACATTTTCATAATGCAGGCCGCGCGGCATGTCGATCGCTTCCTGCACGTCGCAACCGTAGTCGAGCATGTTGGTCAGCACATGAACCTGCCCGACCGGCTGATACTGCCCGCCCATCACGCCGAACGGCATCACCGCGCGGCCGCTCTTGGTGGCAAGCGCTCGGAATGATGGTGTGCAGCGGCCGCTTGCCCGGCGCGATGCAGTTGGGATGGCCGGGCTGGATCCGGAAACCGCCGCCGCGATTTTGCAGGAGAATGCCGGTCTTGTTCGAGACGATCGCCGAACCGAAGGAATGCGCGATCGAATTGATGAACGAGCAGACGTTGCGATCCTTGTCCACCACCGTGATGTAGATCGTCGAGGGATTCATCGGCGGCGACACCTTCGGCAAATCGAGCATCCGGTCCATGCGGATCCTGGCGGCATACTCGTCGGCGAATTCCTTCGACAATATCCTGGCCACGTCGACATCGACGATGGCCGGGATCGCCGATGTGCTGCTCGCGCATCATGTAGGCGACCCGCGCGGCTTCGGCTTCGAGATGAAACCGCTCGACGCTCATGGCCGGGAATTTCGTCAGATCGAAGCGCGACGAGGATGTTCAGCATCACCAGCATGGTGATGCCCGGACCGTTCGGCGGGCACTGCCAGACGTCGAGGCCCTTATACATGGTGCCGATCGGCACCGTGGTCTCGGTGGTGTGGCGCGGCGAAATCGTCAAGTCGTGTGCAGGCCGCCGATGCCGCGCAACGTCTCGACCATGTCCTCGGCGATCGCGCCCTTGTAGAAGGCGTCGCGGCCACCTTTGGCGATCGCCCGCAAGCGTCTGGCCCAGTTCCGGCTGCTTGATCACGTCGCCGGCCACCGGCCGGCTTGCCGTGCGGCAACAAATAGCGCTCGCTGTTGGTGCCCTTTTTCAGTTTTTCGAAACCGTTCTTCCAGTCGAACGCGATGCGGGGCGCGACGACATAACCTTCTTCGGCGGCCTTGATCGCCGGCTGCAGCAGGGTATCGAGCCCAAGCTTGCCGTGATCGCGCAGGATGGTCGCCCAGGCGTCGACCGCGCCGGGAATGCTGACGGCGTGCGCCGAGGTCAGCGGGATCGCGTGCATATTGCGCTCGAGGTACCATTCCGCCGTCGCGGCCATCGGCGCGCGGCCCGAGCCGTTATAGGCGACGATCTTGCCCTCGCCCTTCGGCTGGATCAGCGCGAAGCAGTCGCCGCCGATCCCGGTGGATTGCGGCTCGATCACGCCGAGCAGCGCGCAAGCCGCCACCGCGGCGTCCGCGGCGGTGCCGCCGGAACGCAGCACTTCGATCGCCGTCAGCGCCGCCAGCGGATGCGACGTCGCCACCATCGCGTTCTGGGCGTGGACCGTCGATCGGCCGGCGAGATGGAAATTCCTCATGCCAAATTGCTCACTTTGTCGGTCTTTTTCGCTGCTTTCCTGCCGCCGTCGGGCGCGGGGTTACATGGCACATTCATGAGGTGATGGGCAATGCTCGGGGACGAATGGGAGGCATAACTCTCGACGTCGTCCCGGCGGACG
>CAVSOS010000025.1:0-38948 GCA_963729395.1 uncultured Pseudomonadota bacterium | reverse complement strand
CCCACTATCCCCAGGGCGACCATCCAGAATTGTTCATAAAGCGTGATTCCTGCTACCGGGATACCGATAAGTAAAAGTGCAAAATACCAACCCGACATAGCCTGAGATTGGTGTAAATTGTTTTTCCTGTTCCATTGTTTCTGATATTAAAATGATATCGCAAAGATAGTATATTGATTTTGGATTTGTCAAGTATTTTATATATTTTTTTTCGCAGAGACGCAATGCATTGCGTCTCCACATGCCTGCATCCCCAATTTTTGCACCTCGCATATCCCAATTATTTTCATAATTTTGTCATGATTAATCCAATACAATGATTTTTATCACCCGCAGAGAACGTTTCAATGCTGCCCATCGCCTCTTCCGTGCCAGGTCGACCGCCACCACGGTCGCGCCCCTGCCTGGCCCCAGCGGGCCTGCCGCGCCAGGCCGGCGTACGGCTCCCGCAGCCCGCCCCGCCCGCCGATGCCGAGCAGGCCGTCGATGATCAGGTCAGCGCGGTTCATCAGGTCGGCATGAGCGCCGGGATCGCCGGGACCGGAATCGCCTGGACGGGAATCGCCGGTCACCCGGCCGCCGGCCGCGCGCAGGGCGGCGATGCCGCCTGGGTGCGCCTTAGGGCCGCCCGCGATCGCGGTGACGGCAACGCCGCGGCGGGCCAGCAGGGCCGCCGCGTGGGCAGCGCGTCGCCGCCGTCGTCCCCGCTGCCGCGCAGCACCACCACCCGGGTGCCGTACACGTGGCCCGGGTGCCGGGCCAGCAGGGACGCGCACACCGACGCGAGGCCCGCGGCGGCCCGGGCCATCAGCGCCCCGTCGGGGACGATTTCCATCAGCGCGCGTTCCGCCGCCCGCACGGCGGCGACCTGGTATGCGTCTCGCATGGGAGTTCCTACTGTGTGGGCTTACCGGCCAGCCAGTGCCAGCCGAACCTTGTCGGCCAGCCCGCCGATGACGCGTTCTGCCAGGCTCGCGTCCTTGGCCTGGATCATCAGCCGGATCGTGGGCTCGGTCCCGCTCGGCCGGACCAGGACCCGCCCGTTGCCGCTGGAGCTCGGCCTCCGCCCGGCGGACCGCCGCGGCGACCTCCGGGCCGAGCTGCGAGGCGTCGCCTGGCACGTTGACCAGTACCTGCGGGTACTTCGGCATCATCTTGGCCGTCGCCGCCATCGGCACGCCGCGGCTGTTCACCGCGGCGAGCAGCTGAGGCTGGCTCAGCACGCCGTCCCCGGTGGTGGTGTGCTCGAGCATGATGATGTGCCCGGATTGCTCACCGCCGAGCACGTAACCGCCGTCCCGCATGGCCGCGGACACGTGCTTGTCCCATGATCCTCGACATTGCGCGCCTCCTGCTGTTTCCGGCCCTGATGGCGTTCGCGGCGGCGAGCGACCTCTTCACCATGACGATTTCGAACCGGGTATCGCTGGCGCTGGCGGCCGGCTTCCTGGCCCTGGCCGTTCTGAGCGGCATGGGACTTTCCGATATCCTGGCGCATCTCGGCGCCGGCGCCGCCGTGCTCGCGGTGGCTTTTGGCTGCTTTGCCATGGGCTGGGTCGGCGGCGGAGACGCCAAGGTCGCCGCCGCGGCGGCGCTCTGGTTCGGCTTCGGCCATCTGCTGAACTATCTGCTCTATGCCTCGTTGTTCGGCGGCGCGCTGACGCTGTTGCTGCTCCAGTTCCGGCAATGGCCGCTGCCTTACCCGCTGGCCGGCCAGGCCTGGCTGCTCAGGCTGCACGCCAAGGAAAGCGGCATTCCCTACGGCATCGCGCTCGCCATCGGCGCATTGATGATCTACCCGGAGACGGAATGGATCAAGGCGGTCGACCTGACGCACTTCGTCATTCGCTGACCGCGCCGCGGTAAACCCGCCGTTAAGGCGATTTAGATACGCCTCATTAACCATGCTTTGACGAATAACTGGTCAACTCCCATCACGGCGGCGGAAGCGTCGCGGCGTAATGTGGAAAGTGAAGCGTATGAATACCGCACGCATTGTGGTCCTGACCATCGCTGTCGGTGCCGGCGGCATCGCCGCCTATCCTGCGAGCGGGTCCGACAACAAGTCGCCTCCCGGCCGAGCCGGTTGCGCAACTGCAGACCGTCGACGGCTCGTGGCATCCGCTCTCGGCCTGGCGACGGCTGACGCATGCACGGCATCGAGGCCGGCGGCGGCGGACCTGATCGCCGCAACGCGCCGATGCGCTGCCCGCCGGCATCGCGCGGCGCACTCAAGCCCGACACAACGACACGATGAAGTGACCAAGAGGACGCCCGATATGAAATGCAGGGGAAATCAGCGCGATGCGGACCTTTCTGGTCCGCGCCCTGTCGTTTTCGGCCGCCGCCGCGATGACGCTCAACCCGGCCCTGATCCCGGCGGTGGCGAGCGACTATCGCGCCGCCGCGCCGGTCGCCGCCGACGGACAGATGAACGCGCGCTTTCTTGCGCTCGGCATCGGCAAATCGATCGTGATCGACCTGCCGCGCGACATCAAGGATGTGCTGGTCGCCGACCCGAAGATCGCAAACGCCGTCGTGCGCTCGGCGCAGCGCGCCTACATCATCGGCGCGGCGGTCGGTCAGACCAATATCGTGTTCTTCGATTCCGCCGGCCAGCAGATCGCCGCCTATGACATCGCCGTCAAACGCGACCTCAACGGCGTGCGCGCCGCGCTGAAGGCAGACGCTGCCGAATTCCGACATCCAGATCGAAGGCCTCGGCGACGGCGTGATCCTGTACCGGCACGGCGGCGAGCCCGATCGAGGCGCAGCAGGCGGGCGATCTCGCCGCGCGGCTGGCGGGCGGCGCCGACAAGGTCGTCAACTCCATCACGGTCCGCGGCCGCGATCAGGTGATGCTGAAAGTCACGGTCGCCGAAGTCGCAGCGCTCGATCATCAAGCAGTTGGGCATCGACCTCAGCGCCAGCCTGAACTACGGCACCGCGGTCGTGA
The DNA here is from genome assembly GCA_963729395.1 of uncultured Pseudomonadota bacterium. GTDB lineage: Bacteria > Pseudomonadota > Alphaproteobacteria > Rhizobiales > Xanthobacteraceae > Bradyrhizobium. Next base: position 35,992 of record CAVSOS010000025.1, on the reverse strand, counting down.
CCTTCAACAACGCCAACCCGTTCACCGCAAACAATCGGCCGCTCGTCACCGGCAACGCCATGACGACGTCGTTCGGCTCGACCCCGTCGGTCCAGGCCACGATGCGGGCGATGGAGAGCGCCGGCGTGGTCCGGACGCTGGCCGAACCCAACCTGACGGCGATTTCCGGCGAGTCCGCGACGTTCATCGCAGGCGGCGAATTTCCGATCCCGACCGGCGTGACCTGCCAAACGACGGCGGCGGGCTCGGTCGGGAACTGCGCAGCCATCGGTCGCCTTCAAGAAGTTCGGCATCTCGCTCAATTTCACGCCGGTCGTGCTCACCGAAGGCCGGATCAGCCTGCGGGTGATGACGGAAGTATCCGAAGTCTCGAGCGACAATTCGATCAACATCAGCGGGCTTATCGATTCCCTCGATCAAGACCCGCCGCGCGGAAACGACGCTGGAAATTCCCTCGGGCGGCGCGATGGCGATGGCCGGCCTGATCCAGGACCAGACCAAGCAGGCGATCAACGGACTGCCCGGCCTGTCGCACATTGCCGGTCCTGGGATCGCTGTTCCGCAGCCGGGACTTCATCAACAACCAGACCGAGCTGATGGTGATGGTGACGCCCTTTATCGTCCGGGCGGTCGCGCAGAAGGACCTGTCGCGTCCGGATGACGGATTTGCCGCCGCTTCGGATCCGCAGGCGGATCTGCTGGGCAGCATCAATCGCATCTACGGCGTTCCGGGCCGCGTCGAGCCGGCCCGGAATTATCGCGGCACCTACGGCTTTATCACCGACTGAGGCGGGACGAGGACGACGACGATGACAACCAGAATACCCGTCGACCGCAAGCGCGCTCCTTCCGCATCGCAGGCGCGCTTGTCGGTCTCGCCGTCGCGCTCGGCGCCTGCACGCATACCGACGAGGATGTGACGGCGAGCATTCCTGACGATTACCGGCAGCGTCATCCGATCGCGATCCAGGAAGCCGACCGCTCCGTCGTGATCTTTGTCGGCCATGCGCGCGGCGGCCTTTCCGCTTCCGAACGCGCCGATGTGATGGGGCTGGCGCAAAGCTGGCTCCATGAAGGAACCGGCGCGATCGTCGCCGACGTGCCGGTCGGAACCTCCAACGCCGCGGCAGCCGCCGATGCGTTCCGGGAAATTCAGGCGCTGCTGGCGGCGGCCGGCGTGCCGCCGCGCGGCATCATCGTCCGCCACTATCATCCGGATGATCCGCGCCAGATGGCCACGATCCGGCTGAATTATCCGAAAATCTCGGCGGTTGCCGGGCCCTGCGGCCTGTGGCCCGAAGATCTCGGCCCCTCGATCAAGGACAAGAGCTATCTCGAAAACAAGCCGTATTACAATTTCGGCTGTGCCTATCAGCGCAACATGGCGGCGATGGTCGACAATCCTTCGGACCTCGTGCAACCGCGGCCTGAAACTCCAGCCTATACGGTGCGTCGCACGGAAGCTTTCGAGAAGTATCGCAAGGGCGCCACGACCGCGACCACCTATCCCGAATCCGACAAGGCCAAACTCAGCGATACAGGCAAATGATCAGCTACGCCCGTCAAAATCCCGAACAGCAGCCGGACGTCACACCGCCGCCCGCGGACGATCACATCGCCCCGGCGCCGCGCGTGTCGGTGCAGGCATTTTGCGAGACGGTGGAAACCGCCGCAGCCGTGCAGTCGGCGGGCGAAGACCGCCGCCTCGGCAAGGCCCATCTTAAAATCCAGATGGGCGGCATGGCCGCCGCCATCGAGGCCTATCGTACCGCGCCTACTCCGAATGTGATCATCCTGGAAACCGAGGGCCGCAGCGACATTCTCGCAGGCCTCGATCAACTCGCGACCGTATGCGATCCCGGAACCCGCGTCGTCGTGATCGGCCGCGTCAACGACGTCACGCTTTATCGCGAACTGGTGCGCCGCGGCGTCAGCGACTACGTGATTGCGCCGGTCAATGCGCTCGACGTGGTGCGCTCGATCTGCGGCCTGTTCTCGGCGCCGGAAGCAAAGGCCGTCGGCCGGATCATCGCCGTCGTCGGCGCCAAAGGCGGCGTCGGCGCATCCACCATCGCGCACAATGTCGCATGGGCGATCGCGCGCGATCTCGCGATGGATTCCGTCGTCGCCGATCTCGATCTCGCATTCGGCACCGCCGGCCTCGACTACAATCAAGACCCCCCGCAGGGGATCGCCGACGCGGTGTTCTCGCCCGATCGCATCGATACGGCGTTTATCGATCGCCTGCTGTCGAAATGCACCGACCATCTCAGCCTGCTGGCGGCGCCGGCGACGCTCGACCGGGTCTACGATTTCGGCACCGAAGCCTTCGACTCGATCTTCGACACGCTGCGCACCACCATGCCGTGCATCGTGCTCGACGTTCCCCATCAATGGTCGGGGTGGACCAAGCGCGCGCTGATCGGTGCGGACGATATTCTGATCGTCGCAGCACCCGACCTCGCCAACCTGCGCAACACCAAGAACATATTCGACCTGTTGAAGGCATCGCGGCCCAACGACCGGACGCCGCTGTATTGCCTCAATCAGGTCGGTGTGCCGAAGCGGCCGGAAATCAACGCCAGCGAATTCGCCAAGGCGATCGAGATGCAAGCCGATCGCGGCGATTCCGTTCGACCCGCAAATGTTCGGATCGGCGGCCAACAATGGCCAGATGATCGCGGAAGTTTCCGCCGGTCATCGCACCACCGAGATGTTTCTTGCAGATCGCGCAACGGCTGACAGGCCGCGGCGAGACCAAAAAGCCGCGGGGCTCGTTCCTGTCACCCCTGATCGAGAAGCTGCGGGCAAAGTAGGTTACCTGCGTGGAGTACCGTCGTGTTTGGTAAGCGTAGCGGAACAGACAACGATTCCCGGGCGGTGAAGCCCGGCGCCGGCGCGCTGGAACCGTCCTCCGGTGCGGCGGTCGCCGTTTTGCGCGACACGCCTGCGCCAGCCGTTTCCTCGCCACCGCTCTCGCCGGCCAAGCCGGCGCCGCCGCCCGTCATCGACGCGCGGCGCTCCGACACCTATTATCAGGTCAAGGCGACGATCTTCGGCGCCTTGATCGAAGCGATCGACCTTGCCCAGCTCGCCAAACTCGACGGCGAATCGGCGCGCGAGGAAATCCGCGATATCGTCAACGAGATCATCGCGATCAAGAACATCGTGATGTCGATTGCCGAGCAGGAAGAGCTGCTCGACGACATCTGCAACGACGTTCTCGGATACGGCCCGCTCGAGCCGCTGCTGTCGCGCGACGACATTTCCGATATCATGGTCAATGGCGCCGGAACGGTGTTCATCGAAGTCGCCGGCCGCATCCAGCGCACCGGAATCCGTTTCCGCGACAACCAGCAACTCCTGAATATCTGCCAGCGCATCGTCAGCCAGGTCGGCCGACGCGTCGACGAATCCTCGCCGATCTGCGACGCGCGCCTCGCCGACGGATCGCGCGTCAACGCCATCGTTCCGCCGCTGGCGACTCGACGGCCCCGCACTGACGATCCGCAAATTCAAGAAGGACAAGCTGACCCTGGATCAGCTGGTCAAATTCGGAGCGATCACGCCGGAAGGCGCGGACATCCTGCAGATCATCGGGCGTTGCCGGGCCAACGTGCTGATCTCCGGCGGTACCGGCTCCGGCAAGACGACGCTGCTGAATTGCCTGACCAATTATATCGACGACGACGAACGCATCATCACCTGCGAAGACGCCGCCGAACTCCAGCTGCAGCAGCCGCATGTGGTGCGGCTGGAAACCCGTCCGCCGAACATCGAGGGCGAGGGTCAGATCACCATGCGCGAACTGGTCCGCAACTGCCTGCGTATGCGCCCTGAACGCATCATCGTCGGCGAAGTCCGCGGACCGGAAGCATTCGACCTCCTGCAGGCCATGAACACCGGTCACGACGGATCGATGGGAACGCTGCACGCCAACAATCCGCGCGAAGCGCTGTCGCGCTGCGAATCGATGATCACGATGGGCGGATTTTCGCTGCCTTCGCGAACCATTCGCGAGATGATCTGCGCCTCGATCGACGTCATCATCCAGGCCGCCCGTCTGCGCGACGGCTCCCGGCGCATCACCCACATCACCGAGGTGATGGGCATGGAAGGCGACACCATCGTTACCCAGGACCTGTTCCTTTACGACATGGTCGGCGAGGACGCCAACGGGCACGATTATCGGGCGACATCGCTCGACCGGCATCGGACGGCCGCGCTTCTGGGATCGCGCGCGCTATTACGGTGAAGAGAAGCGGCTTGCCGCAGCGCTCGACGCCGCCGAAGTCAACGCGGCGATCTAGAGGAGCGGGCCATGAAGATACAAGCGCTCGCGTTGGCCTTCCTCGCCGCCACCGCCATTGGCGGTCTGGCATGGGTCTTTGTCTATCCCTTGCTGTCGGGAGAGAGAAAGGCCGAGCAGTCGCCGCGCCTCCGTCGCCAAGGCGGAGCCGGTCGCGGCCCGCCAAGTCGACAGAAGCCAGCGCTCGCGCCGCGAACAGGTCGAAGGCTCGCTGAAGGAAGTCGAGGCGCGCAGCCAGAAGGAAAAGAAGGTCGCGCTGAGCACCCGGCTCACGCAGGCCGGCCTGGACTGGTCGACCGCAGAAATTCATGATCGTCTCCGGCATTCTGGCGGCCGTCTGCTTTGCGATTGCGATGCTGGCCGGAGGCGGACCGCTTGGCCGGCCATCGGCCTGGCGTTCGCCGCGGGTTTCGGTCTGCCGCGCTGGATGCTGAGCTTTCTCAAGAAACGCCGCGAAAAGAACTTTCTTCGCGCGCTGCCGGACGCCGTCGACGTGATCGTTCGCGGCATCAAGGCGGGCCTGCCGCTGTTCGAATCCATCAAGGTGGTCGCAGCCGACGCGCCGGAGCCGCTGCAAGAGCGAATTCCTGGCCATCATCGAGACCCAGGCGATCGGCATGCCGCTCGGCGAAGCATGCGCGACGCCTGTTCGAACGGATGCCGGTGCCGGAGGCGAATTTCTTCGGGATCGTCATCGCGATCCAGCAGAAATCCGGCGGCAACCTCTCCGAGGCCCTCGGCAACCTGTCCAAGGTGCTGCGCGACCGCAAGAAGATGGCCGAGAAGATTCAGGCCATGTCGATGGAAGCCAAGGCGTCCGCCGGCATCATCGGCTCGTTGCCGCCGATCGTCATGCTGCTCGTCTACCTCACCGACCCCCGACTACATCTCGCTGCTGTGGACCCATCCGACCGGCCAGCTGATGCTTGTCGGCTGCGTGATCTGGATGTCCATCGGCATCCTCGTGATGAAGAAAATGATCAACTTCGACTTCTGACGGTGCAGCATGATTGATTTTCTGGTCGACAAGACTCCACGACGCGCAGTTCATGACCATGCTGCTCGCCGCGATCGCGGTGAGCGCGACGGCCTACACGCTGATCATGCCGCTGTTTGCGGGCGAAGGGCTGGCCAAACGCATGAAGGCGGTCGCCAGCGAGCGCGAGCGGATCCGGGCAGCGGGAGCGCGAGCGTCTCTCCAAGACCGAAAAGGTATCGCTGCGCCAGACGCCGAAGCAGCTCGTCTCCAAGGTGGTGGAAGACTTCAACCTCGGAAAATGGCTGGCCCAGGAAGCCGCGCGCGAAAAGCTCATCATGGCCGGCTATCGCGGGCAGGCGCCTTACGTCACCTTCCTGTTCTTCCGCCTGGTGACGCCCATCGCTGCTTTTCATCGGCGTCGATCGCTGTATGTCTTCGTGATCTCGCACATGGAAAAGTCGGTTCCGGTCAAGATCGGCATGTGCATCGTCGCGGCCTATCTCGGTTTGCAGGCGCCGATGCTGTTCCTGAAAAACGCGATCACCAAGCGCCAGCTCTCGATCAGGCGCGCCTTTCCCGACGCGCTCGATCTGCTGCTGATCTGCATCGAGTCCGGCATGTCGATCGAAGCCGCGTTCCGCAAGGTCAGCGTCGAGATCGCGACCCAGTCGGTGGCGCTGTCCGAGGAATTCACGCTGACCACGGCCGAACTGTCCTATCTGCAGGACCGCAAGGTCGCCTACGAGAACCTGGCGAAGCGCACCGGCCTCGAGGGCGTCAAATCGGTCTGCCTGGCCCTGCAGCAGTCGGAACGCTACGGAACGCCGCTCGGCCAGAGCCTGCGCGTCATGGCGCAGGAAAATCGCGACATGCGCATGAACGAGGCCGAGAAGAAGGCTGCCGCGCTGCCGCCCAAACTGACGGTGCCGATGATCCTGTTCTTCCTGCCGGTGCTGTTTGTCGTCATCCTTGGGCCGACCGGCATCAAGGTCGCCGCGATGCAGTGACCGCTGCGCGGGCCGCGCGTCGATCGCAGCCTCATGCTTCGATCCGGTCGTCACCCGGCTTGGTGACCGGCAAAAGCTGAAGTCACGACGATTGCCGCGTCGCGCTGAATTGCGACGGCTCAGGCTTCGATTTGGTTCGGAGTGGTTCGACTGAGTCGATCATCATCCGGACGGTTGAGAGAAGCCATCGGCATCTGTTCCGGTGCCCCTCTGCGGGAATCGTCCTTGCGGTTCAGCATCTGCTTGAGATAGGCGACATTTGCCGCCGCCTCGTCCGCCGGCAGATCGGCCCGGACAATGCTGCTCAGCCTCGGCAAAGCGGCCCTGCAGGCCGACCACAAGGCCCAGATTCTGCCGCACCCGCGCATCGGCTTTGCCGCTGGCATAGGCCTGGCGAAGAACCTCTTCCGCCTTCGGCAAGTCCTTGGAAAGAACATAGGAAAGGCCGAGATTGGACAGCACCGACGGCTCGTCGGGCACGATCTTCAGGGCGCTGGCGTAATATTGGCGCGCTTCGTCGTGCCGGCCAAGCTGATCGAGCACCGTGCCCTGCACCGAAAGGATCCGCCAGTCGGGATTATCCGGCGAATGGGCGCGGCTGAGGACGTCGAACGCCTGCTGGAAATTGCCGTTGTCGGCCAGCGCCCGGCCGTAGCCGGCGAGCAGCGCCTTGTCGCTCGGGATGGGCGATGGTGGCCTGTTCGAGCACGGCGGCGGCCTGGGCTGCGCTGCCCGGTGGCGCGCAGCGCCTGGCCATAGGCCAGGGCGGCCTCGGCATCCTTGGGATCGGCGCGGTAGCGCTCGCCGGTAGACTTCCACTGCGCGCCGCGGATCGGCCTCGGGGCTGGCGTCGGCCTTCGACGATAGCGATCCGGTGATGTCGGACATGGTCTGGCAGCCGCCGAGGCCAGCGGCCAAAATCGCCGTCAAGGCCGCGGACGCAAGAAGCCGGGCAAGACTGGACTGCTGACGCATGGCACTTTGACTCACGATATCAGGCGGACTGATTGAGCCGAATGCGCCCAGCAATAGACTGTTAACCCTAACGCCGGGTTAATGTTCGCAACTGCGGAAATAGCCAGTCTAAGGCGCTCTGGTCATAGCGCGCGGCATTTCGGCAAGGTGTGCCGGCGCGCATCAGATTTTTGGACGTTTGCCGGGAATGCGATCGGTCATCTGCCGCCGCAAACCGGATGGTCGGCTGCCGCCCCACGGCGCTTAACTTCGCTTATCGATGTATGGCAAACGCCGCGAGCGACGCCGCAGAGCGGCGTGTCACGGTCCGTGTGCGATCGATCCAGGTAGAAGCTTCCTTCGCTGCGATACCAGCGATGAAAAATCCAGTGATGGCGCGTCGCGTGGATTATTGCCCGCTCAATTGACGCGGCCGACGGGAGAACCCATGCCCAACAAAACTCTTTCGTATCCCCCGGGAAAACGGAAATACGATCCTGATAATCTTGGAAATGATAATCCGGAAGAGCTGCATAATCCCGGGGCCGTGCTCGGAAGGCTTGCTCTTCAGCAAGACTTGCTCGCCTCGCGGACAGGACGAGGTATCAGCCCTGCATCCAATTATTTGTGATGTTTGCGCAGATAGACGTGAAGCGACTCCGTGCCGGTCTCGGCCAGCAATGTCTTCGAGCATCATGTCACTTGCGGCGGCCCTTCGCAAAATGCTCGCCATAGGTCTTCCGCAGCGACCCGATGCGCGTGTTGCCATGCTTCTTGTCGATGCGGCCGGTCGTGTCACGATGCCGTCCGTCCAAACTCTTCTTGGTCTTCTTAGCCATTTGAGCCTCCCGAAATGATGAACCAAAGCGTGAAGCCTATCATGGTCACGGAGAAACGTGTAGTCGGTTGTGTGCCCGTTGGCTGTTAAGAAATCGATCAGGCGTTCTTGCCGATCAATGGCATGAGTTATCGCACTACGGAGTCGAGGTTATTTTTTTGACGGGGCCTGCTTCGATCGATTGAATGCCGCCGCACCCGCGCCTCGACCGCCGCGATGCGTGATGGTTGAACAAGCAGAATAGAACAGGTGGAATAGGACGGTCCTCAATCTTACGAAATCTATCCGGTCCGGTTGCGATCACAGCCTCCCTGCTCTTAGCCACAGCGACATTTGCTGCACCGTTGCACGGAAAAAGTCATGTGGCGCGTCGCTGGCACGGATATGGTTTTTTGCTCGGCTATCGCACACCCCAGGCAAATCGAATGGGAGTGGAAACGGGCGCAGAATCGGCCTCCGGCCTATTGGTACGGCGCCCCGGGTTTCTATCGGGGGCGCTGGACGGGTGATGGTTTCGGCCCGCGCTGGACACAGACACCGATCGGCAATGTATGGAATTGCGGTCGATAGACGATCGCGGCCAAATCTGAATACGACCCTGCCGGAAAATTCCTCAAGTCAAACGCCCCCGGTCAAAGAAACGGCCTCAGCGGGCTGCGCTGAGGCCGGTCGGTCTTGGATCGCCGGGAAACTTCCTGCAATCGGTTGGCAATCGGCCCAACCGTTGCGGGATCGAAAATTCGCAATCAGCCGCAGATCTGTACGCGGCGTATTCGCCAGCCGTGGCGGGTCATGACGCGACGCCGGACCAGATAGCAAGTGGGCTCGCCTTCGTAATAACCTTCGTAGCCGTAGGGATAGTCATATCCCGGGCCCCAAAAACCGAAACCAAAGCCGCCGCCGCCGCGGAAACCACCTCCTCGGAAACCACCACCGTGGAAGCCCCCGGATCGCGAAACACGTTGAAATGGACGGCGCGCCATTGAGACTGGCTTGGCTTGGCATGCCATTGTAGAATGCGCAAAAAGCCTGCGACGTCCGGCTCCGCCTGCCCGGTTACGATTTCCATCCGTTCAATTGAAGACCGAGAGAAGCATGCATTCAGTGTTCGAGACCGCGCCCGCCACATCGGCCATTCCGATCACCTTTGCGACCAAGGCGACATGGGAGGCGATCTCAGCCAATCTTCCCGCGCCGGCCCGGCAATTCGCGCACGGCCAACGGCTTTGCGGCCAAACCCGGCGCATGCCTGACGCTTCCCTCCGCGAATGGACGAGATCGCGCAGGTCGTGTTCGGACTGGAAGACGAGACCAGCAAATTCCGCGACCCGTTCAGGCCCGGCCAGTTGCCGGGCCTGCTGCCGCCGGGCGTCTATCGCTTTGCCAATGTTGCGCCGCATGACGCACGTCTTGCCACGCTCGCCTTCGCGCTCGGCAGTTATCGCTTCGGCCGCTACCGCAAGGCGGATGCAGCCGGAGGTCAGGCTGGTGCCGCCCGGACGGCGTCGACGTCGCCGACGATCGCCCGGATCGCCGAAGCGGCGGCACTTGCCCGCGATCTCATCAATACGCCGGCGAACGACATGGGACCGGAGGAACTGGCGCTGGCGGCGCAGCATCTGGCGCAGCGCTTCGGCGCCAGTTTCAACTGCGTCGTCGGCGACGATCTGACGCGGCAGAATTTTCCGCTGATTCATGCGGTCGGCATGGCGTCGTCACGCGCGCCCCGCCTGATCGATTTCAGCTGGGGCGATCCCGCTCACCCCAAGGTGACGCTGGTCGGCAAGGGCGTCTGCTTCGATACCGGCGGGCTCGATCTGAAGCCGTCCAGCGGCATGCTGATCATGAAGAAGGACATGGGCGGGGCCGCCAATGTGCTGGCGCTGGCGCTGATGGTGATGGATGCGAGGCTCAAGGTGCGCCTGAGGGTCTTGATTCCGGCGGTCGAGAACGCGGTCGCCGGCAACGCCTTCCGCCCGCTCGATATCTTCCCCTCGCGCAAGGGCATCACCGTGGAGATCGGCAATACCGACGCCGAAGGGCGGCTGGTGCTGGCCGATGCGCTGGCGCTGGCCGACGAGGAGAAGCCCGATCTGCTGATCGATCTCGGCACCCTGACGGGTGCGGCGCGGGTGGCGCTGGGTCCGGATTTGCCGCCGTTTTACACCGACGACGAGGCGCTGGCGCAGGAGCTCGCGCGCTGCGCGAAAGAGCGAGAACGATCCGCTGTGGCGATTGCCGCTCTGGCCGCCTTACGACAGCTGGCTCGATTCGAAGGTCGCCAATGTCAACAACGCGCCGTCGGGCACCTTTGCCGGCTCGATCACCTGCGCGCTGTTCCTGCAGCGCTTCGTCGAGGCCGCCAAAAGCTGGCTGCATGTCGACATCTACGGCTGGACGCCGTCGGCCAAACCGGCGCGACCGGAAGGCGGCGAATGCCAGGCCGCGCGCGCCATCTACAAACTGCTGAGCGACCGCTATGGATGATCCGCGCCTGACGCCGGCACGGCCCGACCTTGCCGCGAAATATCTCGAAGGCAAGGTCGAGGCGACGCGCTTTGTCGCCGGCGAGGAGTTCGAAATTTCGGACGGCGATCGCGCCGCTGCGCTGCGCACCATCTTCCGACGCCGAACTCGCGACGCAGGCGCTGAAGGGCGAGCGCGTGATGATCTATGACCGCAACGGCGAAGGCTGGGCCTGGGGTCAACTCAACAGCGATGGCTATGTCGGCTGGCTTCCGGATCGCGCGCTGGCAAAGCCCGCCGCGAACCCGACGCACAAGGTCACGGCGCTTGCGGACCTTCGCCTTTCCCGGTCCCTCGATCAAGCTGCCGCCGGCCGATACGCTGGTGATGGGAGCGCTGCTGACGGTGGTGCGCGAGGAAGGCGCTTTCGCCGTCACGCGCGAGGGCTGGTATCTGCCGCGGCAGCATGTCGGCCTGTATCGACAGCCATGCCGAGGATTTCGTCGCGGTCGCCGAGCGGTTCGCCGGCACGCCCTATCTGTGGGGCGGCAAGAGCAGCCTCGGCATCGATTGCTCCGGCCTCGTCCAGGTCTCGCTGAACGCCGCCGGCACCGGCTGCCCGCGCGACAGCGACATGCAGCAGGACGGCCTCGGCAGGGCATTGGACCCGAGCGAGACGAAAAGACTCAGCGCGGCGATCTGATCTTCTGGAAAGGCCATGTCGCGATCGTGCGCGATGCCGACACCATCGTTCACGCCAACGCCCATCATATGGCCACCGTGATCGAAAGCACGCGCGAGGCCATCGCGCGCATCAAGGCCGCGGGCAGCGAGATCACGGCGATCAAGCGGCTAGGCTGAACGCCATTCCAAATGCCACGCGCTCGCGCCGCTCGGCGCCGTCTCGAGCCGGAACGCGGCGGCGAACAGCGCGCGGGTGTAGTCGGTCTTCGGGTTCTTGAACAATTCCGAAGCCGGCCCCTCCTCCACCACCTTGCCGTGACGCATCACGATCAGATGGCTTGCGAGCGAGGCGACCACGCGCAAATCGTGCGAGATGAACATGTAGGTCAGGTCGCGCTTGCGCTGCAGTTCGCGCAACAGATCGACCATCTGCGCCTGGAACAGCATGTCGAGCGCGCTGGTCGGCTCGTCCAGCACGACGAAATTCGGCTCCAGCACCACGGCGCGGGCAATGCTGATGCGCTGGCGCTGGCCGCCGGAGAATTCATGCGGATAGCGGAATCGCGTCGCCGGATCCATGCCGACATCGCGGAGCGCCTTGATCACGCGCGCCTCGCGCTCGGCTTCCGAAAGCGATCGCTGATGCACGCTGAGGCCTTCGGCAACGATATCGCCGACCGACATGCGCGGGCTGAGCGCGCCGAACGGATCCTGAAACACGATCTGCATGTCGCGGCGGAACGGCCGCATCGCCTTGAAGCGCAGGCCCTGGATTTCCTTGCCCAGAAATACGATCGGCCCGTCGGATGAAATCAGCCGCAGCAGCGCCAGACCCGAGCGTGGTCTTGCCGGAGCCGGATTCGCCGACGACGCCGAGCGTCTCGCCCTTGCGCACCGAGAGGCTGACGCCATCGACCGCCTTGATATGGCCGACCGTGGAGCGCAACAGGCCGCGCTTGATCGGAAACCAGACCTTCAGATCGGTCGGCCGACATCACGACCGGAGATTCCGGCCGCGGCGGCGCCGGATCGGGCTTCGGTTCGGCGGCGAGCAATGCGCTGGGTGTAGGGATGCTTCGGCGCGGTAAAGACCTGCTCCACCGGCCCCTGCTCGACGATCTTGCCGCCATTCATGACGCAGACCACGTCGGCGATGCGGCGCACGATGCCGAGATCGTGGGTGATGAACAACAGGCTCATGCCGAGCCGGCGCGCGGATTTCGGCCAGCAGGGCCAGAATCTGCGCCTGCACGGTGACATCGAGCGCCGTGGTCGGCTCGTCCGCGATCAGCAAATCGGGCTCGTTGGCGAGCGCCATCGCGATCATGACCCGCTGGCGCTGGCCGCCGGACAGTTGATGCGGATAGCTGCGCGAGCCGCGTTTCCGGCTCGGGAATGCCGACCTGGGTGAGCAGTTCGAGCGTCCGCGCCCGCGCCATGCTCCCCGCTGATGCCGCTGTGCAGCTGCAGGATCTCGCCGATCTGCGACTCGATCGTATGCAGCGGATTGAGCGAGGTCATCGGCTCCTGGAAGATGATCGAAATGTCGTTGCCGCGAATGCCGCGAATCTCGCGCTCCGACAGCGTCGAGCAGTTCGCGGCCCTTGAAGTGAATGCTGCCCGAGGGATGCGACGCGGTCGGATACGGCAGCAGCTTGAGGATCGACAGCGCGCTGACGGATTTTCCGGAACCGGATTCGCCGACCAGCGCCACGCACTCGCCGCGCCTGATCTCAAACGAGATGCGGTCGACCGCAAGTCGAAGTGCCGCTCGGCTGATGAAACGCCACCGACAGGTCGCGAACGTCGAGCAAGGGCTGATTGATGGCGTCCATCATAAACCCTCCTCGGAAATCATTACATCCCGCCGACTCAGAGTATTGAAATTCCCCAAAACCCACTTGCGCAGATTTTCCGCTTTCTGGATGCCCGACGCTATGCGGTCCTGTTGTTCTTCAAATCTCAAATCATAGCTTACAGGATTGGTCCGTTCGAAAAGTACAAGCCCCGGGTTTGGCCTTGATGAAGTAACTTTCGCTAAGAGTTCATACGGCGTTCCGGCCAAGTCCCGCTCAAAATCACCCCGAAGCTGACCGAAAGCTCGACCCCATTTTGCGAATGTTATCGCAACATAGTTGGCCCGGTGTGTCTGGCCCCGGCCAAACTCGTGAGAAAATCTACGCGGACGAAAGCGATCAGGAACTTCTCGAAACGTGGCGGACGCATCAAATAGCATCGACACACTTTCTGCGGGCGCTCCGTCTTCGCGAAGCATTTGATTGCCCGGTCGACAAAGAGGAGCGAGAGCACGGAGTAACGCAACATATTTTGAATTGAAGCCCGCCTTCTCCGGCAGAACGATCTGCGTATACCCGCGCCTGCGTTTTTCGATGGCCTGATCCAGCAGCAAAACGCGGTGCCTCAAACGACTAACCAACTCTTCGTCCAAGGACGGGTCGTCGATCAAGCGTTGCGTAAGATGGGATTTCATCATCTCGTAACTAAGAACGAAGTCAAACTTCCGAGCGAAATCGCAATTTTTTCTGCATAACTGTCGGGACACACCAAGCAGACGGAAACGTAATCAAAGGAATTATTCTTTCGTAGCTCAACAAACTCTGCCTGATAGCTTTCTGCTTGCCCCGGCTGCTCAGCCTCATCCAATTTATTTTCAATGAGCAAGCAAATACGCTCTCCTTCCGTGGTAACGGCAATCAAGCGAATGTCGATTTCCCGACGGGACATAAGGCGAGAGGTACTGTGCTTTACGTCCCAGTTCGAAATCTTCGAGCAATCGATCTGCTTGAATGCAATCGCGAAAACACTCTCTACCAACGATCGACTTGCAATCAGCTCTTCAACGATCAACACATCTACGTCACACTCGGAGGCGTAACGGAAGATTGGCATGAATTGTTGACTTTCGATTTCCACCATAGAACCTATCTGAACGTCTTGCGCGGATCGAACGCGTCGCGCACTGCTTCGCCGATGAAGATCAAGAGCGACAGCATGATCGCGACCGCGAAGAAGCCGGTGAAACCGAGCCACGGCGCCTGGACGTTGGCCTTGCCCTGCGACAGCAATTCGCCGAGCGACGGCGAACCCGGCGGCAAGCCGAAGCCGAGAAAGTCCAGCGCCGTCAGCGTCATCACCGACGACGAGACGATGAACGGCAGGAACGTCATGGTCGCCACCATGGCGTTCGGCAACAGATGCCGGAACATGATCACGGCGTTGGAGACGCCGAGCGCGCGCGCCGCCTGAATGTATTCGAAGTTGCGGCCGCGCAGGAATTCCGCGCGCACCAGGCCGACCAGCGACACCCATGAGAACAGCAGGAGAATGCCGAGCAGGACGAAGAAGCCCGGCACCAGCACCGATGACAGGATCAGCAGCAGATAGAGCGAGGGAATCGCGCTCCAGACCTCGATGAAGCGCTGGAAGCCCGAGATCGATCCAGCCGCCGAAATAGCCCTGCACGCCGCCGGCGGCGACGCCGATGATCGACGAGATGATGGTCAGGCTGAGGCCGAACAGCACCGAGATGCGAAAGCCGTAGATCAGGCGCGCGACCACGTCGCGGCCCTGATCGTCGGTGCCGAGCCAGTTGTATTCGAGGTCGCGGCAGCTCTTCAGGCCCTTCTTGCTCCACCACTTCCTTGCACTCCGCCTCCGTCAGCATCCAGGTCGGCTTCGAGGGCGCCGGCGTCGGCAGATCGAGATTGTGGGTATCGTAGGAATAGCGGATCAGCGGCCAGACGATGGTGCCGCCCTTGTCCGCGATCAGCTTCTGCAAATAGGGATCGCGATAATCGGCCGCGGTCTCGAAATCGCCGCCGAAGGTGGTCTCGGAATAGCTGACGAAGGCCGGCCAATACAGATGGCCGTCGAACTTGATCAGAAACGGACGATCGTTGGCGATCAGCTCGGCGAACAGCGAGACGAAGAACAGGATCAGGAAAATCCACAACGACCAGTAGCCCCTGCGGTTCGATTTGAAATTCTGCCAGCGGCGGCGATTGAGCGGCGACAGGCCAAACCGATGCCGCGTGATCGGCACCGCCGCGCCGAGCGGCGACTGCGTGGTGGTCTCGACCGGCGGAGGCGCTGATGATTGTCATCAGACCTCCCGCGCCTCGAAATCGATCCGCGGATCGACCCACATATAAGCGAGATCGGAGATCAGATTGACGACGAGGCCGACCAGCGAAAAGATGAACAGCGTGCCGAACACCACGGGATAATCGCGGTTCAGCACGCTCTCGAAGCCGAGCAGGCCGAGCCCGTCGAGCGAGAAGATGGTCTCGATCAGGAGCGAGCCCGAGAAGAAGGCGTGGATGAACGCGCCGGGAAATCCGGCGATCACGATCAGCATGGCGTTGCGGAAAATGTGATTGTAGAGCACCTGCCGCTCGCTGCAGCCCTTGGCGCGCGCGGTCATCACATATTGCTTGCGGATTTCGTCGAGGAACGAATTTTTGGTCAGCAGCGTCATGGTGGCGAAGGCGCCGAGCGCCATCGAGATCAGCGGCAGCGTGATGTGCCAGAAATAGTCGAGGATCTTCCAGTACCAGGGAAATTGCGACCAGCCGTCCGAGGTCAGCCCGCGCAGCGGGAAGATATTGAAGAACGAACCGCCGGCGAACAGGATGATCAGGAGGATCGCGAACAGAAATCCCGGTATCGCAAAGCCGATGATGACCACCGCCGAGGTCCAGGTGTCGAACCTCGAGCCGTCCTTGACCGCCTTGCGAATCCCGAGCGGGATCGAGATCAGATAGGTCAGGAGCGTCATCCAGATCCCGAGCGACATCGAGACCGGCAGCTTCTCCTTGATCAGCTGCAGCACGCTGACATCGCGGAAATAGCTCTTGCCGAAATCGAACCGCGCGAAATTCCACAGCATCAGCGCGAAAGCGTTCCGGCGCCGGCTTGTCGAAGCCGAACTGCTTTTCAAGGCTCTTGACGAATTCGGGATCGAGCCCCTGCGCGCCGCGGTATTTCGATTTGACCGCGTCGCTGGACGACGCCGACCTGGCCGCGCGCGCCGAAATCGCCGCCGCGAGCCCGAAATCCGCGAGGTGCCGCCGGTGTCGGCGCCGCGAGAGCTGCGCGATCACGCGCTCCACCGGCCCGCCCGGCGCGAACTGCACCACCACGAAGGATACGAACAGGATTCCCGAGCAGCGTCGGGATCATCAGGAGAATGCGGCGGGCGATGTAGGCGCTCATGGATTATTTCGCCTGCTCGCGGCCTTGGCCGCTTTGCCGGCATCGGACCACCAATTTTCGGGCGCGCCGACGCCTTGCGCGTAGCGCGGCGGCTTGGCCGGATGGCCGAACACATCCCAATAGGCGAGCGGATGCGTGTGGGCGTACCATTGCGGCACCCAGTAGCGCCCGGCGCGAAATACCCGGTCGAAGGCACGGCAGGCGACGGTCAGATCGGCGCGGTTATCGGCGGCGATGATTTGCTCCGATCAGCGCGTCGATGGCCGGGATCGGCGATGCCGGCGAGGTTGTAGGAGCCCTTGGTCGCCGGCCGCCTGCGAGGAGAAGAACGGCCGCATGCCATCGCCCGGCGTCGCCGACATGCAAAAGCGCTCGATCGTCATGTCGAAATCGAAATCCTCGACGCCGGGCGCGGTATTGCACGGGGTCGACCAGCCGCGAGCTCGCCTCGATGCCGAGCGTGCCGAGATTCTTGATGTAGGGCGCGTGGTGCGGCTGAAGCGCCGGCTCGTCGAGCAGAAATTCGATCCTGAACACCTCGCCGTTCGGCAACAGCCGCTTGCCGTCCTTGATCGACGAGCCCGGCATCCTGCAGCAATTGCGACGCCTTGCGCAACAAGCGCGCGGTCCTGCCCGGAGCCGTCCGACACCGGCGGCACGAACGGCAGGCCGAACACCTCGTCCGGCACCTGGCCGCGAAACGGCTCGAGCAGCTTCGAGCTCCTCCGGCGACGGCGGGCCGCTCGCCATCATGTCCGAATTCTGGAACGGCGAATGGGTGCGCGCATAGGCGCCGTACATGATGGTCTTGTTGGTCCACTCGAAATCGAACGCCTGGATCAGCGCCTCGCGGACGCGCGGATCCCTGAATTTTTCGCGGCGGGTGTTGATGAACCAGCCCTGCGCGCCCGACGGCGTGTCGTCCGGCAAGCATTTCGCGCTTGACGCGGCCGTCCTTAACGGCCGGAAAATCGTAGCGCGTCGCCCATATCCGCGAGGTGAACTCCTCGCGAAACAGATAGCTCCTCGCGGTGAAGCCCTCGAAGGCGACATCGCGGTCGCGGTAGAATTCGTAAGCGCAACGATGTCGAAATTATAGCTGCCGCGAGTGACCGGCAGGTCGGCGCCCCACCAGTCCTTCACGCGCTCGAACTCGATGTAGCGATTGACCTCGAACTTCGCCGACCTTGTATGGCCCGGAGCCCAGCGGAATATCGAGCGTCGATTTCGTCGAACGGCTGCGTCGCGTAATAGGCTTTCGAGAAAGATCGGCAGGCTCGCGACGATAGAGCGGCACGTCGCGGCGCGCTTGGCGGCAAAGGTGACGACCAGGGTCGCGTCGTCGGCCGCTTCCGCCTTCACCATGTCGCGCATCTGCTGAGGATCAGTCGGATGGCCTTTGGTCTTCAGCGTGGTCAGCGAGAAGGCGGCGTCATGCGCGGTCAGCTTTGAGTCCGTCGTGAAATCGGGCTTCCGGCCGCAAGCGTGAAGCGATAGGCCAGTCTTGTCGGGCGAAATCCGCACCGATTTCGCGACGAGGCCATACATCGCGTCGGGCTCATCGCCGGCGCGCACCATCAGCGCCGCGAACGTCATGTCCATGCCCTGCGCGCCTTCGCCCTTCAGAATATAGGCGTTGAGCGAGTTGAAGGTCTGGAAGGACTGATTATAGGCGCGGACGGAGGGGATCAGCGAAAACAACCCGCCCTTCGGCGCGGCGACATTGACGTAGTCGAAATGATGAAAGTCGGCCGGATATTTCAGGTCGCCGAACACCGACATTCCGTGGGCTTCGGTGACCGCCTCGGCCGCCGCCGGCCGCAACCACGACGCGCCGATCGCACCGATGCCGAGGCCGAGCACATGCCGGCGGGAGAGCTGCGCCATGCGCGAAGAAATCCCTCAAGATCGCTTGCCGATCCTGGCGGCCTTGTCGGCGTCGAACCACCACAAGGCCGGAAATCCCGAAAGGCCGTATTTCGGCAGTTCGGCTGGCCGGCCGAAGCGGTCCCAGCGCGCGGTGCGGACCTTCGGATAATTCCACTGCGGCACGACATAGATATTCCACAGCAGCACGCGATCCAGCGCCTTGGTCGCCGCAACCAGATCGTCGCGGTCCTTGGCGAAGATCACCCTGATCGATCAGTGTATCGATCGCCGGATTCTTGATGCCGATGATGTTGCGTGAACCTGGCGCGTCGGCCGTCTGCGAGCCCCAGTATTCGCGCTGTTCATTGCCGGGCGACAGCGATTCAGGCCAGCATCGATGTCACGATGTCGAAATCCAAGCTTGCGCAGCCGGTTTTCATATTGCGCGTCGTCGACGATGCGGATCGATGACGTCGATGCCGAGGCGTTCCAGCGACGGCTTGAAGAAAAGCATCACCCGCTCGAAGCTCGGATCCTCGACCAGCAATTCGACGCGAACCGGCTTCCTGTCTGGCGTCCACCAGCTTGCGGTCGCGCACTTCGTAACCGGCTTCCTTCAGCAGGCGCAGCGCTTCGCGCAAATTCTGCCGCACCGCCTCTGGATTGCCGCCGACCGGATTGGTATAGGGCGTCGTGAACACTTCCGCCGGAACCTTGTCGCGCACGGTCTCGAGGATCTCCAGTTCCCTGCCCTGCGGCAGTCCGCTGGACGCAAGTTCAGTGCCGTCGAAATAGCTGCTGATGCGCTTGTATTGGCCGAAGAAAATCTGCTTGTTCATCTCCTCGAAATCGAACGCGAAATTGAAAGCGCGGCGCACCCGCGGCATCGCTGAATTTCTCGCGGCGCATATTGAGCGCGAACGCCTGCATGATGCCGGAACTGCGGTTGGGAAACTCTTCCTTTAATACCCGCTTTTCCGTAACGGCCGGAAAGTCGTAAGCAGGTGGCCCAGTTTTTCGCGCTGTTCTCGGTGCGCCAATCGACCTGATCGCCCTTGAATGCTTCGAGCGCCACCGTCGAATCGCGGAAAATACTCGTAACGCAACTCATCGAAATTGTTGCCGTCCGATATTGATATTGAGATCGCGTCCCCAATAGTCCTTTACCCGCTCCAGCGCGATCGAGCGGCCCGGCGACGAATTCCTTGATGCGGTAAGGCCGCGAGCCGAGCGGTTGCTCCAGCGTGGTGGCGGAGATGTCGCGCTTGCGGCCTTCGCTGTCGCGTGCCTTCCCACCAATGCTTCGGCAGCACCGTCAATTGCCCGACGATCTGCGGAAGTTCGCGGTTGCCCGGCGCATCGAAAGTGAATTTGATGTCGCGCTCGCCGACCTTTTCCGCCTTCACGACGTGACGGTAATAGGCGGAATATTGCGGATGATATTTCTTGAACGCATCCAGCGAGAAAATCACATCTTCCGGCGTCACCGGCTTGCCGTCGTGCCATCTTGCCTGCGGGCGCAGGCGATAGGTCACGGAGGAAAAATCATCGGGATGACTGACCGCCTCGGCCAGCACGCCGTATTCGGTCGAAACCTCGTCCTGCGACGGCGTCATCAGCGATTCGTAAATCAACCCGACGGCGGACGCGATCGAGCCTTTGACGCCCGCAACCGTCGAGATTGAAATTGTCGAATGTGCCGATCGCTATCTGGCGGACCGACGCCGCCCTTGGGCGCATCCGGATTGACGTAATCGAAGCGCTTGAAGTCGGCTGGATATTTGACGTCGCCGAACAGCGAAAGCGCGTGGCGCCAGACCGGTTCGCCTGTGGCGGCCTCGGCCTGCGCCGGGCTCGCCACCGGGAGGCCGGTTGCGGCGGCCAAAGCCGGGGCGACCGCGGCAAAGCGCCGCCTTGCAAGAAGATGTCGTCGGGTAATTGCCAAATGATGAATTCCTGTTGGGTATGGAACACTATTGAGAACGCAATATAAGGCAAGGTTTCGACAAATTATGTTGCTTTTTGCTCATGATAGCACCCCGTGGCGGGCCTTTCTGCGGCCAAACGTCCCGGTAACAAAGACGCGAGCCGACACACGAAACCGGCCAGGCGCGGCTCACAAACGAAAACGGCCAGGCAAGAGCCTGGCCGCCTGCTGATACGAAAGTCCATGCAGCGCCGTTAAGCGTTACTTCGCCGCCGTCGGCAACGGAACCGGATTATCCGCAAGCGTGTGCAGATAGTCGATCACGTCGGCGCGCTCGCTGTCCTTCTGGATGCCGGCAAAGCCCATCGCGGTGCCCGGGATGAAGCCCTTGGGATTGGTGATGAACTGGTTGAGGTCGTCATAGGTCCAGTTGCCGCCCTTGGCCTTCATGGCGGCGGAGAAATTGAAGCCCGGCGTCCCTCGCCCTTTTTGTCGCCGACGATGCCGTAAAGGTTCGGGCCGACGCTGTTGGGGCCGCCCTTCTCGAAGGTGTGGCAGGCGCCGCACTTCTTGGCGGCGGCTGCGCCCTTCTCGACCGAGGCGGTCTGCAGCAGCTTCTCGATCGGCTCGGAGGGCGCGGCCGCGGCTTCCTTGCCGCCGCCTGCCGCCTCTTCCTTCACGGCGATCTCGAAGCCCGGCTTTGCCGGCATCTGCGGGCGCGAAAATCGCGCCGGCGGTGAAGCTCGTCACCAGCAGAACGAGGCAGGTGCCCAGAACGGCACCGAGAATTTTATTGAGTTCGAAGGAGTCCATTTTCGGATCAGGCTCCAGGCCGGAAATGTCGACTTTAGGCCGGCGAGAAACGGCCGCGGATGAGCATCAGGAATCAGGCTTTCGCACCGCACCCCGAGCCACGATCAGATATCGGTTTGCCCGTGCTCTGGCAACCCGTATAAATGCGCCGGCTTCCGACCAATCCCCATCATTTCCGGCCTGTTATCGAGCCGGGTCCAGACCTCACTCCGATGACCGAAACCCGCACTTTGGTGCTGATTCCCGCCCGCATGGCCGCCACGCGCCTGCCGGGCAAACCGCTACTGGACATCGCCGGCCTGCCGATGATCGTCCATGTGCTGCGCCGGGCCGAGGCCGCCGGGATCGGCCGCGTGGCGGTTGCCACCGACACGCCCGAGATCGCGGCGGCAGTGACCGCCCACGGCGGTGAGGCGGTCATGACCCGCGCCGATCATCCTTCCGGGTCGGACCGGATCTATGAGGCGCTCGGCAAGCTCGACCCCAAGGGCGAGACCGAAATCGTCGTCAACCTGCAGGGCGATTTTCCGACCATCCGGCCCGACAACATCCGCAGCGTGCTCGGCCCGCTTGCCGACCCCGCGGTCGATATCGCGACGCTGGCCGCCGAAATCCATACCGAGGAAGAAGACACCAACCCGAACGTGGTGAAGGCGGTCGGCTCGCCGATCAGCGCGCAGCGGCTGCGCGCGCTTTATTTCACCCGCGCCACCGCCCCTTGGGGCGAGGGGCCGCGCTACCATCACATCGGCCTCTATGCCTATCGCCGCGCAGCGCTGGAGCGCTTTGTCGCGCTCGCCCCTTCGCCGCTGGAGCGGCGCGAGAAACTCGAGCAGCTTCGGGCGCTCGAGGCCGGCATGCGGATCGACGTCACCCTGGTGGACACGGTGCCGCGCGGCGTCGACACGCCTGCCGACCTGGTGACGACCCGCGATCTACTGGCGAAAAGCTGAGCGGCTGCTACAAGGCGCGCCATGACCAAAACAGCGACCAAAGCGATAAAAGTCGCATTCCAGGGCGAACCGGGCGCGAATTCCCATATCGCCATCGCCGAGGCCTATCCCGACGCCGAGGCGCTGCCCTGCCCGACCTTCGAGGACGCGCTGGCCGCGATCGCCTCGGGCGAGGCCGACCTCGGCATGATCCCGATCGAGAATTCGGTCGCCGGCCGCGTCGCCGACATCCATCATCTGCTGCCGCAATCCGGCCTGTTCATCGTCGGCGAATGGTTTCTGCCGATCCATCACCAGTTGATGGCGCCGCGCGGCGCCAAACTTGCCGACATCAAGACCGTCGAGAGCCATGTCCATGCGCTCGGGCAATGCCGCCGCATCATCCGCAAGCTCGGCATCAAGCCGATCGTCTCGGGCGATACCGCCGGCAGCGCGCGCATCGTCGCCGAACGCGGCGACAAGATCCTGCGCCTCGATCGCCTCGAGGCTGGCCGCCGAAATCTACGGCCTCGATATCCTGGCCGAGGATGTCGAGGACGAGACCCACAACACCACGCGCTTTGTGGTGCTGGCGCGCGAGGCGAGCTGGGCCAAACAGGGCTCGGGGCCGCTGGTCACCACTTTTGTTTTCCGGGTGCGCAACCTTCCCGCCGCGCTCTACAAGGCGCTGGGCGGCTTTGCCACCAACGGCGTCAACATGACCAAGCTGGAAAGCTACATGGTCGACGGCAATTTCTTCGCCACGCAATTCTACGCCGATGTCGATGGCCATCCCGACGACAGGAATCTCGCCTTCGCGCTGGAGGAGCTGAAATTCTTCTCGCGCGAATTCAGGATTGTCGGGGTCTATCCGGCCCATCCGTTCCGCGCGACGTTCATGGAAACGCCGGCGTAAGGTTGTCACCGGAAAGCGCGCGCCCGGACTGCACGCGTTGCCTGCTCTACCGCAGCGACGCTGGAATCTCGCGCACCGCGCCGCGCGCCGCACTCGTGGTCAGTGCGGCATAGGCTTTCAGCGCCGTCGTCACGTTGCGCTTGCGCGGCTTGGTCGGCTTCCAGGCGTCGGCCCCTTCTGCTCCATCGCGGCGCGGCGGCGCGCCAGTTCTTCGTCGGAGACGACCAGCGTGATGGAGCGGGCGGGAATGTCGATCTCGATCCGGTCGCCGGCCTCGACCAGGCCGATCGTGCCACCCTCGGCGGCTTCGGGCGAGACATGCCCGATCGACAGACCCGACGATCCCCCGGAGAAGCGCCCGTCGGTAACCAGCGCGCAGGCTTTGCCGAGGCCCTTCGATTTCAGATAGCTGGTGGGATAGAGCATTTCCTGCATGCCCGGACCGCCGCGCGGCCCCTCGTAGCGGATCACCACGACATCGCCCGGCCACGATCTTGCCGGCCAAGGATGGCGCTGACCGCGTCGTCCTGGCTCTCGAACAGCTTCACCGGCCCTGCGAATTTCAGGATGCTGGAATCGACGCCCGCGGTCTTCACGATGCAGCCGTCTTCGGCGAGGTTGCCGCAGAGAACGGCGAGACCGCCGTCCTTGGAGAACGCGTGTTCGAGGTCGCGGATCACGCCGCCGGCGCGATCCTCGTCGAGCGTCTCGTAGCGCGAGGCCTGGCTGAACGCGACCTGGGTCGGAACGCCGCCGGGCGCGGCCTGGAAGAACTCGCGCACCGACGCGCTGGCGCTGCGCTTGATGTCGTTGCGCTCGAGCGCGGCGCCCAGGCGTCTGCCGCATGCACCATCGGCGTGTCGCGGTTGAGCAGCCCGGCGCGGTCGAGTTCGCCTAGAATGCCCATGATGCCGCCGGCGCGATGCACGTCCTCGACATGAACGTCGGGCACCGACGGCGCGACCTTGCACAGCACCGGGACGCGGCGCGACAGGCGGTCGATGTCGCTCATGGTGAAATCGATGCCGCCCTCGTAGGCGGCGGCGAGCAGATGCAGCACGGTGTTGGTCGAGCCGCCCATCGAGATATCGAGCGTCATCGCGTTTTCGAAGGCGCCGAAATTGGCGATGCTGCGCGGCAGCACGCTTTCGTCGTCCTGCTCGTAATAGCGGCGCGCGAGATCGACGACGAGATGGCCGGCCTCGACGAACAGCCGCTTGCGGTCGGCGTGGGTTGCGACGATCGTGCCGTTGCCGGGCAGCGCGAGACCCAAGCGCCTCGGTCAGGCAGTTCATCGAATTGGCGGTGAACATGCCGGAGCAGGAGCCGCAGGTCGGGCAGGCCGAGCGCTCGATCGCCGCGACGTCGGCGTCGGACACGTCGGGATCGGCGGCCGCCACCATCGCGTCGATCAGGTCGACCTTCTTGATCTTGCCGGCGACGGTGACCTTGCCGGCCTCCATCGGGCCGCCGGAGACAAACACCGCGGGGATGTTGAGGCGCAGCGCCGCCATCAGCATGCCCGGCGTGATCTTGTCGCAGTTGGAGATGCAGATCAGCGCGTCGGCGCAATGGGCGTTGACCATGTATTCGACGCTGTCCGCGATGATCTCGCGGCTCGGCAGCGAATACAGCATGCCGTCATGGCCCATCGCGATGCCGTCATCGACCGCGATGGTGTTGAATTCCTTGGCGACGCCGCCCGCCTTCTCGACCTCGCGCGCGACGAGCTGGCCGAGATCCTTCAGATGGACGTGGCCCGGCACGAATTGCGTGAAGCTGTTGGCGATGGCGATGATCGGCTTGCCGAAATCGCCGTCCTTCATGCCGGTCGCGCGCCACAGGCCGCGGGCGCCCGCCATGTTGCGGCCATGGGTGGAGGTGCGCGAGCGATAGGCGGGCATGGGACTTGACCTTGTTGGAACGGGCGGCACCGGCGCCGCGACGGCGGCCTTTTCGCAAATCGCGGCGGGCGCGGCAATCGGGTAAGCTGCAGTGGCTGCTCGTCGGATGACGAAGGCGGCTCCTACGCCGCCGCCTTCTTGCCGAGCCCGAACGCCTCCGCCAGCAGGCTGTAGGATTTCTTGCGCGCATCGTGGTCATAGACCGCGGTGATGACCATCAGCTCGTCGGCCTGGCTTGCCGCGATCATCGGCTGCAGCTTCTGCCATGACGGTCGCGGGACTGCCGACGAACAGCCGCGAGCGGTTGCGCGCGATCGAGGCGCGCTCGCTCTCGGTATAGGGATAGGCCAGCGCCTCCTCGACGCTCGGCAACGGCAGATATTGCCCGCGATCCCGGCGCAGGCGGTTGAGGTCCATCGACGAGGCGAGCCGCTCGGCCTCCGCATCGGTTTCGGCCGCGACCACGGCGACCGCGAGAATGCCGTGCGGGGTTGCGCGCCAGCCCGACGGCTTGAAATGCGCGCGGTAATTCGTCATCGCCGTCGACCGCGTCATAGAGCGCAAAATGATGCGCGAACGCGAACCCCATGCCGACCTGGGCGGCGAGTTCCGAGCTGTAATCGCTGGAGCCGAGCAGCCAGATCGGCGGCAGCGGCGTATCGTCCGGCATCGCCACCACATTGTTGTAGGGATGGCCGGGCGGGAAATCGCGGGTCTCCCACAAGGTCAGTTCGTGCAGCCGCTCGAGGAAATCGTCGCCCTCGCGGCGATCGAGCCGGCTGCGCAGCGCATGCGCGGTGGCGCCATCGGTGCCCGGGCGCGCGGCCGAGCCCGAGATCGATCCGGCCGGGAAACAGCGCCTCCAGCATCTTGAAGCGCTCGGCCACCACCAGCGGCGCATGGTTCGGCAGCATCACGCCGCCGGAGCCGACCCGGATGTTCTTCGTCACCGCGGCGATCTGCCCGATCATCAGGTCGGGCGCCGGGCTCGCGACCGAGGCCAGGTTATGATGTTCGGCCAGCCAGTAGCGGACATAGCCCAGCGCATCGGCATGGCGCGCCAGATCGATGCTGTTGCGCAGCGCCGCGGCAGGTTTGGTGCCGGTGGTGACGACGGAGAGGTCGAGGACGGAAAGCGGGATCATGAGCCTAACCTAGTGCGCGCAGGGTCGCGGCCACAAAGGCCTCCGCCGTGCAGATCAGGCGCGCGCCGACCGGACGAGCCGATCGGGATCCGGAGCAGCCGAGTGGGACAATATGTCTGTATTAAGACGATATTATCCCCTGCCCACAATCGCAGTCCAGCTATCGGTTGATGCGAATTGAGACCTCTTCTGCACAATATCTCATATAGTGTAGCCATTTTGTCATTAGCCGTCGCGAATATCTCCGCGCTCCGCCCACCCACTATTCGAAATATCGGACTTGAAATATCGATCTATCTGCAAAAATTGGGCAATTTCCCATCATACGATGGGCTGTTTGAGCCGAGCCCGTTTCGCCTATTTTAGCCGTCCAGCAGCCAGACCCTGATGCCGTCCAGCCGCTCGTGGAGTTTGTGAGTGCCATGACCGAGGTTACGCCCCCCGTATCGGACGGCCAGCGCGCGCTGAAACACCCGGCGATCTCCTTCGAGTTCTTCCCGCCGAAGACCGAGGAGATGGAGAAGAGCCTGTGGGACACCATCAAGCGGCTGGCGCCGCTCGCCCCGAGTTTCGTCTCGGTGACCTATGGCGCCGGCGGATCGACCCGCGAGCGCACCCATTCCACCATCGCCCGCATCCTGGCCGAGACCGATCTGCTGCCGGCCGCGCATCTGACCTGCGTCGGCGCCGCGCGCGGCGAGATCGACGAGATCGTCGCCGCTATCACGACGTCGGCGTCCGCCACATCGTGGCGCTGCGCGGCGATCCGCCCGGCGGCATCGGCACGCCCTACTCCACCCATCCCGATGGCTACCAGACCTCGGCCGAGCTCGTGGCCGGCATCAAGACGGCGGTATCCGCGATATCGAGGTCTCGGTTTCGGCCTATCCGGAGAAGCACCCGGAAAGCCCGGACTTCGATGCCGATATCGACGTGCTCAAGGCCAAGGTCGATGCCGGCGCGACCCGCGCCATCACCCAGGTGTTCTTCGATAACGACCTCTACTTCCGCTATCTCGACCGGGTTCGCGCCCGCGGCATCTTCATTCCGATCGTGCCCGGCATCATGCCGATGCACAATTTCAAGCAGGCGAGAGCCTTCGTGACCCGCGCCGGCACCAGCGTGCCGGACTGGCTCGCCGCAAAAATTCGAAGGCCTCGACGACGACGCCGAGACCCGCAAGCTGGTGGCGGCGACGGTCGCCGCGGGCCAGGTCCAGAAGCTCGCCAAGCACGGCGTCGACACCTTTCACTTCTACACCATGAACCGCGCGGACCTCGTGTTCGCGATCTGCCATTTGCTGGGCATCCGCCCCGCAGGGCGCACAGAAAGCCGCTTGATCCGATGACCGTGCCCGTCTCCCCCAAGCGAACCGCCTTGCTCGCGGCCGCCCGCGAACGCATCCTGGTGCTCGACGGCGCCATGGGCACCATGATCCAGGGCCTCGAATATGACGAGGCGGCGTTTCGCGGCGCAGCGCTTCGCGGATTTCCACCGCGACGTCCGCGGCAACAACGACCTGTTGATCCTGACCCAGCCGAAGGCGATCGAGGACATCCACGCCGACTATTTGCGCGCCGGCGCCGACATCGTCGCCACCAACACCTTTTCCTCGACCTCGATCGCGCAGGCCGATTACGACATGTCGGACCTCGCCTACGAGCTCAATCTGCGAAGGCGCCAAGCTCGCGCGCAACGCCGCCGAACGCGTCAGCCGCCGAGGACGGCAAGCCGCGCTTCGTCGCCGGCGCGATCGGCCCGACCAACCGCACCGCCTCGATCTCGCCCGACGTGTCCAATCCCGGCTACCGCGCCGTCACCTTCGACGATCTGCGCGCCGCCTATGGCGAGCAGATCAACGGCCTGCTCGACGGCGGCGCTGATCTGCTTGCTGGTCGAGACCATCTTCGACACGCTCAACGCCAAGGCGGCGCTCTACGCGATCGCCGAAATCGCGGAAGCACGCGGCATCGACGTGCCGGTGATGATCTCCGGCACCATCACCGACAAATCCGGCCGCCTGCTGTCGGGGCAATTGCCCGAGGCGTTCTGGAATTCGGTGCGCCACGCCAGGCCGATCACCATCGGCTTCAACTGCGCGCTCGGCGCCGAGGATCTGCGCGCCCACATCGCCGACATCGGCCGCGTCGCCGACACACTGGTCTGCGCCTATCCGAACGCCGGCCTGCCCAACGAATTCGGCCAGTATGACGAGAGCCCGGAATACATGGCCGCGGCTGATCGGCGAGTTCGCCGCAGCCGGCCTCGTCAACATCGTCGGCGGCTGCTGCGGCACCACGCCCGACCATATCGCGGCGATTGCCGCCGCCGTCGCGCCGCACAAGCCGCGCGCGATCCCCGTGATCGAGCCGCGGCTGCGGCTCTCGGGCCTGGAGCCGTTCGAGCTGACGCCGGCGATCCCCTTTGTCAATGTCGGCGAGCGCACCAACGTCACGGGCTCGGCGAAATTCCGCAAGCTGATCACCGCCGGCGATTACACCGCGGCGCTTCAGGTGGCGCGCGACCAGGTCGAGAACGGCGCCCAGATCATCGACGTCAACATGGACGAGGGCCTGCTGGATTCCGAAGCGGCGATGGTGACCTTCCTCAACCTCGTCGCCGCCGAGCCCGACATCGCCCGCGTGCCCGTGATGGTCGATTCCTCGAAATTCGACGTGATCGAGGCCGGCCTGAAATGCGTTCAGGGCAAGCCGGTGGTGAATTCGATCTCGATGAAGGAAGGCGAGGCGAAGTTCATCCACGAGGCCACAATCGCGCGGCGCCACGGCGCGGCCGTGGTGGTGATGGCGTTCGACGAGGCCGGCCAGGCCGACACCTTCGCGCGCAAGACCGAGATCTGCAAGCGCGCCTACGACATCCTGGTCGAGCAGCTCGACTTCCCGCCGGAGGACATCATCTTCGATCCGAATATCTTCGCGATCGCGACCGGGCTCGAGGAGCACAACAATTACGGCGTCGATTTCATCGAGGCGACGCGCTGGATCCGGCAGAACCTGCCGCACGCGCATATTTCCGGCGGCGTCTCCAACCTGTCGTTCTCGTTCCGCGGCAACGAGCCGGTGCGCGAGGCCATGCATTCGGTGTTCCTGTATCACGCCATCAAGGCCGGCATGGACATGGGCATCGTCAATGCCGGGCAGATGATCGTCTATGACGACATCGATCCCGAACTGCGCCAGACTTGCGAGGACGTCATCCTCAACCGCGACCCCGGCGCCTCCGAGCGGCTGCTGGCGCTCGCCGAGAAATTCCGCGGCAAGGAGAAGCAGACCAAGGAACAGGATCTCGGCCTGGCGCGAATGGCCGGTCGACAAGCGGCTGTCCCACGCGCTGGTGCACGGCATCACCGAATTCATCGAGGCCGACACCGAGGACGCGCGCAAGCTCGCCGACGCGCCCGCTCGATGTCATCGAAGGCCCGCTGATGGCCGGCATGAACGTCGTCGGCGACCTCTTCGGCGACGGCAAGATGTTCCTGCCGCAGGTGGTGAAATCCGCCCGCGTGATGAAGCAGGCGGTCGCCTATCTGATGCCGTTCATGGAAGAGGAGAAGGCGCGCAACCTCGCCAACGGCATCGTCGGCGACGGCCGCAACTCCGCCGGCAAGATCGTGCTCGCCACCGTCAAGGGCGACGTCCACGACATCGGCAAGAACATCGTCGGCATCGTGCTGCAGTGTAACAATTTCGAGGTGATCGACCTCGGCGTCATGGTGCCGGCGGCGAAGATCATCGAGACCGCCAAGCGCGAAGGCGCCGACATCATCGGCCTGTCCGGCCTGATCACGCCGTCGCTCGACGAGATGAGCTTCCTCGCCGGCGAGATGGAGCGCCAGGGCCTGGACGTGCCGCTGCTGATCGGCGGCGCCACCACCAGCCGTGTCCACACCGCCGTGAAGATCGACCCGAACTACCGCCGCGGCCCGGTGGTGCATGTCAATGACGCCAGCCGCGCCGTCGGCGTCGCCTCCGCGCTGCTGTCGCCGGAGCGGCGCGAGGCCTATGCCGCCGAGGTGCGCGCCGAATACGCCAAGATCTCCGCGGCGCATTTCCGCGCCCAGGCCGACAAGAAGCGGCTGAAGCTGGCGGATGCCCGCGCCAACGCGGTCGACGATCGATTTCGCCAAGACGCCGCCGAAGAAGCCGGCGTTCCTCGGCATCAAGCAGTTTCGGCGATTACGACCTCGCCGAGCTCGCCGACTACATCGACTGGACGCCGTTCTTCCAGACCTGGGAGCTGACCGGGCGTTTTCCCGCCATCCTCGACGACCCGAAGGTCGGCGAGGTCGCGCGCTCGCTCTATGACGACGCGCGCAAGATGCTCGACCGCATCGTCAAGGAGAAATGGTTCAAGGCGCAGGCCACGATCGGCTTCTGGCCGGCCAATGCCGAAGGCGACGACATCGTGGTCTATGCCGACGAGACGCGCAACAAGCAAGATCGCGACCTTCCACACGCTGCGCCAGCAGCTCGAAAAGCGCGAAGGCCGCTTCAACGCCGCGCTGTCCGATTTCATCGCGCCTGTTTCGTCCGGCGTGCCGGACTATATCGGCGCCTTCGTGGTCACCGCCGGGATCGGCGAGGACATCGTCGCCGACCGCTTCAAGAACGCCAATGACGATTACTCCTCGATCCTGTGCAAGGCGCTGGCCGATCGCCTGGCGGAAGCCTTCGCCGAGCGGATGCACGCGCGCGTGCGCCGGGAATTCTGGGGCTATGCGCCGGACGAGACGCTGTCGCCCGACGATCTGATCCTGGAAAAATATGCAGGGCATCCGTCCCGCGCCCGGCTATCCCGCGCAGCCCGATCACACCGAGAAGGCCACGCTGTTTGCGCTGCTCGATGCCGAGAAAACCGCCGGCGTGAAGCTGACCGAGAGCTTTGCGATGTGGCCGGGCTCCTCGGTGTCCGGGCTTTATTTCAGCCACGCCGGAAAGTTTCTATTTCGGCGTCGGCAAGATCGAGCGCGACCAGGTCGAGGACTACGCCGCGCGCAAGGGCTGGAGCGTCGCCGAAGCCGAGCGCTGGCTGGCGCCGGTGCTGAACTACATCCCGGCGCAGGACCAGTCGGCGCAGGACCGCCGCGTCAAGGAGGCGATGCCGACGCTTGGCGCCGACTTCGGCCGCGCCCGCCAACGATGTCGCCTCGAAGGAAATGGCCTCGCATCCGCCCGGCTGCAACTGCGCGGTGCATCTGGCCTGGCGCAAGAAGGCGGCGCGGGCGGGGTAGAGCCCAGGCCCGCCCCTATAACGAGCGCATCTTCATCGTCATGGCCGGGCTTGTCCCGGCCATCCACGTCTTGCAGTATTTCAACATGGCAAGCGGCGGATACATTTACATTCTGACCAATCGACCAAACGGCATTCTTTATGTCGGGGTGACTAATGATCTGGTCCGCCGCGTGTTCGAACATCGGTCGGGTTTCGTCGAAGGCTTTACCAAACGATACGGATTGAACAGGCTCATCTATTTCGAGCGGTTTGACGACATCCGGGATGCCATTCAGCGCGAGCACAATATCAAGCACTGGTCGCGTGCATGGAAGGTACGCATGATTGTCGCCACGAATCCGGATTGGAACGATCTCTTCGAAACCGTCACGCAGTGAAGACGTGGATGGCCGGGACAAGCCCGGCCATGACGGTTGTTGATTTCCCGATTCAATTTTCAAACAGCCAAATCGACACACCCCCGCATTCTCGCGACACGATGCGCCCGAGCTTTGCGTCAACGTGCCCTCGAAACAGAGGGCGCAGGGAATGCCGGACGCCCGGTGCGTCCGCAGCCGCGTGTGCAGTGGAGAAAAGCACACGCGTTAGTCACCACGGTCACGCCGGAAACGTCCGGCATTCCCCGCGCAATGGTTTTAACGGCTTCTTCGCGCTCTCCCCGGTGACCGGGCTTTCTTGCCACCGTCGCCTCGCGAGTACTTCTGCGAAGCTTGATGCCAGCGTCGGGGCATCAGGACCACACGACTTCGCCGTCCGCAGTTCGGCGCCGTTCGTCAACGCGCCTCCGCGTCCACCGCATCCCGCACCAACGTCCGTGACGATCATGATACGCCCCTTTCGGGACGGGATGACGCGACAATGGAAGTGATTTGGGTAAAAAGAGAACCGGATTATTTTTGCGAAGAGGGCTGGACAGACGGACCAGCGATTTGCCCGACGGGCGCAGTGGGTGCGAGTTAAGCCGCATCGCCTCACCTAATCTCCGCTTGGCGGCTTCAACGGCTGCACGATTTCCATGAACGCCGGCATCGCTTCGCAGCGCGCGGCATGAGCCGCCAGCGCCGGATAACGCGCGTCGTCGAACAATCGGGGATGCGCCTCGCCGGTGAATCGCAACACGCAAGCGACCGCGATGTCGGCATGGCCGATGCGCTCGCCGAACCAGAACGGCGTAGCGACGGCGCGCGCGCCGTCTCCAGCACATCCAGCACGCCGCCAATCTGGGCCTCGCAGCGTTCGACCCAGATCTCTGGACGATCCTTTCGCAGCACGCGCTCGTAAACGAGACTGACCGCCTTGTCGCCAAGTCCGGTCGCCAGCGCGCAGATTTTCAGCGCATGGCGGCGCTGCGGTCCGCTGCGGTGCGATCATCGCTTTGTCCGGCCCGACCAGTTCGTCAAGATAATCCAGGATCGCCGTGCTCTCGATCAGCGCCTCGCCGCCATCGAGCACCAGCGTCGGCACCCGGCGCAGCGGATTGAACGGCGCGATCTTGTCGGCGTCGGCGAAGGTCGACCATGGCCGATGCTCGAAGGCGAGCCCGTAAAACCGCAGCGCAATCGCGACGCGGCGGACGAAGGGAGAATTGTATTGGCCGATCAGGATCATCGTCTGTCTCTCAATTCGTCATGGCCGGGCCTAACCGTCCGAAGGATGGCCCGATGATGACGGTTGAAAATTCTACCCCTCCGCCTCATCGCTCGCCAACAATCCCTTCACCGCGCGCGCCCAGCCCTTGCAGTTTTCGCTCGCGCGTGGCCTGGCTCATGTTGGGCTTGAAGCGGTGTTCGAGCCGCCAGTTGTCGGCGAATTTTGCGGGCTCGGGATAGACGCCGGCCGACAGGCCGGCGAGATAGGCCGCGCCCAGTGCTGTGGTTTCCTGGATCATCGGGCGATCGACCGGCGCGTCCAGCATGTCGGCGAGGCGCTGCATGGTCCAGTCCGAGGCGGTCATGCCGCCGTCGACGCGCAGCACGACGTTGGCGGCCCTGGCGTCCGGCCAGTCGGCGCGCATCGCCGCCCACAGATCGAACGTCTGGTAGCAGACGCTTTCCAGCGCGGCATGCGCCAGCTCGGCGGGGCCGGTGTTGCGGGTCAGCCCGAACAGCGCGCCGCGCACGCGCGGATTCCAGTAGGGCGCGCCCAGGCCGACGAAGGCCGGCACCAGATAGACGCTTTGGGTGGAATCGGACTGGTCGGCGAGCGGGCCGGTCTCGGCGGCCTGCTTGATGATGCCGAGCCCGTCGCGCAGCCACTGCACCGCGGCGCCGGCGACGAAGATCGAGCCTTCCAGCGCGTAGGTGCGCTTGCCCTCCGAGCTGATAGGCGATGGTGGTCAGCAGCTTGTTTTTCGAGGCGACCGGCGTGGCGCCGGTGTTGAGCAGCGCAAAGCAGCCGGTGCCGTAGGTCGACTTCATCATGCCGGGCGCGAAGCAGGCCTGGCCGATGGTGGCGGCCTGCTGGTCGCCGGCGATGCCGCGAGATCGCGATCGCGCCGCCGAACAGTTCGGGCGACGCTGTCGCCGAAATGGTGCCGAGGAATCCTTCACCTCGGGCAGCATCGAGCGCGGCACGCGCAGGAGCTTCAGCAGCTCGTCGTCCCACTGCGCCGGTGTGGATGTTGAACAGCAGCGTGCGCGAGGCGTTGGTGGCGTCGGTGGCGTGCACCTTGCCGCCGGTCAGCCGCCACAGCAGATAGCAGTCGACGGTGCCGAACACCAGCTCGCCGCGCTCGGCGCGCTCGCGCGCGCCGGGCACGTGGTCGAGGATCCAGGCGACCTTGGTGCCGGAGAAATAGGGATCGAGGAGCAGGCCGGTCTTGGCCGAGATCGCCGGCTCGTGGCCTTCGCCCTTGAGCTTCGCGCAGATATCGGCGGTGCGGCGGTCCTGCCAGACGATGGCGCGGTGCACGGCCTGTGCCGGTGGCGCGGTCCCACACCACGGTGGTCTCGCGCTGGTTGGTGATGCCGATGGCGGCGATGTCCTTGCGCCGTGACGCCGGCCTTCTTCAGCGCCTCGCGGCAGGTGGCGATGGTCGAGGTCCAGATGTCCTCCGGCTCGTGCTCGACCCAGCCGGAGGCCGGAAAATGCTGCGGGAATTCGGCTTGCGCCGTCGCGGCGATCGAGATGTCGGCGCGAAACACGATGGCGCGCGAGGATGTGGTGCCCTGATCGATGGCCAGCACAAAGGACATGACGTTGCTTCCCGGCGGTGTGTTTGTTTTGGCGTTGTGCGCTCAAGGCAAGCGGATTGGGCGGCGAAGGTCAATATACTCCTCCGTCGTCCCGGCGAAGGAGCCTGTGAACCTATCTGAAAGCGGGCGCCTGCGGCGGCGGGTAATGTTGGGGAGGCAATCCGGTTTCACGCTGCGGAAGCAGGCATTGCCCTCAAGCGCAGGGCAATGATGAGGTTGTGGGCGAGCGCGTGCCACAGCCCGATCGCTTGCACCTTGGCAAGTCCTCGCACCAGAAGCGTGCCGAAGCCCCGGTTCTTGAGGTTTGCGTTGACCCGTTCGATCCGCCCCCTCTTTTTCATGATCGCCTCTGCCTCGTTCGTGGTCATCCGCTGCCGCCAGTCCTTGATCGTCTGCGGCTCTTTTTCTCGCTGCTTTTGCCGCGCCAGCAGCGTCTTTGGCTTGACGTCGGTGCGATCCCTGGGTGGATGAATGTAGACGCCGACGGGCGTTTCAGGCCGGTTGCTGAGGGTTGCAATATCATCGATCTGCGCGAAGCCGGTGTCCGCCAGCACGCGTTTGATCGGCCGCCCGAGCCGTTGCTCGCTCGCCTCGAACATGGGCCGCACCAGACCGCTGTCGTTGCGCCGGTCCGTCGCCATGATCGCGGTGACGAAGCCATGATCCGTCGTTGCTGCAATCTGCACATTGTAGCTCGCCCGCACCGCTCCGTCCGCGCACCGCATGCGCCGCGCCTGCGGATCGGTGAGCGACGCCCGTGCCTCTTTTTGCTTGGCTACCTCTTTCGGGCTCTGCTTGGCGCGTTTGGCTTTCTCCGCTTCGATCTCGGCCAGTTTGGCACGTGCCTTTTCGATCCGCTCCTGCGTCTCGCGCAGGCCTCGTGCCCGCGCCGCTTGGGTGCGCTTGGAACTCGCCGCCGGGTCCGCATCGACCTCGGCTTTCAAGGCGACGACACGGGCCTTCGCGGCCGCCTCCGCCTCGTCCAGACGCAGCGCGCGCTTGTACGAACTCTTGCCCGCAGAAGCTTTGATTTTGGTGCCGTCGACAACGATCTCGTCGGCGTCAAACAGTCTCTCCGCCATGAACACTGCCAGCGTTTCGGTGAGCAGAGCGTCGAGCACATCGGCATGCGCCACCCGGAAGTCCGCAAGCCCGTGGTAGTTGACCGGCACGCCGCACGCGACCCAGCGATAGGCCAGATCCTGGCTGGTCAACCGGTCCAGTTCCCGCGCCGAGCCAACCCCGTCCATCGTCGCCAAAAGCCACAACGCAAACAGCACACGCGGGTCGGCGGCAGGCCGACCCGCCGTCCCCTCACGCGCTTCGACCTTGTCGTAAAGCACCGTCAAATCGAGCGTCTCGACGAACCCCACCACCAATCGCGCACGATGGTCCGGTGCCAACCAGCCATCCGGATTGATCAGGTCCCACGACAGTTGGGCCCGGTTCGCAACCACAACCCGAGCCTTGCCTCGTCCCGCCATGTTTCTGATCCATCAAAACCGTCGCTGCCCACACCTCCAGTGAATCACAGTTCGTCGGAAATTGAGACGATTTCTTCACAGGC
>CAVSOS010000024.1:0-241641 GCA_963729395.1 uncultured Pseudomonadota bacterium | reverse complement strand
GCCGGACCGGCTGTTCGAGCATCCGGCGACGGTTTTTGTCCTCACCAACATGTATTACGCCGAGGCGCCCTGGCTGACGCCAGCCTCGCCGGCGGCCGCCGCCGGGATGATCTGGCATGAAGTCGCGCTGCGCGGGGCCTCATCGGGCGAATTCGAGGCCCAGATCGCCGAATTGGGTCCCTTTCTCGAGCAGAACTGGCGCGCCAACGTCAGCCCGCGCTCCGGGATGCCGGTCTATGAGCGGCCGGTCGCGATCGTATTGTACCGGGAGGACCATCGGTTTTTGCTCGATTTGATCATCCCCCGCGCCGGGCGTTCGGAGGCCAATTTCGACCTGATTATCGCTTCCCAGCCCTACCGGGCCAAATCCTCGGTCAATTTTCGCGCCAAACGCATCATTGCGCCACTGGCACGGGCGCTGCGGGCAGGGGGCCGTTTGATCGGAATTCACTCCCACGGGCAGGATCCCGGCCTCGAGATGATCCAGGCGGTATGGCCGGGAGAAAATCCTTTCGCGGTGAGCCGTCATGAGCTATTGCGCGCGGTGAAATACGAGCTCGGATCGGCCGGGCGCGACCTTAATTTTAACGCCTATGCCGATAACCGTTCGATCTTCCGCTATGATATGGAAGCCCTGCCAAATGAGGTCACCGGGTCGATTGGAACCTCGACAGCCTTTGCAGCATGGAACGCGGCGGTGTATGTCGCCCAGATCGAAGACGACCGGTTGACGGAAATGACACAAGGCGGCCGTTACCTCGATGCCGCCAGAGAGGTTCTGCGCAAGCATAACGGGCTCTGGTTCTACGACGAATTCCTACGTCATCTCGCGCCGTCGGGACTGACATTTCAGGACACATCATGAAAAGACCGCCGAGGTCTGGCGGAAAAGGGGATAGTTGATGCGCGCGTCTTACCTGTTCACCAGCGAGTTGGTTTCAGAAGGGCATCCGGACAAGGTCTGCGACCGGATTTCCGACGAGATCGTCGATCTGTTTTTCCGCGAAGGCCCGAAGGCCGGTATCGATCCGTGGGCGATCCGCGCCGCGTGCGAAACGCTCGCCACCACCAACAAGGTGGTGATCGCCGGCGAGACCCGCGGTCCGAAATCGGTCACCAACGACCAGATCGAAAGCGTCGTCCGCAACGCCATCAAGGACATCGGCTACGAGCAGGACGGCTTCCACTGGAAGACCTGCGACATCGAAATCCTGCTGCATCCGCAATCCGCCGACATCGCGCAGGGCGTCGACGCGCTGCAGCCCGGCACCAACAAGGAAGAGGGCGCGGGCGACCAGGGCATCATGTTCGGCTACGCCACCAACGAGACGCCGGATCTGATGCCGGCGCCGATCTTCTACGCCCACAAGATCCTGCGGCTGATCTCGGAAGCCCGCCACTCCGGCAGGGAGAAGGTGCTGGGCCCGGACTCCAAGAGCCAGGTCACCGTGCAGTACGAGAACGGCAAGCCGGTCGGCGTGCGCGAGATCGTGGTTTCGCATCAGCATCTGGTCGAGGACATGACCTCGGACCAGGTCCGCGATTGCGTCGAGCCCTATGTGCGCGAGGCGCTGCCCGAAGGCTGGATCAACGGCAAGACCATCTGGCACGTCAATCCGACCGGAAAATTCTTCATCGGCGGTCCCGACGGCGATGCCGGTCTCACCGGCCGCAAGATCATCGTCGACACCTATGGCGGCGCGGCGCCGCATGGCGGCGGCGCGTTCTCCGGCAAGGACCCGACCAAGGTCGACCGTTCGGCCGCCTATGCCGCGCGCTATCTCGCCAAGAACATCGTCGCTGCCGGTCTCGCCGACCGCTGCACGCTGCAGCTCGCCTACGCGATCGGCGTGGCGCGGCCGCTGTCGATCTACATCGATACCCACGGCACCGGAAAGGTGCCCGAGGACAAGCTCGAGAAGCGCGGTGGCCGAGGCGATGGACCTGACGCCGCGCGGCATCCGCAAGCATCTCGATCTCAACAAGCCGATCTACGCGCGGACCTCGTCCTATGGCCATTTCGGCCGCACGCCGGATAACGAAGGCGGCTTCTCGTGGGAGAAAACCGATCTCGCCGAGGCGCTGAAGCGCGCGGTGTGATCGAATATTTGCGGATGAAGCCGCGACACATTTAAGCCGTCATGGCCGGGCTGCGTGGGCCTCCCTGGCCATCCACGTCTTTCTTCTGTTGCGGCCAAGACGTGGATGCCCGGGACGAGCCCGGGCATGACGAGTGAAATTGCAGACCCCCTTCGCTGGGACGTTCGTTCCCGCAAGGATAAAGGAACCGATCACATGACCGCCACCGCCAAGAAGCCCGCCTTCACCGACTACATCGTCAAGGACATCTCGCTCGCCGAATTCGGCCGCAAGGAAATCTCGCTGGCCGAGACCGAGATGCCGGGGCTGATGGCGACGCGCGAGGAATATGGCCCCAAACAACCTCTGAAGGGCGCGCGCATCGCCGGCTCGCTGCACATGACGATCCAGACCGCGGTGCTGATCGAGACGCTGGCGGCACTCGGCGCCGACATCCGCTGGGTCTCCTGCAACATCTATTCGACGCAGGACCACGCCGCGGCCGCGATCGCGGCGGCCGGCATTCCGGTGTTCGCGGTGAAGGGCGAGAGCCTCACCGAATACTGGGACTACACCGCCAGACTGTTCGACTGGCATGGCGGCGGCACGCCCAACATGATCCTCGACGATGGCGGCGACGCCACCATGCTGGTGCATCACGGCCTGCGCGCCGAGAACGGCGACGTGAAATTCCTCGACAAGCCGGAATCGGAAGAAGAGCAGGTGTTCTTCGCGCTGATCAAGAAGCTGTTGAAGGAAAAGCCCAAGGGCTGGTTCGCCGAGATCGCGAAAAACATCAGGGGCGTTTCGGAAGAGACCACGACGGGCGTGCACCGGCTCTACACCATGGAGAAGGAAGGCAAGCTGTTGTTTCCGGCGATCAACGTCAACGACAGCGTCACCAAATCGAAGTTCGACAATCTCTACGGTTGCCGCGAATTGCTGGTCGACGGCATCCGCCGCGGCACCGACGTGATGATGTCGGGCAAGGTGGCGATGGTCGCGGGCTTCGGCGATGTCGGCAAGGGCTCGGCCGCTTCATTGCGCCAGGCCGGCTGCCGCGTGCTGGTGTCGGAAGTCGATCCGATCTGCGCGCTGCAGGCGGCGATGGAAGGCTATGAAGTCGTCACCATGGAAGATGCCGCGCCGCGCGCCGACATCTTCGTGACGGCAACCGGCAACAAGGACATCATCACCATCGAGCACATGCGCGCGATGAAGGATCGCGCCATCGTCTGCAACATCGGTCACTTCGACAACGAGATCCAGATCGCAGGGCTTCGCAACCTGAAATGGACCAACGTCAAGCCGCAGGTCGACGAGATCGAATTCCCCGACAAGCACCGCATCATCCTGCTGTCGGAAGGCCGTCTGGTGAACCTCGGCAACGCCATGGGGCATCCGAGCTTTGTGATGTCGGCGTCGTTCACCAACCAGACGCTGGCGCAGATCGAGCTGTTCGCCAACAACACCGGCGGCAAATACCAGAAGAAGGTCTATGTGCTGCCGAAATCGCTCGACGAAAAGGTAGCGCGGCTGCATCTCGCCAAGATCGGCGTGAACCTGACAAAGCTGCGTCCGGACCAGGCCGACTATATCGGCGTCAAGCCGGAAGGCCCGTTCAAGGCGGATCATTACCGGTATTGAGTATCGATCCAGCGCCGGCGCCGATTCAGATCGCCGATATCAGCGCTCGCGCGACCATGTCGGTCGAGCGCTGTGCGATCATTGCGGCAAGTCCCGCACGATCCGAAAACCGTTGGCGTAATAGCGGACGTCTTCATCGTACCGGAAGCGCGCCGAGGAGCGGACGTCGCTGGCCTTGCTGGTGAAAT
Organism: uncultured Pseudomonadota bacterium; assembly: GCA_963729395.1. Classification (GTDB taxonomy): domain Bacteria; phylum Pseudomonadota; class Alphaproteobacteria; order Rhizobiales; family Xanthobacteraceae; genus Bradyrhizobium. The sequence continues at coordinate 237,727 of CAVSOS010000024.1, read as the reverse complement.
TGCCGCCGCGCAAGACGCGCAAGCGGCAGTCGCCGGTGGACCAGGCAACCGCCTCCTTGGGTGCGCCGCGATAATTGTCATTCCAGCAATCCTCGACCCATTCGGAGGCGTTGCCGGCGGTATCGTAGAGCCCGAAACCATTGGGCCGAAACGACCCGGTGGCGACGATTTTCTGGTTGGTCGGGCTGCCGCATGTTTCGCACTGCGCGTGGCCCGAGCCGACGTCGCGGCCCCACCAGAACGGCGTTTTGGTTCCCGCGCGCGCCGCATATTCCCACTCGGCCTCGCTGGGCAATCGGTATCTCTGCCCGGTCTTCTGCGACAGCCAGGTAAGATAGAGTTTGGAATCGTCCCAACTCACATTGATCACCGGCCGGTCGCCGCGGCCCCAGCCGTGATCGTCGGGCCGGTGCTTGCAGGCGCCGGCATCGGCGCACTGATCCCATTCCGCGAACGTCACCTCGCGGCGGCCGATGGCGAACGGGCGCCGGATGCTGATGGTGCGCTCCGGCTTTTCATACGGCGTGTCGTTGGACCCCATGACGAAGTCGCCAGGCGGCACAACCACAAGCTCCGGGCAGTCGTCGCAATCCCGAAAAATCTCGCCGGGCTCGACGCTGGTCTGCCTTTGCGCAAACACCAGATCCCTTTGAACCGGCAACGTCTGGTCGGGCGACGAACCGACACTGAGCCCGCGCGGCGAGTTCCGCTCCGGTGCTTGCTGTCGCAGCCAGCACTGTGAGGGAGATCACAAACAACAGGCCCAATTTCATGTTGTCGTATCCGAAACAGATAACCGGATCTCCTTCCGACCTGCGGTGTCACATGCTCGGACTGTACTTTGCTTCATTTGGCGACCATCGGCAAGACGAGGCGTCGGCGCGACGAACTGGCGCACGTCGGGCGCGCCTGGATTCTGGTTTACATCGCAAGGCAAACGAATATCGTTCGATCGGCCGCGCCGGGCGCTATTCTACTGCTGGAGAATTGCGATGATCCACAGAACGCTTGCCTCAATATTTGCCTTCATACTTGCCTCGATTTTCGTGCCATTTTTCGGCCTGCTGACATTGTGCGACGCCGCTTTGGCTCAGACCGGCGGTCCGACGCCGTCTCCTCCGGGCGCGGCTGTATATTTTATCGGTTTAAAGGACGGCGACACGCTGCCGACCAAGTCGACGATCCATTTCGGTCTTCGCGGCATGGGCGTCGCGCCGGCAGGCTCGGATCGGCCGAACTCGGGTCATCATCACCTGATGGTCGACGTGCCGACGCCCGCGCTCGATCGGGAAATACCAAATGACTTTCAGCACCTGCATTTCGGCGCAGGCCAGACCGAAACCGAACTGACGCTGACACCGGGCGAGCATACGTTGCAGCTGGTGTTCGGTGACAAGAATCACATTCCTCATTCGCCGCCACTGGTGTCGGATCGCATCAAGGTGAAAGTCGTCGACCAGGCCGCAGCACCTCCGCAGGCGGCGGCCGGCAAGCGGCATCCTTCGCCGAAGGACGCCAAGGTGTATTTCATCTATCCCACCGACGGCGCTTACATTACGCCGAACCCGGTGATCCGCTTCGGTCTGCTCAATATGGGCATCGCGCCGGCCGGCTTCGACAAACCGAACACCGGACACCATCATCTGCTGATCGACGCCGAACTGCCGCCGCTCGACCAGCCTATCCCCAACGATTTTAACCACCTGCATTTTGGTGCGGGCCAGACCGAGGCCAAGATCACGTTGCCACTCGGCCCGCACAAGCTGCGCCTGTTATTCGGAGACTTGGCTCATGTGCCGCACGATCCACCGGTTTATTCGGATGTGATCAACGTTACGGTGACGGAGAACGGCCGTCCGCCGCCGCGGCCACGGCTGCGGTCGAGGCACCACTACCATCACCATCATTACTGGCACGACTACTACTGATGAGAAGATGAAACTGAGAGACGTTCTTGTTTGCGGCTTCTGCCTTGCGGCGGGGGTGCTGTTCACCACAGCCACCATCGCCGCGGATCGGCGCGTCGCGCTGGTGATCGGAAATTCCGCCTACAAGAACGCCTCATCGCTGTCCAATACGATCAACGACTCGACCGCGATCGCCGCCTTGTTCAAGTCGGTCGGTTTCGAGGTCGTCATTTCACGCACCGATCTCGGCGTGGTCGACTTCAAGCGCGCGGTGCGCGAATTCCTGCTCACGGCCGAGAACGCCGATATCGCGGTGGTCTATTATGCCGGCCACGGCGTCGAGATTGACGGCACCAACTATCTGGTCCCGGTGGATGCCAAGCTCGGCCGCGACTATGACGTCGAAGACGAGGCGGTGGCGCTCGACCGCATCATCTGGGCGCTGCAATCCGTCAAGCGCCTGCGCCTGATCCTGCTCGATGCCTGTCGGGACAATCCGTTCCCCGGAAAGCTGCGTTCCGCCGGCATCCGCTCGACGATGAAGGGCGGGCTTGCCAAGATCGAGGACGTCAGCGCCGATACGCTGGTTGCCTACGCCGCGAAAGCCGGCTCGGTTTCCTATGATGGCGACGGTGTCAACAGCCCGTACGCCACCGCACTCATCAGGCATCTCGCCGAGCCCGGGCTCGATATCCGCATCGCGCTGGGCCGGGTTCGCGACGAGGTGGTCAGCATTACCGGCGGACGGCAGGAGCCGTTCATCTATGGCTCGCTCGGCGGCGCGACCATTCCGCTGGTACCGGCGCCGGCTGCGAAAAAGGTCGAGCCTGCACCGGTGGCGCCGGCGGCGGTGGGCAAACTGGAACCGGCCACGACGGTCCGAGCTAGCCCGCCGGCCGCGCCGCACTCCAATGCTGCCGGTAATCAAGCACCGCCTTTCGCCCAGGCGCTTGCGAAGGTCGAGCCGGCCAAACCGCCGCCGCCAACGCCGCAACCGGCGCAGGCCGCGGCCGATCCGGCACTCGCCTGCAGCCGCGACGAACAGCGTCTGGCGCGCCTGCGCTCCGACCCGTCGCGGGACGAGATTGCCAGCTTTCAACGCGAGCTTTCCTGCGTGCGGCTGAAAGCCCAGGTGCAGCGCCTGTTTGAAAGCATCGCGGCCGAGCCGCGGCAGCCCGCTCCCCCTGTCGAGAGCGCTCCCAAAGCGGCGCCGACGCAGCAGGCGCAAGCGCAGCCGATCCCGGCCGGGGACGCCTGCGCGCGCGACGCCGAGCGGCTGGCTCGCCTGCGTGCCGATCCGAACGTTGAAGCGATCACCAAATTTGAGCGGGAACTTGGCTGCGAGCATATCCGGCCGCAGCTCCGGCGGTTGCGTGAAAGCCTGGGATTGTAGCGCGGCGGGCGTTTGGCGGTTGATTTTCTTCCGCCTTGCGCGCTAATCGAACGATGGAAATGACCAACCAGCATGTCGACGTGCTGATCGTCGGCGCCGGGCTGTCGGGCATCGGTGCGGGCTATCACCTGCAGCACAATTGTCCCGGCAAAAGCTATGTCATCCTGGAGGGCCGCGAAACCATCGGCGGCACCTGGGATCTGTTTCGTTATCCCGGTATCCGTTCCGATAGCGACATGTTCACGCTGGGTTATTCGTTCAAGCCATGGACCGAGCCGAAGGCGATTGCGGACGGGCCGCGCATCCTGAACTACGTCCGCGAGACCGCCGCCGATAACGGCATCGACCAGAAAATCCGCTTCAACCACCGGGTCAAGCGGGCGTCGTGGTCATCGCAGGATGCGCGCTGGACGGTGGAGGCCGAACGCGGGCCGGGGGCCGAGGGTGGCGTGGAGCTGGTGCGTTTTACCTGCAATTTCCTGTTCATGTGCAGCGGCTATTACAAATACGAGGAAGGCTATACGCCGGAGTTTCTGGGCACCAAGGATTTCGCCGGCCGCATCGTGCATCCGCAGAAATGGCCCGAAGACATCGACTATGCCGGCAAGCGCGTGGTGGTGATCGGCTCCGGCGCTACCGCGGTGACGCTGGTGCCGGAGCTGGCCAAGACCGCCGCTCACGTCACCATGCTGCAGCGTTCGCCGACCTATGTGGTCTCGCGCCCGGCACAGGATCCGTTCGCCAACAAAATGCGTGCGCGGCTGCCGAGCAAGCTCGCCTATCATGTGATCCGCTGGCGCAACGTGCTGTGGGGCATGTATTTCTTCCAGCTCAGCCGGCGCAAACCGGCGCGGGTGAAGGAATTGGTCCTCGGCGGCGTCAAGCTGGCGCTCGGTCCGGACTACGATATCGCCACCCATTTCACGCCGCGCTACAATCCGTGGGATCAGCGGTTGTGCCTGGTGCCCGACGGCGATCTGTTCAGGGCGATCCGGCAGGGCCGCGCGTCGGTGGTGACGAACCAGATCGACACCTTCACCGAAAAAGGCATCCGGCTGCAGGACGGCAGCGAGCTCGAGGCCGACATCATCGTCACCGCGACCGGCCTGAATTTGCAGGTGGTCGGCGGCCTCGAGGTCAGCGTCGACGGCCGCACGGTCGATTTCGCGCGGACATTGAACTACAAGGGCATGATGTATTCGGATGTGCCGAACCTCGCCTCCGCGTTCGGTTACACCAATGCCTCGTGGACGCTGAAATGCGACCTGACCTGCGAATATGTCTGCCGACTGATCAACTACATGGACCGGCGCGGCTACAAGCAGTGCATGCCGCACAATGTCGATCCTTCGATCACTGAATTGCCGTCGCTGGATTTCTCGTCCGGTTATGTGCAGCGCTCGGTCGCGAAGATGCCGAAGCAGGGATCGAAGCGGCCGTGGCGGCTCTATCAGAACTACGCCCTTGACATCGTCAGCCTTCGCTTCGGCAAGATCGATGACGGCGTGATGCGGTATTCCTGAGCGCACGGCCCGGTTGCCGGGTTGCCATGCGTTGTTTCACGTATTCGCGCGCTTCACGGAATAGGCCATCATGGCAAGACGGTTAACGCCGAATTAATCGGCGACTCCTACGCTTTGGCAGTTGAGGCTGCCGACAGCATGAGGAAGTCCATGGACGCTCAGAGAATTGCCATCGACGCCGTGGTTGCGCTGACCGACTGCGACCGCGAGCAGGTGACCGCCTTCATCCGCAGGCTTTACCTCGCCGGTGTAAAGGATCCCAAGCGACTGACCTTCAAGGGTTTGCAGGCGATGGCGCAGGGCTGAGCGCTTCAGGCGGCAGCGGCGATTGACCGGAGGAAACCGTCGATCTCCGACTGCAGGCTGTTGGTCGAGTCCGACAATTGCTTTGCCGATGACAGCAACTGGCTCGATGCCGCGCCGGTCTGGTTGGCGCCTTGGCTGACTTCGGCGATGGTGCCGGCGACCTGTGTGGTGCCGGCGGCGGTCCGCTGAATATTACCGGATATTTCCTGGGTGGCGGCGCCCTGTTCCTCGATCGCTGCGGAAATCGCGCTGGTGATCTCGGAGATCTTGCCGATGGTGGAGCTGATCATCTTGATCGAGCCGACGGCCTCTTGCGTCGCGGTCTGCATGCCCGCGATCTGAATGCCGATTTCGTCGGTGGCCTTGGCGGTCTGCGCCGCCAGCGCCTTGACCTCTTGGGCGACCACGGCGAAGCCCCGGCCGGCTTCACCCGCACGGGCCGCTTCGATGGTCGCATTCAGCGCCAGCAAATTGGTTTGCTCGGCGACCGAGGTGATCAGCTTGATCACGTCGCCGATCCGGTTGGCGGCCTGCGACAGCGCATTGATGCGCGAGTCGGTTTCATCGGCCTGCTTCACGGCGCTGGCCGCGATGCGGTTGGATTCCTGGACCTGCGCCGAAATCTCGCGGACCGAACCGGCCAGCTCCTCGGTCGCGGAGGCCACCGACTGCACGTTGTTGGAGGCGTCCTCGGAGGCATTGGCGACCACGGTGGCAAGCCGCGTGGTGTTGCCGGCGTTGTCGCTCAGGGAGCGCGCGGTGCCTTCCAGTTCGCCGGAAGCCGACGAAAGGGATGTGATGATGACGCGAAAACGCTCGCTCGCCTCCGCGATGGTATTCTTGCGAATCTGGCGATTGGAGCCGAAATAGATCGCAACGAAGTTTTCATTGTCCAGCATGACGATCCTGGCGATGGTGGACAGCATCAGCGCCTTCTTGTCGCGCGCGACCTGCGCGGCCCGCCCGTAGCGGGGAATGACGATTTCATTCTCGGCGGCCTTCAACAGCTGATCGAAGATGAACATCATGCGGCAGCCGACATACCATTGCGGGGCCACCGCGGCGCGCTGGTTGAGTTCGCAAAACCGTGTCGCCGAGGCATGGTACTCGGCGCCGAAATCACCGGCGGCGATCAGCTCCCAGTGCTGCAGTTGCATGCGAACCGCTTCCTGCATCGCGCCGTCCTTGAGGATGCCGCAGGCGGGCTCGTGTTGCCGGACCAGGTCGTAGAACCGCGCCAGAATGCCTGGCATCGCCTTCGCGAAGAACGGCCGCATCTCGCGCAAGGTCGCCCGCACCTGGTCGTCGATCTGGAGCGAATCGAGACGAATGGCATTCCAGTCGGGGGTCATCGGCGGCTCCAGCGCGAGGGTCGTGGCGGCCTGCCTTTCTAATGTGCTTATGGTTAACGGACTGCGAATTTGTCCCCGATCAGGCCAAAAAAGGCCCGAAACGGGGTCGGGAGCCCGGGTTTCGGCGCAAGGGTGAAGTCCAGCGGCTATGCCGGCTGGCCGATCGTCACCTTCAGGGTGCCGATGCCGTCGACCCCGCATTCGATCTTGTCGCCGGGCGCGACTGCGGCGACCCCGGCCGGGGTTCCCGTCATGATGATATCGCCGGCGCCGAGCGCCACCTGTTCCGACAGTTTTTCGATGATCTCCGGCACGCTCCAAATCAGTTCGGTGAGGTCGCCCTTCTGCCGTTCGGTGCCGTTGACCGAGAGCCAGATCCGCCCCCGGGCCGGGTGGCCGATTTTCGAGGCCGGCTGCAGCGCGCCGCAGGGTGCGGAATGGTCGAACGATTTGCCGACTTCCCAGGGCCGCTCCTTCTTGCGCGCCGCCAGTTGCAGGTCGCGGCGCGTGAGGTCGATGCCGACACCATAGCCGTAGATATGCTCGTGGGCCTTGCCGGCCGGAATGTTTAGTCCGCCGCTCTTCATCGCCACGATCAACTCGACTTCGTGATGCAAATCCTTGGTCACCGGCGGGTAGGGGATGGTGGCGCCATCCGGCTCGATCATGTCGGCGTGCTTGGCGAAGAAAAACGGCGGCGCCCGCTCGTCATTGCCCATTTCCCTGATGTGCTCGAGATAATTGCGGCCGACGCACCAGATGCGGCGAACCGGAAATGATTTGCTGTCGCCGGCGACGGCGATCGAAGGCTGCGGCGGGGCGGGAATGACAAAGGAGGTGGCGTTCATGGACGATCTCGAGCGGGGGTTGCGGACCGGAATTCGACGGAATGCTTACGCGGTTGCGCTGATCGGCGCCAGCGTCAGCGGCCCCGCGTCGCGATGTTGCAGGCGGAAGAACGAGGCATAACGGCCGCCGCGGTGCAGCAGATCGTCATGCCGTCCGCGCTCGACGATCTCGCCGCCCTCGACCACCAGGATGGCGTCGGCGTGCATGATGGTATGCAGGCGATGGGCGATGACGATGGTGGTGCGGTTCTGGCAAAGATGCTCGATCGCTTCCTGCACCTGCTTTTCGGATTCCGAATCGAGGGCTGCGGTCGCTTCGTCGAGCAGGATGATCGGCGCGTTCTTCACCAGCGCGCGGGCAACCGCGATGCGCTGACGCTGGCCGCCGGACAATTGGGTGCCGTGCTCGCCCACCGGCGTATCGTAGCCGAGCGGAAAGCCCATGATGAAATCATGCGCGCAGGCGGCCTTGGCCGCGGCCACGATCTCGGCCTGGCTGGCGCCGGATTTGCCGAACGCGATGTTCTGTCCGATGGTGTCGCGGAACAGATAGACGTCCTGCCCGACATAGGCGGTCTGGTGACGAAGCGACGCGCGCGACACTTTCGAAATGGCCTGTCCGTCGATCAGGATATCGCCGTCAGTCACTTCATACAGCCGCAACAGCAGCGCCAGCACCGTCGATTTGCCGCCGCCGGAGGGGCCGACCAGCGCGGTGACTTTTCCGGGCTCGGCGACAAAGCTCATGCGGTTGAGAATCGGCTCGTTCGGGCGGTAGGCGAATGTCACGTCGCGCAATTCGACCCGCGCATCGATCAGCTTCAATGCCGGTTTGTCATCATCGGCGGGTTCGCTGGCGGGGCTATCGACGATCTCCAGCAGCTTGCGCGCACCAATCAGGCTGCCGTTCAATTCGATGTTAAGCCGCGCCAGACGCTTGGCCGGCTCGTAGGCGAGCAGAAATGCGGTGAGGAACGAAAAGAACTGGCCCGGCGTCGCGCCCATGGCGACGACGCGATAGCCGCCATACATCAATGCGCCGGCGATCGCGAAACCGCCGAGCGTTTCCATCAACGGGCTGGAGCGGTTGGAGACGCGCGCCATCTTGTTGGCGTTTTGCTCGACCGCCGTGATGCTGGCGTCAATGCGGTCGCGCATGGTCTGTTCGAGCGTGAAGGCCTTGACGGTGCGAATGCCCTGCAGCGATTCCTGCATGGTTTCCATGATATCGGCGGTGCCGGTGAACTGATTGTGCGCAAGCCCCCTGATCCGTTTGACGAGCTTGCGAAGCACGATCATGGCCGGCGGCGCAATCAGGAAGCCGAAGATCGCCATATAGGGGTCCTGCGTCACCATCACAAAGACGAGTGCGATCAGCGACAAGAGATCGCGTCCCACCGCGTTGATCAACAGGCTCAGCACTTGCGTCACCGAATTCGCGCCGGCGGTCAGGCGCGCGAGAAATTCGGACGAATGCCGCTCCGAGAAGAACGCGACACTTTCGTTCATCAGCTTGGCGAACAGCCGGCGCTGGTTATTGGCGAGGATCGCGTTGCTGATTTGCGACAGGATCACCGAGTGTCCGTAGGTCGCAGCACCCTTGATCATGAAGATCAGGATGGCCACCCCCGACAGCAGCACGATGCCGCGGACGCTCTTGTCGACATAGGCCTGGTTGATGACCTGTCCGAGCAGATAGGCCGATCCGGCGGTGGTCGCCGCCGAGACCGCCATCAGCGCGAAGGCCAAGAGATAGCGCCGCCAATAGGCAGTAGCCTGCTCCATCACAAGGCGGCGAATCAGGATCGCCGCGCCATAGGGATCGTCGGTTATTTTCTTTGGAAGTTCGGTCATCCGCGTTCCATTGACGGCGCTGGGCAGGCATTCGCCCGCGCGTCAGGGTTAGCTGGTGTCCCGAATCCGAAATTCACGATCCGAAATTCACGCTACCGGGCTCGCGCGTTCGACGCGCCCGAAAGGACACCAGAAATCCAAAGGTTCTCGAGGGTTCTAGTGCCCGCTATGGACGGGTTTTTCAAGCCAAATCAGGGCTTGCGCCGCACGAGATTTTAGGCCGACACCGCCTGTTGCTGGTCGCCGTGGCGCTCGCGGAACAATTTCTCTTCCCACGCCAGCGCGTGCGCGGCGATGGTCTCGAGATCGTCGTATTGCGGCGTCCAGTCCAGCGTGCCGCGGATGCGGCTGGTGTCGGCGACCATGGTCGTGATGTCGCCGGGCCTGCGCGCGGCATGTTGAACCGCAAAATTGCGCCCGGAGACGCGCCGCACCGCCGCAATGGTTTCGAGCACGGAATAGCCGCGGCCATAGCCGCAATTCAGCGTCGCCGAAGCCCCGCCATCGCGCAGATAGGACAGCGCCGCGCGATGCGCCTGGGCCAGATCGCTGACGTGGATGAAATCCCGGATGCAGCTTCCGTCCGGCGTCGGATAATCGGTGCCGAACACCTCGATCTTGGCGCGCTGCCCGGTGGCGGCCTCGACCGCGATCTTCAGGAGATGGGTCGCACCCGTGGTCGCAAGCCCGATGCGCGCCAGGGGATCGGCGCCCGCGACATTGAAGTAGCGCAGCACGACGTAATTCATGCCGTGCGCCGAGGCGACATCGTGCAGCATGATTTCGGTCATCAGCTTCGAGGAGCCGTAAGGCGACAGTGGCCGCGTCGGCGCGTTCTCGGGCACCGGCATCTGATCCGGATTGCCGTACACCGCCGCGGTCGACGAAAAGATGAAACGGCTGACGCCGCATTTCACCACGGCGTTCAACAGGCTGCGCGTCGTCATGGTGTTGTTGCGGTAATAGGCGAGCGGATCGCGCATCGATTCCGGCACCACCACCGAGCCGGCAAAATGAATCACGCTCTCCACGCCGTGGGCGGCGATCACGCCCTCGACCAGATTCTCATCCGCCGCGTCGCCGATGAACAGCGGAACGCCTTCGGGCAGGAATGCCGAAAATCCGGTGGACAGGTTGTCGATCACCACGACGCTTTCGCCGGCTTCCACCAGCGCCTGAACCATGTGACTTCCAATGTAGCCGGCGCCGCCGGTGACAAGCACGGTCATGAGCTCACCCATCTCCGATTTTCCGATCCCGATGCTATCCGGGCTGCGGTGAAGAGTGGGTTTCGGCGCAAGTGAACTGGTCACTATGCTTAATGTTGCGTATAGGAAATGCGCCAAACGGAGCCTGATGTGGCAATCGAGAACATTTCCGCTGAAAACCTGCAGTTGATCGTGCCGAATTTGCACAGGCGCTATTCGGGCGTCACCGCGACCAACCGGATGGTGGCGCCGAAACTTGCAAAAATGTTCCGCGCGGCCTGGCTCGGTCCGGATGCACCCGACGGCATCGCGCGCATCGGGCTTCCGGAACTCCTGAAATTGTGGCGCCGCCGCAACGCGCTGATCTGGCATGCGCGGCGCAACAACGAGATGATTGTCGGCGTATTGCTGCGCGCATTCGGCTGGCCGTTGAAGCTCGTGTTCACCTCGGCGGCACAGCGGCACCATACCTGGATCACGCGGTGGCTGATCCGGCGGATGGATGCGATCATCGCGACCAACGAGATATCGGCATCGTTTCTCAAGCGCGAAGCCACCGTGATTCCGCACGGCGTCGATACCGATGTCTACGCGCCGCCGGCCGATCGCGCGGCCGCCTTCGCGGAAGCGAAACTGCCGGGCCGCTATGCGATCGGCTGCTTCGGCCGGGTGCGCGCGCAGAAGGGCACCGACGTATTCGTGGATGCGATGTGCCGGCTGTTGCCGCGCTATCCGGATTTCACCGCCGTGATCGTCGGCGCCATCGCGACCGAGCAGACACCATTCGCCAACGATCTGAAAAAACGCATCGAGACCGCCGGTCTGCCATCGCGCATCGTGATGACCGGCGAACTGCCGATCGAGCAGGTGCCGCGCTGGTACCAGCGGCTGACGATTTACGCCTTCACCTCGCGCAATGAAGGGTTTGGACTGACGCTGATCGAGGCGATGTCGGCAGGCGCGGCGCTGGTGGCGTCGCGCGCGGGTGCTGCTGAACTCGTGGTCGAGGATGGCGTGACCGGCGTGCTGACGCCGCCCGGCGATGTCGATGCGCTGGTGGCAGCCCTGGAGCCGCTGCTGCGGGATCCGGCCTCGTGCACGGCGATGGGAACGCGGGCGCGGGCGCGGGTGCTGGAGAAATTCAGTCTCGATGCGGAAGCAGGCCGGATCGCGGAAGTTTATCACGGGCTTGCTGTGCTGTAGCGCGATTTTCATTTCGATGCCTTTGGCTGCACGCCGCCGTCATTGCGAGCGCAGCGAAGCAATCCATGCGGCCGCGAAGAAAGAATGGATTGCTTCGCTGCGCTCGCAATGACGGGGATGGCAACACTTCGTAGCCCGGATGAGCGAAGCGACATCCGGGAATAAACGCGACGCAGCCCCGGATATCGCTACGCTCATCCGGGCTACGGTTTCTACGGTTTCGGTTTTCAACCAACCGATCTCGCCAAACACACCTCCACATTCCCGCGGCGCGATACGCCCGAGTTGTACATGAAACTTTCGCCCAAAGAGGGCGTGGGGAATGCCGGGTGCCCGATGCACCCGCGGCCGCGTGCGCAGTGATAGAAAGCACACGCGTTAGTCACCACGGTCGCACCGGGATCACCCGGCATTCCCGCACGCGATGGTTTTAACGGTTTCCTTCGGGCTCTCCCCGGTGACCGGGCTTGTTTGCCACCGTCATCGGTGAAATCGGCGTGTCGCGCCCGTTAGGGCCGACATCGCCTTCACCAACTTGACGCCAGCGTCGGGGCGTCAGGACCACACGACTTCGCCGTCCGCAAGATAGCGCTCTCGTCTTTGGCACCGCTTGCGTCCATCGCATCCCAACCTTACGTCCGTGACGATCGCGAAACGCCCCTTTGTGTAGGCCGGGATGGAAAAGATATAGAAGTGATTTGGGTCAAACGGGAATGGAAATATTTTTGCGAGCAGGGCTGGACAGGCGAACCACTGATTTGCCCGCCGGGCAAAATCAACCGACCTTTGGACGGCTGCTGCGCGCCAAGTCTATTAAATGCACTGTCACCGAAATTCGAAATTACCTGTCACCGAAATTACCCGAAATTACGGTCTAACAGCGGCGAAGGGCGGCGCAGGCGTTTGGGGATACGTCCCTCACGCGCTGCGCTCGCGTGCGCCTGGATGCGCACCGGCTTTTTGTGGGAGCAGGACAATCAGGGCGACGATCAAGATGGCCAGAATCGCCGAAGCATAGAACCGGCTGATCGCTAGCCCGCCCTCCGCAAGCGGCTTGTCGAGAAGATCGCCAAGGGTCGCTCCCAGGGGGCGCGTAAGGATGAAAGCGAGCCAGAACAGCAGAACGCGGGAGGCATTCGTGAAGAAATACGAAGCGGCGACGAGTGCCAAACCCGTGCCAAAGACTAGCGCGCCGCCCTCGTAGCCGAGACCGTTTGTATCGGCCATCCAATCGCCGAGCGCCGTGCCGAGCGTTTGGGAGAACAGGATCGTCACCCAGTAAAATACCTCGACCCTGGGCGTAGCGACCATGTTGACGGAGACCGAGCCCTCGGACCAGCGCCAGATAGCCAGCGAAGCCATCAGCGCAAGGAAGAGGATCGTCGACCCCCCGGCATAGCCGATCCCCATCGACCGATCCGCGAAATCCGCCATTGTCGTTCCGACCGTCGTGGTCGCGACGATCGTGGTCCAGTACAGCGAGGGGTAGAAGGATTTTGCGGTAATCTGGGCTACGACCGCGAGAGCGAAAACGCCAAAGAATATGACGGTGCCGATCGCGTAACCCAGATGCATAGACATGGTCACGGCATCGCCGCCGGTTTCTCCGAGGGTCGTCGCGAGAATCTTGATGACCCAGAATGCCAGCGTGACTTCCGGCACTTTGCTGAGTGCGGTGCTTTCCGCATCATTCATGCGACAATCCCTTTCAAGCGACGAACGCGATTGGAGCATCCAATCGCGCTCGTCTTTGTTTTCAATCAGGTAACGTTCAATCCGGATTTTTGCCTTCCTCGGCGTTCTCCAGCACGCGCCCGGTCATGGCATCGACGCCGACCTCCTGCGTCACGCTGCCGCTCTTGATGTCGAAGGAATATCGCAGGCCACTCCCGCCTTGCTCGCGCTCAAGTTCTTCGTCGGTGATTTTTCCCCCATGCGCCTTGAGAGCGATTGCGCGCGCCTCGGCGATGCTTATTTTTGCTTCCTTCTCCAATTTTTGGCCTGTGTAAGCCATCGCGGGCCAAGCAAGCGTGAGGGCCAAACCGCTCATAGCGCAAGCTACGCCACATCGGCGCAAAACATTCATAGACATAGAGTTCTCCAATGCCCCTTCAACCCCTAAAACCCGGAAGTGTCGCGGGGATGCGACTCCATCGTGGTTTCGAGATGAAATATGGACCAACAGACTTAGGAGCGAATGAGGGAGGAGTGCGCGCACGATTTGCCGCGAGGAAACATCGCAAATTCGCTGGAGCGTTTTCGAGCGAAGTGGATAGCGTCAGGAAAACGCGTCAAGACGCAAGATCAGGCTGGCTGCCCAATCGCCCAAGGCAGTTCGACACGAGCCCGCACTCCGCGCTGACCGTCGGCACGGTTCGCGACGGTGACGGAAATACCGTTGCGTTCCGCAATCCGCCGAGCGATAGCCAGACCAAGGCCTGTCCCTTCAACGTCGGCGGGCGCGGCACGAAAGAAGCGATCGAAGATGCGTTCTTCCGCCCCCGCCGGGATGCCGGGGCCAGAATCGACGATCTCGATGACTGCCCGTTCGCCTTCGCGCCGTAGAGAGATATCGACGGTTCCACCCGGCGGCGTGTAACGAACCGCGTTGTCGATCAAGTTTTCCAGCAAGACGCGAAGTTCGGCCGGAGACCCGCGAAAAGTCGCCTGCACCTGCTCAATGAGGCCGATGTCGATATCCTTTCGACCGGCGCTTGCGACGTAATCCGCTACGCAGCCCAGAAGGAGCGGTTCAATCTCGACCGCGGCATTCGACTGGGCGGGCGGGGGTTCATCGAGTTCGGGCCAGACACAGTAACTGGTTCACCAACCCGCTGGCCCGCCTGACGCTGTCCGTGATAGCCGTCTTGCGTTCGGCTACGGTATCTGCAACGCCGGACGCGAAGTCCGTCGGCTTGGATCTGGATGGCCGCCAAAGGCGTACGCAACTCATGGGCGGCGTCGGCCAGAAATTGCTTTTGCTGTTCGAAGGCGGCGCGCAGGCGAGCAATTAGACGATTCATGCCCCTCACAAGAGGCACGACTTCCGAGGGAATTCCGTCAAGTGGAATTGGCTTGTCCGCGCTGGCGCTGCGTTCAGCAAGCTCGCGTGCGAGCGTGTCCAGCCGTCCAAGCACCCGGTTCATGGCCCAGCCGACAACGATCCACGAGAGTGGAATGACGATCAGGAGCGGTGCTGCGACCCCAATGGCCGCGTTGCGCGCGAGCTCTTCCCGCACTGCGTTGCGCTGCGCGACCTGTATCGTCTTAAAGCCATCGGTCGCCATGTAGACACGCCATCCCTGGCCGGCCACGGAAATATCACTGAAGCCCTGCTCCGACTGGCGAGGAATTTGGACTTCCGGCATCGTTGCGTGGATGATGTGACCGTCCGCGTTCCATATCGTCACCGAGAATTCGTCCTCGGGGTCCTGGTCGACCGGCGGCGCCATATCTTTCCGCAGACCTTCGCCGGCGTTGAGAGCAATCTGGCGCTGCTGGCCATCGAGAAATTCGGAGGCCTCATTTGTCTCGAAGCGATAGGTGATGAAAGCCGCCATCGTTCCGACAAGGGTCAAGAGCAGTGTCATCCAGATGAGCGCCGTGCGGCGAAGCGACTTCATGGTCGCGACCTTGGCGTCATCCAGCCGGCTCCGCGAACGTTGAGGATCACGTCCTTGCCGAATTTTCTGCGGATCGAGTAAATCAGCACGTCGACGGCGTTGCTTTCGACCTCTTCGGCCCAGCCGTAAATGCGTTCTTCGATCTGAGCACGCGAAAGAATGCGCCCTGGACGTTCCATCAGGGCGTGCATCAACGCATATTCGCGGGCCGGCAGGAGCTGGACTATGCCGCCAAACGAAAGCTCGTGCGTTTCTGTGTCGAGTTCGGTCTGGCCCGATACGATACGCGAAACCGCCCGTCCCTGATGCCGCCGCAGTACCGCGCGCATTCTCGCGAGCAGTTCCCGCAGTTCAAAGGGCTTGACGAGATAATCGTCCGCCCCGAGGTCAAGCCCGGATACCCGGTCATCCAGACCGTCGCGCGCCGTGATGACCAGCACCGGCGTCTTCAGCCCGTTACGCCGCGCCGCCTTCAGAAGATCGAAACCTTCGACGTCTGGTAGACCGAGATCGAGGAGAACGATGGAATACCCGCCGTCAGCCAAGGCCGCCGACGCATCAGCGCCGTCGCGCACCCAGTCGACGGACATGCCTTCTGCGCCGAGGGCTTTCGACAGCCCATGCCCAATCATGACGTCGTCTTCAATTAGCAGTACCCGCATTCAAACTCGTATTACGACCGGAGTTGTTGGATTGTAACGCGCAATTGTATTGGCAGCTCTGAATGAGAATAGAATGAGGTGATTGACCGGCTGCCCTTCTGATAGCCGGCGACGGTGCCTCGGCGACGGCGAGCGCTGGATGATTGCGGATTCCGAGGGTGTCTTTCTCAAGAACAGTCCGGGAAGCGGGATCTTCGACGGCCATTGCAGGGGGTCCAAGCAGGTGGCGCTCAGCGTTACGCCGAGAAGCAACACGTTTCAACATCACGCCACTGCACCCAAGCGGCGAAACGGTGAGTTCGGCGGCGATCAAACACTTAACTATTTGGCTATTTCCCGGTTGAGTTAGATCAATTGATTGGGATCCCTACGGGATCAGCATTATAATTTACGGGGATTGCGGTGACAGTGCATTTAACTCATGAGCTTGGTGCCAAGGGTGCGCGATTGGCCGCATTCGTCATTTCACCGCGACGTGCGCGCCGGTATTATTCCCGAAGATTGAGCGGGCCACGTCCATGCAAGCGGAGAGTTCGGCGAGAGATGAGGTGTTGCAGGCGCAACCGCAGAGTAACGCGTCACTGCAAAGAGAAAGATGTCGGATTACGCGGCGCTAGTCTGCCCTTGCAGCAAGTTGGGCTGCGAGCGGAGCGTCCTCGACGCCGCTTATTTCCCCGCAGCCCCGCGCATCATTGCCTGCTCGATCTCGTCGCAGATGGCATGCGCCGCGGTGAGGTGGATTTGCTGGATCACCGGCGTGTCGTCGCTCGGCGACACCAACAGATGATCGCAATATTCGCCCAGGGTTTTGCCTTTGGTGCCGGTGAAACCGATGGTGACGAGTCCGTTTTGCCGCGCGGTGCGCAGCGCCGCCAGGATGTTCGGCGAACGCCCCGAGGTGGTCAGCGCCAGCAACACGTCGCCGCGCTGGCCAAGGCCCGTGACCTGCCGCGCGAACACCTGTTCGAAGCCGTAATCGTTGGCGATCGCCGTCAATGCCGAGGTGTCGGTGGTGAGCGCAATCGCGGCGTAGCCGGGACGCTCCTGCTTGTAACGGCCGATGATTTCGGCGGCGATATGCTGGGCGTCGGCGGCGCTGCCGCCATTGCCGATGATCAGGAGCTTGTTGCCGGCGCGCAGCGCCGTGATGATGACGGCGGCGATCCGGCGTGCCATGGCGAGCAGTGCCGCATCCTGCGTCGCTCGCGCCAGCGCTGCGAGCGATTGCTCAAAATGCGCGGCGATCGGATCTCTTGGTTCTTGGCTCACGGCGCACCGTCAGGATTGCAACTGCTGTCTTTGGTAATGACCGCGTGGCGGCAGCGCAAGCGTGCGATCTCAAGGTGCGGTGCGGGCCGCGGCCTCGGTCAGCACGCGTTCGGCGATGGCGACCACGTCGGAGGCGGGAATGTCCCGCATGCAGCGATGGTCGTTCATGGTGCAGACGGTGCGGTGGCAGGGCTGGCACGGCAGCATCGTTTTGGTCTGCACCGTCGCCGCAAGGCCGTTCAGCGGCGCCCAGTGATAGGGGCTGGTAGGGCCGAAAATGCCCATGGTCGGCGTTCCGATCGCAGCCGCGATGTGCATCAAGCCGGAATCGTTTGAAATCGCGACGCCGGCCGCTGCCATCGCCAGGATGCCGTTGCGCAGATCGTTGCCAGTGAGGTCGCGGACGCGCGGTCCGCCTGCGGCGACGATCTCCGCCGCCAGCGCCTTTTCGGCGGGGCCGCCGACCACCCAGACGTCGAGGCCCTGCTGGGCCAGAAGCCGCGCGGCCTCCGGATAATAGGTCCAGCGTTTGGACGCGCCGACCGACCCCGGCGCCAGCGCTACCGCGGGATGGCTGCCGAGCCCGTTGGCTTGCCGCCAGCGGCTGGCCTCATCGGCGGGGACGCGAAGCTGCGGCACCGGCCATTCCGGCGGCAATGGCGCCCCGTCCGGCAGCGCCAGCGCCGCATTCTTGTCGATGAAGCGGGGCAGGGCCTTTTCGCCCCAGCGCCATCGGTTGATCAGTCCGAATCGGGCCTCGCCGACGAAACCCACCCGTTCCGGAATGCCGGCCAGCGCCGGGGCAATCGCCGATTTCCAGGTCCGGGGCAGGATCAGCGCGGTGCCGTAATTCGCGGCGCGGAGTTGCTGCGCCAGCCCCCACTGCCTGAGGACCGCCAGCCGGCTGCGCGGCAGGTCCCAGACGATCCCGGACCGCACGCCCGGCATGTAATCGACCAGCGGCGCGCACAGCGAGGTGGTCAACAGGTCGACCGGGCGGTTCGGCCAGCGCTGCTTCAGAACCCGCACCACCGTATGGCCGCGCACGAAGTCGCCGATCCACATATAAGGGATAATGAGAATCGGCCTCGTATCGTCCAGGTCCTCCGCCCCTCTAACATGAGATGAATCAGTATTCATATTTTTAATGTCTGGCTCGGCACTTTTTCGATCCTGCGGGTAATTGCGCCTCGCCGGCGGGTAAAGGCAAGCCGAACCGGGCGCGATCCGCTTCACCACGCCGGACGGCCCAAGTTGCCTGCCGGGCAGGAGTTGGGCAACAGGATTCGGGCAAGGCTGGCGTCGCACAATCAGGGCAGGGACCATCATGTTGCTGGTGACCGGTGGCGCCGGTTTTATCGGATCGAACGTCGTGGCCGCGCTCAATGACGCCGGGCGCGCCGATGTCGCCGTTTGCGATATCCTCGGCCATGACGGCAAATGGCGCAATCTCGCCAAGCGCCAGCTCGCCGACATCGTGCCGCCGGCGCAATTGTCCGCCTGGCTGAACAGCCGCCGGCTAGAGGCCATCATTCATCTCGGCGCGATTTCCGAGACCACCGCAACCGACGGCGATCTGGTGATCGAGACCAATTTCCGCCTGTCGATGCGGCTGCTCGACTGGTGCACCGCGAACGCAACCCCGTTCATCTATGCTTCATCGGCATCGACCTATGGCGATGGCGCGCAGGGCTTTGACGATGACTCGTCGATGCCGGCATTGAAGGCATTGCGGCCGATGAATCTGTATGGATGGAGCAAGCATCTGTTCGACATGGCGGTCGCCGCGCGGGCAAGCCGTGGCGAAAAGCTGCCGCCGCAATGGGCCGGCCTGAAATTCTTCAACGTGTTCGGCCCCAACGAATATCACAAGGGCACGATGATGAGCGTGCTCGCGCGGCGGTTCGACGACATCAAGGCCGGCCGGCCGGTGCAGTTGTTCAAGTCCCATCGCGAAGGCATCGCCGATGGCGACCAGCGCCGCGATTTCATCTATGTGGACGATGTGGTTGACGTGATGATGTGGCTGCTGGCGACCCCGTCGGTCAGCGGCATCTTCAATGTCGGAACCGGCAAGGCGCGCAGCTTCAGGGATGTGATGCTCTCGGCCTATGCCGCGCTCGGCAGGCCGGCGAATATCGAATATGTCGAGATGCCCGAGCCAATTCGCGGCAGCTACCAGTATTTCACCGAGGGCGATGTCGCCCGTTTGCGCAGTGCGGGCTACAATGGCGGCTTCACCGCGCTGGAAGAAGCGGTCGAGACCTACGTCAAGGGCTTCCTCGATCGCGCCGATCGTTTCCGCTAGAGCAAGATGAGATTAGATTGATCCGCAAAGGCAACGGCAGCGAGCCCCCTCTCCCACAAGGGGAGAGGTGAAGTGAGCTGACGGCGCAACAGGTAACGAGTTCCGATGTTCGATTTTGACGCCCTGTCGCATGCAATTGCCCGCCAGACCGTGCTTTGCGTCGGCGACCTCATGCTCGACGAATTCGTCTATGGCGAGGTGTCCCGGATTTCGCCGGAGGCGCCGGCGCCGGTGATCGCCGTCCAGCGCACCGAGACCAATATCGGCGGCGCCGGCAATGTGGCGCGCAATATCGCAGGCCTCGGCGCGCGCTGCATCTTCACAGGGTTAATCGGCGAGGACGAGGCGGGTGCGAAACTGAAAGCGGCGCTGGCGCGGGAAAGCCTGATCGAGAGCATGCTGGTTTGCGATTCCGAGCGGCCGACCACGCGCAAGGTGCGCTTCGTGTCCGAGCATTTCTCCACCCATATGCTGCGCGCGGACTGGGAACTGGCTAAACCCGCCTCCGCCGACACCGAGCGGAAATTGCTCGACACCATCCTGCCGCTGCTGCCGCGCGCCGATATCGTCCTGTTGTCGGACTACGCCAAGGGCGTGCTGACGGCGCGGGTGATCCGCAATGTCATCGACGCCGCGCGCAAGCTCGGCAAGCGCGTGATCGTCGATCCCAAGAGTCCGAATTTTGCGATTTATCGCGGCGCGACGCTGCTGACGCCCAATCGCAAGGAATTCGCCGAAGCCACCCGCAGCCGCGCCGAAACCGAACAAAGCATCACCGATGCGGCGCAGGACGTCCTGCAGCTTGCCGATTGCGAAGCGGTGCTGGTGACGCAAAGCGAGCACGGCATGACCCTGGTGCCGCGCCGGGGCGACGCCATTCATGTTCCGGCGCATCCGGTCAAGGTACGCGACGTCTCGGGCGCGGGCGATACCGTCGCCGCGGTGCTCGCGGTGGTGCTGGCGGCGGGAGCCGATTGGGAGACTGCCTTACGGATGGCGAACGCGGCGGCGGCGGTCGCGGTCAGCAAGAAGGGCACCGCCAGTGTCACGTCGGCGGAATTGCGGCGAAAAATCCTGCCGCATGCCTATCTGGCGGCTGAAGAAAAGATCATGGCGACGAGCGGCGAGCTCGACGCGCAGCTTCTGGATTGGCGAAAGCAGGGCCTGCGCGTCGGCTTCACCAACGGCTGTTTCGACATCCTGCATCCCGGACACGTCAAGTTGCTGACGGCGGCGCGCGGCGCCTGCGACCGGCTGATCGTCGGCCTCAACAGCGATGCGTCGGTGGCGCGGCTGAAGGGCAAGGACCGGCCGGTGCAGAACGAGCGCGCGCGCGCCGAAGTGCTGGCGGCGCTGGAGGCTGTCGATCTCGTCGTGCTGTTTGAGGAAGACACCCCGATCAGGCTGATCGCGCAGGTCGGGCCGAGCGTGCTGGTGAAGGGCGGGGACTATACCCGCGAACAGGTCGTCGGCCGCGAGATCGTCGAAGCTTCCGGCGGCGAAGTGCTGCTGGTCGAGGTCTTGCCCGGCTTCAGCACGACGTCGCTGGTCGATCGCGCGCGTGGATCAGTGAAATGACGCGTCTCTCCAATCTGACCTTGCGCAACGGATTGATCGCCACGCACGACGCGCTGGCGACCGTGCTGGCGTTGTTCGCGAGCTTCTATCTGCGCTTCGAGGGCAGCGAATATTTCTTCGATCGCGTACCGCTCCTGCTGCGCATCCTGCCCTATTTCATCGCCTTCAGCGTGGTGGTCTGTTACGCCTGCAATCTGACCACCACGAAATGGCGTTTCATCTCGTTGCCGGATGCCTTGAACATCCTGCGCGCGGCCACGGTGCTTGCGCTGGCGCTTCTGGTGCTGGACTACATTTTTGTCGCGCCCAACGTCCATGGCACCTTCTTCCTCGGCAAGGTCACCATCGTTCTGTACTGGTTTCTCGAGGTGTTTTTCCTGAGTGCGTTGCGCTTTGCCTACCGCCATTTCAGATATACGCGCGTCCGACGTCATGCCCGCACCGAGGACGCGTCGCCGACGCTGCTGATCGGCCGCGCCGCCGATGCCGAGATCCTGCTGCGCGGCATCGAAAGCGGCGCCGTCAAGCGGCTGTGGCCGGTCGGCGTATTGTCGCCGTCGATGGCCGATCGCGGCCAGTCGATCCGAAATGTTCCGGTGCTCGGCGGAATCGACGACATCGAGGACGTGATCCGCGATTTTGCAAGACGTGACAAGCCGATCGCGCGCGTGGTGATGACGCCGTCGGCCTTCGATCCCGAGGCGCACCCGGAAGCGGTGCTGATGCGGGCGCGCCGGCTTGGACTGATCGTCAGCCGCCTGCCGTCGCTGGAGAGCGGAGATACGCCGCGGCTGACGACGGTCGCCGTCGAGGACCTGTTGCTGCGCCCCAGCGTCAATATCGACTATGCGCGCCTCGAGGCGCTGGTGAAGCGACAAGGCGGTGATCGTCACCGGCGGCGGCGGTTCGATCGGTTCGGAGATTTGCGAACGCGTCGCCACATTCGGCGCCGCGCGGTTGCTGGTGATCGAAAATTCGGAGCCGGCGCTCTATGCCGTGATGGAAGCGCCTGGCCGAGCGCACAGTCCAGCGCTGTCATCGAGGGCCGGATCGCTGATATCCGCGACCGCGAACGCATCCTGCGGCTGATGAAGGAATTCAAGCCGGATATCGTGTTTCATGCCGCAGCGCTCAAGCATGTGCCGATTCTGGAGCGCGACTGGAGCGAAGGCGTCAAGACCAACATCTTCGGATCGGTGAATGTCGCCGATGCGGCGCTGGCCGCGGGCGCCGAGGCGATGGTGATGATCTCGACCGACAAGGCGATCGAGCCGGTCTCGATGCTCGGCCTGACCAAGCGATTTGCCGAGATGTATTGCCAGGCGCTCGATCATGATCTGGCCGCGCAGTCGGGTGGCCAGGCCGCGGATGCGGCTGATCTCCGTGCGATTCGGCAATGTGCTGGCGTCGAACGGTTCGGTGGTGCCGAAGTTCAAGGCGCAGATCGAGGCGGGCGGACCGGTCACGGTCACCCATCCCGACATGGTCAGGTATTTCATGACGATCCGCGAAGCCTGCGATCTGGTGATTACGGCCGCCGACCCATGCCTTGGCGCCGGCGCGTCCGGATGTGTCGGTCTACGTGCTCAACATGGGACATCCGGTCAAGATCGTCGAACTTGCGGAGCGGATGATCCGCCTGTCCGGCCTGGAGCCCGGCCATGATATCGAGATCGTCTTTCACCGGCATGCGGCCGGGAGAACGGTTGAACGAAATCCTGTTCGCCAGCGAGGAGCCGGCGGTCGAGATCGGCGTCGCCGGCATCATGGCGGCCAAGCCCAACGAGCCGCCGATGCAGTCGCTGCGAAAGTGGATCGCAGCGCTTGAGCAGGCGATCGCGAATGATGATCGAGTCACCATCAAGGCCGTGCTGAAGGATGCCGTTCCCGAATTCGGTTCGACGGCCGCGTAATCCGGCGCGACGCCGTCGAAGGCTATTTATGGATCAGACCGCAAAAATCCAAAAGACCGCGAAAATCGTGGTCGTCAGCCAGCACTATCCGCCGGATCAGAGCACCACCGCAGCCATCATGGCGGCGATCGCCGGCCATCTTACGGCGCAAGCGCCGGTTCTGGTGCTTTCGGGAACGCCGGGCTCCGCCTCGCTTGAGGCGACCGGGCGGGATCGGCCGGTGGTTGTTGAAATCAAAAACCGGATACCGGCAAAGGCCGCGCTGATCCGGCGCGCGGCCGCGGAAGCGCTCTTCACCCTGCGCGTGTTCGTGGCGCTGTTATTGAGATTGCGGCGTGGCGACGTGGCGCTCACCGTGCCGGCGCCTTTCATGTTGCCTTATGCGGTCGCCGCCGCTGCCAAATTGAAGCGCGCCCGGTCAGCCCTGATCATGCACGATCTTTATCCCGACGTGCTGGTGATGGCCGGCCTGCTGCGGCCTTCGTCGATTCTCGCAAAAGCAATCCGCGGCGCCAACGCGCTGATGTTTCGCGCGCTGAATGCCGTCATCATCATCGGGCGGGACACCGAAGCGCTGCTGCTGCGGTACAAGGGCGTAACATCAGACAAGATCCGGTTTATTCCCAATTGGGCCACGCTGGTGCCGGGTGTGCGGCCGATTCTGTCAGACAACCCCTATCGCCGCCTGCACGCGGCGCGTTTCCTGGTCGGTCTTTCCGGCAATCTTGGTTTTACGCATGACCCGGATGTCGCGTTCGATGCCGCGCGATTATTGCGAGACGATCCGGATATTCATTTTTTGCTGTCGGGCTGGGGAATAGGCTTCGAGCGGCTCAAGCAACTGCAATCCGATGCCAATCTGCCCAACGTGACGCTGGTCGAACGCGTGCCGGAGGAAGACCTCGAACAGTTCCTTTCGGCGGCCGATATCTGGCTGATTCCCTATCGCAAGGACCTCGCCGGCATATCGGTGCCGAGCCGGTTCTACAATCTGCTTGCGATCGGCCGGCCGGTGCTTCTGCTTTCCGAACCGAATGCCGAGGCGGCGCTGACCGTCAGCGAGCATGGCCTTGGCTGGGTGGTCGGGCCCGGCAACCCGGAGGAACTGGCGCGAACGATACGGCTGGCATCCCGGTCCGAGGATCCATCAAGGGGCGAACGTGCCGCTACGATCGCGCAGCGCTACAATTTTGCGGACGCGATGGCGAACTACGCTGGATTGATGCAAAAGCTGTTGCGCGAGGCTCGATAAATTCAAAAGCGCGGTCGCGCGAACCGGCGCAACAGCGCGGCCGCGGCGATGGCGCCGATCGCAAGACATGCGAGCTTGATCGTGACGGATGGCGCCACGATCGATCCGGCCGCCAGTGCGGCAAGCCCGATGTTGAGCGCGAACACTTCGCCGACCACCTGCGATACGGTAAAACCATTGTCGGTCGCGCGCTGATAGAAATGTGAGCGATGGGCCGCCCAGAACGGCTCGCGGTTGACGAGCCGGCGCAACAAGGTCGTGGTCGCGTCCAAAAGATAATACATCGGCAGCAGCAGCGCGGCGGCGAATTGCTGATGATAGGCCAGTTGCAACAGGCACCAGCCGAGCAATAAGCCGATCGGCAGGCTGCCGACGTCGCCGAGAAAAATCGTCGCCACCGGACGGTTGAACGGCGCAAATCCCAGCATCGCGCCGCAGAGGGCGGCGGCAACAAGGGTTGCCGGTAGCGAAAACTCGCCAAGCAACCCGAGCACAACCATCGCGCCGGTGATCGGGACGATCTCGGCCACGGTCATCCAGTCCAGTCCGTCCATGAAATTGACCAGATTCACAAACCAGAGGCCCGCGAGCAGAAGCAGGCCGCGTTCGATCCCGATCGGACAGGGCGGAACGATCCGGATATCGCCGGGCGCCGTGAAGATGATCGCGCCGACGGCCAAAGCCTGCAGCAGCAGTCGCGTCAGTACCGGGATCGACTTGAGGTCGTCCGCAAAGCCGACGACCGCGATGAACAGCGCGGCCGCGAAAACCGCGGCGGGGATGCTGCCGGCGCAGGCCGTCAGGGCTCCGGCGACCGCCAGCGTTGCCGCGATCACGGCAATGCCGGCGCCCTGCGGCGTCGGAATGCGATGCGAGGACCGCGCGTTCGGCGTTGCCAGCGCATGCCGCAAAAGCACCGGCCGGATCGCCCAGGTCATGCCGGCCGAAAGCACCGCTGCTGCGAGCACGGCGAAAAGCGACAGGAGCGGTTCGGAAAGGGTCATGCTGCGCGTGGCCGTTACTCGGGAACGTTACTTGAGACCGTTACTCGGGAACTTCGATCGGCGCCGCGCCCTGCGCGGCCTTTTCGGCGCTGAAGATCCACACCAGTCCGCCGAAGGCGCCGACGATGAAGAATACCGCGCCAAACAGCAGCGAGACGTTCATGCCTTCGTTGGCCATCAGTCCGGCATATCCGAAGGCGAGCCCCATGCTGGCCTCGCGCACGCCCCAGCCCGCAATCGAGATCGGCAGCATGGTGATCAGCATGACCGGCGGGAACCAGCTGGAAAACCTGGCCGAACAGTCACCGGTGCCGCGATCGATTGCACGACGCACCAGGCGATGACGACGGCGAGAACGTGAACAAGCACCGACAGCACCGCGATCGTGGGTCCGCTCTGCCGGCTGAAAATCACCCGGTTCGCGATCACCGAGCAGGCGTGAGCATGATGCGTTCCCCACCAGCGCTTCAGCCAGGGACACGGCAGCATGCCGAAACAGGAGAAATCCCGCCCCGCTCGCCGAGTGCGGCGAAATCGACCAGCAGCAGCGCCGACCGGCCGTAGGGATCGCCGATCAGGCTGTAGCTCCAGGGCAGGCTCGCGACGATGATGATCGCCAGCGCGATCAGGCCGATGGCGCGGTCGACGAAGATGGAATAGGTCGCCGCGCGCCATCCGGCGCCGCCGCGCGCGACCAGCCAGAGCCGCACGGCGTCGCCGCCGATCGAGGATGGCAGCGTCTGGTTGAAGAACGTCCCGATCAGGTTGAAGCGCATCGCCTGCCGGGTCGCGAGCGGCGCGCCGCATTCGGCGCTGACTCACGCCATCGCAATGACGCCGACGAAGATCTGAAGGAATGTCACGGCGATCGCAAGGCCGATCCAGCCCAGGCTGGCAGCGTCGATGCGCGAGGCAAGGTCGGAGAAATTGACCTTGCGGAGCGCCAGAAATAAAGCAGCGCCGCGGAGACCAGATATTTTATCGGTCGAAAGCAAAATCCGGCGCATCTCGCCCGCGCTCGCCAAGTTTGAGAAGAATATCAAAAAACAGCGCACCCCGGCGCCGCGCGCCGAACTTCGCCGCCTTGGTATGGTTTTAAAGCCGATCTGGCAATAGCCGGATAACTGGGTATTGCGACACCCTCGATACGGCGGGTAAAGAGGCGCGGGGCCGGTGCCGGTGGGCCGAACCGACGCCCCCAAAGGACACGATGTCGGATCAGACAATATTGGTCACCGGGGCGGCGGGCTTCATCGGCTTTCATATCGCCCGCCAGTTGCTGGCGGCAGGCCGTGATGTTGTCGGCCTGGACAATCTTAATGATTATTATGATCCGGCGCTGAAGCGGGCGCGGCTCGACGTCCTGCGCGAGAATTCGCAGTTCAGTTTCGTGCAGACCGATCTTGCCGACCGTCCGGCCATGGCTGCCTTGTTTGCAAGGCACCGGTTCGCGGTGGTGGTTCACCTCGCAGCCCAGCCCGGCGTGCGTTATTCGATCGACCATCCCCAGGTTTACATCGACACGAACCTCGAGGGCTTTGCCAATGTTCTGGAAGGATGCCGGCACAATGAATGCCGCCATCTGGTCTATGCGTCGTCGTCGTCGGTCTATGGCGCCAACACAAAGTTGCCGTTTTCGGTCGGAGACATGACCGATAGTCCGATCAGTCTCTATGCGGCGACGAAAAAGGCCAACGAACTGATGGCTTATTGCTACAGCCATCTTTATCGGCTGCCGGTCACCGGTTTGCGGTTTTTCACCATTTACGGGCCATGGGGACGACCCGATATGGCGGTTTTCCTGTTTGCGAGGGCGATCGTCGAGGGCACGCCGATCAAGCTTTTCAACCATGGCAAGATGCGCCGCGACTTCACCCATGTCGGCGACGTGACCCGCATCATATCGCGGCTGGTCGATCACATTCCCGAGGCGGCCAGCGGGGTTGCGCCGGCGCGGATCTACAATGTCGGCAATCAGCACCCGGAAGAACTGATGTATCTGGTGGCGCTTCTGGAGAAGGAGTTGGGCCGGGCGGCGGTAAAGGATATGCTGCCGATGCAGCCTGGCGATGTCGCCGAAACCTTCGCCGATGTCGGCGATCTGATGCGCGATGTCGGCTTCAGGCCGCAGACCTCCCTTGAGGACGGCATTCGCGATTTTGTCGCGTGGTATCGCGACTACTACAAGCTTTGAGGGCGCCGATGGACCGACGAATTGTTCCACTGATCATGTGCGGCGGCGCCGGAACGCGGCTATGGCCGGCCTCGCGTGAGATCCGTCCGAAACAATTCCTGCCCTTGTTCGGGGTGCGTTCGACATTTCAGGATACGCTATTGAGGGTTTCGGATGCGACGCTGTTCGAGCGTCCGATCGTCATCACCAACGCGGCGTATCGTTTCATGGTGCTGGAACAACTGGCCGAGATCGGGCTGGAGGCCGATATCCTGCTGGAGCCGATACGGCGGGATTCCGGTCCGGCGATTGCCGCCGGCGCCGTATTTGCGGAAATGCGCGACAACGACGCCGTCGTTCTGGCGCTCGCCGCCGATCACGTCGTCCGCGATACCGATGCCTTTATCGCCGCCTGCCGGCAGGGGCTGGTCGCGGCCGATGCGGGACGCATCGTGACCTTCGGTGTGCAGCCCGAGCGCGCCGCCACCGAGTACGGCTATATCAGTCCGGGCGACGTCATCTCCGGCGAGGTTCGCTCGGTTGCGAAATTCGTCGAGAAGCCCGATCCGGCAACGGCCGCCGAATACATCAAGGCCGGCTATCTCTGGAACAGCGGCAACTTCATGTTTCGCGCCTCCGTTCTGCTCGACGAATACCGCAACGTCGATGCCGGCAAGCGTGCAGGCCGTCACCGATGCCGTGACCAAGGCCGGGCGCGATCTCGGATTTGTCACGCTCGACGCGGACGCATTCGGATCGGCGAAGGCGATTTCGATCGACTACGCGGTGATGGAAAAGACCGCGCGTGCCGCCGTGGTGCCGGTGGCGTGCGGCTGGTCCGATGTCGGCTCCTGGCATGCGGTGTGGGAATTGTCGGACAAGGACGGCCAGGGCAATGCCGCGCAGGGTGCTGCCGTATTCGAGGATTCCCGCAACTGCAACGTTTCGACCGACAAGGCGCTGGTGGCGCTGGAAGGCGTCGACGATCTGGTGGTGGTGGCGACGCAGGATGCCGTGCTGGTGTCGCGGCAGAAGGATGCCAACGGATTGAAGCGGCTGGTGGCGAAGCTGAAGACGGTCGCGCCGCAGGTCACCGAGGATCACCTCAAGGTGCATCGTCCCTGGGGTTCGTATCAGTCGGTCGACAATGGCGAACCGTCACCAGGTCAAGCGCATCATCGTGAAGCCGGGCGGGCGGCTCTCGCTGCAGAAGCATCACCATCGCTCCGAGCACTGGATCGTGGTGCGCGGCACCGCGCGCGTGACGGTCAACGAGCTCGTCAAGATCGTGCATGAGAACGAATCGATCTATATCCCGATCGGCGCCGTGCACCGGCTGGAAAATCCGGGCAAGATCCTGCTGGAACTGATCGAGGTCCAGACCGGCAGCTATCTCGGCGAGGACGACATCATCCGCATCGAGGATGATTACCAGCGCTCCTGACCGACCGGGCGGTTCATTCGGCGGTTCGAACCGGGCCTTTTGGCAGCCGATTTCCGGACGCCCTCGCGAGTGACGAATGAGTGTAATTTTTTGAATCAAAACGTGTCCGGGATTTTCTCTCGGCATTCGCCACATCTGTGGCGACGTGCTAGGAGAACCACCGGGATGGCCGGGCGGCAAGATCGCCAAAGGCTGACGACTGGGCTGACGATGAGGCTGATACTATGAGTTCCAAAGGGTCCGCATCGGGCGCGAAAGCCGAGGCGAAACGGGCGCTGCGCGTCGGCGTCATCGGCGCCGGCGTCATGGGCAGCAATCACGCCCGTGTGCTGGCCGGCTTGCCGGACACCGCGCTGGTCGGGGTCGTTGATCCGTTGCCGGCGCATCGGGCGCGTGTCACCGAACTGGCGGGATGCCGTACCTTCGCAACCCTCGACGAACTGATTGCGGAAGGCGTCGATGCGGTGACCATCGCCGCGCCGACGCATCTTCACCACGAGATCGCGCTCGCCTGCATCGCGCGCGGCATCCACGTGCTGGTCGAAAAGCCGATCGCGTCCTCGGTGGAGGAGGGGCAGGAGATTGTCGCCGCCGCGCGCCGCGCCGGCGTGACGCTGATGGTGGGGCATGTCGAGCGGTTCAATCCGGCCGTCGCCGCTATCAAGCAGGCGATCTCGGGCGAAGACATCCTCTCGATCGCGATCACCCGCGTCGGACCGTTTCCGCCGCGAATGTCGAACGTCGGTGTGGTCATCGACCTTGCCGTGCACGACATCGATCTGATCCGCTGGTTCACGGAGTCGGATATCGTCGAAGTGCAGCCGCAGCTCTCCAGCGCCGTTGCCGAACGCGAGGATATCGCGCTGCTGCAGTTCCGCACCGCCTCCGGCGTGCTCGCGCATATCAACACCAACTGGCTGACCCCGTTCAAGGCGCGCAACGTCACCGTCGCTACCCGCGGCAAATACGTCATGGGCGACCTTCTCACCCGGCAGGTCACCGAGTGCTTCGGCTTCAAGCCGGACGGCAGCTATTCGATGCGTCATCTGCCGGTCGGCCATGACGAGCCGCTGCGCGCCGAATTGATCGCGTTCCTCGCGTGCCGTCCGCGCCGGCGGCGTGCCTGCGGTGACCGGCGAGGAGGGCGTGGCCAGCCTCGAAATTGCGATCCGCTGCCTGGAAACGCCCGCGAAGCCCGCCGCGAGCTCTTCCGCCCGCAAAGGGCCGCGGCGCGTCGTCGGCTGACCGTTCGCGATTCCTGCTTCATTCAGAGGACTGCATGAACCAGCACCTTCGTCCAGCTCAAGCTATCCCGTTCATCGACATCGCCGCGCAACGTCGCCGGCTCGGCAAGCGCATCGACGATGCGGTCGGCGCGCGTGCTGACCCATTGCCAGTTCATCAACGGGCCGGAAGTGGCGCGAGCTCGAGGCGGACGCTTGCCGCCTTCAGCGGCGCGAAACATGTGGTGACCTGCGCGAGCGGCACCGACGCGCTGCTGATGGTGCTGATGGCGAAGAAGCATCGGCCCGCGGCGACGCCGTGATCTGCCCGTCCTTTACGTTCTGCGCGACCGGCGAGGTGGTGGCGCTGACTGGCGCCACGCCGGTCTTCGTCGATGTCGATGAGGCGACCTTCAATATCGATCGCGGCTTCGCTGCAAGCGCGGCATCGCCACCGCCAAGCGGCTCGGCCTCAAGCCGAAAGCGGTGATTCCGGTCGATCTGTTCGGGCAGAGCGCCGACCATGACGCGATCGCGCGCGATCGCGGACAGCCGAGGGCATGTTCGTGCTGGACGATGCGGCGCAGGCGCTTCGGCGCAAGCTACAAGGGCCGCCGCCTCGGCACGCTCGGCCTTGCTCACCGCGACCAGCTTCTTCCCGGCCAAGCCGCTCGGCTGCTTCGGCGACGGCGGCGCGATTTTCACCGACGATGCCGGGCTCGCCGACGACGCTGCGCAGCGTTCGCGTCCACGGCCAGGGCTCGGACAAATACGACAATGTCCGCCTCGGGCTGACCGGCGCGGCTCGACACCATGCAGGCGGCGATCCTGATCGAGAAACTGAAGATCTTCGAGGACGAAATCGCGGCGCGCAACAAGGTCGCCGAGCGCTACGCGCGCGGCCTCGGCAATGTCGTGACCGTTCCGCGCCTCGCCAGCGGATGCACCTCGGTCTGGGCGCAATACACCATCCGGCTGCCCGAGCGGCATCGACCGCGACGGCTTCGCCGCGGCGCTGAAAGCGCAGGGCATTCCGACCGCGATCTATTATCCGAAATCGATGCATCAGCAGACCGCCTATCGGGATTTCCCGGTCGCCGACGGCGGCTTGCCGGTCAGCGAGACAGCTGTCGGACGATGTCATCAGCCTGCCGATGCATGCCTATCTCGACGAGCCGACCCAGGAGCGGATCATCAAGGCTGTGCGCGGCGCGCTCGGCGCATGATTTCGCCGTTTTGAAGCGCGGCCGCTTGCGGTAGAAGCGGCGGATGCTCGGTCGTATTTTCACCGTCGGCGGCTATACGCTCCTTTCGCGGCTGACCGGATTTGCGCGCGACATCATGCTCGCGGCCATCCTCGGCGCCGGGCCGGTGGCGGACGCGTTCTTCGTGGCGTTGCGGCTGCCGAATCATTTTCGCGCGATCTTCGCCGAGGGCGCCTTCAACGCGGCGTTCGTGCCGGCCTATGCCCATGTCCACGGCGAACGGCGGCGAGGCCTCGGCGCGGCTGTTCGCCGACCGCATCTTCACGCTGCTGTTTGTCTCGCAGCTCGTGCTGCTGGCGGTGGCCTGGCTGTTCATGCCGCAGGCGATGAGCCTCCTGGCGCCGGGCTTCACCGACGACGCCCGAGCAGCGGCGGCTGGCGATCGAACTGACGCGGATCACCTTTCCCTATCTGCTGCTGATCACGCTGGTGACGCTGTATGGCGGCATGCTCAACGTGATGCACCGCTTCGCCAGCGCCGCGGCCGCATCGATCTTTCTCAACATCTCGATGATGGCGACGCTGGCGCTGGCGGCGTTCTTTCCGACGCCCGGCCACGCCGCGGCGTGGGGCGTGCTGATCTCGGGCTTCCTGCAATATTTCCTGCTCGCCGGCGATCTTGCCCGCCATGGCGGCCTGCCGCGGTTTGCGCCGGCCCAAGCTCGATGAGGACGTCCGCGCCTTTTTCCGGGCGCTCGGGCCCGGCGACCCTGGGTTCGATGGGCACGCAGGTCGCGTTGTTCGCCGACACCATCATCGCGACCTTCCTGCCCGCCGGCGCGCTGTCGGCGCTGTATTACGCCGACCGGCTCAATCAGTTGCCGATCGGGGTGATCGGCATTGCGATCGGCACGGTGTTGCTGCCGGAAATGTCGCGGCGGCTGACGTCGGAAGATCACGCCGGCGCGCTGGCGGCGCAGCGGCGCGCGTTCGATTTCACGCTGCTGTTTTCGGTGCCGTTCGTCACCGCGTTCCTGACCGTGCCCGATGTCATCATGCGGGCGATGTTCGCGCGCGGCGCGTTCACCAAGGCCGATGCCGCGGCCGCCGGCGCTACGCTTGCCGCCTATGCGGTCGGACTGATTCCGTTCGTGACTGATCCGCAGCGCGGTCGCGACCTTCTACGCCCGCAAGGATACCGCAACGCCGGTGAAGGCGTCGCTGACCGGTGTCGCCGTCAACGTCGCGACTGAAGGTTCGCGCTGATGGGCTCGCTGGCGCAGGTCGGCCTCGCGTTTGCGACCGCGGTCGGCGCCTGGATCAATCTTTTGCTGGTGCTCGGCTTTGCGGTACGGGCCGGCTATCTCGATCTCGACAAGGCGCTGATGCGATCGCTGGCCAAGTTCGTCGTTTGCGGCGCCGTGCTCGCCGCGGCGTTTTGGCTTGCCGCCAAATTTGCGGCGATTGAGTTCGCCCAATTGAGCGCGTTCCGCGACGAGACTCATCGCTGGTATGGCTGATGGCGGTCGGGGCCTTTGTCTATGGTTTTTCGATCCTGCTGCTGTTCGGCAGGGGATGGATATTTTCGCTGGTGCGCGATCGGCCATCGCCGAGCTAAGCTCATGTCAAAACGCTCGCGGGCCGGCTTTGCGAGAACGAAAGCCCCGATCGAGCAGCTAAAGCCGTTTGCGCTTCCGCCCGATCCGCTGCAATATGGCGCAAAATTCGGACATGCAATCGGAGATAT
The DNA here is from genome assembly GCA_963729395.1 of uncultured Pseudomonadota bacterium. Classification (GTDB taxonomy): domain Bacteria; phylum Pseudomonadota; class Alphaproteobacteria; order Rhizobiales; family Xanthobacteraceae; genus Bradyrhizobium. The sequence goes on along the minus strand of CAVSOS010000024.1, from coordinate 204,732 downwards.
GATGGCTCCCATCAAATTCGGCGTCGGTCAAAGCGTCCTGCGCAAGGAAGACGATGCGCTCATTCGCGGCAAGGGCCGCTACACCGACGATTACGCGCCGCAGGCCGTCGCTGCATGCGCTGGTGCTGCGCTCGCCGCATGCCCACGCGAAATTCACCATCAATGCCAGCCGCGCCCGCAGCCTGCCCGGCGTGGCCGCGATCCTGACCGCCGAGGACGTCAAGGATCTCGGCGACCTGCCGTGCCTGTTCAATCTGGAAGTCAACCCGTTCACCGGCCCGCCCTATCCGATCCTGCGCGCAGGGACGAGGTGCGCCATGTCGGCGACGCCGTCGCGTTCGTCGTCGCCGAAACGGTCGATCAGGCGCGCGATGCGATCGAGGCGATCGAGGTCAACTGGACGCCGCTGCCGGCGGTGGTCGGCGTCGCTCAACGCGGTGAAGAAGGGCGCGCCGCAGGTCTGGCCCGAGCATCCCGGCAATGTGCTGTTCGACGTGTCCGCTCGGCGACAAGAAGGCGACCGAGGCGGCGTTCGCGAAGGCGCATGCGGTGGCCGAAATATCGATCGTCAATCCGCGCATCGTCACCAATTTCATGGAAACGCGCGCGGTGGTCTGCGAATACGATGCCAGGCGCGATCATCTGACGCTGACGATCGGCAGCCAGGGCAGCCATCGGCTGCGCGATATCCTGGCGGCATGGTGCTGAAGATCCCGCTCGAAAAGATGCGGGTGATCTGCCCGGATGTCGGCGGCGGGTTCGGCACCAAGCTGTTTCCCTATCGCGAATATGCGCTGGCCGCGGTCGCCGCGCGCAAGTTGCGCAAGACGGTGAAGTGGACCGCCGACCGCGCCGATCATTTCATGGGCGACGCGCAAGGCCGCGACAACGCCACCACGGCGCGGATGGCGCTCGCCGAGGACGGCAAGTTCCTCGCGCATGGATGTCGATCTGATCGGCGACATGGGCGCGTATCTGTCGACCTTCGGGCCCTACATTCCCGCATGGCGGCGCCGGCATGCTGCCCGGCCTCTACGACATCCAGGCCTTCCATTGCCGCGTCCGCACGGTGTTCACCAATACCGTGCCGGTCGATGCCTATCGCGGCGCCGGGCCGCCCGGAGGCGGCCTATGTGGTCGAGCGGCTGGTCGATGCGGCCGCGCGCAAGCTCGACATGACGCCGGATGCGATCCGGCGCAAGAATTTCATCGCGCCGCGCGCGATGCCCTACAAGACCGCGACCGGCAAGGTCTACGATTCCGGCGATTTTACCGCGCATATGAAGCGGGCGATGGAGATCGCCAACTGGAAGGAATTTCCCAAGCGCGCCAAGGCCGCGAAGAAGCAGGGTCTGGTGCGCGGCATCGGGCTTGCGACCTATGTCGAGGTCTGCGGCACGATGGGCGAGGAGACCGCCAATGTGCGGCTCGATCCCAATGGCGACGTTTCGGTCCTGATCGGCACCCAGTCGAGCGGGCAGGGCCACCAGACCGCCTATGCGCAGCTCGTCGCCGAGCAGTTCGGCCTGCCGCCCGAGCGCGTCCACATCTTCCAGGGCGACACCGACCAGATCGCCACCGGCCTCGGCACCGGCGGGTCGGCTTCCATTCCGACCGGCGGCGTCAGCGTCGAGCGCGCCACGCGCGAGCTCGGCATAGAATTTGCGCGAGATCGCCGCCGAGGCGCTGGAAACCGGCATCGGCGATCTCGAGATCAGCGACGGCACGATGCGGGTCGCCGGCACCGACCGCTCGGTCAGCTTTGCCGATCTGGCCAAGCGGCCCGGCGTCGATCCCGCCAAGCTGAACGCGAGCGCGACATTCACCAGCGCCGACGGCACCTATCCGAACGGCACCCACCTCGCCGAGGTCGAGATCGATCCGGCCACCGGCATCATCAAAATCGTCAACTACGTCATCGTCGACGATTTCGGCGTGACGCTCAATCCGCTGCTGCTCGCCGGCCAGGTGCATGGCGGCGCGATGCAGGGGATCGGCCAGGCATTGATGGAGCAGGCGGTCTACGACCCGAAGGACGGCCAGCTCGTCACCGGCACCTTCATGGACTATGCGCTGCCGCGCGCGGCCGATGGTCCGTCATTTGTGTTCGAGACCCATAACGTCCCCTGCAAGACCAATCCGCTGGGCGTCAAGGGCGCGGGCGAGGCCGGAGCGATCGGCTCCTGTCCGGCAGTCGTCAATGCGATTATCGAGGGGCTGTGGCGCGAATATAAAATCGATCACATCGATATGCCGGCGACCGCCGAGCGGGTCTGGATCGCGATCCGTGAGCACCAGCGTCGGCATAGTCTCTGATATCCATCGCGGAGCATTGAAGCGCGATCGCAGGTGCTGGAATTCGGGGATGTTGGGATGTTCATGGCCGCCGCTCGCGCAATCAGGATCGTGGCATCGTTTGGAAGCGCTTGGCGACACGGAGAACGGGCTGATGATGCGAACTGTTGTGGTGTTAGGGACCTTATTGCTGGGTGTCGGCGCGGTGATGGCGCAGCAGGATCTGGTCAAGCAGGCCCAATCCGTGATGAAGGCCAACGGGAAAAACGCCGGCGCGCTGGCCGCGATGGTCAAGGGTGAAAAGCCCTATGACCAGGCCGCGGTCGACGCCGCGCTGAACCAGTTTGAAGACACCGCCAAGAAGCTTCCGACGCTGTTTCCGGCCAGCACCAAGGGTCTCAAGCCCGATGGCGACTACAGCGCTTCGTCAAAAATATGGGAAGACAAGGCCGGCTTCGACGAGCATATCGCGAGCTTCGGCAAGGTCGTGACCGAGGCCAAGGCCCGGATCAAGGATCTCGACTCGCTGAAGGCGGCATTTCCTGTGGTCGGCAAGCAGTGCGGCGGCTGCCACGAGACCTTTCGTCTGAAGAACAGCTGATCTTCGTCATTCCGGGATGCGCCCCGGAATGACGGCGCGTCGAACTCGAAAGAAACAGGGCGGGCGCGATGACGCGTCCGCCCCTTTTGTTCGACCGTCGCGCCAGGCGAGTTTACTTCGTCACCTGACCGCGGATTTCGCCACCCGGATTGGCCGCGGTGTGGATGTTGATGTAGTACTTGCCGGCCGTCAGATCGGCAGCCTGGGCGTCCGTCAGCGTGGCGCTGCCTTCGACGGGGCTTGAAGTGGCATTCGGGATCGCAAGAGCGACGCCGGCATTCTTGCCGGCTTCGGCCGGTCCGTGGAAATGCGCCGCGGTCGCCGGGCCTGTAAGCCCGGAATAGGTCAGCTTCCAGCTCATCTTCTTGGTCGCCGCATCGTAGTTGATGTCGGCGGTGCCTTTACCGGTGCTGGTGTTGGCGGGCACCTCGGAGGCGCCGTTGAGGGTTGCCTTCAGCTTGTCGGCAAAGGCGGGTCCGGCGAAGGCAACGGTCGCGCCGAGTGCGAATATGGCGAGCATGGTCCTGGTCTTCGGCATGGTTTTCTCCCTGTTGGCGTCTGATGGCGCCAGTTTCAAAACAATGAGATATCGGTTTTATTCCCGCGACGACTTCTAACGCGTCAAATTTCTTGGCCGACTGTGGCCGCGATAGCGGCCATACTAGAGGTTAATCTTGGGGCGGCCAGTGACGGATCAGTGAATGCCGCGACGAATTCTCCTTGCTGCCGTTCTGGCTGCCGCCGCCGCTTTCGGTATTTATTGGTGGCTGACCGCTCCGCCGATCATGTTGGCGATCGCAGCGCCTGCCTACACGCCGGACCTTGCCAACGGACTGACAACCTTCAACGCCGGAGGATGTTCCTCCTGCCATGCCGTTCCCGGTCAGCCCGATCGCACCAGGCTCGGCGGCGGCCTCGCGATACCGTCGCCGTTCGGAATATTCTACGCGCCGAATATTTCGCCTGATCCGGTCGATGGCATCGGGCGATGGACCGAGGCGCAATTCGTTCGCGCCGTGACCCAGGGGATATCTCCAGCCGGATTTCATTACTTTCCGGCCTTTCCCTTTACGTCTTACCAGCATGCCAGGGTTACAGATATCCGCGACCTGTTTGCCTATCTGAGGACACTCGCGCCGGTGTCCGGCAAGGTGCGCGATCACGACGTGCCGTTTCCATTCAATATCAGGCGCAATATCGGAATCTGGAAATCGCTGTTCATGGACGGCAAGCCGTTCGTGCCGGACGCCGCGCGCTCGGCGCGCTGGAATCGCGGTGCCTATCTCGTCAACGGCCTCGGCCATTGCGCGGAGTGTCACAGTCCCCGGAATTTCCTCGGCGGCATCATCGCCGCGCAACGCTTCGCCGGCGGGCCGAATCCGGAAGGCAAGGACTGGGTGCCGAACATCACCCAAAAAGGAATTGGCGAATGGAGCGAAACCGACATCGCCTATTTCCTCGAAACCGGCCAACTGCCGGATGGCGACAGCGTCGGCGGCTCGATGGCGCGCGTGATCAGGAATATCTCGCAATTGAGCGCTGACGATCGCACGGCAATCGCCGAATATCTGAAGTCGCTGCCGCCGGTCGACGGGCCGCCGCGGCCGAAGAAGGCGGCGAGGGGCGGCGACAAGTCCTGATCCGGCGCGTACTCCCTGATCCGAATCCGTCAGCAACGCTTCGCCAAGTATCCGCATGGAATGGAATGGCCTTCCCGGGGCCTTTCATTCGATTCGCCGCCGCTCTAGGGTTCCCCATCGCAATCGATGACCGACTTCGAGCCATTCAACTCGGGGGAACCCTATGGAAAAGCCAGGCGCTGAAGATTTCCGATCCCGCGGACTGATAACGGGTCTGTTCATTGCGGTTTTATTGTTGGCTCTACCGCTGGCGGTATGGCTCGATCTGACCAATCTCGCGGAAGTGGCGCTGCAACGCCAGGCATCGGACCTCAATTCCGTGATCACCAGCGTTCGAGGATATTACGCCACCAACGTGGTCAGCCGCGTTTTGGCCAGTCCAGGCTCGACCCGAGTTCGTCCATAATTATGAGGCAATTCCAGGGGCCATTCCGATCCCGGCCACGCTGTCATTGGAACTTGGAAAAGTGATTGGCGCACAACAGGAAAATATCAAATACCGCTTCGTTTCCGACTTCCCCTTCGAGAACCGCACGCCGCATCAGCTTGATGAATTTGAGAAGAGTTCACTCGAAAGCCTGCGTAACAATCCCAACCAGAAAATTGTCGATATTTCCGCGTCCGTGTTCAGCGACAGCGTGCGTCTCATCGCTCCGGTGATCATGGGTGCGGCCTGTGTCAGTTGTCACAACATTCATCCCGAGAGTCCGAAACGGGATTGGAAGGTTGGCGATGTTCGCGGCATACAGGAAGTCGCTATCACACAGCCGATTGCCGCGAATTTGTTCTCCTTCAAGTTTCTGTTTGCCTATTTTATACTGGCCGCGGTCTGCGGAATATCGTTTCTGGGCATGCAGCGACGTCAGGCGATGCGCATCAAGGGAATGAACCGGGAGCTCGAATCCGCTAACGACTTCCTGGCGACGCTGTCCATGAAAATATCGCGGTACATTTCGCCCCAAGTCTATAAGAGCATTTTTAGCGGCCAGAAAGATGTCACGATCCATACGGAACGAAAGAAACTCACGATTTTCTTTTCTGACATTCAGAATTTTACGGCAACGACAGAGCGGCTACAGCCGGAACTGATCACCCAGCTGCTCAACGAGTATTTCACCGAAATGTCCGCGATCGCTCACGAGCATGGGGGCACGATCGACAAATTCATCGGCGACGCAATGCTGATTTTCTTTGGTGATCCGGAAACCAAGGGCGATCGTGCTGACGCTCAAGCGTGCCTGCGCATGGCGTGGCGTATGCAACGCCGGCTCGTCGAGCTGAACGCAAAATGGCGGGCTCAAGGAATTGAGCAGCCGTTCAAGGCACGCATCGGAATTAATTCCGGTTACTGCAACGTCGGCAATTTCGGCAGCGCCGACCGGATGGATTACACCATCATCGGCGCTGAAGCCAACCTCGCCGCGCGCCTGCAATCCATCGCCGAACCCGGTGGCATTGTTATTAGTTACGAGACGTTTGCGCTTGTGAGCGATGTGGTGATCTCCCATCCACTACCGCCGATCACGATGAAGGGGATCAGCCGCGAGGTAATTCCTTATTCCGTCGACAGTATGATCGATACGTCGACCGACAAGGGTGACGTCGTCATCGAACGTATGCCTGGCCTGGACCTCTACCTCGATCCGTCGATTGTGAAGTCGGCAGATGCAGATCGGATACGATCGGTGTTGCTGGGTGCCTTGTCGTCTCTCGACAAACGCCAGGTAAAGCCGGCCAGTTGAGGAGCTGGATGTTCCTTGGGAACCACCGCGACCGGCGACCTCCTTTTTCCCTCAGGAACGGCGACGCGGACGCAAGCCGGCATGTGGCTTCGGCACGGAGGTCGTTGCGGGATGTTGCGAGGCCGGCGGTGACAAGCGGCTCTGCAGATTCTCAAGCAGCCATCGTGCGGCGGGCCTGGGCGGACGGCTGCGTTCATGGGCGGCGAAGATCGGTAACAAGCCTGGCGCGACTGCGGGATCCTTGATGATGAGTTCGACCAGCTTTCCGTTTGCCAGATATGGTTTCACGATATGCGCTGGGATCGTCGCCCAGCCCGAGCCGGCGAGCAGGAAGTCCAGCCGCGATCCCATGTCGACAAAGCGCCAGATCCGCGAACTGACGACGCCATGACTGGGGCCGCTCGAATTGTAGGGATCGGTCAGAATGAGCTGAACATGCTCCTGAAGAACATCGCGGGTGACGGGACGTGTCTCGGTCGCCAGCGGATGCGAGGAGGATGCGACCGGGATGAGCGCGATCGACATCAAGGGATAGGTCTGCATCTCCTGCTGCGCGGTCGGAAACATGGCGCATAGCGCAAGCGCAGCGGATCGATTGCGCAGCCGTCGCTCGGCGGCCCCAAGTCCCTCGGTGTACAGCGTGACCGGAAGATTTGGATAGGTCATGCGCAAGGCTTGCAGGCTGTCGATCACGGGCCCGGTCGGCAGAAAGCTGTCCATGGCGAGGGTCAATTCAGGCTCAAGTCCGGCGGCAATCTCGCTGGCGATGCTCTCGAACAGTTCGGCTTGACGCTGCACTTGCCTTGCCTGCGCCACCAGCACGCGCCCGGCTTCGGTCAGCACCGGCGTCTTGCTCGAGCGATCGAACAGCGCCACGCCTTGCGCGGTCTCCAGGGTTCGAACCGATTGACTGATCGCCGACTGCACCCGCCGCAATTTGCGGCCGGCCGCAGAGAAGCTCCCGGAATCGGCGATCGTCGTCAGCACCCGGAGCTGGTCGAGGGTCAGCGTGCCCAGCATGATCTATCTCCATTCAAGATGGAAGATATCATAATTTGATCGGTTTTACTATGGGTCCATCGCGGGTAAGACCAAGCGGCAACATCATTTGGGACCACGGCGAGATGACCAAGCCTTCGCGATTGCCTACCCTGTTTATCCCGCACGGGGGCGGGCCATGCTTCTTCATGGACGTGCCGCCGCCGCTTCCACGCGATCTGTGGGACAAGATGGCTGCGTATCTGCGCGGTATTGCTCCGTCGCTGGCACAGCGTCCCAAAGCCATTCTGGTCATCTCGGGCCACTGGGAAACCGAAGTGCCGACGGTCAATGCCGCGCCGGAGCACTCGCTTTATTATGACTATTACGGATTCCCGGAACACACCTACCGGCTGACTTATCCGGCCAAGGGCTCCCCCGATCTTGCCGCGCGTGTCCAGGATTTGCTGGGGCGCGCCGGTATCGATTCCGCCACGGAGACAAGCCGCGGGCTGGACCACGGCGTCTTCGTTCCCTTGAAGCTGGTCTATCCCGATGCCGATATTCCGCTGGTGCAATTGTCGCTGCGACACGACCTCGACGCCGTAGCGCATTTGCAGATCGGTCGGGCTCTGCAGCCGCTCCGCGACGAAGGCGTGCTGATCGTCGGCTCCGGCATGAGCTACCACAATATGCGGAACATACGCGTTCCAGGGCGCGGGGATGCGGAATCCAGCGCGTTCGACGCGTGGCTGACGGAGGCCGTCACCGATCCCGATCCGCGGACGCGCCATGAAAAATTGTCAGCCTGGCGGACCGCGCCGTTTGCGGTGGAGTGTCATCCCGAGGCCGAACATCTCTTGCCCTTGCACGTCGCCATCGGCGCTGCCGGCGACGACATCGGACGTCATGTCTTCGGCGATCGCATCCTGGGAAAAGAGATTTCCGCTTATCAATTCGGCTGATCTGCCGGTCGAGACAATCATCAACGCCGCAAAGGACAACCCGATGACCACGGCAGCGCTACCCGCCTCCCGCAGCAAAACCGTCGTGCTCTGGATTCTCCGGATCCTGATGGCCGCGCTGTTTCTGTTCGCCAGCTACATGAAGTTGTCGGGCAATCCAATGATGGTCGACGAGTTCAACACCATCGGTCTGGGCCAGTGGTTCCGCTACTTCACCGGCGCGCTGGAGCTCGCGGGCGGCATTGCGATCCTGGTGCCATCGGTCTCGGTCTTTGCCGCGATTGTCCTATTGGCCGTCGATGTCGGCGCTTTTGTTACCCAGATCGCGGTGCTTCACGGCGACTGGATCCACACCGTGGTGATCGGAGCCATTCTCGCAGGCGTGATTTATCTGCAGCGCCATCAGTTCGGCAGCAGGAGCTGAGGCGCGCTTCTCCCGCGCCGCCAGAGCGGGATGGCTTTTTTGAATCGGTCAGCCAGTGGCTCACTTCACCTCTCCCCGCCGGGGAGAGGTCGATTTGCGAAGCAAATCGGGTGAGGGGGTTTTGGACAAACGAGAGACCGTAACCCCTCACCCCAACCCTCTCCCTATGGGGCCCTATGGGAGAGGGAGCGCGCTGCCGTTGCCTTAGCGGATCAATCCAATCTTTATCCTGCGCTAGCCGGTGCCGAACGCCTTGAAGGTGATGATGGTGTGGGTGTCCTGGATGCCGGGAATGACCTGCACCTTCTCATTGACGAAATGGCCGATATCGGTGTCGTTGTCGACGTAGAACTTCACCAAGAGGTCGTAATCGCCCGCGGTCGAATAGATCTCGGAGGCGATTTCGGCCTCGGCAAGCGCGTTGGCGACGGTATAGGACTGGCCGAGCTTGCATTTGAACTGCACGAAAAAAGGAACCATCGCTGTCATCTCCGAAGCCGTCGCATCGAGGCCAATAGAGCAAAAAACCGGGCGCCGTGGCAAGCGAACTTGCTGCTGATAGCAGGTCGCGCTACCACGGCATATCCACCTTTCCGGGATCGCTGAAACTCCTGCGAGCAGAATGATGACGACGCCTATCGCGCTCACCATCGCCGGCTCGGATTCATCGGGCGGCGCCGGCATCCAGGCGGACCTGAAGACGTTTGCGGCATTCGGCGTCTATGGCGCGTCCGTGATCACGGCCCTGACCGCTCAGAACACCCGTGGTGTCACCGGCATCCATCGCGTGCCTGCCGATTTCGTGACCGCGCAACTGGACGCGGTTTTCAGCGATCTCGATGTTAATGCCGTCAAGATCGGGATGGTGGCGCAAACGGCGACGATCGCGGCTATCGCAACGGCACTGGAGCGGTGGTCGCCGAAACATGTCGTGCTCGATCCGGTCATGTTGGCATCCTCCGGGGACCGGCTGCTCGATAGCGGCGCGATTGAGGCGCTGCGAACCGGGCTCATTCCGCGCGCCTCGCTGATCACGCCAAACCTGCCGGAGGCAGCCGCGCTGCTGGACGAGCCGGTTGCCGTAAGCCAAGCCGCCATCGAGGGCCAGGGCCAGCGGTTGCTGGCGATGGGGTGCCGGATGGTGCTGATCAAGGGTGGGCACGGGCAGGGCGCCGAGAGCATCGATTATCTGGTTGGCGGCAATGGCGTCGTCGCGCTGGCCGCGCCACGCATCGCGACACAAAATACCCACGGCACCGGATGCTCGTTGTCGTCGGCCATCGCAGCCGGCCTTGCCAAGGGCGAGGACCTGGAAACCGCGGTTCGTCATGCGAAGACCTGGATCAGTGCCGCGATCGCAGCGGCGGATCGCCTCGATGTCGGCCGCGGCCATGGGCCGATCCATCATTTTTACGGGCTGGATTGAGGCCGCTAGACCCGCGACACCTGCAGGTCGTCCCGGCGCAGGAGCCTGTGAAGAAATCGTCTCAATTTCCGACGAACTGTGATTCACTGGAGGTGTGGGCAGCGACAGTTTTGATGGATCAGAAACATGGCGGGACGAGGCAAGGCTCGGGTTGTGGTTGCGAACCGGGCCCAACTGTCGTGGGACCTGATCAATCCGGATGGCTGGTTGGCACCGGACCATCGTGCGCGATTGGTGGTGGGGTTCGTCGAGACGCTCGATTTGACGGTGCTTTACGACAAGGTCGAAGCGCGTGAGGGGACGGCGGGTCGGCCTGCCGCCGACCCGCGTGTGCTGTTTGCGTTGTGGCTTTTGGCGACGATGGACGGGGTTGGCTCGGCGCGGGAACTGGACCGGTTGACCAGCCAGGATCTGGCCTATCGCTGGGTCGCGTGCGGCGTGCCGGTCAACTACCACGGGCTTGCGGACTTCCGGGTGGCGCATGCCGATGTGCTCGACGCTCTGCTCACCGAAACGCTGGCAGTGTTCATGGCGGAGAGACTGTTTGACGCCGACGAGATCGTTGTCGACGGCACCAAAATCAAAGCTTCTGCGGGCAAGAGTTCGTACAAGCGCGCGCTGCGTCTGGACGAGGCGGAGGCGGCCGCGAAGGCCCGTGTCGTCGCCTTGAAAGCCGAGGTCGATGCGGACCCGGCGGCGAGTTCCAAGCGCACCCAAGCGGCGCGGGCACGAGGCCTGCGCGAGACGCAGGAGCGGATCGAAAAGGCACGTGCCAAACTGGCCGAGATCGAAGCGGAGAAAGCCAAACGCGCCAAGCAGAGCCCGAAAGAGGTAGCCAAGCAAAAAGAGGCACGGGCGTCGCTCACCGATCCGCAGGCGCGGCGCATGCGGTGCGCGGACGGAGCGGTGCGGGCGAGCTACAATGTGCAGATTGCAGCAACGACGGATCATGGCTTCGTCACCGCGATCATGGCGACGGACCGGCGCAACGACAGCGGTCTGGTGCGGCCCATGTTCGAGGCGAGCGAGCAACGGCTCGGGCGGCCGATCAAACGCGTGCTGGCGGACACCGGCTTCGCGCAGATCGATGATATTGCAACCCTCAGCAACCGGCCTGAAACGCCCGTCGGCGTCTACATTCATCCACCCAGGGATCGCACCGACGTCAAGCCAAAGACGCTGCTGGCGCGGCAAAAGCAGCGAGAAAAAGAGCCGCAGACGATCAAGGACTGGCGGCAGCGGATGACCACGAACGAGGCAGAGGCGATCATGAAAAAGAGGGGGCGGATCGAACGGGTCAACGCAAACCTCAAGAACCGGGGCTTCGGCACGCTTCTGGTGCGAGGACTTGCCAAGGTGCAAGCGATCGGGCTGTGGCACGCGCTCGCCCACAACCTCATCATTGCCCTGCGCTTGAGGGCAATGCCTGCTTCCGCAGCGTGAAACCGGATTGCCTCCCCAACATTACCCGCCGCCGCAGGCGCCCGCTTTCAGATAGGTTCACAGGCTCCTTCGCCGGGACGAGTTGCAGAGAATGCATCTGTCGCTCGGCTGTCGCACTGCACTGCTATTTGCCAATCAACAGATGGGACATCTGATTCGTTTAGACTGACGCGACGGGTTCCGGCGGCGGCATGAATCGTCATCGCCCTGTCATGGGATTCTGTTAGCTGCTCGCGCATGGGAAGTGACGTGATGAGTGAAGAGTGTCCTGAACGGCGCTTTCGCACTTTGTTTATCTCCGACGTCCATCTCGGAGCACGCGGCTCGCAGGCCGAACGATTGCTGGACTTCCTCCGCAGCCATGATGCCGATACCATCTATCTCGTCGGCGACATCGTCGACGGCTGGGCGCTGCGGTCCAGCTGGTACTGGCCGCAATCGCACAACGACTTCGTGCAGAAAATACTGCGCAAGGCGCGCAAGGGCGCCAAGGTCGTCTATGTGCCGGGCAATCACGATGAATTCCTGAGGAACTACTACGGAACGCATTTTGGCGGCATCGACGTCGTGGAAAACACTGTCCACGAGGGTGTCGATGGACGGCGCTATCTGGTGATTCACGGTGATATTTTCGACCTTGTGGTGCAGAATGCGCGCTGGCTCGCGCATCTTGGCGATACCGCCTACGATTTCGCCATCCGGATGAATCGCATCGTCAACATGTTTCGGCGCTGGTTCGGCGTGCCGTACTGGTCGCTGTCGCAATGGGCCAAGCTGAAGGTCAAGAACGCCGTGAATTATATCGGCGCCTTCGAGCAGACGCTTGCGGCCGAGGCGCGGCGTCACGGCACCGACGGGGTGATCTGCGGCCATATCCACTACGCCACCATCCGCGACGAATATGGCATTCGCTATATGAACTGCGGTGACTGGGTGGAAAGCTGCACCGCCCTTGTCGAGCACGAGGACGGCCGGTTTGAAATCATCACCTGGACCGATCCGCTGCGCCGGGCAGCGCCCGTAGCCTCGGTGGCGGCGCGTGCCGCCTGATGCGTATTCTGGTCGCAACCGATGCATGGCACCCTCAGGTCAATGGCGTGGTGCGCACGCTGACGACGATGGCCGACGCCGCGCGGGCGCTCGGCGTCGAGGTCAGCTTTCTGACTCCGCAGTCGTTTCGCACCTTTGCGATGCCGAGTTACCCGGATTTGCGGCTGGCGCTGCCGTATCGGGCGAAAATAGCCCGGCTGATCGCCGACGCGCGGCCTGACAGCATCCATATCGCGACTGAAGGGCCGATCGGATTGTTGGTGCGCCGTCATTGCCGCAAGCACCGGTTGCCGTTCACGACCAGCTTTCACACCCGCTTCCCGGAATACATTTCCGCGCGCTTGCCGGTGCCCGAATCGTGGATCTGGGCGGCGCTGCACCGGTTCCACGGCACAAGCCAGGCGGTGATGGCTGCGACGCCGGCGCTGGCGGGCGAATTGCGCGCGCGGGGCTTTCGCAACGTGGTGCTCTGGCCGCGCGGCGTCGATACCGGTCTGTTTCATCCGCGCGCCGCCGACCTTGGGCTGCCGCGCCCGATCTTTCTTTGTGTCGGCCGGGTTGCGGTGGAAAAGAACCTGGAGGCGTTTCTCGACCTCGACCTGCCCGGCACCAAAGTGGTCGTCGGCGACGGGCCGGCGCGGGCCGCGCTGGCGCGAAAATATCCGAAAGCGGTATTTCCGGGCGCGAGACAGGGCGAGGAATTGGCGAAGATCTATGCGGCCGCCGACGTCTTCGTGTTTCCGAGCAAGACCGACACCTTTGGCCTCGTTCTGCTGGAGGCGCTCGCCAGCGGCCTGCCTGTCGCGGCGTTTCCCGTGACCGGTCCCCGCGACGTGATCGGCGCAGAGCCGGTGGGCGCGTTGAACGACGATTTGCGCGCCGCGTGTCTCTCCGCGATGACAATTTCGCCGCAAGCCTGCCGCGAGTTTGCCGCAAGGCATTCCTGGGAAGCCTCGGCCCGTGCCTTTGTCGACAATATGACCGATATCCGGACGGTCGATCCAACGGAAGACGCGGTAGAGTTCACCGAGCCGCATCCGCGGTTCGTCGCCTGATCCGGTTTAAGCGCCTTGCCGGTATGTCAGGGTACGCGATACAAGTCGCGGATGACAGAATCGTCCCCGATACCATCTGTCGGCGCCGCGGACATCGATGCGGCGGCGCGCGTGCTGGCAGACTTCGCGGTGCGAACGCCGTTGCTGTCATCGCCCGCGCTCAACGAACGCGCCGGAACCAGGATCTTCCTGAAGCCGGAAATGCTGCAGCGGACCGGTTCGTTCAAGTTTCGGGGCGCCTTCAACAAGATGTCGTCGATTCCCATGGCCGCGCGCAGCGGCGGCGTGGTCGCTTTCTCCTCCGGCAACCACGCCCAGGGCGTGGCGGCGGCGGCAAGGATCCTGAACATGCCGGCGACCATCGTGATGCCGGCGGATGCCCCGCTCTCCAAGCGCGAGCGCACCAAGGCCTATGGCGCCCAAGTGGTGCTGTACGATCGCGACCGCGAGAATCGTGAAGCCATCGCCCGCGACATCGCCGAGAAACGCGGTGCGACGCTGGTGCCGCCCTATGATGATCCGCTGGTGATCGCCGGGCAGGGCACGGTAGGGCGGGAAATCGCCGAGGACATGGCGACGCTCGGCCTGGCGCCGGATATCGTGATCGCGCCGGTATCGGGCGGCGGCCTGATCGCGGGTGTCGCCACGGCGATCAAGGCGCGCTATCCGCAGGCGATGTTGATCTCGGCCGAACCGGAGGGTTTCGACGATCATGCGCGCTCGCTGCGATCGGGCAAACGCGAACCGCATCGCGCCGAAGGCCGCACCATCTGCGACGCGCTGATGGCGTCGATCCCCGGCGAAATCACTTTCGCCATTAACTCCCGGCTGCTCACGCAAGGCGTCACCGCGTCCGATGCGGAAGTCACGGTTGCGGTCGGATTTGCATTTCGGGAATTGAAACTCGTGGTCGAGCCCGGCGGCTCGGTCGGCCTCGCCGCACTGCTGGCCGGTCGCATCGATGCGCGCGACAAGAATGTCGTCATCGTGCTGTCGGGCGGCAATGTCGATGCGGATTTGTTTGCGAAATTGATCAGCTGACCGGAGCATTTTCCGCTCCGATGGAGTCGGAACGGAGATTCACGAGAACAACGCGATTTTCTCGACCTGGCTCATGCGCCGGATCGGCGCCAGCGGATCGGGCGCCAATGCATTGCGCCTTCGCACGATTCCGTTCGCGATCAGTGTCGCGCCAAGGGAAGGTTCAAGCGAAGGTTCAGGTGAAGGCTCAAGGGAAGATTTCGACCGAAGGCTCAACGGGTCGTTCAAACGAAGGTCGCGAAAGCGAAGGTTCAAGAGACGGCTGAACCGCCGGCGCCATCGCCGGAGGCACGGCGGCTGGTTCTGGCGCTTGCGCGATCGTTTGCGGCTCGGCGGACGGCGGCTCCGCGATGTGAATTTCACCATCATCAGTATCGGCCGGATCAGCATAGGCGGAATCGTCGCTATCCGAAGGGTCTGGCGCCGCCATTTCAAACGCGACCATGTCCAGCACTGCTTCGTCATGGGCGTCGGCGACTTCGGCCGGCACGTCCATAGCCTCAGGCGCGGCAACGACCGCTTCGTCAGGCCGTGCCGAACTATTCGTCGTGGCTTCCGGCTCGTGTGCCGCGGCCGCCGGGGGCTTTGTCTCGACGGCAGCGGCAGGGGCTTCATCGGGCGGGGGTGGGGCGGACGGCACAGCGTCTTCAGCGCTGGACGGGTTAGTTGCGTCGCCGTCGTCAAACGCCTCGATCCGCTGCTCGATGAGATCGAATGCCGCGTTCAATCCGGATCGGCCGTCTGCCGACGAGATTTGTCCGCAACCTGCTTCAACGGCGCTGACCTGCGAATCGATCAGATCGCAAATCCGGCCGTCGGCGCCGATTTCCCGCAACCGCCACGAGATTTCCCGGATCACCCGTGCGCCCTTGCGGACCGGCGCCAGCGATTGCTCCAGCGCGAGGCCATCGAGTGCCGCCAGAGCCGAGGCCCTGGCCTCATCGACCGCACTCCTGATGGCGAGCAGCGCCTCGGCGAGCCCATTATCGGGGGCCGGTTGTTTTTGCGCGGCAAGGTTTTCTTCGATCCGCGCCACCGCGTCGAGCACCATGCGGGTGTCGGCATTGCGGTTGCGCCGGGCATATTCGCCGAGAAACCAGCGGCCCCGCGACGTCTCCATGAACGCTTCGCGGATCGCCTCATAATCCTCCTCGCGCGGCTGCGCTGCGCGAGCGGAGATCGGCGATAGGGCGAATGCTTCGTCGGCCATGATAAACTCGTCGCGCAAATCATCGCGCGTTACGCTAACGATCACCACGATCTCGAGCGAATCGCAATTGAATTGATGCCGATCGAATCAACAATCCCCATCGCTTCCACCGGCACGGCCAGGCGATTTGCGGCGCGGCTGGCGCTGTTTTACGGCACGCTGTTCGGATTGGGCGGCACCTATCTGCCGTTCTTCCCGGTGTGGCTGAAGGCGGTCGGGATCGATGCCTCGTGGATCGGGATCATCACGGCGGTGCCTTCCGTGACGCGATTCACGATTCTGCCTGTCGTGACGGGTGTCTCCGAACGGCATCAATCGGTGCGCGGCGCCATGATCGTCACCGCCTTTGTCACCGCGCTCGGATTCTCTGTCGTCGGCACCCAGCATCAGCCGCTGCCGGTTTTCCTCGCCTTCGCCGTCACCGCCTGCGTGTGGACGCCGATGGTGCCGCTGACGGACGCCTATGCGCTTGCGCGGCGTGGCGCGGTATGGCCTCGATTATGGGCCGCTGCGGTTGTGGGGCTCGGCAGCTTTCATCGTCGGCGCATTGGCTTGCGGGCTGCTGGTCGATTTCATCGCGGCCCGGCACCTGATCTGGGTCATTGCCGGGGTGGCCGGGCTCGGCGCCGTCGCCAGCCTCGGGCTTCAGCCGCTGGACCGTCCGAAGACAGCCCCGGCGGCGGTCGCCGGCGCGAGCGCCTTGCTGCGTGAACCCGGTTTGCTGCGCGAACCCGGTTTGCTGCGCGAACCCGGCTTTCTCGCCATCATCTTGGCGTCGGCGCTGATCCAGGGCAGCCACGCGGCCTATTATGCCTTCGCCTCCATCACCTGGCAGGCCTCCGGCTTCGGCGGACTGACCATCGCCGGGCTGTGGGCGCTCGGGGTGTTGGCCGAGATCGTCGTGTTCGCATTGTCGCCGCGATTCAGCTGGCCGCCCGCGGTGCTGGTGGTGATCGGCGCGCTTGCCGCCGTGGCGCGCTGGCTGATCACGGCGCAGGAGCCCTCGGCGGCGGTGCTCGCCGGGGTCCAGCTGGCGCACGGGCTGACCCTTTGGGCTAACCCAACTCGGCACCATGGGATTGCTGGTGCGCCATGTGCCCGGCCATGTGATGGTGAGGGGGCAGGGCTATCTCGCGGCCTGCAGCGGCATCGTCACCGGCACCGCATCGGTTTTGTCCGGCGCGGTCTACGCCCGGCACGGCCAGGGCGTCTATTACGTGATGGCCGCAATGGCGCTGTTGGGTGCGATGGTGATGTGGCGGGCGCGACACCGGCTGGCGGATCATCCCCAAAGTGCGGCGTCCGGCGGATAGATCAGGCTGCCGTCGTAACGCAATCCGCCCTCGCGGTCGCGCGCCAGCAACAACGGCCCGTCGAGATCGACGAAACGGGCCCGCTCAGCGAGCAGCATCGCCGGCGCCATCGCCAGCGAGGTCGCGACCATGCAGCCGATCATGATTTCAAATCCCAGTGCTTGAGCGGCATCGGCCATGGCCAGCGCCTCGGTCAGTCCGCCGGTTTTGTCGAGCTTGATGTTGACGGCATCGTAGCGCTCACGCAGTCCCGCCAGTGAGCTGCGATCGTGCACGCTTTCATCGGCACAGACCGCCAGCGGCCGGCGGACCAGCGCCAGCGCCTCATCCTGGCCGGCCGGCAGCGGCTGCTCCACCAAGGTGACGCCGGCTTCGGCGCATTCGGCGAGCCGTTGCGCGAGATTGTCTGACGTCCAGGCCTCGTTGGCATCGACGATCAGTTCGGATTCGGGAGCCGCCCGCCGCACGGCGGCGATCCGGGCGCCATCGCCGTCGCCGCCGAGCTTGATCTTGAGCAACGGCCGATGCGCCGCCTTGGCGGTCGCTGCCGCCATCGCCTCCGGCGTTCCCAGCGAGATCGTGTAGGCGGTGGTGCAGGCCTGCGGAGCGGGACGTCCGAGCAGGCGCCAGATACGCTGGCCTGCGGTCTTGGCCTCCAGATCGAGCAGGGCGCAATCCAGCGCGTTGCGGGCGGCGCCCGCGGGCAGCGCGGCTTGCAGAGCCTGTCTGTCCAGTCCCCGCGCCACGGGTTCCTGCATCGACTTCAGGGCGGCCAGGGTCGCCTCCGGCGTCTCGCCATAGCGCGGATAGGGGACGCATTCGCCGCGCCCGACATGGTCACCGCGGCTGACTTCCGCCACCACCGTCACCGCCTCGGTCTTGGCGCCGCGGCTGATGGTGAAGCTGCCGGCGATCGGCCAGCGTTCGATTCGCGCGATCAAGCTTCGGGAACTTGCTGGAAGTCATTTTAAAATCTGGCAATTTCTGAACCGTATGCTTGCTCGGCGCAACCAAGTATGGCTGGTTAGGGGCATGCTCTACAAGGCAATGTGTTCGACAAGACAATGTGTTCGGCAAGACAATGTGCTCAACAAGACATGGGGCGGCGTGCTGGAACTTTTCCTTTCATGAATAGCGTGGACCAGGCACCGGAGTTGGCATCGTGAATGGCGACCCGACATTGGAGCGCATTGCGCAGGGCAACGGACTTGCGCTGTGCGCGGCGGGTTCGTGGACCGCGCGCTTTGCGCCGGTGCTCGAGAAGATGGTGGCCGACGCCGAGAAGCTGACCGGAAGCCGGCCCAACATCTTCATCGATGTCTCGCAGGTCTCCAAGCTCGACACCTTCGGGGCCTGGCTGATCGAGCGGCTGCGCCGCAACCTGACCCAGGGCGACAATGAGGCCAAGATCGCCGGGCTGTCCGCCGATTATTCCAGCCTGGTCGACGAGGTGCGCCGGGTGAAGGCGGCGCCCGCCGTCGACACGACATCGGTCACGCTGACGGGGATACTGGATCAGGTCGGTCGCAGCATGGTCGGCGTCGGCTCGACCATCGTCGGCCTGGTCGACATGCTGGGCGCGGTCCTCGCCGCCAGTGGGAGGGTCCTGCTTCATCCGTCGGGCTTCCGCCTGACCTCGACCGTGCATCATCTCGAGCAGGTCTGCTGGCGCGCGGTGCCGATCGTGGTGCTGATCACGTTTCTGATCGGCTGCATCATCTCCCAGCAGGGCATTTTTCATTTCCGCAAATTCGGCGCCGATATCTTCGTGGTCGACATGCTGGGCGTGCTGGTGCTGCGCGAGATCGGCGTGCTGCTGGTGGCGATCATGGTGGCGGGCCGCTCCGGCAGCGCCTACACCGCCGAACTCGGCTCGATGAAGATGCGCGAGGAGATCGACGCCCTGCGCACCATGGGGTTCGATCCGATCGAGGTTCTGATCCTGCCGCGAATGCTGGCGCTGATCATCGCGCTGCCGATCCTCGCCTTCCTCGGCGCCATCGCGGCGCTGTATGGCGGCGGGCTGGTGGCGTGGCTTTATGGCGGCGTCGATCCCGAGGCCTTCCTGCTGCGGCTGCGCGACGCCATCTCGATCGATCATTTCACGGTCGGCATGATCAAGGCGCCGGTGATGGCGGCGGTGATCGGCATCGTCGCCTGCGTCGAGGGGCTCGCGGTGCAGGGCAGCGCCGAATTCGCTGGGCCAGCACACCACCGCGTCGGTGGTGAAGGGCATCTTCTTCGTCATCGTCATGGATGGCGTATTCGCGATCTTCTTCGCCTCGATCGGAATGTGACGATGGCGGCCTGCAAATCATCCGACGCCATCATCCGGGTTCGCGATATCTCGGTGCAGTTCGGCGCCGACCAAGGTGCTGGACGGCCTCGATCTCGACGTCAAGCGCGGCGAAATCCTCGGCTTCGTCGGTCCCTCCGGCGCCGGCAAATCGGTGCTGACGCGCACCATCATCGGGCTCGTGCCCAAGACTCAGCGGCCGCATCGAGGTTTTCGGCGTCGATCTCGACGCCGCCGACGCGCGGCCGCGGCGCAGCGTCGAGCGGCGCTGGGGCATCCTGTTCCAGCAAGGCGCGCTGTTTTCCTCGCTGACGGTGCGGCAGAACATCCAGTTCCCGGTGCGCGAATATCTCAACGTCACCGCAGCGCCTGCTGGACGAGATCACGGTGGCCAAGCTCGGCATGGTCGGATTGAAGCCGGAGGTCGCCGACCGTTTTCCGTCGGAACTGTCCGGCGGCATGATCAAGCGCGTGGCACTGGCCCGCGCGCTGGCGCTCGATCCCGAACTGGTCTTCCTCGACGAGCCGACCTCGGGCCTCGATCCGATCGGCGCCGGCGACTTTGACGAACTGGTGCGGACCCTGCAGCGTACTTTGGGCCTGACTGTTTTCATGGTAACCCACGATCTGGACAGCCTTTATACGGCTTGTGACCGCATTGCTGTTTTAGGGAACGGTAAGATCATTGCGGCAGGATCGATGGCCGACATGCAGGCCTCGCAGCATCCCTGGCTAAGGGCCTATTTCCACGGCAAGCGCGCCCGCGCCGTCATGGGTTAGGGAATTTGGGCCAGAACGTTTTCCGGCGAAGCGGATACCGGTTCGCGTGACGAAAACGCGCAAAAAATAAGGAATTAGCGTCTCGGTTCCGATTGAATCTGGAGCGGAGGTTCTGGTGCCACGCAGTTAGTATCGGAGTTGGTTTGATGGAAACGCGGGCGAATTTCGTCCTGATCGGATCGTTCACGTTGGCGGTGATTGCCGCGGCTTTCGGCTTTGTGCTGTGGTTCCAGAGCCTCCACACCACCAAGGCGCGCAGCCCGCTCCGCATCGTCTTTGAAGGCCCGGCATCGGGCCTGCGCAACGGCGGCAATGTCAATTTCAACGGTATCCGGGTAGGCGAGGTGATCTCCGTCAAGCTCGACAACCCGCGACGCGTGGTCGCACTGGCCATGATCGAGAACAACGCTCCGATCCGCAAAGACACCCAGGTCGGACTCGAATTCCAGGGGCTGACCGGGGTCGCCGCGATATCGCTGAAGGGCGGCGAGGAGGCCGCCCCCAGCGTTCCCCTCGATGAGGATGGCGTCCCAACGCTGACCGCCGATCCGAACGCGCTGCAGGATGTCACCGAGGCGATCCGGGGAACGCTGACGAACATCAACAAGGTGGTCGCCGACAACCAGATCGCGGTAAAGAACTCGCTGCATAATCTCGAGACGTTCACCGCCTCGCTGGCGCGCAATTCCGAGAAGATCGACAATGTCATGCTCAAGGTCGACGGCGTAATGGGCAAGGCCGACGATCTGATGCTGGGCCTCGATGCGCTCGCCGGCGGCAAGGACGGCGGCGAATTGTTTTTGACCGTGAAATCGATCCGCGAACTGGCCGAGGATTTCGACAAGCGATCCGGCGCCTTGATGACCGACGGCCGACGTACGCTGGGCGATATCAGCCGCGCGGTGAACAACCTCGACCGCAACCCGACGCGCCTGCTGTTCGGCCCGGCAACCACCGCCACCACGCCGGCGCAGGCATCGGCGCCCGCGCCGGAGCGAAGGCGGCCATAGCGGCGCGACGCGCGGAATGGCGGGCTGGGATCCAGGCGGATTCGATTTTCAAGCCCGCACAAGAGTAAGCCGTCATTGCGAGAAGCGAAGCGACGAAGCAATCCATTCTTTCCTCGCGGCTACATGGATTGCTTCGCGGAGCCTGTCATCGGGCGCGCATTCGCGCGACCCGTTGGCTCGCAATGACGGTGCTTGAGCATTTGGTAGGTGGGGCAACGGATTGGGTTTTCAAACAGCGACGCCTCAGATGAAGCCGTCATACTTCGCGCCAGCGGCATTCCCCGATAAGGCGCCATGCTTGCAAAAGACCGCGCGATCCTCCTGAATGAGAGTCAATGGGAGCGGCGAAGCCGCCGGACAGGTTCGACGGAGGACATGATGGGATATCGGTTGGACGCTCAGGACGAATATCCGCACATCCCGAGCGCGGAACCGCACTTCAACGAAAGCGTCTATTGCAACGGCTTCGATATCAGCACCGGGGCCGGCGGCTGGATGCGCCTCGGCAACCGGGTGAACGAGGGCTACGCCGAGCTCTCGGTCTGCCTTTATCTGCCGGACGGGCGCATCGCCTGCCAGTTTCAACGGCCCGAGATCAAGACCAATGCGCAGTTCGGTGCCGGCGGTCTCGGCTATGAAGTGAAGCAAGCGCTTCGCGACGTGGAGATGACTTACGCGGGCGAGTTGCTCGTTCTCGACGATCCGAATTTGCTGCGCAATCCCGATCAGATGTTCAAAAAGGCCCGGCGCATCCGCGGCGCTGTCCGTCTTGAGCAGTCAGCGGCATCGCCGGCGCATGGCGGGGTTCCGGATTCGCCCAATCACGAGCCGATGTATGGCTTTAATTTTTCGCTCGGGCACTTCAACCAGCATACGTCCGTTCGCGGCGAGATCGAGGTAGGCGACGAACGTTTCCCGATCGACGGCGGCGGTTGGCGGGATCATTCCTGGGGTCCGCGGCTCTGGCAGAATATCTATTTCTATCGTCTGTTCCTCGCCAATCTCGGCGAGGGCCGCGGATTCATGCTGTTGAAGATCACGAATTCCCAAGGCCGGGTGCGCCGGCTTGGCGTGATGCTGGTCGATGGCGAGTACGAAGAGGTGCTGGACATGGACCTGATGACCGACTGGACCGATCGCCAGGATCCCGACCGGGTCCGCATCAGCGTCAGGACCGCCCGGCGCACCGCGCTGATCGAAGGCCAGATCGTGACGCTGGCGCCCTTGCGCAATCGCCGCAACATCGACGGCGAGACGGTGGTCTCGCGCATCGCCGAGGGACAGACCCGATTCTCATGGGACGGCGTCACCGGCTACGGGATGACCGAATATATCGAACGGTTCGAGGGCGAGCGGCTGGTCGGCTATCCGCTCTGATCCCGCAGAGCGATAACGCAACGCATCGCTACGCCGCCCATCTTCAGACGAATGTGCGCGAGTCAAGATCGACGTCACGATATCATCCAGCGTCTTGGCGCCGGCCGGTTCGACTTGCCGGTTCCTTCAGCTAAAACAAGAACGGAGGCATCGCTGCTGCCGTTTTTTATTTGACGATTCGCTTCCGGCTAGCCGAGCCGTCCCGCCGCATGCGCGAGCAGAGTATAGACGAGGCCGGTCTCGGAGGCGAGATGGCTGCGCAGCACGCCGGGACCGCGCTCGTCGCGCGCGACCTCGTCGAGCAACCGCTCGAACTCGGTGATGTAGCGGTCGACCGTCTGCTTGAAGTTGCGGTCGGAGCGATATTTGCGCGCGACTTCATCGAAGGCCTTCTGGCCGGCCGGCGTGTAGAGCCGCTTGGTGAAGGCCTTATTCTCGCCGCGCTGATAGCGATCCCACATCTCGGTGGCGAGATTGCGATCCATCAGGCGACCGATGTCGAGCGACAGCGAGGCCAGCGGATTGTCACTGGCGGCCTGCTGCGGCGGACGGCCGCGCGGCGGCTCCTGGTTGGCCGGGCCGGTATCGGCGCGGTTCAGCAGATCGGAAAGCCATCCGTCGCGCCCCTGGTCAGCACTCGCCGGTGAAACCGGCGGCGCCTCGGTGCGTCGCGAAGCCGGCATGCCGAGGTCCGGCGGCGGCAGGTTCGAGGCGCTGCCGGCATCGCGCGGACGTGGCGCCGGCCGCGACGATTGCACCTCGGCGCGTCCGCCGGCGGTCGCCAGCATCGGTTCTTCCTCGCGCTGCACGCTGGCGCGGCCGGTGCTCACCACATCGAGCCCGCGGCCGTGACGCGCGACGATCCGGTTCAGTTCGGCCAGCGCCTCGATCTGGTCGACGATCACCTTGCGCATCTGCGAGGTGTTCTCGGCGGCTTCCTGCGGCATTTCCAGCACGCCGCGGCGAAGCTCATTGCGGGTGGCCTCCAGTTCGTGATGCATTTCCGAAGCCATCTGCTTCATGCTCTGCACCATGGTGGCGAACCGGTCGGCCGACTGCTTGAACATCGCATCCGATTCCTGCGTGCTCTGCTGATAGAGCTCGTTCAGGGCCTCGGCGGTGAGCCGGCGCTCCTCTTCGGCCGAGGCGCGAACCGCCTCGAACTGGCGGCTGATCGCGGCGGAGCCCGCACCGGCGGTTTCCGCCACCACTCTTGCGATGTCCCGCGCGCGCTCTTCGGCGGCGGCCAGCGATTCGTCCAGCAGGCCGGTGAAGCGCGACAGCCGTTGGTCGAGATCGGTGGTCCGCAGATCGATCGTGGTCACCAGCGAATCCAGCGCCGCCTTGCGTTCGGCGACGGAGGCGGTGGTGCTGCGGTTGCTTTGTTCGACCAGCGCCGCGGCATCGACCAGCGCCTGGCCATGGGTATCGAACTGGTTGGAAAGCGTGCCGAGATCGTCCAGCGCCTTCGAGGTCTTGGTGTTGAAGACGTTCAACTGGTCTTCCAGCGCCTGGGTGGCGATGCCGTTGCGCGCGGTGACGTCGTTCATGGCGGACACGAAGTCGGCGACCCGCGTGACCAGCGCCCGTTCCAGCGAATTGAGATTGTCGTGGGCGCCGGTGAGCACCTCCTGCAGCAGGATATTGCCTTCGCGCAGACGCTCGAACAGGGCGACCGTGTCGGTTCGCAGGATCTTGCTGGTTTCCTGCATTTCGGTCACGGCCGTGATCGAGACCTGGCGCGACTGGTCGATCGCCGCCCGCGAGGACTGCTCGAGGTCCTTCAGCGATTTGCTGACGGCGTTGGTGGCCAGCTCGCCGGCGGACGTAATGGTCCGCGCGACGTCGGAGCCGTTCGACATCATCGACTGCGAGAACGCGTGTCCCCGTGTTTCGATCGATTTCAGCGCATCCGCGGTAACGCGGTCGATATCGACGGTGAACTGGGTGGTCTTGCTGCCAAGCGCCTCGACCAGGATTCCGCGCTTGCCGTCGATCATCTGCGCCAGACGATCGGTCTGCTGCTGCACATAGGTGACGATTTCGTCGGTCTTGCCGGTCATGGTCGAGCCGAAGCCGCTGCTGGCGGCGAGAACCGAGCGCTCGATTTCAGTGGAGGTCGACTTGATTTTGGAACTGACTTCGTTCGATGCGGCTACCAGCGCGTTCTGCGCATTGAGGGCGCTGGCTGCAATATTGTCCGTGGTGTTGGCGGTGACCGCGCTGAGCGTCCGCTCGATGTCGGCGGAGATCGCCTTGATCTGGCCTGCGGCGTCGGCCGACGTCGTGGTCAGCGAACCCTGAGCTTCGCGTGCGCTGTTGAGAATGGAGGCGGCGGTGCCTGCCCCGACCGCGGTCAGTGTGCGCTCGACATCGGTCGCCAGCGACTTGACGTGGTTGGCAGCTTCCGACGAGGCGGCGACCAGTGTGGTCTGGGCCTCGCGCGCGCCGGCGGTAAGCGACTCGGCGGTTGAAGCTCCGGCCATCGACAGCGATCGCTGGATATCGGCTGCCAATGTTCTGATTTGTTCGGCGGTCTCCGACGAGGTAGTGACCAGCGTGGTCTGGGCCTCGCGCGCGCCGGCAGTGATCGAGTTCGGCGGTGGTGGTCCCGACGGCCGACAGCGACCGCTGGACGTCGGCGGCCAGCAACTTGACGTGTTCGGCGGCATCCGACGAGGCGGCGACCAGCGTGGTCTGCGCCTCGCGTGCGCCGGCGGTGATCGACTCGGCAGTTGAGGTTCCGGCCATCGACAGCGACCGCTGGACATCGGCGGCCAGCGACTTGAGATGTTCGGCGGCATCCGACGAGGCGGTGGCGAGCGTGGTCTGGGCCTCGCGCGCGCCGGCGGTGATCGACTTGGCGGTTGAGGTTCCGGCCATCGACAACGACCGCTGGATATCGGCGGCCAGTGACTTGATATGTTCGGCGGCATCCGACGAGGCGGTGGCAAGCGTGGTCTGGGCCTCGCGGGCGCTGGCGACGATCGAATTCGCATTGGACGTGCCGGCGATCGACAGCGAACGCTCGACGTCGCTGGCCAGCGACTTGACGTGGTTGGCCGCATCCGCGGCGGCCGTGACCAAGGTGGTCTGGGCCTCGCGGGCGCCTGCGACGATCGACCCGGCGGTTGAGGAGCCGACGGCCGAGAGCGTCCGCTCGACCTCGGCGGACAGCGTCTTGACTTGGGTGGCGGCGTCGGCGGAGGCCGTTACCAGGGTCACCTGCGCATCGCGGGCGCTGGTCAGGATCGAGTTCGCCGCGCCGGTGCCGACCGCGGTGATCGCGCGCTCGACTTCCGCCGAAGTCAGCTTCAACTGCGCGCCGACGTCGGAAGAAACCGAAAGCAACGACTGTTGCGCGGCTCGCGCGCCGGTCTGGATGGTCTCGCTGGTGTTGACCACAAGGTTGGTCAGCGAGCGTTCCGCATCCTCGACGTGGGAGCGGATTCCGAGCGACAATTCCTCGGCGCGGGCCATCAGGCCATCGCTGGCCTGCCGCCCGCTGCTCTCGATGCGGCCGGCCACGGCTTCCACGCGCGAGCCAAGAAGGTCCTCGAACTGCGCGACGCGCGCGTCGATATCGCTGGCGACCGCGCCGACCCGGCTTTCGATGCCCTGATGGATTTCCTGGAACCGCGCGGTGATGGTGTCGGTGAGGTGGGCGCTGCGACCATCGATGGTCTCGGTCACATTGGCGATGCGCTGGTCGACCGCCTCGATCGCCTGCGCGGTCCCGGTGGTCAGGGAAGAGGTGAGCTGGCCGAGGCGTGAATCGATCGCCTCGATCGCTTGCGTGGTGCCGGTGGTCACGGAAGAGGTGAGGTGGGTCAGGCGTGAATCGATCGACTGGATCGCCTGCACGGTGCCCTCGGTCAGCGACGTCGTGAGGTAGGTGAGGCGCAAGTCGATCGAGTGGATCGCCTGCGCGGCGCCATCGGTCAGCGACGAGGACAGCGTGCCAAGACGGCTGTCGATGGTTTCGGTCACCGACTTCGCCCTTGTATCGAAGGTCTGTTCCAGCGTCTTGAGGCGGCCGTCGACCAACTCGTCGAACGATTTGATCTTGCTGTCGAGCGAGCTGTCGAGATGGGCGACGCGGTTTCCGAGCGTGGTTTCGAATTGAACCAGGCGCTGGTCAAGCGAGGCGGTGATCTCGCCGCCGTTCGAGGTCAGTCGGGTGTCGAAGGTGTCGACATAGGTCTTCAGGCTTTGCGCGATATCCTGCGTGCGCTGACCCATGCGATCGACGATGTCGCCGCCGAAGGTTTTTACGGTGCGATCGAATTCGGAGATGTGGCGGGTAATGAGCGCGCCAAGCGTGCCGCTGTCGCGCGCGAATTTTTCCGCAAGTTCGCCGCCCTGGTTCTTCACCAGCTCGTCGAAGGCGCTCATCTGCAGGCTGAGCGTATCATGCGCGGTTTCGGTCTGGCTGACGACCTTGGCCACCAGCGAGTTCACGGTCACGTCCAGCGCATCGCTGGCCCTGTCGCCGCTGGTAAGGATCTGGGTCGCCAGGCGGTTGCCGGCGTCATCGATCTTGCTCACCAGATCGCCGCTGCGCAGCTCAAGCTCCAGCAGCAGCGAGTCGCTGGAATTCTTCAGCGAGTCGTGAACCAGCTCGGTGCGGTCGGAAATCCCGTCGACGATGGTGGAGGAGCGTTGCTCGAATTCGCTGGTGATGCGGTCGATCCGCTCGTTCAGCATCTCGTGAACGCGGTCGGCCAGATCGACGAATTCGTCATGGACGTGCCCGGTCTTGAAATTGAGGCTGGTGGTGAGGCGTTCGCTGGCGTCGAGCACCGCGCGCGTGGTTTCGGCGCTGGCTTCCTCAAGCCGGTCGAGCAGGTCGCCGCCGCGCTCGCCGAGCGCGAGGATCATGTTGTCGCCGGCGCTGCTGAGCGCGCTGGTGATATGGGCGCCGCGTTCCTCCAGCGCACCGGTGATGCTCTTGGCGACCTCGTCGACCCGGGATGCGATCGCATCCGAGATCAGCGCGATATCGTGGCGAAGATCGATCTGCACGCCGGAGATGGCGCTGCGGACCTGTTCGGCCTGTCCGACCAGATTGTCGCGCTGGTGGGCGATGTCCTGCAGCAGCGCGCGAATCCGCACCTCGTTATCGGTATAGGCGCGCTCTAGCGCCGAGACTTCGTTGGCGACCAGGGTTTCAAGTTCGCCGGCGCGCGCGATCGCACGCTCGACGCCGTCGCCCATCGCGGCGACCTCGCGGCGGATTGCCTGGCCGACGGTCACCATGGAATCGCTGGCCGCCCCCTCCGGCTCGGAGAAGCGGATCGCGACCTGCGCCATCGACTGCGCGATCATTTGCATTTTCTGGCCGTGCGAGGCCAGGCTGGCGAGGAAGTAGAACAGCATCACCGGCGCAACGAACAGGGCGACAAGGCCGGCCAGCATGAGTACGCCGCCGCTCTGGCCCATCGCAGCCTGGAGCGAGGGCAGGAAGCCGAGAGTCAGAAAGTGCGCAGCCGACGATCCAGACGCCGGCGACGGCCGTGAAGATCGTAAACATGCTGCGGGCAGGGCGACCCTTTTGAATGGCCTGCAGGATCTGTCCGATGGTCTCGCGGTCGTCATTGGCGGCGCGGCGGGTCGCACGCGGCTCCTCGATCGGTTCGAAGATCGGCCGATCGGCGCTGGGCCGGGTATCGAAGGTGCCCTCGTTGAAGTTGAAAGCGCCCTCGTTGTAGTCCTGCGAAGACGAATTTGTCGGCGTCACATCGCTGCGGCGCCCGCATTGTCGGCCGCCGGCGCGTCGCCGATGTTCAAGGCTTCCTGAATGGCAGAAAGCGCGACTTCTGTGGGGTCTTTGACCTTTTTGGGATTGTTCGCCATGTTCAGTCTGAGCCCTCGTTTTACCATGTACGCATTCGGTCATGTCTTGCGGCTGGGTCTCCAACCGCCCTTGCAAGCTCGAAACCGGCCCGTTGCCCCGCGCGGTGCGAAAGCACGGCCCCCGGGGTCGGCTTGTCCGCTACATCCGCAAACATCCTATTGGCTAGGCCGTGCGAATGAAATGGCTCCGGTTAATACAATCTTAATCATCGTTAACAGCCCGACGCCATAAGGCCTTACCAGTCCTCAAAATTCCCGATCAATGCGGCCGATTGGGGCGGCTCTTCGTCAAAAACAAGGCGAACTTGCGGCGGATAAGCCATACGTTCCGTTAACCACTTTCGTGATTGGCTGACCAAAACTTCGTTGCCGCCACGACGGCGGAGGAAGAATTGGGCTATCGCCATATGCCGCTTCATCTAGAACGGATTGACTGGATGCCATCGCCGCCGCTCGCTCCCGATGACGGTCCGATCGACACCGAATATCTTCAGCGCATGACGCTCGGCGACGCCAGTCTCGAACGCGAGGTGCTGGCGATGTTCTCGGCCCAGGCGATCCACCTGATGCGCGAACTCGCCGCCCCGTCCTCCGACAAGCGCGCGCTGGTGCACACGCTGAAAGGCTCGGCCCGCGCGATCGGTGCATTTCGTGTCGCCGAAGCCGCCGAATTTCTGGAAGCCGTACTGCAGCAGGGCGACGACCCGTCCGAGGCGCTCGATGAACTCACCGATGCGGTGGGGGGCGCGCGCACGGCCATCGACGAGATACTGCACCGGTCCTGATCCGGCCGCGTCGATATGGCCCGGTAGACCCGCTACGCAGGTTTTCTCGGCAACCGCTAGCGCGGAGCGGATCGACCCGTTATAGGACAGCCCGGACCCCTCCTAAATCTCTTCCGGCAGCACGAGCAATCATGGCCAAGATCAGCTTTGTCGACCATAACGGCGAAACCCGTACCATTGACGTCGAAAACGGCGCCACCGTGATGGAAGCGGCGATCCGCAACGGAATTCCCGGGATCGAAGCCGAATGCGGCGGCGCCTGCGCCTGCGCGACCTGCCACGTCTATGTCGATGAGGCGTGGCGCGAGAAGGTCGGAGGTCCGTCCCCGATGGAGGAGGACATGCTGGATTTCGGCTTCGACGTGCGGCCGAATTCGCGGCTGTCCTGCCAGATCAAGGTGACCGACGAACTCGACGGTCTCGTGGTGACGACGCCGGAGCGGCAGGCTTAAGCCGAGATCGCAAGAAGATCTCAAGCCAGGATCTCACGTGAGGGCGAGGCGAACGGCGCACCCGCCGGGCGCCATCGCAGGTTTCAGATTCCGTCCATGCCGCGCCGCCGCCAGCGCCGGAAATTCTCGATGATCTCGGCGGTCAGCGGCGTCGGCTTGCGCGAGCTCTCGCCGATCAGCACATTCACCGACTGGGCCGATGCCACGCATTTGCCCTGCGAGAACACCACCTGATCGAAAGTTGCCGAGGTCCGTCCGAGCTTCGCAACGCCGAGCCCGAGTTCAATGGTACCGGGCCAGCGCAGTTCGGCGCGAAAATGGATATCGAGCCGCACCATCATCCAGGCGAGGCCCTCCGGCATCAGCCCGAAGCTGCGGTCCTTCATCAGCGTCACGCGGCCGGTTTCGAAATAGGTCGCATACACCGCGTTGTTGACGTGATGGTTGGGGTCGAGATCGGCAAAGCGCACATTGTCCGACAGCCGGTAGGGGAAATCTTCCAGGCGCGGGGTTGAATCGGGACGGACGGTTGCATTCACAGGCGGGATCTCCGGATTTTCCTGTCCTTACAGCCGAGTTCGCAAACGCCGGCAAGGGGTTGCGGGGCTGGCCGGCGGCCCATTTATGGCTTTCCTCCAACCGCCGCGTTGGCTAGACAGGCGCAGCCAATTCCGCCGCACCAGGCCAGCCGGCATGGTTCAACCGAAAAGAAGCGATATGAGCGAAGCGATCAAAACCGATGTGCTGATTATCGGCGCGGGCCCGTGCGGACTGTTTGCCGTTTTCGAGCTGGGCCTGCTCGACATGAAGGCGCATCTTGTCGACATTCTCGACAAGATCGGCGGGCAGTGCGCCGAACTCTACCCGGAAAAGCCGATCTACGACATTCCCGGCATCCCCTTCGTCACCGGCCAGGGCCTGACCGACGCGCTGATGGAGCAGATCAAGCCGTTCCATCCAACCTTCCATCTCAACGAGATGGTCGAGACGATCGAGAAGATCGGCGATCCCGGCTTTCGCGTCACCACCGATGCCGGCCAGGTATTCGAGTGCAAGGTGGTGGTGATTTCTGCCGGCGGCGGATCGTTCCAGCCGAAACGGCCGCCGGTGCCGGGGATCGAGGCCTATGAAGGCACCTCGGTGTTCTATTCGGTGCGCAAGATGGAGCAGTTCCGCGACAAGGAATTGCTGATCGTCGGCGGCGGCGATTCCGCGCTGGACTGGACGCTCAATCTGCATCCGATCGCCAAGCGCGTGACGCTGCTGCATCGGCGTGACGATTTCCGCGCAGCTCCGCACAGCGTCGAACAGATGCGCGCGCTGGTGGCCGCCGGCAAGCTCGATCTGAAAATCGGCCAGGTCACCGAACTCGAGGGCAAGGACGGCGTGCTGTCGGCCGCCACCGTCAAAGGCAATGACAACGCCATCTCGAAGGTCAACTGCAACACCATGCTGCCGTTCTTCGGCCTGACCATGAAGCTCGGACCGGTCGCGAACTGGGGCATTGCGCTCGAGAACAATCTGGTGCCGGTCGAGACCGCGGCTTTCGAGAGCAGCGTGCCCGGAATTTTTGCGATCGGCGACATCAACACCTATCCCGGCAAGCTCAAGCTGATCCTGTGCGGATTCCATGAGGGTTCGTTGATGGCCCAGAAGGCGCACCGCTATGTCTATCCGGACAAGCGGCTGGTGTTCCAGTACACGACGTCGTCGTCGAGCCTGCAGAAGAAGCTCGGGGTCAATTGACCCCGCGCGGCAGGTGGTTTTTCTTGCGTCAGTTTTATGGCAGTCGCCCGCGGAACGGCCCTTGATATCGCCAATGCGGCACTGGAACCGTCCGCGAAATGGCCGTAGTCTGACACCATTGTTTTATGGATTGGTCAGGTGGTGACGATGCGGACTGCTGTATCCAGACTTCGACTGATGCTGCCGCTCATGACGGTTCTCGTCATGCTGCTTGCCGTTGCTTTCCCGGCGTACGCCGCGGAGCTGACGGCCGCGGGGCTGTGGCAGAAGATCGAGAATGGCAAGCCCGCAACTCTATGTGCTGATGATCGACCACAACGGGATTTTTGAAGGCGTGATGGCCAAGACCTTTCCCGATAGTGCCGAACAAGCGGCGAGGGAGGTCTGCACCAGATGCACCGACGACCGCAAGAACGCGCCCTGGCTCGGCATCTCCTTTGTCCGCGACATGAAGCGCGACGGCCTGCATTATGAGGAGGGCAACGTCCTCGATCCGCGCGACGGCAAGGTCTACCACGCCAAGATGACCTTGAGCGCCGACGGCCAGACGCTGACGCTGCGCGGCTATGTCGGCATCTCGCTGTTCGGGATGGACGAGGTCTGGCACCGCCTCCCGGATTCGATGATGGCCCAGATCGATCCCGCGATCGTGGCCAAATACCTGCCGGCGCAGGCCGCGGCGCTGAAGCCGCCGGCCATGACCAAGCTGCCGGCCACCAAGAAGAACGTGGCGCCCGCGCCGGCCCCCGCACCCGCGCACTGATCCGAACCGGCAAGTGTCTAGCGCTTGCCTTGCGACCTCAGGCGTTGCACCGGCTGCGGCACCGCGGTGGGAGGAGCAGTCGTCGCCGTAAAAGTATCGTTCAGCTTGCGGCGCTCCTGCCAGGGCCGCACCACGTTGAGCCAGAGCTCGCGGGTGGCCATGATGGAGATCGCGATGCCGAACGGGATCATGAAATACAGGATCCGGAACACCACCAGCGTGGCCACCAGCTGCTCCCTGCCGAATTCAGGAAGTGCTACCAGCATCGCGGCGTCGAACACGCCAAGACTGCCCGGCGCATGGCTGGCGAACCCCAGCAGGGTCGCCAGGATGAACACCACCGCCAGCGAAATGAAATCGATGTCCGGTTGCATCGGCATCAGCAGATACATCGCGCAGGCGCAGAATCCGAGGTCGACCACGCCGATCAGGATTTGCAGCAGCGTCAGCCGTGCCGAGGGCAACACCACCTTCCAGCCGTTCTGCCCGAGCTCGCGGCGATTCTTGCCCATCACGAGCCAAGTGAAATAGGCCGCGATGCCGGCGAGGCAGCCGAGCGCGATCAGCCGGTTGATCGCCGCCGGCAGCAGGTCCATCGCGCTCGCCGCCGACGGATGCCATGCCATGCCGAACCCAAGCACGAACAAATTGCCGAGCCAGAATGTCAGGCCGGAGAGAAAGCAGATCTTGGCGACGTCGATCGCGGTCAGGCCGAAATCCGCATAGATCCGGAAACGAATAGCACCACCGGTGAAGACGGTGGCGCCGATGTTGTGGCCGATCGAATAGCTGGTGAAGCTCGAAAGTGCTGCGATGCGATAGGGCACGTGCTTCTTGCCGATGGTCCGGAGCGCAAAGAAATCATAAAATGTCAGTGTGCAAAATGCCCCGATCACGCACAGCGCGGCGAGCACGACATGGGCCAGCGGAATCTCGGTGAGCGCAACCAGAATCACGCCGGTGTTGACGCCTTTGAGGGTGCGCACCAGGGCCGTGATCGCAAGCGCGATGATGAGCAGGCTCGCGGCGATCCCGAGCCGTTTCCAGCCGATCCGTTCCTTGAAGCCACGCCCGAGCGTGGTCAGCAGTCGATGCATTTATCCTCCCGGCAGGGGCGGCAACAAGCCCGTGGAAGCGATTGGCGCCCAGGCGGCGGACCATCGCTCCATATGCAAAAAAACCCTTAAGGCAAAAACGGCCCGGTGTGCAGTCCTTGACAACGCCAGCTTCAGCCTTGGATCGGAGCGGGTGTCACACGCCATACATATGTCCAGAACCGCAAGATGCGAATTCGAGCCCCGCGCGGCCCGCGCCGGGGTATTGGGACAAAACGTCGCGCGGACCCGTGTCCATGCGGCGTTTGGCGTCGCGTTGGCCGATTTGCGGCGCTTGAATTGCTCAAAATCCGCCCCTTACGGCAACATTCCATGGCTGATCTCGATCAAGGTCGGTATACACTGATCTTCTCAGGCTGGGGGGTCGGGATCGTTCATGGAGCAAGCGCGCCGCGCTGAGACGGGTTTCGCCGGTTACCGGGCGGAACCCCTGTCGCTTCCAATCGGTGCAAGTCACCGACAGATCAATTGGCGTTACGTGCTGGCGGTGGGGACCTATCATCTGCTGGCATTGCTGGCTTTCGTCCCCTGGTTCTACAGTTCGACCGGCGTGGCGTTGGCGGTGATCGGGGTCTATGTCTTCGGCGCGGCCGGAATGAATCTTTGCTATCACCGGCTGCTCACTCACCGGAGCTTCAGCTGCCCGCGGTGGCTTGAGTACACCTTTGCAATCCTAGCGGTCTGGTGTGTTGAGGATACGCCTGCCCGATGGGTGGCGACGCATCGTCTGCATCATCACCGTTCGGATGATCGGGCGGATCCGCACAGTCCATTGGTCAGCCTGTTCTGGTCCCACATGGGCTGGTTGTTCCTGGAAAATACCGAGCTCGGCCGCAACGTGGCGTATGACCGGTATGCGCGCGACATCATCCGTGACAAATTCTATCGGTGGATCGAGCGCTACGTGGTGTGGATCACGCTGGCCCAGTCGGTGCTGTATTATGCGGCGGGCTTTTTGATCGAACTGGCGCTCGGCGGCTCGACCATGGAAGCGGTTCAATTCGGCGCCAGCGTCTGGCTCTGGGGGGTCGTCGTCCGAACCGTGGTAGTCTGGCACATCAGCTGGACCGTAAATTCTTTTGCGCATGTGTTCGGTTACCAGAACTACGACACTGGCGACAACAGCCGCAACAATGTTTGGGTGGCCATCATCACCAGCGGTGAAGGATGGCACAACAATCACCACGCCGAACCCGGTTCGGCCTCCAATCAGCGGCACTGGTGGGAGATCGATCTGACCTATTTGCTGCTGCGATTGCTGGTGCTGCTCGGTCTGGCCTGGGATGTCCAGTTGCCGAAACGCCGCATTTCGCCCGGGGCTTGACCCGGACTTCGTACCGGTCAGTCGGACGCCTGGCGTTCCATCCGTCGCGATCGTTCCATCTGTCCCGGCATCGCTTGTTCCCTGCTCAGGTTCCGCGACTTACAGGAACAACACTGCGATCGGCTGGTTAGCGCTGATATCAGCAACCGGACAAATCGGCGTGCCGGCGACGACACCCGCGCTGTTCTGTCCCCTCCAGCAAAAGGACCCGGCGAGCTGATTTTCGCCGCCGCAGGGATGATCGAGAGAAGATGTCGCGCGGCAAGTCCGCGCGACGGTTGCTTTTGGCGAAAAAGAGGGCGCACCGCCGGATGCGATCTTGCATCAACACTTCGATCGCAACCGAAGTGTTAAGTCGAAACAGACGTTAGATTGCCGCGTTGGTTGCTTCGAAAAGAAGGTGATCGATGCGAAGCGCTCCCTTGAAGTTTCAATCGTTTCCGGCGGCCGGCGCCGGCTCCTGTGCGGAGAACGAACCGGTCCCGGCCGGCCGCTCGACGTCGCTGACGCTTGCGGCCATGAGCCTTGGCTATGGCGTGGTTCAACTCGACGTCACCATCGTCAACACCGCTCTCAACAGCATCGGCACGTCGCTGGGCGGCGGCGTTGCCGAGCTGCAATGGGTTGTCAGCGCCTATACGATCGGCTTTGCCGCCTTCATTCTCACGGCGGGCGCATTGGGCGACCGCATCGGCGCGAAGCGGGTTTTCATGGCGGGTTTTGCCATCTTCACGGCAGCCTCGGTCGCCTGTGCGCTGGCGCCCAACGCCGCCATCCTGATCGCAGCAAGAGGCGTCCAGGGACTTGGCGCGGCGATCCTGGTTCCGAACTCGCTGGCGTTGCTCAGCCATGCCTATCCGGATGAAAAGCAGCGCGGCCGCGCGGTGGGAATCTGGGCCGCCGGTGCGAGCCTTGCGCTGACCGCCGGTCCTCTTGTTGGCGGCGCGCTGATCGCGCTGGTCGGCTGGCGATCGATCTTTCTCGTCAATCTTCCGATCGGTCTTGCCGGTCTGTGGCTGAGTTGGCGCCATGCCAGCGATACCACGCGCTCACCGCAGCGCGAGATCGACCTGCCGGGCCAGCTCGCGGCCATCGCCACACTCGGTTGTCTCGCCGGGGCAATCATCGAAGGCGGCGTGCTGGGCTGGAGCCATCCGTTCGTAATCGCAGGATTTGTTGCGTCGGCGGTGCTGGCGATACTGTTCGCAGCGCGGGAACGGTGCGCGCCGCAACCGATGCTGCCGCTGTCGCTGTTCGGGCATCGGTTGTTCTCGCTGACGTCGCTGGTCGGCCTTCTCGTCAATGTCGCCTTCTATGGACTGATCTTCGTCTTCAGCCTGTATTTCCAGCGCGTCAACGGATGGTCGCCGTTTTCGACCGGGCTCGCATTTCTGCCGATGATGGGCGCGGTGCTGCCGGTCAACCTCATCGCCGCGCGCGTGTCCGAACGCATCGGCGCGCCCGCGACCATTGCCGCTGGGGCTGTGCTGTCGGCGCTCGGATGTCTGGCGCTGCTCGGAATTGGGCCTGGCACCAGTTACTGGGCCGTTGGAGTGCAACTGACGGTCATCGGTGCCGGTCTGGGATTGCTGGTGCCGCCGCTGACATCAACCTTGCTGGGAAGCGTCGAGAAATCACGCTCCGGCATCGCCGCCGGCGTACTCAACGCGACCCGGCAAACCGGTAGCGTGCTGGGTGTCGCACTGTTCGGCTCGCTGGTCGGTCAGGCCAACGCTTTCATGGCAGGCGCGCATGCAGCGTTGATCATCTCGGCGAGCCTTCTGCTTGTGGCGGCGGTGGCAATCTGGCGCGGCACTGCAAACCGGCATCGGCAGCGGGTCAGCCTCAAGAATGACCCTCGGCGTTTGACGCTCATTTAAGCTGTCGATGTGATGAGAGAAGCAGCAAGAACAGCGCACGTCGGACCTGATACCTGGCGGCTTCACTGGTCTTTTCCCAACCACGCATAACAGTTTTCCCGCTGGGGTCGCGTACTTGCCACTCCCACTTCTCTTGACCGCAATTTATGACAACTGGCTCGAACATAGTTGAGGCCAGTATCGCTGTCTCCGCAAAATCACCTTGAGATGGATCAAGACTGAGCGCGATTTCCCTGTCATGATTAAATGGGTGTTATTGCGATCGGAGGCCGTGCGAGTTCAGGTCCTGCGTAGCGCAAAGTGCGCGCCGCAAAATGCCATCAGCGCGCCGAGACACAACACCGCAAGACCCGTGAGCACGCCGGACATCGTCGGGATCGCACTTGGTGCCGAAGCAGCCTGAGCCGCGCCGACCAGCACGAGCACGCCGACCGCGATCAGGAATTGCCGCATCCGCAGCGGAATTTGCCCCGACACGGCGCTATCCATCAATGTCGCAGTGAAATAACCTCCTGAAAAACCAACTGTTGCGATCAGCCACCACGCGATGGCAGCACCCGCGGGCATGAAGCTGTGCGTATCGGATCGCCACAGGCCGCCGAGGTCGAGCCCATACCGCGCGCCAAGCATGTGCACGGCAAGCGCCAGCAGCACGCCCGAAATCATGGCGCCGGCGAGAATCAGTCGGCGCGGAAAATAGGTCGTCTCGGCCATGGTCTGCTTGTAAGGTAAAGCCAGCGGCGCATGCAAGCCGGCATGACGGATCCGGCAGATGCCTGGGAAAGGACTCGTATTCCGGAAGGACTTGCATTCGGGAAGGCCTTGCATTCGGGAAGGATTGAAAAGCCATGACGTTCGGACTTCTCGCCTTGATCGCCGCGGCTCTCTTCACCGGCGCTGCGTTTTACGTGAATGTCGTCGAGCAACCGGCGCGGCTCTCGCTCGACGATCGCGCGCTGCTCACCGAATGGAAGCCTTCCTACCGGCGCGGGGCGGCGATGCAGGCGCCACTCGCGCTGGTGGGTTTCCTGCTGGCCATGATCGCGTGGTGGCAGACCTCGGAGGCTGGCTTCCTGATCGGCGGCATTGCGATCGTCGCGGCGTGGCCATGGACGCTGATCGGCATCAAGCCCACCAACGATGCGCTGCTGGCGACCGAGCCCGACAAGGCTGGGCCGCAGGTACGCGCGCTGGTCGTCAAATGGGGCACGCTCCACGCCGTGCGCACCGGCCTCGGCGCACTCGCGACCGTTGCATGTTTTTGCGCGTGTCTTTCGCGCGCCCCATGAGCTTCGGATTCCCGATTGCCTCGGGTGGCGCACGGCCGATGGCGCCCGATGGATCCAATGAGACTATTTCCGGCGACCGTTACGCCTACAAGGCGTCGCTGATCGGCGCGGCACATCGGTTCGAACTGACCGACGAAGGCTTGTGCTGGCACATTGGCGGCCGATCCGGCGTATGGCCCTATGACGGGATTTCGGCGATCCGGCTGTCGTACCGTCCGGTGTCGATGCAGTCGCGGCGGTTTCGCGCCGACATTGAAAGCGCAGGTCTTGAAAGCAAAGGTCTTGAAAGCAAAGGTCTTGAAAGCAAAGGTCATGGACGGATCGCCATCCTGTCGACGAGCTGGCAGACCGCGGCCCTGATGGCGCCGCAGGACCATGACTATCGCGCTTTCATCACGAAGCTTCATGCGCGCATGAAGCAGGCCGCCAGCAACGCGACGCTGACCGGCGGCCTGCGGCCGCGCATCTATGCCGCGGCGGTTGTCTTGCTGATCCTGGTCGCCATGGCGATGGCCGGACTTTTCGTTCGCGCCATCGCGACCGGCGAATGGGCGGGCGCCTTGTTTCTGGTCGGCTTCGCCGCCTTGTTTGCCTGGCAGGTCGGCGGCTTTGTCAGCCGCAACCGGCCGCGAGCATACACCTTCGATGATTTGCCGGCGGCGTTGCTGCCGTAACGATGCGGCGGCCGGCAATCAAACGCAATGAAACGTGACTTCGCGATGCGGGAGATGCGCGGCATCGTTGCGGCGTTTGTTCAGTTGCACCAAGAGGCGATTCGTGAAGGATCATACCCGCTTGCCTTCCGACGCCGAAATTGCCGAGATCAATGCAACGCATCTGATCCGCACGCCCGTCAAGCCCGCTGATCTGCTGTTTGTATTTGGTACGCGCGAGGACGTCGCGTGTCGGGTGGGCGAAGCCTGCCGGCTCTGGCGTGAAAGTTTCTTTCGCTGGTCGATCGTAAGCGGCGGCATGACGCCCGGATCAGACCTTTCGGAATGCCAGATCATCAAGACCTTGATGGTCGAGCGCGGCGTCCCACCCGAAAGAATCCTGGAAGAGCACCGTGCCACCAACACCGGCGAAAACGTCATCTTCTCGCTGCCGGTGCTGGACGCCGCGCTGGGACTAACGAACATCCGCAGCGTGATCTGTCTCGGCAATACCTGGACGGGGCGCCGTTACGCGATGACGCTGCACCGGCACTGGCCAGAGGTGGAGAAGATGCTGGTGACGGTCGACAGCTTCGCCACACCTCGCGCACTCTGGCACACCGACCCTGCGTTCCGGATCCGGGTGATCAGCGAATGGGACAAGATCGAGCCGTATCTGGCGAAAGGATTTATCGCGGAATGGCTGACCGCGCAGGCGGAAGCTGACTTGGACATTGGATTTCAGCAAAGCCGTTGATATATCTGTAAAGCTAATTGCCCGATTGACGGGCTTGATGATTTCCGTCGACAGCACGCACTGGACGGGAACGGAGTTTCAGCGATGCATGACCAGAATAACATCTTCTATGCCGTTGCGCTTTCTGTCGTCATTCTGATCTCCTGGCAGTATTTCTTTGCGACGTCCTTTCTCGGCAAACCGATGGCGAGCAAGAACATGCAGATCGGCGCAAGCGCGCCCGATGCGGTAGCTCGGTCGCCGACGCCAGCCATCAAGTCACAGGCCACGGTAATTCCGACTGCTCAACGTCCTCAGCAGGCCTCACGACAAGCGGCGCTGGCCAAGTCTCAGTCACCTACAAGGCGCTCGATGAGAAGCGGCGCGTAACGTTCAATCTCGGAAATGCCTGGCTGGGGTTCACCGACAAATACTGGGCGGCCATCTTGCTTCCCGACATCTCGTCGCATGTCCAGGCGGAATTTTCCGCCAATGTGCTCGGCACCCTAAAGACGTATCAGGCCGACTATGTACGGGATGCGCAGACTGTTGAGCCCGGCGGGATCGCGAGCTCTACCGCTCGCCTTTTTGCCGGCGCCAAAGAAGTCGCAATACTCGACGGCTACGACAAAGCGCTCAATCTCAATCGGTTCGATCTCGCGATCGATTGGGGCTGGTTCCGCTTCATCACCAAGCCAATGTTCACGTTGATCGATGCCATTTTCAGGCTGGTTGGAAACTTTGGCGTGGCGATCCTGGCCGTGACGCTATTGCTCAAAGTCGCGTTCTTTCCGCTCGCCAACAGATCCTACGCTTCAACCGCGAAGATGAAGGCCCTGCAACCGCAGATTCAAGCAATTCGCGAGACCTTCCGTGACGACAAGGTAAAGCAACAACAAGCAACGATGGAGCTCTAAAGGAAGGAGAAGATCAATCCGATTGCGGGATGCTTGCCGACGCTTATCCAGATTCCGGTTTTTTCTCGCTTTACAAGGTTCTGTTCGTCACGATCGAGATGCGTCACGCGCCTTTCTTCGGCTGGGTTAGAGATTTGTCGGCACCAGACCCGACGAATGTATTCAATCTTTTCGGATTGATTCCATATGACCCGGTATCGCTGCCGTTGCTTGGCGGATTTCTTGTGGTTGGCGCGTGGCCGTTGGCAATGGGTTTCACGCAGTGGATGCAGATGAAGCTCGCTCCGGCTTCATCGGATCCCACGCAGTTGGCGGTCTTGAATTGGATGCCTGTTATCTTCACCTTTATGCTCGCGAAGTTCTCGGCAGGATTGGTAATCTACTGGACCTGGAATAATTCCCTTTCTGTCATTCAACAGAGCATCGTCATGCGCAGGAATGGCGTCAGGATCGAAATGTGGGATCAACTCCGAGCGAAGTTCACGAAAGATCGCCGAGAATAGTCAAAGGTCGCAAGCGAATATCCTGCCGCGCTGATGCTTTCGGATTCGCGCCATGACAGGAGCCATGGGTTCATGCCCTTAATGCCGTACCACCAGCACGGAGCATTTGGCGTAGCGCACCACGTGGCCGGCGTTGGAGCCGAGAAAATAGGTCCGCATCGCCGGCCGGTGCGATGTCATGACGATCAGGTCGGCCTTGATCGCCGACGCCTCTTCGAGAATTTCGTGATAGATGCCGCCCTGCCGCACCACGCTGGAGATATGCGCGGCATCGATGCCGGATTCCCGCGCCACGATGGCGAGCGCTTCCTCAGAAGTCTGGCGCTGCTGGGCGTCGAAATCCGCCGGCACATATTCCGCCAGCATCACCGGCGTCATCGGCAGCACGTTCAGAAGCCGCACCGCGCCGCTCCAAGTCTGCGACAGCGTCGCCGCTGTCGCAATCGCGGGCTTCGCCAGATCGGTATCGGCCAGATCGATCGGGACCAGAATCGATTTGAACATCTGCGCCTCCGTGTGCGCAGCCAGCCTAGCATAAAACCGGGTTTTGGCGACGCGGCGCCCGGTCGGCTTACTCGCCGGAGGTTTGCTTCAGCAACTTCGGGCTGACAAACAGCACGAGCCGTCCGCGGCGGAATGCCACATCGGCCCAGTCGTCCACAGCAAAGTCGAGGACCGCAAGACCCGATGTCGGCAAATTGCCGGCGAGCGCCCTGCGGCCGGCCGCGTCGCCGCTACCGGCAAGCGCGAGCGCCAGCTCATGCATGCCGGGATTGTGCCCGACCACCATCAGCCGCTGCGAACGAGCCGCGTGCGCCGAGCGGACCGCCGCCAGGATCTGCAACGGATCGGCGCCATAGAGTTCGGGCAAGTATTCCACGCGCGGTTGCGGGACGAAATCCTTCATCGCCGCCCAGACAATTTCCCAGGTCTGCTGCGTCCGGGTCGCGGACGAAACCAGCACGGCATTGGGAAACGGCGGATGGGTTGCGATCCAGCCGCCGATCTCGGCAGCGTCGCGGCGGCCGCGGTCGTCGAGACGGCGGTCCTGATCGCGGCCGCTGGGTGCGTCGGTCTCGGTCTTGGCGTGACGCAGCAGCATCAAACGGCGCATGGCGCAATCTCGACTGGTTTCAGGCCCGAGGGCGGCGCGCGCGGGTTGGGAAAAAGATCATGCGCTCTTTCAATAGTTTAGAGTGCGACCGGATGCAAAACCGGATTCCACCTTTGCGGATCGCGCGCGGGGCGGTGGTTCGGCAGTTGTGTTCACTTTCACTGGTGGTCCGTCAAGTCAACTTCTGAACCGAATTCACATCAGGGCGTTTTCCGGCGAAGCGGACGCCGGTTCACTCAAGGAAAACGCGTCAAAATAAAGAGATAAAGCCTCCGTTCCAATTCAATCGGAATGGAAGGCTCTGGAATCATGATTTCGCGGCGCCCCTTTGAATGCGAAGTTCGCCGGAGATCATGTTTATCGGTACGGGGTGACAAGCGCCCGGCAGGTCCGTAAGAAAACAGAATGAGCGAGACTTCGGCAGGCGCGACCAATCGACAGGATGCCGCCGGCATGCCGGAGCGGTTGCGCCTCTCGTTCGATCTGGATGTCGACATCTGCGTGGTCGGCGCCGGGCTTGCCGGGCTCACGGTGGCGCTGGAGGCCGCGCGCCTCGGTGCCAGCGTCGCCGTTCTCGAAGGGCGGCATGTCGGCTGGAGCGCATCCGGCCACCAGCTCGGCACGGTGATGCCGGGTTATGATCTGCCGATCAGCGACCTGATCGCACGCGTCGGCTTCGACGACGCCCGCGAACTCTGGTCGTTGTCGAAGCAGGGCGCCGATCTGGTCCGAGCCAATGCCACCGAAGAATTGATGCCGGGCATTGCGTTCAGCGAAGGCGTGCTGGAGGTTTCCAATGTCGATGTCGGCGATCAACTGATCAGCCGGCTGCAGATGCTCGGCGAGGATTTCGAAACCGAGGTCGAAGGCTGGCAGATCGATCGCGTGCGCGATCAGCTCAGGACCGGGCATTATTTTCATGGCGTCTATTATCCAAAGGCGTTTTCGATCGACGGCCGCAAATATGTCCATGGCCTTGCCGCGCTGGCGCTGCGGGCAGGGGCGCGGATTTTCGAGGACACTCCGGTCGTCAGCGTCGACTGGTCGGGGATTCGCAAGCGTATCGTCACGCCGTCGGCGCGGTTGCGCGCCTCCCACATCGTGCTGGCCGGCAACGTCCATCTCGGCGCACCGCTTCGGCGGTTGTCGGAAACGCTGCTGCCGGTCTGGCGTTACGCGGCGGTAACCGCGCCGCTTGGCGAGCGCCTTGCCGAGGCCATCGCGTTTCAGGGATCGGTGATCGACAGCGACGGCATCGATCATTTCCGGATCGTGGATGGCGGCCGGCTGATGTGGGCTTCGCCGGAAACCACCTGGGCGGTCCGGCCGGAGCGTTTCGCCGGCGCCATCGCGCGCCGAATCAGTACGATTTTTCCCCAGCTCGGAGCGGTCGAGATTGCCGAGGTCTGGGGCGGCGCAGTTGGACAGACGGTGCATGGCATGCCCCAGATCGGTCAGTTGCGTCGTGGCTTGTGGGTTGCCAGCGGCTTCGGCCGCCGCGGTTTGAACACCTCGGCGATCGCCGGGCAGTTGATCGCCCGCAGCATTTTGTGGGGCGACGAACGCTGGCGGCTGTTCTCGCCGTTCGAACTGGTCTGGGCGGGCGGGCCGGTCGGCCGCGTTGCCGGACATGTCATCGGGATGTGGGAACGGGGAAGTTCCGCCGCTGCCGGTGCATTGGCCCGCTATCGGGAACGGGCGCGGACCCGCGAGCGCCTCGGCGAGGCGCGGCTGGCAGAGGCCAATCGCCAGGCCGGCACGCTACCGCCGCGCCGCCGCCCGCCGCCGGGCCACCCGCTTTCCGGGCGTCCGCAACCGTCGGCGCCGGTCAGTCCGGGCGAAGGCGAGGGCTGACTCGCCTCGCTGCCCCCAGGGGAGGGCTGGGGTGGGGCATCTCGCAACAAAGTGAGAAAATTTCTGGCCAATCGGTGTAACTTTGATCCTGGCGTCCCGTAATTGGCAGCGAGCCCTTCGAAACTCGTTTCGCACGGAGACCATCATGATTGACCGCCGTATCCTGCTCGCCTCCATCGCCAGTCTGTTCGGACTTGCTGCGTTCCGCTGGCTGCGGATTTCCCCGGCGCAGGCTACGGAGAAGTTCGAGGTTGAAAAGACCGACGCGGAGTGGCGCGCGCAGCTGACGCCGCAGCAATATGAAATCCTGCGCAAGGAAGGCACCGAGCGTCCGGGATCGAGCCCGCTCCTCAAGGAACACCGCAAGGGCATCTTCGCCTGCGCCGGCTGCGATCTGCCGCTGTTCTCCTCGGAGACGAAATTTGAGAGCGGCACCGGCTGGCCGAGCTTCTACCAGCCGCTCGAGAACGCCGTCGGCAAGACCG
The DNA here is from genome assembly GCA_963729395.1 of uncultured Pseudomonadota bacterium. GTDB lineage: Bacteria > Pseudomonadota > Alphaproteobacteria > Rhizobiales > Xanthobacteraceae > Bradyrhizobium. The sequence goes on along the minus strand of CAVSOS010000024.1, from coordinate 160,614 downwards.
AAGACCGGAGCTACGGGATGCTGCGCACCGAAATTCACTGCCGCCGCTGCGGCGGCCATCTTGGGCACGTCTTCAACGATGGGCCGAAGCCGACTGGCCTGCGCTACTGCATGGACGGCTTTGCGCTGCTGTTTCATCCGGCCGCGCCGTCATCGACCTGAACCCGGCAATTGTTGCCCGCCCGGCAATTGTGCCCCGGTCTTCCGACCGGGGCATTTCTGTTTAAGCATTTGAAATGCTGCAGTTTTTAATTTGGCACAGCGTTTGCGATGTCCCTTTCGATGATGGCCATGGCTTGAATGCCGGCTGGCCGCCCCGATCGAATGTGGAGACATGTTATGGGTATCTTCGATGCGCTCACTACCGCGGTCGGCGGGCTGCAGGCTCAGTCCTTCTCGTTGCAGAACATTTCAGGCAACATCGCGAATGCTTCCACCCTCGGGTACAAGGGCATCGGCACCAGCTTCTCGGATCTCATTCCCGATGCGACATCGCCCAGCGAGCAGGTCGCAGGTGGCGTCGTCGCCTCCTCGCAACAGACCATCACGACGCTGGGCACCGTCTCCGCGTCGACCGTCGCAACCAATATGGCCATCAACGGCAATGGTTTCTTCGACGTGATGATGCCGACCAGCACGGTCGACAATTCGCCGGTTTTCAGCGGGGTCACCGACTACACCCAGCGCGGCGACTTTCAGGTCAACGCCAACGGAAACCTTGTCAACGGCGCCGGATATTACCTGATGGGTGTTGCGGTCGATCCCACCACCGGCAATCCTGTCGGCAGCGTGCCTCAGGTTCTGCAGTTCCAGAACAACTTTGTTCCGGCGCAGGCCACCTCGTCGATCCAGTACGCGGTTAACCTTCCGACCACCCCGTCGACCACGGCGGCCGCCACCGGAGCGGCCGGCAGCATCGTGGCAGCGGGAGGGCTTAGTCCCGGCGACTTCACCGCCGGATACAACCCGCTGGTGACTGGTACGGCGTCGTATACAAATACAGCGGTCACCGGCACCGTCATCACCGATAACTCGGCCGCGGTCCCATCGTCGGCCACGGCATTGTCAGGAGCGGTGGGAACCGATTCCTTGTCGTCGGGCTTCGCGGCCGGCGACACCATCACGGTGGATGGCACAGCCCTGACCTTCGTCGCCAGCGGCGCTACCGGTAATCAGCTTAACGTCACCGATACCGTCGGGACTCTGCTCAGCAAGATTCAGTCGATCACGGGAGTTGCACCGTCCATCAGCAGCACCGGCGCCATTACGCTGAATACGGGCACGGCCGCCAGTCTTACGGTCAGCAGCTCCAATACAGCAGCTTTCAAGGCTCTCGGTTTTGCCGCCCCGGTGACCGCGGCGGGCACCCCTAACCCGGGCACCGGAGCGGTGACCGCGAATGACAGCACGACGTTCGTGAACGAGTCGATCAGCGGCGGCGCGGTGACGGCCTACAATTCCGCGGGGACGCCGGTGAATGTCCAATTGCGCTGGGCTTTGACCTCCAATACGGGCGGGGCCGACACCTGGAACCTGTTCTATCAGAGCAATCCCTCCGCTACCGGAACCCAGACCGAATGGACCAATGTCGGCACCAACTTCACGTTTAGCTCCTCGGGTGCGCTCACCAGCCCAACGAGCGGGTCGATTTCGATCCCCAACCTGACGGTCGGCGGTCAATCGCTTGGGACCGTCGCTGTCAACTTCGGTGCGTCGGGGCTTACGCAATACGCCAGCACCGGCGGTACCGCGACCATCAACAACCTATCGCAAAACGGATTCGCCGCTGGCCAACTGCAGTCGCTGGCGATCAACAATAACGGCATCGTGGTTGGAACATTCTCCAACGGGCAGAATATCGATCTCGCCGCGGTCACGCTGTCGCATTTCAACGGCACCAATTACCTGCAGGCCCTGAACGGCGAAGCTTATGCTGCGACCCAGCAATCTGGACCAGCCATCGCGGGCTCTTCAGCCACGATCGCCGGATCATCGGTGGAAGGCTCCAACACCGACATCGCCGACCAATTCACCAAGCTCATTGTGACCCAGCAGGCCTATTCGGCGAACACCAAGGTGATCACCACGGCCAACGACATGATTCAAAGTTTGCTGAGTGTGCTGCGGTGACGACGTAGACACGCGCGACGTGAGTTGAGATTGGCAAAAGCATGAGTTTGAGTTCGGCCCTCTCGATTGCGATGTCCGGCCTGACCGCGAGCCAGGCCGGACTTTCGATCGTCTCTTCCAATGTCGCCAACGCCAGTACCCCAGGCTACGTCAGCCAAAGCCTCAATCTGAACGAATACGGCACGGGTGGCGTGGGTACCGGCGTCCAGGTCGCCGGTATTACCCGTGCGCTTGACACCTACATCCAGAGCCAGCTGCGCACCGAGACCTCCGGAGGCGGATATGCCGACCAGATGTCGAGTGTCCTGCAGCAATTGCAGACTGTCTATGGCACCCCCGGCGGGCAGGGCACGCTGGAGACCGCGTTCAGCAATTTGACGACGGCAGTCCAGGGCCTCTCGGCGAATTCGGGGGCCTATTCCGCGCAGAGCGCTGTCGTGAGCGCCGCGCAGAACATGGCGCAGCAGTTGAACGCGACGAGTCAAGGCATTCAGGCGCTGCGGACCAACGTCCAGCAGGATATTGCGACGTCGGTAACCTCAGCGAATGCCGATATGACGCAAATCGCCAAACTGAATACCCAGCTTCAGGGGCTCAGTCCCAGCGATCCCAGCACGTCAACCCTCGAGGACCAGCGCGACACCGCGATCAACTCGCTTTCGCAACTGATGGATGTTCGTGTTTCGACGGGCAGCAACAATCAAGTCTCGATCTACACCAATTCGGGCGTTGAGCTCGTCGGCGCGCAGGCGTCCACGCTGTCGTTCAACGGCCCTGCGACGCTGGGCGCCTCGAATCTCTACAGCACCAATCCGACCCAGAACGGGGTCGGCACCATCACGCTCACGAGCCCGAGCGGCGCGACGACCGACATGGACGCGACAAACGGCTTCAGTTCCGGCCAGATCGCGGCCGATCTTAAATTGCGCGACACCACGCTGGTGCAGGCGCAGAACCAGATCGATCAACTGGCCGCCTCGATGTCGAGCGCGCTGTCGGACACCACGACCGCCGGGACGGCGGTGACGTCAGGCACGCAGGCCGGCTTCACGCTCGATCTGACGAATATGCAGCCGGGCAACACCATCAACCTGACCTATACCAACACCGCGACCGGTACGCAGCAGCAGCTGCAGATCGTCGCCGTGGGGAGTTCTTCCGTGCTGCCATTGCCGACCCCCTCGAGCACAAGCCCCAACACGGCGGTGATCGGCGTCAATGTTTCGGGCGGCATGGCCTCGATCGTCTCGCAATTGAACGCGGCGCTGGGCGGCGCCAACCTACAATTTTCCAACCCATCGGGTTCGACCTTGCAGGTACTCAACGGCACCGCTACCGGGTCTGCGGTCAGTTCGGCCTCGGCGACCATCACGACCTCGTCGCTGACCAGCGGCAGCGCGGCGCTGCCGCTCTTTACCGATGGAAACGCTCTCTATACCGGAGCCATCACCTCGAGCGGGTCACAGCTGACCGGATATGCCGGTCGCATCACCGTGAACCCGGCGGTAGTCGCCAATCCGTCCAGCCTCACCGTCTATAGCACATCGCCGGCGACCGCGTCCGGCGACACCACGCGCGCGGATTTCATCAATTCGCAGCTGACCACCGGTTCGTTCACCTATTCGCCGGTGACCGGCCTTGGCTCGTCCTCGACGCCGTTCACCGGGACGATCACGAGCTATATGCAGCAATTTCTCGGTCTGCAGGGGAGCAACGCGACCAATGCGCAGCAGCTTGCGCAAGGTCAGGACGTCGTCGTGAACACCCTGCAGCAAAGCTACAATACCGCCACCGGCGTCAACATGGACGCGCAAATGTCCAATCTGATTTCGCTGCAGAACGCCTATTCGGCCAACGCCCATGTGATGGCCGTGGTGCAATCGATGTTCACAACTCTGCTGCAGGCGCAAAGGTAACGTCCCATGGCGATCAATGGTATCGGGTCCAGTACCTCCCTGCTGGGACAGTCCATTCTCAACATCAAGAACCAGCTCAACACGCTGCAGGTTCAGCTTGCAAGCGGCGAGAAATCGACGACCTATTCCGGGATGGGCACCGGCGAGGGGTTCGCCATTGCCGCGCGCGCGCAACTGGCGAACATTACCGGCTATCAGAACACGATCACCAATGTCGGCACCACCATCACCGCCGCCAACACCGCATTGCAGGCGCTGTCCACCTCCAGCAGCAATGTTGAGACCTCGGCCAACAGTGGTTCGCAGACCCTGAACAGCAACGGCCAGACGTCGGGTCAGGTGACGGCGATCTCGCAGCTGTCGTCGATGCTGTCCGTTCTCAACACCCAGGCGGGCAACGGGTATATTTTCTCGGGCGCGGCTACCAATACGCCTTCGGTGGCGACCGCCGATGCGATTCTCAACGGCAACGGCGCCCAGGCCGGGCTGACGCAGGTCATCAGCGAGCGGCAGCAGGCCGACCTCGGCACCGCCCCCGACCTCGGCCGTCTCACGCTGTCGGCTCCGACCACGACCTCGGTCTCGCTGGCACAAGATACCTCGCCGTTCGGCATGAAATTGGGCGCCGTCAGCTCAACGCTGACGGGGGCCACGGTGACCGGCCCGACCGGTTCGCCGCCGGCGATATCCGTCAGCCTCGGCGCCACCAATCCCAATCCGGGCGATCAGTTGAACATCACGCTCAACATGCCCGATGGTACCACCCAGTCGATCCAGTTGACGGCGACCACGACCTCGCCACCGCCGGCGGGCTCCTTCACCATTGGCACGACCCCGGCCGCGACGGCTGCCAATCTGCAAACGGCGCTGCAGACGTCGATCAACACCGTCGCCAACACTTCGCTGGTGGCCGCATCCGCGATGGAGGCCTCGAGCAATTTCTTTGACCAGCCGCCACAGCGGGTCAACGGCCCTCCGTTCGACACGGCGACGTCGCTCGTCAACGGGACTTCGGCGAATACCGTATCCTGGTACACCGGTGGCACCACCACGGGATCCGCCCGCGCCACCCAGGTCGCCCAGATCGGTCCGGAGCAGACCGTGGATTACGGCATCCAGGCCAACGAGCAAGGCATCGCGTCGCAATTGCAGGCGATCGCCGCCTACGCGGCCTTTACAGTTACGCCCACCAATACCAATGCCGCGGCGCAGGTTTCGGACATGAGTGCGAGCGTGGCGCAGGCGCTTTCAGTCCAGCCCAACCAGCAGTCGATCCAGGATATCCAGACCGACCTCGCCAATGCCCAGACCACGATGTCGACGGCGTCGTCGCTGCAGACCCAAACCAAGAGCTCGCTGCAGGATATGGTGTCGCAGATCGAGACCGTTTCGCCCGACCAGGTCGCCAGCCAGATTCTCGCGCTGCAGACCAGCCTGCAGGCATCCTATCAAACCACCTCGATGCTGTCGCAGCTCAGCCTGGTGAAATTCCTGCCGATTCCGACGGCCTAACGCCGGGTTTCTTCAATCTGGCCGCCAATATCGCCGCGTTCAGCGGCTGGGAAGCGGTGCGGTAAAGGTATCGTTAACCAAGTCTCTTTACCTTTCGTAAATGCAGGCTGACGCCGCTTGGTTGCCTTGAACCCTCGTGTCGCACCGGCAGAGCGCGGCGGTTGGGGGCGTGGGGTTTCGACAATGCTAGACGGTGCCGTCCGGTTCGATCCGGCCGAGGATCCGGTTTCTCGGGATCGATCCCGCTCAGCCGCCGCGATGGCGGAACTGTTTGCGCCGCTGGATCGGCTGCTCGGCTGCGGCGGCGATCCGCGATTGCGCCTCAACCCGGCCACCGGGGCCAATGAATATGGCTGCCAGCCATTTCCCTGCCCGGACACGCTGAGTTTCGCCTCCAGCACCGCGACGTCGATTTCGGCACGCGCCTACCAGCGCGCCGCCCAGGCGCGGGACGCGTTGATGCGGTCGGCCATTTCTGTCGGCATCGACGCCGCGTTCGACGCACGCATCGAGGCCATGCGCGATGAGCTCAAGAACCATCTCGGACTGGCAAAAGCCGACATCGTGTTTTCGCCGTCGGGCACCGACTCGCAGCTTCACGCGCTGTTCCTGACCCGCGCGCTGCTCGGCCCTGCGCTGACGACGGTCATCGTGGCGGCCGATCAAACCGGAAGCGGAACCGCTCACACCGCGCGCGGATGCCATTTCAGCGCCGCCACCGCGCAGGGAAGTCCAGTGCAAAAGAGCGAACCGGTCGCGGGGCTGGCGCATTCCGTCACCAGCGTCGCGCTCGGATTGCTCGACGAGAACGGCGATTGCCGCCCGCAGGCCGAAACCGATTTGCGCGTTCTTGCCGCCATCGAGACGTCGATCGCGAACGGCACCGGCGTTCTGCTTCAAATCATGGATTCGTCGAAGCTGGGCTGGCGGGCTCCAAGCGATCAATGCCTCGATGAAATCGCGGCGCGCTGGCCCGATCGGGTCCAGGTCGTCGTCGATGCCTGCCAGATGCGCCTCGGCCGCCCGCGCCTGAAACAATATCTGGATCGCGGCTATCTGGTGCTCGTCACCGGTTCGAAGTTTTTCACGGGCCCGCCGTTCAGCGGCGCGCTGCTGGTACCGGCCGATCTCGCCGGGACCGTCGATGCGATCAGCGATATCCCACCGGGAATCCTTGAATACAGCAGCCGCAGCGACTGGCCGATGAAGTGGCAGGCGCTGCGGTCGCGTTTTCCGACCCGGGCAAATTTCGGCCAATGGCTTCGCTGGGAAGCCGCCCTTGAGGAAATTCGCGCCTATCACGACGTGCCGGACGAGTTTCGCCGGATGGCCCTGACGACGTTTGGCAAAGGCGTGGAGCGCATCATCGCTTCGTCGCCATGTCTTCAGCTGTTGCCGCCGCAGCCAAGACCCGCGGACGACGGCATCGATGAAGAACTGGCCGAGCGCACCATCTTTCCGTTCGTGATCGGAACGAAGGACTGCGCTCTATCGCTGGACGATTGCAGGAAGATCTATCGTACGCTGGCGCGGGATGCTCGGGATAGCGTCGCTGCGGACATGCATGGGCGCGACGCGGAGATCGCAGCGAAGGCCTGCCTGATCGGCCAACCCGTCGCGCTCAGTCAGCGTGGGCAGCATCCTGCCGCAGCGCTGCGCATCTGCGCCGGCGCACGCCTGGTCACCGAGACCTGGTCTTCCGACGCGGACACGGCGCACGGCAATTTGCAGCGCGAACTCGGCCACGTCAGTACCATCGTCGCCAAGATCGAGTGGCTGCTGGCGCATATCGATGGCCTCAATTTCGCGGAGGTTCCGCGTGGCGCTTGAGAGCACCGAAGCGGCCGACCTGGCTCGCTATCCCTGCGCGGACCGGATCGGATTTGCCAGGCTGACGACGATGGCGTTCGGCGGGACCGACCTTCGGCCGCTACGGGACCAGTTGATGTCGAGGGTCGCCGACGGAACCGCCGGCGCAGGCGAGGGGCTTGATTTGTCGCTGATCGCCCAGCTCCTGGGCGACAAGCCGACAGGGGATGGCCATTCAAGCGGAGGTGCTCGCCTTTCATCAGTTGTTCCGGTCGCCCTGTTCGGTGGAAAAGCCGAAATTGCGCGTTCTGGCGCTGGCGGCCGCGATGGACATGGGCGGCAACACGCCGATCGAGTTTTTGCTGGAAAATTCCGGGATCGAACTGCTGACGCTTTACGTCGTGTCCGGCGTCGAACTGCCGGTACCGCTGCCCGACCACGACGTCGCCATCGTGATTGCATCCGACTCCGACGAATGCCGCGAGGCTCTGCGAAAGATCGACCGAGCGGCCTCGCGCTGGCCGCGGCCGCTTCTCAATCCGCCGCACCTCGTTGGCAATCTCGACCGCGACAAGCTGCATCGCCTGCTGTCCGGAATCGAAGGGCTCGATATCCCGGTGACGGCGTCCGCGACGCGGGCGCAATTGCAGGAACTGGCGCAGCCGGATGCGCGGCCGGCGGACCTTGCGGCTGAATTCGAATTTCCGGCCATTGTCCGGCCGCTCGGTTCGCATGCCGGCGTCGGGCTCGCCAGGATCGACGATCGTGCCGCGATCGGCCGATATCTTGCGGGGCGGCCGGAGCAGCAATTCTTCGTCTCGCGCTTCGTCGACTACGCCGGTGACGACGGCCTGTTTCGCAAATACCGCATCGTCGTCGTCGACGGCCGGCCCTATGCCTGCCATATGGCGATCGCCGATCGATGGGACATCTGGTACCTCAACGCCGGCATGGCTTTCAGCGAAAGCAAGCGCCGCGAAGAGGAAAATTTCATGCGTAGCTTCGACCAGGCCTTCGCCGTCCGCCATCAGCGCGCGCTGGCCGCCATGATCGAACGCATAGGTCTCGACTATTTCACGGTCGACTGCGCGGAAAACCGGCGCGGCGAGCTGTTGATATTCGAGGCCGACAACACCGCGGTCGTGCACAACATGGATTCGCCCGAGCTGTTTCCCTACAAGGCTCCGCAGATGCGCCTGGTATTCGAGGCCTTCGCCGCGATGCTGTACCGCCGCGCGCGGGAAGGCCGCGAGCACGCGGCGTAATCCGCTCGTTCTTCCTGTTCCGAAACGATGTCCAAAGCCCGGCGTTGAAATGGCGGAATTGGACAACGGGAACCTCAGTCACCAAACCGTGGAACCGGTCACGGTTGAAATCCTCGGCGCGATCTTTCCGCTCAGGGATATGAATCCGAGAAGTGCGAGCCGGTACCTTTGTGCCGCCGCAATTCCGAAGTTCCGTGGCCTTCGATGAACTCGAGGAAACCGCGATGAAGAAACTGCTTGTCGCTGCGCTAGTCGCAGGATCGTTTATTTCGGCCGAAGCAAGAGCCCAAGAGCGCGCTGGAGATGCTGCCTTGGGCGCGGTGTCGGGAGCGATCGTTTTGGGACCCGTGGGTGCGGTGGCAGGTGCGGTGATAGGATATGCGGCAGGGCCATCGATCGCGCATTCTTGGGGACTTAGGCGGTCCGGTTCGCGATCTCACGCTCGACGTACGACGCAACTCGGGAAATCTGATCCTCAATCCTTGAAGCAAAATTCCAATATTCAAAACGACGCGACCCAGAGTGCGTCGATACAGGGCACCGGAGAGCCGGCGGCGGTCAAGGTAAGTTCGCCGCCACCCGTTAAATCTCCCGAGACGCCGACGGGGCAGGGAGCCGCGCCGCCAGTCCAGGGATTTGAATGACTTCGATATTTTTTCGTACGGTCAAGCGTTTCGCGGGCGACAAGATCTTCAGGAGCCCGCCGCCGGGTCTTGATTGACCAGATAAGACGCCAGCATTTTGCGCGCGTCGGCGCGGCGCGTGGCCCGCCATTCCGGCCTGGACAGATCCTGTTCGAAGATGATCGACAGGGTATGAACGTTGGACACGTGAAACTGGCTCAGCGCCACCATCATGACATAGAGCCGCAACGGGTCGATGTCGTTTGCGATGGTTCCTTCGGCGGCGCCGCGCGAAAGCAGCCGCTTGATCATCTCCAGAACCGGGAACGACATCTCGCGAATCCGCGAAGATTTTTTCATATAGCGTGCCTTGGTCAGATTCTCGGTCGTCAGAAGCCTGACGAGGTAGCCGCTGCGCTCAAAATGCGCGTTCATGAAATCAAACAGCTGAAGCAGGCCTTCCACGGGATCGAGATGCTCGACATCGAGACCGAGCTCTTCGCCGCGCAATTCCGCCAGCGCGTTTTCAAGGGCGGCGACATAGAGCGCGGATTTGCTTCCGAAATGCTGGTAGATCATTCGCGGATTGGTACCCGCTTTCTGCACGATGCGGCTGATGCGGGCGCCGGCGAGGCCGTGGGCGGCGAATTCAGCGGTGGCCGCGCGCATGATCTGCTCGCGGCTCTGCTGCGCGGTGCGCCGCGGGCGGCGCAGCCGGATAGCAGGCCGGGCGCCGGCAGCGGGTTCCTCGATTGAATCTCTTTGGGTCATGCCGTTCCGATCACATCCGCATAACGGACGCCGAGGTCGAGCAGCGCGCGATCGTGCCCTCGCAATGCCAGCACCGATAATCCGACCGGACATCCCTCGACCGTGCCCGCCGGCAGGCTGATTTGCGGAATGCCGGTGTGGCCCGCGATCGAGGTCAGGGTCAGGGCGTTGCGATAAAAACTGCCAATCTCGTCTTCTGCAGCGTCGATACGAAGCGCAATGCAGGGCGCGGTCGGGATCAAAAGTCCGGTGCCGTCGCCGAGCGCCTCGCGCACGCGCGTCGCGATCGAGGCGCGGAAGGGCTGATAGCGGACCATTTCGGCCGATGTGATCGATGCCGCGTCAGCGAACCGCGGCGCGATCCTGTCTCCGAAGCGCGGTTTGGCCGAATTGATCCACGGGCCAAGCTGGGTCCAGATCTCGGCGCCCTGCAGAACGCGGTAGCACTCCAGCCATTGCTGCTGCTGTCCTTCGAACAGGGAAATCTCGTCGACGACGTCGAAGGCGGCGCATGCACGACGCAATGCCGCCGCGACGTCGGGATCAGCGAGTGCGATGGCATCCCGCACCAGCCGAAAGCGACGGATCGGTTTTGGCGACGCCTCGGGCAGAAGGACACCGCCGACGCGGGAAAGTGTCGTGGCATCGCGCGCGAACCAGCCGACGGTGTCGTAGCTCGGCGCAAACGGCACCACGCCGGCGAGCGAGATCGCATCATGGGTGGGCCGAAAGCCGCAGACGCCGACGAAGCTCGCAGGCATCCGGACCGAGCCGCCGGTGTCGGTGCCGAGGGCAAAATCCACCAGTCCCGCGGCAACGGCCACCGCCGACCCGCTCGACGATCCGCCGGGAATGCGATCCGGGCACCCCGGATTGACCGGCGTGCCGTAATGCGCGTTGACGCCTTCGAGGCTGAATGCGAGTTCGTCGGTGATGGTCTTGCCGACCAGGCTGGCGCCGGCCGCAAGCAGCGCTTCCACCGCCGGCGCCGATCGCGCCGCGGAAGATTGTGCCTTCAGCCAGTCGGGATTGCCGCCGCCGGTCGGGGTGCCCACGACATCGATCAGATCCTTGACCGCGAATGTCAGGCCATCGAGCGATCCCGACGCGGTGGGCGCGCGCGCGCAGCGCGGCCCCGGGATGAAAGCGCCAAAATCCGCGCGGTCCGAATGCGCAATCGAAAGGGAGGCTGCCGCCGCCAATTTATCGCACCGCTCGTTTGCCGAGTGAGGCCATCACCGATTTCGAATCGGTGACGAAGCCGAAACATTTCTTCACGTTCCAGACAGTGGCTTCGGTGCAGAAGTCAGGCGACGTCGTGGCGCAGCAGTCCTCCACCAGGATGCAGCCATACCCCAGGAAGTTGGCGTCGGTCAGCGAGTGCAGCACGCACTGATCGGTATTGACGCCGGTGAAGAGGATGGAACGCACGCCAAGGTTACGCAGGATGCTGTCGAGCGGCGTGTCCCAGAATCCGCTGATGCGATATTTGTCGACCTTGATATCGCCCGGCTCCTGCTTCAGTTCATCGACGACCGCGGCCGCCCACGAATCCTTCTCCAGCACGCGGGCGCCGTTTCCGGGCAGCGGATCGCCCAGTCCGACGCCGACGCCGACGGGCTTGTAGAGATGGATTTGATTGGGCGGCATGTTCGCAAGGTCCGGACGGTTGCCCCAGTTGACCCAGATCACAGGCACACCGGCATTGCGTAGCGCCGGAAGCATCCGCTGCAGCGGCTCGATCGGCTTGCGGTCGGGCCGGTAGTCGGCCCCGAGATAGTCGACCCATCCGCCCGGCGCGCAGAAATCATTCTGCATGTCGATCACGATGACCGCGGTGCGCAGCAGATCGACCGTTACATTTTGCGGTGCGCAGGCCATCGTGACTGGAACCGGCGCAGGTGAGGGCAGCGCCATGTTGACCTCGCTCTCGGTCGCCCACCATGCGGTCTGCCGGCCGGCGCCAAGTTGCCCGCCCGGCTGCGCTGCCGGCCGCTTTTCCGTCGCCGTCATTGAGGCCTCCGTCATCGTTTGTCCGAATTTGTTTCATGGCTGAAGCTGTCGCGACGGGAAAGCCCTGCACCAGAACTTGCAGCCTGAACCTGCATTGCAAATTCGCTGCCAGCGAAAAATCCAAGGAATTTCATCACGTCGAGCGCCGCCGGAAATTCGTTTGCTCATCAAACGGACAGGGCCAAGCCGATTCTGGATAAAAAGTAAGCATTTGTTTGTTTTGGTGTGGTCGTTTGAATAATTATCATAATTTTCTCAATTACTTAATCCGATGGCATACCGCTTGCTAGCCGAAGCAAGCCAAAGAATTCCACTCCCATTTTAAAGCGCGAGGTCTTCCATGTTGTCACGTCGTTTGATCCTGCGGGGCGCTTTGCTCACGGGTGCATTTGCGTCGTTCGCCACTTTTACACCGAGCGTTCACGCCGCGGACGCGCTCAAGGTCGGCGTCCTCATTCCCGGCTCGAAGTCGGACAAGGGCTGGATGGAATCTTCCTATGACGGCCTGATGGCGTCCGAGAAGAAGTATGGCGACAAGATCAAGGTCCAGATGATCGAGAACATCAACTACGCCGACATGGACCAGGCGTTGACCAATCTTGCCAGCAAGAACGAACTCGTCATCGGCGTCGGCGGCCAGACCCAGGCGGCGGTGTACAAGATCGCCAAGCGCTTTCCCAAGGTGCATTTCTCGATTGTCGGCGGCAACGAAGGCGAGTCCGCGCCGAACGTGGCGGGCTACGATGTCAAGCAGGCGGAAATAGCGTTTGTCGCAGGTGCTGCCGCGGCCATGTTGTCCAAGAACGGCGCGGTGAGTTACGTCGGCGGGATGGAAATCCCGTCGATCGTCAACGCCGGCAAGGAGTTCGGCAATGGCGCCAGATCGATCAATGCCAGCATCAAGTATTTCGAAAACTACACCGGGGATTTCGACGACGTCGCCAAGTCCAAGGAAGCGACACTGGCTGCGATCGCACAGGGCGCCGACATCCACTATCACATCCTGAACCTCGGCTTGCGCGGCATGGAGCAGGCGGCCAAGGAAAAGGGCACGCACATCATCGGCAGCTACACCGACCGGTGCGGCAGCGATCCGCTTTATGTCGCTTACTCCATCACCGGCACCGGATATCAGGTGCAGTATGCGATCGACGAGGCCGTCAAGGGATCGTGGAAGCCGGGCTACAAGGAGTTCGGTCTCAAGATGGGGCCGGAAGCCTCCGGCATGGTGATTTGTGGCGGCACCGCCGAACAGAAGGCCAAGCTCGACGCCATCATGAAGGATATCATGTCCGGCAAGATCACCGTGCTGAAGGGCTGACGCCCGGCCATGAGCATGACGTCCGACCTCGCGGCGCCGGTTGCCGAACCGCTTCTATCGCTTCAGGCCATTACCAAGCGGTTCGGCAGTTTCGCCGCGTTGTCGGATGTCTCGCTCGACATCCGCCCGGGTGAAATCCACTGCATTCTGGGTGAAAACGGCGCCGGCAAGTCGACGCTCTGCAACCTGATCTTCGGCGTGCATCGCCCGGACTTCGGTGCGATGCGCTACCGCGGCGCTGCCTTCCAGCCCGCAGGCCCGGCGGACTCGCTCGCGCAGGGCATCGCCATGGTGCACCAGCATTTCAGCCTGGTGTCCGACATGACGGTGGTGGACAACGTGCTGCTCGGCCGCGAGCGCGGCGCGCTCAAACGCAAGGAATGCGCGGCGCAGCTTGAAAAGCTCGCGGTCGAATATGGCCTGCCGCTCGATCCCTATGCCCGGATCGAGGACCTGTCGGTCGGCGAGCGGCAACGTGTCGAAATCGTCAAATGCCTGATCCGCGACCCGTCGCTGTTTGTGCTGGACGAACCGACTGCCGTTCTGCTGCCGGACGAGATCGCAGCCCTGCTCGACGTCTGCCGCCGGGTCGCGTCGGGCGGCCGCGCCGTTGTGCTTGTCACGCACAAGCTTGCCGAGATCAAGAAAATCGCCGACCGCGTCACCGTGCTGCGTGGCGGCAAGGTGGTTGGCGGCTCTTCGACGCCGGCGGCCGACATCGATAGCCTCGTGCGCGCGATGATCCAGGGCAATGTCGAGACGCTCGACACTTCGGCGGCGTCGATCATGGGGCTTGAGCCCGTCAGACATGTGAGCCACGCCCAGACCGCGAACGCGGCCAGGATCGAAGTCCTCCAGGTCAGCGGGCTCACGGTGAAGGACCATCAGGGCGTCACCCGGCTCGATAATTTCACGCTCAGCGTCGATCGCGGCGAGATCGTCGGCGTCGCTGGTGTCGAGGGCAACGGCCAAAGCGAATTGACCGCCGTGCTGGCGGGGATGATGCCGGCGACCGAGGGCCGGATTCATCTGGGCGAAACCGAATTGACCGCCCGCAGCCCGAAGGAAATTACCGCCGCCGGCATGGGCATCGTGCCGGAAGATCGCCACGCGGTGGGATGCGTTGCCGCGATGAGCCTTGCGGAAAATATCTATCTCAACCGCCTCGAGGAATTCACCCGCTTCGGTTTTCTCAAGCGCGGCCTGCTCGAGAGCAAGGCCGGCGAGATGATGCAGCGGTTCGATGTCCGCGCGCGCGGCCCGGGCGTGATGTTTTCGTCGCTCTCCGGCGGCAACCAGCAAAAGGCGGTGCTGGCCCGCGAGATCACGCTGCCCAATCTGGTTTGCCTGGTCGCGGCGCAACCGACGCGTGGCCTCGATGTCGGCGCGGTCGCCGCGGTCTACGGCCAGATCCGGGCGGCCTGCGAACGCGGCGTCGCCATCCTTTTGGTCTCGTCGGAACTGGATGAATTGCTGACGGTCGCCGACCGTATCGTCGTGCTCTACCGCGGCCGGATCATGGGATCCTGCGTCGCCGACCCGGTGCGCCGGGCCGAGATCGGTGCCATGATGGCGGGGCAAGCGCAATGACGGTTGTCGAGCAGCGCGGTCCGTTGTTGAAGCGCTTCGCGGCGAGGCCGGCGCTGCTCGGCTCGCTGTTCGCCGTGGCGTTTGCGGCGCTAGTCGGTCTCGTATTGATCGCCTCGATCGGCGTGTCGGTGCCGGATGCGATTTCGGCGTTCATCGACGGCACCGTGGGGTCACCCTATTCGATTGCCGCATCGATCAATCGAAGCCTGGCGTTCGCCCTGGTCGGGTTCGGCTTCATCCTGGCGAACCGCGCCAATCTCACCAATGTCGGCGGCGAGGGCCAGATTGCCGTCGGCGGCGTCGCCGCCACCGCGGTTGCACTTTACGGCCACGTCAGCGGGTTGCCGTTCGGGCTTTCCTTCCTGCTGCCGATGCTTGCGGCCGTTGTCGCCGGCGCCGCATGGGGCGCGCTCGCCGCCGTGATGAAGGTCAAGGCCGGCACCAATGAAGTGATCAGCACGCTGCTGCTGTCGTTCATCGGGGTATGGCTATTGTATTGGTGTGTGCAGTCGCCTGCGCTGTTGCGCAAGCCGATGACCACCTCGGCGACATTGCCGGAGTCGCTGGAAATTCCCGACACGACCAAGCTGCCGTTGCTGACCGGCGACTATTCCTTTCCGCTGCATATCGGGCTTCCGCTCACCATCGTCATCGCCGTGGTGGTCGCGGTGCTGTTGTCGAAGACTGTTCTCGGAGTGCGTCTTCGCGCGGTCGGGCTCAATCCGGTTGCCGCCAACCGGGCCGGGATTTCATATGCCCGCACCGTGGTCTTTGCGCTCGCCAGCGCCGGCGCGCTTGGCGGGCTGGCCGGAGCCTTGATGCTGCTCGGCGAGCAATACACCCTCAAGGACGGATTTTCGTCCGGCTACGGTTTTGACGGTCTGGTGGCGGGATTGCTGGCGCGGGGTTCGGTGACCGGCGTGATTGCCGCGGCCTTATTATTCGGTTTCATGCGATCCGGGGGCATCAACATGGAAATGGTCGCCGCTGTGCCGACCGCGCTGGTGGTGGTCATTCAGGGACTGATCGTCATCACCCTGGCAGGTGCTACGCTGTTCATTGAGAAATGGGAGCGGCCATGACGTGGGAATTGTTCGCCGTGTTCCTAGGGTCGTCGATCCGGCTTGCGACGCCCTTGCTGCTCGCAGGCATTGGCGAGATGGTGAGCGAACGGGCCGGCGTGCTCAATATGAGCATCGAGGGAATGATGCTGACCTCGGCATTCGCCGCCGCTGTCGGTTCCTGGGCCACCGGCGATCCGCTGCTGGGGCTATTGGTCGGCATCCTCGCGGTGCAGCCGATCGCGCTGTTACAAGCCGTGCTCAGCAACACGCTGCGGGCCAACCAGATCGTATCCGGCATCGGCATCAACATTCTGGTGCTGGGCGCGACGACGCTGGCGTATCGCGAGATTTTCGGCGCGCGGTCGCGCGCGGAAATTCCCGGCCTCGTGAAAATCAGACCGCCGCTGATCGGCGATATCCCGGTATTCGGGACGGCCGTGTTCGAGCAGGTCTGGCTGTTCTACGCCGGCATTGTCATCATCGCCATCACGGCGCTGGTTCTGCGTTACACGTCCGTCGGCCTCGCCGTTCACGCCGCCGGCGCCGAGCCGAAGGCGGTCGACAAATCGGGACTTTCGGTGACCCGCATCCGTTATGCCGCCGTGCTGTTTGCCGGATTCATGGCGTCGCTCGCGGGCGCCTTCCTGTCGATCGGCGACATCCACACCTTTACCGAAGGCATGACGCGCGGCGCGGGCTATCTGGCGATCGCTTCGGTGATTTTCGGAAAGTGGCGAATTGGCGGAACGGTGCTCGCCTGCCTGTTGTTTGGTGCTGCGACGGCGCTGCAATTTCAGCTCCCGGCGATGGGCATCAACGTGCCCAACGCGCTTCTGATCATGCTGCCCTATCTGCTCGCCTTGATGGCGGTCGGCGGCCTGGTCGGCCGGCAGATGGCGCCGGCGACACTGGGCGAAGCTTACCGCCGGTAACTAACGCCCCGGCTACGCGACCGCCGCCACTTTGTGCGCAGGGATATCCTCGGGGAACAGCCGGTCCTGATCGCCGAGATATTGCATCTCGGTGACATGCAGCATTGAATTATTGGCTTCGCGTTTCTTCGCGTCTTCCTCGCCATAGAGGAATGCCACGAAAGCATAGCGCTTGCCGCGGGTGATCGGCGTCACCTGATGCAGCGCGCCGCATGAAAACACCAGGGCGCCGCCATCGGGCGGCCGGTAGACCTTGCGGCCGAACTCCGGAAACATCAGGTCGCAGCCCTCGAAGCCGCCGTTGAGATTGATCGAGACGGCAAAACGCCGATGTCGCGCGCCGGCGTTGACGTTGTCGCGATGGCGATGGAAGTGTCCGCCGACCTCGCTGTCGTAACAGGCGATGATGTAGCGGTCCATTCGCGTGGCCTGAAATTGAAAATATCGCTCGATCTCGGGAAGCATCCGGCGCACGATCTGGGTGCGGATCAGATCGCGAATCTCTGGCGCTGCCAGGATGACATCGCTGCGGCGCTTCAGCCGCCAGTCGGACAGCGTCGTGGTCTTGCCGGCAATGTCGAATTGGAAGCCGGAATCTTCGCCGCCCTGCTGTTCGTAGAATTGCATCAGGAAATCGCAGAGTTCGAAACTGAAGACGCGCGGCACGATCAGCGCCGGCGCCGACATCGGAACGCCCGCGGAGTCGTCTACCGCCGGAAGGTTGCGCAGAACGCCGCGCACGGTTTCGGCATGGCCTTGCGGGAAATCCCATGCGATGTCGGCGACCGCCCGCAACATCGGGTCGAGCACGATGGTGCGTGGCATCTCCGCAGCGCCGAACGTCCGGCTGATGGCGCCATCATAGTCGGCGAGAAAGAACAGTGCATTGCTGCTGATCGCGGCAAGTTTCGCGACGTCATCGGGCGGCCCGGTGAAGACGCATCCGACGACGAGGTGGTCTTCCTTGAATACATCGGCCTGGCTCACCAGCTCGGCGAGTTCGGCTTGCGCGCGCGGATTGGCCGGTGAGCCGAGGAAACTCAATACCACCCAGCGCCCGGCGCTGACGTGCAGGTCGAATGATCCGCCGGTAATGAGCGGCGCGCTGAACCAGGGCACGCGGTCGCCCAGGATGATGCGGTTTTCGGCTTTTGTCTGATCTGTCATGGCAAGCTCACGGCAATAGCGGCCCCCGCAATGAGGGCGGCAAGGTCGGGGAGGTTCTGGGAACGCGAATGACTCAACCGCACGCGAAAGCAAAAGGGCCTTGTCGGCCGACGCACGTGGTACTTGCTGGAGATCGCGACGATAGGGTTAATAATCTTAACGATGTCTTTATTCCCGTCCGCCGGGCGTGTTGCCCGGTGTTGCAAGCCAGATGTGTCGGAAATATCCTGAAACGGGAATCGGTCAGGCTTTGGCGCGCCGGGCGGCGGTCAAGGCGGCTTTGGGCCGCGCGCACGCCAGATACCTTAAAGCCGCGAGGACGAGGCCGCCGGGCGGATAGTGGCGGAAAATGCTAGCTTGCGGGCGCTGGTTGATTCGAAAGCGATTCCCCGGAAAGACCCCCGTTGTCGGCGAATTGGAAAAACATATCGCGAGCGATGCCGAACCTGTCTCGCTTGCAGCGGCAGGCTTACAATTGCTTTCAGCAAGGCGAGCTCGACCGGGCGGAAAAGCTGTGTGCCGGGATCCTGGCGCACCGGCCCGATGACTTCGATGCGCTGCACCTGCTCGGAATGCTCCACTTCGAGCGCCATCGCATGGTCGAGGCGCTCCGTTTTTTGGCGCGGGCGCTCAAGGTCAATTCCAATTCCGCTGATGCGCTGTCGAATCTGGGGCTGGCGCTTCATGCCACCGGGCGTTACGACGAAGCCATCTCAAGCTATCGCCATGCGCTGGATCTGGCGCCGGATCATCCGGAAATTCTCTACAATCTTGGCAATGCGCATCTGGCGCTCGATAACGTCGGCGACGCGCTGTCGAATTACGACCGGGTACTGGCGATCGCGCCGGGTCACGCCGGCGCTCTCGTCAACCGGGGCAATGCGCTTCTGCGATTGAACCGACCGGTCGAGGCGATGGCGAGCTACGACGCCGCGCTGGCAGCGTTGCCCGGTCATCCGCAGATCCTGACCAACCGCGGTCACACGTTTCGCCGCCTTGACCGGCCGGTCGAAGCGCTCGCGGACTTCAAGGCCGCGCTGGCGGCTGCGCCGGAATTTGCCGAGGCTCATTTCGAAGCCGCGATGACCCAGCTTTCGATGGGCGATTTCGATGGCGGCTGGAAGGAATATGAATGGCGCTGGAAAACCGGTGCATTTGCCCGGCAGCGCCCACAGCCGAAAGCACTGCTGTGGCTGGGCGACTCGCCGATCTCTGGCAGGACCATTCTGCTGCACGCCGAACAAGGGTTTGGCGACGCCATTCAGTTCATCCGCTATGCGCCGTTGCTGGCCGGCCGTGGCGCCAAGGTGATCTGCGAGGTTCAGCCGGAGTTGCAGCCGCTGTTGTCCGAAAATGTCATGCTCAAGGACGTCACGGTTATGGCTGCGGGCGAGCCGCTTCCGGCATTCGACCTGCATTGTCCCTTGCTCAGTCTTCCGCTGGCGTTCGGAACGCAGCCCGGAACGATCCCCGCTGCCGTTCCATATCTCGCCGCCTCTGCGGAGCGGCAAGCGTATTGGCGTGATCGCCTGCCGCCGGGGCGCCTGCGCGCCGGATTTGTCTGGTCCGGCCAGTCGTCGCACAAGAACGACAGCAACCGGTCGATCGCGCTGCCGCGCCTGTCCGCATTATTTGAAAATCCGCAAGTCCGGTGCTTCAGCCTGCAGCGCGACCTGCGGGACGCGGATGGCGAAGCCTTGCGCGATCTACCGAACCTGGTTCATCTCGGCGGCGAGCTGCGCGATTTCGCTGACACGGCGGCCATCATCTCGTTGCTCGATATCGTCGTCTCCGTCGATACGGCGGTTGCGCATCTGGCCGGCGCGCTGGGGAAACCGGTCCTGATCCTGCTGCCCCATGCGGCGGATTTTCGCTGGATGCGGAATCTTGACGACAGTCCCTGGTATCCGGGCGCCAGGCTGTTCCGGCAGCCGGCCTTCGGTGATTGGGACAGCGTGATCGCGCGCGCCGCCGATGAGCTGCGGCACCTCGCGTTAGGATTTCATTAACCACGTCTATTTACTGTTTGGTGAGGATTGCAGGCCGCGTCCGCCGCTTTCGGAGCCATTGATGATCGATCGAATTCACCTTGTGGTCGCCACGCCCTGCTTTGGCGGACAGGTTTCCAGCATCTACGCCAGCTCCATCTTCCATCTGCAGCGGGCCGCGCAGGACAAATCCAACCTCAAGCTCAAGGTTCTGATGCGCGACGGCGACGCGTTGATTACGCGCGCGCGCGCCAATCTGATGACGCTGTTCCTCGATGATCCCACCGCGACACATTTCCTGTTCTTGGATGCAGATATCGGCTTTGCACCCGAACAGGTATTCCGGCTGATCGAATCCGGCGCCGACGTGGTAGCCGGCGTATATCCGATCAAGCGCGTCAACTGGGACAAGGCAAAGCGGATTATCGAGAGCAAGCGGCCGAAATTGCCGTCGGCAGCCCTCGACTACGTGCTGGAGATCGACAATCCGGATCATGTCACCGTGGTGAACGGCTTTACGCGCGTGCGTTACGCCGGCACCGGATTTCTGATGATCCGGCGTCACGTGTTCGAGAAGATGTGTGCGCATCCGGCCTATGCATCGCTGCAATTCTTTCGTGAGCATTCGCTCGACGCCCTGGCCGGAAGTCCCAATCGATTTGCATTGTTCGAATGCATGATCGATCCGGCGACCGGAACCTATCTCAGCGAGGATTTCGCGTTCTGCAAACGCTGGACCGATATCGGCGGCGAAATCTGGGCCGATCTCGAGAGCCGTCTCGATCATGTCGGCCCAACGGTCTATCACGGCGATGTCTCGTCGCAGTTTGCTGCGCCTGCGCTTGCCACCGATGCGGCGTGAGATGGAATCCGGCTCAGACCGGCCGACCAACATCGCCCGCCCGCTTTGTGTTGACCGAATGGGTGTGGCCAGGCTGACGAAAATGGCCGTCGCCGGAATCGATCTTCGTCCGCTCTGGCAAACCCTGATCGCCAAGGTGATCGACGGCAGCATCAAGGCAGGCGAGGGGCTCGACCTGTCGCTGATCGCACAATTGCTGGGCGACAAGCCGGCGGGTCTCGCCATCCAGCACGAGATACTTGTCTCCCATCAATTATTCCGTTCGTCATGCGCGGCGACGAAGCCGTGCTTGCGCGTTCTGGCGCTCGCGGCTGCGACCGATATGGGCAGCAACATGCCGATCGAGTTTTTGCTTGACGAGTCCGACATCGAATTGATGACGCTGTATGTGATGCCGGAAATCGAATTGCCGGCATCGCTGCCCGATCACGACATTGCCATCGTGATCGCGTCCGACTCGGAAGAATGCCGCCATACGTTGCGCAAGATCGATCGCGCCGCCGCGCTGTGGCCGCGTCCGCTGCTCAATCCGCCGCGGCTTGTGTGCAACCTCGATCGCGACAAGCTGCATCGCGTGCTCGACGGAATCGCCGGCGTCGAGATTCCGGCAACGACCGCTGTCGCGCGCGAGCAGCTGTCGCAGCTGTCGCCGTCGGCCGATGCATGTTGCGACATCGTCGCGGATCTTGCATTTCCCGTCATCGTCAGGCCGCGCGGATCGCATGCCGGCGCAGGCCTTGCAAAGCTCGATGATGATGACGCGATCAAGCGCTATCTCGACGCGCGGCCGGAGCAGGAATTTTTCATCGCGCGTTTTGTCGATTATTCCAGCCGTGATGGCCTGTTTCGCAAGTACCGGATCGTTTTCATCGATGGCCGGCCCTACGCATGCCACATGGCGATCGCCGATCGCTGGGACATCTGGTATCTCAACGCCGGAATGTCGGAAAGCTCAAGCAAGCGTCTTGAAGAACAAACCTTCATGCAGACATTCGACATTGCGTTCGCGCGTCGTCACGCGGCCGCACTGGCCGGAATCGCGAAGCGAATCGGTCTCGATTATTTTACGGTCGACTGCGCGGAATCCAAAAACGGATCGCTGTTGATTTTCGAGGCCGATAATACAGCGATCGTTCACGACATGGATCCGCCCGATATCTTTCCCTACAAGGCGCCGCAGATGCGCAAGATATTCGATGCGTTCGCGGCCATGCTCGGTCGCCGGGCCCGGCATGGCCGTGAGCGCGCGGCGTGAGCAAGAAACTGCGCGAGACATCGCCGCTGTCCGGATCAAGCGAGACGCTCGATCCCAAGAATTGGGACGACATTCGCGCCCAGGGTCATCGCATGCTCGATGACATGCTGGATTACGCCGCCAATATCCGCGATCGTCCGGTCTGGCGTCCGATACCGGACGACGTTCGCGCGCGATTCCATGCCGAGCTTCCGCGTCAGCCTTCGGATCTTGGCGAGGTCTATCGCGAGTTCGCCGATTTCATCGTTCCCTACGCGACCGGCAACGTGCATCCGGGCTTCATGGGATGGGTGCATGGCGGCGGCACCGCGGTCGGCATGCTGGCGGAGATGCTGGCAGCCGGACTTAACGCCAATCTCGGCGGACGCGATCACATTCCGATCGAGGTCGAACGCCAGGTGGTCGACTGGACACGCGCGATGTTCGGCTTCCCGAGCAAGGCGAGCGGGATTTTTGTTACCGGCACATCGATGGCGAATCTGATGGCGGTGCTGGTGGCGCGGACGACGGCGCTGGGACAGTCGGTCCGGCAGCGGGGCGTCGCCGATGCGGGCGCATCATTGACGGCCTATGCTTCGACCGCGACCCATGGCTGCGTTGCCAAGGCGATGGATCTCGCCGGCTTCGGCACCGATGCACTGCGGATCATCGAAGCCGATCGCTTCCACCGCATCGACGTCGCCGCATTGCGCGAGCGGATCGCGCGCGACCGTGCCGCCGGCTGCAAACCGTTTCTCGTGGTCGGTTCGGCCGGAACGGTGGACATCGGCGCGATCGATGATCTGGCGGCGCTGAGCGCGCTGTGCCGCGAGCAGGGGCTGTGGTTTCACGTCGATGGCGCCTATGGCGCGCTTGGAATTCTTGCACCGGTCATCGCGCCGCGGCTGGCCGGACTGGAGAACGCGGATTCGATTGCGCTAGATTTCCACAAATGGGGACAGGTGCCTTATGACGCCGGCTTCCTGATCGTTCGCGACGGCCAGCAGCACCGCGATACGTTTGCCACGCCGGCGGCGTATTTGCGCCGGG
The DNA here is from genome assembly GCA_963729395.1 of uncultured Pseudomonadota bacterium. Taxonomy (GTDB): domain Bacteria; phylum Pseudomonadota; class Alphaproteobacteria; order Rhizobiales; family Xanthobacteraceae; genus Bradyrhizobium. The sequence goes on along the minus strand of CAVSOS010000024.1, from coordinate 137,368 downwards.
AAACCAGGGGCCTTGCCGCCGGTTCACCCTGGCCTTGCGATCTCGGGCCCGATCTGTCGCGCGGCTTTCGCGCGCTCAAGACCTGGTTCACCCTGAAGACCTATGGCACCGAAAAGCTCGGCGCGATAATCGCGCGCACCTGCGCGGTTGCCGGATATCTGGAAGCCCGAATCCTGGCCGAGCCGCGGCTGGAGCTGCTGGCGCCGGTGCAGCTCAATATCGTGTGTTTCCGCTATCGGGCCGCCGACGCCAACGGGGTGAATGGCAATATCGTCATCGACATTCAGGAATCCGGGATCGCGGCGCCCTCGACGACGGTTCTCGATGGCCAGCTCGCGATACGAGCGGCGATCGTCAATCACCGCACCGACACCTGCGACATCGACGCGCTGGTTTCGGCGGTGCTTGAATTCGGAGCGCGGCGATCTTCGCCTGGCGCCGGCTGAGCGCCGGGCATTGGCCACCGGCGCGTCAGGTCAGGCGGCAGCGTGTTTGCCCTGCATGGCTTCGTTGGCTTCGTTGCGATCCAGAAGCTTCTTCTCATAGGCGATGAGTTTCTTGGCTTCCTTCAGCGCCTGATAGAGATCGCCGCTCAGGATATTGTTGTTGATGCCTTCGATCACGGGCCATGCGCTGGGGGCGGCGGTGACGATATCGCGCACCAGATTGAAATAGGCGCCGTGATTGACCTGGGGGTCCGGCGAAATATACATCAGTTGCACCGCCAGATAGACCAGCTTGGCCGGCGTATTGGCCGTGGCCGGCGTCATGATGTCTTTCTCGCGCAGAATCGGAATCCTGTTACCGTCGATCAACAGCCGGGCGCGCTGATCGGTGTTGGTGATCACGCAGCTGCCGATGATGATCTGCTCGTTCGGCTTGAGCTCGACTTTTAGGGCCATGACGGGTCTCCGGTTGTCGCGTCCTGTGTACGCCACGTGTTGGCGAATTTCAGCGGTGCCGGCCTTGGTTGCGCCAGCGACGGGCTAATGCTGTTGTGGCCGATCTCGTCACAATCCTTTCCGATTATCGTTAACGGCGGGTAAACGCGAAGCCGCTGCCGGTTTGGCGCGGTTGTTCGAATATGGCGCTATATCAGCGCTATCATGCGAAATCGGCGCGGAAATCGGCGCTTTGCTGTCGCGATCCCGGCATCGGCGCAGCCAAGCCGATTCATGTTTTTTTAGAGACTAGCTCCCAAGGTTGGCCGTCGCCCGATCAAAAGATTGGGAACCACGCTCGCACTCTCATTTCACACCAGAAAGGTATGAAACATGTCCGGTATTGTTCTCTCTTCCGCGGTTCGCCAGAACCTGCTCTCGCTGCAATCGACCGCAGCCCTGCTCGCAACCACCCAAAATGACCTCGCCACGGGCAACGCCGTCAACTCGGCGCTCGATAACCCGACCAGCTACTTCACCGCGGAATCCCTCAATAACCGCGCCAGCGACATCAACAACCTGCTGGACACTATCGGCAACGGCGTGCAGGTGCTGCAGGCCGCCAACACCGGCATCACCTCGCTGCAGAGCCTGGTCTCCAACGCCCAGTCGATCGCCAACCAGGTGCTTCAGGCCCCCACCGGCTACTCGACGAAATCCAGCGTGACCACCGCCGCCATCGCCGGCGCCACGGCCAACAATCTGTTGGGGAACGGGATCAACGCCACAACTACCCCCGGCGGCATCATCAAGAATGACAACACAACGTTGTCAGTTGATATCACCGCTGCGACCCAACTGGTCGGCACCGCGGGCACCGGCTCCAACGACCTCGCGACCGCCATCACCACCGGATCGGTTCTGTCGGTCGATGGCAAGAACATTACCTTCAGCACCGCACAGGTCACGACCACGACTGACGGCAGCGGCAACGTCACCATCGGCATCGGTACGGGCAGCACGGCGACCGTGCAGACCGTCCTCACCGCGATCGACGGGATCACCGGCGCCGCCACCGCCTCGACGGTCAATGGTACCGGCCAACTCGTGCTTAGCACGGGTACGGCGCAGAACCTGGTGATCGGCGCAGGGTCGGGCAACGTCCTCACCGCTCTTGGCCTGAGCACGGGAACGACGAACGTCACTCCCCCCGCGCTCAGCGGTGAAACCCTCAAGATCGCTGCCACCGGCAACGGCACGGCAACGAACATCACGTTCGGCACTGGCATCGGTGAGATTTCGACGCTCAACGATCTCAATACGGCGCTGGCGTCGAATAACCTGCAGGCCAGTATCGACAGTACCGGTGCGGTCACCATCACGACCAGCAACAACGCCGCGTCGTCGACGATCGGCGCATTCACCGGCAGCACCGCAACGCCTTACTCCAGCCTGACCGCCGCTGCACCGGTCGCCGACCCGAACTCCCAGGCGACGCGCAGCAGCCTGGTCGCGCAGTACAACCAGGTTCTGGCCCAGATCAACACCACGGCGCAGGATTCTTCGTTCAACGGCATCAACCTGTTGAACGGCGATACCCTGAACCTGACCTTCGACGAGACCGGCGCTTCGAAACTGTCGATTGCCGGTGTGACCTTCAACGACGCCGGACTTGGCCTCTCGAGCTTGACTTCTGGCAAAGACTTCCTGGACAGCAACTCGGCCAACGGTGTGTTGTCGACGCTGACCCAGGCCAGCACCACGCTGCGCACCGAGGCATCCGCGCTTGGTTCGAACCTGTCGGTCGTGCAGATCCGCCAGGACTTCAACAAGAACCTGATCAACGTGCTGCAGACCGGAGCGTCCAACTTGACGCTGGCCGATCCGAACCAGGAAGCGGCCAACAGCCAGGCGCTGTCGACCCGGCAGTCGATCGCGGTGTCCGCGCTGGCGCTCGCCAACCAGTCGCAGCAGAGCGTGCTGCAACTGCTGCGCTGATCCAAACTCCGGAAAACCAAAAGCCAAACGGCGGGGGAAACCCCGCCGTTTTTTCGTTTTTGGTGGCCAGCGCAAGGGCCAGGCTGTTCGAACGCGTCGCGGACGCCCCCTGTTAAGAAAGCGTTCATCAAACAACTTAAGCCGGCGTTAACTCTAATTTAAAGGAGCCCCCCTTATAACGGCGGACGTAAACTAGGAAGGGTTGACACATGTCCGGTATTGTTCTCTCGGCCTCGGTTCGCCAGAACCTGCTCTCGCTGCAGTCGACCGCCGCACTGCTCGCCACCACCCAAAACGACCTCGCCACCGGCAACAAGGTCAATTCGGCGCTCGATAACCCGACCGAATATTTCACGGCGCAGGGCCTCAACAACCGCGCCAGCGACATCAGCAACCTGCTGGACAGCATCGGTAACGGCGTGCAGGTCCTGCAGGCCGCCAACACCGGCATCACCTCGCTGCAGAGTCTGATCGCCAACGCCCAGTCGATCGCCAACCAGGTGCTTCAGGCCCCCACCGGCTACACGACGAAATCCACCGTGACGTCGACCGCGATCGCCGGCGCCACGGCAAGCAATCTGTTGGGACCCGGGACCAACGCCACAACTACCCCCGGCACTGCCATCAAGAATGACAACACAACGTTGTCCGTTGATATCACCGCTGCGACCCAATTGGTTGGCACCGCGGGCGGCACCTCCAATGACCTCGCGACCGCCATCACCAACGGATCGGTTCTGTCGGTCGATGGCAAGAACATCACCTTCAGCACCGCACAGGTCACGACGACGTCCGACGGCGCCGGCAACGTCACCATCGGCATCGGTACCGGCAGCACGGCGACCGTGCAGACGGTCCTGACCGCGATCGACGGGATCACCGGCGCCGCCACCGCCTCGACGGTCAATGGTACCGGCCAACTCGTGCTCAACACGGGTACGGCGCAGAACCTGGTGATCGGCGCAGGGTCGGGCAACGTGCTCGCCGCTCTTGGCCTGTCCGCCGGAACGACGAACGTCACTCCCCCGGCGATCATCGGCCAGACGCTGCAGATCGCTGCCACCGGCAACGGCACGGCAACCAACATCACGTTCGGCACCGGTATCGGTGAGGTCTCGACCCTCAACCAGCTCAATACGGCGTTGGCGGCCAATAACCTGCAGGCCAGCATCAATACGACCGGCCAGATCAGCATTACGACTACGAACAACGCGGCTTCGGCGACGATCGGCGCGCTCACCGGAACCACTGCAACGCCTTTCTCCGGCTTGCCCGCGGCGGCTGCACCGGTCGCCGACCCGAACTCCCAGGCCACACGGGCCAGCCTGGTCACGCAGTACAACCAGGTCCTGCAACAGATCAACACCACGGCGCAGGACTCCTCGTTCAACGGCATCAACCTGTTGAACGGAGATACCCTGAACCTGACGTTCGACGAAACCGGCGCTTCGAAGCTGGCGATCGTTGGCGTTACCCTCAACGACGCCGGGCTTGGCCTCTCGAGCCTGAACACCGGCACCGACTTCCTGGACAGCAACTCGGCCAATGCCGTGCTGTCACGATTGACCCAGGCCAGCACCACGCTGCGCACCGAAGCATCGAGCCTCGGTTCGAACCTGTCGATCGTGGAGATCCGTCAGGACTTCAACAAGAACCTGATCAACGTGCTGCAGACCGGTGCGTCCAACCTGACGGTCGCCGACCCGAACGAGGAAGCGGCCAACAGCCAGGCGCTGTCCACCCGGCAGTCGATCGCGGTGTCCGCGCTGGCGCTCGCCAACCAGTCGCAGCAGAGCGTGCTGCAGCTGCTGCGCTGATCCAAACTCCGGGAAACCAAAAGCCAAACGGCGGGGGAAACCCCGCCGTTTTCTTGACGTGCTTGCTTGCTTGCTGGCGCGGACGCTTCGATTTGCCCGTTTCTCGACATTTATGGGAACCGCCGCTAACCCTATTTTAAAGACGACCCCGTATAAAACCTGGGCAGCCCGAAGCCTGCGTCCTGTGCAAAACCCCCAGTCGAGGTCGTGAATGTCCCATGCAGCCTACGCTCGCACCGCCCAATTTTCTTCGCCCCGCGAAGTCGAAGCGCAGACGCTGCTGATGGCGGCAAGAAAGCTTGTTGAAGTTCAAACCAACTGGAATGGCCCCGATAAAAAGCTGCAGGCTGCCCTGTTGTTCAATCGTCGGCTTTGGACGATTTTCATGGGCGCGGCCGAAAGCAATGACAATCCGCAACCGCTCGAGGTCCGCCAGAATATCCTGAACATCGCGGTCTTTGTGATGCAGCGAACCATCGAGATGCAAACAAATCCCAGTCCGGAAAAATTGCAGTCGCTGATCGACATCAACTCCAATATTGCCGCGGGCCTGTCGGGCAGGGCCTGATCGTCTCATCGGGCGAATGATTGTAAGGGTGCGTTGCGCGAGTTGCAGCGCGAACACCCGATCAGGCGTTGCGATCGGTAGCGGCGCCGCGCGGCGTCGTGCTTTTTGTCAGGTCGAGCGTGCGATAATACGCTCGCCGCTGCAACGTTGCACTATCCGGAAACTGGCTGATCACTGCGCCGGTGCGTTCGTTAATCGTCTGATAGACGATCGATCCCGCAGCGCGATCGAGAAAGGCCTGGCGTGATACGTTGCCGCTCGTGCCCAGATCGTTGCTAACGGTTGTGCTTGGGTCCACCACCGTGACACTCTGGCTTGCAGGCAGTACGGTCGCGACGGCGTTATTGGCCGCTTCGCTCACCGGCTGCGCAATTGGCGTTGCAACCGGCGCCCCCACCGGTTTGATGCTGAAATCCGTACTCATGGCAGCCTCCGGGCTTCCCTCGAGTCAAATCCCAACCCCTCCAGTCCCTGTTATGACTTCCACCTCTCAACGTTGCGTTAGAGAATGCACTGAATTTTGCGCCGATTTCGGCGCACAAGTTTGATGAAAAATGTCGGTATTTCGCGAAAAGCGCGGCGCACCGCCGATCAGAGCGAGCGGCTCACCGTCAGCGGCGTGATTTGCCGCGGTCCCGGCGCGGCGCGCCGTCCGGCCGCGGTGTAGGTGTTGGGAATATTGCGGCGCTGCATCTCGGTGTTGACGCCGCGCACGATGCTTTCGGATACCGCGTGCGCCGTCGCCAGCACCGTGAGGTTGATCTGCAACATGGCGCGAAACACGTCGTGATGGCGATGCAGCGTCTTCAAAAGATCCGGCGAAGCCTGTGACAGATATTTCTGGCTGGCCTTCAGATGCGCGACCGTGGTGGCATAGCGGCGGGAAAAGTCGGTCTTCTTGGCTTCGAACGTCATCGCCTCGCGGATCTTGCCGGCGCGAACCAGTTCGGTCTCGCGCTCGATGACGCCGAGCAGTGCGCTCATCACATCCATCAGGTTCTCGGCGAGCTTGCGCGCCTCGGCGGGTGTCGAGGCCATCGGGACTGGCGCAGGCGCCGGCTGCCGTCGAGGATGCTGGTTCATGTCTTGTTTCCCTGGACCTGGCTGGTCTGCTTGGCTTGCTGCAGGATCAGCTCGCGAAAGATGTCTTTGGAAATGCCGATGCCGCCGGCCTTGGCGAAGGATTTCGAATATTGCTCGGTCAGCATCGAGCGCCACACGCCGGTGCCCGGCGTGTCGCCGAACGGGCCTTCGCCCTTGAGCCCGTTGGTCATCTGCGAGAACATCTGGTTGATGAACATCGCCTCGAAATCGGTCGCCGTGGTCTTGGCCTTGGCCTGCGCCTGCGGCGACACCTTGGTCAGGGCATCCGCCAGCGTGTAATCCGGACGGCCGTTGTACGTCGCGATCGCGGCCTGGGACGTTACGGCGCGATGGGTGCTGTTGCCGGTATTCATCTGCATCACATCACCTCGATGTCGGCCTGGATCGCGCCGGCGGCCTTGATCGCCTGCAGAATGCCGATCAGGTCGCGCGGGCCGATGCCTAATCCATTGAGGCCGTCGACGAGCTGCTGCAGCGATACGCCGTCTCTCACCATCGCAAATTTCTTGCCATCCTCGGTAACGCCGAGGCGAGTGTTGGGCGTCACCACAGTTCGCCCGCGCGACAGCGGACCGGGCTGGCTGACCTGCGGGCTTTCCGAAATCGTGACGGTGAGATTGCCCTGGGCAACGGCGACGGTGGCGACGCGGACATCGCGGCCCATCACGATGATGCCGGAGCGTTCGTCGATCACGATCCTGGCGACGAGGTCCGGTTGGACCTGCAACTGCTCGATCTCGGTCAGGAAGGCGACGACGTTGCCCTTGAATTCCGCGGGGATGGAGAGCTGCACGGTCGAGGGGTCGATCGGCTCGGCGCACTTGGCGCCGAGATAATCGTTGACCGCGGCGGCGATCCGCTTGGCGGTGGTGAAATCGGCATTGCGCAGCGCCAGCCGCACATTGGGCAGCCGGTTGAGTGCGAATTCGATCTCGCGTTCGATGATGGCGCCGTTGGCGATGCGGCCGACCGTCGGCACGCCGCGCGTGATGCTGGCGGCCGCACCCTGGGCCTGGAAGCCGCCGATCGAGACCGAGCCCTGCGCCACCGCATAGACGTTGCCGTCGGCGCCGAGCAGGGGGGTGACCAGCAGGGTGCCGCCCTCGAGATTCTTGGAATCGCCGAGCGACGACACCGTGACGTCCATCCGGGTGCCCTGGGTGCCGAACGGGGGCAAATTGCCGGTTACCATCACGGCGGCGACGTTGCCAGTGCGGATGGTGGCGCCGCGGATGTTGACGCCCATGCGCTCAAGCATCGCCTGCAGCGATTGCTTGGTGAAGGGGATGTTGTTCAGGGTGTCGCCCGTGCCGTTGAGGCCGACGACCAGGCCATAGCCGATCAGCTGATTCTGCCGCACGCCCTCAATGTTGGCGAGGTCCTTGATCCGGGACGTCGCACCGGCGGGAAATCGTGGACCCTGCCAGCGACAGCAATGCGGCGCAGACCACCCCTAACACTCTCGCCGACAAAACGCTTGGCATCCTCTGCTCCCCGCTGAGGTTTTGGCTGGACCGGCGCATCACTCCCATGACGGCGATCCGGCATTAACCATGCGAGCGCCATGCCACAGCTTCTTTCGATATTAAAGTATTGATTTTGTTATATAAAAATCTTGAAGGCCGCGCCTTCATCCAGCACGCTGCAGCGGCGAAACTGCCCCTGGCGGCAGATTTTGCCGGGTCATTTACGCTCCATTAACCATAAGCGGGCGAAGCTTCAGGTAACCCCCGGCCCGGATGGGCGAAGCGATATCCGGACCGCTGGAGACGCCGCCCCGGATGTCGCTCTGCCGATTCGGGCTACGCAGGAAGCCAAGACCATGCGCATCTACGGACCGAACGGCACCACTCTCGGACCTGCGGCGACGAACGTCCGGCGAACCAGTTCCACCAGCTTTGCCCTGCCGGAGGACACAGCTTCGACCCCCGAAAGTCGCGCTGTGGTGGCGCCCAAGACGGCGGCCAATATCGATGCGCTGCTGGCCATGCAGGGGATCGAGGATCCGGTAGAGCGCCGCAAACGTTCGGTGCAGCGCGGCAAAGGCGCGCTTGACGTGTTGGACGACCTCAAGATCGGTCTGTTGTCCGGCAATTTCAATGCCGCGACCGTCAGCCGGCTGCGGGACGCCGCCGCCAACCTGAAATCCTCTTCCGGCGATCCCGGCCTCGACGCGGTCCTGTCCGAGATCGAGCTACGGGTCGAAGTGGAACTGGCCAAAGCCGGACAGTTCTGACGCCAGCCGCCATTTACGCACACCTTCCTGCGGGGGGGCCCCCGCGGTGCACCGTTTCCGGCCAGCCGACGATATTGTCTGTCACAACCCGCCGCTATATAAGGCCCGCGCGGACGGACCCTTTTTCGTCCGCCTTGCACGTACAGATGGGCTGGCCTTGGAAAAGTTGAAAAATTATCGACCCTCCGAAAAAGAGCCTTTCATGAACGACCGCCAGCGCGATTATTTTCGCGCCAAGCTGCTGGCGTGGAAGGAAGAGATTTTGCGGGAATCTCGCATCACATTGCAGACGCTCCAGGAAGAGAACGTCAATCATCCTGATCTTGCCGACCGCGCTTCGTCCGAAACCGATCGCGCCATCGAATTGCGCGCTCGCGACCGGCAACGCAAGCTGATCTCCAAGATCGACGCGGCGCTGCAGCGCATCGACGACAACACCTACGGCTATTGCGAGGAGACCGGCGAGCCGATCTCACTGAAGCGGCTCGAAGCCCGCCCGATCGCCACGCTGTCGGTGGAGGCGCAGGAGCGCCATGAGAAGCGCGAGAAGGTCTATCGCGACGAATAGGCGGCAGGCGTATTCAGGCGTGATCGCGCCTCCTGCGCGAACATTCCTGGTGCATGGCCCGTTGCCGTGACATGGCATTTTACCTGGCATTTCCGGAAGGCCGCCGCCGATGAACAGGATCCTCGCGGCTGCAGGAATCATTGCTGCTGCCCGCCGCGACCGCAGGCCGCTGCAACCGTTCCCCGCAGATGCCGCGCCGCAGGACGAGGCCGACGGATACCGTATTCAGGATGCGCTTCATGATCTGCTGGCGGCCGATTTCGGCGCGCTGGTCGGTTACAAGATCGGCTGCACCAGCGCGGTGATGCAGCAATATCTCGGCATTCCGCATCCCTGCGGCGGCGGCGTATTTGCAGAAGGCGTTCACGCCAGCGGTGTGTCGCTGCCCGCGAAGGATTTCGTCCGTGTCGGCGTCGAATGCGAGATCGCCGCGCGGCTCGCGCATGATCTTGAACCATCGCAGGCGCCATTCACGGCGCACGCTGTCGCGCAAGCCGTCGAGGCGTATCTGCCCGCCATCGAGATCGTCGATGATCGTTATGCCGATTGGCAAACCATCGGCGCGCCGACGTTGGTGGCGGATGATTTCTTTGCCGCCGGCTGCGTGCTCGGAAAGCCTGTGGCGCGATCGGCAGCACCGGACTTGCTGGATATCGTCGGCCGCGCCGTGATCAACGGCGTTGAGGATGGACGAGGCACCGGCGCCGACGTGCTCGGTCATCCGCACCACGCGCTGGCGTGGCTGGCCAACCATCTCGCCGCAGGCGGCAAGGCCTTGCGCGCGGGCCAGATCGTTCTGACCGGAAGCCTGGTGAAGACCGTATGGCTCAAGCCAGGCGACCGCGTGACGATGGATTTGTCGGGGCTGGGCGCGGTGCAAGTCAGCTTCGCCTGAGGCTTTGCCGTTCACACAGAATGTGTACCCGCGCGTCGGGGACGGCGCGACGGCGATGCCGACGGTGGCCGGGGAGGGGGCGAGGGGGTGGGAAAATCGACGAAGAAAAATTATTGCCAGCCCTGTCTGCCTACTGCCGCATAGGCCGTTGCCGATAAAGCAGCGGCCCTACCGATCAGACCGGCGTCATGAGCGGTTTGCTTTTGTCCACGATGTACGTGATCAATAGCCGGCATTTTGCATCCGGCGGCTTGCCGCCCGCATGCGGCGTCTCGGGTGGAAATCTGGAAAGCGTCTCCAGCTTTGTATTTTCGCAACGGCTGCCCTTCAATCGGAAGCTCGAACTCTCCCTCCATAACAACACTCGATTCAATTCCTGGGTGGGTATGGCGCGGAACTTTCGCTCCCGCGTCCAACGTTACGTCCGCGCTTATCGTTGTGTAACCCGGGATCGGGCCGTCAATTTGCGACAGAATTTTGCGCGTAATCCCGGCCGGCGGTTGCGCATTTTGTGCAGAGGCATCGGTCGCGATGAACCCCGCAAGTCCACAAATCGCGCACGATGCGAAGCCAGTAAAACCTCTTCTTGTCAGCATATCTGTGTCCTCCCATCAGCACCCGGGATCATTGGCGCCCCGGACAAGTGCTGGCGCAAGATACGGTTTTTTTTCATGGATGTCAGCGAGTGCCTTGTGAATCTTGATCCGCAACTACTATCGGAACGGCCGCTTGGGCACGTGCCGCCTGTCCCATTTGCTTTGAACCTCGTCGAACTCCGGTGACCTTCCTGTAGTAGGAGGGACCAGACCATGAAGAGGGCATTCCTGATCATCGTTCTGGCTATTGCAATGTTCGGCGTTGCGGCTATCGCGATGGGCCGCCACCAACACCACACGCACAATGCCTATGCCGATCTCCAGCGCCGGTAGCGTCGGGCCGATCCCTGGCCCATGATGTTGTGGAGACCGCCGGGTCGCCTTGGGCGCCCGGCTTCATCGTATCGGCAGCGTTTCTTACTTGACGGCTTGCTTAAAGGTAACGAACTCCTCGAACAGCACCATCCTCTCTTCAGAGGTTCTTTTCATCCAGGCTATGGTCGCATCCAACTGTGACATTGCCTCGGACGACGTGGGGTCATCAAAAGACAATGCGAGGCTGATCGGTTTCGGCCCTACTCCGTCCTGAAAATTCGCAAGGCTGATGTAACCAACCTCTAGGGCTTGCCTTTGGGGTGGGGAAGCAGCGCGCCAGAACTCCTTTAATGCGGTTTTCAACTGCCGTTTGGGCATCGGCAAAAGCGAAATGTCGAGCACGTGCAAGGGATAATTTTCCATTAGCTCGCCCAGCCGTCCGATCGCGTCGAGAGGCTCAGTTGTCGATGGACTGCTTTTTCTGAACCAACCAAACATAGGGCAAAAATGCCGCATTATGGCTCCTCCCACAATAGGTTGCCCACGCGCCAAACGCCCCGCAGCGGTGTGGAAAAGCCGCAGCGGGGACTATGCGGTTGCCATAGAATCAGACGATGGTGACCGGCTCACGATAGAGGAGGTCGATATGACCAAACTTTTGAGTGACCCGGAAAACTCCTAAGCAGGAGGTTGCCTCTCCGCCCGGTCGTGGTGACAGCGAAAAGCGGAGGATAGGTTCTCGCCTTTCGAGGTGAGGCTCTCCGAACAAGGCAGCCAGCTCGACGGTTTGTCACACGTTTGAGCACTGAGTTGTCGGTAAGTGAAGATGCCCCGCCAAGCCCCCTCTGAGAAACTTGGAGGATACGGCCCCGGGGCATTTTTATTTCGGACTACCGATCCGCGGAGAATGAACGATGCAACTGGAACAGCGACCCGATGAGACCAAGGAAGAGTTCGCGGCACGCAGGCGCAAGGAGGCGGAGCACGTATCCGAACGCATCGGCGCGATGTACGACTTTGCCCAAGAGCCGAGGGATATTTATGCCGATGTCGTGACGTTCCACGAGGACGGGGGCGTGCTCCGCATCGCCTTTCGCTGCAGCCGCCCCGAGGCCGACGACGGCTTCGGGGCACCGACAATCCCCGTTGCCCGCGTCTCGTTCCACTTCAAGATGTTCAAGTGGTACTTCGAGGAGTGGCTGAAGAGCGAAGGGGGCCTCGACGCGCTTTCGGAATGAAGCCTCGTCGTGCCCGGCAGGGCAGATGCGACGGCGGCGCGCTTGGGCGCGCGCCTCCTAGAAGGGGATGAAATCGGGATCTCCTTCATCCCACACCGACGGCTTCACCGGCTTGATCTGGTCCTGTGCCCACTCTGTGGAGGTGACGTGATGAGCGTAACGGACGAATCCAAATTCAAGGCTGAAACCACTCTGAAGGCAGCTCGATTATCGGCCGCGGCTTCAGTCGTAGCCGCCCTTCTTGCTGCAGGAACCAGCTACCTTGTCATACGGCAGACCAACCAAATAGAAGCGGCCAGGGGCGAAAATGCCATGCTTCAATTCGCTGCGGGCGCTCCGTCGTCGCACATTGCATACTGCAATATTCTGCTCTGGAAGAACGCTGGTGTGATTCCAGCAAAGTTGGCCGAACCAGTAATCACTGCTTTCCTAAACCAACGCAAGCCCGCAACGGGCGACTGCTCAGACATCAAGTAGCGCGAAGGCTACGCCCCTCCCAATTGGGTGCGCGCGCTTGACGCGCGTGCCCTCAAAACGGCACCTCGTTCTCCGGATCATAATTCAGCAGCTTGGCACCAGCCCCATCAGGGCTTAGTCTCGGTCGACGGTTCCTTGATCGGGATGTGCGTCAAAGCCTGCGTAATATCGATGTTTGTTGCATTTCGCATAAATAGGCACGGCCTCCGCCAGGGGAGCTGACGGAGGCCGCGTAGGACATCTCACTGCGCCTAGGTTCGCGGGTGAGATGTGGGAGCTCGTGGATGGTTCTCCTGTTCGGGCCTGAACCTGCCCGTGGAAACTCAGGCTCTAGAACGGCAGCAGCACGTCCATCACCTGCTGACCGTAACGCGGCTGCTGCACGTCGGTGAGCTGGCCGTGGCCGCCATAGGCGATGCGGGCTTGCGCGATCTTGCTTGAATCGATGGTGTTGTCGCTCTGGATGTCCTCCGGACGCACGATGCCGGCGACGATCAGCTCGCGCATTTCGAAATTGACGCGCACTTCCTGCTTGCCTTCGACGACCATATTGCCGTTCGGCAGCAACTGCGTGACGACGGCGGCGACGTTGGTCTGCAGCGTTTCCTGCCGCTGCACCGTAGCCCTTGCCGTCGGCGGAGGAGGTGGCGTCCGCTGTCAAGAGGCGCCCGGGCAGAGCCGAGGCGGCACTCAGAAATTTGCTGCCGAGGAATTCGGTGATCCCTGAATCTTCGGTCACGGTGCGGCTGCGCAGGGTCTCGTTGGCGAAATTGGCCTGGTCGGTGATGTTGACCGTGACGGTCAAGAGATCGCCGATCTGATGCGCGCGCTGGTCCTTGAAGAACGACCGCGAGCCGTTCCGCCACAATGAATTGGCGTTGTAGGACACCGCTTCCGGTTTCGGCATCGGCATCTGCACCGGCTTGTAGCCGGGCTGCGCCGTCGGATTGTCGATCGAGGACAGTTTCGGCTGTTCGCCGATCTGGGAGAACCGGTCGAGCGACGAACAGCCGCCGCCCGCGATGCTGACGATCGTCAACAAGGTGCCGGTGAGGGCGATACGATTGATACTGGACGTATACATGAACTTTTACTCGGCTTTTGGAGACACTTGCGAACTATTGCCGGCGGCGACCGCAACCGGTGCAGCCGTTTCGGCTGCTCCGACCGCGGAGGATGCGTCTGTGGCAGGGGGAAGGCGGGGCGTTGCGACCGTGATCGCGACCTGGTCGCGGCCGATGACGACGCCGGACACCGTACGCTTCGATTGCAGATTGAGTACGTTGACCACGTCGCCTTCGGTGCCGCCCTCCATCGCCTTGCCGCGAATGGTGAGATAAAGGCCGGTGGATTTGTAGATCAGGGTGACATTGTCGTCGCGCTGCACCAGGTCCGGCTTGGCGAGATCGGAGGTCCTCAATGCCTGGCCGGCGCGAAGCTGCTTGCGCATCTGCATTCCGACCGCGAGATGGCGAGCCGCGGCGTCGCTGCCGACCTCGGCTCGCGGGAGCCGCTGGGCAACCACGTCGGAGGATTTCAGCACTTCGCTACGCTCGACGTCCCGCGTCAGCACGGCGGCCTCGACGGTTTCGATCGCGGTGCCGGTAAAGCGCAATGTCGTTGGCGTGGTTCCGGCCTCGTTGCCGATTTCGAAGCTGACATCGAAGCGGCCGCTGCGCGGCTCGTACCAGGTCGAAACCGGCTGCAAGGCGCCGGTGTTCGATGCTTCGAGCTGCATATCGCGCATGCCGCGATCGAATGTCAGGGAAAGGTTGGCGGCATCGCCGAGGCCCCTGCGATGCTCCAGCGCGCGGGCGACCTGAAGCTCGATCTCCTTGGCCGGGAGCGAGCGCGACAGCCGGGTCACGGTAATCGCCTTGATGTCCCTGGTGTCGACGCCGATCACCTGATGCGCCTGCAGCGTGGCCAGCACCTTTTCGGTCGGCAGCGAGCCGGTGGTGCCGAGATCGGGCGCGCGATAGATCGCGATCAGTGCCGCGGTGCCGGCGTTGTCGAGGATGTCGCCGATCCGCACCACGTCGCTGGAGACGGTAACGCTGGCGCGCAATGCCGGCGTTGCGATGACGTCTTCGCTGGTCTGGGCGAATGCCGTCGCGGCGCCGGCCGCGAGCAGGGCGGCTGCCAGGAGAAGCGAACGCATGGTCATCATCATCTTCCTCAACGGAACAGCGCAGACGTGGTTTGCAGCATCTGGTCGGCAGCGCTGATCACCTTGGCGTTCATTTCGTAGGCCCGCTGCGCGGCAATCAGGTTGGACATTTCCGAAACGACGTCGACATTGGATTGCTCAAGGCTTCCTTGCGTAATGGTTCCGTAGCCGTCGAGGCTGGCGAGACCGTCCTGTGGTTGGCCCGACGACGGCGTATCGGTGAAGAGGTTGTTTCCGACCGGCTGCAGGCCGGCCTTGTTGATGAAGCGGGTGAGGGTGAGCTGGCCGATGATCTGGGACGTTATCGTCGACCCCACCGGCGTCACCGACACCTGGCCCTGGGCGTTGACGGTCAGGCCTGTGGAGTTTTGCGGAACCGTGATCGTGGGTTGCACCGGATTGCCCGCGGCAGTGACGATCCGCCCGGTATTGTCCATCTGGAACGTGCCGTCCCGGGTATATTGAAAGGTGCCGTCCGGCATCAGGATCTTGAAGAATCCTTCCCCGGTGATGGCGAGATCGAGATCGTTGCCGGTCATCGACAGCGTTCCCTGGGTCATCGATCGCGGCGTTCCGACGGTCTTCACGCCGCCGCCGATATCGATACCCACCGGCAGGATGGTGCCTTGGGCCGAGGCCTGGGCGCCGACCCGGCTGATATGTTCGTAAATCAAATCCTGGAATTCGGCGGTCTGCTTCTTGTAACCGGTGGTCTGCAGGTTCGCGATGTTGTTGGAGATGACCTGGACGCTGAGTTCCTGGGCCGCCATTCCGGTCGCTGCAGTATGAAGAGCTTGCATGTGTCGTCTCCTGAATGGTCTTACGACGGAACGTCGGCGAGTTTTTCGATCGCCGATTTATGCAGATCGCTCTGCTGCTGCAGTAATGTCGCGATTTGCGTGTAGGCGCGCGACACCTCGATCATACGGCTCATCTCTGCCACCGCGTTGACGTTGGATTTTTCGATGTAGCCCTGGCGCACCGCGGATTTGACGTCGGGCTGCGCGGCGCCTTCTCCCGCCGAATAGAGATTGGAGCCTTCCTTCAACAGCTTCTGCGCCTCTGCAAAGCTGACGAGCCGGAGCTTGCCGCGAACCGAATCCGTTCGGCTGGTGCCTTCCTGCACCGTGATGGTGCCGTCGGGCGTCACGTTGATGTCGTGGTCGGTGGCCTGAAAGACGATGGGACCGCTGCTGCCGAGAACCGGATTGCCTGCGGCGGTCACGAGCTGGCCCTGGCCGTTGAGCTGCAGGCCGCCGTCGCGGGTGTAGCGCTCGCCCGCGG
The DNA here is from genome assembly GCA_963729395.1 of uncultured Pseudomonadota bacterium. Classification (GTDB taxonomy): domain Bacteria; phylum Pseudomonadota; class Alphaproteobacteria; order Rhizobiales; family Xanthobacteraceae; genus Bradyrhizobium. The sequence continues at coordinate 121,221 of CAVSOS010000024.1, read as the reverse complement.
CCGTCTGCACCACGAGGAAGCCGCCACCGTCGATCGCGAGGTCCAGCGGATTTTTGGTTTGCTCGGCAGCGCCTTGCGAAAAATCGCGAAAGGTGCCGCGGTCCTGGACATAGCTGACGCGACGATCGCTTCCAACGAAGTTGTCTTCGTGCGCGCCCGGCATCAGATATTCCTCAAACAGCGACGCGTCGGCCTTGAAGCCGGCGGTGTTGACGTTCGCGATGTTGTTGGAGACGACATCCAACTGTCGTTCCAGTATGGTTTGCCGCGAAAGCCCGATGAGAAGTGCATTCTCCATCGATGGTTCTCCCCTGAATGATCCGCAGCTAAAGCCCTCCCAGGCCGGTTGCGGATGCTGCGAGCCGCCAGCTCTCCCAAGCCGCGATTCCCCGACAACACAGCGAAAGCCGTGCCAGTTGAGAAAGTACCGTTTCTGTAATGACTTAGATGCTTTGCCAGGGGTGTTGCCGGGCGGCAATAAGGTCTTGTTGACCATGTTTGCCCGGCAACTTTTTCCTAGTTGAGGGGTAAACGAAAGGTTCCATTAACCATTATTACCTTAGCGTCCGGATCATGAGGGCGCGTGTGCGCCGGCGGCCTTTGTATCGCGTCTTCCAAGCCTGCCTGGCGGCATCGCGTTCACTCGGAAAACCGGGCGGGCAGGCGATGGCAGACAACGAACAGGCAGAGGGCGGCGCGGAAGCGCCAGTCGCCGCGCCTAAAGGCAAGCTCAAGCTGATCATCGCCGTGGTCGGCCTGCTTGCCATCATCGGCGGCGGCGCTGCGACCTGGTTCTTTTTCTTCCGGCATCACGGCGAGGAAATGCACGCCGAGGCGCCGGCGCCGAAACCGCCGGTGTTCATCGACGTGCCGGACATGCTGGTCAATCTGGTCGGTTCGCCCGGCGAGCGCGTGCAATACCTCAAGGTCAGGGTAGTGCTCGAGGTCAAGGAGGAGAAGCAGGTCGAGGCGATCAAGCCGACGATGCCGCGCGTCACCGACATCTTCCAGACCTATCTGCGCGAGCTGCGGCCGACCGACCTCAACGGCTCGGCGGGGCTGTTTCGTTTGAAGGAAGAACTGACCCGGCGGGTCAACGCGGTGGTCGCGCCAAGCGAGGTCAACGCGGTGCTGTTCAAGGAAATCGTCGTTCAGTGACGAGACGGATTTAGAATCATGGCGGGCAACGATCCGGTCGATCAGGACGCAATCGCAGCCCAATGGGAAGCGTCGCTGGATTCCGAGGATCCGGTGCAGGCCGCGGAAGCGGCTGCGGCCAATGAACTCTCCGGCACGATGGCGCTGCAATGGGCCGCCATGGTCGAAGACGGCAGCCGCGACCTCGGCGGCAAGAACAGCGGCGAGCGGGTGCTGTCGCAGGAAGAGATCGACAACCTGCTCGGCTTTTCCGTCGGCGATGTCAACATCGACGACAATTCCGGCATTCGTGCGATCATCGATTTCGGCGATGGTCTCCTACGAGCGCCTGCCGATGCTCGAAATCGTGTTTGACCGGCTGGTTCGGCTGATGACCACGAGCCTGCGCAACTTCACCTCCGACAACGTCGAAGTCTCGCTCGATCGCATCACCTCGGTGCGGTTCGGCGACTACATGAATTCGATTCCGCTGCCGGCAGTATTATGTGTGTTCAAGGCCGAGGAATGGGAGAATTTCGGCCTGGCGACGGTGGATTCCAGCCTGATCTATTCGATGATCGACGTGCTGCTGGGTGGCCGTCGCGGCCAGACCTCGCTGCGGATCGAAGGCCGTCCCTATACCACCATCGAAACCAATCTCGTGAAGCGGCTCGTCGAGGTCGTGCTGGCGGATGCCGAACAGGCGTTCCGGCCGCTGTCGCCGGTGACCTTCAGCATCGACCGGCTGGAAACCAATCCGCGCTTTGCCGCCATCAGCCGACCCGCCAACGCCGCCATTCTGGTGCGGTTGCGCATCGATATGGAGGATCGCGGCGGCAATATCGAGCTGCTGCTGCCCTATGCGACCATCGAGCCGATCCGCAGCGTGCTGCTGCAGATGTTCATGGGCGAAAAATTCGGCCGCGATCCGATTTGGGAAGGCCATTTCGCGACCGAAGTCGCGCAGGCGGAAATTTCGGTCGATGCCGTGCTCTATGAAGCCGACATTCCGCTCAAGCAATTGATGAAGCTGAAAGTCGGCGACACCCTGCCGCTGGAGATGAGCGCCGACGCGCTGGTGTCGGTGCGCTGCGGCAATGTCACCTTGACCGAAGGGCGGATGGGCCGGGTCGGCGACCGCGTCGCCATTCGCGTCACCAAGAAGCTGCGCAAGCCCAATACCACCTTCGCGATGTTCGAGAAGGCCGATGAGCAAACCAAGTTGATGGAGGCCCAATGAGTCATTCACTCGGAATTGTGATCGAGAGCCTGGTGGCGGTTTTGCTGATGCTCACAATTGGTTATTGCGCGCTGCTCAATACCCGGTTGAAGCGCCTCAAGGCGGACGAGCATTCGCTGAAGGCGACCATCGCGGAGTTGATCACGGCGACCGAAATCGCCGAGCGCGCGATCGGCGGCCTCAAGCACACCGTTCGCGACGTCAACGTCAATCTCGGCGAACAGCTCGCATCTGCCAGCCAGATGTCACAGCAATTGAAGAAGCAGCTCGCCGAAGGCGATAACGTTTTGCGGCGGCTGTCCAAGATCGCGATCGCTGCGCGATCGGCGGCCGAGCCGGTGCCCGCGGCCCCGCCGGTCTCGGCGGCAAGGGCCATCGCCGCCGCGGCGCAGGTGTTCTCCGACCGCAAAAGGTCCAATGGCCTTGCCGCATGAAATCTGTTCGTGACATTCGTATCATTCCAGTTGTGCTGGTCGCGATCTTCGGCTTCGCCATATTGAAGGTCGCCGGGCTCGTGATCGATGGCGGCTACGTGTTCGACTATGACCCGCAGTCGACCAAGCAGTCCTGGGCGCAGGAAACCTTCAATTTCCCGGGAGGAAACAAGACCGAAACCGCCGATATCACGGGCTCGGTCGATGAGAAGCCCAAGGAAGAGAAATCCCAGGAGGAGAAGCCCAGGGAGGAAGCGGCCAAGCCGGCCGTCGCCGCGCCGGAAGTGGCAAAGCCGGAAGGTACCGCGGTCGTTCCCGCGCAGGGTCAGCCGGTGTCGCCGTCCGAGCGCGCCATCCTCGAGCGGCTGCAATCGCGGCGGCAGGAACTGGAAGCGCGCGCCCGCGAAATCGACATTCGCGAAAGCCTGCTCAAGGCCGCCGAAAAGCGAATCGAATCCAAGGTCCAGGAAATGAAGGCGGTCGAGTCGCGGATCGCCGCGGTGAGCGAACAGAAAACCGAAGCCGATGCCGCGCACTTCAAGGGCATCATCACCATGTATGAGAGCATGAAGCCGAAGGACGCCGCCAAGGTGTTCGACCGGCTCGAGATGCCCGTGCTGTTTGAAATCGCTTCGCAGATCGCGCCGCGCAAGATGTCCGAGATCCTCGGCCTGATGTCGACCGAAGCGGCCGAGCGGCTGACGACCGAAATGGCCCGCCGCGCCGGGCCGGACAAATCCGCCTCCGCCGCCGATCTTCCCAAAATCGAAGGCAAGATGCTGCAGCCAAAGCCTAATTAACAAGGATATTTAACAAGTCCTTAAATCGCCAATTCTAGATTCACCTGCGCGGGGCGAGGGCGTCCCGCTGCCGATCCGATCGGTGAACCGAGAGACCCCTTGATATGCCGAGAGCGGCTGCCGCTGGATTTTGGTCGCAAGTCCGCGCCTGCGCGGCGGCGGTCCGGCGCTGCCTCGACCGGCCGTCGCGGCTTGCAGGCGGCCTCGTCCTGTTCGGCTTGATGTTCTCCGGTGTCTGCCACGCCACCGATGCGATCAAGGGGGAGGCCACATTCGCGGAGGCGGGCGGCTATGCCCGGCTGGTTCTCAAGCTCGCGGAGGATGTCGATTCCGAGGTGACCGTCGCCGGATCGATCATCGTGATCCGGTTCAAGCACCCGGTGGATATCCCGATCGACGCGTTGTCCGATGCGGTGCCCGATTATGTCGCCTCGGCGCGGCGCGATCCGGACGGCTCGGCGATCCGGCTGTCGCTGGCGCGCAGGGTGACCATCAACACCATGACGGCGGGGGAACGGGTATTCATCGACCTGTTGCCTGATACATGGAAGGGTCCGCCTCCGGGACTTCCTTTCGAGGTGATCCGCGAACTGTCCGAACGTGCGCGGAACGCCGAGCGCGCGTTGCGTCAGCAGCGGGCGCTCGCCGAGGCCAAGAAGCGGACGCCGATCCGCGTCCGCGCCTCGGTGCAGCCGACCTTCGTCCGTTTCGTATTCGAAATGCCTGACGGCGTCGGCGTCTCGTCGGTGCTGAACGACCAGAAGCTCACGCTGTCGTTCACCGCCGGGCTCACCTTCGACCTGGCGGACGCCAAGCTGGCGGCGCCGCCGAATATCGCCTCGATCAACCAGAAGCTCGAAGGCGATACCTCGGCGGTGGAAATAGCCCTGATCGGCGATGTCGACGTCCACTCCTTCCGCGAGGATAAAAACTACAACGTCGATGTCGCTTTCCAGCAATCCGAAAAGCCGTCAGCGCTGTTGTCGCCGGCATCGGATGCCTCGCATGCCGCGGTGGCAACCGCCCCGGCGTCAGCCGTTCCGGTGCCAGCCGCTCCGGCGGCAGCGGCTCCTGCGCCAACCGCTCCGGCAGTGACTGCGCCGGCCGCGTCCCGGACGCCTGCAAGCGAGCCCGCGGCGCCGCGGCAATCCGGCGAAGCTGCGCCGCCAAAGCCGGAGACGCTCACGGAACGTGCCAGCATCGAGGCCAAACCCGCCCCGGCGCCGAAAACATCGCTCGCCTCCGAGGCGCCGAAGCCTGCGCCCCCCGCAACCGAAGCGCCGGCTTCCCTGCCGGAGAAGCCGCCCAAAAACAGCCAGGCCGAGCCGCCGGCTGCAACGAGGGCCGATAGCGCCGCTCTGGTTGATGCCAAGCGCGACAGCGGCGGCCTGCGCCTGACCTTTTCCTTTGCCGCCGCCACGCCGGCGGCATTGTTTCGCCGCGCCGATACCGTATGGCTAGTGTTCGATTCCACCCGGCCGATCGATATCGAACCGATCCGCAGCAGGGGCGGCGCGGTTATCGCCGACGCCAGCCTGCTGCCGCTGGAAAAGGGTCAGGCGATCCGCATCCGGCTGAACCAGCCGCAAATGCCCTCGCTCACCAGCGACGATCAGGCAGGCGGCGCGAACTGGACGCTGACCTTTGCCGACGCGATGCAGACGCCAACGCAACCGCTGACGGCAACACGAAACATCAGCGATCCCGCCCATGCCAATGTTTCGGTAACGTTGCCCGGACACGGACGGTTGCATCGGCTTCTCGATCCGGACGCCGGCGATACCTTGCTGGTGGTCACGGCGCCGCCACCCGTTCGCGGTTTCATCAGGGAGCAGGACTTCGTCGAGATGGCGCTGCTGGAATCGATCCACGGTGTCGCGGTTCGTCTGAATTCCGATGACATCACCGCCGAAATAGCGCCCGACAAGATCACCCTTGGCAGGCCCGGCGGCTTGACGCTGTCGCCGGCCGATGCCGCGCCGGAGCGCGCCTCGGCTGCGGTCCGGCCCATTTTCGATATCGGCGAGTGGCGCAAGAACCAGAGCGAGAACTTCATCGCGCAGGAGCGGGCGCTCGCCGCTGCGGCGGCCGCAACCGGGCCCGATCAGCGCACGCCGGCGCGGATCGATCTGGCCCGTTTCTATCTGGCCCGCGGGATGTATCCGGAAGCCAAGGGCGTGCTCGATCTTGTCCTGGTCGATACCAAGCGAGGCGAGGAGGATCCGGCTGCGCTGATCGTGCATTCGGTTGCGAGCGCCCTGATGGGCCGTCCCGAACTGGCGCTGAAGGATCTCGCCAATCCGGCGATCGGAAGCAATTACGATTCACAATTATGGAAGGCGCTGGCCTGCGCGCGTCAGGGCAAGTGGGCCGAGGCACGCGAGAAATTCAAGAATGTCGAATTCGCCATCACCTCGCTGCCGATCGATTTGCAGCGCAACGTGATTATGGACGCGATGCGCGCATCGCTCGAGGTCAAGGATTATTCCGGCGCCGCCAAGCGTGCCGCCGATCTGGAAGTCATCGGACTTGCGCCCGAACAGAAGCCCGCGGTCTCGGTGCTGCGCGGCCGGCTCGCCGAAGCGCTCGGGCACGACAAGGATGCGCTTGGCGAATACAGGATGGCCGTCGACTCGGCGGACCGGGCGGCGGCGGCCGAAGGCAAGCTGTTCGAGATTGCGCTACGGCAGAAGCGCGACGAAATCAGCCCGGCCGATGCGTTGCACGAGCTCGAGACGCTTTCGGTGATGTGGCGCGGCGACGCGATCGAGGTGAAGGCGCTTGTCATGATGGCGCGTCTTTATTCTGATGCCGGACGCTATGGTGAAACGCTCACGGCGTACCGGACCGCGACCCGGCTGCAGCCCAATTCGGAAATATCGCGGCAAGGCCAGGACGAGGCCGCGGCACTGTTTGCGCAGCTCTTTCTGGGATCGAAGGGCGACGACCTTCCGCCGGTCGATGCGCTCGGGCTGTTCTACGAATATCGCGAATTGACGCCGATCGGGCGGCGCGGCGACGAAATGATCCGCCGGCTGGCCGATCGGCTGGTCGCGGTCGATCTGCTCGATCAGGCCAGCGAACTGCTGCAGTATCAGGTCGATCACCGGCTGGAGGGTGCGGCGCGCGCCCAGGTCGCGGCACGCCTGGCGATGGTCTACCTCACCAACCGCAAGCCGGATCGCGCCATCGCCGCCCTTCGCACCACCCGCATCGCCGATCTTGCGGGCGAACTGCGCCAGCAACGGCTGCTGCTGGAGGCGCGGGCGCAAAGCGACATCGGCCGCCACGACCTCGCGCTCGATATCATCTCCAATATCGGCGGCCGCGAGGCGATCCGGCTGCGCTCCGACATTTACTGGGCATCGCGGCGCTGGCGCGAGGCATCCGAACAGATCGAATTGTATTACGCCGATCGCTGGCGCGACTTCAAACCGCTGAACCCGGCGGAGAAGGGCGACGTGATCCGCGCGCTGGTCGGATACGCGCTGGCGCAGGATGCCATCGGTCTGGCGCGCTTCCGCGAAAAATATGCGCCGCTGATGAGCGGCGACGACGACCGCGCCGCGTTCGAGACCGCGAGCCGGCCGGCCGACGCCGACACCGCCGAATTCGCCCCGATCGCAAAGATGGCGGCCAGCGTCGATACGCTCGACGGCTTCCTGCGCGAAATGAGAACGCGATTCCCGGATGCGACGGCAAAGGCGACGCTGCCGCCGGAAATTCCGAAGGCCGATCCGATGCCGACCGGCTCATTGCCGGAGATCGTCGGATTGAAGCGGGCGGAAGCGGCGAGATAGCGCGTCGGCTGCGCAACTCAGCCTTTCGGAATCATCCCTCGACAGCAGCTTGTCGAAGCGTCAGCCTGCGTTGACATACCATGCAGAGGAACTCGCCCGCATGAGCAAGCCCATCAAGACCGAAGCCGAACTCATTGCGACGGCAAGAGCGGAGCTGAAAGTCCACGTCGACTGCCCGGATGGAATCGTGATTTCGGTACTTCGCGCCGGCAGCTCCTGGGAATTCCGGGCCACGGCCGATGAGGCGACGGCCACCAAGCCAGGCTTTCCCGAATGTGTCGCCATGCTGGTTCAGATCGGCGACCACCTCAGCAAGCAGTTCGATGTGCAGGGCTGAGCGCGCTTCAATAGCGGACCGCTGACTTCAGTGGGCGGATTAGCCCAACGGAATTACGGTGACAGTGCATTTAATTGACATAGACATTAAGTGCACTGTCACCGTAATAGAGTGCGGCCAATCGCGCACCCGCAACACCAGCTCATGCTTCACCGGATTGATATAACAGTATTCGACGTGGCGAGCATAATCCGCGTCGTCCCGGATGAGATGCTCCCAAAACCGCCGCTGCCAGATGCCTCGCTCGTGACGTGCTCTACGCACGTCGCTTATCCGCTCCCGTTTCGGCAGGGTTTGCGAGAATCGCGATTTGATCAGCCGCCAGCGTAGCGAAAAATCAGCATCGCCCGGCGGTAACGTCCACACCGCGTGGATGTGATCCGGCAACACCACGACAGCATCAATGACGAACGGGTAGCGCGTGCGCGTTTTCTCCATAGCAGCACGCAATGCGTCGATGTGATCGACGAGCAAAGCCTTTCGATGCTCAAGAAGATTGACCGTGAAGAACCAGCACCCACCGGGCACGAATGCACGACGATAATTTGGCATTCATGCATGTTAGCAATATTATGCAGCTATATGTGAGGTATGATGCCGAGCGCATCAATGGCGGATTAACGCTGCGCTAATCCGCCCATCTACAAGCTGAATCAGTATGTCGCGCGAATTGCGCGGCTTGCGGATAACGATAAAGCGAGACGCTCAATACAGCCTAGCTTGCACTTTTTTTAATGGCGGTCGGCAGCGTATCGGATTTGCGCTTTTTGCAATAGGCCATGACCTTCGCGGAATTCTTTTGCAGGCGATTGTAGTCCAAGACATTATTGTTAGCTGCCGCGTTGTAGTAGCCGCTCATGAAAAATCTTACGAAATCCCGATCCGCTGGGCCGTATCCTAACCAATCGCCACAAGTGACCTTGTTCATGTCCAGCTTAATCTGAGCGGCGGCTGGTGCTGAGGCGACGGCCAGCAAAACCACGCCAACGACAAGGGCCCTGCATTTCATGGCAACTCTCCGACTTTCCAAACCGTCAATCAATGACGATCGCATTTTTCAAGCCAGTCATAACGCTCTCGCTCGGATGGTATTTGCACCACTCCTTCACGCTTGCGATGTTTTTCTGGTGCACGACAAGGTCCACAAAGGTCTTGTTGTTCTTGTAACTGAACCAGCCCTCCATCCAAGAAGAGAAATTATCCGACTGTGACGGCGGCATAGCGAGATATTGGCCGCATGTGATGCGACCCATGTCGATGGTTAGCTGCGCCTTCGCAACGGCTGGAATAATAGAGATTGCAAACGTCAGACAGATCAATCCACTTCTCATTGTGGTCGTCCTTCAGGCCGGGTCCACCCGGATTTTGCAGATGGCTGCTCGCAGATCGGCGCAAACGAGTTCTATCAGAAAGCCATAAGAATTCCCATCCAAATGTCGGATCAAGATTTCCTGCGCATACGTCCTGTCGCATGGCCAGTCTCATTAATATCGCGATGCCGGATCGCGCGGCCGCCTGTCATCGAGCACCCATTCACACGATCCGTCCAGCCAACTTGCCCTGCGCGCTGAGCGCGATTTGTTGAACCGGATCAAGCTGATGCTACCTGTCCAGTCCCCCTCTGCAAAAATATTCCCATTCCCTTTTGACCCAAATCACCTGCATATCTCTCGCCATCCCGGCCCACACAAAGGGGCGTTTCGCGATCGTCACGGACGTAGGGCGGGGATGCGATGAACGCGAGTTGCGCGACTGACGAGCGCGTTATCTTGCGGACGGCGAAGTCGTGGTCCTGACGCCTCAATGGTTGGCGTCAAGTCGGCGGAGTTAACTGCTGGCGACGGTGACAACAGAGCCCGATCACCGGGGAGAGTACGAAGGAAACCGTTAAAACCATCGCGTGCGGGAATGCCGGGTGTCCCGGTGCGACCGTGGTGACTAACGCGCGTGCTTACTACTCTACACGCGCGGCTGCGGGTGCAACGGGCACCCGGCATTCCCCACGCCCTCCATTGGGCGAAGGATTCAGCAACAACTCGGGTGCAATGCGCCGCGGGATGGAGAAGCTATGTCGGCAGTCGTCATTGCGAGCGTAGCGAAGCAATCCATTCTTTCTTCGCGGCCGCATGGATTGCTTCGTCGCTTCGCTCCTCGCAATGACGCAATCAATGACGGCGTCGTGGCTGTTTGAAAATCGAATCGGAAAACCAGCCCCAGCTACTACCCGCTGTAACTCTGCACCAGGCTGCCGGCGACCAGCGACCAGCCATCGACCAGCACGAAGAAAATCAGCTTGAACGGCAGCGACACCACCACCGGCGGCAGCATCATCATGCCCATCGACATCAAAACCGAAGCGACCACGAGGTCGATGATCAGAAACGGCAGGAACAACAGGAAGCCGATCTCGAAGGCGCGCTTTAATTCGGAGATCATGAACGCCGGCACCAGGATCCGCAGCGACATTTCCTCAGGGCTAGCCGGCGGCGGTTCGCCCGACAGGTCCATGAACAGTTTCAGGTCCTTTTCGCGGACGTTCTTCTGCATGAAGCCGCGCAGCGGCACCGAGGCGCGCTGCAGCGCTTCCTCGACACTGATCTGGTTGGCGACCAGCGGCTTGATGCCGTCATCGTAGGATTTCTGCAGCACCGGGCCCATCACGAACGCGGTCAGGAACATCGCCAGCGCGATGATCACCGAATTCGGCGGCGCGGTTGCGGTGCCGAGCGCGGTGCGCAGCAGCGACAGCACGACGACGATCCGGGTGAACGACGTCATCATGATCAGGATCGACGGCGCGATCGACAGCACCGTCAATAGCGCGATCAGCTGGATCGCGCGCTCGGTGACGCCGCCATTGCCCTGGCCGAGATTGATGCTGATGTCTTGCGCGAACGCCGGATCGGCCAGCGATCCGGCGGCTATCAGAATGGCAAAAAATAAAACTCTACGCGGGACGGACGCCGATCTCACGAAGGGGTCTTTGGACGGCCAAGCAGGGATGCCATCTCGTCTTCGAGATTCTCAAAGCCGCTCTTGGGCGCCGGCGCGGCTGCCGGCGGGGCGATCGATGGCTCGGTGCGAGGCGGGCTGCGGCCCGCCGGCGGTTCGGGCGCTACCGGTGGCGCACCGACCCGTGGTTCGGCCGCGGCCTCGCCGGCAGGCCGGCGCAGCGCCGCCTCCAGCCGTTGCGCCATCTCGGCGAGATTTTGGTCCGCGGTCGAGAGCGACGGCGAGGGGATCGGCGGCGGGGCGGCGACCGGGCGCTCCGGCGGGCGAGGAGGAGGCGGAGGAGGCGCTTTCGGCGCTTCGCTCGTCCGCGGCGGCCGCGGGATTATCGGTTCATTGCGCGACGTTACCCGGGACGGCATCGGTTCGCCGCGCAGTTCGGGGCGCGGTTCCGGACGGCCGCCGAGCGGTTCCGGCGTGAAGCCTGTCAAAGGATCGCTGCGCTCGCTGCGGTCGCTGCGCCGTTCCGGCAGTGCCGGCGGCATCGGGCGTCGCACTTCGTCGACAAAAGAGGGCCGGGCCGGGCGCGGCGGCGGCTCGGGCATCTGCGGTTCGGCCTGATCGAAGATGTCGGGCCGCACCGAATCGCCGTCGGTCCAATTGCCGGCATCAGGCAGCGGCGCAATTCGTGGCGGCGGTTCAGCGCCACCGACGGTAGCCCGCGGCGGCATCTGATCGCGTCCCGGCATGGCGCGCACGATATTGGGTTCCACGACGATATCGGTCGGGCCGCCGATCATCAGCAGATGTTCGATGTTGTCGCGCCGCACCAGCACCAGCCGCCGGCGGCCGTCCACGGCCGCGGCATCGATCACGGCCAGCCGCGGCATCCGCCCCCGATTGGTACTGGCACCGAGGCGATTACCGGCGAATCGGCGAACCAGCCAGGCCACGACGCCGATCAGCGCCAGAACGGCCACGAATGCGAAGAAAAATGTGACTGCCTGCATGCTTAGTCCCCGGCAAATAGCGTCTCTTCAGGCTTCGGCTTCGTCCAACGCGGATCGGAATCGATACAACAGATGGCGAACAAAGCCCGAGATTGGCCCAATCTCTTAATTCCCCGCGGCAATAGTTGCCGCCCGGCTTCTTAATAACCCATGAATCGCCTGAGCCAAAACGACTTCTGAAAGCCACAACTTCAAAGAGTTGGATGGTTAACGCAGGCTTTGGTGGCGAAAACGGTGCTTGATCGAAGTTCCGGCGATCCTGACGGGGCATCGTCCGCTGATCGCTGTGGTTCTTAACCGGCTGTTAACCATACAGGCGGCAAATTCTGCCCACCTCAGCGCGGCGCGCCATGAGGCGGAGGAGAGCGGTCCGATGTCCATAAGCGATATTCCCGGGATGGCGGTGCTGCGAACCAGGATGCAGTGGCACCAGGAGCGCCAGCGCGTGCTGGCCGAGAATGTCGCCAACTCCGATACGCCCAATTTCAAGCCGCGCGATCTGGTCGAACCGAAATTCGACGGCACCGGCGCAACAGGATCGATCGGTTCGCTGGCGATGATGCGCACCAGCGGCAATCATATCGCCCCGTCGGGCGGCGTCGAAAGCTTCGAGCAAAACGGCAAGGTCGGCTTCGAGACGCGGCCCGCCGGCAACGCCGTCAATCTCGAAGACCAGATGCTCAAGGTTTCAGCCAATCAGATGGACTATGCGGCCGTGACCTCGCTCTACACCCGCAGTCTGCATCTTCTGAAGACCGCGATCGGCAAGGCCTGAGGCCGGATAGGGCCGGGGAGGGGACAATATGGCAGATCGTCAGGTTATCGCGGATTTCGCCAGATCGATGGGGATCGCGACATCGGGCCTGCGCGCGCAGGCAGGACGGATGCGCGTGATCTCGGAAAATATCGCCAACGCGGATTCCACCGCGCAGACCGCCGGCGGCGATCCCTATCGCCGCAAGGTGCCGAGCTTTACCTCCGAACTCGATCGCGCGCTGGACGCGAGGGTGGTTGGGATCGGCAAGGTGCGGCCCGATACCACGGCGTTCCGCGTCAAGCACGAGCCCGGCAATCCGGCCGCGGATGCGTCCGGCAACGTCAAATATCCCAACGTCAATCCGCTGATCGAAATGACCGACATGCGCGATGCGCAGCGGTCCTACGAGGCCAACCTCAACATCATCAGCGCCACGCGCCGGATGATCGCGCTCACACTCAACATCATCAAGTCCTGAACGGGAAACCTGAACCATGGCTTCACCCACCGTCGCCGCAAATGCCTATGCCAGCATCGGCCGCATCCTGGATCCCGGCGTGGCCGGCAAGGCGTCCGACGCGGGCGGGCCCTCGTTCGGCGACCTGCTCAAGGACGCCATCGGCGACGTCGTCGACGGCGGCCGAAAGGCCGACTTGCAAACCAACGCGATGGCCGCGGGCAAGGCCAATGTCATGGACGTGGTGACGGCGGTGGCCGAGACCGACGTCAAGGTATCGACGCTGGTGTCGGTGCGCGACAAGGTCATCGCGGCCTATGAAGACATCATGAAAATGGCGATCTGAGCAATCCTGGGCAGCGAGCTCGTCGAAGCGGGCGTCACATCGTGAGGAGACATGAAGGAATTGATGACCGGTGCTGAAACTCTTGATGTGGCGCGCGATGCGATCTGGACCATCGTCGTGGTGTCGTCGCCGCTGATGATCGTCGGTCTTGTCGTTGGTGTGGTGGTGTCGCTGTTCCAGGCGCTCACGCAGATCCAGGAGCAGACATTGGTGTTCGTGCCGAAGATCCTGGCGATCTTCGTCACCCTGCTGCTGGCGCTGCCGTTCATGGCGGATGCGCTGCACAGTCACATGATGCGGATATCGTCGCGAATCATAGGTGGTTAAGGCACAGTGCAAAGGCCATGCATGCCGACATCTCACTGCTGCCCGCGCTCGCCGCCACCTTCATGCTGGTATTCGCCCGCATCGGCGCCATGGTGATGCTGTTGCCGGGATTGGGTGAGTCCAACATTCCGGTTCGTATCAAGCTTGCGATCGCGTTGCTGCTGACGCTGATCATCCTGCCGCTGCATCGCACCGACTACCACGTCAACACGGATGCGCTGACGCCGCTGCTGGTGCTGATGGTGCATGAAATCCTGATCGGCATCGTGCTCGGCGCCACCGCGCGGGTGACATTGGCGGCGCTGCAGGTTGCAGGGTCGGTGATTGCCCAGCAAATGGGGCTCGGCTTCGTCACCGCGGTCGATCCGACCCAGGGCCAGCAGGGTCTGTTGATCGGCAACTTCCTCACCTTGCTCGGCCTGACGCTGCTGTTTGCAACCGACAGCCACTATCTCGTGATCGCCGCGCTGAATGAAAGCTACGCGGTGTTTTCACCGGGCGAGATGTTGCCGAGCGGCGACGTCGCGGCGCTCGCCACCCGCGCCTTCGCCGCCGCGTTCCGGATCGGCATGCAATTGTCGGCGCCGTTCCTGGTGTTCGGTCTGGTTTTCAACATCGGGCTTGGCGTGCTGGCGCGGCTGATGCCGCAGATGCAGGTCTATTTCGTCGGCGTGCCGCTGGCGATTCTCGCCGGTTTCCTGATCTTCGCTTTCGTCATCTCTGCGATGATGGGAACGTTCCTCGATTATTTCACCGGCGTCATGCACGACCTGATGCCGTTAAGCTGAAAGCTGATCGATGGCCGACGAAAACGACACGTCCGACAAAACAGAAGACCCCACCCAAAAACGTCTGGACGACGCCCACGATCGCGGCGATGTCGCAAAGAGCCAGGAGGTCAACACCTGGTTCATGATCGCCGGCGCGACCCTGGTGCTGTCGACATTTTCCGGATCGATCGGCGGCGGGATCGAGATGCCGCTGCGCAATCTGATCGCCAATTCCTGGATGTTCCACGTCGACGGCCCCAGTCTGCTGGCGCTGGCGCAGAGGCTCGAATATGCGGTGATCGCAGCGCATCGGCGTGCCGCTGTTGATGCTGGCGCTGGCGGCGATCGCGGGCAACATGGTGCAGCACCGGCTGGTATGGTCGGGCGAAGTCGCTCAAGCCGAAGCTGAGCAAGATCTCGCCGGCCGCCGGAGCCAAGCGGATCTTCGGCAAGCAGGCGGCGGCGAATTTCGCCAAGGGCATTTTCAAACTGATCGCGCTCGGCGTGGTGATGGCGGCGATCCTGTGGCCGGAGCGTCATCGCCTGGAGTCGATGGTGCGGTTCGATCCGGCGGCGATTCTGGACGTGACCACCAGCCTGACCCTGCACCTGCTGGGCGCCGTGGTGGCGATGCTCGCGGCGGTCGCGATCGCGGATTATTTCTTCCAGTACCGGCAATGGTACGAGCGGCAGAAAATGTCGCTGCAGGAAATGAAGCAGGAGTTCAAGCAATCCGAGGGCGATCCGCACGTCAAGGGCCGCCTCAGGCAGTTGCGGCATGCGCGCATGAAGAAACGCATGATGACGGCGGTTCCCAAGGCCTCCGTGATCATCACCAACCCGACCCACTACGCGGTGGCGCTTTCCTATGAACGCGGCATGTCGGCGCCGATCTGTGTCGCCAAGGGCGTCGATTTGATCGCGCGCAAGATCAGGGAAATCGCAACCGAACACGACATTCCGATCGTGGAGAATGTACCGCTGGCGAGGGCCCTGTATGCGACCGTGGAAATCGACGCCGAAATCCCCGTGGAACACTATCATGCGGTTGCCGAAATTATCGGCTACGTCATGGGCCTCAGGCGCGGTCTTTCCGGCCGGCGGGTGTGATCCGGGAAGGGAAATTGGCCGGAAATGCGTGCAACCCGGCGAAATAGCGGTGCGATGGACTTGCGCTTGCCGGCCCGATTCAGGCACTCAGGAGCAGGCGTGCGTGAAGCGCGTCATATTCATGCCGACAGGCTGCGTCCGCTCGTATGACCGCCGAACCTGACATCGATCCGTCGCCTGCGCCGATGACCGCCCACGAGCCGGCGCGGCGCAGCGGCAGCATTGTTCTGGTGCTGCTGGTGGCCGGCGGGATCGTCGCGGCCGCAATCGCCCTCATGAGCATCGGTCATGCCGCAGGCGCAGCCCTATATCCTTGGGCTGCTTGCGCTTCTGGCCATGGTCGGGCTGTTCAACCTGTTCGCTTTCGCGGCCGGAATTATTCGCTTCGCCGATCGTGCCGCCGACAACCCGGTGACGAGCCGCATCGCCGATCATGCCTATGACGGGCTGGCGGTCACCGACCCGCGCGGCCATGTAGTCTATTCCAACGCCGCCTATCTTGCGCTCACGGGGGCTGCGACCGCGCTGGAGGCCCGCCCCGTGGAGCGGGTCTTCATCGGCAATCCCGATGTGTCGGAGGCGGTGTTTCGCCTGCTCAAGGCCGCGCGCGAAGGCAAGCGCCAGCAGGAGGAAGTCCGCATCGCCTGCTACCGAAGGCACCCATGGCCGCTGGCTGCGGATGCGGGTCCGGCCGCTCGGCCAGAGCAAGCGCGAGGCGAAATACGCGGTGTGGTCGATTTCGGACATCACCCGCGACCGCGAACGCCAGGAGGATGTGTTTCAGGAACTGCAGCATGCGATCGAATATCTCGATCACGCGCCGTGCGGGTTCTTCTCGGTCAATGCCGCCGGCGACCTCGTCTACGTCAACGCCACGCTGGCGAACTGGCTTGATTACGATCTCGCGGAGATCGGCTCGGGCGGCCTGAAGCTGACCGACATCGTGTCGGGCGACGGGGCTTCGCTGCTGACCTCGATCGTGCCGGTGCCCGGCGAAGTCAAAACCGAGGTGTTCGATATCGATCTGCGGATGCGCGGCGGCAAGACCATGCCGGTGCGGCTCTATCACAAGCTGGCATTCGGCGCCGACGGCGTGCCGGGCGCGTCGCGGACGCTGGTGATCAGCCGCGCCCGCGATGAGCGTTCCGATCCGCAGCGCGCCGCCGAAGTGCGTTTCATGCGTTTCTTCGATCACACCCCGATGGCGATTGCGACCGTGGACCGTTCCGGCGCGGTGGTCCGCGCCAACGCCCGCTTCGCCAAGCTGGCGCAAGGCCTCAGCCCCGACGGTGCCGCCGACAAGTCGATTTTCTGCAGCCGTCAATGTTCGCGACCGCAACCTCCTGGTCGCAGCCATCAACCAGGCCGCGGAAGGGCAGGGCGATATCCCCCCCGTCGAGGCGATGCTCGACGGCGCCAAGGAGCGGTGGGGGCAGTTCTTCGTCACCGCGGTCGAGGAAGGACGAGCGCGAGACCGAGGCTGCGATCGTCTACATGCTGGAGACCACCGAGCGGCGCACGCTGGAGAACCAGATCAACCAGTCGCAGAAGATGGACATGGTCGGCCAGCTCGCCGGCGGCATCGCGCACGATTTCAACAATGTGCTTTCCGCCATCATGATGGCGAACGATTTCCTGCTGAACGCGCACAAGCCGACCGATCCGTCGTTCCAGGACATCATGCAGATCAAGCAGAACGCGACCCGCGCGGCGACGCTGGTGCGGCAGTTGCTGGCGTTCTCGCGCCGCCAGACGCTGCGGCCGCAGGTGCTCGATCTCGGCGATGCGTTGTCCGACCTCACCATGCTGCTGCGCCGCCTGATCGGCGAGAAGGTCAAGCTCGACCTGGTGCATGGCCGCGACCTGTGGCCGGTGAAGGTCGACGTGTCGCAGTTCGAGCAGGTCATCGTCAATCTGGCCGTCAATGCCCGCGACGCCATGCCCGACGGCGGCAAACTCACGGTGCGGACCGCCAATGTAACGTCGGAGGAGGCTGCGCGGCTGTCCTACAAGGGCATGCCGGCGGCGGATTATGTGCGGATCGATGTTGCGGACACCGGCAGCGGCATTGCGCCTGACATCGTCGACAAGATCTTCGAGCCGTTCTTCTCGACCAAGGAAGTCGGCAAGGGCACCGGGCTCGGCCTGTCGACGGTGTATGGCATCGTCAAACAGACCGGCGGCTTCGTCTATGTCGATTCCGAAGCCGGCAAGGGCACCGCATTCCATATCTTTCTGCCGCGGCACCATCCTGAACTCGGAGGCCCAGCCCGAGGCCCTGGCCGCGAACGGCGCGGCCAAGGAGCCGCCGGCGCAGGCCAAACCGCGCACCGATCTGACCGGGCAGGGCACCATCCTGCTGGTGGAAGATGAAGAGGGGCTGCGCTCGCTGAACGCGCGAGGCTTGCGCTCGCGCGGTTACAGCGTGATCGAGGCGTCGAACGGCATCGAGGCGATGGAGGCGCTGGAGCAAAAGAACGGCGCTGTCGATCTCGTGGTGTCCGACGTGGTGATGCCGGAAATGGACGGCCCGACCCTTCTCAAGACCATGCGCGGCCGCAACCCGGACCTCAAGATCATCTTCGTTTCGGGCTATGCGGAAGACGCGTTCGAAAAGAGCCTGCCGGAAAACCAGCAATTTGCGTTCCTGCCGAAGCCTTTCACGCTGAGCCAGCTGGTTGCCGCAGTGAAGGAAACCATGACGCCGACATAGCCTTTGGCGTCCCGGACGCGCTGCACCCTGAAAATGGCGCGGCGCGATCGGTCAAGCCCGCGACCGAGCGCCGCAGCCGCGGTTCCCGATAATCGCTTCACATTTGAGCAGCGGCGCACATCTTAGTGGCGCTTCCCCCTGCCGGGGATTGAGGAAAGTGACATGAAATTCGCCCGCAATATCGTTCAGGCGATGGCCGTCGTTTTGGCGCTGGCGTTGCCCTTGATGCTGGCGGTCTCGTCGGCCGATGCCCGGGTCGGCGGTGGCTTCAGCATGGGGTCCAGGGGATCGCGAACCTTTTCCGCGCCGCCGAGCACATCGACGGCGCCGGGTACGGCGCAGCCGTTCAACCGCACCCTCACACAGCCTGGCAGCCCCGGGATCGGATCGGCCACGGGCGGCGGGTTCTTCAATAGACCCGGCAGAAGTTTGCTGGGCGGTTTCGCCGCGGGCTTCCTTGGCGCCGGCCTGTTGGGCATGTTGTTCGGCGGCGGGATGTTCGGTGGCCTCGGCGGATTGTCGTCGATCCTCGGCCTGATCCTGCAAATCGGCTTGATCGTCATCGTGGTTCGAATGGCGATGTCATGGTGGCAGCGCCGTCATGCGCCGGCCTATGCCGGTGCGGCCCCGGGCTACGGCGCACCATCGAGCATGCGTTCCGGATCGGGGTTCGGACTGGGAACGGGCGGCGCGCCGCTTGAGATCGTTCCGGCCGATTACGAGGCCTTCGAAAGATTGCTCGGTGAGATTCAGATGGCGTGGTCGAACGAGGATCTCGCCAGACTGCGAACCCTGGCGACGCCTGAAATGGTGTCGTATATCGCCGACGATCTCGCGGAGCACAAATCGCGAAACCAGACCAACCTGGTCTCCGGCGTCAAGCTGCTGCAGGGTGACCTCGCCGAAGCCTGGCGCGAAGGCGATACCGACTTTGCCAGCGTGGCGCTGCGGTATGCGCTGGTCGACAAGACCATCGACAACGCCACCGGCCGCCTGGTCAAGGGCAGCGATGCGCCGACCGAGGCGACGGAGGTGTGGACCTTCCTGCGGACGCGCGGCGCAGGCTGGGAATTGTCGGCGATCCAGCAGGTCTGATGGCCTGCAAGGCGATGGTGATGCAAGAAAACGACAGAAGGCGCTGCGGTTCATTCCGCGGCGCCTTTTGATTCACACCAGCAGTTCCGTTCGATATTTGGCCGATAGCGCCTTGGCGCGCTGGATACGCTCCGCCCGCTCGGCGTTGCTGAGCTGCGGGGGTGGCGCGGTGCGGCTGTCGACGGGATCGCCCACCGCCAGGAAAAATTCCTCCTGCCCCGCCGGCAGTGCACATGCAGAGCAGACGCGCCGGCTTGTCCGACGTGTTCCTGAACGAAGTGTGGCGCGTTGGCGGGGATGTTCACCGTCGAACCTGCGGCTGCCCGCCTGACCTCACCACGGAAGGTCAACTCGATCTCGCCTTCCAGAATCGTGAACATCTCCTCGAAGTCGTGACGGTGCGGCGGCGGGCCACCGCCGGGCGGCACCAGCATGTCGATCAGGCAGTAGCGGCCGCCAGTGTCCTTCGGCCGGTCACGAGGATCGTGTAGGTGCCGCCCGCGACCGAGATGTGGCCCATCGCTGGATCGTCGGGATCGGCCACCGTGAGTTTTCTGCTCGCATCGTCGGGCGGGATCGCTGCTCCGGGCTCGGGGGTGTTGGCCATCTGGTCTCTCCTTTTGATCCGACAGCAGTGCATATCAGAAGCAACACTTTGTGACGGCGCCAAGAAGCACCGAACCGCCTCCGAGCCGTCTGCAGCAATTGTTGGACCGCAATTCGCGTGCGAAATTCGTAACCTCAGTGCCGCCTGATGCCAGGGCACTTCGCCCGGTCCGAAAGACCTTGTGCTTGGCGAATGAGCGTTGAAATCCGTCAGCGCCGTCATGCCGGGAATGGACGCCATTTTCGGCGATGGCTTCGAACGAATGCCTTGTCGATATGTTAAACGCTATAAACCGGCCAGGCCGGGCCGAAACGGTCGGGGATGTCTCATGAAATATGCGCTCTACTATTGGCCGGGCATTCAGGGCCGCGGCGAATATGTCCGCCTCGCGCTGGAAGACGCCGGCGCCGACTATGCCGATGTCGCGCGCGGCGAACGCGGCATGGCCGCGATGATCAAGATGATGGAGGCGCATACCGGCACGCCGCCGTTCGCCCCGCCGTTTCTGAAAGCCGGGCAACTGGTGATCGGGCAGACCGCCAACATCCTGCTTTATCTGGGATCGCGGCATGGCCTGGCGCCGAAGGCGGAAGCAGGGCGGCTGTGGGTGCATCAGCTGCAGCTCACGGTGGCCGATTTCGTGCTGGAAATTCACGACACCCATCATCCGCTCGGTCCGTCGCTGTATTACGAGGATCAGCGCCAGCCCGCGAAAAAACGCACCGACGAGTTCTGGAGCGCGCGGGTGCCGAAATATCTCGGCTATTTCGAGCAGCTCCTGGAAAACAATGGCGGCGCCTATCTCACCGGCCGCAGGGCTACCTATGTCGATCTTTCGCTGTTCCAGATCGTGGAAGGGCTGCGCTACGCCTTTCCGAGACGGATGAAGGCCTTCGAGCGCGGCATTCCCGGACTGGTCGATCTGCACGACCGTGTCGCCGCGCGACCCAACATCAAGGCCTATCTTGCCAGCGACCGCCGCGTCGCCTTCAACGAGGACGGCATCTTCCGCCGCTACAAGGCGCTGGATTGAGCCTGCTTTATTCTTGTGGTTGCCAAAAAACGCAGCAAAAACATGATATTACGGCGAGGATGTTTTTGGGAAAACTGGCTGACCTAAAAATGGCCTGATATCGACGTCAGCGGATCGCCCCAGCAAGCCCGCTGGCGAGTCGGATGGCCACGATGGGGGTTGGGAGCCGGGTGGCTGGAAAAACGAGCCGGTGAGGCTGGCTGACTCGGCGTGGCGGCCCGGCGGGGCTGAACCCCAAGGCAAAATTCCAGTGGTGGCAAGGAGAAGCTCGGCGCGCCATCACCAAACAGGGCAACCGCTATATCCGCAAGATGCTCGTCACAGGTGCGACCTCGGTGTTGCGCGTCGCAGGTAAGCGCAAGGGCGCTCTCGCCGACTGGATCAATGCGCTACGGGCCGGATGACGGTCGCAGTACGGGTGAGGGATAAATTGTAGAGTCTGGTCGGCCTGCCGGCGCGCAACGGCAGCTTCGTAGAGGCGAGCGTACTCGGCATTTGGCTTTGCCCGGCCAAATATGACCTTGTTCGCCTTCTGTCCGCCACCTATCTACGGAAGGGAGTGGGGGGATCATGGGCACCGTCTGGAAAATCACCGGCAAGCTGACAAAATGGACCAGCATATCTGCGCTGGTGGTCTACGCTGCTGTGTGCGCGGGAGTGTACATATTCCAGCGGACATTGATATTTCCGAAGCTGGCGGCTCACGTGACCGCTGCCGACGCGGGTTTTGCTGAGGCGCAGGAGGTCGCGCTGCAGACGTCCGATGGCGAGCGTCTGGTGGCTTGGTATGTCGCGCCCAAGCTCGACAAGCCCCTCTTTATTTATTTTCACGGCAACGGTGACACACTTAACTGGCGAGTGGGCCGGGATCGCAGTCTCATAGCCGAGGGTAACGGGCTGCTCGCGGTTTCGTACCGGGGTTACGAGGGGTCGACCGGAAGTCCGTCCGAAGATGGGTTGCATCTGGACGCCGAGGCGGCCTACGCGTTCGCGGTCGATCATCAGATCGCGCCCGATCATATCGTGGTATGGGGCCATTCGCTTGGCTCCGGCGTCGCCGTCTGGCTCGCTGCCGAACGAAAGATCAAGGCGCTGATTTTGGAAGCGCCTTATACCTCGATTTCCGACGTGGCGGCCATGAACTTCCCGTTCCTGCCTGTGCGTTGGCTGCTCAAGGACCAATTTCATTCGGATTGGCGCATCGGCAGTGTGACCGCGCCGGTCCTGATCTTCCACGGAGACAATGATAGCACGATCCCGATCGCGTTCGGGCAGCGTCTCTACAGCCTTATAAATGCGCCTAAATGTTTCATCCGCTTTCCCGATGGCGGTCACATCGATCTCGATGACCGCAAGATCCTGTCTGGCGTTCGCAACTTCATCGTCAGCGGCATGCGTGGCTGCGATAGCGACGGCAGGCCGATAACGGCTGACCTACGGCTGAAGGGCAGGAACGAATGTTCCTATGTTGTTCTCATTAAGTCAACCGACGAGCCGCGATGCTTTTTTCACCACGCCGATGTGAGACGCCTGGCTGGATTTATCGGTCACGGCTTTCGCAACGTGAAGCGTTCTCCTGCGGCGACGCGATGACCCTTGCCCGGTGTTCTCGTTCGCGGAATTCGGTAACGCTGGAACCGTGATCGGCGTTAGTTCCAACCACAAGCTTTCTGCAAGCCGTCCGAGCCACCGTCCAGCGCATAAAATTGCCTCGGCTTGTCTGATCTTGCGAGTTTTATCAACTGTCTAGGGAAGTCGCCGGTCGCTCCGGAAGGAGGCGGGCCACCGGCTCTCGACTGTTATCGACGGTCACTGTCGAGTGGACCGGCGTCCCGCCATGTCTCGACATGGTATGCGCTGCGGGACTGAAAGCACCAGTGCGCGAGGAATAGAAATGGCACATTATCTTCTAACGGGAACTGGGTTCAGCAGGAACTGGGGCTGTTGGCTGGCAGACGAAGTTTTCGACTATCTCTTGGCGGACCCTCCGGTCCCGCCTTCTCAGGCAGCTGTGCTCAGTTTCTCGAATGCCGAGCTTTTCAGACGGTTGAGGTCGCGTACGCCGGACGCCGCCTGCTCAAGGATATGCTCCGCCACTTCCAGCGGCGTGACCGACTTTCGGGCCATGAAGCGACGATCCGCGACGACCTCGTTCAGCGCCTGCCGCATGACGGCGACCGTCGGTGCATCGAATTTCTGTTTCAAATCATCATTCATCGTTCGCAGCCCAAATCGTTGGGTGGGTCGTAATGTTCTTTTGTAAAGGCATGATGAAATCTATTTCATTCTATAGGACAGTAACGCTGGCTTGATCATTATCGTTGCCGGTGACAACTTATAGGCATCGGGGATCGTTGACCCCGACAACTGGCAACGCACTAACTGCGCCCTTAGAGGCTGCTGTGCGCCCGGAGGCGAGACAGGCACGACTACGTTCGACCGCCGCTCGACGCAGTAAGTCGCCACGCAAAACCAACGCAACGGCACAAGCCGTCGAGGGAGACCTTGGCGGCTTTTGCGTGCGTTTTAGTCGCGCCCAACCGATGGCGGGCGATAGTTATAAGTGCTTCTGGGCATCGGCCGCTCTTTGCTTTTCCTGAGCGGCCCAATAATCCGCTTCCAGCGGCAGCTCATCGAAGTCCGGCTTGTACCCATTTTCATTATACTTCGCCCGTGGAATGGGAATGCTGATGCCGTCATAGTCAACCTGCACCGAACCGTCACTAGTGCGGAATACTCCAGTTGCCATCTTCATCTCCACCGCACGCTCACGTTATGAGTTAGGCCATCTTAACTTTCTTGGCCTTCTGCAAACGCTTATTCTCGATCTGTGTATTGCGGACGGCTTCGGTCAGCATCTCGCGCAACTCAGCCTTGGTCTTGGGTGGTTCGCGCTTAGCTGGTTGCGATTGGTTCATGTGCAGTATGTGGGGATGCTGGAGGGGGATTTAAACCCCTGATGGGGGTCAAACGGAGGGGCCGCTCGCAAGAGTTGCCCTTTGCGTTTAGACTTTCCGCTTCAATACTGCGTCGAAGACACCAGACACCGCTGGTCCGATATAGGGACCCCACACATAGATCGAGAAAAATAATCCGATTGGAACCGCGCCAGCAAAAAAAGCAAAGAGGTAAATGTAATAATTGCCAGTCAAGTTAAGCGCCGTACCGGCAGCAATGAACCCTGTCAAAAGGGAGAGTATTGCCAAAGAACCCCAGGCGACTGCAAAAAACGCAATGGCAATTAGGCCGCTAATAAAGTGGCCCAATATACCTAGTACCCTCTTTTCTTAGAAGGTGAGTTGTGATTCAAGATCGGGATGATACCCGAAGCAAGAGAAGTCCACCTTTCGAGGAAAGATCGCAAGGTGCTTGAGGCCTGCTGCCGCTCACCGGTGACATTGCAGCGCGATTTGAAGCGGGCGCGGATCGTTCTGTTGGCGGCGGCCGGGCGCAGCACCCGCTCGATAGCCAAGGAAGTTGGGGTCCAGCCGCGGATTGTCAGCCGTTGGCGGCATCGCTATGCCGACCATGGCCTTGAAGGGCTGCAAGACAAGCCGCGGCCTGGCAAGCAGCCGATCTATACGAAGACGACCGACAAGCGGATTCTGAAGCTGCTGGATAAGCCGCCCCCGCAAGGGTTTGCGCGCTGGACCGGCCCTCTGCTGGCCGAGGCGCTGGGCGATGTTGACGTCCAATATGTCTGGCGATTCCTGCGCAGCCACAAGATCGACCTCGCGGCTCGCAAGTCCTGGTGCGAGAGCACCGACCCGAACTTCACGGCCAAAGCGGCAGATGTTGTTGGCCTCTACGTCGCCCCGCCTGCGAAGGCCATTGTGCTGTGCGTGGACGAGAAGCCCTCGATCCAGGCCTTGGAGCGAGCGCAGGGTTATCTGAAGTTGCCCAATGGCCGCGCCCTGACCGGCCAGAGCCACGATTACAAGCGGCATGGCACCACAACATTGTTTGCGGCGCTCGAAGTCGCCACCGGAAAGATCATCGCGGCTCATTCAAAACGTCGTCGCCGCGTCGAGTTTCTCGACTTCATGAACAGCGTCGCCGCGGCCTTTCCGGGCCGAAAGCTTCACGTCATCCTCGACAACCTCAACACCCACAAGAAGAACGAACATTGGCTCAAGGCCCACCCCAACGTGCAATTTCATTTCACGCCGACAAGTGCGTCCTGGCTCAATCAGGTCGAGGTATGGTTTTCGATCTTGCAGGGGCAGTCGCTTAGCGGCACCTCCTTCACAAGCCTCAAGCAGCTTCAGGAACACATCGATGCCTACGTCAACGCCTACAACGACAAAGCCGAGCCCTTCGTCTGGACCAAGAAAAAGGTCCGTCAGCGCCGTTTCAAAGGTCGCCGTATCACTCAGCTCTGATTCCGGGTACTAGGACTTCATTCAAGCGCCCTAACATGGCTGGTCACTCTCGGTGGAGCTGAAATGACAAGCAATCCGAATTATGCACCAGAGGAAGCGGTTCGTCGACGATCCATTGAATTCATCAGGAAGAAGTGGGGCAGTCTGGGAGATTTGCCCAAGCACGTCATTCCTGTTGTATGGGTCACGGCCTACCGAAGCTTAGAAGTAGCGATGCGGGCCGAGGCGGAGGGCGGCGAGGCGTGGTCCATATTGATGACCTGATCGAGCCGCGACCGAAACAGATCCTGCTCGCCGCTCTCCCGACGCTCCCGTGGCCGCATCGAATCCTCCGCTCATTACCCGCGAAAGCAGAGAATCACGGCTTCAGATTCGTGGGAATCCCAAACTCGAATTTGCAAGAAAATCGCTGCCGAACCCCCAATTTCCGGCAAATCCTATTGCCGAAAATCGCCCGGTTTCCCTTCCCGATCAGGCGCTTCAGCATATTTCACGGTCGACTATTTAGAATGACTGACCTGGATATGTAGAATGACTGACGCCAACATTTGCGACAACGGAAGCGGGCTCCCTAACCCCTCACCCGGATCGCAAGGGCGATCCGACCTCTCCCTATGGGCTAAGGCATGCACACATCTTGGAGCTTTTTGATCGGCGATGACGAGCGACGAAAAAGAGTGAGTTTTTTCAACGTTCGTTCGGCGCCCATGGCTCCCACGCTTATGAAACCGATGGTCACCTAAGTGTTTGTTTTTGAGTCGGTTTCAGAGATGTGTGCATGCCTTAGCCCTATGGGAGAGGTGAAACTGAGTTCGCGGCGCGCCCCAAGCTTAAGATCTTATCTGTTCCTTCCATCGATCGGCGTCATCGCCAGCTTTTGCAGCTCGATGCCGTCAATGCAACTGACGTTCAGCGCAATCACCTCGGTGCCGTCAGGCTTGGTGCCGCGCGCGAACACGTCGACGCCGCAGTCGTTGCAGAGCTGATGCCGGATCGCGTGCTTGTTGAACAGATATTCCTTCAGATTGTCCTCGCCGGCACGCAACTGGAAACTCTTCGGCGGCAGGAACGCGAAGTGCAGGCCCTTCTTGGTGCAGATCGAGCAATTGCACGCGGTCACCATCGCAAGATCGCTGGTGCATTCAAAACGCACCATGCCGCAGTGGCAGCCGCCGGTGTAGGTCTTGGTCTGAGGCATCGGTCCGCTCCGTGAATGGCTATTATCCCTGGAGCGAGATGGCTATTCGTCGAATAGCCATCTCGCTCTATCTTTTTGATTAAGCATGATCTTGGAACAAACGAAGCCGTTTGTCCGGGAAAACCGGTACCCGCTTTTCCGGATCATGCTCCAGTATAAGCCATTTTACCGGCGGCGGTTCGAACTCTCACCAAAGTCCCGGCGCCAGCCGGTAGTGCACCCGGGCGGCGTAGTCGGCATAGCCGGGCAGGCCCGCGATCAGCGCGCGTTCCTCGATCCCGGCACGCACGGCGAACAGCACAGCGAACAGCGGCGATATCGCCATGCCCCACCACGAACCCAGCAGCAATGATGCGCCGACCAGAAGCAGAACGGCGCCGCTGTACATCGGATGCCGTACCCAGGCGTAGGGGCCGGTGCTGACGACGTGGTGGCCGCGCTCGGTCTGCAGCCTGACGACCACTGACGCGAACGAATTCTCGTGCATCACCCACATGATGAAGACGCTGGAGCAGACCATCATCGCAAAGCCGAGCGCCTGCAGGGCGATCGGGACGCCGGAGGCGTGCCAGCGGGCATCGAGCCCGACGGCGATCAGCCAGATCAGAGCCGTCGCGCCGAACACCACGATAAATCTCTTGTCGGCTGCCGGCTGTTCGGCCCGCATCAGCGGGCGCATCCGCTCGGCAAGCAGCGCCGGATCGGTCCGGGCCAGCCACCATCCGCCCGCGACGCCGATCACGGCGAGCGTCGCCAGGAACACCCACGCCGCCGGCCAGCGCAGCGTGCCCGCGGGCACGAACAACAGCGCGCCCATCGCGGCGATCCAGATCAGGGTCTGCAGCAGCCATTTTGCGATCATGCGATGCGCCCGTTCCCGCGCCGTCCCGATGATCGCGCCATTTCCGGCAAACTTGCGGCGGTTTTTTTCTTGGGCGGCGGCTAGCGGGCGCTATGCCGCGGCTTGCTCGAATTCGAGCAAACCCGCTTAGACGATCTGGTCGATCCGCGTTCCCTGGCCGGGGGGAAGGGCTGCCACCACCGGAGGCTGGGCCTCGGTCGCATCGTCGGCATCGCCGTCGTTCGGCGTGTCCGCGGCTTTAGGCGCGCTGGTATTGGGGGCCGTCACCGGGGCTGACGTCGTGACGGGGGCTGACGTCGTGATCGCCGAAATGCTCATCGGAAGGATCCTTGGTTGCTGCGCCCGACTGTGACGGGGCGAGGGCCAAGGCTTTATGAATCCAAATCGTAAATCCCGGGCGATCAAGAGCGATCCGGCCGCTATGGTGAACGGATGGCTCGAATATCCCTCGAAATGTCAGCGATTTTGTCGGCGCCTTACTGGTCCGTGCCGCGCGAAATCGCAATCGCGGCTTCGGTCTTTGTTCGCGTGCAATTCATGTCGAGCCGCCGGTAACGCATCGAGACATCGTCGCCGCGGAAAATGCCCATCCGCGACATGCACCGTGAAACCCCCTTCAGCATTTCATCTTTCGGCACAGTAAAGATGAGGGCGGCAGTGCCGGCAACGAAATCGAGGAATTCCGGCTTCGGCTTGCGGCTGTTGGCCTTGGCATACAATTCGTTGCTGAATTTGCTGCCTGCACAGCCGAGGGAGAGCTCTTTGGCCAGCGGATGCGACAGATAGATGACGCGGCCGGCGGTGATGCCGACTTTGAGACCGTCGATCTGGCCCTTGAGGTGGGCGGCGAGATCGTCGCAGCGGTCGGCGCGCGCCGGCGATGTGCCCGATACGGTCAGCGCCATTGCGCTCAACAGCGCCAGCGTGGCCGCGAGCAAGGTCGATCTGCGAAATTCAGGTCTCAATGCCATGGTGAATGCCCCCTCGCGCGCATTGAAGCGTCCGCCAATGGTTAGTGCAAGAGCAGGGTGTTACCGCCAAGCTCGTCATGGCCGGGCACAGCCGTCCAAAGGACGGCGTCGCTTCCGCTCGCCTTTGCCCGGCCATCCACGTATTCATTCACGCCGCACCAAAGAAAGACGTGGATACCCGCGACAAGCGCGGGCATGGACGAGAAAATGAGCCGAGGTGGGGGACAACGTGGCCGGCATGACATCCAGAACCTTCCTTTTGTCCTAAAAGTGCTTAGAACGGTTCAACTGCCGGCGTCTCGAAGCGGACGTTTCCGGCTCCCGAACCTGCGAGCAAACCATGAACGCCCCCACCGCCATCCCCCGATCCCAAGCCCGTTCCGCCCTACAAGCACACGCCGCTGTTTCCGCTTGGGCGCGGACACCACGCCCTACAAGAAGATCACCGCCGACGGCGTGCGGGTCGAGAAGGTGCTGGGCAAGGACATGCTGGTGGTCTCGCGCGAGGCGCTGCGGGCGCTGTCCGAGGCCGCGTTCGGCGACATCAACCATTATTTGCGGCCGGGGCATCTGAAGCAGTTGCGCAGCATCCTCGACGACAAGGAAGCCAGCGACAACGACAAGTTCGTCGCCTTCGATTTTCTCAAGAATGCCAACATCGCCGCCGGCGGCGTGTTGCCGATGTGCCAGGACACCGGCACCGCCATCATCATGGGCAAGAAAGGCTCGCGCGTCCTCACCGACGGCGACGACGAGGCGGCTCTGAGCGAAGGCGCGCGCGACGCTTATCTGCGGCGCAATCTGCGCTATTCGCAGGTCGCACCGCTGTCGATGTATGAGGAAAAGAACACCGCCAACAACATGCCGGCGCAGTGCGAGATCTACGCCGAAGGCGATGATACCTACAAGTTCATGTTCATGGCCAAGGGCGGCGGCTCGGCCAACAAGAGCTTCCTGTTCCAGGCCACGCCCTCGGTCCTGACCCGCGACCGCATGCTGGCATTCCTGAAAGAGAAGGTGCTGACGCTCGGCACCGCGGCGTGTCCGCCGTATCACCTTGCGATCGTGATCGGCGGCACCTCGGCCGAACTCTGCATGAAGACGGTGAAGCTCGCGTCGGCGCGCTATCTCGATGCATTGCCGACCCACGGCTCTGCCGACGGCAACGCCTTCCGCGATCTCGAGATGGAGCAGGAAATCCTGAAGATGACGCAGTCGCTCGGCGTCGGCGCGCAGTTCGGCGGCAAGTATTTCTGCCACGACGTGCGCGTGATCCGGCTGCCGCGCCACGGCGCCTCATTGCCGATCGGCCTTGGCGTTTCATGCTCGGCGGATCGCCAGGTGCTCGGCAAGATCACGAAAGACGGCGTCTATCTCGAGGAGCTCGAGCATAATCCCGCGCAATATCTGCCAGCGGTCGAGCAGGCGCTCGGCGGCGAGGTGGTCAAGATCAATCTCAACCGGCCGATGAAGGATATCCTGTCGACGCTGTCAAAGCACCCGATCAAGACCCGGCTGTCGCTGACCGGCACCATGATCGTGGCGCGGGATTCGGCGCATGCCAAATTGCGCGAGCGGCTGGAGCGGGGCGAGCCGCTACCGGACTATTTCAAGAACCATCCGATCTACTACGCCGGCCCGGCGAAAACCCCCGAAGGCTACGCTTCCGGCGCTTTCGGGCCGACCACGGCGGGAAGAATGGATTCCTTTGTCGACCAGTTCCAGGCGGCGGGCGGATCGATGGTGATGCTGGCCAAGGGCAACCGCGCGGCGGCGGTGTGCGAGGCCTGCAAGAAGCACGGCGGCTTCTATCTTGGCTCGATCGGCGGTGCGGCGGCGAACCTCGCCGAGCACTGCATCAAGAAGGTCGAGGTGGTGGAATATCCCGAACTCGGCATGGAAGCGATCTGGCGCATCGAGGTCGAGGATTTTCCGGCCTTCATCATTATCGACGACAAGGGCAATGACTTCTTCAAGGAATTGAATCTGGGGTGAGGGGGCGCGCGATCACATCTCGTCGTCCCGGCGAACGAGCCTGTGAACCTATCTGAAG
Organism: uncultured Pseudomonadota bacterium; assembly: GCA_963729395.1. Taxonomy (GTDB): domain Bacteria; phylum Pseudomonadota; class Alphaproteobacteria; order Rhizobiales; family Xanthobacteraceae; genus Bradyrhizobium. The sequence continues at coordinate 90,833 of CAVSOS010000024.1, read as the reverse complement.
GCGGGCGCCTGCGGGCGGCGGGTAATGTTGGGGAGGCAATCTGGTCCGGTTTCACGCTGCGGAAGCAGGCATTGCCCTCAAGCGCAGGGCAATGATGAGGTTGTGGGCGAGCGCGTGCCACAGCCCGATCGCTTGCACCTTGGCAAGTCCTCGCACCAGAAGCGTGCCGAAGCCCCGGTTCTTGAGGTTTGCGTTGACCCGTTCGATCCGCCCCCTCTTTTTCATGATCGCCTCTGCCTCGTTCGTGGTCATCCGCTGCCGCCAGTCCTTGATCGTCTGCGGCTCTTTTTCTCGCTGCTTTTGCCGCGCCAGCAGCGTCTTTGGCTTGACGTCGGTGCGATCCCTGGGTGGATGAATGTAGACGCCGACGGGCGTTTCAGGCCGGTTGCTGAGGGTTGCAATATCATCGATCTGCGCGAAGCCGGTGTCCGCCAGCACGCGTTTGATCGGCCGCCCGAGCCGTTGCTCGCTCGCCTCGAACATGGGCCGCACCAGACCGCTGTCGTTGCGCCGGTCCGTCGCCATGATCGCGGTGACGAAGCCATGATCCGTCGTTGCTGCAATCTGCACATTGTAGCTCGCCCGCACCGCTCCGTCCGCGCACCGCATGCGCCGCGCCTGCGGATCGGTGAGCGACGCCCGTGCCTCTTTTTGCTTGGCTACCTCTTTCGGGCTCTGCTTGGCGCGTTTGGCTTTCTCCGCTTCGATCTCGGCCAGTTTGGCACGTGCCTTTTCGATCCGCTCCTGCGTCTCGCGCAGGCCTCGTGCCCGCGCCGCTTGGGTGCGCTTGGAACTCGCCGCCGGGTCCGCATCGACCTCGGCTTTCAAGGCGACGACACGGGCCTTCGCGGCCGCCTCCGCCTCGTCCAGACGCAGCGCGCGCTTGTACGAACTCTTGCCCGCAGAAGCTTTGATTTTGGTGCCGTCGACAACGATCTCGTCGGCGTCAAACAGTCTCTCCGCCATGAACACTGCCAGCGTTTCGGTGAGCAGAGCGTCGAGCACATCGGCATGCGCCACCCGGAAGTCCGCAAGCCCGTGGTAGTTGACCGGCACGCCGCACGCGACCCAGCGATAGGCCAGATCCTGGCTGGTCAACCGGTCCAGTTCCCGCGCCGAGCCAACCCCGTCCATCGTCGCCAAAAGCCACAACGCAAACAGCACACGCGGGTCGGCGGCAGGCCGACCCGCCGTCCCCTCACGCGCTTCGACCTTGTCGTAAAGCACCGTCAAATCGAGCGTCTCGACGAACCCCACCACCAATCGCGCACGATGGTCCGGTGCCAACCAGCCATCCGGATTGATCAGGTCCCACGACAGTTGGGCCCGGTTCGCAACCACAACCCGAGCCTTGCCTCGTCCCGCCATGTTTCTGATCCATCAAAACTGTCGCTGCCCACACCTCCAGTGAATCACAGTTCGTCGGAAATTGAGACGATTTCTTCACAGGCTCGTTCGCCGGGACGACCAGCGATGCCCTTACGCTCGCGTCCCCGTGAATGGAAAGCTGCCCATCGGGCCGATTCCCATTTCGCCGGAGATGCTGTCGCCGGCGACCTTGCCGGTGAATTCGAGCGTCAGCGGCATCGGGTTGGTGATGGAGACTTTCCAGGCGACGTTGTCGCCGTTGGCCGTGCCGTCGAAAATCTCGGTCGAATTGCCTTCGGCGGCCTGGGTGCCCGTCAGTGCGCCGCCCGAATTCTTCAGCGTCAGCGTCGCGTTGCGATCGCCCATCGGCGTGCTCATGACGATATTCCAGTTTCCGTCCACGGCCATTTTGGTCTCCTCACATTCTTGCTCGCAAAACCGGAATGGTTCTGGAAGTCGGTAAGCCTGGTGGGGGTATAGCGCATCTCGCCGCCCAAGCCCAACCGTCTTGTCAAGCGTTGACGGAGCGAAGCCGGCTTCTGACCAGCATTCGAAACGCGACATACTGCACGGCAAAGGCCGCGATTTTCGCACCCATCGCCACCACCGACACATAGATCGCCCACAATTTCATGTCGCCGGTCATCGCGATCGCGATGGTGCCGGCGCCGAGCGCAAACATCAGTGCGGCCCAGGCGTAGCCCGCCAAAGTGACGTATTCCGGAATGGTCTCGGCCACGATCGGGGGCATGTAACGCAGCATCCAGCCGCGCTTCAACATGATCGCGCCGATCGCAAAATGCGCGATCGCTGGCTTCGCCAGCACGAAACGCGGATCGCGGGTCAACAGCGTCGCGCCGCCGAGCGCGATCACCAGCGCCAGGCTGGCATAGGTCATGAAGCCGAGTTGCTGGCCCTTGGTATGGGCGTAGATCATCTGAGCCAGGGCGCCGGCGATCGCCACGCCGGTCGCCAGCACGACGTTATCGGTGATCATGTACACGGCGATGAACACGATGGTCGAGAAGAAGTCGACGGCGAGTTTGGCGAACACGTCTTTCATCGTCTTGTCCTCAAGTTTCGTTGAATTTCCGGTTTCGTTGCACTCGGCTTCGGTGAATTTCGAAGCCTTCGTCAGCAGCCGGACAGCGCGGTGGCGGAGCTTGCGAATTTTGCGCGCCGGTATCTCGGGTACCATCTGGTGAAATAAAGCGCGGTGTTGCGGGCGGCGAAGGCGATCGCCAATCCCGACCAGAGCGGCAGGCCGGGCAGATAGATCATCAGCGCGTTGGCCATCAACATCAACAGGAAAGCCAGCGCCCACACCGCCGTGATGACATAGTTTGCCGTCAAAAAGCCCGGCAAACCGGCTGTTTGGGCGTCGACGACCTCCAGGGCATATTGCAGCGTGAACGGCCGGCGGATCGCCAGCGACAGCAGCGCGATCGCCAACATGCCGCAGTCGACCGTCAGCTTCACGGCCGAAGGGCTCAGGCCGGGATCGATCAAAGTGAGGTAGCCGCCGAGTGACGCGAACAGGATCGCGGAGCTGGCGCCGAGCAGCTTGATCGAGCGGCCGCGAAGCACGTCATACCCGATCACCATCAGGCAGATCGCTGCGGCCGCAAACAGGCTCGGCACGGGCGAACTCACCAGCATCAGCAGTGTGAAGGCGGCGTAGGGCGCAAGGATCAGGAAAACCATCATGGGCAGCCTCGTGAGGCTAATCTTTACATCGTAAAGATTTGTTTAGGTCTGGAAGGAGGAAGCGTCAAGCGGAATCTTTACAGTGTCAAAATAGGGTGAGGAAAGGTAATTGTGCGCCGGCGCCATTCGGCTTACGCCGCCGCAACCCAGTTGCCGTGAAAGCCGTCGGGTACCCGATGCCCCAGTTGCACCAGCGCCACGGGGCCGGCTTCGACATCGGTGGCGTTGAACACGGCCAGATCGCTGCGGTTCTCGGCGGCACGCCAGACCACCGCCAGCAGCCAGCCATCGCCTTCGGCGGCATCATCGCCGCGGGCGACGAACACCGGTTCGGAGATGGTGTCCCCGGCGGGCAGCAGATACTGGCCAAGCCGCGATCCCTTGCCGTCGACATGCACCACGCCCGACAGCGCGCCGAACATCGGCAGACCGGGGTTGGCGCAGGCATACCAGCCGTGGCGGTTGGCAAGCCCGGCGCGGCGATCGTCGATGCGCGGAAATTCGCCGGTGATATCGTCGAGATAGGTTTGCGTGAAGCGGTCGGTATTGCCAGCGAGATCGAAGGTCCAGCGGCACAGCCGGGCGCGCGACTTCCTGGGATCGGTCGGCGAGCCGTCGGGATGGTTGAACAAGGGGGCTTCCTCGAACTGCATGACGTCGGCGACGATGCGGTCGCCTTCTTCCCATGCATTCATGACGTGGAAGACGTAGCAGCTCTCGGCGCGAAACCAGACGATATCGTTGGCGGCGCCGTTGCGCTTCATGACGCCGACATAGGCGCCCTTGTCCGGCTCCCAGGCGTAAGGCGATCCGGCCGCGCATCGCGCGCTCCATGCTGCCGGTAATGGGCAGGATCGGAAACAGCAGATGATGTTCGGTGACGATGAAGTCATGCACCATGCTGGCATAGGGTGCCTCGAAGCGGTCGAACCGCGTCACCACGCCGGATGCATTGACGGATCCGAAGGAAAGCGCAGGCGTCAGCGGTCCTGCGGCGTTGTAGCCGAAGAACACCATCTCGCCGTTGACGGGATCGATCTTCGGATGCGCGGTGAAAGGTCCGGCGATGCTGCCGTCATAGTCGCAATAGCCGCGCCGGTTCAGCGTGCCGGGCTCGATCTCGGTCGGCAGGTGGCCTTCCTCCAGCGCGAGCAGGCGTCCGCCGTGAAAAATGATGTTGGTATTGGCGACGCCGCCGTCCTGGGTAATCGAGGCGGGCGCATCGGGCAATTTTCGGCCGAAGCCACCGAACAAGCGCGCGGCCGGCGTCGTGCTCGGCCTGCCATTTCGGCGTGCGGACCCAGCGGTTGCGGTAACTGGCGCGGCCGTTTTCGAGGTGGAAGGCGTGCAGCATGCCGTCGCCGACGAACCAGTGCGCGCCGGGAGCCTCGAATTGCGGATTGGGACCGTTGCGATAAAGCGTGCCGTTGAGTTCGCGCGGTAGTTCACCCGCCACCGTTCAGAAACGGCGCGTCGCATTCCATCGGAATCGGCGCCAGATTGGTGCGGGCCGCTTGGGTGGTCGCTGGCTGCTGCATCGGTCGCTCCATGGATTTATCTTTACATCGTAAAGATGTCGATACAGGCGACTGGGGCAATCGTCAAGCGAAATCTTTACAGTGTAAAAATAGCCGCCTATAAGACCGAAATGACAAGAAAACCCACCATCACCCGAGCCCGGACCCGGTCCACTGCGAATAATGTCGCGCCGGCGCGGGCGCGAAAACGAAGCGCATCCCGTCCTTCCGGCGCAGGGGAAGCCGCGCCGTACCATCACGGCGCGCTGCATGGCGCGTTGCTGGAGGCGGCCGAACGGGTGCTCGAGCGCGACGGGCTGGCCGGCCTGACGCTACGCGCGGTCGCGCGCGAGGCCGGCGTCTCGCACGCAGCGCCAACCCATCATTTCGGCGACCTCACCGGCCTCGTCAGCGAACTCGCCGCGATCGGGTTTCGTCAATTCAACGCCGCGATGTCGACTGCCGGTGAAGCGGGCACGCTGCCGAGCGAAAAGGCGAAGGCCCGGGCCAAAGCCTATGTCGCCTATGCGCGGGCGCATCCCGGGATGTACGGGCTGATGTTCCGTACCGAGCGCCTCGATATGAAGAGGCCGTCGCTGCATGAGGCCGCCAATGCCTCCTTCGCAGGGCTGGCCGGCGCCATCGGCGCCAGCCGGCACGAACAGATTTCCGAAGAGGCGCTGTCGCTCGAACAGGCCGCAGCGATCGCGCGGGCGTGGTCGCTGGTCCACGGCTTCACCATGTTGCTGCTGGATGGCCGGCTCTCCGATATCCTTCGCCGGGTCCCGAAAGGCACCGACGCCGAGACCTTGCTGGACACCATGCTCAGTTCGACCTACGCCCAGCCGCCGGGGTCGTAGTCGGTGCCATTCTTGCGGCGGGGCGCGCGGTCGCGAGCGAAAACCGTCATATTGGTCCGATCGGCGCAATCTGGGGAAGGTTCACGTCCGTTGCGCGAAACACCTGACATTTCGCCGGAATCGTTTTAGAACTGCGGCTTCGCGATCCGTCGCCTTCACTAGCGTCAGTTCTTATCGATCATGCCTGCCATTCCGTCGAATAAACCGTATCGTGTCGGCCGTTCCCGCACCGGGCTGGGCCTTTTCGCCACCAAACCGATCAAGAAGGGCGCCAAGATCATCCGTTATTTTGGGCCGCTGCTGGATTGCCGGAAGAAGAAGGACGACGCGGTCGAGAACAAATACCTGTTCGAACTCAACGGGCGCTGGACCATCGATGGCTCGGTGCGCAAGAACATCGCGCGCTATATCAATCATGCCTGCAAGCCGAATGCCGAATCCGACGTCAACCCCCGCAAGCGCAAGGTCGTGATCCGCGCGATCAGGAAGATCGAGCCGGGCGAAGAGATCAACTACGATTACGGCACCGACTATTTCAAGGCGTATCTGAAGCCGATCGGCTGCAAATGCGATGCCTGCGAGAAGAAGCGCAAGAAGAAGCGCGCCGAGGCGAGGGCGGAGCGGCAGCGCCTGAAAGCCAAGGCAGAGAAGAAGGCTTTGAAGAAAGCCGAAAAACAGGCGGCGAAGGCCAGGGAAAAACGGCAGCAAAAACTGCAGGAAAAAGAACTACAAGCAAAGCGGAACGGCCATTCGAACGGAGCCAGGAGGAACGGCGCTGCCAACGGCACGCATCTCAATGGCAAGAATCTCAAAAATCTGAATGGCAAGCACCGTTCAAATGGCACGCTGAAAAGCTCAATTGTTGCCAGGCGCAGGACGCCGGCACCTGCGCTTCACGCCGAGGCGGCCGGCCCCGAGCCCTTTTTCGCTCGCGGCGGATAGGCGCATTCCGCCAGCGTGGTGGCGTCGAGTTCGCGCATGAAGGCCTCCCGCGCGCTGGCCAGCTTTGCCTTTAGGCGACAGCGCGGCGTCAATACGCAGCTTCCGCCGTCGTCGCGAAAACATTCGACTAGCGGATGTCCTCCCTCCAGCGTGCGCACGATCTCGCCGAGCGTGATCGATTGCGGCGGTCGGGCCAGCGTGAAGCCGCCGCCCACGCCGCGCTGGGTCGAGATAAAGCCGCCATCGGCGAGATCGCGCACCACCTTGGCCAGATGATTGCGGGAGATGCCGAACTCGGCCGCGATTTCGCTGGTCGCGAATGAGCGCGTCGGCTCGCCGGCAAGCCGCATCAAGGCGCGCATTGCAAAATCCGTGAACGACGTCAGGCGCATGGGAGCCCCCTCGAAAAATAGAACTTTACGGATGACCAATATCAGTCTAAATAGGCATTTATAATACCTATTTAAGGAGGCCTGCCGTGACAGGGGCAGAGCGGCGCGAAAAGATCGCGGCCGAGATCGCCGCAGCGACCGGCATCACCGAGGCCATGATCGAGCGCCTGGTGCGCGGCTTCTATGCCAAGGTCCGCAGTGACTCGGTGCTGGCGCCGATCTTCGACGCCCGGATCCAGGATTGGGAGCCGCATCTTCAGCAAATGTGTGCGTTCTGGTCATCGGTGGCGCTGATGTCGGGCCGGTATCACGGCACGCCAATGCTCAAGCACGTGCCGCTGCCGGTCGATGCCGGCCATTTTGACCGCTGGCTCCGGCTGTTCGAGGCCACTGCGGGCGAGCTTTGTCCTCCGCAGGCTGCCATGCATTTCGTCGAACGCGCGCGGCGGATCGCGGCGAGCCTGGAACTCGGGGTCGCGATTGCGAACGGCGTCACGCTCGACGTCGGCGACAGGTACTGGCGTCACCAAAGAGGAGCCGTCCGATGCACCACCGAACAGACGTCGTGACCGACAAGGAGGCAGCCAATCCCTATTCCGGCAGCAGCCTGGTACCGATGCTGGCCGCCGGACTTGTTTTGACGCTGGCGGGAATGATCGTGGCGCTGGCCTTGAGCTGAACAAAATCGGTCGCCGCAAAGCCGTTGCCGCGAAGTCCTGGGCTTTTCGAAGCCTTGGGCTTTCGAAGCCTTGGGCTTTCGAAGCCTTGGGCTTTCAAAGCCTTGGGCTTTCGCGGCAAGCTTTGTCGAGACGACCGGCATGGCGCTCAAGCCGCCACCGCGCCGCCGCTCCGGCGCAATCCGATATATTGCAACTCAGCGAGGGCGCCGGGCACGACCGCCTGTCCTGCGATAAAGACCTGGCCCAGCAGGTTCGGCGTCACCGCGCTGGAGAATAACAGCGCGATGCTGGCGACCGTCCACGCCGCATTGATGGCGATCACGATCAACACCAGCGCCTTCGGCATCGATTGCCGTGTGGCGAGCCAGCCGACCAGCGCGGTATAGGCGATCAAAACCAGGCCGGTCTCGCGCAGCAATTCTTCTGGCAGGTTGAGCAGCGGCGCCAGCTCGCCCGCGCCGAAGGTAAGCAACAAGGCCATCATGCCGCTGGCGACGGTATCGAGCAGGAAGGCGCGGCGCAGAAACACGGATGGCTGGATCATGGCAGGTCTCCTTGAGGTGAGCGTGGACGGGCGATGGATCGGGACGCCGATCGGCGCCAGGACCGGAGCTGACGCAGCAGGCGGTTGCCGACGCTGGTCTCGACCGCCTGCACATGCACGAACACGAAGACGCCGGTGTTGTGCACCAGTGGCTCGGGCATGTTGAGGATGCGCGCCAGCAGCCGGGTCGCCAGATTGAGCAACCACGGAACCATGCTGGCTGCGATCGAGAAGGGGCTGGGTCGGCTAGGCGTGCTCATCGGTCATCTCCTGTGCTTGCGAAGATGATCCGGTCCGATACGCAAATCGATTACGTCGGAGGTAACGTGGCGCGGCCGACGAGAACGCTGTCTGTGCTGCCGGGATTTATGGCGAGAAGATTTCTTCGCTGGTGCAGCAAAGCTAGTGCAGCAAAATCCAAATCATAAAAAAAATTTTAGTAGGTCTCTCCATTGGAGAGGTACCTGCCGAGGAACATAATGTTTTTACGTGATTTCAATCGCTGAGCAACGGGAAATTTGCATCGTTGAGCAGCGATAGAGCGAGTATCGATACAGGGAGAATTTAACAAAGATAAGACAAAAAGGAGAAAGTCAGATGACAATGAAAGCTTCAATGATCACGCTGGCTACGGTCCTCACACTGTCCAGCCCGCTCGCAATGGCCCAGAGTGGCGGTCACTCCCACCATAGAGCCGTGTTTCGTTCAGCGATGAACAGCATGCCTGCGAGCCAATCACAGTACCGCTACTGGGCTGCTGATACGTGGACGTCGAATCGCTTGAATGGTCATGGAATAGACCGCCTGGGTGTTACGACCAACACGGGACGGATGTATAACGGAAACTAGGAAGATCGCCGGAGGTTAACGTCCTGACGGCAAGCCTTTGCGCCTGTGTCAGTCGCGATCAGAAAACGGCCGCGATGGAGGCCCCTGCGAAATGCAGGGGCTCTTTTTTTGGCTCTTAGCCGCCCCCTGTAGCCGCACGTTCGAGCGATTTCCTTACCTCAGAGGTAATGGAACGGCTGAAATTCGCATGGTAGTTTTCCTGCCATGAACACATCCTCTGCCACGGCACGCGCCGAACGAGCCCAGCCCGTCCATGTCGGTAATCACTTGCGCGAATGGCGGCAACGCCGCCATCTCAGCCAGCTAGATCTTGCCGGTGATGCCGAGATCTCGGCGCGCCATCTCAGCTTTGTCGAAACCGGCCGCGCGGCGCCGTCGCGAGACATGGTGCTGAAGCTGGCGGAGCGGCTCGCCGTGCCGCTGCGCGAGCGCAACGTGCTGTTGGTCGCCGCCGGGTTTGCGCCGGCCTTTCCGCAGCGCTCGCTCGACGACCCTGCGCTGAAATCGGCGCGGGCCGCGATCGATCTCGTGTTGAAGGCGCATGAGCCCAATCCGGCGCTGGCCTACGACCGGCACTGGAATCTGGTGTCGGCCAACCGCATGGTGATGCCGCTGCTGGAAGGCGTCCCCGCGCGTCTGCTCGGCCAGCCTTTCAACATTCTGCGTCTCGCCTTTCACCCCGAGGCGCTGGCGGCGCGCACCGTCAACCTCGCCGAATGGTGCAGCCATCTTTTGGAGCGGCTGCACCGGCAGTGCGAGGCGACCGCCGATCCCGAATTGATAAAGCTCTATCACGAGCTCAAGGCCTATCCGATCCCGGCGCGTTCGGCGCCGCTGTCGTCAGACAACGTCGCGATCCCCTTCAAGATGCGGCTCAACGGCGAGGTGCTGAGCTTTTTCTCCACCACGATGATTTTCGGCACGCCGGTCGACATCACGCTGTCGGAACTCGCGCTGGAGACGTTCTTTCCGGCCGACGATCGGACCGCCGAGCGGATGCGGACGATCGCGGCCAGTATGAAGTAGATGCGGGCCTTATTGGGCGCGCCGCGCCGGCTGCCGCCAAGAGCCAGAGCCGCGATCGCGGAACGCTATTGCCCGGTCGGCGAGTCCTGCTGCGAAAAACGGCGGCGTCTGCACCCCTTCGCGAACAGCTGGCAGGCCGGTACGAGAAGCGCGTCACCTAGTCGGCACCGCGTATCTCGCTGGAATCGGTATTCGTTACGCGCAAGGACATCGATGCTCGCGGACGTACAACGGTCACGGTACATGGCGCGCGGGAAGCAACGACGGCTGACACGCTACCCAGGATTCGACGCTGCCTGGAGTTTGCCCGCGCTCCCATAATGATATGATCGACGTGACTAACGTCGGCAAAATCCAGAATGGCATCCGCTGCGTCCACGGCTTCAAGCACGTGATAGGTTATTTGACGATCGTGCAGTCGCAACGTTTCGGCCCAATCCTTCAGGTGTGCCAGCCGGCTGACATGTTTGTTGTGGCCACTTTCATCGAGCGTACGGTCTATGGCGAGCCGATTTTGCTTGAGGACGTGGACGCAAGCAACTCTTGCGCCCGGGGCGGTCTCCAAGAACCGATGAACTTGTGACCGCAGCGCTTCAGACAGCGTGTCGTCTTTATCGGCGAAATCAATCGCCACCAAAATGATCGGAGCCGTTGCAATCTGTGCTGCCATCGCATTTCGGCGCAGCAAATCAATGTTATTCTGATTGAATTTTCGTTTGAGTGAGGTCCAGAACGAGCTCGGCTCGGACTTCCCGGCGCGTTCGGTCAGTTTTACCAGGCCTGGATTTTGCAAATCGAAGCCAACCTGTGCCGCGGTCGGATAGCGTGCCGCCGGATTCACTTCCAGGCAATGCAGGACGATTTCCTGCAATTCAGGTGGATAGTCAGGCCTTATGGCCCGAGGCGGTATCGGCTCCTTCCACAAACGTCGCTTGAGGCCGGGAAGCGTCTGCGATTCGCCAAAGGGACGCTTACCGGTCGAAAGAAAATAGATCAAAACGCCGAGCGCGAAAATGTCGCTTCGCGGATCTCGCCGTATGCCAAGAACCTGCTCAGGCGCCATATAAGGCGCGGTTCCGAACGGGACACGAAATTCTTCTTCCATAAGGTCGGGTAGTTGGTTGTGATGAGCAAGACCAAAATCGATAAGTACAATTTCTCCCTCCGGTCGCACGAGAATGTTCGACGGCTTTATGTCGAGATGAATGACGTTTTGACGATGAATGTCGTCTATCGCAGTCGCGACGCGTGCGGCGATCTCGATTGTTTGACGATAACTTCGCGGAAGTTGCGCCAGCAGCGGCTTCAAGGTCTGGCCGGTTACGTATTCCATGACGATGTAGGGCTGAACGCTGAAATCACCTTCAGCAAAGAATTTCGGTACATGGGGGCCCGACAAGCGCGGCAGGATCATTTGCTCCATTTCGAAGCCGACGATCGCGCTCGGATCTTCACCTTCAAAAAGGAGCGGCACCTTCATAACCAGGGGAACGTCTATGTCGGGGTGGGTGACTTTCCAGAGCATCGCCATGCCGCCGGTGTGTATCGTCTCGCCGATGACAAACCCGTCGATGATCGACCCAGAGGTAAGTCGTGGCTTGGCCATCCTCATCGCCCCCGAAACAGGCGATCGGCGAGATTGTGCGGAAGTCCGGCGGCTCGAATTCTCGCGGCGGCGGTTTCGACGTCATAAGGAACGCGGTGATAGGTAACTTCCGATGTTTGATCGTCAAAGGTACAGTAAGATGCGGCAGAATGACCGTCGCGCGGCTGTCCGACGGATCCGACAACGACCACCCATCGGCGTTGCTTCAGAATTGGAATCGCCACGCTCGGCATGGGTTGGAATGAAGTGAGTTTCGCGGTGACCGACAAAGAGTAGAGGGCGGGCGCGTGAACGTGACCGCAGAAAGTGACATGCGCGTGAGTAGAATTCAGGCTGTGGCGGGCCGCCTCCGCGTCGAGTACATAGTGAAACCGCGAAGGGGCGGAGGCATCGGCATGCACATAAAGTCGCCCGGCTTCCTCCTCCGTCATTGGCAGCAGGTCGAGAAATCTGGTCGATTCATTGCTGAGTTCGGTTCTGGTCCATTCGATCGCCAGTTCCGCATTTCTGTTCATTGAAATCGAAGGATCCGAAATAGCGCGGTCATGATTGCCGACAACAGCGAGGGCGCCGCCGTCAACGTAGGATCTGACTTTCCTCACGACCCATTCGGGGTCCGCGCCGTAACCGACGTAGTCACCGAGGAATATATAGCGTCCAACGTTGCGCGCCTCGGCATGCTGAATACAGGCTTCAAATGCCTGCCTGTTGCCGTGAATATCGGACATGAGTGCGTTGAGCATTGGATATTTCGTCGGACCTCGAATGTTTTTCCTGTCCGGATAAATTAGACGGAAAGCCAGAATGTCAGTTAGTTTATTCTTGGCGAAATTGTCCTCTTCAACTGGCAATTTTTATTGTTTGACCAACAGGAATGATCGTCTGGTAGGCCGGCAGTCCAATTGATTCATATCAATCCGCCTGGGCGGAGCGGCAGGCGGATTTCGATCCCGAGAAACTCATTCGGCAGCCCTAGACCGGATGGCCTTGAAATCTTCTAAAGTGCAAGGTGGCGTAGGTCCGATCGATGAGGTCTCGCTCCGTGAATTCGAAACGCCATCGGGCGAGGCTGCGGTCGGTTCATCTTGCCATTATCGTTCTGGTCGCGCTGATCGTGGCCGGAGGTCATGCGGACTGCCGCAGGGCGCCGCAGCGAACGCGCGATCGAGTCCATCGAGTCGCGCGCCGCGGGCGAGCCGATCATGGCGATTGTTTCGCTCCAGAACCAGCGGATCACCGTCTACGACGCGAAGGGCTGGATCCTCCGGGCGCCGGTGTCGAGCGGCCAGAGGGGACGCGAGACGCCCGCCGGGATCTTTAGCGTCATCGAGAAGGACGGCGGATCACCACTCGAACCTGTACGACGATGCCTCCATGCCCCACATGCAACGCCTCACCTGGTCGGGCATTGCGCTCCATGGCGGCAATCTGCCGGGATATCCGGCGTCTCATGGCTGCGTTCGGATGCCCTTCGACTTCGCGGAACAGCTGTTCGACATGACCCAAATGGGCTTGCGCGTGATCGTGGCGCCGACCGATGTGGCGCCCGTCGAGATAGACCATCCGGTTCTGTTTCAGACGAAGCCGGGTGCCGGCGCCCTGGCCGCCGCCCGTTTGGCGGACGCGGATGAGGCGGCCAAAAAAGTGGAGCAAGCCCGACGCGCCGCCGGGGCAGCCTACCGGGAGTCTACGCAGGCCATGATGTCGGTGCGGGTGGCGGAAAACCTGAAGCGAAGAGCCGAGGCGACATTGGCGACCGCCGAGACGGCGCTTGGCTCCGCAATCCCGGGCGAGGCAACGGAACAGGCTGAAAACGACAAGGCGCAGACCGTCGCCAATGTTGCCAAATTGCAGGCGCAATTGGATGCCGCTAAGGCGGAGCTGCAGCCGAAGCTCGACGCCGTCACGGCTGCGCGTGAAGCCGTCGCAGCCGCGGAGACGGCGCGGGCCGCGGCGGCTGAGGCGGCGCGTCAGGTGATGCGCCAGCTTGAGCCGGTATCGGTGCTGATCAGCCGCAAGACCGAGCGGCTTTATGTCCGGCAAGGCTTTGAGCCCGTGCTCGATGTTCCGGTGACAATTCTGGATCCCGATCGCCCGATCGGCACGCATATCTTTACCGCCATGGAGCAGACTGGCGGCGACGCCAGGCTGCGATGGAGCGTCGTCTCCCTGGAAGGTACGCGTTCGCACGGCGACGTGCCCGAATCGCAAGGCCCGGCGCGGGCGGCCCGTGGCCTCGACGCCGAGCCGGTGTCGGCCGAACCAGTCAGCGCCAGAAGCGCGCTCGACCGGATTGTCATTCCACAGGACGCATTGGATCGTATCGCCGGGATAGCGCCGCGGTCCTCCCTGATCGTCACCGACGAGGCATTGAGCTCCGAGACCGGCAAAGGCACGGATTTCGTGGTGCTCTTGAGCGGGGAGCCGCAAGGCGGCATCAAGATCCGGCGACGCGATCCGGTGGCCGAATTCAGTTATGTGCGCCCACGCGCCTGGCGATCGCCATTCGGGGACCCTTTTTCCACCTGGTGAAGCTGTTCTTTTCCGGCTTGGCAGCCCTGGCCTTCGCGAAGCCTTCACTTCTTCGAAGTCGACATCTTAGGTGGATCGCTTGACGACCCCGGTCGGTGTGGCGAACCCTTCCATGGTTCGAATTCGCTTCTCAAGCCACCATCCATATTCGGGAGTCCAATCCTCGAACTTCCGGTTGATGCCGAGATCGTGGGCCCAGTGCTGTGCGATATTGGGATTGAACTGCGATTGCCGGCCGACCGCGACGAGGTCCGCCCGCCCATTCTCCAGGATGGCTTCAGCCTGCTGTGCTTCGAGAATGATGCCAACCGCCATCGACGCAATGCCCACCTCCTTGCGGACCCGTTCGGCGTAAGGCACCTGGAAACCGAGGCCACGCGGGACTTGCGCTGCGGTCGCCGAACCCGAAATGCCGCCGGAGGAGCAGTCGATCACGTCGACACCGCGGGCCTTCAATTCGCGGGCGAACGCAACGGTATCATCCAGATTCCAGCCGTTCTGTGCGCCGTCAACGGCGGAGACGCGCACAAACAACGGCATCGTTTCCGGCATTTCGCACCGCACCGCCTCGACAATCTCGAGCGGCAGCCGCATGCGTCCCGCCCGGTCGCCGCCATATTCATCATTGCGCGTGTTGGAAATGGGGGAAAGAAACGACGCGAGCAGATAGCCGTGGGCTGCGTGAACCTCGATCACATCGAAACCGGCGGCGACGGCATTTCTGGCCGCGGCTGCCCAGGTGCGCACCATCGCCCTGCATTCATCTGATGTGAGCTGGTGCGGGGTAAGCCATCCCGGCGCGACCGGCTCGCTGGTCGGGCCGACCGGCTGCCACAGCCTGGCGCCGGCCTTGATCTGCTGCGGGGTCAGCGGGCCCATGCCGTCCATCGCGCGCTGCGAGGATGACTTGCGCCCGCCATGCGCGAGCTGAATGCCGATCGCCGTGTTCTCGCCCTTCATGAAGGCGATCAGGGGCTTGAAGCTCTGCACCTGTGCGTCGTTCCAGATGCCAAGATCATGCTCGTTGATCAGGCCAACCTCTTCGACGGCGGTGGCCTCGACAAAGACAAGCCCAAAACCTCCGAACGCATAGCGGCCGAGATGCACGTTGTGAAACATGCCGCAGGTGCTGCCGGGCGCAGCGCGGTAGTGGACCATCGGCGGCACGACCAGGCGGTTCTTTAAGGTGAGGCCGCGGACGTTGAACGGCTGGAACAACAACGGTCGTGCGGAGGCGATGCTGTCGGTGGCCAAGTCTGACATGGTTTGCCCTGGTGAGTTGGATGCAGGGTGGGGGTATATCGAATAATTCTATATTTTGACTCAGAGGTCCAGCAGACCCCGGCGAAAGCAGCCAGCCAAAAATGCGTCCCCGAGGTGTCTCCGTGGTGCGAACCGGACCACCAGCGACGTCTGCAGCTTGCTCGCTATCCTGCAATATGGGCGGCGCATCCGCCGAGGGCGGGCCGCGGTTCGGCCCGTCGTAGCTCAACTTTGCCTGCCGCGTCCGATGAGGTCAAACCAACTTCATTCAAACAGCCTCATTTGCAGCCACAGCTTCGCGATCTCGCCGCGCGACCGCGCGAGTCTTACCCTGAACGGTGTGCCCCTGAGATCAGAGGGCGCAGTGCTACCCCAAGAGGGGAGCAGGGAATGCCGGGCGCCGATGCGCCCGCAGCCGCGCGTGGTGTGGTAGTAAGCACGCGCGTTAGTCACCACGGTCACACCGGAATTACCCGCGCAATGGTTTTAACGGTTTCCTTCGTGCTCTCCCGGGTGACCGGGCTTGTTTGCCACCCTCGCCGGCGAAAATTGCTTTTCGCCGACTTGATGCCAGCGTCGGGGCATCAGGACCACACGACTTCACCGTCCGCTGGCAGCATCGCCCGTCAAGCGCGCCGCCGCGTCCACCGCATCCCGCCCTACGTCCGTGACGTTGCGCAACGCCCCTTGTGGGGCGGGACCAAATCGCTATAGTGCTGATTTGGCCTCGGGGTCAAGGAAAGATTCGGAAAATCCGAAATTGATCGCCTTTGATGTTTGGCCGCTGGAAACCAGATCGCGCCAGCGCAGCGCCGCTGCGTTTTTACTCAGCCAAGACCCATCTGAGACATCGGCGACCACGAAAACATTTTACGAGACCGCCCCTAACGTCTACCGAATGTCGAGTTTACTGTTAAACTGCGGCGGTCTGTTCTTTGGGGGCGGGCATGAGGCGGCGAGAATTCATCACACTGATCGGTGGCGCGGCTGCATCGCCGCTGGCGGCACGGGCGCAGCAACCGGCGAAGATGAAGCGGATCGCGGTGGTTGCTTCATCCCTGCGCGCCGTCGACTTGGTACCGAGCTATCGTCCGTTTTTAGGTGCGTTTTTCGAAGAGTTGAGCCGTGCTGGCTTCGTGGAAGGGAGAAGCCTGGTCGTCGACAGATATTCCGCCTTGGGTCAATTTGACCGCGTTGCTCAAGTCGCCCGTGATATCGTGGATACCCGTCCTGACGCAATCTTTTCGACCGACATTATTCCCGCTCTCGCTGTCAAAGCCGCCACGACGACAATACCGATTGTCGCCATCTCGGGCGATCCGGTGGCTTTAGGGCTTGTCTCGAACATTGCGCGGCCCGGCGGCAACATCACCGGGTCGGCCGTCAATGCGGGATTTGAAATCTGGGGAAAGCGCTTCGGGCTTCTCAAAGAGATTTTCCCCACGCTGTCCAACGCCTGCATCATCCTGCACAGACGAATAGAATGGGAAGGTCCCTACGGCGAGGCAATCCGTCAGGCGGCCAAAGACGCCAGCGTTGCGCTGAAAGAAACGGTGTTCGATGGAAAAATTGACGAGACGGAGTACCAGCGTGTCTTCTCGGCGTTCGAGCAAGATAGACCGGATGCCCTCATTGTATCGGAGTTTAGCGTTCATTTCACCAATCGCGCCACGATTGTTGAACTGGCCGCAAAGCATCGCATTCCCGCAATGTATGCATTTAGAGATTTTGTTGAGATCGGTGGACTGATGGCTTACTCGCCCGATTTTTCGGAGGTGGGTCGATCTGCCGGACAGCAAATGGGGCAAGTTCTCAATGGCACTAATCCGGGAGACATTCCGTATAACCAAGTCATCCATTACGAACTGGCCCTCAATCTCAAGACCGCAAAGTCACTTGGCCTTGAATTTCCGGCAACGCTGCTTGGCAGCGCAGACCTTATCGTCGAATGAGGGGCACTTCCGAAATTGACCCAACTCGGACATCACGTCTCAGGCTGGCCGTTACCATTCTTTCCTCGTTAGCCGGTCTCAATGTGCTAGGCTTTGGCTATTGCACGTGCGGCAGCTTCCGATGGGGGACAGCATGAGGCGACGGGATTTCATCACCATTCTCGGAGGCGCGGCGGTAACGGGAGTAATTAGGACACGCATAGTGCGTGCCGGAACTTCCCCCAAGCTTCCGATTATTGCCCTTGCGGCTTTCATTCCGGTGTCGAAAGTGGTCGAACCGTACGTAGGCTTCTTGAGCCAATTTCCGCAAGGTCTGCAGGAGCTAGGTTACGTCTTAGGCCGTGACCTCGACATACAGCTTCACGGTGCCGACGGTAATCCGGATCATTGGCCTGCGGTTGTGGAAGAAGTCATTCAACTTAAGCCTGATGTCGTTTTGGCCGTGGCCACCTTCGAGGCGGTTACTCTCAGGAAGGCGAGCTCGACGATCCCGATCGTCTGCCCGGCTCTCGGCGACGCCGTTCACCTCGGTCTGATAGCAAGCGAGGCGCGACCGGGCGGCAACGTCACCGGAATAGAACCCTATGTTGCTGGATTGCCCGCGAAACAAATCGAACTCGCGCGAGAAATCGTGCCGGGCGCGAGTGTCATCGGGCTGCTTACAAATTCGAACGATCCAAAGGGAGCACCCCAAGTCCCTGAGCTAGAAGCTGCAGGTCAGGCCGTCGGTCTTAAGATCGTAAAAGCGGATGCGAGCCGACCAGAGGATATCGAGGGTGCATTGCGCGAATTGGGAAACGCGCGCGCCGATTTGGTGATAGTCCTTCAGACCAGCCTTCTTCTGCTCAACTGTCCGCAAATTGCCGCGTCGGCAATAGCGATGCGGCTACCAACGGTTTACGGATATCGCGAGCACGTGATGGCTGGGGGATTGGTCAGCTACGGCGTCGATTTGCGTTGGTGCTATCACCGTGCAGCCTATTTCGTTGATAAAATTCTGCACGGTACGCCGCCCGGCTATCTTCCGATCGAATTTCCGACCCAGTTTCCGCTGTCGATTAACATCAAGACCGCGAAGACGTTGGGACTAACGATCTCACCGACGTTGCTCGCTCGTGCTGACGAGATCATTGAATGAACGGATATCATGTCGCCTTCCACTTGGACGTGTGCCCTAAACGGCCTACGCTCGGCTGGGAACATCGGGAGCACCGGAATGAAGCGGCGCAAATTTATAACGCTTGTCGGTGTAGCGGCCGTGGCTTGGCCAATCGCGGCGCGAGCGCAACGACCGGGAAAGCCCTACCGAATTGCCATCATCAACCCGTTCGCCGCAGTCGAGACGCTGAATGAAGCGGCGAGCCCGGACAGATATCGGTTCTTTTTTGAGGAGTTGCGCCGCCTCGGCTATCAAGAGGGGTCGAACCTCGTAGTCGAGCGATACTCCGGGATCGGCAAGATCGGGCATCTGGGCGAACTCTTGCAAACGGCAGCCGCCTCCAAGCCGGATGTTATCTTGGTGTTGTCGATGGAGTGGGTGCTCAAGCCCACCCCAGTCGCAATTCCGATTGTGGAGATCGGCCTCGACCCGATTGCCTTCGGTCTTACCTCCAACCTTGCGCATCCGGACCGCAACATTACCGGCGTGGCTATGATCGCGGGGAGTGAGCTTTATGCGAAACATCTGGAGTTGCTACGGCAGGCGAGCCCGGCGGCGTCGAAGGTTGCGTGTTTGACGTCGCGGGACCTGTGGGAAGACCCCTCCGACATATTGGGACCATTGCGGGAAGAAGCCAAAACGCTTGGCATTGCGCTAGTCCCGTCAATACTGGAACCTCCTTACTCGGACGCCGAGTATCGCCGTGTATTCGCGGCGATGGTCGAGGAGCGCGCGGATGGCCTGATCGTCACGCAGGCAATCTGGAACAGCGCTCACCAGCCGCTGATTATTGCTCTGGCAGCAAGCGTCCGACTACCCGCCATTTATCCCACACGCAGCTTTGTCGACCAGGGCGGACTGATGTCTTACGGGGCTGTGCCAGCTGAAGCCTGGCGCCGTGCGGCCAGCGCTGTCGTTGAGATCCTGCGGGGCGCGAAACCAAGCGACATCCCGTATTATCAAGCGAGCCGTTTTGAGCTGGTCGTCAACCTAAAGACCGCCAAGGCGCTCGGCCTGACGATGCCGCAATTGATCATGGCTCGTGCCAATGACGTGATCGAATAGGCTTGTCGTTGGCAGCGCATAAGTCACCTGATGGCACAAATGCGAAGTGCTGACCGTATTGAGCAATGTCTACTTTCGGGGGCGACCCAAAAGAGATTTAATTGCACTGAGTTCTTCTCAGCTTGAACAAAGGCTCTCTTAAATGCCGCGCATCGCATCATAACAAAGTGTTAGGCTGTCAGTACCACAGACGGAATCCTCGGGGGGCACATGCGACGGCGGGAATTCATTGCGGGTACGGCAATCACTGCTTTTGCCTTAGCTAGGCAAGCGTGCGCTCAGACCAACAGATCGACATCGCGAAAGCGGGTTGCGATAATCTCGCCCTCCCGTCCGGTTGAGCAACTCAAAAATCACCCTTACTTTCGATCATTCCTCCAAGAATTGAGCCGTCGCGGCTTTGTCGAGGGAGAACACCTGGTTGTTGATCGCTACTCAGGAGGCGGCCAAACAGGCAGCTATGCCGATCTCGCGCGAGCTGTTGTAGCTACTAAGCCCGACGCGATATTCACCAGCGGGTACCCGATGGTCGCGGGGCTTAAAGCCGCGACGACAACGATTCCGATTGTTGCGACCATAGACGATCCGGTCGCGGCAGGGCTTGCGTCGAGCTTGGCGAGACCGGGCACCAATTTGACAGGCGTCACCGTCGATGCAGGCTTGGAGCTTTATGGAAAACGTCTGGCTTTGCTGATTGAAGTGCGGCCCAACGCATCAAATGTTGGATATCTGTCATCGTCCGCGAATTGGAGAAGACCAACGGGTGCCGCCGTCCGAGAGGCGGCGCAAAAGGCAAAGATTACGCTGACGCATGTGGACCTCGGAGACTCGGTCAACGAAGCAACCTATTCAGCAGCATTCAGATCGATGGAAAACGCGCGAATAGACGTACTCCTAGTCTCCGACGAACCGGAACATAATCCGAATGCCAAGACGTTGACCAGTCTTGCCGTGAACGCTCGAATTCCAACGATGTATCCGTTCCGCGATCTCGCAGTAGCGGGTGGTCTTATGGCCTACTGTATCGATTTGCTTGAAGCGTTTCGCTACGCGGGAGGTCAGGTCGCAGAAATTCTGGCAGGTCAAAACCCCGCCGAAATTCCTTTTTTTCAGCCGACCAAGTTTCAGCTCATCATCAATACAAAGGCGGCCCAACAAATTGGGCTTGATCTGCCGCCGACACTCCTCGCCAGCGCCGACGAGGTTATCGAATGAGGCGGCGACTTCCGAGCCGATCCAACGGGCTCATGACCGCGCGGATCACGTTGGTGGCTACCTGCGCGTAGAGCGCGGTCGTATCGACCCTGGCATGTCCGAGCAAAACCTGGATCAAACGCACGTCGGTTTTCTCTTCGAGCAGGTGAGTGGCAAAGCTGTGGCGCAATGTGTGAGGCGACACTCGCTTTTTTGATCGCCGCCCTATCGGCAGCGGCATGAACGACGCGATTGAATTGCCGCGTCGTCAGCGGCAGCAGCGGATCACGGCCTGGGAACAGCCAGACCGCGGGCCGGGCGATGCGATACCAATCGCGCAGCAACCCCAAGAGCAACGGGGAAAGCATGGCAAAGCGATCCTTGCGCCCCTTGCCCTGCTCGATGCGCAGCAGCATGCGCTCGGAATCGATGTCCGACACCTTCAGCGCCACCACTCCGGAGACCCGCAGTCCGGCGCCATAGGCGGCGCTCAGCGCGGCCTTGTACTTCGGCCCGGGCGCCGCTTCCAGCAGCCGTGCGATCTCCTCCAGGCTCAAGATCACCGGGATCCTGCGCGGTTCCCGCACGAAGGTGAGGTACCGCGCCATCTCGGGGCGGTCGAGCGTCACGTTGAAAAAGAAGCGCAGCGCTGCAACCGAGCCATTGATGCTCGGCGCACGCATCCCGATCTGCGTCTGATGCAGCTGGAAAAGGCGAAGATCTTCAGGCGTGGCCGTATCCGGCGCGCGGCCAAGAAAGGCTGTGAACGTCCTGACGTGCCGTATATAATCGTTGCGCGTCTTCTCGACGAAGTTGCGCACCGTCATGTCTTCGATCATGCGCTGGCGCAGCGGGCTGATGGGCTTATCACTCATCGGGGTGCTCCTGTCTTGAGGTGGAGTTTGTTGAACCCCTCGATTCTCAAGACAGGACGCCCGGCTTGTCACCGCCCCCCGCTTACCTCACCCCGTCACTCGATCGGCGCCACCGCCTCCGCGCGCAGCGCGCTCCTGCGAAGCGGGTTCGTTCTTTGTGAAGGGTTTCGGATGACGGCCGATCGGGACGATGCGGCTTGCACCGGGGCCGTCGTCCGAAAGCCTCCAATGAAGGAACGCGCGTGACGTTGGGTCGGACGGCTGCCGCCGGCTATGGAGATTTGATCGCGCGGATGAGGGTGTGCGGAAGTCGGCAGGGCTCAGGGAAGACGTTATCGTGCCGGCCGGTTTGGCTGATCGGCTTTGATTGAGCGTTGACGATGCGTTTCCGGGATGCACGCGGCGCGGAATGCAATGCCGGCCATGTGTTAGGCCGAGCGGCGGCGTATCTGGTCGCTGACCAGCGAGGAAAGCCCTTGGCGGTGCGGAATGTTGCAGTTTCTTTCATGAGGTATCGATCCTCATTGCCGTCGGCCGGTAGCGTGGTTGGCAGCCGGCATCGAAGGTCTCGATGACGAACATGCGGCCGCCACAGCAGGGGCAAGGCTGGGCGAGTGGCTGCGCCGCTGCCGGATCGATCTCGACCGCCTCTTCGGCTGCAGGCGCGGCCAGACCCAAGAGCTGGCGCGCCCGCGCGATCGTCTCGACACGATTCGCGCTGGCGAACAAGCCGTAGTGGCGGATGCGATGGAAGCCTTTAGGTAGCACATGGATGAGGAACCGGCGGATGAACTCGCCGACGTCGAGCGTCATCGTCGTGTACCGGCCGGGGCCTTCGATCCTGTAATTCTTGACCTTGAACGTGACGCTCCGCTGGTCGACTGCGATCAGACGGCGGTTTGAGATGGCGACGCGGTGCGTGTAGCGCGACAGATAGGCGAGCACGGCCTTCGGGCCCGCGAACGGACGCTTGGCGTAGATGAACCAGCGCTTCTTGCTGAGCGGGGCGAGGAATGCCGCGAACGCCTTCGCGTCGACGAGATGGGCGTGTGAGCCGAGGAACCGCAGGCTGCCGGCCGCGTGTGCCGCCAGAAGCTTCTCCAGCATCAAGCGCCGAAACAGCTTCGACAGGACGCGCGCCGGCAGCAGGAAGTTTGGCCTGCATGAGATCCAACGGCCGCCGTCCATGGAGAGGCCGCCGCCCGGCACGATCATGTGCAGGTGCGGATGATGGGTCATTGCCGAGCCCCAGCTGTGCAGTACCGACGTGATGCCGATGCGGGCTCCGAGATGCTTGGGGTCGGCCGCGATGGTGAGCATCGTCTCCGAGTTCGGCCTCGCGCGCCGCCATCCACTGGCGCGCTGCCGCGCCTTGGCACTTCGGGCAGTGCCGGTTGCGGCAGCTGTTGTAGGCGATCGTGGTGTGGGCACAGTCCTCGCAGCGCGCGACGTGTCCGCCGAGGGCCGCCGTGCGGCAGCTCTCGATGGCGCTCATCACCTTGAGTTGGAGCAGGCTCACGTGACCGCGGTTGGCATGGCGCCACGCGGCCCCGTGGTCGCGGAAGACATCCGCGACCTCCAGGGCTGGACGGGCCATGTGGGCCCGTTACGCTGGCGGCTCGTCCTTCTTCGGCACCAGTGGCGTTAGCCTGTCCAGCGGGCTCATGACCTCACGGATGATGTTGATGGCCACATGAGTGTAGCGCGCCGTGGTGTCGAGCTTGGAATGTCCGAGCAGGACCTGGATCACCCTGATATCGATGTTCTGTTCCAAGAGGTGGGTGGCGAAGCTGTGTCTGAGCGTGTGCGGCGCCACCCATGTGGGCAGCCCGGCCAGTTCGGCGGCCATGTGGCAGGCGCGATTGAGCTGGCGCGTGGTCATCGGGTTGATGCGGTCGCGGCCGGGGAACATCCACACTCGGGGATGCGCGATGCGCCACCAGTCGCGCAGCAGCTCCAACAGCTGCGGCGACAGCATGGCATGGCGATCCTTGCGGCCTTTGCCCTGCTCAACCCGGATCATCATGCGCTTGGAATCAACGTCGCAGACCTTCAGCGTGACCACCTCCATGGCGCGCAGACCAGCGCCGTAGGCAACGCTGAGCGCCGCCTTGTGCTTGGGTCCGGGTGCGGCTTCCAGAAGGCGCAACACCTCTTCGGGCGAGAGCACGCGCGGCAGCTTGCGTGGCTCGTAGACGAACACGAGATGGCGCGTCGTCTCCGGCCGGTCGAGCGTCACCTTGAAGAAGAACCGCAGCGCCGTCACGGTCGCGTTGATGCTCGGTGGCTGCACACCGGTCTCGGTCAGATGCAGCTGGAACGCGCGCAGTTCTTCCGGGGTCGCGCTGTCGGGGGACCGGCCGAGGAAGGTCGTGAGCCTCTTGACGGCACGGATATACTCGCGTTGCGTATCGGGCACGAACCTGCGCATGTTCATGTCTTCGAGCATGCGTTGGCGCAGCGGGCTGATGGGCTTCTCGCTCATTGGGGGCTCCTGTCTCGAGGTTGGAGTGCTTGACCCCTCGATCCTCAAGACGGAGCGCCCGCCCGTCACCCGTGCTCGGTCAAATGTTTACTGCGCTAGACGCATGCGCCCGACATCGCCGCCGCACCCTCCCGCGAGAGCGGGTTCGTTCGTTGGCACAAATGCGAAGTGCCGACCGTGCCGAGCAATGTCCGAGTTCGGAGGCAAAGCCGAAGACATCTCCTCGGGATAGGTATTTCGCATTTTGACCCTGGCTGTGTGAAAACTCAAAAAATCGAAAGACGACGAGAATAATTTTCCGAAATCAATTGCTGCCGAATAAGCCTGCGAAATTTTAACGACCAAAAACGACACTTGGTGAAATGCTCATTCTAAGCCGACGCAGCGCCGCTGCGTTTTTACACAGCCAAGACCCATAGCATGCGCGTCAGACGCGATGGGGGATTTAGGCACTGGCGGTCTGTTCCAAGGCGCGCATTGCACGCTTGTTCGAGATGCGATCGGGAGGGTGACGAAGCCGGCTGGCCGATTGTGAGCTGAAGGCAATCGCCAAGCCGGCGTCTACGTCGGAAAGCTGGGTGCCAAGCCAGGCGGTCTGCCGGTCCTGCTGTCGACCAAGTATGAGCTTGAGATAAACCTGGGGACCGCCAAGTTGCTTGGCGTTGCCCTGCCTTCTTCCCTCTTGGCCCTCGCCGATGAGGTGATCGAATAGAGCCTGTGCTGAAGAGGCGATCAAATGCCCCCCTTTAACGCCGCAAGAGACAAGCCGGTGCGTTCTTGCTAACTTGCGCTCGATGAGCATCTCCCTCCACCCCGCCCCTCAAGACCAAGCGCTGGTAGCTGCATCGCCGGTCGCGGGCGCGCTGCCGGAGGCCAAGCCACCCGGCACAAAAATCCGCAGCCGGCTGTTTACCAAGTACGTCGCGCTGTTCGTCGTGGTGGTCGGCGTCGCGCTGCTCTCCAACGGGATTTTCGAAGTTTTTTTCTATTACCGCGAGCATAAGGCGGCCCTGATTCGCATTCAGCACGAGCAGGCCGAGGCGGCGGCGGCGAAAATCGGACAGTTCATCAAGGAAATCGAAAGCCAGCTTGGCTGGACTACCCAGTTGCCCTGGTCTGCTGGCTCGATCGAGCAGCGCCGGTTTGACGCCTTGCGACTGTTGAGGCAGGTGCCGGCCATCACCGAACTGGCGCAGGTCGATTCCACAGGCAAGGAACGCTTGCGAGTATCTCGCCTCGCCATGGACGTCATCGACTCAGGGCTCGACCTTTCCAAGGATCCAAAATTCACCGAAGCCGTCGCCCACAAGGTCTATTACGGGCCGGTGTATTTCCGCAGGGAATCAGAGCCTTACATGACGCTGTCGCTGGCCGGCACCCGCAAGGATGCCGGCGTCAGCATCGCCGAGGTCAATCTCAAGCTGATCTGGGACGTGGTGTCGCAGATCAAGGTCGGCGAACGTGGCCACGCTTATGTCGTGGGCGCCGGAGGACGGTTGATCGCCCATCCCGATATCAGCCTTGTTCTGCGAAATACCGACATGTCGAAGCTTGTTCAGGTGCAGGCGGCGCAGGCCGGCAATACTGGCGCCGACCTCGAAGCGCTGCAGGGCGCAAGAAACATCCAGGGACAGGAAGTGCTGACGGCATCCGCGCCGATCGCCCCGCTCGGCTGGACGATGTTTGTCGAATTGCCGGAGGAGGAGGCTTACGCCTCGCTCTACGCCGCATTGCAGCGCCTTGCCATCGTGCTGGCGGCGGCATCGATCTTCGCGGTGCTCGCCGGGATATTCCTGGCCCGGCGCATGGTCGGCCCGATCCAGGCACTGCGCGCCGGCGCTGAACGAATCGGCGGCGGCGATTTCGCCCAGCGCATCTCGATCTCGACTGGCGACGAACTCGAGGGCCTCGCCAACCAGTTCAACGACATGGGCGCGCGCTTGCAGGAATCCTATGCCGACCTCGAGAATAAGGTCGAGCAGCGTACCGCAGAGCTGAGTGAATCCCTGCAGCAGCAGACCGCGACCGCCGACGTGCTCAAGGTCATCAGCCGCTCAGCCTTCGATCTTCAACCCGTTCTCGAAACGCTGATAAAGTCCGCAGTCGAGTTGAGTGGTGCCAATCGGGGTTCGATCTTCCTTCGCGAAGGCGATGTCTTTCCGCTGAAGGCGGCGTCCAGCACCACTCCCGAATTCATGCAATATTGGGCGGCGCATCCGCCGAGGGCGGGCCGCGGTTCGGCCACTTCGCGCGTTATCAAGTCGGGAAAGGTCGAACTTATTCCTGATGTTCTCGAGGACCCGGACATGGAAATGCCCGCGGATTCCTTGAACAGAATTCGCGCGGCGCTGGGCGTGCCAATGCTCAGGGACAACAAGGTCGAAGGCGTTCTGGTGCTGACGCGGCCTGAGCCCGGCCCGTTCACCAAAAGCCAGATCGATCTGGTGCAAACCTTTGCCGACCAGGCGATGATTGCCATCGAAAACGCCCGACTGTTCGACGAGGTACAGGCCAAGACCGCTGATCTCACGGAATCACTACAGCACCAGACCGCGACTTCCGAGGTGTTGCAGGTCATCAGCCGTTCGCCCGGTGAACTCAATCCCGTGTTCCAGACGATCCTGGCCAGCGCGACCAATATCTGTGACGCGCAATTCGGCCTGTTGCTTCTCTACGAAGGCGACGGTTTCCGTTGCGCCTCGATGTTCAATCTGCCGCCGGCCTTCGCTGAAACCTTTTCGCGCAATCCGGTCATCCACCCGCCGCCAATCGACCCGTTAGGACGGTTGATTGCGACCCAGCAACTCGTTCATGTCGTCGATGTCAAGCAGGAGCCGGCTTACCTCACCGGCTTCCCGCCGATCGTGGAACTGGTCGAATTCGGTGGCGCCCGGACGCTTTTGCTTGTGCCGATGCTGAGGGAAGAAAGCCTTGTTGGCGTGATCGCCATTTTCCGGCAGACCGTTCACGCGTTCTCCGACAAGCAGATCGAGCTCGTCACCAACTTCGCCAGCCAGGCGGTGATCGCCATCGAGAACGCGCGGTTGCTCAACGAAACCAAGGAAGCGCTGGAGCGGCAGACGGCAACCGCCGACATCCTGAAAGTCATCGCCAGTTCTCCCGCCGACGTTCAGCCGGTTTTCGATGCGATCGCGACCAGTTCCAACCGGCTGATCGACGGCTTCTCAACCGCGGTGTTGCGCTTTGTCGACGACGCGCTTCACCTTGTGGCATTCACGCCGACCAACCCGACGGCGGACGAAGCTTTGAAGTCTTCGTTCCCGCGGCCGCTGGAGGAATTTCCGCCGTTCATGCTGGTTCGGGACGGCGCTACCCAGCAGATCATCGATACCGAATTGGAAGGCGTATCGCCCTTGTTGCGAGACCTGGCGCGCTTGCGCGGCTATCGCAGCATGTTGTTCACACCCCTGATGAATCAGGGCAAACCGATCGGACTAATCAGCGTCACGCGCAAGGAACCCGGCACGTTCGCCCAACACCACATCCAGTTGGTACGAACCTTTGCAGACCAGGCGGTGATCGCCATCGAAAACGTCCGGCTATTCGATGAGGTACAGACACGCACCGAGGACTTGCGGGAATCCCTGCAGCAGCAGACTGCGACGACGGAGGTGTTGCAGGTCATCAGTTCGTCGCCGGGCGAGCTTGAGCCTGTGTTCGAGGCCATGCTCGCCAATGCGACGCGCATTTGCGGCGCCCACTTCGGCAACCTGTTCATCTACAGTGAGGGTGCATTCCGCGCCGTAGCGGTGCACAACGCGCCTCCGGCCTACGTCAAGGCTCGCATGGGGGTGCCGATTTATCCGGACCCGAACATGGCTCTTGGCCGCGTCATGCAAACGAAGCAGGCCGCTCAAGTCGAGGACTTGAGGGCGTTGCCGGGATACATCGCGCGCGACCCGCAAATTGTCGCTGGAGTTGAGTTGGCCGGCATACGTACGATGCTGGCCGTGCCGATGCTTAAGGAAGACGAATTGATCGGTACGATCAACATCTATCGCCAAGAGGTGCGGCCATTCACCGACAAGCAGATCCAATTGGTGCAGAACTTCGCCAATCAGGCCGTAATCGCCATCGAGAATGCCCGCCTGCTGAGCGAATTGCGCGAGCGCACCGACGATCTCAGCGAATCCCTGCAGCAGCAGACCGCGACCGCCGATGTGCTGAAAGTCATCAGCCGCTCGGCCTTCGACCTGAAATCCGTACTCACCACGCTGACCGAGTCTGCGCAGTCGCTGTGCGGCGCATCGCTGGGAATCATCTGTCTGCGCGACGGCGAGGTCATGCGGCTACAGGCCGAATCGGGCTGTACGCAGGCCTTCGTCGATTTCATGCAGGCCAATCCGATCAGGCCCGGTCGTCAGACGATTACCGGCCGGGTCTTTATGGACGGCAAGCCTGTCCACGTCGCGGACGTGCAAGTCGACCCCGAATATAATTTTGGTAACGCGCCGACGATCGGCGCCTACCGGGCGGTCCTTGCGGTGCCGCTGATGCGCGACGGCGCAGTCGAAGGCGTGTTGCTGCTTGGAAGGCCGACGCCCGGACCGTTCAGCCAGCGCCAGATTGATCTGGTACAAACCTTTGCCGACCAGGCCGTCATTGCTATCGAGAATGTCCGCCTGTTCGACGAGGTGCAGGCACGGACCCGGGAGCTGTCGCTCTCGCTCGACGAGTTGCGCACCGCGCAGGACCGGCTGGTGCAGACCGAAAAGCTGGCGTCGCTCGGCCAGCTCACCGCGGGTATCGCGCACGAAATCAAGAACCCGCTCAATTTTGTCAATAATTTCTCGGCGCTGTCGGGCGAATTGATCGACGAGCTCAATGACCTGCTTGGATCGGCCACGCTCGATGACAAGGTCCGGGAGGAGATCGACGAACTCACGCAGATGCTGAAGGGCAACCTCGAAAAGGTGGTGCAGCACGGCAAGCGCGCCGATTCGATCGTCAAGAACATGCTGCTGCATTCGCGCGAGGGATCAGGCGAGCACCGGCCCGCCGACATCAACGCGATTGTTGAGGAAAGCCTCAATCTGGCCTATCATGGTGCGCGAGCGGAGAAACCAGGTTTCAACATCACGCTGCAGCGTGATCTCGATCCCGCCGCCGGAATGATCGACCTCTACCCGCAGGAGATCACGCGGGTGTTTATCAATCTCATCTCAAACGGCTTTTATGCCGCCACCAAACGCAAGGAGTCCGGCGACGAGAGCTTCGAGCCGACCCTGAGCGCAACCACGAAAAGCCTGGGCAACAAGGTCGAAATCCGGATTCGCGACAACGGCACCGGCATCCCCCCGGAAGTAAAGGAGAGGATGTTCAATCCCTTCTTCACCACCAAGCCCGCGGGCGAGGGCACCGGACTTGGCCTGTCGATGAGCCACGACATCGTCGTGAAACAACATGGCGGCAAGATCGACGTCGATACGATGCCAGGCGCATTTACCGAATTCATCATTACGCTGCCTCGCGCAGCGGCAGAGACACAGGCTGGAGGCCGAAATTGAGCGTTTACATACTCGTGGTCGACGACGAGCCCGATGTCGAAGCGTTGTTCCGTCAACAATTCCGGCGCGACCTGAAATCCGGACGCTTCACGATGGAGTTTGCGCCATCGGCGCCTGCGGCATTGGTCCGGGCTGCCGAGGTCAAGGACCCGTCGCTGATCCTGATCCTCTCCGACATCAACATGCCCGGCATGAGCGGGCTTGAAATGCTGCCGAAGGTGCGCGCCGAGCGGCCTGATGTGCCCGTCATCATGATCACCGCCTATGGCGACGCGGAAACGCGCCGCAAGGCGATCGAGCGCGGCGCGGTCGGCCTTTTGACCAAACCGATCGACTTCGCGCTGTTGCGTCACGAGATCGACGCCCGTCTTGGACAGGCCGCATGACCGCAACCATCCTCGTTGTCGATGACGAGCCCGATCTGGAGGCTCTGGTCCTGCAGAAATTCCGCAGGCAGATTCGCGACGGTGAGGTGACGTTTGTATTCGCCCACGATGGAATTGAGGCACTGCAGTCGATCGCGGACCGTCCGGATGTCGACATGGTGGTTTCCGATATCAACATGCCGCGGATGGACGGCCTGTCCTTGCTGCAGAAACTGCAGGAGGCCGAGGACAGGAAATCGACGATCATTGTTTCCGCATACGGCGACATGAGCAACATCCGCACTGCGATGAACCGGGGCGCATTCGACTTTCTGACCAAGCCGATCGATTTCGGCGATCTCGAAATGACTATCGACAAGACCATCCGCCATGTCGAGATGATGCGCGAGGCGCGCCGTCGTCAGATGGAGGCCGAGCGCGCGCACGCCTCGCTTTCGCGGTATTTCTCGCCGCAGATCGCCTCAAGGCTTGCTGCCGCCGGCGAAGGGGACGGCATGGATGTGCACTGGCGCGATGTCGCGGCGATCTTCACCGATATCGCCGGCTTCACCTCGCTGGTGGAAACCGCCGCGCCCGAGGTGCTGGGCACGCTGCTCAACGAATATGTGGGCGGCATGACCGATGTCGTCTTTGCGCATGAAGGTACGGTCGCCAAGATCATCGGCGACGCCATCGAGGTTCTTTTCAACGCGCCGGGCGACCAGTCGGATTATGCGACCCGCGCAATTGCCTGCGCGCGTGCGCTAGATAGCTGGGCTGAGGAATTTCGCGAGCGCTGGAAATCCCAAGGCGTGAATTTCGGCGCAACCCGCATTGGTGTTCACGCCGGCCCTGCGCTGGTCGGTAATTTCGGCGGCGGCCGCTTCTTCGACTACACGGCTTATGGCGATACCATCAACACCGCAGCGCGGCTCGAGGCAGCCAACAAGTTTCTCGGTACGCGTATCTGCGTCAGCGCCGCGGTCGCCAACGGTGCCAGGGCTTTTCGCGGCCGGCCGGTCGGCGATCTGATGTTGCGCGGGCGCAGCGAGCCGCTGCGGGCCTACGAGCCCTTGGCGGAGGCGACGTTTGAGGGACCGGCGACGGCGCAATATTGCGATGCCTTTGCCAAACTGGAGGCCGGAGACGCCGCGGCGATGCCCGCCTTTGCGGCGCTGGTCGGGTTGCATGCCAGCGACACACTTGCCGGCTTTCATCTCAGGCGGCTGTTGAACGGCGCTAAAAGCGCGCGCATTCAATTGGAGCAATAGCGCGGTCAAGACCCACGGAAGTTCGATCGTCCGCCGCGCCGCGCGCTGGCAAGGCCATCGAATGGCACTTTTGAGACATCGATATCCAGTTTGGCCGTTGCGACGGCAAGATGCCGAACTACCTAGTCTAATTATACCGATCACGTCAAACTGACACATGCCCTCCGCAATGTATTTGTTGCGCCAGATCGCAATCACAAATTACGTTAATGCGTTCTGACGGGATGCAACGGGGCGACCTCGACGAGACGCGACCGGATAAGGCATCGCTCATGAGGAAGCAACTTTCCGCTGAGGGACAAGGATGCAGCACCGCCGTCCTGATTGGCCCTGCACTGATCGGCGCTTGCCTTTTCGCGGTTGAGACTGTGCGGCCCACCGTCGCAGCCGCACAGGAAGCGTCCGCCCAGGATCAAAATGCAAACACGGGCAACGACCTGTTTCGGCCTCCGCCGAACCTCTTTCAAATGATGTATGATTACAAGACGGCCCCGGGGAGCGGCAGCCTTCCGGGTTCCACGCGCGACGTCACCACCGAGGCGCTCAATCTGCGGATGGATCACTCGCTGGATCTGGCGCCGCTGTGGATCCTGGCGCTGCGCGCCGATCTGCCTCTGCTCGCCAAGAATCCTCTCTCGTCCAGCAATCCCGATGGTGATTATCTGAGCGGCATCGGTGATGCCAATGTCCAGGCCCTCATCGTTCACAATCTGGACCAACGCTGGACGATCGGCTTTGGCGCCCGCCTGATTACCCCCACCGGCGGCGACACGCTTGGTTCAGGCAAATGGCAGATCATGCCAGGCGGCGGCTTTCGCTACGCGTTGTGGGAAATCAATTCATCGAGCTATTTCGAGCCGGTGGTCCGATACGACGTCAGTTTCGCCGGCGATCCGACCCGGAAAAATATCAGTAATCTGCAGCTCGCGCCGACCTTCAACCTCGGTCTTCCCGACCGCTGGTTCATTACCTTCTATCCGAACCCGGATATCAGGATTAATTACGGCGACCCGATCACCGGCCAGACCGGCCGGCTGTTCCTCCCGTTCGATGCCAGAATTGGCCGCCAATTGTCGGACAATGCCGCCCTGTCATTCGAACTCGCCGTGCCGATCATCAAGGACTACCCGGTTTATAACTTGAAGACGCAAGTCAGACTGAATGTAACCTATTAGAGTCCGTCCGGAGACTTTAGGCCGGATTGCAGAGTTTTCTGAGCATGAGGCGGATTGATGCGAGGCGCAAGAACGCCAGAGCCTTTCGGTTGAGATTCTCCCAATCCTTGGCAAGCCTTCGGCAGCGATTGAGCCAGGCAATGGTACGCTCGACGATCCAGCGTTTGGGCAAGACCACAAATCCGCTGGCCTGATCGGAACGTTTGACGATTTCAATGTCGAGATGCGGCAGAACCTTTGCAAGCGCTTTCGCAAATTTCGGTCCTTGATATCCGCTGTCGGCGAAGAGCGTCTTCAAAAATGGAAACATGCCGAACAGTGTCGCCATGACGAGAACGCCTCCATCGCGATCTTGAATGTCGGCCGGATGAACGATGGCGTGGAGCAGGAGGCCTACTGTATCGACAAGAATGTGCCGCTTCTTGCCTTTGATCTTCTTGCCCGCATCGTACCCGTGCGGATCAATGCACGCCCCCCTTTTTCCGCGCTTTTCACGCTCTGGCTGTCGATGATGGCGGCGGTCGGACTGGCTTCCCGCTGCTCTCGTTCGCGACACTGTTCATAGAGCGCGTAGTGGATTCGTTCCAATGTGCCGTCATATGTCCACAGATCGAAGTAGCCGTAGACCGAGCTTTTCGGCGGCAGATCTTTCGGGATCGCGCGCCACTGACAGCCGGTAGAGAGAATGTACATGAGGCCGTTCACCACCTCCCGCATGATCACCGTGCGCTTGCCACCACCAGTTTTGCCCGGCGGGATCAGCGGTTCGACCAGTCTCCATTCGCCGTCGGTCAAATCGCTCGGATATCGCAACTTGCTGCGGTCGTAACGGGCGCGGTTCTTGCTCGTCCACATCGGTGACCCCTCCTCGAATCAGGCCACCACTCTTGAATCACAGATGATTCATATGATTCAAGAACTCTTCGGACAGACACTTAGGGCTGAGCGACAAACGCCTTGCGGGAGCGGCCCACGCCGGTTTCTCGGGACAGGGGAGCGCGCCCGGCCGCCTTGAATCCGGACGTTGCGCAGCTCTCCACCGCTTCGGACTTGCTTCCGGCGTCGCCGCACGTCCCATCCGGCCTTGATTTCTGCGCTATTCGAGAAACAATGACGTAGAGTTACGCTTTGGAGGGTGGCGATGCCGAGGTCCAGGCTCGTGTTGTTGCTCGTGGGGCTGCTCGGGCTGGTTCTCGGCGGCTGCACCAACTCGGCGCGCTTTTCGTCGTCGACGCCGGACGCGAATTTGACTCCAAGAGACCGGGAATTGCTGGCCAATCCGCCTTACGCCCAAGCGGACATTCCGGAGCAGTTCCGCCGGCGTGTTGTCGACTATCCCTACAAGGAGCCGCCGGGAACGATCCTGGTCAATAGTGACGCGCGCTATCTCTATTACGTCCTGCCGGACGGCAAGGCGGTCCGCTACGGCGTGGCGGTCGGCAACGAAGCGTTGGCGTGGTCCGGCGTCGCGACCGTTGGCCGGATGACGGAATGGCCGGATTGGATCCCGACGCCGGATATCCGGGCGCGGCTCGGTCCTTTCCCGGATCGCGTTCCAGGCGGTCCGGCCAATCCGCTGGGTGCGCGGGCGCTCTACCTTTTCCAAGGCAAGACGGACACCCTGTACCGCATCCACGGCACCAACCAGCCGCAATATATCGGCCAGGCCGTATCATCGGGCTGCATCCGGATGACCAACGAGGATGTGATCGATCTGTTTGACCGGGTGAAGCTGGGCGCGACCGTCGTGGTCCTGGCGCCGGGTCAAAGTGGACAGAGCGAACCCGCCGCAACTCGCCGCGGCTAAAGGTCAGTCCTCATCGCGCCAAAATCTAGCACAGCTTCCACGATGAACGTCGCGCCGGGAGGGGCCAGGTTGGTCCATGCCCTACTGATGAGGCCCATCGGCCGCTCCCAGCGTGTTGTTCGCGAAGAGCCGCTACGCTGAAGCCCGAACAGATGCAACAACGGTTATCGCGGCAGTTTTACCCGGTGGCGTCATAAGAACCTCCGAAGTTTTCACAACCAGCGTGCGCCCGTCGGCCTGCTACCCTTCATGAGGGCAGATGTAGCATCTGAGTGTCGGTAGCTCATCTGTCAAGATGGTCGCGAAGGTTCCAGGGCGCCAGCTTGCTACGCCAACGTATGGACGATCACCGGGCCGGCCACCGCCGTGGCTGGGCCAACGAGCAGGGGCGCCAGATTTTGCTCGATCCAGGCAAGCGCGCGCCTGTTTGCCTCTTCCGCTCCCGCATAACCGTTGAACAAACTGATCGCAGTCACAGTGTCGTCGGGTGCATAAACCACATAATACGCCATGAAGCCTTCAACATCACTGATGATCGGAATGGCGCCCTCCTTGATTCTGCGCGTGAGTTCTTCAGCCATACCAGTCCTGGCTTTACCCTGACGAATGGCGGCGTACATGGGACCCTCCTTGATCGGCAAGGCTGCCCGAGATCGCGACTTTAGCGATCATTCATCTCACTCGAGCGGGGCGAGCAGCGGGAATTCCCCGCGCGCTGAATAGTACGGCATGGGCCGAGTTTAACCCGGAACGGACACGGGACGATCTGTCGGCTCATGTCGATATTTAAAGTCCCCGATAGGGGATCAGTAAATCCCACGCCTTTAGGCGGCTTGGGACAGCGGCATTTTGCAGCGTAGACTGGGAGGATGGAAGGGTACAAGCGCGGTAGCCACACGGTCTGGGACTGCAAGTATCACGTGGTCTGGGCGACGAAATATCGTTTTGCGGTTCTCGGCGGTGACGTCGGGGATCGATGTCGGGAATTGCTTCGTGAGACGGCACGTGCTCACGAGATGATCATTCATGCCGGAGCGATAAATCGAGACCACGTGCATATGCTTCTGTCGATTCCTCCGAGTTTGTCTGTGTCACGTGCTGTGCAGTATCTGAAGGGGCGGAGCTCCCATAAATTGCTGAGCGAGTTCGGCGTGTTGCGCAAGCGTTATTGGGGCCAGCACTTATGGGGCAGAGGATATTGGGTCGCCAGCAGCGGAAACGTTACCGATGAGGTATGGGCCGAATATATCAAGAACCAGACAGCGCCAGAACCGGACGATGATTTCAAGGTAACTTGATGCGCATCCATCATCAGAGTCCGCCAACGGGCGGACCAATCCGGCTTTAAGCCGTAATCTGAAGCCACCGGCTTTAGCCGGTGGAGTGTTCACACAACAGGCTGTGAGCATGAAAATCTC
This sequence comes from uncultured Pseudomonadota bacterium, assembly GCA_963729395.1. Classification (GTDB taxonomy): domain Bacteria; phylum Pseudomonadota; class Alphaproteobacteria; order Rhizobiales; family Xanthobacteraceae; genus Bradyrhizobium. The sequence continues at coordinate 55,253 of CAVSOS010000024.1, read as the reverse complement.
AGTGATCGGAGCAGGAAATGTCGGCAGGGCGCTTGGCACCGGTTGGGCCAAGGCAGGTCACAGCATCATCTTTGGCGTTCGGGATCCGAACAAGCCCGACGTGAAGGCGTTGTGCGCGCAAATCGGCGCAACGGCGGCATCGCCAGGAGATGCGGCAAGAGAAGGCGATGTCGTGGTTCTGGCATTGCCATGGAGCGTTGCCGAAAATGCCGTCAAGTCGCTGGGCGACCTCAAGGGCAAGGTCGTCATGGACTGCATGAATCCGCTTGCGATGAAGGATGGCGTACTCGGGCTTGAGCGTGGATACACCACGTCGGGTGGAGAGGCCGTGGCCTCTTGGCTTCCCGGCGCAAGGGTCGTCAAGACATTCAATCAGGTTGGAGCGGAAATGATGACGGCAGGGGCCCGTTTCGAGACGCGCCCCGTGATGTTCCTGGCCGGAGATGATGAAAGTGCCAAATCGACCGTTTCCCCGCTTGTCAGCGAACTTGGGTTTGAAGCGCTCGATGCCGGGGCACTCAAACAGGCTCGCATCCTCGAACCCTTCGCGATGGTCTGGATCAACCAGGCACTCATTCGCGGTCTTGGGCGGGACTGGGCATTTGGTGTGATACGCCTCAAGGATTGATTTCGGTACTGAATGGATATGCCGAAGTGCACATCCGGCAGCGCGAACTTGGCGCAGATCACGGCCTTGACCGCGGCGATGCCGAGCGGCGCCAGCAGCGTCTGTTGCGCGAGGAGAACCGAGGCCTTCAATTGCAGCTCCGCGACGAAGCAGAGGAAGAGATAGGACGTGACGATGCTTAATTCGCGAAATTCACGGACGAGCTTTTCCCGGACAGAGATTTTGGATGGACTGCCTTCCATGGTTCTCTCCGGCTGTTGCATCCGAACGGCACAGCCGACCCTTCGCCGACCACGACAAGACCGATACGGCTTCGTTCAGCAGCCGCGGCAGATATTTTTATCTTGGCGTCCAGACGAGCGTTTTCCACGCTGAGGGGATCGCCGGCCTGGTCTGGACCTGCGGCGGGAGCCGGGGCGGTCGCGGTTGACTTGCCGATGGCGGCGGGCGGGTTCGCCTTGTCGTAACAAGCGAGGCGGTCGCCGGCCTTCGAGATCAACCGGCATTCGCTCTGGGCGATCGCAGGAGCGCACAACGTGCAAAAAGGCGGCCAGCAACGCCACGAGTTTCATCACCATTCTCTAAATTGGAAGATGGTCATGATACCGTACTGGACAGCACGTCGGTCGATCCAGCTCAACCCGATGGCCGTGTGGCGAGCTGTTCGCCGATGCGGATCCAGGTTAGAGATCATCGCCGGTTGGTCGCGGTCGGCCGAACACGGCACAGAGGATCAAGCGGTTGGCACGCAAGCGGCGAAACTTCGGCGTCAGGGCTGCATCGCGACGATCATCCCCCCGCCAATCCAGAACCGGTCCATCGTCGCGCCGGCTCTGGATCGCGGCAACCATCGCAACGCTGATCGTCGTCGCCGCCGGTTTCGGGTTTCAGCTCCGCGACGGCGGCGCCGCGGGAGTGCCGGACACCGCCGCCGCGGGCTTCGTCGGCAGCGAGACCTGCTCTGGCTGCCATCAGGCGGAAGCAAGCTTGTGGAATGCCTCGCAGCACAAGGCCGCGATGCAGCACGCAACCGACAAGACCGTGCTAGGCAATTTCAACGGCGCAAGCTTCGACTATTATGGCTTGCATTCGCGCTTCTTCCGCAAAAACGGGAAATTTCTCGTCGAGACCGACGGCCCTGACGGCAGCCTTGCCGTGTTTGAAATGAAGTACACTTTTGGCGTCGATCCGCTGCAGCAATACCTCGTTGAATTTCCCGATGGACGTATTCAGGCATTGTCGTTGGCCTGGGACAGCCGGCCGCAGGACAAGGGCGGCCAGCGCTGGTTTCATATCTATCCCGATGAAGAGATCAAGCACGACGATATCTTGCACTGGACGAAATTGAACCAGAACTGGAACTTCATGTGCGCGGAGTGCCACTCGACCGGCCTGCGCAAGAATTATGACGCCAAGACCGATCGCTTCGCTACGACCTGGTCCGAAATCAGCGTGGGTTGCGAGGCCTGTCACGGACAGGGCTCCCGTCACACGGCCTGGGCTCGTGACCAGCAGAGCTGGTGGCCGTTCGGCAAGCGCGAGGATCAAAGCAAGGGACTGCTCGTCAATTTCGATGAGCGTCGCAACGTCACCTGGCCGATCGATCCGCAAACCGGGACGGCGCGACGCAGCATGGCGCCGGCTACATTACGAAAGGAGGTCGAAACCTGCGGTTGTGCCACGCCCGCCGCGCCGGGTTCCATGAGGACTGGGTGCCCGGGTCAGTGGCTGTCGCAAACGCATGTTGTCGAACCGCTGGCGCGCAATACCTATCACGCTGACGGCCAGATCCGCGACGTGGAAGAGCCTTATAACTATACGCCGTTCAAGCAGAGCAGGATGTTTGCCGCCGGGCGTCACCTGCAGCGATTGCCACGAGCCGCACAGTTCGAAACTCAGGGCCTCCGGCGAAGGCGTCTGCCTGCAATGCCATGCCTCCGACAAATATGCCGACGCCAGCCATCGCCACCACGCCGGGGTCGATCCGTCGCCAACCTGCATTTCGTGCCACATGCCGGTCGCGTACCTACATGGTCGTCGACCCTCGCCACGACCACAGCTTTCGTGTTCCGAGGCCCGATCTTTCCGACCAGCTCGGTACGCCGAACGCCTGCAACGATTGCCATGGCGACAAGCCCTCGCAATGGGCTGCTGACGCGGTCGAGCAATGGTTTGGCGCTGACCGGAAGGGCTTTCAGACCTATGCGGCAGCGTTCCATGCTTCGCGCGCAGATCAAGCCGATGCAGCCGCGCTGCTTGCCGTCGTCGCGGCGGATCGCGATGCGCCGGCCGTTGCGCGCGCGAGCTGCGCTTGCCGAACTTGCGCCCCGCATTTCCCCCGCAAACATCAACATTGCTCGCAGCGGACTGTCCGACCCCGATCCCTTGGTACGGATAGGCGCGCTCGACATGCTGGAAAACGTGCCCGCCGGTCAGATCTGGCCCTTTGCGTCGCCGCTTCTGTCCGATCCGGTGCGCGGCGTGCGGATCAGGGCAGCGTCGCTGCTCGCGGCAGTTCCGACCGCAAGCCAGCCTCCGCCCGATCGTGAGCAGCTTTGAGCGTGCGGCAGCCGAGTTTGTCGCCGCGCAACGCGCCAACGCCGACCGGCCGGAAGCCCGCACCACATTGGGGAAGTTTTCTCGCCCGGCGCGGACGGCCAATCGAAGCCGAGACCGAATACAAAGCGGCGCTGCAGCTCAGCCCGCAATATGTCGCGGCGTCAATCAATCTGGCTGACCTCTATCGGCAACTTGGCCGGGACGGCGACGGGGAAGCCGTGCTTCGCGCCGCGATGGCGGTCTCGCCGCGCGCGGCTGCGGTGCATCATGCGCTAGGCCTGGTGCTGACCAGACTCAGGAAGCCGGAGGCGGCGCTTTCGGAATTTCGGCGCGCGGTCGAACTTGAGCCGGGCGAGGCGCGGTATCAATATGTCTATGCGGTTGCGCTGCATTCCGCCGGCCTGCGGGATGAAGCCATGACGGTGCTGAAAGAAGGCTTGAAGAACCACCCCAACGATCGTGAACTTCTTCAGGCGCTCCTCTCGTTCAGCCGGATCGCGGGGGATACGGAAGCCACGCTCGTTTACGCGGAGCGGCTTGCCGTCATCGCGCCTGACGATCGGGGGTTGGCGGAACTCATTCTCAATCTGCGTCGGGCGATCAAGCCATCGGCCCAGTGACCGATTCAAGCGAAGCTGCAATGTCGCACGTTGGGCACTTTTCGTACATGGCGCGATGTCCGCTTGAGTGCGCTTCAAAGCGGATTACGGCCGGTTCGATCACCGCGAGGCGCCGCAATTCTATCCGGATGTCAGCGGCGCAGAGACTAAGCATCCCGAACCTGCGCACTGTGTACCTGGTGCGCAATTGTACTTCGGCGAAGGGCGACGATGGACAGGAATACTTCGGCCTCACAAACTGATTGTGCCTGACGGGCAAATCACGATCTGCCTGTCCAGCCCTTCTCGCAAAAAGATTTTGGTGTTCTTCGGACCCAAATCACTTCTACATCTATTGCCATCCCGCCCCACTCAGGGGCGTATCGCGATCGTCACGGACGTTGGGCGCGGGATGCGGTGGACGCGGCATGTCAAAGGACGAATGACATTGCGCGCGGACGGCGAAGTCGTGTGGTCGTGACGCCCCGACGCTGGCGTCAAGTTCTTGGCGAAGGAATTCGCGAGAGCGACGGTGGCAATCAAGCCCGGTCACCGGCGAGAGCACGAAGGAAACCGTTAAAACCATTGCGCAGGGAAGGCCGGGTGTTCCGGTGAACCTGTGGTGACTAACGCGTGTGCTTTCTACCACTGCGCACGCGGCTGCGGGTGCGAACGCGCGCCCGGCTTTCCCTGCGCCCTCTCGTTCTTTCGAGGGCAGACGTTCCTGCACAGCTCGGGCGCTTCGCGCTGCGAGAATGTGGAGACATGTTTGATGAATACGAGCACGCCACACTCTCGGTCGTCATCATCAGCGAAAGCGAGCGATCCAGTATTCCTAGGCGTCCGTGATAAAAGCGAAAGTTCGCGGCGTACTGGATACCCCGCATGCGTGGGGTATGACGGCCCGTTGTGGAGCAGCATCCGTGCATATCGGGGAATGATGGTATCCATTTTGCCGATCGCGCGCCCTTGCCCGGCACCCGATCACGGCCTATCTCTCGGACTTGCCCAAGGAGGACGCCCCGATGAGCACGCTCAAGCCGCTTAAGATCGATATCGTGTCCGATGTGGTGTGCCCGTGGTGCTACATCGGCAAGCGCCGGATCGAGAATGCGCTGGCGCTGGTGCCGGATGTTCCGGTCGAGGTCCACTGGCGGCCGTTCTTTCTCAATCCCTGGGTGCCGCGCGAGGGGATCGGCCGCGACGAATATCTCACCGCGAAATTCGGATCGGTCGAAGCCTATAAGGGCATTGCCGGCCGCGTGGTCGCGGCCGCCGGCGAAGAGGGCCTGTCGTACCGGCCCGACCTCGTCAAACGCCAGCCCAACACCATCGATTGCCACCGGCTGATTCACTGGGCCGAAGCCAAAGGCAAATCCGCTGAAATGAAACAGCGGCTGATGGAATTGTATTTCCGCGACGGCGGCGATCTCACCGACATCGACGTGCTGGTGCAGGCGGCCGCCGATTGCGGGCTCGATGCCGACGACGTGCGGCGGCGTCTGGCCACCGATGAAGATGTGGAACGGATCTCGGCGCAGGCGCAGGAGGCTGCCGACAAGGGCATCTCCGGCGTGCCGACTTACGTGTTTGCGCAGAAATATGCGGTGTCCGGCGCGCAGCCACCCGATCAGCTGGCGCGCGCCATCCGCCAGGTGTCGGCGGAAGTGAACGCGCAAGCGGCGGAGTAAGACGGCAATAGGTTCATCTTTTGCGGATCAGATGCAGCAAGCTGCGGGCTGATTTACGGGCGACGCGCCACAATGTCAGCGCTGCATGGATCAGCGGGACGACGGGATCGCCCCGCCGCAGCGGAATCAACACGTCGCCGATCGCAAAGCGCCCGCGCCAGATCGGATTGATCATCGGATGATCGGCGTCCGCGGTGGAATTGGCGCTCGCGATTGCCGGATCGGCACAGAGATGCCGGGTCAGATCGAGCGTCAACTGCACGCCGGGCGAAAGTTTTGCGAAGCGTTCGTCGATGCCGAGCTTGAAATAGAACGCGCGATCCTGATGCCGCAATACGATTCCCGCCGCGACCGGGGTATCACCGGCCCACAGGCTGACGATCTCGCATTGACTGACTTCGGCGAGCGCTATGGTGGCACGCCGCACGAAGCTGGCATCGCCGTCGTGCTGCACGAGCGCAGTGCCGCGCCGGCCTTTCCAGCCGCTGGCTTCGAGCGTCAGGAAGGTCTCGATCGCGCAGGCGACGTCTTCGGGTGTCCGCGCCACATCGAAATGCACGGCGCCGTGCTCGGCCAGGCGGTGGCGCTGGCGGCGCAATTCCTTCAATTTTTTCGCGCCCAATGCGTCACGCAGCAGCACATCGGGATCGCGTGTCGCATCGAGGCAGGCGCGGACCCGGGATTGCAGTACCCGCGGACGCAAGCCGGCTCGTGCCAAGACTTGCGTAACGGCTTTCATGGCGGCACCGTCCAGCGCGACACTGCGCAGGATCAGCGCGCGGGCGCCAACTTGCCGCGCCTGCGCCAACAGGCCTGTGACGGCATCGTTCGCGGCATCGCGATCGAGCAGCGGCGTGCCGAGCGTGCCATAGGGATCGGCGTTTGCCAGCGCGGGCAGGGGGATCCTGCAGGCGCGCCACAGCGAAATCGCAGGCATCAGGCCGATCAGGCGCGCCGTGCCGTCCGGTGTGGAAGAATTACTGCTCCAGGCGCTGAGCGCGGAGACGCCGGTGCGGCCCTGCGCGGAAGCGTTCACCGCCAATTCCCAGCCGGGCAAATAATAGCCGTTGGGCTCGACGGCGCGTTCGGCAAGCTCACGCCACCGGCTCGCGGCGACTGCCGTGAGGGCTGCGAACGCATCGCCGTCGGGCGAAGCGGCGCCGCCCTGCGGGCGCGTGCCGACGACATCTCTTTTGAGAGATGTGCGACCAACCACCGCCGAATTCGCAATCTCGACCACGTCCCCGCTTCCCCGTTCGCGATGGATCGTGGAGGCGTGCGTGCAGCAGCGCTTCCTCCATTGCGTACCTGAGAAAACGCTAGCGTAAAGATTGGAAAATAGCGTTGGATTTGCGGTTCAATTTGAGCGGTAATGTTAACCGGGCGTTGATCATTCGCCCCCCGTGGACGGCGTCAAACCGCTTGTTGCCGCCGGCAGGAAGCGCTGATGCGGCTATATCGGCTGGTAGGTCTCCGACACGCAATTGTCATTGGCGTCGATGCGCTGGCGATCCAGGATCACGCCGCCGGTGATCGTGATGCGATAGGTTTCGGTGCCCAGCGGCCTGCCCATGGCGTTGGTGAGTTCGGCCCGCACGCATGCGGTCCAACCCGATCCACGGAGGTCGCGATGCGCAGGCGAGACCCGCACGTTTTGCGGGTAGGACGTGGCGACGAACACCGAATTCAGGTTGGTGCGAACCAGTTGCTTGACATCGGGGGCCGGTTCGGGCGGCGGCGGGTCGGCGGTCTTGACGCGCATGAATTCCGGCGCCGTCGAGTGGCTGTCGGCAATGCCGCAACCGGCCAGCGCCAGCGCCCCGCCAGTCATCAACGCGATGAAAATAATGCCCCGCTGCATCCGCCGACCATATCCCGAACCGGCTGAAATGACGCGGGATCGCGGCCAATTCGCGGCCTTAAGTCATTAACAATCGATAACAATTGCCGAAACAGGCGGCACAAACCGGTATCGTACTCCTGGGGAACGATCCGGGATTTGCCATCATCTGGTTGCACGGTAAGTTTAGAGCCGGGTTGGCAGGGAGACAGGCGATGAAGACCTTGATGATGGCAGTCGCGATGCTGGCTTTGATCGCGATGCCGGCGCATGCCCAGATGGGTAAGCACGGAAAAAGCGACGCCGATGCCAAGACCGATCAGCCGAAAAAGGTCGACGAAAAGGCCTACAAGGCCGCGCTCGAAAGGATACCGGAACCCAAGGAGAAGTATGATCCGTGGGGTGTCGCGCGGCCTGCGGACCCTGCGAAGAAGCCAAAATAGAACAAGCCTCAAGGGACTGAACTCGAAGTTCCGCAATCCGGGCTTGAACCTCCCTCCGGAATCCCTTGACCTATTGGCGAGCCCGGAGGTTGCCGCATGTTCCGTCCTGTCCTTCACACTGTGCTTCTGACCGCTGGAATATTGTGGGGAGCGCAGGCGGCGTTTGCCGAAAATCGTATCGCGCTTGTGATCGGCCAGTCGAACTACCGCGCGGTGGTCGCGCTCCCCAATCCGGCCAACGACGCCAAGGCCATGTCCCAATTGCTGAGCGAAGCCGGTTTCGAGGTACTCAGCGCTGCCGATCTCTCGCAGAGCGAGATGCGCGAAAAAATCGGCGACTTCGCGGCCGAGGTGGCGTCGAAAGGCCCCGATACCATTGCGCTGGTCTTCTATGCAGGTCATGGCCTGCAGATCGATGGCGAGAATTTTCTGGTGCCCGTGGACGTTGATCCGAAGCGGGAAGCCGACATTCCGCTGCAGGCCGTGCGTCTCAATGACGTCCTGAATACATTGACCTCGGTGCCGAGCAAGATGCGGATCGTGCTGCTCGATGCCTGCCGCAACAACCCGTTCCCCGCCATCAATCAGAGCGCCGGCCACGGGCTGGCCATCGTCGATGCCAAGATCGGCGCGCCCGGCACGTTCGTGTCGTTTTCGACCTCGCCAGGCGCGGAGGCGGAGGACGGTAGCGGCGCCGACAGTCCTTACACCTCGGCGTTGCTTTTGGCGGCCAAGGAGCCGGGGCTTTCGATTGAAGACACCTTCAAACGCGTGCGCGTATCGGTCAACAAGGCGACCGAAGGGCGTCAGACCCCCTGGGACAGTTCCTCGCTGACCGATGAATTCAGGTTCTTTCCCGCTCAGGGCGCGGTAGTTCCCGAGCAGCCTGCCGCCAAGCGCAGCGTCGATGAATGGCGCCGTGAACTGCAGGGCAAGCCGGTCGAGGTGGCCAATGAAATGATCGTGGCCGCCGGCACGGACGAAGCCTATGAGGCTTTTGTCGGACTGTTCGCGCAACCGCCGTTCAGCCCGCAGGCCCGCGAATGGCTCGATCGCCACCACAAGATGGTTGCGTGGAATGAGGCCGTGATTGCCAATACGGCGGCGGCGTATCGTGCATTCCTGGACCAATACGCCGACAGCGATCTCGCCGCGACGGCGCGCAAGCTTGAGGATCGGCTGCGCAACCGCCCGAACACGGCAGCCGGCGTCGCGGCCATCGTCGCGCCAGTGACGAACGCCGCGCTCGCCGCCCCGGTCTGTCCTTGCGGCGGTGCGCCATCGGTGCCGCTGAAGAAAGTCGATCTGGCGCCCAAGAAGCACGCCGAACCTGAGCCGCCGCCCAAGAAGCACGCCGAACCCAAACTGCCGCCAAAACGCGCCAGTTCGCGTCCGCCGCGCGGCCACTGGCGTGACGACGGCGATAGCGATGATGTGGTCTATCGCCGGCAGGCCCCTCCCGACTATTATGAGCCCGCACCTGGGCCGTCCATCGGTCTTGGAATAGGCATCGGAGGATTCGGAGGTGGAGGCGGAGGCTTCAGCGGGGGAGGCATGGGCGGGGGAGGCTACGGCGGAAGAGGCGGGCGCTGAACGGGAACGTCCCAGCGGACCGCCGCGAAATTCAGCCAGCCGTGAGGTGACCGCATCGACGCGATGGCCGCTGCGATATCTTCCGGGCCTGCTCGCCGTCATCTTGTTCGTCGCGGCGCCGGCGCTGGCCTGGGAGCATTGGGGCGGAGATCGCGGCGGGACGCGGTTTTCACCTCTGGCCCAGATCACGCCGGCCAATGTCGGCAATCTCGTCCGCGCCTGGGAGTTTCGTACCGGAGATCTCGAGGCCCGTCCGCCGGCGGCGATGGCACGCACGAAATTCGAGGCAACACCGCTGTTTGTCGAGAACAGTCTGATCTTCTGTTCGCCCTTCAACGAAGTCATCGCGGTCGATCCCGGTACCGGCGCGCAGAAGTGGCGATACGACCCGAGGATCAGCACCAGCCAGCGCCCTGCAAATCGCTTTAATCTGCCGCGGCGTCGCCCACTGGGTCGACGATCGGGCCGCCGAAGGTGCCGCCTGCCGAGCGCGGATTTTCATGGGCACCAACGATGCCCGCGTGATCGCGCTCGACGCCAGGACCGGGATTCCCTGCGCCGATTTCGGTGCCGGTGGCGAGGTCAAGATCGATGTCGGCAAGCCGCTGGTGTGGCCCGGCGAATTCCAGATCACGTCGGCTCCGGTGGTGAGCCGCGGCGTCGTCGTTGTCGGCTCCTCGATCTCGGACAACGTCCGCGTCGATGCGCCATCCGGCGCGGTGCGCGCCTTCGATGCGCGAAGCGGGCGTCCGCGCTGGAGCTGGGATCCGCTCGTTCACGACGGCATTGTCGCGGGCACAGCCAACGTCTGGGCGCCGATGTCGTCCGACGAAGAGCGTGGATTGCTGTTCCTGCCGACCTCGTCGCCGAGCCCGGATTTCTGGGGCGGCAAGCGGCCCGGCAATGACGAGCACGCCAATTCGGTGGTCGCGCTGCGCACCGAGACCGGAGAGCTGGTGTGGTCGTTCCAGACCACCCATCACGACGTCTGGGATTACGACCTGCCGGCGCAGCCGACGCTGGCGCGCATCGACACCGGTGCGGGAATGCGCGACGTCGTCATTCAGCCGACCAAGCAGGGCTTTGTCTTCGTGCTCGACCGCGACACCGGCAAGCCGATATGGCCGGTCGAGGAGCGCAGCGTGCCGCAAGGGGCCGTGGAAGGCGAGCAACTTTCGCCGACGCAGCCGTTTCCCACCCACGTGCCGGCGCTGGTGCCGCAGCAGATTTCGGCGACCGACGTCTTCAGGCCGTTTCCGATTTTCCGCAGCTCCGCTTGCGAGAAACGCCTCGCAGCGCTGCGGAATGAAGGCCTCTATACACCGCCCTCGACGCAGGGAACGCCGATCTTTCCAATGACCGGAGGCGGCGTGAACTGGGGCGGTGCGGCGTTTGATCCGGTCAACCAGATCCTCTACGCCAACACCAGTCGCGCGGTGCATATCGTCAGTCTGATTCCGCGCGCCGATGCGGAAGGCTTCAAGCCTCCGCCCGGCACCGAATTAGGGGTGCAGCAGGGTGCGCCCTTTGCGATGACGCGCACGCTTGCGATGTCTCCTTTGGGCATGCCGTGCAACAAGCCGCCATGGGGCGCGATGGTCGCGGTCGACCTCAAGGCGGGGAAAATTCTCTGGCAGTCCCCGGTGGGCACGACCGAGGACAAGGCGCCGCTCGGAATGGCTTTCAAGTCGGGGCATGCCGCTGGTCAACGGTGTCGTGATCACGGCCGGCGGTCTCGTCTTCACCGGCGCGATGGACGCCTATCTGCGCGCCTTCGATGCCAGAACCGGCGCCGAGCTTTGGCAGGGCCGGCTGCCGGTGCCCGGCGTTGCCAATCCGATGACGTATCTCTGGAACGGCGAGCAATATGTGGCGATCGCCGCCGGCGGTCATTCCGAGGCCGGCACCACGATCGGCGAAAGCATGGTGGCTTTTCGTCTGGCGCGCCAGGGCGAGGCGCCCTCGCTGTGGTCGCGCACGGTCGACCGGCCGGGCGGGCGGTTCTGGAGCAAGGTCGTTATCCTTGCGATCGCGCTGATTGCGGTGATCGCGCTGTGGCGTTGGCGCCGCCGCGCAAGGTTGCCGAGCTAGGGCGGTCCCCACACCGTTTCTTCGGTCCAACCCAGTTCGTCGAACTCGATGGATCTCAACGGTGCTTCTGCGATCGAAAAGAACTCGTCGAGTTGAGGCGGTTCGAGGGCTGTTGCGGAAAGCATGGCGTGTGCCTGCCCCCGATGGTGGATCTGGTGCTGGAAGAGATGCATGAGCAGGCGGTCGCGCCGTTCGGTCTGAACCTGCGTGTCGCGATTGACCCGCACGATGTCGCCAAGCAGGGCTGGCGTCAGCGCATCGCATACAGCGATCAAGCGCTTGTCGATTTCGGCCTGAGCACGCTTGAGTTCGGCAAGTGACGGACATGGAACCTGGTTCTCCCAGGCTTTTGGCCCGAGCCATCCACCCTCAAGCGCGTCGACGTAGAACAAGTCGATGACGTAAATGTGGTTCAAAGTCATCTGCAGGCTGGGGAAAAAGCCCGTCCGCTTCGCTTCAAATTCCTCCTGGCTCAGGCTTGCGCAAGCCGTTAGTAGTCGATAGTTCGCCCAGGCGTTATTGAAGGCGAAGGCGCGATAAGTCTGAACAAAGCCGGCGGGCATCTCAGTTCCGTCTTTAGCGGCATTGCGGGCAGGCGTTCGAGCGGATTTCAGCGCAACGCTACCATATTTGCGTTTCGGTATCCTGGTCGATCTCGCCAAGTGACTGGCGTAGCACGCCGCCGTCCGGCAATGCGGCTAGCCATTCGTGGAATCTCCGATAAGGTCTCCAGCATGGACGAGCAGGTAACAACGGTCTTGGGCCGCGGCATCGTCGAGTGGCTGGCTGACGAAGCGCTGCGCGATACCGAGCCCGCCAACCTTTATGGCGAGCTGTGCCAGCGCCTGCGCGGCGTGGGCATACCGATTTTGCGCGGTCACGTGGCGTTCCGGGTGCTGCATCCGCTCTACAATGCCAGTGCGATGGATTGGACGGCGGAGAAAGGCGTCGCTGTCGAATACTTTCGTCCGGATCAGAGCGGCCAGGATGATTTCCTGCGCAGTCCCCTCGGCCATTCCATGATCCATCGGCTTCCGGTGCTGCGGCGCCGGCTGACCGGCGAGACGGCGCTGATGGACTTTGAGGTACTTGAGGAATTTCGCGCCTCGGGTGGCACCGACTATGTTGTATTCGCGATCGGCTTCGATCCCGCCGGCGACAACGGCGTGCTCTGCTCATGGCTCGGCGACCGGGTCACCGGCTTCACCGACCAGGAGATCCTGGAACTGCAGCGTATTACCCGCGAACTCAGCATCGCGATGAAGTCGAGGATCGAGCGCAACGTCGCGCAGAACATCGCCCATGCCTATCTCGGCAAGCGCGCGGGCCAGGCTGTGCTCAACGGCTTGATTTGCCGCGGCGATGGCGAAAAGATCACCGCCGCATTGTGGTACAGCGATCTGCGCCAATCGACGGAACTTGCGGACCGGCTCTCCGCCGAAGCCTTCCTGCAGCTATTGGGCCGCTATTTCGAGATGACCGCGGCCTCGGTGCTCGACCACGGCGGTGAGGTGGTCTCGCTGATCGGCGATGCGGTGCTTGGCCTGTTCCGGTTTGAGGGCGCGCCCGGCGAGGCGTGCGGCCGGGCGCTTGCCGCGGCCAGCGAAGCGCGCCGGCGGCTCAACACGTCGCAACCGGTACCAAATAATGTGGCATTCGATTTCGGCATTTCGCTCCATCTGGGTCAGGTTATCTACGGCAATGTCGGCGTGCCCGAGCGATTGCAGTTCACGCTGGTGGGGTCGGCCGTCAACGAAGTCGTTCGCGTTCAGGACCTGACGAAAAGTCTTGGCTACCCGCTGCTCGCCACCGGCCCTTTTGCGCGAGCAACGGCGGCCGTCTGGCAGCCGCTCGGCGAGCATCTGTTGCGCGGACTGGAGACGCCGATGCCGGTCCTGACCATGACGCAGCCATTGTGACGCCAAAACGCCGGGTGTCATTGGCTTGCGACGATAGGTTGCCGAGCCGGCGGCGTGGCCTCACAGCATCGCAAACGCGCTTGTCACCATCGCCACCGGCTTGTTGTCGGTGGCGCTGGACAGCGTGACGCGGCCAAAACTCATGGTGCGCCCGAGCCGGACCACCCGCGCATCTGCCAGTACATCCGTCGCCGTCGCCGCCCGCATGAAATGCGTGGTTTGATCGACCGTCGTCATCGGCCGGTAGCCGCGATTGGCCGTCATAATGGCGATCACCATCGAGGTATCGGCGAGCGCCATCAGCGCCTGGCCGCAGACGATGCCCCCGGACCGGCACAATCGGTCGGAGAAGGCCATGCGAAGGATCGCGCCCGGCTGCCAGTCGGGAGAGGCATCTGGCGGCGGCGCGCATTCGACGTGGCCGATCGACAGCCCGAGGTCCTGCACCCAGGGCGCGATTACGTTTCCGAGGACGCGCCTCGCTTCCTCGATATCGAATTTCGCGGCCTGTGGTTGGGATTGCATGAATGATGGTTCCTCGCCCGGCATTGGTTGCTGGACACATTTAGACATGGGCGCTGCGGCTTGAAAATGCCTGACTTGGGGCGATATGGTGGGGCGTGTGGGAGTAGGGTATCATGTTCAGGCGATTGGCACTGATCCTTGGCCTGGTCGCCATGGGTCTAGCGCTCAGCGGGTGCACGAAATGCGGTCCGATTTGGGACGATTGGCTGCATTCGCCGAAATCCTGCAAGTCTGACGGCTTGTAGCGCACGCCGGACGCGCTTGGCGTCGTGGTTGCTGCGGTGGTACAGGTCGGAAAATAAGGGGAGCATCCCATGAAAATCTTCCGTATCGCGGCTGCTATCGCGCTGCTGACCGGGCCGGCCTACGCGCAAGCGCCTGCCCTGAATTTGATGATGGATGGGCCCTCCAAGTCGCCAGCACAAAAAGCAGCCGAGGACGCGCGGGACAAGGCCTACAAGGAATTGCTGAGGAAAATACCGGACGCCAAGGCGCCTGCCGACCCATGGGGCAATGTGCGCAGCGGGGATGCCGCCAAGGCCTCGGCTCCCAAGACCTCGGCTCCCAAGACCTCCGCGCCCAAGGCCTCGGCTGCCAAGGTCTCCAGTGCCAATTCCAAGACGGCTGCCACGGTAAAACCGCGGACCAAGACCGGTACCGACTTAGACTGAAACACAGCGAATATCAGCGTTGTTGCCGCCGACCTGAAGGATCAGGCCGGCCAGGCGGGCCATGAGCTTTGCTGCGCAGGTCGAGCGACAGCGGACTCGGAATAGTTCGCGCAAGCACTATATTGGACCGGTCGTCATGTGTACCGGAGTTGCGACATGGCCTTGCGCCCGCGCGATCTTGCAGACCGGATGGCCGGCCGGCGGAAGCAGGACGATGGCTATCTGCGCGAGACCTTCACGCTGCCGCGTGAGAAGGCGCGGACCAAGGCGCGCGATTTTCTTACCCGCTATCCCAAGGCCGCCTATATGAGCGCAGTTGAAAGCTGGCGCGAATTGCCGGGCGGCGATATCGAATTCACCATGCGGCGATTGCACAGCGCCGACTAGCGTGACGTCGGCTGCGATCGTGTCGCTTTGTTTGACCGTCAAGGCGTGAACGGTTTGGCGATGAGATCAGCTCTTTCAAGAGTTGAGAGGGTGACCTCGGGGCAAACGAAGACGTCCGTCCGGCAAGGCCTCGCATTCACCGCGGGCGGCGAAGTCCTTCGGGTCTGCTCGCTGAGCTGGCGCCGGGGCGAGTTGATCGGCGCCCGCTTCGTGAGCGCCACAGAGCTGCGGCAGGGTTTTGTGGCGTCGGAAGACGCCGATCAGAACGTCCCGCTCGCGTAGCGGAATGTGCCGGCGGGTGCGGGTTCCGGTCCGGGATCACCGTGACGTGACGGGAACGATTTGCTCGCCGTCGCGTTGACACGGTGCATGCCGACCCCCTCGGCATAGGTAACCCCGACTATGACGGCCCCGGCTCCCCCGCGCTGGGGCCGTTTCTTTTCGGCGACTGCGCGTGTTGCTCTGCCGGATTTCACGCCCACCTGAATTGCGTTCGCCAGGAGGCTCAGCTTCGAGCGACGCCTGATCATGCATGTGGTGATGCGATGCACGCTGCTCGGCGTTGGAACTCACCAGCGCTTCACATCAGGCGGCCGAAAAAAGATGGCCGCCACCAGTGTTCTGCTGATGACGGCTTGATTCACATTCGCACCAGCGCAGGCTGGATCGGTATGGTTAATAAATCGTGTTGCCTCGGTTATGAGGCCAACGAAAAACCCGCCCGATGGGTTCATCGAGCGGGTTTCTTCCAAGGAAGCAGCACGGCGCTTTAGGGAGCCCCGAGGCCCGGATCATAGCAACGGTTCTGGCCGTTCGAATACGGGAAAAAGGCGGACTGCCACCGGAAAAACGCCCGGCCCGGGAAATTCGAGCGCCGAAAACGACCTTTAATTGATCTCAGTGCGCCAGTTCGCCTTCCGGCTGTATTGTCTTTTCTCGGTGCTCGACCGACAGCGACCGATAGTGCGCCGCCATTTCCCGATAGTGCTGACGGGAAATTGGATCGGCAGCCTTTTCGGCACGTTCGTCAAACATGCGGGCTCGTTCGATCAGGTCTTGAGCTTGGGACATGGAAGCACCTCAACACAGGTCCATTTGCCACGACATATGGTTAAGATCTTGTTCCCGCAGGTCGGCCACGGAGATTTGATCGTCGGCCGGTGCTTGCGGATGGAAGCAGCTTTCGCAACGATGAGCGGACGCGAGCCGAGCCGGCCTCAACTGAACGCGACGCCGACGCGATGCTCCGGGCGCCACGCAATATGGCAGCGCCATCGCCGGGCCCGGTATTGCCGTCGCCAGCCCGGCTGGCTAAATGGCGCTGATCGGGATGGGGCAGCATGGCGCAGCAATTCAGCAGGCGATCGATCGCGGGGTTTGTCGCAGGCATGGTCGTGGCGACCGTTCTCACGGTCATGGGCACCTACTATGTGCTGCACAGGTTTGTACTCGACAATCCGGCAGATCCGCCGACCAGGGCAGGCGGCCTGCAGCCGGGCCAGACCGTCAAGTGAATGAAAGAACCCCGCCCCATCACGGGATCAGGGGGCGGGGCGAGTTGATTGGTAGGTAGCGCTGCAAGTCTACCATGTGCCGGATCGTCAAGAGCCGGGAACGATTGCCGTTCCAAAGGGATAACTTCCCAGATCGGGATGCTGCCTTGTCGGAGCCGTTTGCGCTGAAACGAGGCCGCCAACCGAGGCGGCTTTGCGATTAGCAAAGCATTAACCATAAAGACCGCACAGTAGCCGGAGCCGATACAGGCGGAGCCGGGCTATGATCTCAGAGTTCAAGGAACTTGTGGTTCTTCCTGCTGCGATGATTTTGTTTTTATGCGCGGCCGCGACGTTGCCGAACCTGACTTGGCGCAGCGATCCGCCGGCACCTATCGTCATCGCCGCCCGCTAAAGCGACCGCTCCTGAAGCCAAAGGAACTACGAGTTGTTGAATGGAAAGGGCTGAGCGCCCGGTGCGGGTGCTTGCTGCGGCGTTCTTGGCGAAGCGCCTTTGCTGGGCTGTTCTTTTCCGTCCAGCCATACGGCGTCGATAACACTTTTCAAAAGCACAACTGAAAAGCACAACGCCGTCCTAGCGGAGTATGATCGCTAGGCGGCGTTGGTCAGGCACCGGGCCCCTGAAATCCCCCGGCGCATATTAGTCAACAAAGCTCGTGCAAAGGTTCAACGAAAAGCCCGAGACAGTCCGGGCGAGGCCCCTGCGATTTTTCCGGGGGTCGAAACAGGCAGTACCAAATATCGCGTGACGCACAAAAAGGCCGCCAGGTGAGGCGGCCTTAAACGCAGCGGCATACGCGCCGGCGTTGGTCTTGTTCAGAATCCGGGATTTTCTTCCAGGATCTTGGCAATTTCCCAGGCCTTCACGGCATCGGGCACCTGAATTTTGATTTGCCGCCACTTACCACTTCCAGTTCTTCCACCGTCAGTTCACAAACTTCGCTGTTAAAATCAGTCATCGCATTTCCCTCGTTGTTGGGGGGGGGCAGGGCCATTCCCGCCGGCCGTAACGATAGGGATATGCCAACCCAGGACCGGCGGCGGTGATCTGCGTCACGTTCAAAACTGACCACCCCTGAAACAAAAACGGACCACTAATCATCAGGTGGGATGGAAAGGGGCCAGTACCCATCCCCCCGGTACCGGTGAGGAGATTGGGCAGCGCATCCATCTGCACCCCTGAATCACGTCTGGAAATCCAGGGGTCAAACCTGAATGAAAGAGGCCGCCTCAGTGGCGGCCTTACTTCTTTGCTTCGCCCAGCAGTTTGCCGGTTGAGTTATGAATGAAATGAAGTTTGGTGCAGGCTTGGCAGACGACCGACACGTAAGCATCTTCTGCAGCATCCGGGCTGTCAGCGAGCCGATGTTGCACGTTCAATCCAGTCTGAGGGCATTTGAAAATAATGTGACGCATGCCGGAAAGTATGAAGACATTGGCGGGCCACGGAAATTCGGGATGTATACGTAGGTCCAAAAGGGATCACTGACCCTCTGGCAGGATGGAAAGGGGCCAAGTACCCCACTCAAAAAAGAACATATTGCGAACCGAGAACAAATAGGGTACATTGTTCCATCAGCTGCTGATTCAACAATTTTCACTGCCCGTTTGTCCCGCTCGCGAATCCCCGCCATAAGGAGCACCACCTATGTCCGCCACTGCCCTGCGTATCGTCGAAGGATCCTCCATGGACAAGACCAAGGCCCTGTCCGCCGCGCTCTCCCAGATCGAGCGACAGTTCGGCAAGGGCTCGGTGATGAAGCTCGGCAAGAACGACCGCTCGATGGATGTCGAGACCATTTCCTCGGGCTCGCTCGGGCTCGACATCGCGCTCGGGGTCGGCGGTCTGCCGCGCGGCCGGGTGGTGGAAATTTACGGCCCTGAATCCTCGGGCAAAACCACTTTGGCGCTCCACACCGTGGCGGAGGGCCAGAAGAAGGGCGGCATCTGCGCCTTCATCGATGCCGAACACGCGCTCGACCCGGTCTATGCCCGCAAGCTCGGCGTCAACATCGACGAGCTGCTGATCTCGCAGCCCGACACCGGCGAGCAGGCGCTGGAAATCTGCGACACCCTGGTGCGCTCCGGCGCGGTTGACGTGCTGGTGGTCGATTCGGTTGCCGCCCTGGTGCCGCGCGCCGAACTCGAAGGCGAGATGGGCGACGCATTGCCCGGCCTGCAGGCGCGGCTGATGAGCCAGGCGCTGCGCAAGCTCACCGCCTCGATCAACAAATCCAACACCATGGTGATCTTCATCAACCAGATCCGGATGAAGATCGGCGTGATGTATGGCTCGCCGGAAACCACCACCGGCGGCAATGCGCTGAAGTTCTATGCCTCGGTCCGGCTCGACATCCGCCGCATCGGCGCGATCAAGGAGCGCGACGAGGTGGTCGGCAACCAGACCCGCGTCAAGGTGGTGAAGAACAAGCTGGCGCCGCCGTTCAAGCAGGTCGAATTCGACATCATGTATGGCGAGGGCGTCTCCAAGATGGGCGAAATTCTCGATCTCGGCGTCAAGGCCGGCATTGTCGAGAAATCCGGCGCCTGGTTCTCCTATGACAGCCAGAGGCTCGGTCAGGGCCGCGAGAACTCAAAGGCGTTCCTGAAAGCCAACCCAGACATGACCGCCAAGATCGAGGCCGCGATCCGGCAGAACTCCGGCCTGATCGCCGAGCAAATTCTTGCAGGCTCGCCGGAGCGTGACGCCGAAGGCGACGAGCAGCCCGCGGAGGATTGAGTTTTTCCGAAACTCGGGTTCCGAGTTTTGACACAAGCGGGCGCTGAGGACGTTGAGTTGCCGACGTTCCCGGCGCCCGTTTTGTTTTGCGTAAAGCGGAGAGGACCATGAAGCCTCTGATCCTGACCAGCGGTTCCGGCACATCGTTCATGCATTCGGACTTCGCCGACCTTGCGGTTATTTTTACATCTCGCTTTGTATGGGGACCACTGCCGTCTCCGGACGAACTTGCAACCTATCTCGCCATGCGCTCGGATCGAGACGCGCCAGGCACTCACTGGTCGGACTTCGCCGCCAGGTGGGGAAAGAGCATAAATAAAAGCCATCGGGATCTGGAGTTGGCCGAATTCTGCCGGCACTACGAGACCGTCGAACTATGGTTCGACACGGATCCGAATGCTCAATTGCAACTAATTTGGCTGCTCGATTATTTTCGATCGTGTCCCGCGACTGTAGCCAAATTGAAGCTGCGTCTTGTCAACCACAACCTGACCACGGTGACTCCGGAAGAACTTGGCAGGTTGCAAGTACCGGATGTCGACGTCACCGACGATGAGCTTGAGACGGCAAGCGCGGCCTGGCAGGCGTATCGGGCGACCACGCCGGAAGCCTGTTTTGATCTGCTCCGAAGGGACCTAAGCGCTTTGCCGCAGTTAAGGCCGGCCTTGCTTGATTTGCTTGAAGAGCTGCCCGCCAGCGCGACAGGGCTTGGCGCCACCGAAATGCGGATGCTCGAAATGATTGCGCGCGGACATGAGCGGACCAATGATCTTTTCCATCTTCGTCACCTGCGAGGGACACGCATCTTTGGTGAGTGGGAACACGGTTATCTGCTGGATGCGCTCGCGCATGGTCCAAGTCCTGCCGTGGCCGGTCTCGACGACGAGTTGCGTAGGCTCGACCGAGAAAATCTGCGCGATCGTCACTCTGCGTACCTCCGAAGCCGGCTATCCCTGACTGAATTCGGCAGGGCGATTGTCGCGCACCAGGAAGATTTCAGCCGGCACAACCCGATCGAGCGCTGGTGGGGCGGCACCAGGCTGACCAACGATCGCCTGTGGCGATTGGGTCCGGTTTTAATCAAGCCGTAGCGGAATCGTAGAGTGAACGGCGCAATGAGACGTCTGGTTCTAACGTCCGGTGACAGCAGTGCGGGAGCCCTGAAAGGCGCGCGGCTTGCGGATTGCGTCCTTCCCCTTGAACCAAGGTTTGTCTGGGGACCGCTACCATCGCCTGGCGAACTGGAGCGATGGCTGGCGCCGCGCCCGGCAGCGGATGAGGCGCGTGGTTCGCACTGGCTCGACCATCTCCGCGGCAAGCCAATAGAGGAAGCGCAAAGGAAGGGTTCTGGATTCGTCGAATTCTGCGCAGCCTTTGATGCGATCGAGCTCTGGATCGATCCGGAGCCGAATGCGCAACTGATCCTGATCTGGCTGCTCGACTATTTTCGGCCGCACCAAAGCGTCGCTTCGAAGCTGAATTTGGTGCAAGCCGACTTTCCTATCGGCAATCAGCCGTCGGAGGAAGTGGCCGCCCGGCGGATACCTGCCATCAAGATCCGGAACGGGCATCTCGAAATCGCAAGTCTCGCCTGGCAGGCTTATCGCGCGCCGACGCCGGGGGCCTGGTTTGATCTTCTTGCGATGGATTTGAGCGCTCTGCCGCGGCTTCGGCAGGCTGAAGGTTCACTCCGCCGCCTGCGCGTAGTCCTCGATCGGCGGACACGAGCACACCAGGTTACGATCGCCATAGACATTGTCGACCCGCCCGACCGGACACCAGTATTTGTCCGACCGCGAGGTGCCCGCCGGGAAACAGCCCTCGGCGCGGGTATAGGGGCGCGCCCACGCCTCGTCGGCGATGTCGTGCACGGTGTGCGGGGCGTGGCGCAGCGGCGAGGCCTCGACCTTCCAGCGGCCGGATTCGATCTCGGAAATTTCTCGCCGGATCGCGATCATGGCATCGCAGAATCGATCAAGCTCGGCCCTGGATTCGGATTCGGTCGGCTCGATCATCAGCGTCCCCGGCACCGGAAAGCTCATGGTCGGCGCATGGAAGCCGTAATCGATCAGCCGCTTGGCGATGTCGTCGACCGTGACGCCGCAAGAGGTCTTCAGCGGGCGCGGATCGACGATGCATTCATGCGCGACCCGCCCCCTGGCGTTGCGATACAGCACCGGAAAATGCGGATCGAGTTTGCTCGCGATGTAGTTGGCGTTGAGGATCGCGATCTCGGTGGCGCGGGCGAGCCCTTCGCCGCCCATCATCAGGATATAGATGTAGGAAATGGTCAGGATCGACGCCGAGCCGAAGGGTGCGGCCGATACCGGCCCGACCGCCGTGGCTGTCGCGCCGCCGGTCACGGGATGGCAATTTGCCAGGTGATTTGGCAGGAATGGCTTGAGATGAGCCTTGACCCCGATCGGTCCCATGCCCGGGCCGCCGCCGCCATGCGGAATGCAGAACGTCTTGTGCAGATTGAGATGGCTGACATCGGCGCCGTAATCGCCGGGCCGTGACAGCCCGACCTGCGCGTTCATGTTGGCGCCGTCGAGATAGACCTGTCCGCCATGCTCATGCACGATGTCGCAGATTTCGCGGATGTGCTCCTCGAACACGCCGTGCGTTGAGGGATAGGTGATCATCACGGCAGCAAGATTGTTCGCATGCTTTGCGGCCTTGGCGCGCAGATCATCGACATCGACGTCGCCGCGTTTGTCGCAGGCCACCACCACGACCTCCATGCCGGCCATGCTGGCGGAGGCCGGATTGGTGCCGTGCGCGGAGGAGGGGATCAGGCACACATTGCGATGCGGCTCGTGCCGCGCGGCGTGATAGCCGCGGATCGCCAGCAGGCCGGCATATTCGCCCTGCGCGCCGGAATTCGGCTGCAGCGAGATCGCGTCATAGCCGGTGATGTCGCACAGCCATTGCTGAAGACGCTCAAACAGCGCGTGATAGCCCGCCGCCTGTCCGCGCGGCGCGAACGGATGCAGGTTGCCGAATTCGGGCCAGGTCAACGGAATCATCTCCGTGGTGGCGTTCAGTTTCATGGTGCAGGAGCCGAGCGGAATCATCGCGCGGTCGAGCGCCAGATCGCGGTCGGACAGTTTGCGCATATAGCGCAACAGTTCGGTCTCCGAGCGGTGGGCGTGGAATACCGGATGGGTCAGGAACGCGCGGTTGCGTTTCAGCTCGGGAGGCAGCGCCTCGCGGCTGCCGGCTTCAACTTCCGCGTATTTAAGCCCGCCGCCGAACGCGCGCCACACCGCCTCGACCTGGGCCGCCGTCGTGGTCTCGTCGAGCGCGATGCCGAGCGTGCCTTTACCGGAAGTATCCTGGCCGATCCGCAGGTTGATCTTCTCGGCCAAAGCGCGGTCGACGATTTCATGCTGCTTCGCACCGGTATCCACCGTCACCGTGTCGAAAAACGTCTCGGATTTTGGCGCAAAGCCGAGCCTGCGCAGGCCCGCGGCCAGCGTGGCCGCGCGGCGATGCACCTGGCGGGCGATGTAGGTCAGGCCCTCCGGCCCGTGATAGACTGCGTACATCGAGGCGATCACCGCCAGCAGCACCTGCGCGGTGCAGATGTTGGAGGTCGCCTTTTCGCGGCGAATGTGCTGCTCGCGGGTCTGCAGCGCGAGGCGATAGGCCGGCTCCCTCCGCGAATCGATCGACAGGCCGACGATGCGTCCGGGCAGCGAGCGCTTCAGCGCGTCGCGCACCGCCATATAGGCCGCATGCGGTCCGCCATATCCCATCGGCACTCCAAAACGCTGCGCCGATCCGATCGCGATATCGGCGCCGAGTTCGCCCGGCGAAGCCAGCAATGTCAGCGCCAAGAGGTCGGCGGCCACGATCGCGGGCGCGCCCTTGGCGCGCAGCACGGCGATCGCCGGGCGCAGGTCGCGCACGGCGCCGGTCGTTCCCGGATATTGCAGCAATGCACCGAACACCTCGGCATGTTCGAGATCGGTTAAGGGATCGCCGACGATCACCTTCCAGCCCAACGGTTCGGCGCGGGTGCGCAGCACCGCCAGCGTCTGCGGATGCACTTCGGAATCGACAAAGAACGATTTGGCTTTCGCATTCGTGGCGCGCTCCGCCAGCGCCATCGCCTCCGCCGCCGCGGTGGCCTCATCGAGCAGGGAGGCGTTGGCGACATCGAGGCCGGTCAGATCGCAGATCATGGTCTGGAAATTGAACAGCGCTTCGAGCCGGCCCTGGCTGATTTCCGGCTGATAGGGCGTGTAAGCCGTATACCAGGCCGGATTCTCCAGGATGTTGCGCTGGATCACCGCCGGCAGAATCGTCCCCGAATAACCCTGGCCGATCATCGAGGTGAAGACCTGGTTCTGCGAGGCCAGCGTGGTCATATGCGCGAGCGCTTCAGTTTCGCTCAGGGGCAGCCCGAGATCGAGCGGCGCTTTCTGCCGGATCGAGGCCGGCAGCGTCTCGGCCATCAGCGCATTGAGGCTTCTCGCGCCGACGGTCTCCAGCATCGCGGCGACGTCGCGGGGCGAGGGGCCGATGTGCCGGCGCACGAAGCTGGCAGCGGCCTCATTGGCGGGTGTGGGGTGCGCGGTCATGGGTTTTTCCTCATCATCATCTCAGGTCGTGTCATCTCACGCCGTATGCGTCTTGTAGGCGGCTTCATCCATCAGGCCGTCGAGTTCGCTCTTGTCCGCGATCTTCAATTTGAAAAACCAGGCCTTGCCGCCGGCGTCGGAATTGACCAGCGCCGGCTCGGCCGTCAGCGCGCCGTTGACCTCCAGTACTTCGCCTGAAATCGGCGCGTAGACGTCGGACGCGGCCTTGACGGATTCGACCACGGCCGCGGCTTCCGCCTTCTTCAGGCTGCGGCCGACCTTCGGTAGTTCGACGAACACCACGTCGCCGAGTTGGGACTGCGCATAGTCCGTGACGCCGACGGTCGCGACATCGCCCTCGATGCGGAGCCATTCGTGGTCTGACGTGTACAGCGTCGTCATGATCAATCCTTCAGCGTTTATAGGTGTTGGGAACAAAAGGCATGGCGGCGACCCGCAGCGGCAAGCGCTGTCCGCGCAATTCGGCAAAGACCAATCCGCCCACGCCGGCGTGCGAAGTCGGCAGATAGCCCATCGCGACCGGCGCGTTGACGCTGGGGCCGAATCCGCCCGAGGTGACGCTGCCGATCTGCATCGAGGAGGCCGCATCCGCGAACAGCGGCGCGCCTTCACGCACCGGCGCGCGGCCTTCGGGTTTCAACCCGACGCGGCGGCGCGGCGCGCCCTGCTCAAGCTGGTGCAGGATGTTGTCGGCGCCGGGGAAACCGCCGGGCCGCGCGCCACCATGGCGGCGGCTCTTTTGAATCGACCATTCCAGCGCGGCCTCGACCGGCGTCGTCGTGGCGTCGATGTCGTGGCCGTAGAGACAGAGCCCGGCCTCCAGCCGCAGGCTGTCACGCGCCCCGAGCCCGATCGGCAGCACGTCGCTGCTTTCAAGCAGCGTCCTTGCCAGGGCTTCGGCGCGTTCGGCCGGAACCGAGATCTCAAAGCCGTCCTCGCCGGTGTAGCCGGAGCGCGAGACGAAGCAATCGATGCCGTCGACCGTGTGCGGACCGGCGTCCATGAACCGCATCGCGGGCGCTTCGGCGCAGAACCTTTGCAGCACGGAACAGGCTTTCGGCCCCTGCAGCGCGATCAGCGCGCGATCGGTCAAAGGCTCGATCAGGCAAACATCCGACAGGTTGGCGCGCAGATGCGCCTCGTCTTCGGCCTTGCAGGCGGCGTTGACCACGACGAACAGATGGCTGCCGAAATTCGCCACCATCAGGTCGTCGAGCAGGCCTCCGGCGGCATTGGTGAACTGCGCGTAGCGCTGGCGGCCGGCCGCGACGCCAACCATGTCCTGCGGCACCAGCCGTTCCAGCGCTAGGGCGGCATCCCAAACCTTGCCGGATTTCGGCCGCAGTGCGATCTGGCCCATATGCGAGACGTCGAACAGCCCGGCGCTGGTGCGGGTATGCAGATGTTCCCGCAGCACGCCGGTTGCATATTGTACGGGCATGTCATAGCCCGCGAACGGCACCATCTTGCCGCCGCATGATGCATGCAGCGCATGCAAAGGGGTGTGTTTCAACGGTGAATGCAGAGAAGATTGATCTTGGCGCGCAAGCATCACAGGGCCCTCGCGGTTGCCGGAGAAAATTCCCCGAAAACCTGTCGAAGCCCCATCTGTCGCTGTGCCTGAGAGTATTATCCCGTCGGCGAACGCATCCGGCCTTTCAGGCCCGGCGGCGTCTCTTTCCAGATGCTATCAAGTCACGCGGTCCGTTTGCCTGAGAGTTTCCGGGGCGGTTGCTCCTTCGGCGCCGGCCACAGCCGATCTCTCCCGACGTGACTGTCTTGAACAGATAGGAGAAAAACACGGCGCCGCCATGGCTGTCAACGCAGTCGCAGCATGTATCAACCGGTCTTGTGCTGGTGCGGCAAGCCCCTGATCCGCTGCACACTTTCTGGACAGCGCCGCGACCCCCGTCTAAAAGCGGGGCGGTGGAGCGCGGTCAGCAAAAGTGGGATGCGGTTTTGCGTCCGACCGCACTCTAAATCATTGAGTGGGCGCATGATCTTGCCAAACCGCTTCACATTTTGGCGGATCATGCGTCGAAATCTCCGCCTGCGGGCGAGGGTGCGATTGGACCAACATGAGCGGCGTTAACGAGATCAGGTCGACATTTCTGAACTACTTCGCGGCCCAGAGCCACGAAATCGTGCCGTCGTCGCCGCTGGTGCCGCGCAACGATCCGACATTGATGTTCACCAATGCCGGCATGGTGCAGTTCAAGAACGTCTTTACCGGCGTCGAGAAGCGTCCCTACCAGCGCGCCACCACCTCGCAGAAATGCGTGCGCGCCGGCGGCAAGCACAACGATCTCGACAATGTCGGCTACACGGCGCGGCATCACACGTTTTTCGAGATGCTCGGCAATTTCTCGTTCGGCGATTATTTCAAGGACCGCGCCATCGAGCTGGCCTGGAATCTGGTCACCAGGGAATTCGGTCTGCCGAAGGATAAACTGACGGCAACCGTATATATCGACGACGACGAGGCGTTCGGGCTCTGGAAGAAGATTGCCGGATTGCCGAAGTCCCGGATCGTCCGCATCGCGGGCTCCGACAATTTCTGGCAGATGGGCGACACCGGTCCCTGCGGACCCTGTTCGGAGATTTTCTACGACCACGGCGACAAGGTCTGGGGCGGGCCGCCGGGTTCGGCGGAAGCCGACGGCGACCGTTTCATCGAGATCTGGAATCTCGTGTTCATGCAGTTCGAGCAGCTTGCGCCGGGTGTCCGCAACCCGTTGCCGAAGCCGTCGATCGATACCGGCGCGGGACTGGAGCGCATCGCCGCCGTGATGCAGGGCAAGCACGACAATTACGACATCGATCTGTTCGTCGCCCTGATCCACGCCATCGCCGAACTGACCGGGGCCGATCCGCAAGGCGAGCAGAAGGCCTCATTGCGCGTGATCGCCGATCATCTGCGCGCGTCGTCGTTCCTGATCGCCGACGGCGTGCTGCCGTCGAATGAAGGCCGCGGCTATGTGCTGCGCCGGATCATGCGCCGTGCGATGCGTCACGCGCAATTGCTCGGCGCCAAGGACCCGCTGATGTATCGGCTGGTCTGGGCGCTGGTGCGCGAGATGGGGCAGGCCTATCCCGAACTGGTGCGCGCCGAGAGCCTGATCGAGGAGACGCTGCGGCTGGAAGAAACCCGGTTTCGCAAGACGCTGGAGCGCGGGCTGTCGATCCTCGACGAGAAGAGCAGCTCGCTCAAGAAGGGCGACATGTTCGACGGCGATACGGCGTTTACGCTGTACGACACCTATGGCTTTCCGCTCGACCTCACCCAGGACGCGCTGCGCAACCGCGGCATTTCCGTTGACATCGCCTCCTTTACCGATGCGATGGACCGCCAGCGCGCGAAAGCGCGCGCGGCGTGGGCGGGTTCCGGCGATACCGCGAGCGAGAATGTCTGGTTTCCTTTGCGCGAGAAACTCGGCGCCACCGAATTCCTGGGCTACGAGACCGAGACCGCCGAAGGCGTGGTGGCCGCGCTGGTGAAGGACGGCAAGGATGTCGAGAGCCTCAAGGCCGGCGAGAGCGGCGCCATCATCCTGAACCAGACGCCGTTTTATGCGGAGTCCGGCGGCCAGGTCGGCGACACCGGCATGATGACCGGCGAGGGCGTGCGGTTTCGCGTCACCGACACCCAGAAGAAGGCCGGCGACCTTTTCGTGCATCAGGGCACCGTCGAGCAAGGCACGTTGAAGCCGGGAACGGCGCTGCAGCTCGACGTCGATCACGCCCGACGCGCCTCGATCCGCGCCAATCACTCCGCGACGCATTTGCTGCACGAAGCCCTGCGGCAGGTGCTCGGCGATCACATCGCCCAGCGCGGCTCGCTGGTGGCGCCGGACCGGCTGCGCTTCGATTTCGTGCACCAAAAGCCGATCACATCAGACGAATTGAGCCGCATCGAGGACATCGCCAACGATGTGGTGCTGGATAATGGCGAAGTTACCACGCGGCTGATGGCGGTGGATGATGCGCGGGATTCCGGCGCGCGGGCGCTGTTCGGCGAGAAATATGGCGACGAGGTCCGCGTGGTCTCGATGGGCAATGCCGCGCGCGATGGTGCTGCGAGCAACGCGCTCGGCTGGTCGGTGGAATTGTGCGGCGGCACCCATGTGCGCCGGACCGGCGACATTGGGCTGATCTCGGTGACCAGCGAAAGCGCGGTGTCGTCAGGGGTTCGCCGCATCGAGGCGCTGACCGGCCGTCACGCGCGACATCATGCCAACGATACCATCGCGCTCGCCAAATCGGCCGCAGGCGAGTTGCGCACCACGCTCGACGACATGCCGGCACGGATCGCCGCATTGATGGAGGAGCGCAAGAAGCTCGAGCGCGATCTGGCGGATGCACGCAAGAAGCTGGCGATGGGCGGCGGCGCTTCGTTGAACGGCACGGCGGCGGCTGCCGCCGCCGGCGTTCGCGAGGTCGGCAACGTCAAGCTGATGATGCGCTCCGTCGAAGGCATCGAGATGAAGGACCTCAAGAGCCTGGTCGATGACGGCAAGAAACAGCTCGGCTCCGGAGTCGTTGCCATCGTCGGCGTCACCGAGGAGGGCAAGGCCGGCGTCGTCGTCGGGGTCACCAGCGATCTCACCTCGCGCTACAACGCGGTCGATCTGGTGCGCGTCGCCTCCGAAGCGCTTGGCGGCAAGGGCGGCGGCGGGCGGCCGGATATGGCGCAGGCCGGCGGTCCCGATGGCGCCAAGGCGAAGGCCGCGCTCGATGCCATCGAAAAGGCAGTGGCCGGCACATAACGGCAACGGGCGAGATCGCGTTTGACCGAGCGAGCGGGCGTAGATGGCGCGGTTTCCTGACCGATCCGGAGCCTTTTCCGCACGTTCAGAAATTAATCCTTACGTTTCCAGACGAGGTATAGTGTGCCCTCGAATTTCGGCTGAGGATTGCCGCTGCTGGCTGAGGGCTCCCAGCCCCCGAAACTCAGGGCGACGTCGGTCACACTGACGCCTTGGCAGCTCTGCCGTACCGTCTGCATCCTGATCTTTGGCCATGAAATCCGGGGCAGGCGGCGTTTCAGCCGGGGTGCCCGTGCCAGACGGGCGAGAATGCCTGAGCCGAGGCGAGCGGAAAGCCGTGTCGAATGATCTAAAGACATCGTCGTACCTCTCATTAAGACTGTAATTAAAAATTACATAACGTGATGTGAGAGTCAAACATTAGTCGAGCGTTAACCATTTTTGGGGGTAAGGGGTCGATTCGGGCCCGTAAGGCTTTGGTCAGCGGTAATGTTCTGTTACCTTAACAAAGGGTAAAGAGGCCTTGGAGCCGACAAATGGCGCTGTCTCCGGATGTTGTGCGGCAGGTCGAGCAGGATTTGCTCGTGAAGGCGGATGTGCTGGCCTACCATATCGGTAATTTGGTAGTGACGGACGCAGAGCGAGCCCGGGCCGTCTACGAGGAAATCGTCGCACGGCTGAGGAACGCGGTTTCGCCCGCCGCCGATTTGGCGCCAAAATCCGAACTGCTATCGCTGGATCGTCGGCCCAATGTACGCCTTGCCAAATCCGGTGGCGACGAAATCGAGGATTTCATTCTGGACATTCTCGCCCATAGCCCTCGTGGATTGTCGGTTCAGGAAATCGTTGATGGCCTTGTCGAGGCGGAGATCGAGATCAAGCGGGCGACGCTGGTCGTTCGCCTTCACCGCATGGTGCAAGCGGGCAAGCTGACCTCGCGAACCCACGGACACTACGTCCTGAGCGAAGCCGAGCACAATCGGCGGCAGTCGGCCTGAAATAATCGCCGCAGCGATCGGCTGCTGGTTTGAACCGTGACTTCACAATTGACTCCAATCAGCCGTGAAGCCGGACAGAAACTTGCATAACGTCTATCCGCGATCGACAGGATACATTTACCAATCGAACCTGGAGAGAAATGTCAGTTGGAAGCGCGTACGACGGTGCAATCGCCGTCGCGTTACCCCTTGCGCAGGAACACATACTCCGCCGAATAGGGCGCGCTGCGGGTGGCGCCGGCCTTCTCGCAGGCGCCGTCGAGTTTTCCGCCCTGGGTATTGATCCGCTGCACCGTGGTGACGCCGGTGAGGACGCCGCTGCCGCGCTCGGAAGCCACGCCGAGTTTGAGCCAGGCAATATCGTTCGGCGTCGCACCGGGAGCGCTGCCGGCGACCTTGGCGACCACGGCGCTGCCGTCATTGTGCTCCCAGGTCGGCCCGGCATAGTGCCGGCCGACGGTCTTGCCATCCAGCAGCAGGGTCGCGATCGGCTCGCGGAACGCCCAGGCCAATTTGCCGTCGGCGCCGGCCTTGCATTCGTAGACCTGCGCGCCTTCGGCGTGAACGCTGAGCACGACGGCTTCGCCAGGCGCCGCAATGACGCCGGGAAGCGCCGTCTCGGCGGCGGACACGCTCGTCAGCGAACCCAGCAACAATAGAGCGAGCGTGGCAGTCCTTTGGATCGGCAAGCTCATGCCGCCATCGCCTTGGTCAGGTTCTCCGCGACCTTGTCGAGGAATCCGGTGGTGGAGAGCCAGCGCTGGTCGGCGCCGACCAGCAGGGCCAGATCCTTGGTCATGAAGCCGGCTTCGACGGTGTCGACGCACACTTTTTCCAGCGTCAGCGCGAATTTTTCGAGCGCGGCGTTATTGTCGAGCTTGGCGCGATGCGACAGCCCGCGGGTCCAGGCGAAGATCGAGGCGATCGAATTGGTCGAGGTCTCCTTGCCCTTCTGATGCTCGCGATAGTGCCGCGTCACGGTGCCGTGGGCGGCCTCGGCCTCCACCGTCTTGCCGTCCGGCGTCATCAAGACCGAGGTCATCAGGCCGAGCGAGCCGTAGCCTTGCGCGATGGTGTCGGACTGCACGTCGCCGTCGTAGTTTTTGCAGGCCCAGACGTATCCGCCCGACCATTTCATCGCGGCGGCGACCATGTCGTCGATCAGGCGATGTTCGTAGGTGATCTTCTTCTCGTCGAATTTGGCCTTGAATTCGCGGTCGAAAATGTCCTGGAAGATGTCCTTGAAGCGCCCGTCATAGACCTTGAGGATGGTGTTCTTGGTCGACAGATAGACCGAGTAGCCCTTGGCAAGGCCCTGGTTGAGCGAGGCGCGGGCGAAATCGGCGATTGAATCGTCGAGATTATACATCCCCATGGCCACGCCGGCGCTCGGGGATTTGTAGACTTCCCGCTCGATCACCTGGCCGTCGTCGCCGACGAATTTCATGGTCAGCGTGCCCTTGCCCGGAAATCTGAAGTCGGTAGCGCGGTACTGATCGCCGAAGGCGTGGCGGCCGATGATGATCGGCTTGGTCCAGCCCGGCACCAGCCGCGGCACGTTCCTGCAAATGATGGGCTCGCGGAACACCACGCCGCCCAGGATGTTGCGGATGGTGCCGTTGGGCGATTTCCACATTTCCTTGAGGCCGAATTCCTTCACCCGGGCTTCATCCGGTGTGATGGTGGCGCATTTGACGCCGACGCCGATCTTCTTGATGGCGTTGGCGGCGTCGATGGTGACCTGATCGTTAGTCTTGTCGCGGTATTCCATCCCGAGGTCGAAATACATCAGGTTGATATCGAGGAACGGGTTGATCAGCTTGTCCTTGATGTATTGCCAGATGATCCGGGTCATCTCGTCGCCGTCGAGCTCGACGACGGGGTTGGTCACCTTGATTTTTGCCATGGCAGATCGGGCCTTTTTGGGATAGCGCGTTTCGGGACGGATGGGGTGCGAATGGGGTAATTGCATCCGCGCTATAGCACTGCAAACGCCGTGGCGAAAGCCAAGGCATTATGCACTTTGCGCCCATCTTGTTGGCTTAAAACGTCGCCTGCGTGGCCGTGCCCGCCACCACATACCAGGTCAGGAAGATTCCGCAGATCAGGTGCAACGCGATCACCAAGAACGCCGTGAATGGCGCAAGATCGATCAGGAAGATCAGGAACTGCCTGGCGCTCATCAGCTTGAGCGCGACGATCCGGAACCGGAAGTCGATCTTGCAAGCGAGATCGCCAGCCACCATGCAGCGTAGCCGACGATGCGGTGGCCAGCGCGATCAGGATCGACTGCCCGATGATGCCGGCCCTGCTGGCGCGTTTGGGCGTGAACGGCATCAGCGCCAGCAAGATCAGCCGGTTGATGACGGCCCATACCATGATCTGGTTGGTAATGCCCTGGGGCAGGAAAGCGGACCCCTTGTCCCGAGCCGTTGAACCGGCTTTCAGGTCGTTTTGCAGGTTCGTTTTTATTGTGATTGATACCGTATTTGAAACCAAGGCGCGCACAAGCCGTGGCTTGCAAATCCCTGTTGAGACTTCGCTCGAGGATTCATTGATGGCGCTAACCCGATTATTTTGCTTGAGAAACGCCAGGCAGGGGCCCATCGAAATGGGCCGGCCGCAAGGGATTAAATCAGGCTCTTAGAAACTTGATTCAAGATCTTCAGAAGTTGAATCAGAAGGTGAGGTGAGATGTCCGGCTCGGGCACCGACAGGACCAAATCAGGCGTCGACCTGGCGGGGCCCATCGTGATTCTGGTCGAGCCGCAGCTCGGCGAGAATATCGGGATGGCGGCACGCGCGATGGGCAATTTCGGGCTGACGCGGCTAAGAATCGTCAATCCGCGCGACGGCTGGCCGAATGTTCACGCCCGGCGCGCGGCTTCCGGCGCCGACCATATCCTGGACCATGTCGAGCTGTTCGATACCGTGGAGCAGGCGGTCGCCGACTGCACGCTGCTGCTCGCGACCACCGCCCGCGCGCACGATCAGGCCAAGCCCGTAATTGCCCCGGAAGCCGCCGCGCGCGAGATCGCGAGCCAGTGCCTCGGCGGCGGCAAGGTCGGCATCCTGTTCGGCCGCGAGCGTTACGGGCTGCAGAACGAGGAGGTGGCGCTCGCCAACCGCATCGTCACCTTCCCGGTCAATCCCGGCTTCGCCTCGCTCAACCTGGCGCAGGCGGTGCTGCTGATCGGCTATGAATGGTTCAAGCTTGCCACCCAGGGCGGGTTGCCGTTCGCGATGCCCGAACGCTCCGAGCCCGCGTCGCAGCATCAGATGCAGGCCTTCTTCGACAATCTGGTGCGCGAGCTCGACAAGGTCGAATTCCTGCGCCCGGCGGAAAAGCGCGAGACCATGCTGGTCAATCTGCGCAACATCTTCGCGCGGATGGACCCGACCAAGCAGGACATGCACACCCTGCACGGCGTGGTGATGGCGATCGCCGAGGGGCGCAAGGGCCCGGCCAAGGGCGGCGTGCTCGACGGCGAGCAGGCCACCAGGCTGCGCGCTTTGCTCGCCGAGCACGGGCAGGGCGCCTCGCCGTCGGAAAGCGGCACCGTGCGCGGGCTCGCGCGGCTGCTGCGGCGGAATCCGACCGATGCGGAACGCATGCTGTGGCGGGCCTTGACCACCGATCGCCGCTTCGCCGGCCAATTCAAGCGCCAAACCCCGGTCGGCCGGCACATTCCGGATTTTGTCTCCTTCGTTCACCGCGTGGCGATCGAACTGATCAATCCCGGTGAAACCGAAGCTATTACCAAGGACCGCGCCACCCGACAGGGCTGGCTGGAGCAGCGCGGCTACCGGGTCGTCATCATGCATGTCGCTGACATCGAGCGCGATCTGGCGCTTGAGCTCAAGCGACTTGAATCCGGCCTCGTGCATTCGCCCTAGTTTTTCGCGCCCATCACTGCCAATTTGGCATGCTCCTTGCGTACTGACCCTTCCCATCCAATGAAGTATCAGGGAGCGAGCCCATGAAACGATCCGACCTCACCGAAAAGCTGCTCGACATCAAGCGCGAGAAAGGCTGGAGCTGGAAACACATCTGCGAAAAGATCGGCGGCTATTCCGAAGTGCTGATCGTCGGCGCCATCCTCGGCCAGATGAAGCTCACCAAACCGCAGGCGGCCAATGCCGCCGAGCTGTTCGGCCTTTCCAAATCCGAAACCGCGATGCTCAACGAGACGCCGATGCGCGGCATGGCCATGCCGCCGACCGATCCGCTGATCTATCGCTTCTATGAACTGGTCATGATCAACGGTCCGGCCTGGAAGGCGCTGATCGAGGAGGAATATGGCGACGGCATCATGTCGGCGATCGATTTTGATATGGTGTTGGAACGCCTGCCCAATCCCAAAGGCGACCGGATCAAGCTCACGATGTCCGGCAAATTCCTCCCGTACAAATATTACGGCGCCAGCGGCAATGTGCCGGAATATGGCTTCAAGGAGGAGTAGCCCCTCTGCCGGTTAACGACGGATGAAACGACGTGACGACTTTTGCGGATGAAGCTTTGCCAAATCGCAAACCGAAGTTGACAAGGTGCGAGCATCGCTCCAGCCGAAAAAAGGGTTTCTGATCAGTCCGTTCAAGCAACTGGTTTTAGCCAGCGCCAGCCTGTTTCTCTTGTTGGCACCTGCTGCCGCGCAAACGCCGGGAAGCGGATCACAATTGAGCAATCCGGCTCACCGTCGCGTCAGGAGGGACTGGTAAGAGTTCAGAGCAGCGTTAATTTCTTTTTCGCAGGCCCGACGGCTGATGGCGAGGAAGCGCAAAAATTGAGAGATCGGGCGAGACTGGCGGTTTACGAAATGGCGGCGCATGAATGTGACTTGCTGCGTGCTGCTCTGGCGAAAGACTGCCGCATGGAAAGCGTGAACGTCAACGTTAACGCCGGCAGGCAATTCGGTCCGCAGCAGCCCGAGGGTTACAACGTCAACGGATCGGTGAATTTGCAGATCTCGTTGAAGTAGGCGCTTTCCCAAAAGACCGCTTCAAGCTCCCGCGTTTACCAGCGCGGGGGCTTCGCCAGCTGCGAACGCGTCCCGAAGGGCCTTGATCCCGGCCATTTCACGAACATAAGCGAATGAGCCTCGATCCTTCATTTCGTGGGCGCATTTGAGAAAAGCCGCAAGGGCGACGCGCGACATCGCACCTCCCACGCTGATGCGTTTGACGCCCGCGTCGGATAGTTGATCGACGGTCAGCGTCGGGTCGGCAAAGCCCATCACCAGGTTGAAGGGCTTGCCGACCGACGACGCCACGGTCCGGATCGTGTCGAGGTTTCGCACCCCGGGCGAATACAGCACGTCGGCGCCGGCTGCCTCGAAAGCCTGCAACCGCCTGATCGTGTCATCGAGATCGTTGCGGCCCCACAGGATATTTTCAGCCCGCGCCGTCAGCGTGAACGGGAACGGCAATGCGCGCGCGGCCTCGACCGCCGCATGCACCCGTTCGACCGCGAGTGTGAAATCATGGATCGGATGTTGCGGGTCGCCGGTTAAATCCTCAATCGAGCCGCCGACCGCGCCGGCTTCGGCCGCGCGCGCAATCGCCTTCGCCGCGGTCTTTGGGTCATCCGCGCCGCAATTCTCCAGATCTGCATTGACAGGCAGTCCGGTC
The DNA here is from genome assembly GCA_963729395.1 of uncultured Pseudomonadota bacterium. GTDB lineage: Bacteria > Pseudomonadota > Alphaproteobacteria > Rhizobiales > Xanthobacteraceae > Bradyrhizobium. The sequence goes on along the minus strand of CAVSOS010000024.1, from coordinate 20,051 downwards.
GCTTCGGCAATCATCCGGCAATTCTCGATGATGGCATCAAGGCTCACGGTTGCGCTGCCGAGCGTGTTGGCGAGGCCGAGGCTGGTGGTCGCCAGCGCCTCGAATCCCATAGCCGCCAGCAGTTTTGCCGTGCCGGCGTCCCAAGGGTTTGGAATGATGAAGGCGCCGGGCCGCTCATGCAGCGCGCGAAACAATTCTGCTTTTTCTGCCTGGGTGCGCATCTCGGCTCCAGTTTAAAATGGGCAGCTGTTTGCCGACGATGACGCTAGGGCTGTTTCGGACATCAGACAAATTTGTTATTCCTTGCCTGATCATCAGCTTTTTGCATGGATCGGAAAAATGGACAGCGACGCGCTCAACACATTTCTTACGATTCACCGCCGCGGCGGGATTTCGAATGCCGCGAAAGCGCTGCATCGCTCGCAGCCGGCGATCTCGCGGCGCATCGCGTTGCTTGAGCAGGAGCTTGGCGTGCCGCTGTTCGAGCGCATCGCGGGCCGGACCGCGTTGAGCGATGCGGGAAGGGTGATGGTGCCCTACGCGGAGCGGGCGGTCGCGGCGGCGCTGGATGCCGAGAATGCAGTGCGCGCACTGCTGCGGCAGAATTCCGGGCCGGTGTCGGTCGGGGTGGTCGGAACGCTGGCGGGTGGCCGGTTGTCGGCGATCCTCAAGCGTTTCGCCGCCGAGCATCCGGACGTCGCTCTCGCCTTGCGCACGGCGACCTCGGCCGAGGTCAGCCATCTTATTCGCCGCGGTGAGGCGACGATCGGTTTGGGCTACCATCAGGACAAATCGCGCGATCTCGATTGCGAATTGCTGTTCACGGAACCGCTCCAGGTGGTGTGCGCGCCGGATCACCCGCTGGCGGGCACTCGCGTGGCCAAGCTCGCCGATCTGCGCGGCGAGCGCTGGATCGCATTCCCGGAAGTGCCCGGACATCGCGAGATTTCGGCCTCGCATGTGTTCGCACTGTTCCAGACGCAGGGAATGGGCGAGATCGACTGGACGCCGGTAGATAGTCTGACCGCGCAGAAGCGCCTGGTCGAAGCCGGGCTCGGCATTGCGCTGTTGTCGCAAAGCCACGCTGCCGAAGAGCTCGGATCAGCCGCGATCTCGACGATTCGGGTCGGTAACCTCGCCGCATGCCACGATGTGGTCGCGGTGACCCGACGCGGCGGCTTTTTGAGCGCCGCGTCGCGCCGGTTGCTGGAAATCATCCGCACCGATTACCGCGGCGAAAAATCGGCCGGCGGTGCTGCCGGCCGGCCGAAACCAGTGCCACGACGAATCGGCAAGAAAAGCGGCAAGAAACGCCTCAAGGCTCGCCGCCCACGTGCGCGTTAAGAGACGGTTTACTCCCCCGCCTTCACCTGCATGACCGCCTGCGCCATCAGTTCGTCCATCTTGGCGCGAAGCTGCGCTTCGGCCACGGCGATGCCCTTGGCGTTAAGGTCGCCGGTCACCTTGCGGACCACGCCATTGCCGTCGGCCTCGAAATCGGAGGCGACCACGTCGCTAGCGTAGGCATGGGCGGCGTCATCAGACAAACCGAGCTGGTCTGCCACCCACAGCCCGAACAGCTTGTTGCGGCGGGCTTCGGCCTTGAATTTCAGCTCTTCGTCGAGAACGAACTTGCGCTCGAAGGTCTCTTCGCGCTTGTCGAATGTGGTCATGACCAAGGTTCCGATCTGGTGCCGAATTGGTAGGCACGGCCTCGTTGCGGTAACTTGTCCTGATGCCTAGATAACCAGAGTAAATCGTTAAAACAACGGCCCTAAAAGCCGCAGGTAGAGCGGTAAAACTTGGCCCCGGAAGGCCGGATCGATTGTGCTGGATAGGCCAATCGGCTAGGTTCGACTCGGGCCCGGTTCTCGTTCTGTTTTTCCGTTCCTGGCCTTCACGGCAGCTCCGTCGTGGGTCGCAGCCTTGTCATCCGGAGCAAACCAAATTCATGGATTTCAACAACACACGGTACATCCCAATGAGCCGACGCCGACGCATTTATGAAGGCAAGGCGAAGGTCCTTTACGAAGGACCGGAGCCGGGAACCCTGATCCAGCACTTCAAGGACGATGCGACCGCGTTCAATGCCAAGAAACACCAGGTGATCGAGGGCAAGGGCGTCCTCAACAACCGGATTTCGGAGTACCTGTTTCAGCACCTCAACGACATCGGGGTGCCCACCCATTTCATCCGCCGCCTCAACATGCGCGAGCAGTTGATTCGCGAGGTCGAGATCGTGCCGCTGGAGGTGGTGGTGCGGAACGTGGCGGCGGGCTCGCTGTCGCAGCGCCTCGGCATCGAGGAAGGCACCCAGTTGCCGCGCTCGATCATCGAATTCTACTACAAGAACGACCAGCTCAACGACCCCATGGTCTCCGAGGAGCACATCACCGCGTTCGGCTGGGCGACGCCGCAGGAAATCGACGACATCATGGCGCTGGCCATCCGCGTCAACGACTTCCTGACCGGCCTGTTTCTCGGAATCGGCATCCGTCTGGTCGATTTCAAGATGGAATGCGGCCGCCTGTTCGAAAACGAGATGATGCGAATCATCGTCGCCGACGAGATATCGCCCGATTCGCTGCCGGCTGTGGGACATCAAGTCGAACGAGAAGCTCGACAAGGACCGCTTCCGCCGCGATCTCGGTGGCCTCCTGGAGGCCTATACCGAAGTCGCCAAGCGGCTGGGCATCCTGATGGAGAACGAGCGGCCCGCGGGCTCCGGTCCGGTGCTGGTGAAGAGCTGAGGTCGACAGTGAAAGCGCGCGTCACCGTTACACTGAAGACCGGCATTCTCGATCCGCAGGGCAAGGCCATCGAAGGCGCGCTGAAATCGCTCGGCGTCGATGGCGTCGCCAGCGTGCGCCAGGGCAAGGTGTTCGATATCGAACTCTCGGGCTCCGACAAGGCCAAGGCCGAGGCGGCGCTGAAAGACGCCGCCGACAAGCTTCTGGCGAATACGGTGATCGAGAATTACCGGGTCGAGGTTCTGAGCTAGGCACGTCGATCGATGAAATCCGCCGTTCTCGTCTTTCCCGGAATCAATCGCGAGCGCGACATGGCGCGCGCGCTGCAGCTGATCTCGGGCCATGAGCCCGCGATGGTCTGGCACGCCGAGACCCGCTGCCCAAGGGTACCGATCTCGTGGTGGTGCCCGGCGGCTTTTCCTATGGCGACTATCTGCGCTGCGGCGCGATCGCCGCGCGCGCGCCGGTGATGGACGCGGTGCGCGCGTTCGCCGCCGATGGCGGCCTCGTGCTCGGCGTCTGCAACGGCTTTCAGATCCTCTGCGAGGCCGGGCTCTTGCCGGGCGTTCTCATGCGCAATGCGCGGCTGAAATTCATCTGCCACGACGTGCATCTGCGGGTCGACGCTCCGATACGCCGTTCACGCGCGGCTACAATGCCGGCGCAGGTCATCCGGGTGCCGGTCGCCCATGGCGAGGGTAATTACGAGGCCGACGAAGAGACGTTAAAGCGGCTCGAGAGCGAGGGGCGGGTGCTCTATCGCTACTGCTCCGCCGAGGGCGTGGTCGACGAGCGCTCCAACATCAACGGCGCCGCGCATTCGATCGCCGGTATCGTCAACGAACGCGGAAACGTACTCGGCATGATGCCGCATCCGGAAAATCACGTCGAAGACATCATGGGCTGCACCGACGGCCGCGGCCTGTTCGCAGGCCTCGTCGCGCATCTGGAGCGCGCCGCTTAAGCTCACGTCATCCAACGTCCGGCCCGGGTGGCTTTGCTCGCCCTGCGCGAAGCGGGTTGATCCAGCGCCCATATCCGCCGTCCGGAACCGTCATGGCGGCAACGCCGGCCACCACCAGCACCAGGCCGAGCACAAGGTTGGGCGGAACGGATTCGCCGAGCAGAATGACCGACAGGCCGACGCCGATCGGAATGCGCAAATAGGCCTGCGCGTTGGTCATGAGCGTGCCGAGCCGTGTCAGGCACATGTAGAACAGCATCAGCCCCAGCGCGCTCGAGAAGATCCCCATGGCGACCGTGGCCACCAGCGCTTCTTGCGTTGGCCGCAAGGTCCAGGGGTGATCGACGATCAGCGCGACCGGCAGCAGGACAAGGCCGCCGAACAGCAACGATCCCGCCGCCACCACCATCGGGTCGTATTCGGACAGCCGCAGTCCGAAGATCGTGGCGCAGGCAAAGGAGATGGTGGCGAGCAGGATGACGATCTCCGCGTAGATATTGCCGCCGAGACCGGCCAGCGCGTCGAGGCCGATGATCGCGGCGGTTCCGGTCAGGCCCAAAATGGCCCCGGTAAGCTTCATCAGCGTGGCCGGCTCGTGCCGCGTGACGCCCCGCGTGATGAGGAAGGCAAAGATCGGCGTCGTCGATGCCAGCACCACGGTGCTGGCCGCCGGCACATATTGCTGCGCCCAGGTGATCATCAGGAACGGGATCGTCGAATTGATGGTCTGCTGGAACGCAAACAGCTTCCAGGCCGCGGCGTCGGTCGGGATTCGAACGCCGCGCAGGCGCAGGATGATCAGGAGGAAGAGCGCGGCGGTGAGCGAGCGGGCCGAGATGAAGGTGATCGGCGGGATCGAGCCGAGACCGATCTTGGTCAGCGGATAGGTGGAACTCCAGCAGCAGGCCAGCGTCAGCAGCAACGCATAATCACGCCAGCCGCGATGGGCCCGTGGCAGGGGCTGGATCAAACTAGGTGGCAATGGGGGTGGCTATCGTCGACGTTTTGCGTTTCACCCGCTTGATGGTCCCGGAGAATGTGAAAAGCGAGCGCTCGCCGGATTTCAAGAGGCCGCGCATGAAGATCATCGAGCCACCGGCGCGCATGATCTCACCGGTCGCTTCGATCAGTTCGCCTTCGCGCGCGGCGTCGAGGAATTCGCAGGCGAATGACACGGTCACACCGGGGCCGTCGAGCGCGGGAGCCGCCATAGCGAACAGGCAATAATCCGCGAACGCCATGAAGGCGCCGCCATGGACATTGCGCGAGCCGTTAAGGTGCTTCTTTTCGACCCGAAAGGCGCAGCGTATCTGGCCATCGTCGTCCATCCGGTGCCAGAACGGCCCATTATGGGTCTCGAAATTGTCGCGGCTCCAGGTTCGCCAGCCCTTGAATTCACCCTCAGTGCCGACATGCAGATCGGGGCGGTTGAGGAATGCAGATTTGGTCAGGTCGTCCACGCGATTTGGCCTTGGTTTGAGGGTTTCCGTTCTTAAATCCGATCCGTCTGCGATGTGCAAATCTGCGCCACGCCTCGAACGCCTGCAAATCTATGGACAGCGGGAAATTGGGCCATAAAAGGCCTTTTCCGCGCCTTCCTATCTCCCTAATAAGGGACCTCCGTCCCGCAAGAAGCCGCATGAACCAGCCGCAAATCACTCCCGAACTCGTCGCCAGCCACGGTCTCAAGCCCGACGAATATCAGCGCATCCTCAAGCTGATCGGCCGGGTGCCGAGTTTCACCGAGCTCGGGATTTTCTCGGCGATGTGGAACGAGCATTGCTCGTACAAATCGTCGCGGCTGCACCTGCGCGGGCTGCCGACCAAGGCGCCATGGGTGATCCAGGGGCCGGGCGAGAATGCCGGCGTCATCGACATTGGCGATGGCCAGGCGGTGGTGTTCAAGATGGAGAGTCACAACCATCCGAGCTACATCGAGCCGTATCAGGGCGCGACCACCGGCGTCGGCGGCATCCTGCGCGACGTCTTCACCATGGGCGCGCGCCCCATTGCCTGCCTCAATGCGCTGAGCTTCGGCGCCCCCGAACATCCAAAGACGCGCCATCTGGTCTCGGGCGTCGTCGCCGGCGTCGGGGGCTACGGCAATTCGTTCGGGGTGCCGACGGTCGGCGGACAGGTGCGTTTCCACACCCGCTATGACGGCAACATTCTGGTCAATGCGATGGCGGTCGGCCTCGCCGAAACCAGCAAGATCTTCTACGCGGCGGCGTCGGGCATGAACATGCCGATCGTCTATCTCGGCTCCAAGACCGGCCGCGACGGCATTCACGGCGCCTCGATGGCGTCGGCCGAGTTCGACGACGATTCGGCCGAGAAGCGTCCGACCGTGCAGGTCGGCGATCCCTTCGCGGAAAAGCTGCTGCTGGAAGCCTGCCTCGAGATCATGGAAGCCGATTGCGTGATCGCGATCCAGGACATGGGGGCGGCGGGTCTCACCTGCTCGGCGGTGGAGATGGGCGCCAAGGGGGATCTTGGCGTCGATCTCGATCTGGACGCGGTGCCGACCCGCGAAACCGGCATGAGCGCCTATGAGATGATGCTCTCCGAAAGCCAGGAGCGCATGCTGATGGTGCTCAAGCCCGAGAAGGAGAAGCAAGCCGAGGCGATCTTCCGGAAATGGGGACTGGATTTCGCCGTGGTCGGCTACACCACGCCGAGCAAGCGCTTCGTGGTGAAACATGGCGGTGACGTCATGGCCGATCTGCCGATCAAGGAACTGGGCGACGAAGCCCCGCTCTACGATCGGCCGCATGTGGAAACGCCGCTGCTGCCGGTCATTCACGCGCGCGAGGTCAACGCGCCGGTCGGAATTGTCGCGGCGCTGGAAAAGCTGATCGCCACGCCCGAACTGTGCTCGAAACGCTGGGTGTGGGAGCAATATGATCACGTCATTCTCGGCAATACGGTGCAGCGTCCCGGCGGCGATGCCGCTGTGGTGCGGGTGCAGGACGGTCCGAAGGGACTGGCGCTGACGGTGGACGTGACGCCGCGTTATTGCGAAGCCGACCCTTATCTGGGCGGCATGCAGGCGGTGGCCGAGGCCTGGCGCAACATCACGGCGGTCGGCGGCCGGCCGCTGGCGATCACCGACAATCTCAATTTTGGCAATCCGGAGCGGCCGGAGATCATGGGCCAGTTCGTCGGCTGTCTGAAGGGCATCGCTGAGGCCTGCCGCACACTGGATTTCCCCGTCGTGTCCGGCAACGTCTCGCTCTACAACGAGACCAACGGACGCGGCATCCTGCCGACGCCGTCGATCGGCGGCGTCGGGCTGCTCGACGATTTTACCAAATCCGCAACCCTGGCGTTCAAGGCCGCGGGCGAGGCGATCCTGCTGATCGGCGAAACCCAGGGATGGCTCGGACAGTCGGTTTATTTGCGCGACATCTGCGGTCGTGAAGAGGGCGCCCCGCCGCCGGTTGATCTCGCGGCAGAAAAACGCAACGGCGACGTGGTGCGCGGCATGATCCACGCCGGCACGGCGACATCGGCGCATGATGTTTCCGACGGCGGTCTGTTGATTGCGCTGGCTGAAATGGCGATCTCGGGCGGGCTCGGCGCGCAACTATTGGCCGCGCCGGATTCGATCGTGCCGCACGCCTACTGGTTCGGCGAGGATCAGGCGCGCTACATCGTGACGGTCGCGGCCGAGCAGGCCGCGCTGGTGCTGGCTAAGATGAAGGGCGCCGGCGTTCCATGCGCGCGAATTGGCACCACCGGTGGTGACGCCATCAGCATTGCGGGACAGGCGCCGGTGTCGGTCAAGGCGCTGGCAACCGCCTTCGAGAGCTGGTTTCCAGATTACATGGGGAGTGCCCGGCCGTCGGGGCAAGTCTAAGCTCAGGGCAAGTCTCAGCTCAGGCAAGTCTCAGCTCAGGGCAGGTCTGAAACCATTACCAGCATGGTGAGGCTGATGGCTCCCGCCAAAATCAACGCGGTTTGATGCCAACGGCTCATCCGCCAGGCCCTGCGGTCGCGGCCCGGCGGGCTTGCCCCAAACCGGAACCACATCCGTCGATCGAGGTTAGATCAGCGTCTTGCGTGGGCCGCGGCTTGCACGCTGAGCAGGCTGGAGGAATAGCCATGACCATTCTGAAATGGGCGCTGATCTTTTTTCTGGTGTCTGTCCTCGCCGGCGTCCTCGGCTTCACCGGGATTTCGGCGGCATCCGCGGATGTCGCTCGCTTCCTGTTTTATGTCTTCGTGGTGATCTTCCTGGTCCTGCTGATCCTTGGTCTCACGATCTTTCGGGTGTGAGATGCCAGGCCGGCGAGCCGGCTTCCGCGCAGACCCTCAGGACAGCTCCTCGATCCTGACCTTGTCGGGATAGAACGCCAGATGGCCGGAGATTTCCACCATCGCCGGGAACGGCGTCTCATAGGTCCAGATCGAATTCTCGATGATCTTGCCGTCGGCATGGATGCTGAAATAATTCGCATCGCCCTTGTAGGGGCAGTGCGTCACCCGGTCGGTACGCGTCAGCAGCGCCAGATTGGCGTCGCTTCGCGGTACATATTGCACGGCCGGGTAGCTCGCTTCCTTCAGCGTCAGGGCATGGGTGGTGTCGGCAATCACGACGCCGCCGGCAAGCACTCGGACGCGCTTCGGGTTCGCCGTAATGGTGATCGGGTGGTCGGGGCCGGGCAGTTTCATGGTGATCAGCCTTTCGGTCAGCCTGTTGTGATCGTTGGGCACGATCCAGCGACTTTGCAACGAGCGGAACGAGAATATAGTACGACAGCGCGTGACATCCAGAGCGCGATCGGCAAAATTGCGCTAGAGTGTGCATGCTGGGTTCGGCGTCGCCGCTGCGATTCCCGGCCACGTTCGAACGCTCGATGGGAGAGATATGGGATGCCGATGGACGCCCACGATATCGAAATGATGATCAAGGCAGCCATTCCCGACGCCGAGGTGACGATCCGCGATCTTGCCGGCGATGGCGACCATTATGCGGCCACCGTGATTTCGGAATTGTTCCGCGGCAAATCCCGCGTCCAGCAGCACCAGATCGTGTATCAATCGCTGCGGGGCCAGATGGGCGGGGTGCTTCACGCCCTGGCGCTGCAGACCGGGGTGCCGGAGGGGTAGAGCGTTTTCCAGCGAAAGCCTGCCCCGGACTTGATCCGGGGTGGATACCGGTTCGCGTGAAGAAAACGCGTCAAAATAAAGAAATAGAGCCTCCGTTCCGATCCAATCGGAACGGAAAAAGGCTCCAGGCGGAGCAGGGGACGCCATGGCGGAAGACGGTCAACGCGGCGCGCTGTTTCGCCCCCTTGTGCCGAACCAGCATGCCCGCGTCACCTACGCCGAACTGTTGTTCGATCTGGTGTTCGTTTTCGCGGTCACGCAAATCTCTCACACCCTGCTTGCGCAATTCACGCCGCTCGGGGCACTGCAGACGACGCTGCTGTTCCTCGGCGTCTGGTGGGTGTGGGTTTACACTTCCTGGGTCACCAACTGGCTCAACCCCGAACTCACGCCGGTCCGCGTGCTGCTGTTTCTGCTGATGCTCGGCGGGCTCGTGCTCTCGACCTCGATTCCAAAGGCGTTCGAATCACGGGGATTGTGGTTCGCCACCGCTTACGCCGTCATGCAGGTCGGCCGGACGCTGTTTTTGCTGGCATCGACGCCGTCCACCCGGCCTTTGGGACGAATGAATGCGATCCGCATCCTGGTCTGGCTGTCGGTGTCGGCGGTGTTCTGGATCGCCGGCGGTTTTGCGGAAGGGCAGCAGCGCCTGATCCTTTGGGCCATCGCGCTGGCCATCGAATACATTTCGCCGGCGGTGCGGTTCTGGATCCCGCGATACGGCGCGTCTTCGGTGGCCGACTGGATCGTCGAGGGCGGCCATATGGCCGAGCGCTGCGCCGGATTCATCATCATCGCGCTCGGCGAATCCATCGTCGTCACCGGCGCGACGTTCGCCGATCTGCACTGGACCCTTGAGACCGTCACGGCGTTCATGGCGGCCTTCATCGGCGCGATCGCGATGTGGTGGATCTATTTCCACAAGGGTGCCGAAGCCGGCTCCGAACGGATTTCAAGATCCAGCGAGCCGGGCCGGATGGCCAGGCTTGCCTACACCTATCTGCATATGCCGATCGTGGCCGGCATCATTCTCGCCGCGGTTGCCGATGAACTGGTGCTGACCCATCCGGCGGATCATTCCGATCTGAAGACGGTCTTGAGCGCGATCGGCGGGCCATTGCTGTTCCTGATCGGAACCATTCTCTTCAAGCACACGTTCAGGCGTTTTCTTCAACTCTCCCACGGCGTCGGCATCGTGGCGCTTTGTATACTTGCCTGGTTCGCGAGCGGGCTATCGCCGTTGATGCTGTCGACCCTGACCACCGCGGTCCTGGTCATCGTCGCCGCATGGGAATCGATCTCGCTGAAATCTGCCGCGGTCGAGGCTCAGTCGGATGCCACCAAGGCATGAACCGAGAACATGCCGGCGGCATCGGTCCACGATTCGCGCGGCGTCCAGCCCGAGCCGCGCGCCAGCGCGGCGAAACGTTCGAGGCTGTATTTGTAGCTGCTCTCGGTGTGAATGCTCTCGCCGGCGCGGAATGAAAAATTCCGGCCGAGCACCCGCACGCTCTGCGCCTTCTTGCTGATCAGGTGCATTTCGATGCGGTGCCGGTCGCGATTGTAGATCGCGCGATGGATGAACCGCGGAGGTGTCGAAATTGCCGCCGAATTCGCTGTTGATGCGGACCAGCACATTGAGATTGAAGCGCGCGGTGACGCCGGCGGCATCGTTGTAGGCCTGATACAGCACGCGTTCGTCCTTTTCGAGATCGACGCCGATCACCATCTGCGCATCTTGTCCCGAGAATGTCGCGGGCGCTGCGCAGGAAGCCGCAGGCCTCATGCGGCTCGAAATTCGCCAATCGTCGACCCCGGGAAAAATCCGACCTTCGGCATCGCCGGCGACCGCGTCCGGCAATGCGAACGGCGCGGTGAAATCGGCCGCGACCGGATAGACGTCGAGACCGGGGAAATCCTTGCGCAGGGCGTCGGCCTGCGCTTTCAGGAAATCGCCGGAAATATCCACCGGAACGTAGGCGCCGAAGGCGCATTCGTTCAGCAGCAGCCGGACCTTGGTGGTCGCGCCGGCGCCGAATTCCACCAGCGCGGCGCCTTTCGGGATGATCGCCGATATCTCGCGGCCGCGGTCGCGCAAGATCGCAAGCTCGGTGCGGGTCGGATAATATTCCGGCAGCACGCGTGATCTGCTCGAACAGCTCCGAGCCGGCGGCGTCATAGAAATATTTTGGCGACAGCCGCTTCGGATGCTGCGACAAATCGTCGATCACGTCGCTGGCAAAGGCCGTGGTTTGTTCGTCGAAGCGGTGCGCTTTGGCCAAAGCGGCGGCATGCACATTCATGACAGTCTCCTGAACGCGCTTTTCCGGCGCGGTTGAATTCGAAAATATCAGCTGGCGTAGTCGGCGAGGCGCAGTCCCGTGAATTGCCAGCGGTGGTGCGGATAAAAGAAGTTGCGATAGGTGACGCGGCTGTGCCCGCCGGGGGTCGCCAGCGACGAGCCGCGCAGCACCAGCTGGTTGACCATGAACTTGCCGTTGTATTCGCCGAGCGCGCCCTCGATGGCGCGGTAGCCGGGATAGGGCGCGTAGGCGCTGCGGGTCCATTGCCAGACGATGCCGAAGGCGTCGTTGAGATGGCCGGCGCGCGCGGCGACTTCCCATTCCATTTCGGTCGGCAGATGCTTGCCGCTCCAGCGCGCGAACGCGTCGGCCTCGTAATAGCTGACGTGGCAGACCGGGGCGTCGGGATCGACCGGCTGCAGCCCGCCGAGCGTCATGACCTGCCATTCGCCGTCGATCTGGCGCCAATGGCCGGGCGCCTGCCATTGCTCGCGCTCGACGGCCGCAAAGCCGTCCATCAGCCAGAGCGTCGGCGTCGCGTAGCCGCCGTCGGCCATGAAGGCGAGCCACTCGGCGTTGGTGACGAGGTTGCGCGCCAGCCTCACCGGACCGACCAGCGCGCGGTGCGCGGGCTTTTCATTGTCGAAATGAAAGCTGTCGCCGGCATGCCCGATGGTGTGGATGCCCTCGGCAAGCGTGACCCATTCGTCGCCGCGTGCGGCGTGGAGGCGGGGAAGCGCCACGCCGGATCGTAGGCCGGCGGAATCGGATTTTGCGCGAAGGCGTGCAGGATGTCGGTCAGCATCAATTCCTGATGCTGCTGCTCGTGATTGAGGCCGACCTCCACCAGCGGCGCGAGCGCCGCGAGCGCGTCCTCGCCGGCCGTCGTGAAAGAATTTCACCACGGCGGCGTCGACATGCCGGCGATAGGCGGTGACCTCGTCGGCGCCGGGGCGGGTCAGATGGCCGCGCTGGTGGCGGGCGTGCCGCGGTCCGGCGCTGACATAATAGGAATTGAACAGAAAGGCGTAGTCCGGGTGAAACGGCTTGTAGCCCTGGCAGTGTTCGCCGAGCAGGAATTGCTCGAAGAACCAGGTGGTATGGGCGCGGTGCCATTTCGCCGGGCTGGCGTCCGGCATCGACTGGATCAGCTGATCCTCCGGCGTCAGCGGCGCGGCGCGGCGCTCGGTCTCGTTCCGGACCGTCAAGAAAGGCTTCCACCAGATCCTGGGCGAGGCTGCCGGAATCGGAGAATAATGACGGGCAAGGGGCGGCAAGCGTGGCCGCAGCGGATGCTGGTTTCGTCACGGTGGTCTCCGGTTCGGGAGAGAACGTTGCTCTGGCGGAACGGGTTCCCCGAGAACAGTCTGTCCTAGATAGGGGCTTCCGCCCGGGATAAAAGCCTCCCCCGGCTATGATATTGGTGCCGTCAGGCTATGGCCGTGCTTCCGGAGACGGGCACGGCTCAGGCCTGCACGCATGCCAGCTCCTCGCCATTTTACTTTGGATGCACAACGGTTTGGGGTACATATATGGCAGTGCAGGGTTTGACCGGGCTGATGCCGGCCCGAAAGGCATGCCGCAGGGGGCTGATGCCCCAAAAGGAAGCGAATATGAGCATTGAGCAATTCATTGACAATGAAGTGAAGTCGAACGACGTCGTGCTGTTCATGAAGGGCACGCCGCAGTTTCCGCAGTGCGGATTTTCCGGGCAGGTGGTGCAGATCCTCGATCACGTCGGGGTCGGCTACAAGGGCCTGAACGTTCTGGAGTCCGCCGACCTGCGCAACGGCATCAAGACCTATTCCAACTGGCCGACCATCCCGCAGCTCTACGTCAAGGGCGAGTTCGTCGGCGGCTGCGACATCATCCGCGAGATGTTCCAGGCCGGCGAGCTGCAGCAGCTCTTCGCCGACAAGGGCGTCACCGTCAGCGCGGCGCCTCCGCCTGAGTTTGGCCGCGCGCCAGATCGGCTCGGCGCGGCTGGAAGTCATCGTCGCCGACATCACGACCTTGCGCGTTGACGCCATCGTCAACGCTGCGAACGCGTCGCTGCTCGGCGGTGGCGGCGTCGATGGCGCGATCCATCGCGCGGCCGGGCCTGAGCTGTTGGCCGAATGCCGCACGCTCCATGGCTGCGAGACCGGCGGCGCCAAAATCACCAGGGGCTATGGCTTGCCGGCGCGGCATGTGATTCATGCCGTCGGTCCGGTGTGGCACGGCGGAAGCCAGCGCGAAGATCAGGCGCTGGCGTCCTGCTACGCCCGCGCGATCGAACTCGGCCAGACCCATGGCCTTGCCTCGGTTGCGTTTCCGGCCATTTCCACCGGCATCTATCGTTTTCCGGCCGATCGCGCGGCGCGGATCGCGATCTCGGCCACGGTCGATGCGCTGGCCGCGGCGCCGGCGGTCAAGCGCATCGTGTTCTGCTGCTTTTCCGACGCCAGCGCCCGGCAGCATGCGCAGGCGATGGCGGAGTCCGGCGGCCCTTGTACCGGTTGAACCGGCCGCTACATTTGGCAACAAGAATTCCGGGAGAGCGGCCGAGGAGCGGCAATGAATTCACGGCACGCGGTGCGGTCGCTGATCTCAGGCGCGCTGCTCACGATCGCGGCGATGCCGCCGGCTTTTGCGCAAGGCAGCTTCGACATTCCCGCCGGCGCGCATTTCAATCCGCAAAAACTGCAGCGCATCGGCGAATTTCTCCGCGAGCGAAATTGCCGACGGCAAGATCCCGGGCGCCATTTTGCTGATCCAGCAGCATGGCAAGCCGGTTTATCACCAATTCTTCGGCGTGCGCGATGTCGTGACCAGGCTGCCGATGACCGACGACACCATCTTCCGCCTGTATTCGATGTCCAAGCCGATTACCAGCGTCGCGGCCATGACGCTGGTCGATGAGGGCAAGCTCAAGCTCGACGATCCCCTCGCCAAATACATCCCGTCATTCGCCAAAGCCAGGGTCGGGGTCGAAAAGAAGGCCGACGAATGGCGAGCAGGTGCTGGAACTGGTGCCGGCGAACCGGCCGATCACGATTCAGGACCTGATGACGCATACCTCCGGTATCGCCTATGGTTTCTACGGCGACGGCATGGTTCGGCACCTTTATGGCGCCGCCAAAATCTATGACGGCGATTTCGACAATGCCGAATTCGCCGAACGCATTGCCCGGCTTCCGCTGGCGGTGCAGCCCGGCACGCTGTGGGACTACGGCCACTCGACCGACATTCTCGGGCGCGTCATCGAAGTGGTGTCGGGAAAATCGCTCCTGCAGTTTGAGCAAGACAATCTGCTCGGCCCGCTCGGCATGACCAACACCGGCTTTTTCGTCACCGATACCGCAAAACACAAGCTGATCGCGCAGCCGATGCCGTACGACAGCGACTTCAGGCTCGGCTTTGAGAGCACTCCCGACGTTTTCAAGAAGTGGGAATCCGGCGGCGGCGGCATGGTTTCGACCATGGCGGACTATGCGCGGTTCGCGCAGATGCTGGTCAACGGCGGCAGTCTCGACGGCAGGCAATATCTCAGCCCGAAGGCGTTTGAGTTGATGGCGTCGGATCACATCGGACCGGGCTCCGGCGTGGCGCACAATGTCTTTTATTTCCCCGGCGACGGCTTCGGTTTCGGACTGGGCTTCGCCGTGCGCACCGGTCCCGGCGAAGCCAAACCGCCACGGCCGGGCTCGCTCGGCGAACTGAAATGGGACGGCGCCAGCGGCTGCCTGTTTGGGATCGACCGCAAGCAGGACATGTTCTTCGTGTTGATGGAGCAGACGCCGAGCGAGCGCGGGCGCATTCAGGCGGCGGTGAAGAAGATGATCTATGAAGCAATGGAGAACTGACGGCCGTCCAGGTCGGCTGTTGCCGACTTGGATAATGATGTTGCCGAACTCGGGTAAACCCCAATTCGGTTGGCACCGGTTCGGCGTCGCGGCAGCGCGTGCGCTGCTGATCGTCGCGGTGGCGGTCGGACGCTCCAGTGCCGGCCGCGCCAAATCGCCGCTTCCTCCCTCGGCAAGCTTTTCGCGCGCGAAACTGGAACGCGTCGGCGACTACATCCGCAACGAGATTGCGACCGGCCGGATCCCCGGCGCGATCGTGCTGATCCAGCAGCACGGTCATCCCGTCTATTTCGAAAGCTTCGGCGTGCGCGACATCGAGAGCAAGCGTCCGATGACCGCATGACACCATCTTCCGCCTGTTTTCGATGTCGAAGCCGATCACCAGCGTCGCCGCGATGATGCTGGTGGAGGACGGCAAGCTCTCGCTCGACGATCCCGTTTCGAAATACATCCCTGATTTTGCCGATGTCAAAGTCGGTGTCGAAAAGCGCGATGACGACCGGAAGCCGACGCTGGTGCTCGAACCGCTCAACCGCCCGATCACGATTGAAGATCTGCTGCGCCACACATCGGGCCTCACCTACGGCTTCTATGGCGACAGCATGGTGCGAAAGCTCTATGCCAGCTCGAATCTGTTCGAGGGCGATTTCGACAACGCCAGCTTTGCCGCGCGCATCGCGAAACTGCCACTCGCTGAACAGCCGGGAACGCTGTGGGATTACGGCCACTCGACCGATGTGCTCGGTCGCGTCATCGAAGTTGCGTCGGGACAATCGCTGTTCGGGTTTGAAAGACAGCGCCTGCTCGATCCCCTGGGGATGACCGAGACCGCTTTTTACGTCGCGGATGCGGCGAAGCGGCCGCGCATCGCCAAGCCGATGCCCGACGAACGTTTTACCGGCGCTCCCGCCGGAATCAGGGACCCGATGCTGCCGACACGCTGGGAATCCGGCGGGGCGGGGATGATCGGGACGATCGGGGACTACGCGCGTTTTGCGCAAATGCTCTTGAACGGCGGTACATTGGCCGGCGTTACCTCAAACCCGAGACGATCGTCTTGATGACATCGGATCATATCGGGCCGGGAACCGGAATTGCGCGCGACTATTTCTATTTTCCGGGCGCTCACAGCGGTTTCGGCCTCGGCTTTGCCGTGCGCACCGCGCAGCCGGCAAATACCTCGTGGCCCTCAGGCGAATATCGCTGGGACGGCGTCGGCGGCACCTTCTTCTTTGTCGATCCAAAGGACGACATGTTCGCGGTCTGCATGATCCAGACGCCATCGCAGCGCGGCCGGATTCAGGCCGAGCTGAAGGCGCTGATCTACGAGGCGCTGCGGGAGTGAGTGTTTTAACAAACCTCATGGCGAGTGATTACCTGGTTTGGAGCAAGCGATGTCCGTGCAACAGACGGTGAAAGCCATCGGTGAGCGTTCCTTTCCGTGGCTTGAAGCGGTCGGCTGGACCGTCTTTGCGATCTATCTCGTGCTGGTCGTTGGTTTTGCCTGGATCCGACGCCTTTCGCGAAAGGCCTGGCGGCGCTCGGAATTGCGATTGCCTGCGCTCACGCAGTATTATTTTATGGCTGGAAGAATGCGGTGGTCCTGCTTGCGATCTGTCTCGCAATAACATTCACGATGGAGAACATCGGGGCCGCCACGGGGTTTCCGTTTGGCCACTACCATTTTGAAGTCGGATCGAACCTGATCCATGTCGGAGCCATCCCGATCATTGTCGGTCCGTTATGGTTCGGCATGGGATATCTCGCCTGGATCGTGGCCGGAACGTTGCTTGGCGGCGCACACCGCCGTTTGCGGGGGAAAATCGAACTCATTGCGCTACCGATCGTCGCCGCATTCGTGATGACGCAATGGGATGTGGTGATGGACCCGCCTGAGTTGACGATTTCAAAAGCCTGGATATGGCACGACGGCGGCGCGCATTTCGGTGTTCCGATCTCGAATTACCTTGGCTGGCTCCTGACCTCCTGGTTGTTCTATCAGGCGTTTGCCATTTATCTCAGCCGTCGGCACGACGTGCCGACGTGGACGGTCAATCAAGGACGTGCGTTCAGTCTCTCGGCGATTTTGCTTTATCTCGGCTCCGGCCTTACCCATGTGACTCCATGGATCATGGGCCAGAGCGGTGAGGCAGTTGATGCCGCCGGCCACGTCTGGCGCGTCGCTGATTTGCGCGGGACAACAGTCGTAATTCTGCTGTTCACGATGGTCTTCACGGCGATGCTCGCGGGGCTACGGCTTGCGACGGATGCCGCCGATCGCTGAGAGCAGAGTGATGAGACGGGATAGAATTACGCCGCCTTGGTCTCGACGGGTTCAACGACGAGCCTTACGCCGAATGAGTTGAGTACTTTCCGAACCGTCTCAAACTCGGGTTTCGACGATCCGCTGAATGATTTGTACAGACTCTCTCGGGAAAGACCCGTTTCCTTCGCTACGCTGCTCATTCCCTTTGCTCTCGCAATTGTATCAAGAGCGGTACAAATGTAGGCTGCGTCGTCTGTCGCGAATGCCTCGGTAAGATAGGCAGCGATAGCTTCCGGAGTTTTGAGATAATCTGCTGCATCGAATTTTGAAATTTTCACCATTTGCTTTCCTTTCATAGTTCGGCAGCTATTTCTTTCGCTCGTTTGATATCTTTCACCTGCGTGGATTTATCTCCACCGCACAAGAGAAGAACGACGGTCTTGCCGGTTTGCTTGTAGTAGACGCGATAGCCCGGGCCATAGGGGACTTCTCATCTCGCTCACGCCCTCGCCAACCGGCTTGACGTCACCGGGATTGCCGAGACCAAGGCGCTCAATCCGCGAAGCAATTTTAGCTTGGGCTCTCTGATCCGCGAGACCCGACAGCCAATCGTCGAACTCGTCGGTCTTTTGAATCTCGAACACTTTGTATCCTATAGGATACAGATCGCCGTTGTCAATTAGTCACTTCCTCGAATTCGCGGGCGACCATCCCTTGCTGTTAAGGCGGCCAGAATGTTAGGCGTCGCTAGATCTATTTCGGCACTACCCACCTCGCGCGATGTCGCGCACCAGGCCGATCGTCTCGTCGATCATCGCAGGCGTCACGTCGAGATGGGTGCAGGCCCTGATCCGGCCGTCCATCATGGCAAGCAAAACCCCCCGCTGGCCCAGTTCCGCGACCATTTTCTCGCCGCTGATGCCGGCGCCCTCAGGACGGAAGAAAACCAGGTTGGTTTCGGGCTGCTGCACCTCGACGCCCGCAATATGCGACAGCCCCCGCGCCAGCGCGCGGGCATTGGCGTGATCGTCCGCGAGCCGATCGATGTGGTGGTCGAGTGCGTAGACGCAGGCGGCCGCGCAGATGCCGGCCTGGCGCATCGAGCCGCCAAGGCGCTGCTTCCAGCGCCAGACATTGTCGATGAAATCGCGCGAGCCCGCGATCACAGCGCCGATCGGCGCGCCCAGTCCCTTTGAAAAGTCGATCCAGGCAGAATCCCATCCCGCGGCCATGTCGCGCGCGCTGATGCCGGTGGCGACGCAGGCGTTCGGCAGCCGCGCGCCGTCCATGTGGGTGGCCAATCCGTTCGATCTGGCGATTTGCACGATCGCATCGAGATCGGATTTCTTCCAGATCGTGCCGCCGCCGATATTGGCTGTCTGTTCGGCGCTGACAACGGTTTGCGGCGGCTGGTAGCGCGTGCGCGGATGAAGGGCTGCCCGGAAGGTATCGGGCGTGAATTGTCCGCCGGCACCCGGCAGTGCCGTAATCTGGAATCCGCCGAGCGCGGCGTGGGCGCCGCCTTCGCGGGCGAGGATGTGCGAGGTCTCATGTGCCAAAATCTCGTCGCCGGGGCGGCAATGCACCAGGGTTGCGGCGACGTTGCACATGGTGCCGGAAGGCATGAACACCGCGGCTTGCTTGCCAAGCAAATCGGCCACCCGCTCGCAGAGCAAATTCACGGTCGGATCGTCGCCGATTTGCTCGTCGCCCACTTCAGCGTGCGCCATCGCCTCGCGCATGTCAGGCGTCGGGCGGGTCTGTGTGTCCGACAGCAGGTTGATGCGAACCTGAGGCTGTCTGGGATCGCGCGGGGCAGGGGTGTAGATCATGGCGGGTTCTCTTGTTCAGCGGGCGGACCTTACGCAAACAAGACCTTACGCAAACAAAAAGGCCCCGGCAAAACCGGGGCCCTTGATGGTGCGAAAACCCCGGGGGATCAGCGCGAATAGAATTCGACGATCAGATGCGGCTCCATCTGCACCGCGAACGGCACGTCCGACAGAGCAGGGATGCGGGTGAACTTCGCGGTCATCTTGGAATGATCGACTTCGAGGAAGTCGGGCACGTCGCGCTCGCTGAGTTGGTTGGCTTCCAGAACCACGGTGAGCTGCTTCGAGGATTCCTTGACCTCGATCACATCGCCGACCTTCACCTTGAAGCTCGCGATGTTGACGCGGCGGCCGTTCACCTTGACGTGGCCGTGATTGATGAACTGGCGCGCGGCAAACATGGTGGCCACGAATTTGGCGCGATAGACCACGGTGTCGAGACGGCGCTCGAGCAGCCCGATCAGGTTTTCGCCGGTATCGCCCTTCATTCGGCCGGCCTCGACATAGATGCCGTGGAACTGGCGTTCGGAAATGTTGGCGTAGTAACCCTTCAACTTCTGCTTGGCGCGCAACTGCACGCCGAAGTCGGAGAGCTTGCCCTTGCGGCGCTGGCCGTGCTGGCCGGGGCCGTATTCCCTGCGGTTCACCGGGCTCTTCGGGCGGCCCCAGATATTCTGGCCCATACGGCGATCGATCTTGTATTTCGCCTCACTGCGCTTTGTCATCGCGTCCTCTTGATATGCATAGCCATCGCGGATGCGATGGCGTTCTTGATTTCAAAGTTGAGGAAACGCGCCCTCCTGTGCGCCGGGAATTTCCCGGTGCCGACAGGCCCAGCCCTTAAGCTTGAAAGGATGGGCCACGGGTCGCGAAACGCAACGCGGGCCGAAATCGGCCCGCGAGCAGGCGGTTTCTAGGAAGAAATGGCCGTTCTGTCAAACGAAAGCCGCGGATTTTTGAGGCGAAACCAGCGTTGGGC
>CAVSOS010000023.1:0-139646 GCA_963729395.1 uncultured Pseudomonadota bacterium | reverse complement strand
GTCATCGAACTGCTTGATGAATTCACCTCGCATCTGTCAAACGGCTCGAGCATCGCCTCCGACCAGGTGATGTTCGCGATCGGGCGGCATCCCAATGTCGCAAATCTCGGACTTGAAAAAGCCGGCGTCGCCATCAATCCGCACAATGGCGGCATCACCGTCGACGGCTTTTCGCGAACCTCGGTCCGAATATCTATGCGATCGGCGACGTCACCCATCGCATCAACCTGACGCCGGTGGCGATCCGCGAGGGCCACGCCTTTGCCGATACGCATGTTCGGCAAGCGGGGTTGAGGTCGATCACGCCGACATTCCGACCGCGGTGTTCTGCCAGCCCGAAGTCGGCATGGTGGGACTGACCGAGACGCAGGCGCGCGCCCAGTTCAGCCATGTCGATATCTACAAGTCGAGTTTCCGGCCGATGAAGGCCACGATGTCGGGCCGCGACACCCGGATGCTGATGAAGCTGGTGGTCGACGCCACCACCGACCGCGTGGTCGGCTGTCATATCGTCGGCGATGGCGCTGCCGAAATGGTTCAGGTCGTCGGCATCGCCGTCAAGATGAAAGCGACCAAGGCCGATTTCGACGCCACCATGGCCCTGCATCCGACCGCCGCGGAGGAACTCGTGACCATGCGGACGCCGACCGCGCGCCATGTGCGGGAAGCGGCGGAGTAGGGGGGGCGGGGAGGGATGTTAACCTGCTGGGGCGTGACATTGCCTGGAACCAGTCGCCTGTCTGGTCGTTAGCCGAAGTTACGGTTGGGAAACATCAGATGGCAAACAGGCTGGCCGGAGGCGCGGCTTGTTCGAAAGCGAGCGCAAGTTCCGCCTGCTGGTCGAGGGGGTCGTCGACTACGCTATCTATATGCTGGACCCCGATGGCATCATCCTTAACTGGAATGCCGGCGCCAAACGCATCAAGGGATACGAGGCAGACGAAGTTGTCGGCCGGCATTTCTCGATGTTCTATTCCCCGAAGGATCGCGAGGCGGGATTGCCGGCCCGTTCCCTCGAAACGGCTCGCAATGACGGAAAGTTCGAGGCCGAGGGGTGGCGGGTGCGCAAGGACGGCTCGAAGTTCCTCGCATCGGTTGTCATTGACCCGCTCTATGAGGAAAATGAACTCGTCGGCTTCGCCAAGATTACGCGCGACATTACCGAGCGAAACCAGGCCGCCGACGCCCTCAGCGAGAGCGAAAGACACTTTCGTCTGCTGGTGAATGGCGTCATCGATTATGCGCTCTACATGCTCGATCCCAATGGCGTGGTTACCAACTGGAACGCCGGTGGTCAGCGCATCAAAGGCTACCGGCCGGAAGAAATCATCGGGCAGCACTTCTCCCGCTTCTACTCCAGCGCAGACCAGGCCGCCGGCCGGCCCGCGCGCGCCCTCCGGCTTGCGCTGGAAAACGGCCGCTACGAGGAAGAGGGCTGGCGCGTTCGCAAGGATGGCACGTTCTTTTGGGCAAGTGTTGTCATTGATCCGATACGCGATGAGGAGAACAGGCTTCTCGGCTTCGCCAAAATCACCCGTGACATCACTGAGCGTCGCGAGGCCCAGCAGGAGATGGAAAACTCCAGCTAAAGCTGGCTCAGTCGCAGAAACTTGACGCACTGGGACAGCTTACCGGTGGGGTGGCACATGACTTCAACAATCTTCTCGATGGTTGTTTCCGGCAGCCTCAACGCGTTGAAGAAGGTGGCGGCGGACGATCCGAAAGCGCTTCGTGCCGTCCAGGCGATCGATGCGGCCTCTCAACGCAGGGGCCGCGTTGACCAGCCAGCTTCTGTCATTCGCTCGCCGGCAGAGCGTCAATCCCCAGACCATCGACGTGCGCGACTGCATCTTCTCGCTGCGCGAGGTTCTCGACACAGGGCTCGGCAGCGCCATCGAACTGCACATCGAGGTAGACGACGGGATATGGCCGATCACGGTGGATCCGGCGGAGTTCGAAACGGCGCTGGTCAACCTGGTCATCAATGCGCGCGATGCCATGCCGCAGGGCGGCAATGTGACGGTCCTAGCCAGCAATGTTTTCGTCGACGATGGCGGTACCAAAGGCGATTTTGTGGCCATCAAGGTCAGGGACACCGGCGTCGGCATTCCCGACGACGTGGTTGCAAGGATATTCGATCCTTTTTTTACCACCAAACCGATTGGCAAAGGAACAGGTCTGGGACTTTCGCAAGTCCACGGTTTCGTTCATCAGGCAGGTGGCACGATCGCGGTCGACAGCGAACTCGGCAAAGGCACATCGTTCACTGTCTGCCTGCCACGCAGTACAGCGACATTGAAACGGCCGTCGAAAGAAATAGGCCGTCGCAGCACCGGCACTGTCCTGCTGGTCGAGGACAATCCTGAGGTAGCGAACGCATCCGCAGGTCTGCTGGAAGAACTCGGCTACGCTGTTCGCTGGGCGTCGGATGTCGACATGGCCCTCAGCGAAATCGCCGCCGATGGTATCGACCTCGTTCTCAGCGATATCGTGATGCCCGGCAAGATGGACGGGCTTGCGCTGGCACGCGTGCTAAAGCAAAAACACCCTGGGCTGCCGATCCTGCTGGCCTCCGGGTACAGCGAAGCGGCGCGAAATGCCGGAGCGGAGTTTCCGATCCTTCGCAAGCCCTATCAGATTCACGAATTGAACGAAGCGCTGTCGCGCCTCGGCGGCGGCCGATGACGATGGCCTTATCCTGAAGAGGACGCCTGCAAGGCGGCTTCTGTTCCGGTCAAGGCACGTGAGGCATTGGCGAGCAGGCGATTGGTCGTCAGCTTAAGGAAGTAGAACGCTATTCCGGGATTTTGATAGCAGATTTGCGCCAGCTCGCCTTCGCTGATCCAGAGAAGATCGACATCCGTCCGTGCGCGGGCCGTTTGGGTTCGTTTGTGGTCTGCGGAAAACAAGCCGATCTCTCCAAACAGGTCACCGGCGCGCAAGGTCAGATCAATCTGCTCAAGATGGATGTCGCCGGTTATGATCATGTAGAGGCGATCGGCATGGTCCCCTCTGTTGAAGATGACTTCGCCGGCCTTCGATTGCGTTTCCTTCATGAACGGCCTTAGCCAGTCCGTGGAGAGATCATCTTTGGAAGCTGCCTCGACCCGCCGTATCAACCGCAGCATCTGGACGGCACGCCAGACATTCAGGGGCAGCAATATCCCGTGCAGAACAAGGACAGGATAGAGGTCGTCGTAGAAGCCGTAGACGATGAAAGCGACATTGCTGCAAACAGCCGCGCACCGCAAAGGGATCATCGTCTTCATGCAAAATGTAGCCAGCACGAGCGCGGAAGCCAGATAGCCGGCAGCTTCAATCCAGTTCATGAATTCCTCTGAGCACGTTGGCTCGTTGTTTCAATCCGACTGGCGCTATATGCGTCGGCTTATGCCGCAGTGTTTAGGGCTGATGAGCAAAGCGTAACCGACGTCCGCCGATGAAAAAAAGCGGGTTACACTGGAGCTTGTCAGACTATAAAACCTTAGGAGCGAAAATGAGCAATGACAATTCGCCTTCCTTATCGGAACTCAATGACCGCATCGCGATCCTTGAGGGCAATTTGCGACAATTGGTCGAACAGGCTGCGGGATCCTCCGGCGCCCGGGATGAAGAACGAACATCCGAGCGGATTGCTCAGCAGCAGGAGCAGCTCGACAAGCTGGTCAAGCAGCGTGACGCGATGTTGAAAAAATAGCGGCGACGCGCGGGAGCAATATTTCGGTGCCCCGGGAGAAGCCGGAAGTGGTCTGAAAGCTGCGATTTGCGGTGAGCCGGTTCGCTGATTTTGCCTGACGGGCAAATCAGTGGTTCACCCCGTCCAGTGCCCTTTACAAAAATATTCCCATTCCAATTTCACCCAAATCACCTGCATATCCATTGCCGTCTCATCCCCCACAAGGGGCGTATCGCGATCGTCACGGACGTTGGGATGGGATGCGGTGGACGCGGGCGGCGCCAAAGACGAGAGCGCTATCTTGCGGACGGCGAAGTCGTGTGGTCCTGACGCCTCGATGGTGGCGTCAAGTTGGTGAAAGAAATTTCGCCGGCGACGGTGACAACAAAGCCCGATCGCCGGGGAGAGCACGAAGGAAACCGTTAAAACCATTGCGTGCGGGAATGCCGGGTGATCCCGGTGCGACCGTGGTGACTAACGCGCGTGCTTTCTACACCACACGCGCGGCTGCGGGTGCAACGGGCACCCGGCATTCCCCACGCCCTCATTGGGGCGGAAGGTTTTCATGCACAACTCGGGCGCTATCCGCGCGGCGAGAAGGCGGAGGCGTGTTTGGAAATCGGATCGGCGTCATTGCGAGGAGCTAACTATTTTTCGTCGTCCCGGCGAAGGCCGGGACCCATACGCCGAAGAATCGCGTTTCGGCAGTGAAGCGGAAGCCTTCTGCAACCAATAATGCCAAGGGTTATGGGTTCCGGCCTTCGCCGGGACGACAAGGAACAGAGAGGGCAGTTGTTATCCCAGCTACTCCGTCGCTTGAAGCCACTCTGCGGCCCCTCGCCAGAGTGTGTCGCGGTGCTCGGGGCGGAAAAAACCGAGATGGCCGATCCGGGCAGCACCGGCGTCGCCGGGCGTCACCGTCAGGATTTCCGGCTTGGCCGCGGTAAATCCCGAACACAGAAGTTCGACCGCCGGGCGCGTCGCCCATGGGTCGTCGGAAAAGCACAGCGCGCGCATCGCGCCGTGATATTTCGGAAAATTCTGCAACGCGCCGAGCTTGGTATCGCTGAACAGATAACGCTCGCTCATCACCCAGCCGACCCATTGCTCAAACACGCCCTTGGGCAAATCCTCGCCGAGGCCACCCCAGCCTGGCGCATAGCCCAGGAGCCGGGTGAGGGGGACGCCGAAGAAATTCAGCATGGCATAGACGCGATAGCGTTCCGGCGAAGCCATCAGCTTCCAGAATCCGGCCTGGGCGGCGATCAGCAGCGCGCGCGAGACCTCGTTGTTGTTGGCGAGCAGCCCCAGCGCCTGGCCGCCGAACGAATGGCCGACATAGGTGAGCGGCAAATTCTTGTAGCGTTCGCGCATCCAGGCCACCGCGGCGGTGGCATCGAGGGCGGCCCAATCCGACATCGAGGCCTTGAAGCCGACCAGCGATTTGACCTGGTTGTAGCCGACCAGCGACTTCTGCCTGGAATCACCGGTGCCGCGGTAGTCGTAGGTCAACACCGCGCAGCCGCGGCCGGCGAGATAGCCGGCAAACCCCCGGTAGACCTTGCGCGGCACGGCGGTGGCCGAATTGATCAGGACGGCATGGCGCTTGGCGCCGCGGGGCAAAAACAGCGTGGCCCCCAGCAAATATCGATCGACGGCGGGAAAGGTGATGTCATCGATGAAGACGTCGTCCAGCGCAGCCTCAGCCACGGCGATCTCCCCCGAGCAATCGTGTCGAAACTAGCAAATGCGAATTCGGCTTTTGCCGCAAGGGCTTGTCATAAAGCAAATCCAGCCAGTGTCCGAATCCGAAGTTCGTACTCCCTGGCAGCAACCTCTGTTGCGAACTTCGGATTCGAAAAGGACACTGGAAACCTATGATTCCAGTGCCGCTTATCGATTTGAAGTTCCTGGACGAGCTTGCGGCAAATGCTGCAGGAACTTCAAATCGGCGGCACTGGCGGTCGGCTGACAGCCTGTGTATAACCCGGCCCTTCGCTACCTCAGATAAGTAGCGGTATTTGCTCAGGAGTTGACGTTATGTCCGAGCGGTGGACACCCGACAGCTGGCGCACCAAGCCGGTGCTGCAGATCCCCGAATATCCCGATGCCAGGGCATTGGCCGATGTCGAGGCGCAGCTTGCCACGTTTCCTCCGCTGGTTTTTGCAGGTGAGGCCCGTAACCTGAAAAAGGCGCTTGCGCGCGTAGCCGCAGGCGAGGCCTTCCTGCTGCAGGGCGGCGACTGCGCCGAAAGCTTCGCCGAGCACGGCGCCAACAATATCCGGGATTTCTTCCGGGTGCTGCTGCAGATGGCGGTGGTGCTGACCTATGCCGGTGCGGTGCCCGTGGTGAAGGTTGGCCGCATCGCCGGACAGTTCGCCAAGCCGCGCTCGTCGCCGATGGAGAAGATCGGCGATGTCGAGCTGCCGAGCTATCGCGGCGATATCGTCAACGACATCGCGTTCACCGCCCAATCGCGCACCCCCGATCCACAGCGCCAGTTGATGGCGTATCGCCAGTCGGCGGCGACCTTGAACCTGCTGCGCGCGTTCGCGACCGGCGGCTTCGCCAATCTCGGCAGCGTGCACCAGTGGATGCTGGGCTTCCTCAGGGATTCCCCGCAGTCGCGCCGCTACAAGGAATTGGCGGATCGTATTTCGGATGCGCTGAATTTCATGCGCGCCTGCGGTCTTGATCTCGAAAGCCACCCCGAGCTGCGCGCCACCGATATCTACACCAGCCATGAAGCGCTGCTGCTCGGCTACGAGCAGGCCTTCACCCGGGTCGATTCCACGACCGGCGACTGGTATGCGACGTCAGGTCATATGATCTGGATCGGCGACCGCACCCGCCAGCTCGATCACGGCCATGTCGAATATTTCCGCGGCATCAAGAATCCGATCGGATTGAAGTGCGGGCCGTCGCTCAAGCCGGACGAACTGCTGCGGCTGATCGACGTGCTCAATCCGGACAACGAGCCCGGCCGCCTCACGCTGATCAACCGCTTCGGCTCGGACAAGATCGGCGATCATCTGCCGCAATTGATCCGCGCCGTGCAGCGCGAAGGCCGGGTGGTCGTCTGGTCCTGCGATCCGATGCATGGCAACACTATCGCCTCGAACAGCGGCTACAAGACCCGCCCGTTCGACCGGATCCTGTCCGAGGTGAAGTCGTTCTTCACCATCCATACCGCGGAGGGCACCCATGCCGGCGGCGTCCATCTGGAAATGACCGGCCAGGACGTGACCGAATGCATCGGCGGCGCGCGCGCCATCACGTATGAGGACCTCAGCGACCGCTATCACACCGTCTGCGATCCCCGCCTCAATGCCGAGCAGTCGATCGACATGGCTTTCCTGATCGCGGAATTGCTCAAGCAGGAGCGTGGCAACAAGGTGAAGCCGATGCCGGTCGCAGCGGGGCTCTGACTTGTTGCGGCTTTGGCGGGCCACGATCAATACGCGCAACGGCCTCGCCTTTGCTATCCGCTCCGAACAGGCCGTTCGCGAGGAGCTGATCGCGCTGGCGCTCGCGCTGCCGTTCGCATGGCTGATCGGCGCGACCGTGATGCGCCGCGTCGAACTGGTCGCCGCTGTCGCCCTGGTGCTGGTGGTCGAATTGCTCAATACCGCGATCGAGAAGCTCTCCGATCGATTGACCACCGAGCATGATCCTCAAATAGGCCGGGTCAAGGATATGGGCTCGGCAGCGGTGGGCGTCGCGCTGGTCATGGCGGGCCTGTTCTGGTTGTTCGCCATCGCCGAACGCATAGGCGTGATCTGACCATGCAATTGCAGTTTGCCCGCGCGCAAGGCACCATCGCTCCATGACCGAACCTGCCGCTCACTTTACGATCACGCTGGCCCAGTTGAATCCGACAGTCGGCGACGTCGCGGGCAACGCGGCCAAGGCGCGTGCCGTCCGCGCCCAAGGCCGCGCCGCCGGAGCCGATCTCGTAGTGTTGCCTGAATTGTTCATTGCCGGCTATCCGCCGGAAGATCTGGTGCTGAAACCGGCGTTTCAGGCGGAATGCCGCGCCGCCATCGAGGCGCTGGCGCGCGACACCGCGGACGGCGGCTCGGCGATGCTGGTCGGCAGTCCCTGGGTCGAGGACGGCAAGCTCTACAATGCCTGTGCCCTGCTGGACGGCGGGCGCGTCGCGGCCATTCGGTTCAAGGCCAACCTGCCGAATTACGGCGTGTTCGATGAAAAGCGGCTGTTCGCGCGCGGACCTGCCGCCGGGCCGGTGACCGTCCGCGGCATCCGGGTCGGCGTTCCCATTTGCGAGGATATCTGGCTCGAGGAGTCCGAGGAGTACGAAAACGTCGTCGAGTGTCTGGCAGAGACCGGCGCGGAAATCCTGATCGTGCCGAACGGCTCGCCCTATGCGCGCGACAAGGGCGATTTGCGGCTTTCGATCGCGGTGGCGCGGGTCACCGAGAGCGGGCTTCCGCTGATCTATCTCAATCAGATCGGGGGCCAGGACGAACTCGTATTCGACGGCGCTTCGTTTGCGTTGAATGCCGATCTGTCGGTGGCGGCGCAATTGCCGGCGTTCGAGGAAGCCATCACGACGCTGCGCTGGAGCAAAAGCCAATCCGGCTGGCGCTGCGCCGGGCCCGTGGCAGCCGCGGTCGATGGCGACAAGGGCGACTACGCCGCCTGCGTGCTGGGTCTGCGCGATTATGTCGTCAAAAACGGATTTCCCGGCGTATTGCTGGGCGTGTCCGGAGGCATCAACTCGGCGCTGTGCGCGGCGATCGCGGTCGATGCGCTGGGAGCCGAACGCGTCCGCGGCGTGATGCTGCCGTTTCGCTTTACCGCGCAGGTGTCGCTCGATGACGCCGCGAAGCTCGCACATGCGCTCGGCTTCCGCTACGAGGTGCTGCCGATCGCGCAGGCGGTGAACGGCTTTGAGGCAATCTTGTCCGACACGTTCAAAGGTCTGCCGCGCGATATCACCGAGGAGAACCTGCAGGCGCGCACCCGCGGCACGCTGTTGATGGCGATCTCCAACAAGACCGGCGCGATGGTGGTCACGACCGGCAACAAGTCGGAGATGTCGGTGGGATACGCCACGCTCTATGGCGACATGAACGGCGGCTTCAATCCGATCAAGGATATCTACAAGACCGAGGTGTTCCGGCTTTCAAGGCTGCGCAATTCATGGAAGCCGGACGGCGCGCTGGGCCCGTCGGGCGAAGTCATTCCCGTGAACATCATCACGCGGCCGCCGACCGCGGAGCTGCGCGAAAACCAGACCGATCAGGATTCGCTGCCGCCTTACGACGTGCTCGATGCGGTCCTGGAACGGCTGGTGGAGCGGGAAGAGCCGCTGGCGTCGATCGTTGCGGCCGGATTCGATCGCGAGGTGGTGGCGCGGATCGACCGCCTGCTCAATATCGCCGAATACAAGCGGCGTCAGGCGGCTCCGGGCGTCAAGGTGACGCGCCGGAATTTCGGTCGCGACCGCCGCTATCCCATCACCAACAAGTTTCGCGATACCGGCAAGCCGTTGCCGGAACCCGACAACGATCTGGTATCGCGTGCCAGCCGCGGGTCGGCGGAAGCGTTTGACGGATAGATCAGAGCGTTTTCGAGCGAAGGCCTGCCCCGGACTTGATCCGGGGTGGATACCGGTTCGCGTGAAGAAAACGCATCAAATAAAGAAGGTGAGCCTCCGTTCCGATTCAATCGGAACGGAGGTTCTAACGCGCCGGGATGAAGGTCGGGCCGACCGACCGGATCGGTTTGTTGGCTGGCGCAGCGGCGGAGGAGGCGGGCGTGGTGCTTGTCGGATCGTCAGGTGCCGAGGCGGTGGTCGCCGCCGTGTTGGTCGCCGTCGTCCCCTTCTTGGTTGCGGCCGGTGTCGTCGGTTTGGTCGGCGCGCGCGACATCTTCTTGGCGCTCTCTTCGGTGACGATGATATCGCCTTGTTGTTGGGCGGCGGCTGTATCGTCGATGCTTTTCAGTGCGTCGGCCCAGGTCTGTCCGGGGGCCTTGCATGAGCAGGATGGATTGAACTCTTGACGGTAGTGAAACGCATTCGGCGACGACGAATAGGGTTGTCCGTTGATCGATACCGCCTGGCTCATGTCCTCGCCGGGATTGCGATAGGCGAACAGGGTGGCCTCGGCGGCCGGGCAGAGATTTTTGCAGGTCTTCTCGTCGTCGGCGAAGCGGGCGGGCACGGTGGCGAACGAGATCGGAAAATAGAAGCCGTCGCAACTGCGGACGCAGACGGTGCGATAGGTACCGGATTGCGGACCAAAATCGCCTGCGGGAGCGCCTGGATTGCCCCCGGCCGGATTGTTGTTGCCGAACAGATTGTCCAGAAAATTGCCCTGGCCTCGGAGGGCGTTGGCGTATTGAGGCCCGCAATTATTCTGCGCCAGCGCCAGCAGAACCGAGCGGCGCTGATTGTCGCGGTCGGCGTCACCGAAGCCGCCGCCGCGCAGCCGCTCAAGGTTTGTGGTGATCTGGTCGAGGTTCGCGCGCATCTGCTGGATCTGGTTGTTGACCGGGCCGCATTGCGCCGATTGGCCGTTGAACAGCGAGAAAAACCCAGAACTGTCGCAACCCATGCGCCGGGCCTGCGACGTCACGCGATCGAGTTCGCCCTGCTGCCTGGCCGCGGCATCCTGGTAGCGGCGCACCTGTTCGTCCCTGGCCGGGTCCCCGCTGCCGCCATGGTCGATGGTGGCCAATTGCGCTTCCAGCCGCGGGCAGACCGGATTGACCGGTGCGCCCTGCGCTGGCGGCGGGCCTGGATTCACCTGCGCGTAGGCATTGAGGCCCAGCGCAGCGCTGCCGAGAAGAGCGGCACAGGCAAGAATCCATCTGGAGACGGGGGAGATCAACTTTTCAGGCATATCCGGCCATTAGAGAGCCCGCGCGGTGAACCAAAGGCGCGGCCAGCATGGGGCTTCACATAGCCGCTTCTCTGGGCAGCGTCACGTCGTTTCCGGGGCGCCGGTGTGGCACGAAAACCCTTGATTTCTGCCGCGGCAGGCGGCTTCAGCGATGACAGGTAATGGCGACGTATTCATTGCAACTGGCATGGTGGCAGCTGCCGACGGTCTTGGGAACCGATCCCGTGATTTCGTCCGGGTCGACACGCCGAAAGGACGAAGCCTCGGCGAAATCCCGGGACTGGCAATAGGACCGGGCGGCATGCGCGCCGCATTTTTCGCCCTGGGCGAGACACTGATCGACACCATAACCGTCCGCCTGGTTGGCGATGATGAAAACGCGGCTTTCGGCGGAAGCCGCCGACGCTGCAAGGAGGAACGCACAGGCCAAAAACGCTGATGTGGATCGCATGGCTGCACCGGGGAATGAGGGCTACCCACATTCGATAGGCCCAAAACGTTAATAATGATTAACCATGCCGGGCGGGGCGGATTCATGGCTGAAATCGGCTTTCGGCGACCTTGACGGCATCCCCCGGGCTGGCCCATGGTAGCCGCATGAACGGTTTTCTCGCCATTTGTGGCATTTGCCGCGAGATTATGAGCTAGCGATTCGCTGGCTGAGGCCGTCTTTTCTCACCTGAGATCACTGGACGCCCGGCCGCAAGGGGTGGGTTGTCCATGGAACTGCGACTCTACGATACCTTGACCCGGGAGAAGCGGGCCTTCGTGCCGCTCGATCCCGCGAATGTGCGCCTGTATGTGTGCGGGCCGACGGTCTACGACTTCGCCCATATCGGCAATGCGCGCCCGGTGATCGTGTTCGACGTGCTGTTCCGGCTGTTGCGCCATCTCTATGGCGAGACCCACGTCACCTATGTCCGCAACATCACCGACGTCGACGACAAGATCAACGATCGGGCGGCACGGGATTTCCCCGGCCTGCCGCTGAACGAGGCAATCCGAAAGGTCACCGAGAAGACCGCGAGCCAGTTCCATGCAGATGTGAAGGCGCTGGGCTGCCTGCCGCCGACATTCGAACCGCGCGCCACCGATTTCGTATTGCCGCGCGCCGATGGCAAGACGGATATGGTGACGCTGATCAAGCAACTGATCGCGCGTGGCCATGCCTATGAAGCCGGCGGCGAGGTGCTGTTCGATACCGCATCAATGCCGGACTATGGCGCTTTGTCAGGGCGCAAACTCGACGAGCAGTTGGCTGGCGCGCGCATTGCCGTCGATGCCCACAAGAAAAATTCCGCCGACTTCGTGCTCTGGAAGCAATCGTCGGAAAACGAACCGGGATGGGAAAGCCCATGGGGCCGGGGGCGTCCCGGCTGGCATATCGAGTGCTCGGCCATGAGCGCGGCTTATCTTGGCGACGTGTTCGATATCCACGGCGGCGGCCTCGATCTGATCTTCCCGCATCACGAAAATGAAATCGCGCAGTCGCGTTGCGCGCATGGCACCTCCGTCATGGCGAACTACTGGATGCACAACGGCTTCCTGCAGGTCGAAGGCGCGAAGATGTCGAAGTCGGACGGCAACTTCGTGACGATCAGGGAGTTGTTGAGGGATTGGCCGGGCGAAGTGCTGCGCCTCAATATGCTCAAGACGCATTACCGCTCGCCGATCGACTGGACGTTGAGAGGATTGGAAGAAAGCTCAAAGATTTTGGACGGATGGTATGATTTTATCGGTGATTGCCCACCGGCTCAGGCGCCGGATCATACTTTCTTAGAGGCATTGAGAGACGATCTGAATACGCATTCCGCAATTGCTCGCCTCCATCAAATCTCGCATCCGCCAGTCGCAGGCAAAATGATGGCGGGTGTAACGATGCTTGGAGACAGAATCGGAGCGGATGCTGCCGCCCACCTAAAATCCTCCGCTGCTCTAATTGGTCTACTGGAGCAAACTGCGTCTGAACGTAAAGCGAAGAAGATGAGATCGTCGGGAGTGGATTCTACTGTAATCGAAATGCTTTTGGCCGCTCGCGCGGCCGCTCGCGTCGAGAAAGATTTCGCTTCGTCAGACCGTATCAGGGACGAACTCGCCGCAATGGGAGTGACGATTAAAGATTCCAAAGACGGCACTACATGGGAAGTCTCGCGATGAACGGGCAACGGGCAAATCCCTCTCCCCTTGCGGGAGAGGGTGCCGCGCGCCGAAGGCGCGGGGCGGGTGAGGGGGCGCTGGCTCTCACCAAGGCGGCGCGGGAATTGCGTTCGCGCATGACGGACGCTGAGCGGAAGCTCTGGTTTGCCTTGAAAGATCGCAGGTTTACGGCGTTCAAGTTTCGTCGACAAGTTCCAGTTGGGCTCTACATCGCCGATTTTCTCTGTTTCGAATTGAGATTGGTCGTTGAGGTTGACGGCGGCCAGCATGCTGAATTTGTTCGAGATGTCGAACGCGACGATTGGTTCGCCCAAAATGAATTTCGTATGGTGCGCTTTTGGAACAACGACGTGCTTCAAAATCTGGAGGGAAGTCCTGACAAGTCTGGCAACGGAGTTGAACAAGACCCCTCACCCGTCGTCTCGCTTGCGCTCGACGCCACCCTCTCCCGCAAGGGGAGAGGGGAAGAAGGAGATCGCGCGATGAGCCGCCCCGTGCTGAAACTAGCAGGAGCCCGGTGAGACGATGGGACAGACGCTGCCCAAACCCGCTTTGCGGCCGTTCCTTGCTGCGGATACGCCCATCTTGGCGGCGATCTTCGTTGCGGCCATCGAGGAATTGACCGGTGAGGATTACAACGAAGCGCAGCAGGAAGCGTGGGCCAGCGCTGCCGATGACGAGGAACAGTTCGGCAAGCGACTGGCCTCCGAACTCACGCTGATCGCCACGCTGCAGAATTCTCCGGTTGGATTTGCCTCGCTGAAAGGCGCCGATCATATCGACATGCTCTACGTTCATCCCGGTGCCGTTGGGCAGGGCGTGGCGTCGATGTTGTGCGAGGCGCTGGAAAAACTCGCCGGCGGACGCGGCGCCAAAAGCCTTAACGTCGACGCCAGCGACAACGCGGAAGCGTTTTTCCTGAAGCGCGGCTATGTCGGCCTGCAGCGCAATACGGTGACGGTCAATGGCGAATGGCTGGCCAACACCACGATGCAGAAGACACTGGCCGGCGCCCCGCCGCTGGGAGTTCCGACATGAGCCGCGAGCGCCTCTATCTGTTCGACACCACGCTGCGCGACGGCGCGCAGACCAACGGCGTCGATTTCACCCTGCACGACAAGCAGCTGATCGCGCAGATGCTCGATGAACTCGGCATCGATTATGTCGAGGGCGGCTATCCCGGCGCCAATCCCACCGACACCGAATTCTTTGCGACGAAACCGAAACTCGATCACGCCCGCTTCACGGCGTTCGGCATGACCCGGCGGCCCGGCCGTTCCGTCTTGAACGATCCGGGCCTTGCGGGGTTATTGGAAGCCAAAGCCGATGCGATCTGCTTTGTCGCGAAATCGTCGGCCTATCAGGTGCGGGTGGCGCTCGAGACCACCAACGAGGAAAATCTCGCCTCGATCCGCGATAGCGTGAGCGCGGCGAAGGCCGCGGGCCGCGAGGTGATGCTCGACTGCGAGCATTTTT
This sequence comes from uncultured Pseudomonadota bacterium, assembly GCA_963729395.1. Taxonomy (GTDB): domain Bacteria; phylum Pseudomonadota; class Alphaproteobacteria; order Rhizobiales; family Xanthobacteraceae; genus Bradyrhizobium. Next base: position 125,464 of record CAVSOS010000023.1, on the reverse strand, counting down.
TTGACGGCTACAAGGAGAATCCGGAATTCGCGCTGGCCTGCGCCAGGGCCGCCTATGATTCCGGCGCACGCTGGGTGGTATTGTGCGACACCAATGGCGGCACCATGCCGCACGAGGTCGAGACCATCGTCGGCGAAGTCGTGAAGCAGATTCCGGGCGATCATGTCGGCATTCACGCCCATAACGACACCGATCAGGCGGTCGCCAATTCGCTGGCGGCGGTGCGCGCCGGCGTCCGGCAAATCCAGGGCACGCTGAACGGTCTCGGCGAACGCTGCGGCAACGCCAATCTGTGTTCGCTGATCCCGACCCTGCGGCTGAAGCGCGAATTTTCCGATGCCTTCGAAATCGCCGTGTCGCCGGACAAGATGGCGACCTTGATGAAGGTTTCGCGGACGCTGGACGACATGCTCAATCGTGCGCCGAACCGCCACGCGCCCTATGTCGGCGAGAGCGCGTTCGTGACCAAAACCGGCATTCATGCTTCGGCGGTCCTCAAGGATCCCCAAACCTACGAACATGTCCCGCCCGAGACGGTGGGAAATCATCGCAAGGTGCTGGTGTCGGATCAGGCCGGGCGTTCGAACGTCATCGCCGAACTCGACCGCGCCGGCATTCCCTACGACAAGAACGATCCGAAGCTGGTGCGTCTCGTCGAGGAATTGAAAGAGCGCGAGGCTGCCGGCTATGCCTATGAATCCGCCAACGCGTCGTTCGACCTGCTGGCGCGGCGCACGCTGGGCCGGGTGCCGGAATATTTCCGGGTCGAGCAATTCGATGTCAATGTCGAGCAGCGCTATAACGCCAACGGCCAGCGCGTGACGGTGGCGATGGCGGTGGTGAAGGTCGACGTCGCTGGGGAGCGATTGATCTCGGCCGCCGAGGGCAACGGCCCCGTCAATGCGCTCGATGTCGCGTTGCGCAAGGATCTCGGCAAGTACCAGAAATACATCGACGGCTTGAAGCTGATCGATTACCGCGTGCGTATCCTCAATGGCGGCACCGAGGCGGTGACAAGGGTGCTGATCGAGAGCGAGGACGAGGAGGGAGAACGCTGGACCACGATCGGCGTATCGCCCAATATCATTGACGCATCGTTTCAGGCGCTGATGGATTTGGTGGTCTACAAGCTTGTGAAGTCGAACGCGCCAACGTGAGGGTGTGACGAATTATCGTTGACGTCGTTGCGAGCGAAGCAATCCATAGGCCAACCGTGGCGTTACACTGGATTGCTTCGTCGCAAGTGCTCCTCGCAATGACGGTGAGAAGCTAGGGGATTTTCCATGATCGATCATGTGTCCGTCGGCGTCAGCGATCTTGAACGCGCCGCGCGGTTTTATGAATTGGCGCTGGCGGCGCTTGGACTTTCGCGTCTGGTCACGCGTCCGGCGACGATCGGTTTCGGCAAGAGTTACCCCGAGTTCTGGATCAACCTTCGCGCCGACATGGCGGCGGTCGAGCCCGGAAGCGGCGTCCACATCTGCCTTCGCGCGAAATCGGCCGGCGAGGTCGACGCATTTCACGCGGCCGCGCTGCAAGCCGGAGGCCGTTCCGACGGCGCGCCGGGTCTGCGCCCGCACGACCGCGTGCGCTACTACGCAGCCTTTGTGGTCGATCCCGACGGCAATCGAATCGAGGCGGTGACGTTCCCTCGGGATGACGCCGAAGCCGAGCGATAGCTCCAATCACCAGGAAAATGCGCGCGATATCAAAGCCGGCGAACCATTTCAGGCGCCAGCTCCTTGGCGCCGTCCGACGTGCGGGCCGCGGCGGCGCGTAACCGAGGCAGGATATCCTCGACCCGTTCTGCCTTGAGAATGTCGACCGCCAGGCTGGGACGAATGAACTGCGTCGCACGCATATGCGTGAGCAGCGCGAGCAACGGCTCCCAGAATCCCTCGATGTTGGCGAGCAGGATCGGCTTGGAATGGCGGCCAAGCTGCTGCCAGGTGAGTTGTTCGACCAGTTCTTCCAGCGTGCCGATCCCGCCCGGAAGGGCGACGAAGGCGTCGGAACGCTCGAACATCAGCCGCTTGCGCTCGTGCATGTCGGGCGTCACGATCATTTCCTGAATGCGCGTCAGGGCGTTCTCGCGGGAAGTGAGAAAGTCCGGTATGATGCCGGTCACGGCGCCGCCATGATCGAGCACGGATGTCGCTACCGCGCCCATCAGCCCGATTGAGCCGCCGCCATAGACAAGGCGAATCCCGCTCTCGGCCAGAGCCTTGCCCAACGCAATGGCCGCTTCGACAAAGTGCGGGTGGGTGCCGGGGCCGGAGCCGCAATAGACACAGACGGTTTTGATCTTGTTCATGCAGCTCTGATCTTGTTCAAACCGCCATGTGGCACTGCAGCGTAAAGCCGTCAAGACTGGCGATTCGCCAGGGAAGCTAAATCTAGCCGTAAAGGGTTGCAAAACGCGAAAGAATTGCTTCGCAAGGGTGCACGCGGCGTTCAAACGAACTATATGACGCAAGGCATGCAGATCAACCGAAAAACCGCGCGCGACGGCGAACCGGGGCGCCGTTTTGTTCCAGGCTCTTAATTGATGGCTCATACTGATTCGTCCCGGGGCGCCGGTGCCGCGCTGCCTGCCTCCGACAAATCCATTGAACAGGCGACCCTGATCGGGACGCTTGTGCATCTGTGGCCCTACATCTGGCCCAGCGATCGCGCCGATCTCAAGATGCGCGTGGTCTGGTCGATGGTGCTGCTGCTGATCGCCAAGCTGACGACGCTCGCGGTGCCGTTTACGTTCAAATGGGCGATCGACGCGCTGACCGGTGCGGATACCGCTCCGGCGCAGTCGTCGAACTGGAAGATGTGGCTGATCGCATCGCCCCTGATCATGACCGTCAGCTACGGCGGCATGCGCGTGCTGATGGCGGTCTTGACCCAATGGCGCGACGGAATCTTCGCCAGGGTGGCGATGCATGCGGTGCGCAAGCTTGCTTTTCTCACCTTCGTCCACATGCATGAGCTCTCGCTGCGTTTTCATCTGGAGCGCAAGACCGGCGGCCTGACGCGCGTGCTGGAGCGCGGCCGGCTCGGCATCGAGGTCATTGTGCGGATGGTGATCTTGCAGCTCGCCCCTACCATCGTCGAGGTTTCGCTGCTGATGGGCGTGCTGTTGTGGCAGTTCGACTGGCGCTATGTGCTGGTCACCATGATCACCGTCGTGATCTTCATGTATTACACCTACATCGCGACCGAATGGCGGATCGAGATTCGCCGCAAGATGAACGATTCCGATACCGAGGCCAACACCAAGGCGATCGACTCGCTTTTGAATTACGAGACGGTCAAGTATTTCGGCTCCGAAGAGCGCGAAGCCACGCGGTACGATCGCTCGATGGAGCGCTACGAACGCGCCAGCGTGAAAACCTATACCTCGCTGGCGGTTCTCAATACCGGGCAGGCGGTCATCTTCACCGCCGGTCTTACCGCGACCATGCTGATGTGCGCGATCGGGGTGCGCAGCGGCAAAAATACCGTCGGCGATTTTGTCATGATCAACGCCATGATGATCCAGCTTTACCAGCCGCTGAATTTCATGGGCATGGTCTATCGGGAGATCAAGCAGGCGATCATCGACATCGAGAAGATGTTCGGCGTTCTGTCGCGCCATCCGGAGGTGAAGGATATTCCCGGCGCCAGGCCGCTGATTGTGACGTCGGGCGCGGTGCGCTTCGACGATGTGCGGTTCTCCTACGATCCCGACCGTCCGATTCTCAAGGGTCTCAGTTTCGAGGTGCCTGCCGGCAAGACGGTGGCGATCGTCGGACCGTCGGGCGCCGGCAAGTCGACCATTTCGCGGCTGCTGTTCCGTCTCTATGACGTCTCTGGCGGAAAGATCCTGATCGACGGCCAGGATATCCGAAACGTCACGCAGGCCTCGCTGCGGGCCGTCGATCGGCATGGTGCCGCAGGACACCGTGCTGTTCAACGACACCATCCGCTACAACATCCGCTACGGCCGCTGGGATGCGACCGATGCCGAGGTAGAGCAGGCCGCGCAGCTGGCCCAGATCGACGCCTTCATCCGGATGTCGCCAAAGGGCTATGAAACCCAGGTCGGAGAGCGCGGGCTGAAATTGTCCGGCGGCGAAAAGCAGCGCGTCGCCATCGCGCGCACGGTTCTTAAGGCACCGCCGATCCTGGTGCTCGACGAGGCGACGTCGGCGCTCGACAGCCACACCGAACAGGAAATCCAGGATGCCCTGGAGCGGGTGTCGCGCAACCGCACCTCGCTGGTGATCGCGCACCGGCTGTCCACGATCGTGGGGGCCGACGAGATCATCGTTCTTGATCAGGGCCGCATCGCCGAGCGCGGAACGCACACCCAGCTTTTGGCATCGGGCGGACTTTATGCCAGTATGTGGAACAGGCAGCGTGAGGCTCAAGAGGCGCGGGAGAAGCTGGCGCGGATTGCCGATGAAAACGAAGCGCCGAACCGGGCGCCACCGCCGGTTGACGACGCGCTGGCGGCGCCGGCCGCGGCAGAGTGACCAACGCGCAATCCCTTTCTTCTCCTGCTGGGGTAGAGGGGACAACAGAATAGTGAAGGTTCATGTCCCTCGCCAATTCCATCCGCGGGCAAATTCCGCCGATCCATCCCGAAGGCTATCCGTTTATCGGCGGTTTTGCGCTTGCGAGTCTGATTCTGTTCTGGATCTGGACGCCGCTAGGTTGGATCGGCACCTTGCTGACGGTCTGGTGCGCACTGTTTTTCCGCGATCCGGTGCGGGTTACGCCGGTGCGGGAAGGCATCGTCGTGGCGCCGGCCGACGGCCGCGTCTCGATGGTGACGCAGGTCATGCCGCCGGCGGAACTCGGTCTCGGCGACAAGCCGTTGCCGCGCATCTCGATCTTCATGAGCGTGTTCAACTGCCACGTGAACCGCAGCCCGGTCGCCGGGCGGATCGACCGGATTGCGTACCGGCCGGGTGCCTTCATCAATGCCGAACTCGACAAGGCGAGTGAGGACAACGAGCGCAATTCGCTGGTGATCTCGACGCCAAACGGCCGCATCGGCGTGATCCAGATCGCGGGCCTGGTGGCGCGGCGGATCGTATCGTTCGTTCGCGAAGGGCAGTCGATCGGCGCAGGCGAGCGGTTCGGGCTGATACGATTTGGATCGCGTCTCGACGTCTATCTGCCGGAAGGCACCAAATCGCTGGTTTCCGAAGGTCAGACTGCGGTGGCCGGAGAGACCATCCTGGCCGATTTCAGGCTTTCCGACGCCGGCCGCACCTATCGCGCCGATTAACCATCGCAGCCTTCGAGCTGGCCACCTGACGGCCACAATGGCGGAGCGGGCCGGCACTTGCTATATGTATGCGAGCCATGACGCCTTTCGATCCGAAATACCCTGAATTGCGCCGCCGCCGGTTTCGCCCGATTCCGGTGCGGATGCTGGTGCCCAACGTCATCACCTTGCTCGCGATCTGCGCGGGCTTGACGGCGATCCGCCTATCCACCGAAGGGCGGATGGAACTGGCGGTGGCGGCGATTGTGTTCGCCGCCGTGCTCGATGGCCTGGACGGCCGCGTGGCGCGCATGATCAAGGGCCAGTCGAAATTCGGGGCCGAACTCGACAGCCTCGCGGATTTCGTCAATTTCGGCGTCGCGCCGGGTCTGATCCTGTACTTCTGGCAGTTGCATGATCTGCACAATGGCGGCTGGATCGCCTCGATGGTTTTCGCAATCAGCGGCGGCTTGCGGCTCGCGCGTTTCAACGCGACCATCGACGATCCGAACAAGCCGCCGTTTGCTGCAAATTTCTTCACCGGTGTTCCTGCGCCGCTTGGCGCGATCACCGTGCTGCTTCCGATCTATCTCGCGTTTGTGGGCGTTCCGAAACCCCCGGTAATCCTGACCGCGCTCTTTACGCTGGTGATCGCGTTCCTGATGATCTCGCGGCTACCGGTGTTTTCCGGCAAGACCGTGCGGATGCGTGTGCCGCCGGAGATGGTGCTGCCGGTTTTCGTCTCGGTGGTTTTCTTCATCGCGCTGTTGATCAGTTATCCCTGGTACATTCTTTCGGCGGGTTCAGTGCTTTACCTGTTGAGCCTGCCGGCCGGATGGAAATCCTATCGCGATCATGAACGCAAAGCCGCCGCGCCAGCCGTCACGCCGGCTGGTGTTGCGCCATCAAATCCGGCGCCGCCTTTTCCTGCACCGGCGGCCGAGCCTGAACAGGACAACCGGCCGGCTCGGCTGAACTGAGCGGGCCTGCTCGACGGGCCGTCAGCTTTACGCCTTGAATTCCGACATCAACGATGGCTGAGCTGGTTCCCGCAAAATCATGTTCCGCTTTTGCCGATCGCGCGCTTGTCGGGTATAGGCAGACAAGCCTGCGGCCTTGAGAACCTAGCCGCCCCTAAATCTGGAGAGAACGCCCGTGACCAATTCCAGCAATGCGCCGCTGCCTGCTGCACTCTTCGAAGCGCTGGCGCGCCATGACACCCCCACCATCTGCAACGCGCTGGAGATCGTCGCGCCGGAACGCCGCCTGATCGGCTACACGACGAAGCCGCTGGTGTGTCCCTTTCCCGATCTGCCACCGATCGTCGGCTATGCGCGAACCACGACGATCCGCTCGGTTGTCGCATCCGGCCTTCCGGCCGCCGAACAACAGCCGCAGCGGCTTGCTTATTACGAATATGTCGGCACCGGGCACGGTCCGCGCATCAACGTCATCCAGGACATCGACGGCGCCGATGCGGGGTTCGGTGCGTTCTGGGGCGAGGTTCAAAGCGCGGTCCACAAGGCGCTCGGCTGCCTCGGCGTCATCACCGACGGATCGATCCGGGACATTGCGCAATGGGCGCCAGGCTTCCAGGCCCTTGCAGGCTCGATCGGACCATCACATGCCTATGTCCACGCCGAAAGCTTTGGTGGTGAGGTTCGCGTTGCCGGAATGACGGTGCGCTCCGGCGACCTCATTCATGCCGATCGTCACGGTGCGGTGGTCATTCCGCTCGATGTCGCAGCGAAATTGCCCGATGCCGCCGAACTCTGTGGCCGCCGCGAAACTCCTATTCTTGAAATCGCACGCAGCCCGTCATTTACGCTGGAAAAGCTGCGCGAGGCGCTGGCCCGGTCGGCGGAAATTCACTGACGGCATTAGAGCGTTTTCCAGCGAAGTGGCTCCCGGTTCGCGTGAAGAAAACGCGTCAAAACAAAGAAATAGAGCGTATCGGGATGAACATGACCGGCAAGACGGTGTTGATCACGGGTTCAACCGACGGCGTCGGCCGCTATGTCGCGGTCAAACTGGCAGCGGCCGGTGCCAGCGTGCTGATCCATGGCCGCGACGAGGCGCGGGCCAAAACGCTGGCCGGTGAGATACGCCGCGAAGGGCATGGTGAGGCAACTTTCTACCAGGCCGATCTGTCGTCGCTCGCCGGCGCTCGAAAGCTCGCCGAAACGGTGATCGCCGGGCACAAGCGGCTCGACGTTTTGATCAGCAATGCCGGTATCGGATCGATGTCACTCGGGCCTGAGCGACGGATCAGCGCTGACGGCTACGAACTGCGGTTCGCCGTCAACTACCTCTCCGGATTTCTGCTCGCCCGGCTGCTGCTTCCCTTGTTAAAGGCCAGCGCGCCGTCGCGTATCGTCAACGTCGCCTCGCTCGGCCAGCACCCGCTCGACTTCGACGATGTCATGATGACAAAAGGCTATACCGGGACACGCGCCTATGCGCAGAGCAAGCTCGCGCAGATCATGTTCACCATCGATCTTGCGCAGGAGCTCGATGGTTCCGGCGTGACGGTGAATGCGCTGCACCCGGCGACCTATATGAACACCACGATGGTGCATGAGGGCGGCATCACACCGATCAGCACGGTCGAGCAGGGCGGGGATGCCATTCTGCATCTGGCAGTAGGCGACGACATGACAGGCAGGACCGGGCTGTTCTTCAATGGCATGCAGCCGTCGAAAGCCAATCCCCAGGCCTATGATGGCGCCGCCCGCCAGCGACTGCGTATGCTGAGCTTCCAACTCGCCGGCCTGCCAGCCACCTGACCAAGCTAGCGCGACAGCGCGACATCCTGGCCGGCGCCGGTCTTTCCCTCAAAGCGATTGGATCCGGCTGGTGTCAGTTGGGCCAGGAGCTGCGCGTGGTGGTCGCGTATCGCGAGGCCGGCCTGGCTATAGGTCCATTTCCGGCTGGTGAAGAAATTGAACGGGCAGCCTCCCGCGGGCGCGATGGTGCCTTCGGTGGGGTCCTGGCCAGCGCCGAACGTCATCGCGCACGACCCCGTCCCGGCCGAGGAAAGTGTCCATCGGCCGGCGAGACTAACGGGTGGAGCTATGCCGGCGGTCGCGGCGGCATTCTGCGATCCGTTCGGCGCGCCGTTGTCCGCCGTCATGCGGTCGTTGCCGGCGCAGCCCGCAAGCAGCGCGCTACAGACGATCATTGCAAGGATCGGGGTACGGAACGTCATCAAAAGCCGGAGCGTCAGGAGGAAGCGGGCGCTGACGATGGTTAGCAGAATGTCGCGATCGTGTCAGGATGCCTGGCCATTTGGCCCGTGAGCTGAAAGCTTGCCGGGTCGCGCCGATTGATCATCCGGGAGCCGGGAGGACGACATGCTGACTATTACCGCGATCATCCGGGTCAAGAACGGCGACGAGGCTGTCATGCGACAGGCGCTGCTTGATGTTGCCAGCTAAGTTCGCGCGAACGAGCCGACGACCATTGGCTACCACATCTCGCAGGACATGTCGGATCCGCGCGTATTCACGACTTACGAACGCTACATAGATCAGGCTGCGATGGATCGACACAACAATTCCGAAGCTGTCGCCCGTTTTTTCGGCATCGCCAAGCCCATTCTTGATGGCGAAGTGAGGTTGGTGACCGGCACCGAAATTTCCACGCAGTCCGACGATTAGCGTCTGATCGGTTCTCATTGAATCAGAACCGCGCCTTGTCTTTGAGCCGTCACGCGCAAACCGGCTGGCGATTCAATAGGCGCGATGAGGATCAGGCCACCCGCGGTCGCCTTGTCTCCGCAATCCTGACGAGCTTCGGTGACGCGAGCGCTGCCGTCAAACCCCGACGCTCCAAGGGGGCAAAATCTGAACCCGATTGTCGCTGAGCGGTTCGGACGTGAAAATCGAACTCTCGCCGAAAACCGGAAAGAAGCCTCTTGACGGCAGTTTCTTTCCAATGCAGTGTTTTGAACATGTGTTCAAAACGTATAATTGATGCGCCGGACAGTGTTACCCGGGACTCGATCGCGAAGGCGGCTGCCCGGCAGTTTGCCAAACACGGGATCGATGAAACGACGATGCGCGACATCGTGCGAGACGCCGGAATTAGTCTGGGCACGATCAACTATCATTTTGGGTCGAAGCTGGGCCTTGCCTACGAAATCTTCGAAAGGGTGGCGTGGGAGGCGTGTGAGGAAAGGAACGCGGCCTATGATGCCCTCGAAGCTGCAGCAGGCGACGGGCCGGTGCCGGTCGACGAAATATTTCGCGCGTTGTTCAGGCCCTATCTGGAAGGTGAGGAGAATCGTCGGCAACTCCTGATCTATATCCTGCAGCAACGTCACTTGAATTGTTTGGATCTCGCCCATGAGATCGGACAGAAATATTTCGACCAGATTGCCCTTCGCACGATCGCAATGCTTCGCAAGGCGTGTCCCCACCTTTCGGCACGCGAGGTGAGCTGGAGATACAATCTTTCGCTCGCTGCGGTGTTGTGGGTGGTGTCGGATTGCGGGCCGGACAATCGCCTCAAGAGGCTTTCGGCCGGAGCTGCGGACGCCTCGGATCGTCAGCAGCTTGTTCAACAGATCATCGATTACGTGGTCGGCGCCTTCGAACGTGGCGCCGGGGGGCAAATCAGTGCTCAAGAGGAAAAAACCTGATGTCGAAATGGCAATACACCAAGGGCCTGCACGATCTGGGTAACGGTTGCCTGGCCTATCTGCAGCCCGACGGCAGCTGGGGCTGGAGCAACGCGGGACTGGTCGTCGATGGCGACGAGAATCTTCTGGTCGATACGTTGTTCGATCTCCAATTGACGCGGGCAATGCTCGACGAGATGCGCGACAAGGTGCCGTCGGCAAGAAAGATCAAGACGCTCGTCAATACCCACGCCAATGGCGATCATACGTTCGGAAACCAGCTTGTCGCCGGTGCCGAGATCATCACGAGCGAGCAGACAGCCGCGGAAATGTTCGAGCATCAACCCCAGCGTCTCAAGGACCTGAAGGCGCAGCGGGCCCGGCTCGGCGACGGAGCCCAGTTTCTGTACGAGGTGATGGCAAAAAACTTCGATTGGGACGATGTCGTCTACACCGCGCCGGCGCGGACGTTCTCCGAACGCCTCGATCTGAAAGTCGGGGACAAGGACGTGCAACTCATCTACGCGGGGCCGGCGCACACCAAGGGCGATACGCTGGTCTATGTCCCGAAGGACAAGACCGTATTCACCGGCGATCTATTGTTTGTCGGCGGCCATCCGGTGATTTGGGCGGGACCCGTCGGGAACTGGATCAAGGCCTGTGATCTGATCCTTGGCTGGGATGTCGACGTTATCGTTCCCGGACATGGCCCGGTCACCGACAAGAGCGGTGTTACACGCTTCAAGAGCTATCTCGAATACATCAATAAAGAGGCCAGGAAGCGCTACGACGCAGGCATGGATCCCTACACGGCAGCGACGGAGATCAAGATGGATCCATACATGGACTGGATCGACTCCGAACGCATCGTGATCAACGTGGCGTCACTCTACAAGGAGTACGGGATGAAGGAGGAGATCACGCCGCTCGACCTCTGGACCGACATGTTTCGTTTCCACAACGCCGGACTTTGCAATTGCGGGCGCCAGCATGGCGGCCTGAAGGCGAGCTAAAAGCGGACGGGAGAAAACCAACGATGAAGCTTGTGACATTTCTTACGCCGGCCGGAGAACAGCATATCGGTGCGCTTGGCAGCGATGAGACACTGATTGTCGACTTTACCAAGTCAGATACTGCCCCGCATTTTCGCGACATGCTCAGTCTCATCGATGGCGGCCCGAAAGCGCTCGACCAGGCGCGCGCGCTCCGCGAAAGCAGCAAAGCGGTCGTGTTGCCGGCGGCGGGACAGAGGCTGCTTGCTCCGGTGCCGGAGCCGCGCCAGATGCGCGATTGTCTGTGCTTCGAGAAGCACCTGAAGCAGGCGAGCGCAGCCATACAGATGCGCCAGCGTCCCGGCACGACCGTCGATCCGGAAACGATAACGATCCCGGACGTCTGGTACAAACAGCCGATCTACTACAAGGGCAACAGGTTCAGCGTCATCGGCCCGGAAACGGATGTGCAGTGGCCGAGCTATAGCAACGTTCTGGATTACGAAATGGAGTTTTGCATTTTCACCGGGAAAGGCGGCAAGAACATCAAGCCCGAAGCGGCGCGGGATCACATCTTCGGCTATTCGATCTTCAACGACATTAGCGCCCGCGACGCCCAGAGCGTGGAAATGGCAGGCCTGCTTGGGCCGGCCAAAGGCAAGGACTTCGACACCGGCAACGTCATCGGACCCTGGCTCGTGACCGCCGACGAGATTCCGGATCCCTACAATCTTACGATGACCGTTCGGGTAAACGGCAAGGAACGATCACGCGGCAACAGCGGCGAAATGCACCACAAGTTCGAGGATATCCTGGCTCATGTTTCGCGCGACGAAACGATACACGCCGGGGAGTTCTTCGGTTCTGGAACTGTCGGAAGCGGCTGTGCGCTGGAGATCGGCGGCTTCCTCCAGCCCGGCGACCTGGTGGAGTTGGAAGTGACGGGACTGGGCGTGCTGCGCAACAAGATCGTTGCGCCACGAGCAAATTAGACGCTCCGAACAATCTTAATTCAGAACCAGCGGGGAAACGACATGACTCCATATCGTGCGGTGAGGTGGATCGGCGCCTGCGTTCTCGCCGTCGGAATCACCTGCGGGCCGTCGGTCGCGGCAACGAAAATAAAGCTCGGATATTCCGCGGCAGCTGCATTCGCGAACGCATTCGTTGCTGCGGATGAAGGAATCTTTGCCAAGCACGGCCTGGATGTCGAGTTAATCCTGGTCCCGAACTCGTCCACGACTCCCGCGGCCCTTGTCTCGGACAGCCTTCAGGTGGCAACGCCGACGGCGCCTGTGACGCTGCAGGCCATCGAAGCCGGGCTTGACCTCGTCGTTCTTTCGGGCGGTGCTGTCACTGTCCGGGGCTCGACCGAGGTCGCGGTTCTTGCCCATGAAGGATCCGATATCAAGACAGCGAAGGATTTCGAGGGGAAAAAGGTTGCGACGCCGGGGCTCAACGGCTTTTTGCACGTGCTGTTCCGGGAATGGATGACGCAGCAGGGTGCTGACTGGAAGAAGGTCACCTTCGTCGAAACGCCGTTTGCCCAGCTCAACGACGTTTTGAAGGCAGGACAGGTTGACGCCATTGTGACCGCTGACCCTTTCAAGACCCGTGCCGTGGCAGCCAATGCCGGCTACGTCGTCGCGCCTTATGTTTCTGAAATCGGAGATGGCGTAACCGGAGGATGGTTCATTGCCTCACGTCACTGGGTCGACCAAAACAAGGACGCGGCCAAGGCCTTCCAGGTGGCGATGAAGGAAGCGACTGATCTCGCGATGAACAACCCCGAAGTTTTGCGCAAGGCGATCGCATCCCACATCAAGATGCCTCCCGAGGTGCTCGCCCAACTGACGATGCCCAAGCTTGAAGCATCCGTGTCGGCCGAACAGATCGATTTCTGGTCGAAGGTGTGCGTCAAGCAGGGGCTTACGCGCAAGCCAACCGATCCAGCCCGGATTCTATGGAAATGAGCGCGGCCCAGCGCAGCGAACTGCGAAAGCCGGACGCCGTGGCCAGTCGTCCGGTTCTGCTGTCGATCGACAAGGTCGGATTATCCGTTCCCACGGCGAACGGGAAGCTCACGATCCTCGAGGACATCTCGCTGGATGTTCGTGAAGGGGAGTTTGTCTCGATCATCGGCGGATCCGGCTGCGGGAAAACCACGCTGCTCCGTCTCATCGGCGGTCTCAATCTGCCGACCTCGGGAACGATCACCTTCGAGGGCGAGGTCGTCCGCCGGCCGTCGCGAAAACGCGCCGTTGTGTTCCAGGACTACACGAAGGCGTTGCTGCCCTGGCGTACGGTGGCCGGAAACGTCAAGCTGGCGCTGGACTCCGGAAATTCGCCGGCGGACACGCATGCCGCCACTATCGACCGGCTGTTGCACCAGGTCGGGCTTTCGGACGCAGCCGATCGCTTTCCGCGCCAGCTTTCCGGTGGCATGCAGCAGCGGCTGCAGATTGCGCGCTGCCTCGCACTGGAACCGAAAATGCTTTTAATGGATGAACCGTTCGGTGCGCTCGACGCGATCACCCGGCAGAACCTGCAGGACGAAGTCGCGAAGCTGGCGAAGGCGACCGGGATGACCGTCATCTTCATCACCCACGATATCGAAGAGGCAATCTACCTTGGCGACCGCGTCGTCGCTATGGAGAGCCGGCCCGGCCGAGTTTCGGCCGTTCTCGACATCAACCTGCCGCGGCCCCGAGATCAATTGACCACGCGCGAGGACGAGAGGTTTCTTCGCTACCGGCACGAATTGTTCAAGTACCTGCCGCGCGTGCACTGATGCGGGCTCTGGTCTTACCATTCTCGGTGATCGCCCTTTGGGAATGGGTCGGTCGGTCGCAGTTGATTCAATCGGACCTGATGTCCAGGCCCAGCGACATCGCGTTGGCCGGGTTTGCTGCGCTGGCGGACGGGAGCATGCTGTTGGCGACGTGCCAGACGATCACGACCGCGCTGGCGGGCCTTCTGATCGGCTCTGCGATCGGGATAGCGCTCGGGGCCTGGTTCGGTCTCTCCACGCTCGCCGGACGGCTGTCGCTGATCTCGGTGGAAGTGTTCCGCCCCGTTCCTTCCGTTGCCCTGATACCAATCGCAATGTTGGCGTTTGGATTCGGCTACGGCATGGGAATATCGATCGTTGCGTTCGCATGCCTGTGGCCCGCCTTGATCATCACCCAGACGGCGGTGCGGGAGGTGCCGCGCGAACTGATGGAAGTCGCGCGCGGCCTCGAACTCGGGTGGGCCTCACGCCTGTTCAAGATCGTATTGCCGGATGTCGTGCCCGACCTGTTCACGGCTCTCCGGCTCGCAGCCGGCGTAGCGCTCATCGTTGCCGTGACCGTCGAGATCACCGCGAATCCGCTGGGACTAGGCTATGCACTCGTCGTGGCGCAGGAGACGCTCCATCCGGCCACCATGTTTGCCTACCTGATCTGGATCGGCTTGTTGGGATGGGTGCTGAATGCCGGGCTGCTTCAGGCGCAGAGCCGACTGTTCGGCCGCTGGAGTCTTGCAGCATGACGATGCGTGCGGCCTTTCAGAATGCGGGTGGTGTCGGGGTGCTTCTCGCAATTCTCGGTCTCTGGGCTCTCATCACCAGGCTTGGCTTGGTGTCTCCCGTGTTCTTGCCGAGCGTCGGCGATACCTTTGGCGCGCTGCTCGAGCAGGCTGAGGACGGTTCTCTGGCAAGAGCGGTGATGGGAACGGGCGGTCGCATGCTTCTGGGCTTCGCATTTGCGTCACTGGTGGGCTGCGGTGTCGGCCTGTTGATTGGCCTGTCGCCACGGGCGAGAGCCTATATCGAGCCCAGCCTGGAGTTCTTGCGGCCGTTGCCGGCATCGGCTGTTATTCCGGTCCTCATTCTGCTGCTCGGCCTGACCAAAACCATGATCATCTCGGTCATCGCTTTTGGATCGCTTTGGCCCACATTGTTGGCGACCATTCAGGGCATCAAGTCGGTGGAGCCCCGGTTGTTCGAGATGGCCCGCACCATGGAGCTTCCGCACAGGACAGTCATCGCATCGATCGTGCTGCCCAGTGCGCTTCCGGATATCTTCGCAGGCCTGCGGCTCGCATTGACGGTGTCGCTGATCCTGGCGGTGGTGACCGAAATGATGTCGGCGGAAACGGGTCTTGGAGCAACGATCCTCTATGCCGCGCGATCCTTCCGAAGTCCTGAGTTGTTCGCGGGGGTCCTTACCCTTGGCGCGATCGGTTTCGGCATCAACGCTGTGATGGAGATCGCCCAGCGGCGCCTTCTCCGGTGGCGAACCTGATTGGCGCATTAACGGAGGCCGGACGGATTGTTCTATCCGGTGGCGCGGGGCAAACTCCCCTTCGCGGCGATCTCGACTGACATCTGCTCGATGGTCTTGCGCTGCTCCATGGCCGCGCGCCGGATCAGTGCAAAGGCCGCCGGCTCGGCGACGGCGTGCGAATGCATCACCTGAAGGACGGCGGCCAGCACGATGCGACGCGAGCGAAGGCGTTCTTCCAGCTTGAAGACTTGTTGTTTCAACTCGTTGGTGCGCTCGCTCCGCTCGAATGCCAGGACCAGCGCCGCGTAAATACCTGCCGAACGCAGCGGCTTGACCAGAAACGATGCCGGGTCGAGGTCGAGCACGAGCTTCAGCCGGCTCGGCGTTTCCGTACCCAGCAGAGCGATGATGGGACTTTCAAGCAAAGCACGCTGCAACGTCGGGACAAGCGGCAGGAATTCGTCGTCGATCAGGACGACGTCGGATCGGCGTTCGGGAGCGCTATCGCGTTCCCAGGTCACAATGCCGATACCAAGTCGCTCCAGCTGGCGCTTGACGATCGACAGATCGCGGTCGTCCTTGATGGCGACAAGGGCCTTGCGGCCTCGGAGAGAAAATGAAGACGGCTTGCTCATTTCACGATCCGAAGGTCAGGCGCATTCGGCGACGATCCGTCCCTCGAAGGGCGCACGGCGATGTCGAGCTGCGACAGGTAAGGATCCGGCTTTACGGGAGCGTCGGCTTCCCAGAAGATGTCAAACTGTCCTTGTGCGTTCGAGACCGCCAGCCGTGGCGTAAGAACGCAATGGTTGTTGTCGCCGTCGATCCAGACCGGTCCCTGCGGCGAATTATAGCGATTGCCGGCCGCAGCGCGCCGCACCTCGGCAATGTCGGATGTGCCGGCCCGCTGCAGTGCGCGCGCAAGCAGATGGACCGCGACGTAGGCCGACTGCCCATCGACGGAGGGACTGCTGGCATCACCGTAACGGGCCTTCCAGCGCTCGACGAACGCGAGGTTTTCGGGCAGGCGGATGCTCTCGAAATAGGCTGACGACGTGATACAGCCGGCCGATGCCTGTCCGACGATCTTGAGTTCCGGTTCGCAGAGACTGCAACTCAGCATCGGAATGTCGAGGCCGGCGGCCGTGGTGGCGGCATGAAAGGCGCGAATGAAATCGTAGCTCGAGCTGCCGACCAGCGTGTTGAAGACAACGGGCGGCCGGCGGCGCACGATTTCATCGACAATGTGCTCGACGGCGCTTTCGCCGAGCTCGAGCAATCGTTCCGCGAGTATGGTTCCTTGCGCCGCAGTTACGAGCTCGCGCGTGACGCGATTGGTTTCCCATGTCCAGATGTAGTTGGACCCGACGCAGAAGACATGGCGTGATATGTTGTCGAGTACATAACGCACCAGCGGCAGGACATTATGGTTTGGCGACGCGCCGACATATATCACATTGTCGGAGCATTCGAAGCCCTCATAGCGCGCGGGATACCAGAGCAGACGATCGGTGCGCTCGACGATCGGCAGCACCTGCTTGCGCGACGCCGACGTGTAACAGCCGATGATATGCTCGACGCCGGTGTTGCGGATGAGGTCGTCACAGACCGTGTGGTACTCCGCAATGACGCCGCGGGGATCGCGGACATGGGCGGTGAGCGCGAAATCAAGATCGGCACTGTTGTTGATTTCGTCGACCGCCATCAGGGCGCTTTTGAGCATTTCGCGTCCCATGGCCTGATAGGGCCCGGACTGCGAGCATACAATGCCAACTGGGATCGGCGGCTTCGTCATCTGCAGCTTTCGACAGCCCAACGTCGTGATGGGATCATCATGGCCGATATCGGCGCAAGAAGTCTGCTGATTTGCTGCGCAGCAGTCTTGCTAAATTTGTGCAGCTGTCCTCGTTGACATTGCGCAGGGCACCGACTTAGACTTTCTAGGGTAAGGCTTCCTGTCGAACCTCGTATGCTAAGATCTGGCCGATGACGTCCCGATCTGAGCATTAAGTGCTCCGTTCGAACTTGAGCCCAAGCGATTAGATCATAGCTGCGGCATCAGAGCCATTCGTCACCTCAATCGGGAGGGGCGGGTGGCTTTTTTCTTTTGCCGTCGGGGAAGTTGGCGATGCGTCCGTGTCGCCGGATGCTGGCGCATGCGCGGTGATCGGCTGCGAATGGGCCAGTGAAAATGTGCGTGGGGACGAGGCAATGCCGACGACGGATCTTCACTATCTCGGGCTGGTTGAGGTTGGGCAGCAAGTCCAGGCCAAGAAGCTGTCGCCGGTTGAAGTGACCAAGGCGATGCTCGAGAGAATTGAGCGGCTCGATCACAAGCTGAAGAGTTACGCCTACGTCATGGCCGACTCGGCACTGGCGGAAGCAGCCGCTGCCGAAAAGGAAATCGCCTCCGGCAAGATCAAAGGGCCGCTGCATGGCGTGCCCGTTGCAGTCAAGGATCTCTGCTGGGCCAAGGGCGCACCGGCCGCGCACGGCATGACGATCCATCGCGACTTCCGTCCCGGCGAAGACGCCACCGTCGTGGCGCGTCTGAAGGACGCGGGCGCGATCGTTCTCGGCAAGCTGCAGCAGACCGAGGGGGCTTACGCCGATCATCACCCGAAAATCGATCCGCCGAAAAATCCATGGAATGCGGATTTGTGGCCGGGAGCCTCGTCGAGCGGTTCGGGTTGTGCTACCGCGGCCGGCCTCTGCTTTGGATCGCTCGGGACCGACACCGGTGGATCAATCCGGTTTCCGTCAGCGGCCAACGGCATCACGGGGCTGAAGCCGACCTGGGGAAGGGTCAGCCGCTACGGCGCATATGAGCTGGCAGCGACGCTGGATCACATCGGGCCGATGACGCGCAGCGCGATCGATTGCGGTGCAATGCTCGGTGTGATCGCAGGCAAGGATTCCAAGGATACGACTGCCGTGCCGTTGCCCGTGCCGGACTATCTTGCGGGGCTGACCGGCGATCTGCGGAGCTTGACAATCGGTGTCGATCGGCGTTGGACCAGCGAGGGCATGGACGAGGCCGCAAGCAAGGTGCTCAACGAGGGCCTGCGTGTCGCGACCGATCGGGGCGCCAAGATCCGCGAGATCACGTTTCCGGATGCCAAGGCGGTGATCGACGACTGGTTCCCGCTTTGCGGCATCGAGGCAGCCGTCGCGCATGAGGCGACTTATCCCTCGCGCAAGGACGAATATGGGCCCGGGCTTGCGGGACTGCTCGATCTTGGCCTGCAGCAGTCCGGCAAAGACTACCAGAAGATCGTGCTGCGGCGCGAAGCGTTTCGTGGGGCTGTGCGGCTTGCGTTCGAAGAGGTCGATCTCATCGCGGTCCCGGCCCAGGCTTTCGCCGCGCCCACGCTCGCCAAGATGGGCGCGCTTGGCGAAGACCCCTCGCTGATCGCCGGATTGCTCCGCTTTACCTGTCCCTTCGACATGACCGGAAGCCCGACCATTACGCTTCCGGGCGGCTTTGCCCCGAACGGCGGTCCCGTCGCCTTCCAGTTCGTCGGCCGCCACTTCGAGGAAGCGGGTCTCGTCCGCGCGGGGGATGCGTTCCAGCGCGTCACCGATTGGCACAAACGTCATCCCACTCTTTGATCCGAGGAACCGTTCGCATGAAGGCCGAAGACTGGTTGCAGAGTTCCATCATGTCGAAGCGGGCCGTCGCCAAGGGGGCGGCCGGCAAGACGCATAGTTTGACGATCGAGCAGCAGGGGAAATTCCACTACGTCTACGGTCCTTATGCGAAGTCGACCTTGTCGATCGATCCCGGCGGGGTCGTCGTCGTCGAAACCGAAGACGCTTTCGGGGGCGTGCTCACCAGCGAGAGCGATAGCCCGACAGCGAAACTGAACTTTCCCTACCTGAACCCGCAATGCGGACCGATCGCGGTCAAGGGCGCCAAGAAGGGCGATTGCCTCGCCGTCTATATCCACGATGTGGAGACGCGCGGCGAACAGCCGGCCGGAACGACCTGCATCATCCCGGAGTTCGGTGGGCTTGTCGGGACCAGTTCCACGGCACTGCTCAATCCGCCGCTGCCCGAGCGCGTGAAAAAGCTGCATGTCGACAGAAACGGCGTGCGCTGGAACGACAAGATCACGCTGCCTTACGAGCCGTTCATCGGCACGATCGGGGTGTCGCCGGAAATCGAGGCGATCTCCTCGCTGCAGCCGGACTATCATGGCGGCAACATGGACCTGCCCGATGTCGCGCCCGGTGCCGTCCTCTATTTGCCGGTGCATACGGACGGGGGCTTGCTCTATGTCGGCGACTGCCATGCCACCCAGGGTGATGGCGAGCTCTCCGGCGTGGCACTCGAGCAGCGCGCGACCGTCACGCTCCAGATCGATCTGATCAAGAACTGGAGCTTCGCGTGGCCGCGGCTCGAGACGCGTGACTTCATCATGACGATCGGCAGTGCGCGCCCGCTCGAGGACGCCGCCCGCATCGCCTATCGCGAGCTCACCCGATGGATGAGCGCCGATTACGGCTTCGACGAGATCGACGCGTACATGCTGCTCAGCCAGGCCGGGCGCATGCGGCTCGGCAACATGGTCGACCCGAAATACACGATGGGTGCGTCGATCCTGAAAAGCTACCTCAAGGCATGAACTCCAGCAGCTTTCAACAAGAGGACATTTCAATGAAATCGCGACATCTGCTTAGAATTGTGTTTCTTGGTCTCATGCTCGGAACAGCGGCCGCGGTCGGCACCGCCCAGGCGGCCGACCCTCCGTTGAAGATCGGCCTGCTCGAAGACGTTTCCGGCGATCTTGCGTTCATGGGCATGCCGAAACTCCACGGCTCGCAACTTGCGGTCGAGGAGATCAACAAGAGCGGCGGCATTCTCGGGCGGCAGATCGAACTCATCCATCTCGATCCGCAGGGCGACAACGCCCGCTATCAGGAGTTCGCACGGCGTCTGCTCAACCGCGACAAGGTCGACGTGCTGATCGGAGGCATCACTTCCGCCTCGCGCGAGGCTATCCGGCCGATCATCGACCGAACGACCACACCGTACTTCTACACCAACCAGTATGAAGGCGGCGTGTGCGACGCCAGCATGATCAGCATGGGAGCGGTCCCGGAGCAGCAGTTCTCGACCCTGATTCCCTGGATGGTCGAAAAGTTCGGCAAGAAGGTCTACGTCATCGCCGCCGACTACAATTTCGGTCAGATTTCGGCGGAGTGGAACCGCAAGATCATGAAGGATCTCGGCGGCGAGGTCGTGGGTGAAGAATTCATCCCGCTCGGCGTCTCGCAATTCGCGCAGACGATCCAGAATATCGAGAAGGCGAAGCCGGATTGGCTTTTGACGATCAATGTCGGCGCTGCCCAGGACTCGTTCTTCGAACAGGCTGCCGCGGCGAAACTCAACCTTCCGATGGGCTCGTCGATCAAGGTCATGCTCGGCTTCGAGCACAAGCGGTTCAAGCCGCCGGCACTCAACAATATGCATGCGACAGCGAACTGGTTCGAGGAGATCGATACGCCCGAAGCCAACGACTTCAAAAAACGCTGGCACGCCAAGTTCCCCGATGAGTTCTATATCAATGACATGGGCTACAACGCCTACAACGCGATCTACATGTACAAGACGCTGGTCGAGAAGGCGAAGTCGATCAAGCTCGATGACATGCGCAAGGTGATTGCGACCGGCGATGCCTGCATCGATGCGCCCGAAGGCAAGGTTTGCATCGACCCGAAGAGCCAGCATACGTCGCACCGCATGCGTCTTATCTCCGTCGGTCCTCAGCATCAAGTGACGGTCGAGAAGGACTACGGGACGATTCAACCGTATTGGCTGGGCGAGATCGGCTGCGACCTCACCAAGAAGAATGACAAGGATCAGTACACGCCGAGTCATCTTCCCAACAAATCGTGACATACGGGCACGAATTTTGCTTTCGTAATCGTGTCGAATTGCGTCATGACGATGAACTGCACGGGCCGCCGCATCGATGCGGCGCCCGTGCAGCGAGCAGGAGGCCAGGATGTCGGCTGAACTATTCTCGGTATTTTATCAGTTCGCCGACGTCTTCGCGTTTCTGATCCTTTCGGCATCCGGCCTCGCCATCGTGTTCGGCATGATGGGCGTCATCAACATGGCGCATGGCGAGTTCATCATGTGCGGCGCCTATGTGACGGTCGGATTGGTGAAGCTCGGCGTCCCTCTCGCCATTGCCCAGGCGCTCGCCGCGGTGACGGCAGGATTGATCGGCGTCGCCGTCGAATACCTCATCGTCCGGCGCTTCTACAAAAGGCCGCTGGATTCGCTGCTCGCCACCTGGGGCCTCAGCCTGATCGTTACTCAATCAATGCTGCTGATTGTGGGATCGTCGATTACAGGCATCGGTACGCCGGAGGGCAGCTTTGCGATTGGCGGCTACACTTTCTCGACGTATCGCCTGGTGCTGTTCGCCTGCGCGGTCGCTGTGCTGATCGGCCTCTATGTCACCTTCATGAAGACGCGTTTCGGCCTGATGGCGCGGGCGACGATGCAAAATGCCGCCATGGCAAAGGCGCTGGGCGCACGCACGGGACGCATCTATGCGATCAGTTTCGGCATCGGCGCCGGCCTCGCGGGCCTGTGCGGCGCGCTTTATGCACCGACGATGACGTTGATCCCGACGATGGGCGCGACGTTTGTGGTGGAGAGTTTCGTCACGGTCGTCGTCGGCGGAGCCAACGTTCTGTTGGGAACGGCGCCGGCCGCCGTGTTCCTGGCGATGATCCGAATGGTCCTCAATGCGAGCTACGGGCAGATCATCGGCCAGATCGGCATGCTGTTTGCCGTCATCCTGATCATTCGTGTCTTGCCCGAAGGCCTTTCCAGTGTGTTGGTCCGTCGTGCGCGCTGAGCGGGAGACCTGATGTTTAGACTGCTTGATGGTCCGCAGACCTTGGGACGGGGACGGACCTTCTGGTCCTGCTTCCTGGTCGTGCTGGCGGCCGCATTGATCTATCCGGTCTTTGCGGACTCCTACGATGTCGGCAACTTCTCCTATTTCCTGATCTGGATATTCATGGCGCTTGGCCTCTGCCTGATGTGGGGTTATGGCGGCATGCTGTCGTTCGGCCAGACATTCTTTTTCGGCATCTCCGGTTACGCCTACGGCGTGTTCGCCATCAACATGGGTGGAGGTTCGACGACGATCGCAGCACTTGTTCTGTCGGTTTTCATTGCAATGATAGCGGCTGGAATCCTCGGTTACTTCATGATCTGGGGAGGTATCAACGGCATCTTCTTCGGTATCGTGACGCTGTCAGCAACGCTGGTGCTGGCATTCTTTCTGGGGCAGACGGCCGGGCCGGAATGGCACATCGGCCCTGCGCGGCTCAACGGCTTCAACGGCATGAAAGGGATGGATCCGCTCACCGTCGGCGATTTCGACATCGAGGGGTCGGCGCTCTACTACGTCATGGTCGCGCTCATCGTGGTGGTCTATATTGCGCTGCGCATGCTGGTAAACTCGCGCATCGGCAACGTCATCGTTGCCACGCGCGAGAACCCGCAGCGCGCCGAGATGCTCGGTTATGACATTCGCAGGTATCAGCTGCTGACGTTTGTCATCGGTAGCGGGCTCGCCGGTCTCAGCGGCGCGCTCTACACGTCCTGGGGGCAGTTCATCACTCCGTCGAGCATCGGCCTGCCGGCCGCCGCCATGCCGATCGTGTGGGTGGCGTTCTCGGGACGGAGCGATCTGACCGCGACGCTGGTCGGCTCGTTCCTGCTGCTGTTCGGCTTCCAGACCATCACGGTTTACAGCCAGCAGGCCGCGCTCGTGCTGATGGGCGCGCTGCTGCTGGCCACCGTGATGTTGGCACCGCAGGGCTTCGTCCTCGGTGTCGGCAAGCTTGTCGTCGATCGATGGACCGGGCGTCGGCGGCGCGACGCAAGCCCCGCTCTGGCGGACGCGAGCCGCCTGCAATCGGATGAGACGTGACATGGCGCTGGTCGATGTGAAGGGCGTAACAAAGCGCTTCGGTGGATTGACGGCTGTGTCCGATGTCGATCTCACGGTAAATGCCGGTGAGGTCCACTGCCTGATCGGCCCCAACGGGGCAGGGAAGAGCACGCTGTTCAAGCTGATCGTCGGACTTTATCCGCCGACCAGGGGCAGCATCTTCTTCGACTCCATCGATATCACCGAAGAGCGGCCTTTTGCGCGGGTGCAGCGGGGCATGAGCATCAAGATGCAGGCGCCGAGCGTCTTCAAGGAACTGCCGGTCCGACAAAACATCCAGATCGCGCTCCAGGCGCGCCTTTCGGGCGCCGAACGCGACGCCGAGGAAGAACGGCTGCTCACGCTGCTCAATCTGGCTGCTGACACCGGCAAACTGGCAGGCGAGCTTTCGCACGGCCAGCAGCAATGGCTCGAGATCGGGATGGCGCTGGCATTGAGCCCGCAGCTCTTGCTGCTGGACGAGCCGACGGCCGGCATGTCGCCGGAGGAAACGTTCAAGACCGGTGAACTCATCAAGTCGTTCAATGCCGAGGGCATGACGGTTCTCGCCGTCGAGCACGACATGGCGTTTGTTCGCCAGATCGCCCAGCGCGTCACCGTGCTGCATCTCGGCGAGGTGTTCGCGCGCGGCAGTCTCGAAACCATTCTTCAGGACGAGAAGGTCGCTGAAATCTACCTTGGTACGACACATGCCCACTGATCAGATTCTGGATGTATCGGGGCTTTGGGCGGGTTACGGCGCCACGCCGATCCTGCAGGGTGTGAGCATGTCGGTCTCCCGTGGCGAGATCGTCGGCGTGATCGGCCGCAACGGCGTCGGCAAGTCGACGCTGATGCGATGCCTCATCGGGCTTCTTGATACGTGGCGCGGTACCATCACCTTCATGGACCGGGATGTGACGTCGTTGCAGGCGGATGCCCGCGCGCGCGTCGGCTTTGGCTATATTCCGCAGGGACGTGATGTCTTTCCGCAGATGAGCGTCGAGGAGAACCTGCAGGTCGGTGAGTTGATCGGCGGACCAAAGGGAAAGAAGCTGCCGGAACTCGTCTACGAGTATTTTCCGCGGCTGAAGGAGCGCCGGCGGCAGGTTGCAGGCACCATGTCGGGAGGCGAGCAACAGCAACTCGCTATTGGGCGGGCGCTCATCGGCAACCCGTCATTGATGATCCTGGACGAGCCGTCCGAGGGCATTCAGCCGTCGATCGTGCAGCATATATGCGAGGCGCTGAAATCGTTCCGGAATGAACTCGGGACGACGATTGTCTTCGTCGAGCAGAATCTCGACACCATCCTGGCGATCGCCGAGCGGTGCTATATCATGGAGAAAGGCAAGATCACGCGCTCGCTGTCCGGCGATGACGTCAACGCGGACAATGTCCGCGCGCAACTCCTTTTGTGAGGTTGTCTGCCTTCCACGAACAGTTCTTGTTCATGAGGGGCGGCTTGCTTGAAGTCGAATGACTAGGGAAGGAGACAAACATGGATTTGGGACTCAAAGGAGCCAAGGTTCTCGTCACCGGCAGCACCAAGGGGATCGGCAGAGCGATTGCTGAAACTTTCGCAGCCGAAGGCGCCAATGTCGGAATTTGCGCGCGCAATCAGGCGGACGTGGACAGAACAGTCACGGCGCTGAAGGCTATGGGCGTTGCAGCCTTTGGCGGTTCCGTCGATGTGTCCGACGGCGCGGCGCTCAAGGCATGGGTGAGCGACATGGCATCGAAGCTCGGTGGCGTCGATGCCATCGTTTCCAATGTCAGCGCACTCGCCATCGGGCAGGACGAGGAGAGCTGGCAGAAGGAATTCTCCACCGACATGATGGGAACGGTGCGTCTGGTGAATGCGGCGATGCCGTATCTAGAAAAGAGCAGCGCCGCTGCGATCGTGACGATCTCCAGCGTTTCCGGCCGCGAGGTCGACTTTGCAAGCGGCCCCTATGGGACCTTCAAGGCCGCCATCATCCATTATACGCAGGGTCTGGCCAACCAACTGGCCGGCAAGGGTATCCGCGCCAATTCCGTGTCCCCGGGGAACACCTACTTCGAAGGTGGGGTCTGGAACACGATCAAGGACAGCAATCCCGAACTGTACAAGACCGCGCTGGCCCTCAACCCGACCGGCCGCATGGGCACGCCGCAGGAGATGGCGAATGCCGTGGTATTTCTTGCAAGCCGGGCCGCAAGCTTCATCACGGGAACGAACCTCGTCGTGGACGGTGCCTTGACACGCGGTGTCCAGTTCTAAGGCGCGGGGGAGCGGGGTGAACGGTCGCACGCTCGATGCCGGAATGTCCGGTCTTGGCGCGAGACCAATCTGGAAATTGGCGTGGGATCGCTCGGGAAGGTAGCGAAGGCGGCAAGACGATGTCGCCATCGCTGTCGTTGCGTGGGCTTCCCCCGATGAGAATGGGACATCAGCATGTCTGTGGATCAGTTGCACTACAAATCCATCACTGAACTATCGGAACTCTTTCGTCGCAGAGAGGTGTTACCTTCAGAGGTTACCGCAGCGACGTTGAACCGAATTCGGAAACTTGACGGAAGCTTTCACGGCTATGCGGTCGTGCTTGCGGAACGGGCCATGGCGCAGGCAAAGAAACACGACGGCGAACTCGCCAAAGGCATCTGGCGCGGACCGCTTCATGGTGTTCCGATCGGATTGAAGGATCTGTGCTACACGACATTTGCCCCGACCGCCGGCGGCACCAAGATTCACGCGAAGTTCGTGCCGTCCTTCAACGCGACAATCGTGGACCGGCTTGAACGGGCCGGTGCGGTCACGCTTGGAAAGCTCAAGATGACAGAAGGCGCCTACACGAGCCATCATCCTCTCGACCAGGCGCCACTCAATCCCTGGAACGTGAATTATTGGGTTGGCTCTTCGTCGAGCGGATCCAGCGTCGCGACGTCGGCGGGGCTTTGCTATGGCTCGATCGGAAGTGATACCGGCGGTTCGATCAGGTTTCCGTCCGGAACCTGTGGCCTGACCGGCATCAAGCCGACATGGGGCCGGGTCAGCAGGCACGGCGTCTTCCCGTTGGCGGACTCCCTCGATCATATCGGGCCGATATGCCGGAGTGCCGCGGACGCCGCCGCCATGCTGGGCGTCATCGCGGGAGCCGACCCGAACGATCCAACGGCTCTGCAGGCTCCCGTGCCGAATTATCTGGCCGGGATCGGGGACGGCGTGCGCGGCCTGCGAATTGGTGTGGATCGCAAATATACCCAGGAAGGAATAGACCCGCAGGTCGTAGCCGCGTTGCTGGAAGCGGAACGAACGCTCGCCGATCTGGGTGCCCACATCCGTGAGGTCCGTTTCCCTTCCTACGAGAAGCTGGTCAGCCAGTGGATCCCGATGTGCTCGGTCGAGACGGCGGAAGCGCATCTGGAGACCTATCCGTCGCGCGCGACGGAGTACGGACCGGACCTCGCGCAGTTGATCGAGCAGGGCAGGTCCGTCAGCGGTATCGAAATTGCGGCCATTCATCACGAACGGCTTAAGTTTTCCGGCAGCCTCGCAGCTTTGTTTGGCGACATCGACCTGTTGCTGATTCCGACGATGCCCATGCCGATTCCGACGCTGACGAAGATGGGTGAATATGGAGCCGATCCGAACATATTGCTGAGCATTTTGCGCTTCACGGCGGTGTTCGACTTTAGCGGGAGCCCGACGATCACGCTGCCGATGGGGATGGCGTCGGATCAGATGCCGCTCAGCATGCAATTGGTCGGGCCGCATCTGTCCGAAGACGTGCTGGCTCGCGCAGCGCACGCGTTCCAGTCGACGACGGACTGGCATACTCTGCGGCCTCCGATCGGATGAGATGCCTGACCCAAGCTCTTAGCGGAAGGACGTGGCAGGCCAAACTTCACACCTCCGAGCAGAAGCTCAACAACCACAGTGGGATGACCCGCTGTCTAGCTCTTTATTAACCAATTGTTATGCCTACCAAATTCGGTAACGCGTCTTTAATTGCGGAGACGTAGTGTCCTGTGACGCGGCTCGCGATGGGTCGCTCCACCGTCCAGGATGGCCGGTCGTTAGCGTATGCGTTGGAGTTCCCCATGGATATCATGACGGGCGTTGGGCTCGTGTCCGGCATCCTTGTCGTGACGGTTATGGTGCTTATGGGCGGTGACCTGCACATGTTCGTCAGCGAGCATGCGGTCATCATCATCTTCGGCGGTTCGATTGCCGCCACCATGATCAGGTTTCCGCTCAGCGCGATCCTGCATGGCCTGCCGCTCGGCGCAAAATTTGCCTTTACCATGAGCCGGCTCTCCGCCCGCGACCTCGTCGATGAACTGGCCCGCATCGCCGAAATTGCGCGCAAGCAGGGACCGGTCGGCCTGGAAAAGGTCGAAACCGATGAACCGTTCCTCGCCAAGGGAATTCGCTACGTCGCTGACGGTTACGATCTGGAATTCATCCGCGACAACCTCGAACGCGACCGCGACAATTTTCTGATGCATCTCGACGAGGGTGGAAAGATCTACCGCGCCATCGGCGATTGCGCGCCGGCGTTCGGCATGATCGGCACATTGATCGGCATGGTGCAGATGTTTGCCAACATGACCGACCCCTCGAAACTCGGTCCGTTCATGGCGACCGCCTTGCTGGCGACGCTCTACGGCGCGCTGGTCGCCAACCTGTTCTGCCTGCCGATCGCCGACAAGCTGCACGGCAAGCTGCTCGATGAAGAGACCAACCGCACGCTGATCATCGACGGCATCCTGATGATCCGGGATTCCAAGAGCCCGACGCTGGTTCGGGAAATGCTGCTGGCCTACTTGCCGGAAAAACACCGCCATGAAGAAGGCGAACCGGTCCCGGCATAAGCGGCCGATCCCGGTCCGGAAAATCAACCATGGCCAAAAAGAAACGAGGCGACGCGCATGGAGGAGGGCACGGCTGGTTCGTGACCTTTGCCGACCTGATGGGCCTGATGATGAGCTTCTTCGTGATGCTCGTCGCATTCTCCACCATGGACAACAACAAGCTCAAGATCGTCGCCGGCTCGATGCGCGACGCTTTCGGCGTGCAGAGCGAGGTGCGCTATTCCGGCATCGTCGAATCCGACGGCCTGCCGACGAGACCGAAGCTAAAGAACACCGCGCACATTCCGCCGGAGGAATCCTCCAACACGCCGACCCCGAACGAACAGGAGCGGAGCCGCGCCGCGGGCGCCCGCCTCAAGATCGACCGTGAATTCGCGCTGGCCTCGGCATCGCTGCGACAGGCATTGCAGGACATGCCGGAGCTGGCCGAAATCTCGAAACACATCATGTTTGAGGAAACCAAGCAGGGCCTCAACCTGGAAATCGTCGATCAGGATGGCCGGTCGATGTTCGCCGACGGGTCAAAGGTGCCGTATGAGCGCACGCGCCGGCTGATCGAAAGGCTTGCCGCGCCACTCAAGGCGACACCATTGCGCGTCTCGATCGTCGGTCATACGGCGGCGGGCTTCGTGCCGACTCAAAGCGATTACGACGCGTTCGATCTCTCGGCGGATCGGGCCAATGCGGTGCGGCAGATTCTCGAGCGGGAAGGGCTGCCGCCGGCTCACATCTTCGCGGTCTCGGGAAAGGCTGACAGCCAGCCGCTGTTTCCCGACGATCCTTCGCTGTCGGCGAACCGCCGCGTGACCATCACGCTGATGCGCGAAGATCCGGCGCTGCCGCCCGATCTGAAGCCGTAATTCGGGCGGCTTCCCAGGTCGTGGGTCAGGTCGGAACCCTGCTGACAATCCAAAGATTTATGCATTTTTGCATGGCTTGGTCACAAAAAGAGGGTAGGCTATGCTTTAAGCGCAGGGCTATAAGCCGCGTCGCTTTGCTATTGTGCAGTGAAGCATTTTGAGGCCCCCATTCTCATGACGAGCGATGTTGTAGTCCCCGCCGCGGAAACGACGGCGGCCAATGGTCGTGCCGATGCCCATTCCACCGCGAGTTTCAAGGCGCTCATGCTCGGCAGCATCGGCGTCGTCTACGGCGACATCGGCACCAGCCCGCTTTACGCGTTCCGCGAGGCGGTCATCGCGGCCGGCGGGCCATCAGGCACTGTCAGTCCAGCGGCCGTGCTCGGCGTTCTGTCCCTGATCCTGTGGGCGCTGATCATCGTGGTGACGCTGAAATACGTGCTGATCCTGCTGCGCGCCGATAACCATGGCGAGGGTGGAACGCTGGCGTTGATGGCGCTGGCGCAACGCGCGGTCAGCCGCGGCGCGGCCGCGATCGTCCTGCTCGGGATCATCAGCGGCGCGTTGTTTTACGGCGATGCGGTCATTACGCCGGCGCTGTCGGTGCTTTCGGCGATCGAAGGCATCAAGCTCGTCACCTCCGCATTCGATCCGTATGTGGTGCCGCTGACGGTGATCATTTTGGTGGTGCTGTTTGCAGTGCAGTCGCGCGGCACGGCGCGGGTCGCTGCCTTCTTCGGGCCGGTGATGTGCATCTGGTTCGCCGTCATTGCGATCGCGGCGATTCCCCCGATCATGCGGCATCCCGAAGTTTTGTTTGCGCTAAATCCGGTCCGTGCCGTTTCGTTCATGATCCATCATGGCGTGATCGGCTTTGTGACGCTCGGCGCGGTGTTTCTCGCGGTCACGGGGGCGGAGGCGCTTTATGCCGACCTCGGGCATTTTGGCAAGCGGCCGATCCAGACCGCCTGGCTCTTCATTGTCCTGCCATCGCTGGCGCTGAACTATCTGGGGCAAGGTGCCCTGGTCATCGCCGATCCGAAGGGGGTCGAGAATCCGTTCTTCCTGATGTTTCCGGATTGGGCGCTGATGCCGATGGTAGCTCTGGCGACGGTCGCGACCGTGATCGCGAGCCAGGCCGTGATCACCGGCGCCTATTCGTTGACGCGTCAGGCCATACAGCTCGGCCTGTTGCCGCGATTTGAAATCCGCCATACCTCCGAAGCGCATTCCGGCCAGATCTATATGCCGCGCGTCAACGCGCTGCTGCTGATCGCCGTGATGCTGCTGGTGCTGATGTTCCGTTCGTCGAGCGCATTGGCGTCCGCCTATGGCATTTCCGTCACCGGGACCATGGTGGTCACCGCCATGATGGGCTTTGTGGTGATCTGGAAAGTCTGGAAATGGTCGCCCTTCGCGGCCGCCGCGCTGATCGCGCCGTTCCTGTTTCTCGATCTCACCTTCCTGGCGGCAAATCTCCTGAAAGTCCTGGAGGGCGGCTGGGTGCCGTTGGCGCTCGGCGGCTGGGTGATGCTGCTGATGTACACCTGGCGGCGCGGCAGCCGGCTGTTGTTCGAGAAATCGCGCAAGCTGGAGTTTCCGTTGGCGGATCTGGTGGCGATGCTGGAGAAGCGGCCGCCGCAGCGGGTTTCCGGCACCGCGGTGTTCCTGACCAGCGATCCGGCCAGCGCGCCGACCGCGCTGATGCATAGTCTGAAGCACTACAAGGTGCTGCACGAGAAGAACGTCATTCTCACCATCGAGACGGCCCCGACACCGCGGATCGATCCGGCCGAACGGGTACGGCTCGAGGAGGTCAGCGCGACCTTCACCAAGGTGACGCTGCGGTTTGGCTTCATGGAATCGCCCAACGTTCCCAAGACGCTCGCGATCGCGCGCAAGCTGGGGTGGCATTTCGACATCATGTCGACCTCGTTCTTCCTCTCGCGGCGGGCGCTGAAACCGGCGGCGCATTCGGGGATGCCGCGCTGGCAGGATCATCTCTTTATCGCGCTCAGCCGCACCGCCAACGACGCGACCGACTATTTCCAGATTCCCACCGGCCGGGTGGTGGAAGTGGGAACGCAGGTCACGATCTAAAGGCTCCCTCAGGCGTTTCGGAAGCTTCTGGCGCTTGATTTTCGTCACGCCAGGGGCGACGTTGGCACGGAAGGGCGAACCATCCGTTCCGCTTAGCCGAACTCGTTCGCAATAAGGTCATCGTTGGGAGGATTTGAGTGGCGGATCAGGGTCATCGAGTTCACGATTTGACGCCGGAAGACGTATCGAAGGGAATGACCGAGGGTCGCTATCTTCTCGTCGACGTCCGCGAACCGAATGAGGTTGCCGTGGACGCCTATCCGGGCGCGGTCATTGTTCCGCTTTCGAGTTTCGACCCGCAGGATATCCCCAACCCCCATGGCAAGCAGGTTGTTTTTGCCTGCCGGTCGGGCAAGCGGTCGGTGACGGCATCGCTGGCCGCGCAAGCGGGCGGCTTGGCCTATGACAAGCATCTCGCGGGTGGAATGCTGGCCTGGAAGGCCGCGGGCTTGCCGACCAAGACCGGCGGCTGATCGCTCCTATGATTTCCATGAACAAGGTCTTTGCGGATCTTCCTGTTACGATCTTCGAGGCGATGTCGCAGCTCGCGCGCGACAACAACGCCATCAATCTCGGCCAGGGTTTCCCGGATGATCCCGGCCCCGAGGACATCCGCCGCGCGGCGGCCGACGCCGTCATGGACGGCTACAACCAATATCCGTCGATGATGGGCATCCCGGAATTGCGGCAGGCGATTGCGGCCCATTACGAGCGCTGGCATGGCCTCGTTCTCGATCCCATGAGCGAGGTGATGGTGACGTCCGGCGGCACCGAAGCGCTCACAAGCGCCATTCTGGCGGTCGTCGAACCCGGCGACGAGGTGGTGGTGTTCCAGCCGGTGTACGATTCCTACCTGCCGATCATACGTCAGGCCGGTGGCATACCGCGTCTGGTGCGCCTCGAGCCTCCGCATTGGCGGTTGACGGAGGAGGCGCTGCAAAGCGTCTTCACTCGCAAGACCAAGGCCGTGCTCTTCAACAATCCGCTCAATCCCGCCGCGGTGGTCTATCCGCGCGAGGACCTCGAGCTACTGGCGCGCTTTTGTCAGCAGTTCGATGCGGTCGCGATCTGCGACGAGGTCTGGGAGCACGTGATTTTCGATGGCCGTGAACATATTCCGCTGATCACCATTCCGGGAATGCGGGATCGCACCATCAAGGTCGGGTCTGCCGGCAAGATTTTTTCCCTGACCGGCTGGAAGATCGGCTTTGTGTGCGCCGCGCCGCCGCTGTTGCGCGTCGCGGCGAAGGTGCACCAGTTTCTCACCTTCACCACTGCGCCCAATCTTCAGGTAGCGGTCGCCTACGGCCTCGCCAAGCCCAGGGATTATTTTCTTGAAATGCGCAAGCAGCTGGCGCGGAGCCGCGATCGTCTCACCCGGGGACTGGAGAGCATCGGCTTCCCGGTTCTGCGATCGCAGGGCACCTATTTCCTCACCGTCGACCTTTCGCCGCTGGGTCTCAACGAAACCGACGAGGCGTTCTGCAAGCGCATTGTCACCGATTACAAGGTAGCGGCGATTCCGGTGTCGGCCTTCTACGAAAAGGATGCGGTGACGTCGGTGGTGCGGTTCTGTTTTGCCAAGAAAGACGCAACCCTCGACACCGCGCTGGAGCGGCTGTCGGACGCGGTGCACCGCCGATAAAGGGCTGAACCAACAATGCGCTGCTGGACCCGCACTCTAATCCGCTTGGTTGCCGCGATCGCCGCGGCCCTCGCGCTACCGTCGCTGGCCGCGCAGGCGCAGGAGCTCACCGTCAATTTCTACAATTGGTCGAACTATATGGCCCCCGGGGTGCTGGAAGACTTCACCAGGGAAACCGGCATCAAGGTTGTCTACGACACGTTCGACGCCAACGAGACGCTGGAGACCCGGTTGCTCGCCGGCAAATCGGGCTATGATGTGGTCGTTCCCACAGCCTATTTCCTGCAGCGCCAGATCACGGCGAATATTTTCCAGAAGCTCGACAAGTCGAAACTGCCGAACCTCGTCAACGCCTGGCCGGAGGTGACGAAGCGGCTCGCGACCTATGATCCCGGTAACCTGTATGCCGTCAACTATATGTGGGGCACGACCGGGATCGGCTACAACGTCAAGGCGGTACAGAAAATTCTCGGAGCCGATGCCAGGATCGACAGCTGGGACATCGTCTTCAAACCGGAGGTTCTCGCCAAGTTCCGGGATTGCGGAATTCACATGCTGGATTCCGCCGATGATATTCTGCCGGCGGCATTGAATTATCTCGGGCTCGATCCGAATTCGACCAAGCAGGCCGACCTCGAAAAGGCCGCCGACGTCGTCAGCCAGATCAGGCCCTATATTCGCAAATTTCATTCGTCGGAATATCTGAGCGCATTGGCTACCGGCGAAATTTGCCTCGTGGTGGGCTGGTCAGGTGACATCATGCAGGCGCGCAGCCGGGCCGCCGAGGCCAAAAGCGATGTCGAGATCGGTTATGCCATTCCGAAAGAGGGCGCGCAGATGTTTTTCGACAATCTTGCGATCCCGGCCGACGCGAAGAATGTTTCCGAGGCCTATGAGCTGATCAATTACCTCTATCGGCCCGATGTCGCAGCGCGGAATTCCGATTTTTTGTCCTATGCCAACGGCAATCTTGCGAGCCAGAAGCTGGTCGACCGCAAAATTCTCGATGACAAGACCATCTATCCGGACCAGGCGACGCTTGCGAAGCTGTTCGTGATCACCGCCCGCGACCCGGCCACCCAGCGCGTCATCAACCGACTATGGACGCGGGTGAAAACGGGACGATAGGACCGTCATCGCCAGCGGCGATGCAGCCACAGCCACTGGTCCGGATATTGGCGGATCCAGCCTTCGACCACCGAGGTAATGGCCTGCATCGTTCCCTGAACGTCGATTTTCCCTTCAGCGTCGCGAACCGGTTTTACTTCCTCCGATAATTCGGCGCGGAAGCGGTGGCCGGGCAGGCGGATAATCCGGACGCCGTGAACAGGACACTCGATCTGCCGCAACAGCCGGGCCAATATCGGATTGGCCTTGGTCTTGCGGCCGAAGAACGTGACGTCGACGCCGTTGGTGAAGTACTGGTCGACCTGGATGGCGACGTGCTGGCCTTTTTGCAGGGCGTCGGCAAGCTTGAGCGGGGCGTCACGGCCGGCCGGGATCAGCGTTCCCATCTTCACTGAACGGAGCTCTTCGATGATCCGGCTAGCGGAGGCGATGTTGGGTCGACGAAACAGGATGGCGGCATCCAGTCCATGAGCGACCGCTGCCAATGCAGGCAGCTCCCAGTTGCCGAGGTGAGTGAAAAAGATCAGCGCCGGCTTGCCGTCGAGCCGTAGTTGCGCAAACAGTTCGTGGGTACGCTCCTCGATTTCGATGCGGCTGTCTTCGGGACGCGCCCGATCGTGCTCCCAGATATGATCGATATGCGCGAATTCGGCGCCAAGGCGCCCGAGATTGTCCCAGACGCCTCCGAGAATGGTCTCGATCTCATCGGGTGATTTTTCCGGGAAGGCCGCGGTCAGATTGGCGCGTCCAATTTTTTGCTCGCGGGTCATCGGGCCGACGAAGCGGGTGATCCGGCCGAACAGGTTCGCGGTCTTGATCGGATCGAAATAGCGGGTGGTACGCAGCAGTCCGATCGTCAAGGCGCCGACGGCGGCTTC
The DNA here is from genome assembly GCA_963729395.1 of uncultured Pseudomonadota bacterium. Lineage (GTDB taxonomy): Bacteria > Pseudomonadota > Alphaproteobacteria > Rhizobiales > Xanthobacteraceae > Bradyrhizobium. Next base: position 90,903 of record CAVSOS010000023.1, on the reverse strand, counting down.
ACCGAGCGGCTTGGTCGTGTCGCGAATGCGAGCCTTGGTGCGGAGGAAGAGCCGGCGCATCAGAAATACACGATGATTTTGCCAAACACCTGCCGACTTTCCATGCGTTTGAGCGCGGCTGCGACATCGTCGATCGGCACTTCGGTATCGATCACCGGAAGCATGCCGTCCGCCATCTTGTCGAGGCTTTCGGCGACATTCCGGATGGTGGCGCCGAACGATCCGAAGATACGATATTGCTGCTGGAAAAGCTGCATCAGATTGATGGTCGTTGTCGGACCGGATGTCGAACCGCAGGTTACCAGCCTACCTCCGCGCTTCAGCGTCAGCAACGAGCCGTTAAAGGTATCGGCGCCGACATGTTCGAACACCACGTCGACGCCTTTCTTTTTGGTGATCTTGCGGGTCTCGTGCTCGAAACGATCCTTGCGATAGTTGATGACGTGATCGGCGCCGAGCGCCTTGACGCCTTCGATCTTTGAATCGTCGCCGACGGTGGTGATGACCGTGCAGCCGATTTTCTTGGCCATCATGATCGCAACCGTGCCGATGCCGGAACCGCCCGCATGGACCAGCACGGTCTCCCCGGGCTGCAGTTTCGCATTGTCGAACAGCATGTGTTGCACGGTCGAGAAAGCAATCGGCGCGCAGGCCGCGTCGCGTTCGCTGACGCCGCCCGGCACCGGGATCACCAGCCGTTCCGGCAGGTTCATGAACTCGCGCGCAAAACCGTCGACGTGGAAGCCGAGGACGCCGGCGACGTTTTCGCAGAGATTGTCGCGGCCTTCCTTGCAGGCCCGGCAGACCCCGCAGGTGAGGGCGCCGTACATCACCACCGGCTGTCCCGGCTTGAAGCGGGTGACACCTTCCCCGAGTGCGGCAACTTCGCCGGAGGCTTCGGCGCCGACCACCAGCGGCAGCTTCCGCTTCGCAAACGCCATGCCGCGGTAGCCCCAGACGTCGATGTGATTGAGTGCAACCGCCTTGACGCGGATCTGCAGCTCGCCCGCCCCGGGGGGCGCTGGCTTAGGTACGTCCGCAACGACCAGCTGGCGATCGGCAACAAGAGTGAGCGCACGCATGACGCCGTTTCTCCGGCAAGAAGATGGATTTCCGGTCGCGTGCATATCGCCGTTTGATACGGTGACGTCAACCGCAGGCATCGGATGAATGCGCCCGCTAGATCGGCTCTCGCGTCAGGATCAGCGAGGCGTTCTGGCCGCCGAAGCCGAACGAATTCGACATCACGGCGGTGACGCGAGCGTCGCGGGCCTTGTTTCCGACGACATCGAACAGGATCGTCGGATCGGGCGTTTCGTAGTTGATCGTCGGCGGAATTCGCTGGTGCTCAAGCGTCAGCAGCGAAAATATCGCTTCGACGGCGCCGGCCGCCGAGATGGTGTGGCCGACCATCGACTTGTTCGAAGATACCGGGATTTGCCTGGCGTGTTCGCCGAACACCGTGGAAATCGCCAGATATTCCATCTTGTCGTTTTCCGGCGTCGCGGTTCCGTGCGCATTGATATGGTCGATCTGCTCCGGCGTCATGCCGGCGTCCGCCAGGGTTTTTCGCACGCAGCCGATGATCGGCTTGCCGTCGGGGCTGGATCTGGTGCGATGAAAGGAATTGGTGAGCTCGCCGCAGCCGGCCAGCACGCCGAGGATCGACGCGCCGCGTGCGACGGCGGCATCGTAGCTCTCCAGCACCAGCGCGCCGGCGCCTTCCGCCATGACGAATCCGTCGCGGTTCTTCGAGAATGGCTTGGATGCGGCCTGGGGCGGAACGTTCTGGGTCGACAGTGCGGATAACAGGGAAAATCGGACCAACGCTTCCGGATTGACCGAACAATCGGTCGCCACGCACAAGGCGGCGTCCGTCTCTCCGCGGCGGATGGCTTCGACGCCGAGCTGGATCGAGGTAGCGCCGGATGCGCAGGCGGTCGACAGTGAAATCGGTGATCCCTTGGTGCCGAAAGTATCGGCGAGATAGGTCGCCACCGAGCCGAACAGGAATCGGCGATGATAGGGGGTGTATTTTCCGCCGCCGCTGACGCGGAGCAAATCGTCGTAGTCGAGGTCCTGCCCCTTGGCGGCGCGTCCGAGTTCCAGCCGTTGCGGCCATTCCACTTCAACCGGCGCCACTGCAAGAAATAGCGGTCCCGGGAAATCGCCCTTACGGCCGATACCCGACTGCTCAAGTGCCTCTTCAGTGGCCATTCCGGCAATACGTTCCGAGAGCCCGGTCGATGAGAAGGGCTCGATGCCAACGAAATCGACCGTTCCGGCCATCGTGGTCTTCAAACCATCGATCGGGAAACGCGTGATGGTGCGGATACCGGATTCGCCTGCGGTCAGTTTTGCCCAATTATCGGTTTTGCCAGCGCCGAGTGACGTCACGATGCCCATGCCCGTGACGACGACGATCGGCCTTCCGAATTTGTCGCGTGATGCTGTCATGGTTCCCCCGCCGGTCAGGCCGCTATGCTCACTTGATCGCTTCGACCAGGGCCATGCCTTCACCTCGCCAGTGACCGGCCCCGATCACCACAATCTGGGCAGGCGGTGTGGACATTTCAATCTCTACCCCGGAGGAATCGGTGGGCGGAAACAAGGCGCCGCGCGAGATCGAGAGGGCTGCCAGCGCTAGCCCCAGCGGGAACTGAGTTTCCACGGTATGGCCGAACATGGTGCCAGTTGCGCGCACCGCAAAATGCGGATGTTCCGTTAGAAACGCCCGCTCCTCCGACGTGGCCGGTTCGGCGCCGGTCGCGCCGGTAATGATCGCTCCGCTGTCGCCCAGTTCGCCGACTTCCGACCACAGCTTTTCAAGCGTCGTCCTGACATCGCCCGGTTGTTTGCGCGGCGACAGATCGGCCACCACATTGGTCAGGCGCGCATAGGGCTTTGCACCGCGCGCTTCTGCATGCGCCCTCGAACTCGATGACCAGAAAGGCTCCGGCAGACCCGAGCGCGAAGCCCGGGTGTTCTTTGCGCGCCCATACCGGTTCGAACTTGTCCTTGAGGTTGTAGTCGCCGAACTCGTAGAGAACCAGCAGATCCTTGCGCTGGCCGTTATGCGAACCTCCGATCAGCGCGATGTCGCTTTGGCCGGCTGCGATACGCGCAAGTGCGATCCGCGCCGCATCCGCACCTGCGACTTCCTCGCCCATGAAAGTGCGTGAGGTTCCGGACACGCCGTGCACGATCGCGATGTTGCCGGCCAGCAGGTTGGAAAGCTGCGCCAGGAACAGCGTCGGACGCAGATCGCTCATCAGGCGTTCATTGAGAAAGCCCGGCGCGGAATTGCCCGCCGCCGCCGCGTTGAGAACGCCGGCATCGACCGCGAGATCCCGTTCACCGCCACCGGCGGCGACAATCATGTCCATCCGCCCGAGGATTTCCTTGTTGCCCTTGACCCCGGCGGAATCCAGCGCAAGCCCGGCGGCATAGGTCCCGATCCGCTGCCAGGCTTCCATTTGACGCTGATCGCCCTTTTTGGGGATCTGGGTGTCGAGGTTTACCGGTGCCCAAGGATGAACGATGTAGGGCGCGAAGCCTTTTTCATCGACATTGATGCGCCGCTCGTTGAGCGCATCCCAGTTCGCGTCCAGCCCCTCGCCAAGCGAGGTGGCCAGACCAATGCCGGTGATCCAGACTTCCGCCGATCCTGAATTGGAGGATTTAGTCTCAGTCATGGGCAATAGCCTGTCGCGGGAAACCGATACGCAAGGCCTCGGCATCCATGTGTCCGCGCAAATCCGGACTGGGGAAGGGGATATGGCTGAACGTCAGGGTCGCGTTGCATCTCAACTTGCCGTCGACGCGGATCTTGGCTTCGGTCATCGAGTAACCGGAGCCTTCGTGAACCAGGCTGGCGTTGATCGTCAACAATTCTCCCGGCGCGACGAAGCCGCGCATCTTGGCCTCCTTGACCGCGGCCAAAAACGGCATCCGCTCGAACTTCATCAATGCGAGCAACAACCAGCCGGACGTCTGGGCCATCGATTCAATCAGCAACACGCCGGGCATGATCGGATAGCCCGGGAAGTGCCCCTCGAAGATGGTGTTGCGCTGAGGAACCTCCGCCTCGACCGCAATGGTTTTCTCGCCGACGTTGAGGTCGATGATGCGGTCGATCAGTTTGAAATATTCAAGCTGCATGGCGGGCGATTAAGCGCCCTTGGCCGCGACCAATTCGTCGATGCGCGCGCTGAGGTTTTTCAGGACGAAATACTGCTCGGTGGTCGCCTTGCCGTCGTTGACTTCCTGGGTCCATTTTTCCAGCGGCAGCTTGATCCCGAACGCCTTGTCGATCGCGAACGCAATGTCGAGAAAATCGAGGCTGTCGATCCCCAAATCATCGATCGCGTGGCTCTCCGGCGTGATCGTGTCGCGCGGTATGTCGCAGGTTTCAGCGATAATCGTGGCGACCTGATCGAATGTAGATGACATCACTAAGCCTTTGATATATTGAGGATAAATTGCACGATGGCAGGGCAGGGCGGCGCAGCGGCCCGGAATGCCTCATCGGCCGTCCAGAGTCGAGTGCCCGTATATCGGAGGCCCGCTCCGAGTTCAATGGAGGCGGAAGGCGGCAGCCCGGATCGGCCCTACCGGCCCGGGGGCCGGTCCGGCCCGAAAATGCTAGCCATGCGGTGCATAAATGCTGGCGCAGTCGCGCCGCCCCGACACCACGCAATCCTGGGTTTTGCGCATATCCGCAATACTCACGGCAAGCCATATTCCGATGGCCATCAAGGCGACCGTAAATGCGATGGCGGCGACGTTCGCGAGCATGCGATGGCGAAAGTCGTCCGGTTCATCCCGGGGGCGTTCATAGCGCGACAGGTCGTTCGGCTCGGGACGGGCGTCTTCCGGCTCAGCCTGCCCATGCGGGTAACCCTGCCGACCCGGGGGGCGGACCGAGTTGCGCGGCCGGAACTCGACCACCCGATGCTCGTCCTCCGACGTAATGGGCCGCTGGGTTTTCACTGCTTCCGATCCCCGGACATCCTGACCCTATTTAGCACGCTCGCGACGCGTCTCACAGAAAATGTTGGCATGGCACGGATATGACAATCTATCCCTCCAGGGTTTCATGGAACCTGATCGACCCTCAGGCGACCGTCGTCCGAGGTATCGAGGATATCGACATAGCGATGTCCAAAACGAATATCGCCGTGTTCGTAGGACTTTCGGGCGTGGACGGTTTGCGCCGCAACAACGTCATATCCGGACACCACAACCGCAAGCGAAGCCTTGGATACCTCAAGGTCGTCCGCATTGGTCTGATAGAGGGGGCTCTTCTCATCGAGAATGTGGTAGAGCGTCCAGCTCAATGCCAGCCCGGGATTTTGGCTTTGCGTCAACGGCAGTTCGTAGAACCGTCGAAGCGTCTCGCCTTCCATGCTCACGATATTCTTGAACAACCACAATTTGGCGGTGGCATTGCTGATGATGTTATGACGCTCGTTGGCGAGGCGAAGCATCAGGGTCGGCCTGCCGTCATGGCTCGTAATGACCGGGTGGTCGGCGAACAGCAACCGGGCATTCGGCCGCGCGAACCGGGCAAATATCAACCCGGTCATCAGCGACATTGAAAAAATGCCCGTGAACAGCTCCACGGCGGCGACGAAATGCCCGTAATGGGTTTGCGGATGCATGTCGCCGTAGCCGGCGGTCGAAAGCGTCTCGATGCTGAAATAGATATAGTCGATATAGGCGCCTCCGGGAACGTTCGCGATCGGTTGATCTCCGATCCAGTAGAACAAGGCGAAGACCGCGTTGAAGGCAATGAACACCAGTACCGCGCCGCCGATAAAAGCAGGCCATGACGCCGTCATGCAGCGGTGGCTGATGTCGGCCCAGAAACTGAGATGAAGGCCTTCCGTGATGATTTCGCGTTCGCCAAACCGGATCACCCGCGCCTTCGATGCTCGCTCGTTCCGGCCTTTGACCATCTTTTTCCGGATCTCCTAAGGCGACCGGCGTCCCGAAACCGGCACGCTATTTCGGCAAGCGTCCCATCATGTAGAACTCGTCGTTCGGGCGCATCGCGGTGACGTTGGCCATCCGGTTCGACAGCGCAAAGAACGCCGAGATCGCGGCAATATCCCAGATGTCGTCGTCGCTGAAGCCATGGCTGGCGATGTCGGTGAAATCCTGCTCCGAAATCTTGTTCGCCTCCATGCTTACCTTCATGGCGAAGTCGAGCATCGCTCGCTGGCGCGGCGTGATATCCGCCTTGCGATAGTTGATGGCGATCTGGTCGGCGATCTGCGGGTTCTTTGCCCGGATTCGCAGGATCGCGCCGTGCGCAATCACGCAATAATGGCATTGATTGGCGCTGCTGGTGGCGACCACGATCATCTCGCGCTCGGCCTTGGTCAAACCGCCTTCCTTGTCCATCAGGGCATCATGATAGGCAAAGAACGCCCGAAATTCCTCTGGCCGATGGGCCAGCGTCAGAAACACGTTCGGAACGAAGCCGGACTTCTCCTGCACCGCGAGGATACGGCTGCGGATATCTTCCGGCAGCTGGTCGATGGAGGGCGTCGGGAAGCGTTTTGCAAGGGGCTGCGTCATGGAGAGGTTCCGGGTCAAACCGCGTGATGCGGCGGCCCCCGGACCATAGTCGATGGCCGCATCCGCGCAAAGCATGCCTGCCGGGCGCGCGCGCCTGGCGCCCCTGGCCCGTCAGCGCAGCGGCTTTTTCAGCAATGAAAAACGGTCGGGATCGAGGCCCATCGACGGCTGCAGCATCGGCGCTTCCACCGTGCGTGCGGCCGGCCGTTCGTTGACGCTGGGGTCGTTGGGAACGTCGCGATGCGAGGTGGCTCCGCGCCAGCGCTCGAGCACGGCGCTGACGAAATGCATATCGTGCCCCGCGGCGACCGACGGCACCGTCGAAATCGTGGCTTCGCTGCGCGGCAATTGATGAGCCGGCACTTCCTTGAAACGCAGCCGGGTCGGAAGCGCCACGCCTTCGCCGAAAGCCAGCACTTCCCGGGTACCGAGCGAGGGGACGAACGACAGCAGGTTGGCCGCGGCGTCCGAGACTGCCGAACGCAAAAGCGCCTGGTCGCGATCGTTGGCAAGGCGCATGGCGAACAGCGTGTTGCACTGGGAAATGATGGTGGCATCGAGTTCGGCCGGACGCTGGGTGACGAGCCCGAGATACACGCCGTATTTGCGGCCTTCCTTGGCGATACGCGAGACGGCCTTGCGCGTCGGCCCGAAACCGATGTTGCGGTCGGCGGCGGCGTAACGGTGGGCCTCTTCGCAGACGAACAACAGCGGCGAAACGCCATCGCTCCACAGCCCGAAATCGAATGCCATTCGGCACAGCACCGACACCACGGAATTGACGACCTCGGCCGGGAAGCCGGCAAGCTGCATGATGGTCATCGGCCGGCCATTGGCCGGCAGCCGGAACAGATGGCTGAGGACCTCGGCCATGGTGTCGCCGCCGACATTGGCGTTATCGAACATGAAGGTGTAGCGCGGATCGTTGCGCACGGTCTCGATACGCGAAATCAGCTTGTGATAGATGATGCGCGACGAACGGTTCTCGAGCTTGCCCATCCGTTCATCGATCAGCGAAATCAGATCGACCAGCCGATAGGGAACCGGCGTGTCGATGGTATAGCCGATCGCCTTGGGGTCGGTGCGCTTCAACCCGACGCGGTCGGCGTTCTGATACTGCGTATAGATTCCCTTTGCTATCGGAATGACTTCGGCGAGGATGTCGAGTTCCTCCGGCACGCCGGGCCGGCCTGCGAACAGCACATCGACGATCTCTTCGAAATTGAACAGCCAGAATGGCAGCTTCAGGTTACGCGGATTGAGAACCAGCGAACGGTCGCCGAAGCAACGGCCGTATTCGCTGTGAACGTCGAGCAGGAAAATCCGCAGGTTCGGCCGCGCCTTCAGAATTTCGTTCAGCAGCAGCGATACGCCGCTCGATTTGCCGACGCCGGTGCTGCCGAGCACCGCGAAGTGCTTGGAGAGCATTTCCTCGACATCGACATAGGCGATGACGGACCGGTCCTGCTGCAAGGTGCCGACCGCGATCTGATCCGAACCCGTCGGGGCATATACCGTGCGAAGCTCCTGATTGTTGATCAGGTCGACCGTATCGCCAATTGTAGGATAGTTGGTGACGCCGCGCTGAAATTTGGGGCGCTCAGGTCCGCCGAGAATTTCGCCGAGAAGATCGACCGAGGCGCTGGCGATGTAGATGTCCGAAATCGGCAGGTTCTCGCAGGACACTTCGGTGATCATGGCGACGATGGTGGAATTTGCGCAGCGGATGCTGACGAACCGCCCGACGGTCGCCCTTACCTCCGAGACCCCCAGCTGGCTCGTCGCCAGAAGTCCGACGCGGGCAAGGGACCCGCGCACCGAAATCACACGTCCGAAGGATGTCACAGCGGTTAAACCTGGCATGGTTTGGGTTGGCGTCAATGGGTGGATTATCGCAGACAGTCGCTGGAGAAACGGTTAAGCCCGAAGAGTTCGGGGTGCGTTAACTCTTCGGCATTTTGGTCAGGATTTGGTCTTGTTGGTTTGCTCTGGCCGGCGTTCGGCGGTTTCTGCTGGAAAATCCATGTTTCGGCATTCATTCGGCCCCGCCGGCGCAAAGCGTGTCTTAACGTCTTGTTTACCAAGGCGGGAACAGCGTCGTTTCGTCGCTGTTCTTTCGAAGGTCGGGGTCCTGGAGCCTCGCTGCCGCGAGCGCCCTTTATGACAGTTGAACGGTGCTCGATCAGCGGGAGCGCGCCCTCGGCCTGTGACCTGTGACAAGGTTCCGGGATCGTATAAAGTGACCGCTCATTGTGTGATGTGGCCTTTTTATTAGAGGACTTGCAGATGGCGGTGACCTTGGATTCGCGCGCGGAACGGTTCAAACAGGGCAAGGAACTGCGCCGCAAGACGCCGCGCGAAGCGCATGCCGATCTGAAGGGATCGATGGCTCGCAGTGCCGTCGCCATCCTCGCGGAGAGCGACCCGGAGCGCGTTCCCGAACTGGTACCGGAGCGCTACAAGCGCATGATGCTCAATCCGTTCGCCTTTTTGCGCGGCGCGGCCGCGGTCATGGCGACCGATCTTGCCGGCCAGCCGATGGTCGGATTGCCGGTGCAGGCTGGCGGCGACAGCCATCTCATGAACTTCGGCGCGTTCGTCACGCCGGAAGATAACATCCTGTTCGACGTCAACGATTTCGACGAGACCCTGCCGGGTGTCGATTTTACCGTCGACCTGAAGCGTCTCGCAGCAAGTGTCGTGGTGGCGGCATCGGCCGCAGGCGCGAGCAAGAAGCAGTCGCGCGCGGTGGCGGCCGCGACGGTCAAGGCCTACCGGCTGCACATGAGTGCGCTGGCCCGGTTGTCGCCCCTCGAAATTTGGCACAGCCGCATCGATCTCGAGCAGGAGATCAAGCGGATCGGCAACGCCGACCTGAGGCGGAAGCTGGCCGGTGTGATTGCCAAGGCGCGGGGCGAGGGCCTGTCAAAGGACGACAATTTTCCGCATCTGGCCAGCGGCAATGTTCCAAAGATCATGGACAAGCCGCCCACCATATTCCATCTCGATCCGAAGGCCGATGCGCGGCACCGGCTCGCCGTCGAGCGGGTATTCGCCACCTATCGCAAGGGCCTCAATCCTCATTTGCTGCGGCTGCTCGATCGCTTCGCGCTGCAGGATATCGCTTTCAAGGCCGTGGGTGTGGGGTCTGTCGGCACATTCTGCTGCGTGGCGCTGTTCATGACTGCCGACAACGAACCCCTGTTCCTGCAGATAAAGCAGGCAATGCACTCGGTGCTGGAACGCCTTGGCGGCAGACTTGCGTACAAGGGAAACCAGGGATGCCGCGTCGTGGAAGGTCAACTGATGATGCAGGCCGCGAGCGATATCTTCCTCGGCCCCACGCAGGACGAAACCACCGGTCGCCAGTTCTATGTCCGGACCCTGAAAAACCGCAGGCTGGGCGCGGTAAGCGAAATCAGCGAGGGCGAATCGCTGTCGGATTACGCTGAATTATGCGGCCGGACGCTGGCGCGCGCGCATGCCCGCTCCGGGCAGCCGGCGGCGATCGCGGGCTATATGGGCAAGAGCGAGGCGCTCGATGACGCGATTGCCTCGTTTGCAATGGCTTATGCCGACCAGACGAATGCCGATCATGCCGCGCTGGTGAAGGCGAAAGGCACGACAAAAGCCCCCGCGAAAGCCAATGGGCGGACGGCGAAGGCCGCCTGATCGCGCCGGCCTGAATATCGGATTGTTTCGGGGCCTGATCGCCCGTCGTTGCACCGCGAAGGCATGAAGAGGCGTCCGGTTTCCATCGCCCAACCCGTTCTGGCGGGGAGCGCGCGCCCACCCGGAATTTTCCCTGTGTATCGAGCTTTGCGTTTAGCGCCGAGGCCACATAGGCTCGACCTCCAGAAAATTCAGACAATGCAATGGGAACGCCGTGTCAAAATCAGCTTTGGTGGTTTCAGCGCACCCGGGAGACTTCGTCTGGCGCGCCGGCGGTGCGATCGCGCTTCACGCCAGGAGGGGTTACAGCGTCAAGATCGTTTGCCTGGCGTTCGGCGAGCGCGGCGAATCCCAGTTTGCCTGGAAGCAACCGGGCATGACCCTGGACAAGGTCAAGGCCGGCCGCCGCGACGAGGCTGAACGCGCCGCGGCAGCGCTCGGCGCCGAGATCGAATTCTTCGATGCCGGAGACTATCCGTTGCGCCTCACGGCTGCCCATATGGATCGGCTGATCGACATTTACCGCGAACTCAACCCGAGCTTTGTACTGACGCATTCGCTCGAGGACCCCTATAACGTCGACCACCCGGCGGCCGCAGCCTATGCCCAGGAGGCGCGGATCGTCGCCCAGGCGATGGGCCACAAGCCGCAGGCGGACTACAGCTACAGTGCGCCGCCGGTTTTTCTGTTCGAGCCGCATCAGCCCGAGATGTGCAATTTCGAGCCGCAGGTCATCCTCAACATCGACGAAGTCTGGGACGTGAAGCGCAAGACGTTCGAGATTCTCGCAGCGCAGAAGCATCTGTGGGCCTATTACGAAAGGGTCGCGCTGCAGCGGGGCATGCAGGGCGGCCGCAACTCCGGCAAGGCGATGACCTATGGCGAGGCCTATCAACGGCTATTTCCGATGGCGATGGAGGAACTGGTGCCGCCGATTTGAAGTTCCTACAGTGGGTGTCGCGAGTTCCTGTTAGGAACTTCAAATCGAACAGCGGCACCAGAATAGCTATTTTTTGCTAGTGCCCCTCGTTTTTTCGAAGTTCGTGCAAAGGGGTGCTGCAAGGGTTCACGAACTTCGGAAAAGGGGCTCTAGTCATGAAGACGGTCGTTGTTCGCAACATCCACCGGACCGACGCGGGCGTCGTCAAGCGGCTCGGTGCGCTGGGCGTCGCCACGGTGCACGAAGCTTACGGTCGCATCGGGCTGATGAAACCCTATTTGCGGCCGGTATGGGCGGGCGGCGAAGCGGCCGGCACCGCGGTCACAGTGTTGGCGCAGCCGGGCGACAACTGGATGATTCATGTGGCGGTCGAACAGTGCCGGCCAGGTGACATCCTGGTGGTCGGGTGTACCGCCGACAACACCGACGGCATGTTCGGCGAACTGCTCGCGACCTCGCTCAAGGCGCGCGGCGTCACCGGTCTCATCATCGATGCCGGCTGCCGCGATGTGAAGGCCCTGCGGGAAATGGGCTTTCCGGTGTGGTCGAAGGCCATCTCGGCCAGGGGGACGGTCAAGGCGACGCTGGGCGCCGTCAACATCCCCGTCGTATGCGCCGGCATCAATGTCGAACCCGGCGACGCCGTGGTCGCCGACGATGATGGCGTGGTGGTGATCTGGAACAAACACGCCAGCGAGGTCGCCGCCAAGGGCGAGAAACGCCGGGCGGAAGAGGACGTCAAGCGCCAGCAACTTGCCTCCGGCGTGCTCGGGCTCGACATGTACCACATGCGCGAACCGCTCGCGAAGGCTGGCCTCGTCTACGTCGACAGGCCGGAATCCGATTGAGGCGACGATGCGGTTGCGTACATTGCTCGGCAACCATCCCTGCACCGCTGCGCTGAAGGATGGATCGGTCAAATCCGATCTGGTCGCGCTCGATTTCGCTGATTATTCGCCGACCAACAAGGGCTTCAAGCCGATGGTGCGCGAGCAGGCCTTCGACGTCTCGGAGATGGCGATCGTCACCTATCTGATGGCGAAGAGTTTTGGCAAGCCGATGGTGCTGCTGCCGAACGTGGTGCTGGCTCGGTTTCAGCATGCTTTTGCACTTTACAGCGCGAAGCAGGGCAAGCTGAAACCCGCCGATCTGAACGGCAAGCGCGTCGGCATCCGCTCATTCACCACCACGACCGGCGCCTGGCTGCGCGGCATTCTCGCCAACGATTATGGCGTCGATCTCGATTCGATCGACTGGGTGACGTTCGAGGACGCGCATGTTGCCGAATTCAGGGATACGACAAAGCGGGCGCCGGCGGGCAAGCAGATCGTCCAGATGCTGATCGATGGCGAACTCGACGCGGTGCTTGGAGAGAAGGCCGAGCATCCCGGTCTGAAGCCGCTGTTTGCCGATGCCGCCGCGGAAGAGAAATCATGGTTTGCAAGGCACCATGTGCTGCCGATCAACCATATGGTGGTGGTCAGCCGGACGCTGTCCCGTGATCATCCGGAAGCTGTGCGTGAAGTATGCCGGCTGTTGCGAAAGAGCGCGGCGCTGGCGCAAGCTGAAGGCACGCGAGCCGCGCCGCCGGACTTTAGCTGCGACGAAATGAGCCGCTCGCTGGAGATGATCAGCAAATATTCCGCGCAGCAGGGGCTCATTCCGCGCGCCTACGCAGCGGACGAGCTGTTCGACGATCTGACGCGAACGCTGCGCTGAACCGCACGGAGAGATACGAATGCAACCGGAGCCGATTTTCGATCTTGCCCATCTTGGCCACATGGAATTGCTGACGCCGAAACCGGATGAGAGCCTAAATTTTTTTGTCGACGTGATGGGCATGACCGTCAGCGGCCGCAAGGGGGATTCGGTCTACCTGCGCGGCTGGGACGATTACGAGCGCTATTCGCTGAAGCTGACGGCGTCGAAGACCTCAGGCATGGAGCACATGGCGCTGCGGGCGCGAAGTCCGCAGGCGCTGGAGCGTCGTGTCGCCGCACTGAAGGGCTCCGGATTCGAGATTGGCTGGACCGACGGCGATCTTGGGCATGGCCCGGCGTATCGTTGCCGCGATCCGGACGGCCATGTCGTCGAGCTCTATTACGAGACCGAATGGTATCAGGCGCCCGCAGAGCTCAAGCCCGCATTGAAGAACCAGGCGCAGCGCTTTCCGGCGCGCGGCGTCAACGTCCGACGGCTCGATCACCTCAATTGCCTCGCGGTCGACATCAAGGCCAACCGCATCTTTTTTGAAGAATATCTCGGCTGCCGCCTGACCGAGCAGATCGTGCTCAATGACGGCACTGAAGCCGCGATGTGGATGACGATGTCGAACAAGAGCTATGACTTTGCCTATTCACACGATCATTCCAACACGCCAGGGCGCTTTCATCACGTGACCTACGCGCTCGACAGCCGCGAGGACGTTTTGCGGGCGGCCGACATATTTCTCGAGAACGGCGTCTATATCGAAACCGGTCCGCACAAGCACGCCATCCAGCAGACGTTTTTCCTCTACGTCTACGAGCCCGGCGGCAACCGGGTCGAGGTCGCCAATGCCGGCGCCCGTCTCATTCTGGCGCCGGACTGGAAGCCGATCGTGTGGCCGAGGAGGAACGCAGGAAGGGCCAGGCGTGGGGGCTGAAGACGATCGAGTCATTCCATACCCATGGCACGCCGCCGGTTGCGGGATAGAGCGCAGGATGGATAATCGCTCGATGCCTGCCGCCTGACGGCGGCTGGATTGCACCTTAAAAATCGAACGCGGTCCGCGGAAACTGCCGCGACAGCTCAAGCGGGATCGTGGTGCCGATCGCCTCCGGCGGGAAAAAAGGAAATCCCGGTGGCCTTCCATCCCGAACTTGTAATGCGGGACGGCATCGGGATTGGCGTAATGCAGGTACCTGTTCCCCAACAGCAGTACGCCGGAGTATCCGAGACCGCGGAAAAACTGGAAGATCTTCTGTGTTCTTGGATCGGTCACTGTGCTCTCGAATTGGACGACGGGCCGGTGGCGTCGAATGGTCTGCTCGCCGCCCAAAAACACGTTCAGTTCATGTCCTTCGACATCGCACTTGATGAATTTCAGGTTCGCGAATGTCTCGTCGGCCATGGCGTCCAGCCTGGTGACCTGCACATCGAGCGTCGCATCCGTGCTGCGCCGACGCGCCACCTCAAGCGTCGCGCTTCCGTCGCCTATTCTTTGCCGGGACAGGTTCATGCTCCCCTCGGCATTCGACAGAGCGACGTTCATCACGCGAAGGTTGCGCCAGCCAAATCGACGTTTCTGACGCTCGATGCTGTCGCGCATCTCCGGCTGCGGCTCGAATGCGATCACGCAGCCCGAAGATCCGACCGCGCGCATCATCCAGAAACAATAAATTCCCTTGTTTGCCCCGATATCCAGCACGGTCGCGCCCCTCAATCGGAGGCTCATCATCGTCTTGATCTGCAGCTTTTCCGTTCGAAAGCGATAACGCAGACATCGAACCAGAAAATGCGCGTTGTCGATGAATGCCGATCGCGAGACCATGTCATTCATTTCGCAGGGGCAAGCTGGCTCGGCAGATTTTCAGCTACCCCGCTGCGGCCACGCGCCCGCTGCACAATGCCGCCAAGCAACCCGACCGCCAGGCAATACAGCATTCCCTGCGTGACGGTGGACAGGTGACTGTTGAAAAGCGACCCGATGAAGTTTTGTATAACCACCGCTTGTCCCATCGCGCATGCGAAACTGCCGCCGACAAACATCGAAAAATGCACCGCCCACATCGCAAGCAGTATCGCGCCGCCCACCAGACCGACCTGAATGGCGATCGCAAAAAACTGATTGTGCGGGTCGGGTACGGCCTCGCCATAGGGAGAGGGCCGGGTCGCCTCGAGCGATTGGTACAACGATTTGGTGCTGCCGGTGCCGTGACCAAACAGCGGGGCTTGCTCGATGAATTCGACGGCCTTGCTCCAGAAGTCGAGCCGGCTGGCTGTCGAAATGGTGGCTTCGGAACTTGCGTTGCCGCTGTCGACCGCATGAATATCGGTCGCAATTTGCGCCAGGCGACGTTGTGCCGGGCCCGACGACCAAAGCGCAATCGCGGCAACCAATACGATCGGCGTTGCGATCAGCAAGGATCGTCGCCAGCCCCCGGCCTGCACGACAAACAGCCCAGCAAGGGCCGCCGTCATCAGCACGCCGGTCTTGGAAATGTAGATCAGGAAGATGTCGGCAAGGAACACCAGGGCCAGGATCAGCATGGCCGCGGCGCGCCGCCGGTTGCCGCCAACCCACGCGTTGACACCTCCCAGCGCCAGCGCGAAGGCGCATAGCGCAAAACTGCCGCTTTGAACGGCGTTGTCTTTCAGCGGCACACCGTCCATCGCGTGGCGGAACGGAGGCGGCAGAAGGATGAAGAACGACAAAAAGGAAAGCACCAGGATCACCAGACATCCCGCCAAAAACCCGTAGCCGATCTGGAGCCCCTGTCGTGGCGTGAAAGCGCAGGCCATCGCAACCGGAATAAGCAATAATTTTGCGTAATGCCCGACACCCCCTCCGGGGGCGAACGGGGTCGGCGACCACAACATGCCGATCACGATCAAGACATAAAGGCCGACCGGGATGGCCGCTGCGGGCGTGACCATGGTCGCCAGCCATTCCTCGCGCTTGACCGTCAAAAGGGCGAGCGCAACGAAAATCGACAACGCGATGGCTTGTCCGCTGGTACTTACGGGAAGCATGGCCGCGGTTGCCACCGCTGCGATCTGCCGGCTAATCAATAGCCTTTCGGGCAGGTTCCTTGGCGTCATTTCATCTCCAAATCGCGTTCTCGTGGCCAAGGCCCGGACCTGCGATTCCTGCTTTAAGCCGTTGAAAGAGGGGTCAAGGCCAAAAGCCCCGCTTGGGGGAAACCCATATGATATAGGCGCGTCTCGGATAAGAGGTGTGCGGCGGGGGGAACTGGATTCGAACCTAAACAAACAGAGTCAGATTCCTTGATATTATATTGATATTGTTAAGTTATTCAGCTCCATGTTGCGTTTGCGCCGCGTCCAGCACGCCTTGCGATTTGTCTTATCATAGCGTCACGAGGACTTATCGCAATGCCGGTGCAGAAGCAGCGATGGTGTGTCCGCGCTGATGGTCGCGCCCCAGCGATCGATGAACAATTTGTCCGAACTGCGCGGCTCGCCATCTGCGCTAGGCCGTTGGCCTGGTTGCAGCAGCGGGAACTCGGGAAACCGATCCGGCTGACGCAATCTTCGCCTCTCCGTGAAGGACAGGTCCGGACATCAACCGACGCCTAATTTCGCTTAAGTGCCTGTATTAGAAGCACTGCGTGACATTTACGGTTTGTGTTGTTCCGTCATGTCCGGGAACCGTCACGGCCTGGGTGGGACAGCCCGGCACATACGGTCGTTCCGAAGGTGCGACAGCCGGCGGATATCGATGCGCCCAATCCCAGGGAACGTCATACGTGTAGTGGATATCGCCTGACGATGGTTGCGCAATATATGCCGGGAGCTCGCCGTTCGATGGCCCGTACTCGCCGTTCGATGGCCCGTAGAAGCCGCCGTCCTCCACTGCTGGCCAGAGACCGCCATTGTTGCGGTGATGCCGCAGTGGCCGGTGGCCTGAAGGACGGGAAACCGAATGCGCCGAAGCAAACACGCCGTGAGGCGTTGCTCCCGACCGGGCGAATGTTTCGTTCGCGGCAAGCATAACCGCGATCGCGCTGAGAGATGCGAGAAACGCCGGATAAACTCTATACGTCATGATACGCACCGATTTGTTGTTGCTGAGCGGCAGTTCAGGTAACGCTAAGCGGGGCGTTTTGTGCCCGCAAATGCGTAGTTAATTATTGGTTAAGATGTAACGTTAATGGACTGGCACAGGGATCGCGATCCGGCGATTCCTGCTAGTTGAACGCCATGCCGCCGCTCATCGCGACGGTCTGGCCGGTCATGTAGGGATTGTCGAGCAGCATCATGACGGCTTGCGCGACTTCTTCGCCTTTACCAAAACGACCCATTGGAATCCGGCTGACGAGATCGTGCTGACCTTTCATCATATCCGTTTCGATGAGCGAGGGTGCGACGGCATTGACGGTAATGCCTTCCTTCACGAGCCGGGCGGCGTAGCCACGCGTCAATCCTTCAATGCCAGCCTTCGACGCATTATAGTGAGGTCCGATGGCGCCGGCGCCTCGGGCGGCGCCCGATGAGATATTGACGATACGACCCCAACCTTTGCTTCGCATCATCGGTAACACGGCCTGCGTGCACAGAAAAACGGACTTCAAGTTCACCGCGATCGTTTGGTCAAAATCGGTCTCCGAAAGATCCTCAATACGCCGGGTGATGGCGATTCCAGCATTGTTGATCAGAATATCGATCGGCCCAAGGTCCGATTTCACACGTTGAACCATCCGGGCGACCGCGTCGGATTGCGAGACGTCCGCGGCAATCGCGATCGCACGTCCGCCGGCTTCGCTGATGGCATTGACGAGCGCATTCGCTTCGCTAGCGCGTTCGCGATAATTGACGGCGACAGCGGCGCCAGCCTGAGCAATCAATCGGACGATCGCTGCTCCAATGCCGCGGGAGCCTCCGGTCACCAATGCGGTGTGGCCATGCAAGGAACCTGTTGTCATTGGCATCTCCGATTATTGAATTTGGGGAACACCTAACCGACCAAGGCCCGGGAGCTTTAATGCGGGGCGAGGAAAATGAACACGTATTCTTTCACGAGGTGAGGACCGGCTGGATCGTTTCAGACAGGCGAATACCGCCTCTACTCCCGCAAGGTCGATCCAAAAACTGCCAAACGCCGCAATCTCGGTACGTTCAAATCTCGCGCGGCGGCGGGAAAACACGAGCGCGACGTGCAGTATTTCAAGCGGCCCTAAGCCATGGCGGAATTTAAGCCGTCGGCGGTGGCATCTTTCAGGTCGTCGCCTCGCGCCCTTTGGCAATTTTGTTGAATTGATCCTATAAGTCCTTCTGCGACTTAAGCCTTCAGTTTACCAGGCCGGACCTCGGCCGGTCCGGCCAAGCCGATAGCCAACTGCTTGAGCGCGGTGGGGTCGCGGCTTGAAAGTAACTTGGCAAATTCGTCAAGCTCGTAGGGCAATCGAGGGGACGGTACCGGGCGCTTTCGCAGCGCGAGTTTGAGCCGAGTCCATAAGCGGAACAACATTGCGTTCCCCCATCAACTGCCGTCAGATATTCGTTGAACGTGAGCTGATGGTGAAAGGTTCCGGCTCGGGGCTTCCGACGCGCTTTTTTTTGAAGACCGACCTACGGGCCAATTTTGACGATTAAGAGCGAGCTATCAGTCGAAGCTGCGTTGGCAGCCCTGCTTCTTGGCATCACCGCTTCAGCAACGGTGGCGGCCTGGTTGGCGGTAATCGAATATAGATTGCACGGTCGTCCCTCAGTGTCTGTCGCCTATCGCCACATTCCGCGCATGCGTGCGCCGATGTCCACTTTGGGTCCTTGGCTCGCGGCACGTGCCGCGGTAGCGGCCGGCGCAAGCGGCCAAGCGGTCTGTTCGAAAAGGCCGAGCAGCTTTTCGGGAATGAAGCGTGTCCTGGAGGCGTAGAGGTGGCGATCGCCCCGCGCATGCTGGCCATGGACAAAGAAGCGCTGCGGCACGACCAGATGGAGGTCGTCCTTTGCGCGGGTCATGGCGACGTAGAGTAGCCGCCTTTCTTCCTCGATCTCGGCCGATGTTCCTGCGCCGAGGTCAGACGGCATGCAGCCATCGACGACATTGAGCACGTATACCGACTTCCACTCCTGGCCCTTGGCGGAGTGGATCGTGGACAGGATAAGGTAGTCTTCGTCGAGCAGAGGAACGCCGGCCTGGTCGCTCGTCGCATCCGGCGGGTCCAGCGTGAGTTCGGTCAGGAATCGTTCGCGCGAAGGATATCCGGAGGCGATCTGCTCGAGCTGGAGCAAGTCGGCCTGCCGTGCGTCAGCGTCTTCGTGAATACGTTCGAGATGCGGCTCGTACCAAAGGCGTGCACGCTCCAGATCGACGGGCCATTCCGAATATCGAAGATTGCCCAAGGTCTCGACGAATCCCTTCCAGTCCTTGCCGGAGCGCGGTGGCGTCGGCAGGCCCGCGAGCGCCGCGATTGGGTCGGCGGCCTCCGCCATGTGGTCGAGCACCCGTTGCGCGGTGGCGGACCCGATGCCGGGCAGCAGATGCAGCAGGCGGAATCCTGCAACCCGATCACGCGGATTTTCCACGAACCGCAGCAACGCCAGCATGTCCTTGATGTGGGCGGCATCGAGAAACTTCAGTCCGCCGAATTTCACGAACGGGACGTTCCGACGCGTCAATTCGATTTCAAGCGGACCGCTGTGGCTGGACGTGCGGAACAGCACAGCCTGTTCCTTCAGGAGCGTGCCGGACTCGCGGTTTTCAAGAGCGCGTTCGACGATGAGGCGCGCCTGATCGGCCTCGTCGCGTACCGACACGAGTTGCGGCTTCGCTGCCGAGGTACGTTCAGTCCAGAGGTTCTTGGTAAAACGCTCCTTGGCGAGGCCGATGACGCCGTTGGCGGCGGCGAGAAGCGCTTGCGTCGACCGATAGTTGCGGTCGAGCGTAATGATGCTCGCAGGCGGTGAAAATTGATCGGGAAAGTCCAGGATGTTGCGCACGGTAGCGGCGCGGAACGAGTAGATCGATTGGGCATCGTCGCCGACCACCGTCAGGCCCCGGCCTCCGGGCTTGAGCGCCAGCAGGATCGAGGACTGCAGGCGGTTGGTGTCCTGATACTCGTCAACCAGGACGTGATCGAAGCGGCCACCGATGTCGTCGGCGAGGCTGGCGTCGCCGACCATCTGCGCCCAGTAGAGGAGGAGATCGTCGTAGTCGAGCACGTTGTGCTTCTGCTTGGCCTCGACATAGGCCGCGAACAGTTCCTTGAGCTCCGCCGCCCACCCGGAGCACCATGGATACGACGCGCCGATTACCTGCTCGATCGGCATCTCGGCGTTGACGCAGCGAGAGTAGATCGAGAGACACGTTCCTTTGGTCGGGAAGCGGCTTTCGGTCTTCGAGAAGCCCTTGTCGTGCCTGACCAGGTTCATGAGGTCCGCAGAGTCTTCGCGGTCGTAAATCGTGAAGGCGGGGTCCAAGCCGACCTGTTCGGCGTACTCGCGCAGCAGCCGGGCGCCGATGCCGTGGTAGGTGCCGGCCCAGGTCAGTGCGTCCGTCATGATCCCGGCGTTGTCGCCCATCACCTTGCGCGCGATGCGTTCGACGCGCTTCGTCATTTCGGAGGCCGCGCGACGCGAAAACGTCATCAACAGAATCCGGCGGGGGTCGGCTCCCTGGACGATTAGATGGGCGACCCGGTGGGCGAGGGTGTTGGTCTTTCCGGATCCGGCTCCAGCAATGACAAGCAGGGGCGGCGCAGCCAATCCGCCGGCGGCGCCATATTCGACCGCCCGCCGTTGCTCGGGGTTGAGGCTGTCGAGGTAGGCGGTTGCAGTCTGCACTTTGGGTATCCGTTGCCGGTCGGAATAAACGACGTTCGATGATTCCTGCCGCAATCGCGACTGCGGGGCGACCAACGGGCAGTTGGACCTCGGGTGCGACTATTCCTCGGCCGGCGGCGGGTCGAGTTTTGTCACCGCAGCCTGCAGGGTCTTTGTGCATTGGATGAGATCAGCCAGGAGCTGTGGATTGACGTCGGTGCGGCCCTCGTATTCGGCCAGGTTGCGCTCGTTGTGAGCCCGAAGGAAGATCTGGATGTCGGCCTTGTCCGTTCCCACGGTGTGAACGAGCGTTTGGAAAACTGAAATTCGATCCTCTGAGCGGTATCCCAGTTGGCGCAACGTAACGAGAGCAAGCCTGTGTGCAGCCCCGTAGGCCAAGTCGAATTGGCTGTCCGGGTCGAGAACTCTCATTCTGGGCATCAGCCAGACGTGTTCGGGCCGAACTCACCATGCCGTTAAACTCAACTCGTGATGCCGGCTCACGCTTGAGCTTTCCGATCCGGACGAGATTGTCGAGTTCCGCTTTGCTCATGTCTTGAGGTCGCTTTCAGAACCAAAAATGAAGATCTTCGGCAGGCCACTAACCTTGCTAACAAAAGAGCCCTTCTGAGAGACCTTGCGGCGCCAATCTTCTGACGAGAGAAAAGTCGGACTTACTTTGCGTCGCAGCAGGGTTTCCGCATTTTGCAGCGCTGTGTATAGCTCCGAATAGTCCAGCTCATCCCCGATCACCATCAGATCGATGTCGCTTCGTGCCGTATCGGTGCCCTTGGCCACCGATCCGTACACGAACGCAGTCGTGATCTTGTCTGAATAGGGCTCAAGCATTTTTCTGATCGGTTCACTCAGCCCCAGCGTCTTTACGACAAGGCTTTGCAATTCCTCGAAAATGGGCAACTCATGATTTGCGCGGTAGTGTTTCTGATTGCCGATGCGCTCGACGGAAACCAAGCCGCTGCCCTGCAGGCGCGACAATTCGCGTTCGACGGCCCCCGTTCCGGAGCGGACGCTTCGCACGATCTCGGACGTGTAGAAGCTGCGCTCCGGATGCCCGAAGATGAGCGCCAGCACACGCTGCTGCACCTTCGAAAAGAGCGCGTTGGAGAGGCTTACCGTTTCCACGATATCGTACCCATATTGGGCATTATAGGCCCCAAATTGGGTATAATCAATTAAAGACCAAAAATTATGTATTTTTCAATGGCCAATGTCGCTCGCATGGCCAACTCGGAAAAGTTCACTAAAGTTCACGGCAAGGCGCGATACCAAGGCCGGTGGGATGCATGCGGGCTTCTGTAACGGGCCTCGATTAGTCAATCCCTTTTTGCGTTATCCACTCGCCGGGCACTTGCTTCTGTACGGGATCGGCGCGGGGCCGTCACCTGATGGGGTTCATGAGAGGAGCAGGTCGGCCAATCTACGGAAGCGTGATCACATCATTCGATGTGTCGACAACCCGCATGGCGGCCTGACCTGATCCGCCGTCCCGGCGAAGGGACTTCGCTTCGGGGAGAGCCTGGTGTCGTGACCCGCCCGAAAACCGTTTGTCCTTCCTCTAGGCGGCTGCTGGCTTGGCAGCCGGATTGAACGGCACATTATCCTTCAGCATGCGAAGCATGATCACGGCGAGCTTGCGCGCCAGCGCCACCTTGGCCTTGTTCATACCGGCGCGCCGAGCGATCCGCATTGCCCAGCTCTTGAGCGCCGAGCAGCCCTTGATCGGCTTCGTCAGCCTCGCCGCCCGTTACCCCATCTACGATGGATTATGGCGGGCTAGATGGGCCCTGAGCGCTTTTTCCGCTCCCGACATTGCACGCTGATACTGATTAAGCATCGTGCCGGAAGCAGGGCTCGCTTCATTAGACGGCTTGTCCGCGCAAAATGATGGCCTTCTCACCGAAACGTGCGTCGCTATCGACCTCAAGATCGCGATGCGCTTCGTCCACCATCGCATCCCCAACGATTTTTGCACAGGTGTCTTCGAGCGCCTTGCGTATGAAATTGCGTCCAACGCTATTCGGCGTATCAGCTTGCCAGGAAAAGAAGACGGTTGCAGCCATAAATCGTCACGTCGGATCGGAGTTAGGGGAAGCCACCTGATCCTGCGTCACGTCGTCAAACGGAAGCAGCAGCTGCGTCCGGATTGGAAATAGAGGTAGCATGCAGAGATGGAAAAGGAGCCAACAGCCATAGATCGCATCGGCGCCATAGGAAGCA
The DNA here is from genome assembly GCA_963729395.1 of uncultured Pseudomonadota bacterium. Classification (GTDB taxonomy): domain Bacteria; phylum Pseudomonadota; class Alphaproteobacteria; order Rhizobiales; family Xanthobacteraceae; genus Bradyrhizobium. The sequence goes on along the minus strand of CAVSOS010000023.1, from coordinate 67,982 downwards.
CCGTCGGGCAGCAGCCCGTGCGCCAGCGAATGCCGAAGGTAAGGACCAGGCTTCTTGAGAAAGACGTTCTCAATATCCGTGATGATCGCACCGCCAAAAATTGAATCCAGTTCCTGACGCATTTGCTCGAACAGCGATGAAATCGTTCGATCCTGTTGGGTCATCCTGGAATCATCAAAGTTTGTCACGTCGTGTCCGTGACTTTTTAGCACGTAACGCAGCGAGTTTTCCAGCAACGGCGTCAGGATGTAGAGGCCGCTGGTGAAATCACCTTGAAAAAATCGGAGAAAGCCGCGGCCGTAAGTCGCAACCGTGTCCCTCGGGACGAACGCGCTGTACAGCAGCAAATTCACAAATACCTCGTCAGACAGGTAGTGGTCGGTCGCAATCACCTGCCGTGCAGCTTCGATTTTGCCGGAAGCGACGATATGGCGCCGAACGCCTTCGTCCTGGGCGATTTGCCGCTCAATTGCAAACTCGTTTTCGCCGTCGCCAAATCCGGCGCCGTCACTGCGATGAATAACCTTTCCCTCACCGTCGTGGTGTGTAGCACTGAACAGCGATGCCAGCGGATGTTCTCGGATCGATGTCGCCGCAGCGTCCGCCAGCTGAGCAGGATCGGGAGATCGCTCCAGCGCCGCGAACACAAAAAGCTTATCCCGTAGGCTCGGCCGCTGCTGCAAATCCTGTTGCACCAGCCTCACGATCTCCTCAAGATTGATCGGAACAGTGAACGGCGACATCTCATCAGCTATTCCGGCCTGAACATCGACAAGACGATGCCGCAATTCCTTGCGCCGATCCTTCTTGCCGGGAACGCCGTGAAGCTCTGCAATGGCCTCGGCAAGCATGCTCGTCACCAACATCGCTAGTGGCTGTTGCTCGGCCATCCGAACAAGCTGCTCAGCGGCCTCCGATTGAGAGCGGTGCTGGTCGCTGTCCTTTTTGGCCAAATGGAAAGCCCGCGACGCCAGCCGCCAGAGATTGAGGACGGTGTGGCCATCGGTGCCAACGGCTAAGCCCGCAATAAGAGACTCTACACCTTTCCCAATCTCACCAGGATCGGAGACGTTGAAGTCCAAATCTAGATGACCGAACCAGATAGCGGGGACAGGCAGCCGCTTATCAAATGATCTCGCACGCATATTGGCAGTGAGTTCGCGCACTAGCGTGGCTGAAGATGGATCCAAGCCCCTCCCACGGGCGATCGACAATGCACGCCGAAGCAAATCACGCGCTTCATGTTTCAGCGCGCTTTGCTCGTTGTCGAACCGGAATTTAAGAGTGCCGCCGTCGACCTGTTTCACGATTTCGACATAGGCGGAAATCGCCGTCATTCCGAGCTGCACGCGTTTGCGGTCAAGTAACCAGCAAACGTCCGCAAGCCGCGCTCGCAATACTGGATGTTTCGCGCACACCGCCATCTGCGCCAGCACATCAAGCGGCTCTCCGCGAAAATCGGCAGGTGAGGCCGACCTCCGTCCATCAGCCCAGACGACCATTGGGCCGAATGGCTCATTCGGCTCCTGAGCCTTCAGGTGCATCCCCATGACCGCCGCGAGCATGCTGAAGACCCGTGCGGCCGGGGTCTCCGGGCTCCCATCTGCGGCGGCGCTTTCCGCTGCGGCCCGAAATTGCTGGCTGAGTTCGTTGCTATCGGCGGACTGCGATCCAACAATTGGCGCTTCAAAATCGAGATCAGCAAGGTCCGCTAAGGACGCTCGCAGCCAGACCGGCGGACCTTGCGCCGCGCTGCTCTCATCGGCCGGGTTATCCGCGACAGACTTGTCTTCCAAGTTGTTGGTTGAGTTGGTCATCACGGTCATTTAGAACAAAAAGTGAACATTCTCAAGGGACTCATACGGTTGAAGCCGTCGATCTCAACAGTTGGTCGCCGCAAAAATAGAAATAGCGAGAGACCTATCCGACAACTCACAGCGTCGGTTTTCCGAGCAGAGCCGCATCAGCAGCGTCGTCTTTTGAATTTTGTGCTTTCGAACTCGACTTAGAAGAACGGCGAGGTGACGGTGACCTACCGCCAATCGTTAGACTTGATTACAAAAGCGACGGCGATTGCTGCAAGAGCAGAAAACGGCGGAGCCCTAATACGGCCGGGCGTCCGGTGGCTGGGGAACTAGGATTCGAACCTAGACAAACAGAGTCAGAGTCTGTTGTGCTACCGTTACACCATTCCCCAAAAAATTAACGAGAATTTATAAGCAGATTCAATTACTTAAGATTCTGCGAGGCCGTCGCTTGCGGCCGGATGCGTCAATCCCGCCGAAGCGTGCGCCGTTCTACCCGCTTGGTCCGGGCCTTGGCAAGCGCGCGGCGATGCGCTTGTTGCGAGGGGGCCGCGGGCGAGCCGCCGCCATTTGCGACGCGGATCGCGTCGCAGTCAGGGCGGCGGGCGCATGAGCATCTATTTTGAGGAACTGGATTTTCGGCCCACCCCGATGGGCGTGCTCAGCCTGCGGCGGCGCCGGCGGCTCTCGTCCGACCTTGATATCTACGAAATCAAACTCGGCGACGAATTTCTGATGTCGAGCCAATTCACCGTCGCCGAGATCGCGCTGGCGCGGCTTGGCCTGGAGGCCGTGAAGCGGCTGGACCGCGATGTCGTCGTTGGCGGGCTCGGACTCGGCTACACCGCGCAGGCGGTGTTGGAAAATCCTGGCGTGCGGTCATTGATCGTGGTCGACGCGCTCGCGGAGGTGATCGAATGGCATCAGCAGGGGTTGCTTCCGCTCGGCAAGCAGCTGACCGATGATCCGCGCTGCCGCTTCGTCAACGGCGACTTCTTCGCCATGTCGCAGTCTGCTGGCGGCTTCGATCCGGATGCGCCGGGCCGCCGCTTCGACGCGGTGCTGGTGGATATCGACCACTCGCCGCGAAACCTGCTGCATCCGCGCCATGCCGCGCTGTACGCGCCGGAGGGGCTTGCCAGGCTTGCCGAACATCTGCGTCCCGGCGGCGTGTTCGCGCTGTGGTCGAACGACCCTCCCGACGACGCGTTCAGTTCCGTCCTGGCCGGTGCGTTTGCAATGTCCGCGGCGCATGTCGTGACGTTCAACAACTCGCGAGGGGATGGCGACGCCAGCAATACCGTTTACGTTGCCGTCAAGGCTGATCTGCCCGTCGCCAGGGCAACCATCGGGGCGCTGTCACCCGCCGATTGATGGCGTGCGGTGGCTTGCAACCATAGCTGTGGCCGCAACTTGCCCATGCGAAATCGGCATGCGATGCTGGTTGGGCCGGTAAACAACAACGAGGGCAGGGTAACTCCCCCGTGCGCCATAGCCCGAAAATCCAGCAATCGCCGGGAATGCTTGCGGAGCTCAACCACATGAAATTTCGGCAAGTCCTTGGACTGTTTTGCGCTGTCTTGATTTCGGTGGTGCCGGTCGGCACGGCTTCGGCCCAGGAGAAGACCGTCAAGATCGGTGCCATCTTTCCGATGAGCGGCAATGCCGCCAGCACCGGCGTCCATGCCAAGGCCGCGCTGGAAGTTGCGATGGACATCATCAACAACGCGCATCCGGAACTCGGCAATTTTCCGCTCGCGAAGAGCGCCGGGCTTGCCGGCCTCGGCGGCGCCAAGGTCGAGGTGGTTTTTGCCGACAACCAGGGCAACCCGGCGACCGGACAGAACCAGGCGCTTCGCCTGATCACCCAAGAGAAGGTGGTTGCGCTCACCGGCGCCTATCAATCGGGCGTTACGCTGACGGCCAGCGCGATCGCGGAAAAGTATGGAATTCCCTTCGTCAACGGCGAGTCGGTTGCCGCCAATCTGACCGAGCGCGGCTTCAAGTGGTTCTTTCGGGTGACGCCGGTGGCGTCAGATTTCGCCAAAATCTACGCCGATTTCCTCAATGACATGAAGGCGAGCGGTGCCAAGACTGATAACGTCGCACTTGTTCACGACAACACCGAATACGGCACTTCGGTATCGAGCGTCATCACCAGCGCGTTCAAGGCGCAGGGCCTCAGCATCGCGCTCGATATCGCCTACGCCGTCAATGCAACCGACGTGCAGAGCCAGGTGCTGCAACTCAAGGAGAAGCAGCCTGACGTCGTGATCATGATCGCCTACACTTCGGATGCGATCCTTTATGCGAAGACCATGCGGGCGCTCGACTACAAGCCTCCGATGCTTCTTGCCGACGACGCCGGATATTCCGATCCATCCTTCATCAAGTCGGTTGGCAAGATTTCGCAGGGCGCATTCAATCGTTCGTCGTGGAGCGTCGGGCCGCCCGGTTCGGCGACGGCCGTGATCGCCAAGATGTACAAGAAAAAGAGCGGGGACGAGATGGATGACACGGTCGCGCGCGAGATGCAGGCCTTCTTCGTGCTTTGCGATGCGATCGATCGCGCCGGATCGACCGATCCGGCCAAGATGCAGGCAGCGCTCAAGGCCACCGATCTCAAGCCCGATCAGCTGATGATGGGATACAAGGGCGTCAAGTTCGACGACAAGGGCCAGAACACGCTGGCGTCAGGCCTGATTATTCAGTTGCAGGATGGCGAAAACTATGTCGCGGTCTGGCCCAAGGCCAACGCTGCGAAAGCGCCGATAATGCCCTACAAAGGCTGGTGACAAAACGGGACGGTCGAGCCCGCCCTCTTTTTGCGCTTGCCGAAGCAGTGGTTGGTGTGGACGATCGGCCGACCCTGATCGTGGATCGCCACAACCGATCCCAGCGGCCCCATCGAGAAGACGCGCGGCTTCATGTCCACCATCCTTGTTCAGGTCATCGTCGGCGGACTGTTGCTGGGGGCGGTGTATGCGTTGTTTTCTTCCGGACTTACCCTGATCTGGGGGATGATGAATATCGTCAACTTCGCGCATGGCGATTTTGTCATGCTCGGCATGTATGTCGCATTCGTCGTCTGGACGCTTTTCGGCGTGGGGCCGATGCTCGGCGCGCCGATCGCCGCGCTGGTGCTGGCGACGCTCGGCATCATCGTCTATTTCGGGCTGGTCCGCAGCATCATGAAGGGACCGATGCTGGCGCAGAATTCTCGGAACATTCGGGCTCGCGCTGCTGTTGCGCTACGCGGCATTCTGGTGGTTCGGCGCCAACTTTCTGTCCTTGCCGGAAAATATTGTCGGCGGCACGTTCGATGTGTTTGGCATTCGAATTCAGGCTTCGCGTCTCTTGGCGGGCGGTGTTGCGCTGCTGGTGACCGGCGGACTTCACGTCCTGCTGACACGCACCTCCCTGGGCTCGAAGATGCTGGCGGTCGCGGAAGATTCGGCTGCGGCCCAACTGGTCGGAATCCGCCCCGACAGCATGCAGGCGATCGCCTGGGCGATTGCGGCCGCCGTTACCGGCATCGCAGGCGCATTGATTGCGACATTCTTCTATATCGTGCCGACGGTCGGCGAGACCCTTGGTATCGTCGCGTTCGTCACGGTGTCGCTGGGCGGCTTTGGCAGCGTGCCGGGCGCGCTGGTCGCCGGCTTGCTGATCGGCGTGATCAAATCATTGTCGGCGTACTGGATCGGCGCGGTCTACAAGGACATCATGGTGTATTCGCTGTTCCTCTGCTTCCTGTGGTTTCGGCCACAGGGCCTGATGGGGAAGATATGATGCGGCGTTGGCTGTGGCTGTCGGTGGTGCTTGCGCTGGTGATTGCCTATCCGCTGCTTTTTTCGACGCCGTTCCAGCAGCGGCTCGGCGCGCTGGTGCTGCTCTATGCGATCGCCGCCTCGGCCTGGAACATTGTCGGCGGCTATGCCGGCCAGGTATCGGTCGGGCATGTCGTTTTCTTCGGTTGCGGCGCCTACGCCGCGATGGGAGCCTATGCGCATTTCGCCCTGTCCCCGCTGGTGGGCATTCCCGTCGGCATCGTCGCGAGCGTCGCCGTTGCCGCGGTTGTCGGCGTGCCGACGTTGCGGCTGTCCGGCCACTATTTCAGCATGGCCACGATCGCGGTCGCCGAGCTCGCAAGGCTGATCGTCACCAACACCGATTACCTCGGTGCGGGTGTCGGTCTCAGCGGACCGACCGTGCCACGAAACATGTTCGATCTCTCGTTCATTTCGGCGCTGCCGTATTATTATCTGTTCCTGGCGGTTTTGGTCGCGACGCTCGGCATCACCTGGTGGATGGCCGACAGCCGGATGGGGTTCTACCTGCGCGCCATCAAGGATTCAGAGCGGGCGGCGCGCTCGCTGGGAGCGCCCGCCAGTCGGGTCAAGCTTTATGCCTTCATGCTGAGTGCGGGCCTGACCAGCGTTGCCGGCGCGCTCTACGCGATGATGTTCGGATTTGTCGATCCGGAATCGGGACTTGGCATCCTTATATCTGTGAAGATACTGATCATGGCGGCGCTGGGCGGCGCCGGATTGCTGTTCGGGCCGCTCGTCGGCGCCGCGATCCTGGTGCCGCTGGAGGAAATCTCCAACAACCTGCTCGGCGGCAAGGGCGCCGGCCTGACCTTCGTCGCCTATGGCGCCATCATCGTGCTGATCGCGCGGTTTCAGCCGGGCGGCATTCTGACATTGATCAAGCGGTTGTGGGCTAGGGGCGGCAAGAACCCGGAGACATCGGTTGCGGCGGGAGCGGTCCGTGCTCCTTGAAGCCCGCGACATCACCAAGACCTTCGGCAGCTTCAAGGCCGTCGACGCGGCATCCGTGACGGTGGAGCAGGGCAATATTCTCGGCCTGATCGGGCCGAACGGCGCCGGAAAATCCACGTTGTTCAACTGCCTGACCGGCGATCTGCAGGCGACCTCCGGCAAGGTGCTGTTCGAAGGTCAGGACATCACCCATTTTACGCCGGAGGCCCGCGCGCATCTCGGCCTCGCGCGCACGTTTCAGGTGCCGCAGACCTTTGAGGGCATGTCGGTACTGGAGAACGTGATGATCGGCGCGTTTCTTCGCACGCCCCATCGCGCCGAGGCCGAGACCCGCGCCCGCGGGGTGCTGGAACGCGTCGGTCTCGGCAAACTGGTGGACGCGCCGGCACGATCGCTCGGAACGCCCGGCCGCAAGCGGCTTGAAATCGCCCGCGCGCTAGCGACCGCGCCCAAGGTTCTGCTGCTCGACGAAGCGATGGCAGGCCTCACGCCAGGCGAGGTGCAGCTCGCCATCGCTCTGGTGCGAGACATCCACCGTTCCGGCATTAGCCTGGTGATCGTCGAGCACATCATGGAAGTCATCATGTCGCTGGCGACCCGCGTCGTGGTGTTTCACCAGGGCCGGGAGATCGCGCGCGGCAGCCCGCGCGAGGTGACGACTAATCAGAATGTCATCGAAGCCTATTTGGGCAAACGTGCCGCCAAGGCCGCCGCCGGCCACACGCCGATCGAACTGATGGGCGGACCCCCGACATGAGCATGCCTTTGCTCAAGATCGAGCATCTGGAAGTTCACTACGGCGACCTGATCGGGGTATCCGACGTGTCGCTCGAGGTGCCCGAGGGCTGTGTCGTAGCACTCCTCGGTTCCAACGGAGGCGGCAAAACGACGACGCTCAACGCCATCGCCGGCCTGATCCCCGTGCATTCCGGGTCGATCCAGTTTCGCGGGCAGGAGATCGGCGGCAAGGCTGCGTTTTCGATCGTGCGCCAGGGTCTTGCATTGTCGCCGGAAGGCTGGCGATTGTTCGTGCAGCAAAGCGTCGAGAACAACCTGTTGCTGGGAGCGACGCCGCTGCGCGACAAGACGCGCACCGCGATATTGCTCGATCGTGTCTACGACATCTTTCCAAAACTTGCGGAGCGGCGGCGCCAGCGGGCGGGCACGATGTCTGGCGGCGAGCGGCAGATGCTGGCGGTCGGTCGCGCCCTGATGAGCGATCCCAGGCTCCTGATGCTGGATGAGCCGTCGCTGGGCCTCGCGCCGGCGGTGGTCGAATCGATGTACGAGACTTTCGGCCGGTTGCACAAGGAAGGGTTGACGATCCTGCTCGCCGAGCAATCGATCGAACTGGCGCTGGAGGTTGCGGATTTCGCGACCGTGCTGCAGGCCGGCAGAAGCGTTTTGTCGGGCACTGCGGCAGATCTGGCTGACGATCCGCAGGTGCAGAAGGTCTATCTCGGCACCGGCTGATGCACAGCGAGATGGCGTTTTGTCAAATCGCCATCTCGCTCCGTCTTTTTATTTGAGCATGATCTCCGCGCAAACGCTTCGCGTTTGTCGCGAGGGAAAACCGGTACCCACTTTTCCGGATCATGCTCTGGCGGCGCCCTCATGATCGCCGGAGGAAGTCCCTTATTTTATCTTGTCGTAAGCGGTGGCAAAATCGGTCAGCGGCATCGGAATGGTGATGGTTTCCTTGGCAAGGTTTTGAAACGACAGCTTCAACTGCTTGCCCGATTTAAGCGCGGCCAGGACATCGGGCGTGATCGCGGTTCCGGCATAGCAGCCCCTGTTTTCGCAGGTCTGGATCTGCAGATCGGCCGTCTTGCCGTCATCGACCTGGAGTTTGGCGCCACCGGGCAGATTAAGTCCGAGCGGCAATTGCACCATGGCGACCGGCGCGTGGGTATCGCTGGGCACGCGAATGTTGACGAGAACGATCAATTGCCCGGTCTTGCTGAGGACAGCCGTCTGCTCCATCGCGCATTCGAGCGGGGCCTCGCGGCTCGCGCTGGTGCATCGCACGGCCCAGCCGGGCTGGGGCGGCGCGGCTGCCGGTGCGGCGTCGGCCGGGGGCGCCGTTGTTTCGGCCGCATGTCGCGTGCTTTTGGACTTGGGTGCTTGCTGGGCGTGGCTCGCTCCGATGGAGCCGAAAGCCAGCATGGCTACCAGGACGGCAAGTTTTACGAAAGTTTCCACGGCTACGGCTCCGGGACGAGGCCTCAGAGGAAGGGGCGAGTATGGAGTTAAAGTCAAGTCATTCGGCGGCTTCCTTGGCCGAGTCATGGTCGGTCGTCGGCCGTCCGCGTTCGACATTCTTCGAGCGTCCCCAGTCCGAAAACGCATTCGAGAGCCGGTCGAGATAGAGATACACCACCGGCGTCGTAAACAGCGTCAGCGCCTGGCTGACGAGCAGGCCGCCGACCATGGCGTAGCCCAGCGGTTGGCGGATCTCCGCTCCGGTGCCGGTCCCCAGCATCAGCGGCACGCCACCAAGCAGGGCGGCCATCGTTGTCATCATGATCGGGCGGAAGCGGATCAAGGCCGCCTTGCGGATCGCTTCCTCCGGCGACAGGTGCTCGTCCCGTTCGGCCACGATGGCGAAGTCGACCAGCATGATGCCGTTTTTCTTGACGATGCCTATCAGCAGGATGATTCCGATCAGCGCAATCAGGCTGAAATCATATCCAAACAGCATCAGCGTGGCCAATGCGCCGACGCCGGCGGAGGGCAGGGTTGATATGATCGTGAGCGGATGAATGTAGCTCTCATAGAGAATGCCGAGGATGAGATACACCACGACGAGCGCAGCCAGGATCAGCAGCGGCACGGTGCCGAGCGACTGCTGGAACGCCTGCGCCGTGCCCTGGAAGCTGCTCGCGATCGTGGCCGGCACGCCCATCTCGGAGACCGCCTTGTCGATGGCGATCGTGGCCTCTCCCAGCGAGACGCCCTGCGCGAGGTTGAAGCTGATCGTGGTCGCCGGGAATTGGCCCTGATGGCTGATCGAGAGCGGTTGCACCGGAACGGTGGTCCAATGCGCGAACACCGATAGCGGGACCAGGTCGCCGGTCAGCGGCGACTTGATGTAGATGCTGTTCAAGCTGTCCACCTTGCCCTGCAATTCCGGCAAGATCTCAAGAATGACGTGATAGCTGTTGATCTGAGTGAAATACTGCGCCACCTGCCGCTGGCCGAACGCATCGGACAGGGTGTCATCGATCAATTGCGGCTGGATGCCGTAGCGCGATGCGGTGTCGCGGTCGATCTTCAGCGTCAGCGTGGTGCCTTCGGTCTGCTGATCGGTGGCGACGTCGCGCAGCATCGGCAGCGTCTTCATCTTCCGCAGGATTTTTGGCGCCCAGGTATTGAGTTCATCGAGATTAGAGTCCTGCAGGGTGTATTCGAACTGCGTTCGCGTCGCTCGACCGCCCAACCGGACATCCTGCGCCGCCTGCATGAATACCCGCGCGCCGACCAGCTTGTCGAACTGCGGGCGTAGCCGCGCAATGATCTGCTGCGCGTTGGCCTTGCGGTCGTCGCGCGGCCTCAGCGTGATGTACATGCGTCCGTTATTCAGCGCATTGCCGCCGCCGCCGATCGCCATCGCGACGCTGGCGACATCGGGATCGGCCTGCATGATCTTGCCGATCTCCTCCTGAATGCGCGTCATCTCGACAAAGGAAACGTCCTGTCCCGCTTCGGTAATCGCGGTGATCAGGCCGGTGTCCTGCTGCGGGAAAAAGCCCTTGGGAATGATGACGTACAGATAGCCCGACAACGCCACCGTCGCGAAGAAGACCATGAGGGTCGTCAGGCGCCAGCGCAGGACGAGATCGAGGCCAAGCTCGTAAGCCCGCAGCAGGGCGTCGAAGCAGCGCTCGCTCCACAGATAGAGGCGGCCATGCGCGGCCTGCTCGCTATGCGCTTTCAGGAAGCGCGATGCCATCATCGGCGTCAGCGTAAGCGAAACCACCATCGAGACGAAAATCGCCATCGAAAGCGTAATGGAGAATTCGCGGAACAGGCGGCCGATGATGCCACCCATCAGCAGCAGGGGAATCAGCACGGCGACCAGCGAGACGCTGATCGACACGATCGTGAAACCGATCTCGCCAGCTCCCTTGAGCGCCGCGGCGTATGGTTTCTCGCCTTCCTCGACATATCGCGTGATGTTTTCCAGAACGACGATCGCGTCGTCGACGACGAACCCCACCGAGATCGTCAGCGCCATCAGCGACAGGTTGTCGAGCGTGTAGCCGAACACCCACATCAGGGCGCAGGCGCCGAGCAGCGCCAGCGGAACCGTGACGCTGGGGATGATGGTCGCCCAGACGCTGCGCAGGAAAATAAAAATGACCATGACGACAAGAAAAATCGTCAATAGCAGCGTGAACTGGACATCCGTGACCGCCGCGCGGATGGTCTGGGTGCGGTCGCTCATGATCGTGACTTTGATCGTCGGCGGGATCGACGCAATCAACCGCGGCAGCCGCGCCTTGATCTTGTCCACGGTGTCGATGACGTTGGCGCCGGGTTGTTTGAATATGACGAGAAAGACGCCGCGCTTGCCGTTGGCCCACGCCACCTGCTTGGCGTCCTCGGGCCCGGCGACCGCGGTTCCGATGTCGCGAACCCGCAAGGGTCCACCGTTACGATAGGCAATGATGACGTCGTTCCAGTCCTTGGCCTTCAGCAGTTGATCGTTGGCATAGATGGTGAAGCTGCGCGTACCTCCATCCACATTGCCCTTGGCATTGTCGACGGTTGCTACCGCGAGCTGGTTGCGGACGTCCTCGAGCGACAATCCCTTGGCGACCAGTTTAGCCGGATCGATCTGGACGCGGACGGCGGGCTTCTGCTGGCCGCCGATGATTACCTGCGCCACGCCGGAGATCTGGCTGATCTGCTGCGCCATCTGGTTGTCGGCGTAGTCATCGACTTCGGTCACCGGCAGTGTATCTGACGTCATCGAGAGCAGCAGAATCGGCGAATCCGCTGGATTGACTTTCCGGTAGGTCGGCGGCGTCGGCAGGCTTTTCGGCAGTTGGCCGCCCGCCGCATTGATGCCGCCGAGGATATCGTTGGTGGCGGCATCGATGCTTCTGTTGAGATCGAACTGGATGGTGATCGAGGTCGAACTCAGCGAGCTCGTCGACGTCATCTGCGTGATGCCGGGTATCTGGGCGAACTGCCGTTCCAGCGGCTGTGCCACCGACGTCGCCATGGTTTCGGGACTGGCGCCGGGGAGGTTGGCCGATACCTGGATGGTCGGGAAGTCGACCTGCGGCAGCGGCGCGACCGGCAACAGCGGATAGGCGACCAGGCCGACGAACAGGATTCCAGCCATCAGCAACGATGTTGCGATGGGGTATCGGATAAACGGCGCCGAGATGCTCTCGTTCATTTTTACGGGACCTTGGCCGGGGCCTGCTCCGAATTCGCAATCGCAGTGCCGACCAGCGAGCCGGGCTGCACCCTGTACTGACCGGCGGTAATTACCCGCTGTCCCGGTGTCAGGCCTTCATCGACGACCGATCGGCCATCGACCGACTGACTGACCTTGATTTTGCGCAGGTTGGCCTTGTTGTCCTGGTCGACGACGAAAGTGTAGAGACCGTCGCTACCACGCTGAATCGCGTCGTCCGGGATGACGACGGCGTCCTTGAGGGTTTTGACAAGCAAACGCGTCGAGACCGACTGGCCCGGCCACAAGGCGTGATCCTTGTTCTCGAAGATGGCCTTGAGGCGGATTGTCCCGCTGGAGACGTCGACCTGGTTGTTGATCAATGAGAGTGTACCGGTGGACAACACCCGCTTGCCGTCGGCCGATAGCGCGATCACCTTGGGCGGTTGCGACGCGAGCGCTGCCTTGATTTCCTGAAGCTGTTCCTCGGGTGCCGTGAAGATCACGGCGATCGGTTCGATCTGGGCGATCGTGACGATGCCGGTCTGGGTTGACGCGTTGACGATGTTGCCCTGGTCGACCAGGCGAAAACCGGTGACGCCCGCAAGCGGCGCGCGAATGGTCGCATAATCGAGCTGGGTTCTGGCGTTAGAAATGGCGGCGACATCGCCGGCGATCTGGGCGATGAGCTGCTGGACCGTAGAACTCTGGGTGTCGGTCTGCTGCTTGGTCGCGAATTCGCCCAGGCTGACATAACGATGAAGATCGAGTTTGGCATTGGCCAGATTGGCTTCGTCCTGGGCCTTCTTGGCGACGGCCTGGTCGAGCGCGGCCTGGTACGGACGCGGGTCGATCTGGGCCAGGATGTCACCCTCCTTCACCAATTGCCCTTCCTGGAAGGCAATCTTGTCGATCTGACCATCCACCCGGGTGCGAACGATCACGGTGTTGAACGCCTGAACCGACCCCAGACCGAACAGATACGCCGGAAAATCCGCCATCTCGACCGACGCGATCGTCACCGGAACGGGCTTGCCCGCCGGGGAAGCGGAACGCTTTTGAGCGCTATCAGCCTGCGCGCCCGGACCGGTGCCGCGATATTGGTGCCAGCCAAAAAACCCCAGCGCAGCGACGGCTACGACCAGGACAAGCCAGCGGATCGTTCGATATCTGGTCATTTGGCCTCATCGGCTCAAATTTGCTTGTGGCATCCTTTAAATCAATGCCCGAACCTTACATAATATGCATGCACTTTATGTGCAAACACACTATCAATTGAGAATCCTAAACTATTGGAAAGCTTTGGGAACCGCTACGGCTATGTCGCTCGATCTGAAACGCCAGCTGATTGCGCAACTCGTCGAAAGTTCGCGCCTGCTACGCAACTATATCAATCAGCGCGCCAAGGGCCGTGGCACCACGCGCGCTCAGTGGATCGTATTGTTCAGATTGCGACAGCAGGAAGGATTGTCCCAAGTCGATCTGGCCGAAGTGCTCGAATTGCAGCCGATCTCGCTGGTGCGACTGCTCGATCGACTGGTCGAGCACGGCCTTCTCGAGCGGCGGCACGACCCCAGGGATCGACGCGCTAACCGGCTGTTTCTTACCGCGCGCGGGCGCCAACTCGTCGACGATCTCGACAGCCTGCGCGACTCCATTGCCGTCGATGTGTTGCAGGACATTCCTTCAGCCTCGCTCCAGACCAGCCTCGAGACGCTCAAGGACATCAAGGAACGAATCAAGGGCTTCGCCGAACCCAGCGATATCGCCGCCAAATAATCCTCTTGCGATCCGGTTGGTTGCCTGAACGTCCCGAAGCTCGCCTCGTTTCATTTTTCAAATTGAATCGTTCCGCGAGTTGGTTGTAAGCGGAGCCGACCCGCCCATATCACGGCGCAAATCGCGATCGCGAATTTCATACCAACCCCGCAATCAGTCAGGAACGCATGATGGATGAATTGAACGGACGCATGATCGCTTGCCAGCTCCTGATCACCGGCCTGATTGCCCGTGTCGCCAACAACTCGTCCGATCCGTTGCGGTTTCTCACCGACTTCCGCGACGAGATCAAAGCTGTGGTGAAGGGCGTCAACATTGCAGGCATGGAAAATACCGCTCGTGTGCGATTGACGGCGCAGCAGACCGTCGATGAACTGTTTTCGCTCATGAAGGCGCCGAGCGTCGATTGATCGACGCTGATGCAGCCGGAGAGTGAAAAAGCCCGATTTACAGGGCATTTCTCAGCATCAGCTTAGAACGCTTCAAATATAGTTTTAGAACGATTTCAAACTGGGATTTAGAATCGTTTTGATCTGGATGGATTCAAACATTTCGGCGCTGTAATCGGATTGACCCGAATTTTTGCGCTCGATAACCAACTTGCAGTTGCTCGTCGCTAATGGGGTGCATGAGCAGACTGAGTTTGGTTTTTGGGGCGCGCTTCAATGAACAAGGCAAAGACGCCGAGGTCGCTGCGTTTGAACGCGGCGGTGAACTCGGTCAGTGAGACATTCGACAGTTACTCGGGCCGCAAGGTCTCGGCGGTCGCCGGCCTGATGGCGGTCGCCTCGTTCTCGGGCGCCGAAGCGCAGCAGGAACCGCTGCCGCCGGTGACGGTCGATGCGCCGGTCACTCGTCCGCGCCCCGCCGCCTCGAAACCGTCGCCGGACCAGCTTCGCGCTCGCTCTGCATTGCGGCGCGCCGCGCGCCGTTCACAGCCCGCGCAAGTAGCGCCAGTGCCGTTTCCCAACGCGGGCGCCCTGAGCGCGGATCGCAACCCCTATGCGGATGCGGCTGCTCCCTACAAGGTCGATCATCTCCAGGCGTCGGGAAAATTTCCCGAGCCTCTGTTGAATACGCCGAAGACGGTCACGGTCCTCAGCAAGGAAGTGCTGGCAGACGAGAACGCCACGTCGCTGAAGCAGGCGGTCCTGAACGCCGCCGGCGTGACGCTCGGCACCGGCGAGGGTGGCAACGCCTTTGGCGACCGGTTCTTCGTCCGCGGCTTCGACACCCGCAATGACGTGTTTATCGACGGGGTTCGCGACTCCGGCGTCAGTGTCCGCGAGAATTTCTTCACCGAGCAGATCGAGATCCTGCGTGGCCCCGGCTCATCGTTCGCCGGTCGCGGCACCACGGGTGGCGCGATCAATATCGTCACCAAGCAGGCGACCACCGAAAAAAGCTTCTACAACATGGATACGACGTTTGGAACGGACAGTACCAAGCGCGTGACGCTGGACGTCAACCAGGTGATCAGCCCGACCCTGGCGATCCGCGCCGGTGGCCTGTTCCAGGACGCCGACATTGAGGGCCGCAACTTCACCACCGACGATCGCGGCGGCGGCTTCGTCGCGTTGAAGTGGACTCCGGTTGATGCGGTGAAGGTGAGCGCGGACTACATTCACACCGATATCCACGGATTGCCGGACTTCGGGGTGCCCTATTATCGGCCCGGGTCCACCGGGGTCAGCGGTCAGATCTTTACGACCGCGGCCGGTGGCCCATCTCCGGATTTCGGCGTCAATCGCAACAATTTCTACGGCTTCGCCGACCGCGATTTCTTCTCGGTTCGCCAGGACATCGGCACTCTCAACACCGAAGTCCAGATCACCCCCGATCTGGTGATCAGCGACAAGGTAAGGGCTTCGCATTCGCTGCTGAACTACATCGGCACGATTCCTGAATCGCCCAATCTCGCGGCGGGAACGCTGACTGCCAATCCTCAGAGCCGCTACCAGCCGACTGATGTGGTCGCTAACCAGACTGAGGCGACCTACAAATTCGATACCGGTGGCTGGCATCATACGGCGGTTGCAGGCATCGAGGTATCCCGCGAGATCTCCAGCATCGATAGTTATACTGGCTTGAGCTCGGAGGCGCTACCGGGCGGATTCAGCGGCGCGGGGTCTTTGAGCGCCGTAAGCATTTCCAATCCGCAATACACGTTCTTGCCGTTTTCGACCCCGACGCTGACCGGATTGCCCACGAAGATCGCCATCGACACCACGAGCGGGTATTTGCTCGATAGCGCGAATTACCATGATCTCCTTATCCTCAATGGTGGCATCCGCTACGACGACTACAATATCAAAACCAGCGGTTTTGGCACCGTTAACGGAGTCGCGGGCATCTTTGGGCAGCAGGCTGCGGAGTTTGGGATGCCGAACTTCAACCTGGGCCTCACACTGAAGCCGATTCCGATTACCAGCGTATATGTTGCCTATGCGACATCATCGGATCCGGTGGGCGCCGAATTTGACGGCACCAGCGCGAACTACGGAGGATTGGCACCGGTCGTCAACGGCAACTCGAACCAGATATTCGGGCCGCAGAAGAATACGGCGATCGAGATTGGCAACAAATGGGAGTTGTTTGACCGCCACTTGCTCGTGAGCGGCGCGCTGTTCCAGACCGATGTCACCAATGCGCGCGAGTCGGTGAACATCACCTCTCCTGCGACCGCGACCGCAGCTTGTCCTTATCCCACCGGTACGGTTGGCACGGTCCCTTGCATCAGTGCGGGCGCAGCCTACGAGATCCGCGGCATTGATCTCGAAGTCGCCGGCAAGATCACGGACAAATGGAGCGTGTTCGGCGGCCTTGTCCTGATGAAGTCGGAGGTGACGAGGTCGCTGGTGCCCCCGGCCAACACCGTATTGTTCACCACCAATGTCGGCTTGCCCCTTGCCAACATCGCCAATCAATCTTTCAGCTTGCTCAGCAAATATCAGCTCAACGACATGTGGGAGCTTGGCGGACAGGCCGTCTACCGCTCTCAGATTTACGGCGGCACCGTGCTTGCCGCAAACCAGGGGACGTCGCTGCCGAGCTTCTGGCGTTTCGATGCATTCGCGGAGGCGAAGATCAACCAGAACTGGCAGGTGAAGCTGTTCGTCAACAACATCTTCAACAAGCTCTATTACACCGCGTTATATCAAAGCGCGACGCCGTTCGTGCTGGAGGCGCCCGGCCGTACCGCGTCCGTGATGATCTCGGCGAGGTTCTGATGACGCTGCGATGCTGATCTGCGTTCCCGATGTGCTGAGCAAGGATGATGTGGCGGATTTCCGCCGCATCATGGACGGCTGCCCGTGGGAGGACGGCCGCTCGACCGCCGGGGCGCAATCGGCGCTGGTGAAGCGCAATGAACAATTGCCGCCGGACGGCGAAATGTCGCGCAAGCTCGGCAACCGCATTGTTTCGGCGCTGACCGCGAATCCGCGGTTTATTTCGGCCGCGATCCCGCTGCAGATATTTCCGCCGCTGTTCAACCGCTACGCCGCGGCGGACGGGCATCATTTCGGCATCCACGTCGATAACGCGGTGCGCGGCGATCATTTGACCGGCTTGCGCATCCGGACCGATCTGTCGGTCACGTTGTTTTTATCGGAGCCGGACGAATATGACGGCGGAGAACTCGTGGTCGAGGACGTCTACGGTTCCCACGAAATCAAGCTGCCGGCCGGCGATCTCGTGGTTTATCCTGCGTCCAGCTTGCATATGGTCACGCCGGTCAAGCGAGGCATGCGCGTTGCGTCTTTTTTCTGGCTGCAGAGCATGATACGAGATGCTCACGCCCGCAGCCTGATCTTCGATCTCGATACCGCAATCCAGGCCCTGGTCGAGCGTCTTGGGCGAGATGACCCTGAAACGGTCAAATTGACTGGTATCTATCACAATCTGATCCGCTACTGGGCCGAAGTATGAACACGTCACCTTTCCGAGCGATCGTTGCTGTGATCTTTGCGCTGGCGATGGTGTCGCCTTCGCTGGCGCAGCAGAAAACGGCGCCTTTTCCTGCACCGCAGCAGACGCCTGCACCGGCGCCACCGCCTGCTGTTGCGGCGCAACCGGTTGCATCGCCGGTAACTCCACCCGCGCCATCTCCGACCGTTCAGTCTGCGCCCGCGTCTCAGTCTGCTCCGCCTGCATCGACCGATCCGACAGCGGCGCCTGCCGACAGCGGCAGCAGGTCGCTGAAATCGACAGCTCCCGCACTCCACGAATTGTCGCCGTGGTCGATGTTCCTGTCGGCGGACATCCTGGTCAAGGCGGTGATGATCGGCCTCGCTTTCGCCTCGCTGGTGACATGGACCATCTTCATTGCGAAAATGATCGAGCTGTCTCTCGTCCAGCGCAAACTGCGGGCCGCTCTCCGCAAGATCAGCGATGCCAGATCGCTGTCGGAGGCGCAGTTCGCGCTCGGCGCAAAGGACAGCGTGTTGTCGGCCTTGCTGGCCGCGGCGATGCGCGAGGCGCGGCTGTCGGCCGGAATCTCCAGCGATAGCGGCATCAAGGAACGGGCGGCCTCGAGCTTTGCCGAGATCGTGCGCGCCGAAGCGCGCCGGATCCGGCTCGGCATGGGAGTGCTCGCCACGATCGGGGCGACATCGCCATTCGTGGGCTGTTCGGCACCGTCTGGGGCATCATGAACAGCTTCATCGGCATCTCGAAATCGCAGACGACGAATCTTGCCGTCGTGGCGCCGGGCATCGCCGAGGCGCTGCTCGCGACCGCTTTCGGTCTGGTCGCGGCGATCCCGGCCGTGATCATCTACAATCATTTCTCCCGCGTGACCAAAGGCTACCTCGAGCTGGTCGGCCGATCGTCAGGCGCGGCAGGCCGGTTGCTGTCGCGCGATCTCGATCGCACCCACATCAGTTCTCCCGGCGTTTCGCATTCCCGCGCGGCGGAGTAGGCGATGGGCGCTTCGATCGCAGATACCGACCTCGATGACGACAGCGATTTCGCGGAAACGCATGACATCAATGTCACGCCTTTCATCGACGTCATCCTCGTTCTGTTGATCATCTTCATGGTGGCGGCACCGCTGTCGACCGTCGATCTTCCGATCGACTTGCCGTCGTCGACCGCGACCCCGCAGAAGAAGCCGGACAAGCCGACCTATGTCAGCATCAAGCCGGACCTCGCGGTGGCGATCGGGGAAACCCCGGTCAAGCGGGTTGATCTGGTTCGTTCGCTCGATGCGATGGCTGACGCGAGCAAGGATCGCTTCATCTTTCTGCGCGCCGATCGCTCGGTGCCCTATGGCGAAATGATGGACGTGCTGGAAATCCTGCGCGCCGGCGGTTACTCGAAGATCAAGCTGGTGGCGCTTGAAGGCGTGCCGGATGCGGCGCAATCGCCGCCGGCGCCGCAAAGCCCCAAACCCTGAGCGCCGGCGAGAGCGAGATGTCCGACCTCAACACGGAGCAAAAACCTTCCCGGCGGCTGTGGATTCTCGCGGCCCTGGCTGCGCTCGCACTTCATGTCAGCGGCGTAGCGCTGGCGGTCGCGCATCTGCAGAACGACGATCCCGACAATTCGCTGGGCGCACCCGCGATCGAGGTCGGACTGGAGATGGAATCGCCGCACCTTGAAGCCACCGATCTGCCGCCCGGTCCGGACGCCGATGCGTCGGTCGCTTCGCCGGCGCTGGCCGAGCAAAAGACCGAGGTCAAGGAAACGGAACTGCCCAAGGAAGTGCCGACCGAAACCGAGGATCCTGATCGGGTGGTGGCGCCGAACGAATTCGAAGAAGCCCAAGGAAGACGATCCCAAGGTCGCCGCGGTCGAAACCTCGGCCTCGACGGAATCGGTCGCCGCCGAAGCGACCGCCACGCCCAGCACCGAGGCCATTCCGGAAGGCCCGCGTTCGGTCGCTCCGGTGCAAGGCACCGGAGAAAGCCTGCAGCGCATGCGTGCGACCTGGCAGAAGGAGCTGATCGCTCATCTCGACAAGCACAAGCGCTATCCCGCGGAGCGCTCGCAAAAGGGCGCCGAGATCCTTGTCAGCTTCGCGCTTGACCGGATGGGGCACGTGCTCTCGGCCAGCATCGTGAAGGGATCGGGCGACGCTGCCTTCGACGAAGCCGCACTCGCGATGGTGCGAAAATCCGATCCGGTGCCGATGCCTCCGCCGCGCGTCGCCGACGAGGGACTGAATTTCACTCTGCCGGTGATCTTCCGGGTCAAGGGGCGGAGCTGAGGCGCGCTTCCGTCGGGGAGCCGGCTTGCCGCACAGCGTCGCGGGCCAATTCGCTAGGGGGACCCTTGACGTCACTGCAGGTAGTAACGGATCCCGACATAGACCACGACAAGGCAGGCAAATATCAGCGCAACCGGCAGCCGGGGTTTGGCATCCAGACCACCAGCCGGTTTGGGCCGCGGGGCCGGCGGGCGCCGGAAGGCGGTGACGTTGCCGGTTACCGGATCGCTCGAATGGGCCTTGACGTCGGGCGGTACGCCGCTCCCGCCCATTTCATTGTAATAGCTTCTGTAAACGAGCTGGATGGCGGCTTCGGTCGCCTTGGGTTCCGGCATGTCCTTGAGCAGCGCCTGATAGCGCGCCAGGAAGGCTCGGGCTTCGTCAGGCAGCGCCGAGGCGCCATTCAGCTTTGCCATCATTTTCCAGGTCGCAAAATCCGCGCGGGCCTTGGTGTCGGCGCGTCGGGCGATCATCATGTCGGCGGCTTTGATCAAGATGGCCTCAGCTCTTCGGCGGGTCGTCGGCTTTGATTACGCGTTGCCGGTCAGCAGGAGAAGTAGCCAGATCACATACCCGGTCGCCGTTCGCAGTATCGCCGAAATAACATCAAGATTTAGACCGAGTTGGCTGCCGAGCATCGGCAGAAGGATCAGGATTCCGACCAGGATCAGCATCCCATAAGGCTCCAGCCGGGAAAGCGGCACCGCCAGCACATTGGGCAGCAACCCCACCGCGACCCGACCGCCGTCCAGCGGCGGGATCGGAAGCATGTTGAAAATCGCGAGCACGACATTGATAACGAGGGCGTTTTTGAGGTTGTCGGCGATCCACTGCGCCGCGTCCGCAGGCGCGTAGGCCAAAAGATGAAAGGCCGCCGCCGCGCCCAGAGCGAGGGCGATATTGGTGGCAGGGCCGGCCAGCGCCACCCAGACCATGTCGATCCGGGGATGGCGGAGGCTGCGGAAATTCACCGGCACCGGCTTGGCGTAGCCGAACAGAAACGGCGAGTGCGACAGCAACAGCACCGCCGGCAGGATCAGGGTGCCGAACGGATCGATGTGCTTGAGCGGATTGAAGGTCACGCGGCCCCGTTCCCAGGCGGTGTTGTCGCCAAAATGATGCGCGACAAAACCGTGGGCGGCCTCATGAAAGGTGATGGCGATGACGAGCGGCAAAACCCAGACCGACACGGCATAGAGTGTGCTGTTGAGGGGCAATCGATGATCCTGACCGGTTCAACTACGCGGCGACGCTAGCACGCGCCCGCTTCATGGGGGAACCGTTCCGGGATATTGCGGCAAGCCATCTTCCAGCCTCACCCAATCCATTTTCTCCGCGACCCAGATGTGTTCGGTCGGCGCGAAGGCGTGGCGGTCGTCGAAGACGGCGAGGGCGACGCCGGCCGCCGTTCCGTTGGTGCGCCAGGAAAACAGCCGCGTGCCGCAGCTTTTGCAGAAAACGCGATCCAGCGCGTCGGATGAGGCGTAACGGCCGGTGTCGCCTTGCACCGTCAGGGCGCGCTGGTCGAACAGCGCGCGGGCAAAGAACGGCGACCCCATCGCTTTCTGGCAGGTGCGGCAATGGCAGATGCCGACATTGAGCGGCTCGCCTTCCGCCTTGAACCGGACCGCGCCGCACAGGCATCCGCCTTCCCTGATCATGGCATCTCCACTCTGCCGATCAACGCTAATACGTCGCGCGGCCGCCGGAGATGTCGAACACCGCGCCGGTGGAGAAGGCGCAGTCCTCCGAGGCCAGCCATGCCACCATCGCCGCGAGTTCCTGTACCAGAACGAAACGCCCCTTCGGAATCTTCGAAAGCATGAAGTCGATGTGCGCTTGCGTCATCTGGTCGAAGATCGCGGTCTTGGCTGCGGCCGGGGTCACCGCGTTGACGGCGATGTCGTGAGCGGCGAGTTCCTTGCCGAGCGATTTCGTCAGCGCGATCAGGCCGGCCTTGGAGGCCGAGTAATGCGCCGCGTTGGGGTTGCCTTCCTTGCCGGCGATCGAGGCGATGTTGACGATGCGGCCGTATTTCTGGCTGAGCATCGCGGGCACGATCGCCTTGCAGCAGATGAACGGCCCGTCGAGGTTGATGCGCAACACCTTGCGCCATTCGTCGAGGTCGGTTTCCCACACCGTCTTGTTGATGCCGGCGATGCCGGCATTGTTGACCAGGATGTCGATCTTGCCGAACGCCTTGAGCGTGGCTTCCGTTGCCTTCTCCACCGCGGCCAGATCGGAGACGTCGACCTTGAGCGCGGTGACACCGGCGCCGATCTCCTTTGCGGTCCTTTCGGCGAACGCCAGGTCGTGATCCCAGATCGCGACCTTGGCGCCGGAAGCGATAAAGCGTTCGGTAATGGCACGGCCGAAACCCTGGGCGCCGCCGGTGACCACGGCGCTGCGGCCGTTCAGATCGATCTTGTTCATGGGGATGATCCTTTTGCGCTATCGATTAAAGCGTCCAGCCGCCATCGATGATATGGGCGACGCCGGTCGTGAACGAACTCTCGTCGCTGGCAAGGTAGACCGCGAGCGAAGCGATCTCGTAGGCAGTGCCGAGCCGTCCCATCGGCTGCCGGCTCACGAACATCTCGCGTCCCTTCGGCCCCGCGGCGGCGGCGCGGTTCAGCATCGAGGGGGTTTCGATGGTGCCGGGGCAAATACAATTACATCTTATGCCCCTGGTGATGAAATCGGCGGCAACCGCGCGGGTCAGCGCTGCCACGGCGGCCTTGGTCGCGCCATAGACGTAGCGATTGGGTGCTGCCTTGAATACGCCGGCGGCGGAGGCGATGTTCACGATCGAGCCGTGGCCGGCTTCCAGCATGCCCGGCAAGAATGCCACGGATGGTCCGGTGCATCGACTTGACGTTGAGGTCGAACGAGAAATCCCACTCATCGTCGGAGCAATCCAGCACGGTGCCGTGATGCACGAAGCCGGCGGCATTGAGCAGGATATCGATGGTGCCGACTCGTTTCGCCATCGCGGCGACGGCCGCGCTGTCGCGCACGTCGAGCCGCGCCACCTCGGACACGCCGTCCCCAGCGAGCAGCGCCAGCCCCTTTTCGTCGATGTCGGTCGCGAACGACCGTGGCGCCCTCGCGCGCGAAGGCCACCGCACAGGCGCGGCCGATTCCCACCGCGCCCGCGGTCACGAACGCGCGTTTGCCCTTCAGGCGGTCTGACATTCATCTCTCCTTTTTGTCATTCTCGTCATTCACGGGCATTGCGCCCGTGACAGGCGCAGCGACGAGCAATCCAGTACTTCCGAACTCGGTGGCTTCATGGATTCCGGGCTCGCGCTTTGTCGCGCCCTCGGCAATGACGTCAGTAGTTGCTCTAATGATTATCCCTGCGCCACGCCGACCCGGCCGGCGATGTCGTGATAGCGGGTCGCGAACTCCATGCAGGCGCCGGTGGCCTGCTGGCCGACGGTCGAGCGATAGAGTTCCTGCCACGGCGTCTGGTTGGCCGGGTAGGGGAAGCCGCCCTTGGCCTTAAGTTCGGCGCGCCGCTGCTTCAGCTCCTCGTCCGAGATCAGGATGTTGGCGCTGCCCTTGTTGAGGTCGATGCGAACCTTGTCGCCGGTCTTGAGGATCGCCAGCCCGCCATCGGCGGCGGCTTCGGGCGTGGCGTTCAGGATCGACGGCGAGCCCGACGTGCCGGATTGCCGGCCATCGCCGATGCAGGGCAGGGACAGGATGCCGCGTTTGATCAGCGCGGCGGGCGGCTGCATGTTCACGACTTCGGCGCCGCCGGGATAGCCGATCGGGCCGGTGCCGCGCACGAACAGGATGCAGTGCTCGTCGATGTCGAGCGAGGGATCGTCGATCCGCGTGTGATAATCCTCCGGGCCCTCGAACACGATGGCGCGCCCCTCGAACGCATTGGGATCTCTGGGGTTGATCAGATAGCGGTCGCGGAATTCCTTGGAGATCACGCTGGTCTTCATGATCGCGGAATCGAACAGATTGCCGCGCAGCACCAGGAAGCCGGCGTCCTTCACCAGCGGCTTGTCGTAGCTCCAGATCACGTCGCCGTCGGGCTTCGGGCGCCTCGCGGCAATTGTCGCCCATGGTGTGGCCGTTGACGGTCATGGCGTCTTCGTGGATGCGCTTGGCCTGCATCAATTCGCGCACCACCGCCGGCACGCCGCCGGCGCGATGGATATTCCTCGCCGAGATAGAAGCCGGCCGGCTGCATGTTCACCAGCAGCGGAATGGCGTGGCCGAATTTCTGCCAGTCGTCGATCGACAGTTCCACGCCGATATGGCGGGCCAGCGCGTTGATATGGATCGGCGCGTTGGTCGAGCCGCCGATCGCCGAATTGACGACGATGCAGTTCTCGAAGGCCTTGCGCGTCAGGATGTCGGAGGGCTTCAGATCCTCCCAGACCATCTCGACGATGCGCTTGCCGGTCTCGTAGGCGATCTGGCCGCGCTCGCGATAGGGCGCGGGGATCGCCGCGCAGCCCGGCAGCGACATGCCCAAGCGCCTCGGCCAGCGAATTCATGGTCGAGGCGGTGCCCATGGTGTTGCAATGGCCGACCGAGGGCGCCGAGGACGCCACGATGTTCATGAACTCCTCGTAGTCGATCTCGCCGGCGGCCAGCTGCTCGCGCGCCTTCCAGACCACGGTGCCGGAACCGGTGCGCTCGCCATTGTGCCAGCCGTTCAGCATCGGCCCGCCCGACAGCACGATCGCCGGCAGGTTGACGGTCGCCGCCGCCATCAGGCAGGCCGGCGTGGTCTTGTCGCAGCCGGTGGTCAGCACCACGCCGTCGAGCGGATAGCCGAACAGGATTTCGACCAGTCCGAGATAGGCGAGGTTGCGGTCGAGCGCCGCGGTCGGGCGCTTGCCGGTCTCCTGGATCGGATGCATCGGAAATTCCATCGCGATGCCGCCGGCGGCGCGGATGCCCTCGCGGACCCGGTGCGCCAGTTCGAGGTGATGGCGGTTGCAGGGCGACAGATCGTTGCCGGTCTGCGCGATGCCGATGATCGGCTTGCCGGACTGCAGCTCCTGCCGGGTCAGGCCGTAATTCAGGTAGCGCTCGAGGTAGAGCGCGGTCATTCCCGGGTTGTGCGGGTTGTTGAACCACTCGCTGGAACGGAGTTTGCGCCTGGTGACGCCGGTAAGCGGCTTGTTCATGATTTTCTCCCGCAGCGCACACGCCTTGTTTTCGTGCGCAATCTTCGTGTTGGCCAGGCGATGTTTGCATGTCACCGCGCCGTTCGCAACGTTCGTGGCTGGGAAGGAACTGAGGACGGTTTTGATCCGACGACATCGCCGAAAAAGTCTGGTAAGACCCCCGGCCAAATCACACCGATCCTGACCTGATCCTAACATTCTGATCCCGGTTTCGGCATGGCTGCTGGTAGGCTATTTCATAGCCATCCCGTGTAAACGCAAGGCGTACCCGCCGATCGATCGTACCGGGAAAGCGCTCGGGCCCGCGCCCAGGAACGCAGAAGAACGAAGAATAGAGGAACAAGAGGGAGATACGTCTTGCACATATTGGTTCTGGGAGCGGCCGGCATGGTCGGCCGCAAATTGACCGAGCGGCTGTTGCGCGACGGCCGTCTCGGGTCAACCGCGACATCACGCGGATGACGCTGCAGGACGTGGTCGCGCCGGCCAAACCCGCCAAGCCGGATTTCCGGTCGATACCGTGACCTGCGACTTCGCCGTAGCCGGTGCCGCCGAAAAGCTGGTGGCGGATCGTCCCGACGTGATCTTCCATCTGGCGGCGATCGTCTCCGGCGAGGCCGAACTCGATTTCGACAAGGGCTATCGCATCAACCTCGACGGCACGCGGATGCTGTTCGATGCGATCCGGCTTACCGGCGGCGGCTACAAGCCGCGGGTCGTGTTCACCTCGTCGATCGCGGTGTTCGGCGCGCCGTTTCCGGAAGCGATCGGCGACGAATTCTTCCATACGCCGCTCTTGAGCTACGGCACCCAGAAGGCGATCGGCGAGTTGCTGCTGGCCGACTATTCGCGCCGCGGCTTCATGGACGGCATCGGCATCCGCCTGCCGACCATCTGCATCCGTCCCGGCCTTCCCAACAAGGCGGCTTCCGGATTCTTCTCCAACATCCTGCGCGAGCCGCTCGCCGGCAAGGAAGCGGTGCTGCCGGTGTCCGAGGACGTCCGCCACTGGCACGCCTCGCCGCGCTCGGCGGTCGGCTTCCTGATTCACGCCGCGACCATGGATACGGCGGCGGTCGGGCGCGCGCCGCAACCTCACCATGCCCGGCCTTTCGGCGACGGTCGGCGAGCAGATCGCCGCGCTGAAGCGGGTGGCGGGCGAAAAGGTGGCGGCGCGGATCAAGCGCGAGCCGGATGCCGTTCATCATGGGCATCGTCGCCGGCTGGCCGCGCAATTTCGACGCCAGGCGGGCGCGCCAGTTCGGCTTCACCACCGCCGAAAAGACCTTCGACGACATCATCCGGATTCACATCGAAGACGAATTGGGTGGTAAGTTCGTCGCCTGATCGCTGCAAAAGCCGAATTCTTGCAAAAATAATGGGAGAACACCATGACAGCCAGCATCGTCGGATGGGCGCATACGCCGTTCGGCAAGTTCGATACCGAGACCGTCGAGAGCCTTGTCGTCCGCGTCGCCAACGAGGCGCTGGCCGATGCCGGCATTGCCGCCGGCGATGTCGATGAGATCGTGCTCGGGCATTTCAACGCCGGGTTCTCGCCGCAGGATTTCACCGCGTCGCTGGTGCTGCAGGCCGATCCGCACTTGCGGTTCAAGCCGGCGACGCGGGTCGAGAATGCCTGCGCCACCGGATCGGCCGCCGTGCATCAGGGCATCCGGGCGATCGCCGCGGGCGCGGCGAAGATCGTGCTGGTGGTCGGCGTCGAGCAGATGACGCGGACGCCTCCAGCCGAGATCGGCCGCAACCTGCTGCGCGCCTCGTATCTGCCGGAGGATGGCGACACCCCCGGCGGTTTCGCCGGCGTGTTCGGCAAGATCGCGCAGGCCTATTTCCAGAAATACGGCGACCAGTCCGATGCGCTGGCGATGATCGCCGCCAAGAACCACAAGAACGGCGTCGCCAATCCCTATGCGCAGATGCGCAAGGATTTCGGTTACGAATTCTGCCGCTCCGAAAGCGAGAAGAATCCGTTTGTCGCCGGGCCGCTGAAGCGCACCGATTGCTCGCTGGTATCGGACGGCGCCGCCGCGCTGGTGCTGGCCGATTCGGAAACCGCAAAATCGATGGGCAAGGCCGTCAACATCCGCGCCACCGCGCATGCCCAGGATTTCCTGCCGATGTCGAAGCGCGACATCCTGCAGTTCGAAGGCTGCACCGTGGCCTGGCAGCGCGCGCTGCAATCGGCCGGCGTGCAGCTTTCCGATCTGTCCTTTGTCGAAACCCATGACTGCTTCACCGTCGCCGAACTGATCGAATATGAGGCGATGGGACTGACGCCGCGGGGGCAGGGCGCCCGCGCCATCAAGGAAGGCTGGACCCAGAAGGACGGCAAGCTGCCGATCAATCCGTCCGGCGGACTGAAGGCCAAGGGCCACCCGATCGGCGCCACCGGCGTCTCCATGCATGTGATGACGCGCGATGCAACTCCTGGGTCAGGCGCCCGAGGGCATGCAGATCAAGAATGCCAAACTCGCCGGGCATCTTCAACATGGGCGGGGCTGCGGTCGCCAATTACGTCTCGGTGCTGGAGCCCGCGAAGTAGGGCTTGAAGCGATGAACGTCGCCGAATGGCTGGCGGCACCGGCGCGTCTGCGTCCGCGATGCGCCGGCGCTGCTGACCGGCTTCGATCTCGACGCCGACTACGCCACCTTTGCGCGGCGCGCTGCGTGCCATCGGCGCCGCGCTGTCGCGCGAATACGGCATCGCGCCCGGCGATCGCGTCGGCCTGTTCGCGACCAATTGCACGCAATATCTCGAATGCCTCTATGGCATCTGGTGGATCGGCGCGGTCGCGATCCCGATCAATGCCAAACTGCACGGGCGCGAAGCGGCATGGATCTGCAGCGACGCCGGCGCCAAGCTGACCTTTGTTTCCGACGACACGTCGACGCGTTGACGGAGGCGAAAGGCGATCTGCCGGCAGCGATGAAGACGCTGTCGGTCGACAGCGACGCCTATCCGCGCGATGCGCGAGCGGCGAGGGCGCGCCGGCGCCGCTGCCGCGCGAGGTCGATGATCTCGCCTGGCTGTTCTACACCTCCGGCACCACCGGCCGGCCGAAGGGCGTGATGCTGAGCCACGGCAATCTGGTGGCGATGTCGCTGTGCTATCTCGCCGATGTCGATCATGCGACGCCGAACGATGCCTCGCTCTACGCCGCGCCGATCTCGCACGGCGCGGGCCTTTATAATTTCCCGCACGTCCGCATGGGCGGCGCGGCATGTGATCCCGGAATCCGGCGGCTTCGATCCGGATGAAGTGCTCAATCTTGGCCGGCAGCTCGACAACGTCGTGATGTTCGCGGCGCCGACGATGGTCCGGCGCCTGGTCGATGCCGCCAAGCGCCGCGGCGAGAACGGCGAGGGCATTCGCACCATCATCTATGGCGGCGGCCCGATGTATCTCGCCGATATCCGGGACGCGATCGCGACCATGGGCCAACGTTTCGTGCAGATCTACGGCCAGGGTGAATCGCCGATGACGATCACCGCGCTGAGCCGGGAATGGCACGCCCGCACCGATCACCCGCGCTATCTCGAACGGCTCGCTTCGGTTGGTCCCGCGCAGAGCGTGATGTCGGTTCGCATCACCGGCGCGGACGGCAAGCCGCTGCCGGCGGGCGAAACCGGCGAGGTCGAAGCCAAGGGCACCGCCGTCATGCTCGGCTACTGGAACAACCCGAAAGCCAATGCGGAGACCCTGAAGGACGGCTGGCTGCGCACCGGCGACGTCGGGCGGCTGGACCAGGACGGGTTTCTGACGCTGTCGGACCGTTCCAAGGACGTGATCATTTCAGGCGGCACCAATATCTATCCGCGCGAAGTGGAGGAGGCGCTGCTGACGCATCGCTGACGTGCGCGAGGTCTCGGCGATCGGCGTGCCCGATCCCGATTGGGGCGAAATCGTCGTCGCCTGCGTGGTGCTTGAAGATGGCGCTGTCGGCCGACGACGCCAAGCTGGACGCGCATTGCCTCGCCTCGATCGCGCGCTTCAAGCGGCCGAAGCGTTACGTCTATCTCGACGCGCTGCCGAAGAACAATTACGGCAAGGTGCTGAAGACCGAGTTGCGGGAGATGATGGGGAAGTAGGGCGGGGGAGGGGGAGAGATGCCTCTCATGCGTCGTCCCGGCGAAGGAGCCTGTGAAGAAATCGTCTCAATTTCCGACGAACTGTGATTTACTGGAGGTGTGGGCAGCGACAGTTTTGATGGATCAGAAACATGGCGGGACGAGGCAAGGCTCGGGTTGTGGTTGCGAACCGGGCCCAACTGTCGTGGGACCTGATCAATCCGGATGGCTGGTTGGCACCGGACCATCGTGCGCGATTGGTGGTGGGGTTCGTCGAGACGCTCGATTTGACGGTGCTTTACGACAAGGTCGAAGCGCGTGAGGGGACGGCGGGTCGGCCTGCCGCCGACCCGCGTGTGCTGTTTGCGTTGTGGCTTTTGGCGACGATGGACGGGGTTGGCTCGGCGCGGGAACTGGACCGGTTGACCAGCCAGGATCTGGCCTATCGCTGGGTCGCGTGCGGCGTGCCGGTCAACTACCACGGGCTTGCGGACTTCCGGGTGGCGCATGCCGATGTGCTCGACGCTCTGCTCACCGAAACGCTGGCAGTGTTCATGGCGGAGAGACTGTTTGACGCCGACGAGATCGTTGTCGACGGCACCAAAATCAAAGCTTCTGCGGGCAAGAGTTCGTACAAGCGCGCGCTGCGTCTGGACGAGGCGGAGGCGGCCGCGAAGGCCCGTGTCGTCGCCTTGAAAGCCGAGGTCGATGCGGACCCGGCGGCGAGTTCCAAGCGCACCCAAGCGGCGCGGGCACGAGGCCTGCGCGAGACGCAGGAGCGGATCGAAAAGGCACGTGCCAAACTGGCCGAGATCGAAGCGGAGAAAGCCAAACGCGCCAAGCAGAGCCCGAAAGAGGTAGCCAAGCAAAAAGAGGCACGGGCGTCGCTCACCGATCCGCAGGCGCGGCGCATGCGGTGCGCGGACGGAGCGGTGCGGGCGAGCTACAATGTGCAGATTGCAGCAACGACGGATCATGGCTTCGTCACCGCGATCATGGCGACGGACCGGCGCAACGACAGCGGTCTGGTGCGGCCCATGTTCGAGGCGAGCGAGCAACGGCTCGGGCGGCCGATCAAACGCGTGCTGGCGGACACCGGCTTCGCGCAGATCGATGATATTGCAACCCTCAGCAACCGGCCTGAAACGCCCGTCGGCGTCTACATTCATCCACCCAGGGATCGCACCGACGTCAAGCCAAAGACGCTGCTGGCGCGGCAAAAGCAGCGAGAAAAAGAGCCGCAGACGATCAAGGACTGGCGGCAGCGGATGACCACGAACGAGGCAGAGGCGATCATGAAAAAGAGGGGACGGATCGAACGGGTCAACGCAAACCTCAAGAACCGGGGCTTCGGCACGCTTCTGGTGCGAGGACTTGCCAAGGTGCAAGCGATTGGGCTGTGGCACGCGCTCGCCCACAACCTCACCATTGCCCTGCGCTTGAGGGCAATGCCTGCTTCCGCAGCGTGAAACCGGATTGCCTCCCCAACATTACCCGCCGCCCGCAGGCGCCCGCCTTCAGATAGGTTCACAGGCTCGAAGACCGGGACCCCTAACCCCTGGCGTTCGTTGTTTCCTATGGAAGCCGTTCGCACCCGAACGCAAGCGTAGCCGGATGAGCGAAGCGACATCCGGGTCTTCTGATTTTCCGTGTTCCCGCCTATCGCGGAGCTCATGCGGGTTATTCGCCACTTGCGCGCTCAGCGTGATTTGTTGAACTGGATCAACTTGATGCTACCCGTCCAGTCCCCCCGTGCAAAAATATTCCCGTTCCCATTTGACCCAAATCACTTCTACATCTCTCGCCATCCCGGCCCACACCGAGGGGCGTTTCGCGATCGTCACGAACGTAGGGCAGGGGATGCGATGGACGCGGGCGGCGCTGCTGACGAGAGCGCCATCCTTGCGGACGGCGAAGTCGTGTGGTCCTGACGCCTCAATGGTTGGTGTTAAGTCGGTGAACTGGTTTTACCGGCGACGGTGACAACAAAGCCCGATCACCGGGAATAGCGCGAAGGAAACCGTTAAAACCATTGCGTGCGGGAATGCCGGGTGTCCCGGTGCGACCGTGGTGACTAACTCGTGTGCTTTCTACTTTGCGCACGAGGCTGCGGGTGCAACGGGCACCCGGCATTCCCCACGCCCTTTGTTGGGCGGATCGTTCAAGCACAACTCGGGCGCATCGCGCGGCGAGAATGCGGAGGTGTGTATTGGCGTGCCCCGGATGCTGCGCAGCACGCCGTTCTTGGCGTGGTGCGCTGCTGATCCGGGGTCCATGCTCACGCGGGTTGCCTATGGGTCCCGGCTCTGCGGTGCACCGTGAAAAACGCTGCACCGCGTCCGGGACACGTCCTCGTATCGCGCCGGAAAGTCGTCGTGCCGCGCGCATACGCCCATACGCGCGGCACCATTGATCTTCGCAGCGACCTGCCGTTACTAGGGCCGGGACATCGAGAACGAACGCGCGGTCGAAAGCGCCATCAAGCATCGCCGGGAGCGAAACGAACCATGGGACCGCTCGAGGGCGTCAAGATCATCGACATGACGACCGTGCTGATGGGGCCCTATGCAACCCAGATGCTCGGCGATTACGGCGCCGACATCATCAAGATCGAAGTCTCTGGAAGGTGATGTGACGCGGCTGATCGGCCCGACACGCCATCCCGGCATGGGTCCGGTGTTCCTCAACACCAACCGCAGCAAACGCAGCATCTGCCTCGATCTGAAGAAACCGGCAGGGCGCGACGCGGTGCTGCGCCTGATCGCATCGGCCGATGTGCTGGTTTACAATGTGCGCCCGCAGGCGATGGCGCGGCTGCAGCTCGGTTACGACGTGGTCTCGCAGATCAATCCGCGCCTGATCTATGCCGGTGTGTTCGGCTTTGGCCAGGACGGCCCCTATGCGGCCAAGCCCGCTTATGACGATCTGATCCAGGGCGCCACCGCGCTGCCCGCTCTGATGGCGCAGACCAGCGACGGCGTTCCGCGCTATGTCCCGAACGCGCTGGTCGACCGCATCGTCGGGCTCACTGCCGTCGGCGCGATCTGCGCCAGCCTCGTTCATCGCGACCGCACCGGACATGGTCAGCGCGTGGATATCCCGATGTTCGAGACCATGGCGGCTTTCGTGATGGGCGATCACATGGGCGGTCTCACCTATGAGCCGCCGCTCGACAAAGGCGGCTATGCGCGGCATCTGTCGCGCGACCGCCGGCCCTACAAAACCTCCGACGGCTATATCTGCGTGATCGTCTACAATGACAAGCAATGGGAGAATTTCTTCAAGGCCACCGGACGCGACGATCTGCGCCAGAATCCCAAATTCGCGACCTTCGCCGGGCGCGCCGCCAATATTGACACGGTATACGCGGAACTCGCCCGCATCTTCCTGACCCGAACCACCGCCGAATGGACCGAATTGCTCGACAAGGCCGATGTGCCCGTGTTGCCGATGCACGATCTGGCGAGCATGCTGCAGGACCCGCATCTGGTGGCGACCAATTTCTTTCCGGTGGTCGACCATCCGACCGAGGGCCGGATCCGCAACATGAAGGTATCCGCGACCTGGTCGGAGACACCGGCGCAGCCGACGCGGCTAGCGCCGCGGCTTAACGAGCACGGCGCCGAGATTTTGCGCGAAGCCGGCTTCTTGGCGGCAGAGATCGCGGCGATGGTGCGCGACGGCGTCACCCGAGCGGCGCCCGACGCCGCGCAGGAGTGAGCCGCAAGCCATGAGCTACATCACCGGCGTTGGACTGACGGCATTCGGCAAGCATGAGGGCTCATCGACGCTCGACCTGATGAGCAAGGCGGCGGAGCTGGCGATTGCCGATGCCGGCCTGAAACGCGCCGAGATCGACGGCATCCTCTGCGGCTACAGCACGGTCGCGCCGCACATCATGCTGGCGACGGTTTTCGCCGAACATTTCGGTATCCGGCCAGCCTATGCGCATGCCGTGCAAGTCGGCGGCGCCACCGGTCTCGCGATGACCATGCTGGCGCATCATCTGGTCGAGGCCGGCGTGGCCAGGCATGTGCTGGTCGTGGGTGGCGAGAACCGGCTCACCGGGCAGAGCCGCGATGCCTCGATCCTGGCGCTGGCGCAGGTCGGGCATCCCGATTACGAGGTGCCGCTGGGGCCGACGATCCCGGCCTATTACGGCCTCGTCGCCTCGCGTTACATGCACGAATATGGCGTGACGCAGGAAGACCTCGCCGAATTCGCGGTGCTGATGCGTCGCCACGCGCTGACACATCCCGGCGCGCAATTTCACGACGCCATCACCGTTGCGGACGTGATGGCCTCGAAGCCGGTTGCGCTGCCGCTGAAACTTCTGGATTGCTGCCCCGTGTCGGACGGAGGTGCTGCGTTCGTGGTCAGCCGCGAAGCTACCGGCGAGATCGGTGTGCGCGTGCGCGGCTGCGCGCAGGCGCATACGCACCAGCATGTCACGGCGGCGCCAGCGTTGAGCGAACTCGGCGCCGAGATCGCGATCGCGCGGGCCAAGGAAATATCAGGTGTCGCGATTTCCGACGTGCGCTACGCGGCGGTCTATGACAGCTTCACCATTACGCTGGCGATGCTGCTGGAAGACCTCGGCCTTGCCGGGCGCGGCGAGGCGGCCGCGCGGGTGCGCAGCGGCTATTTCAACCGCGACGGCGCGATGCCGCTCAATACCCATGGCGGACTACTGAGTTACGGCCATTGCGGCGTCGGCGGCGCGATGGCGCACCTGGCTGAAACGCATTTGCAGATGACGGGGCGCGCCGGAAATCGCCAGGTGCGTGACGCCTCGATCGCGCTGCTGCATGGCGATGGCGGCGTGCTGTCGTCGCATGTCAGCATGTTCCTGGAGCGGGTGCGATGAGCGGCGACAAGCGACGCCTGACGGATTGGACCAAGGGCACGGAAGCAATCGTCTATCAGTGCTGCGCGGCCTGCGGCGGCCTGCAGTATTTTCGCCGCAGCTTCTGCGCCATCTGCGGCGCGCCTGATCCCGTCGACAAGCAGGCCAGCGGCAAGGGCACGGTCTATGCGACCTCGTTGGTGTGCCGCGCCGCCACGCCGGAGACGCGCGCCCACATTCCCTACAACATCGTGCTCGTCGATACCGCCGAGGGCTTTCGCATGATGGCGCATGGCGATCGGGATCTCGCCATCGGCGACCCTGTTACGGCGCGGTTCATGCCGTTCGCCGGCCGCCTTGTTCCCTATTTCGAGAAAACAAAATCATGACTGGCAAAGGTCGCGTCTGATGCGGTGGTCTTTCAGGGGTGATGCTTCGGAGTGGCGTTCGCCGGATGCGGTGCAGCGCGCAAGCGGTGCGCCGCTGATCCGGGGTCCAACTCATTCAACTCCAACTCCTTCAACTACGAATGGTCCCGGCTCAGCGGAGCGGTACTGCGCACCGCACCGCGTCCGGGACATGAGATCTTCATCGCGAATAAAAGATAAAGCTGGCGATGACGAGCATCGCCGTCACCGCCAGCATTTGCGCAAGCGCTTCCGAGGTCGCCCTTTTGGTGGCTTCCTTCATGCAGTTCTCCCTAGACCTGGGCGCGATTCACCGGGGCCTGGGAAGGCCTGATGATTCAATTGGCTTTTACTCGGAACACCCCACGACGAGTATTCGCTGGATTGAGTCCCCACTCACGCGAATATCGACTGCGTCAGGGTCGAACAGCAATGCGGCGGCATTTTGGCTCGCTTGCAGCCGGTTTATGCACGCGTGATGGAATTTTGAAAGCGATTTTCGGGCGTGGCGCTGGATCGCAAGTTGCCGCAGAGCTGTTGCTCCGGCATCGCCGGCTCGATAGAGCGTTTTCCAGCGAAAGCCTGCCCCGCACTTGATGCGGGGTGGATACCGGCTCGCTTAAAGAAAACGCGTCAAATAAAGACATAGAGCCTCCGTTCCGATTCCATCGGAACCGAAAAGGCTCTAGTGTTTTGGATGGAACCTGCGATTTCAATCAACCAGGTCGAACAAGTCACGGAAACCCAAGGTGAATCATGGCCCGTATCGATTATTGCGATACTACGAAATCGAATGAACGCACCCGCGAGATCCTGGACAAGAACCGCAACGCCAACATCTTCCGCATGATGGCGCACTCGCCGAGTTATTTTGAGCAATATTGCCGGCTCGGCGGCGCCATCCGCCACCGCGGCGAACTGGATCCGGTGGTGCGGGAACTGGCCATCACGCGCACCGGAATCCTGTGCGAGGCGCCTTATGAAATCGCCGCGCACAAGCGGATCGGCAAGAATGTCGGCGTGACCGACGAGCAAAACGCCGCGCTGGAAAACTGGAAATCGGCCACCTGCTTTAACGAGCTGCAGCGCGCTGCGCTCGCCTTTACCGACGAGATCGTCAATCTGCGCCGTCCGACCGATGCGACGTTCAACGCCATTGCCGCAAAATTGACGCCGGCGGCATTGATTGAACTGCAGCTCTCGGTCGGTTTCTACATCATGACGTCGAAGTTTCTGGAAACCTTCGGCATCGATATGCAGCCCGTGACGGAAGTGGTTTGAATGACCGATCGCGTTCCAGGCGCGAATGGAGTGTGCCTGGCAGGCGCGTCAGTGAAGCAGGTGTCAGTGACCTCTGGCAGCGTAGATCTGATAAAATGTGACGACGATCTCGAATGCGATCAGCGCCACGACGATCAGTTCGAGGCGCAGCGATCGGCGGGTGTCGATGATGTCGGCGAGCGTGTCGGCGGTATCGGCGACTACCGCGAGCTTGCGGTTGAGCGTATCAACGCGCTCCTTGAGTTCGTATTCGTCCTGAAGCCGGGCATAAAGCCGCTCCAGGTCGGGGCGGTCCCACAGCGCATCCGGCTTTTCTCCGACCGCGACGCGACCGGATACCCTGTGCTGGACCAGCAGCGCATTTCCGATCAGTTGCAAAACGCCTTTTCGGTCCCTTCGGGTTCGTCCGTGATCGGCCAGTTCCTTGGCGAATGGTTCGATGATCTCGAATACTTTCGCGACCTGGCGTTCGTCATCGGCCAGCGCGACGCTCTTCGCCAGCACATCGGCGATGACAAGAAGCCGTTCCAGCAACATGTCCCGCAGCTGAATCGGTCCTCCGGCCTGAACCTGATCCTCGTTTCCACCGGCGAATGCGACAACCGCGGTTTCTTCGTCGAAACGTTCGAGCTTGCCTCCGACCCGGGGCTTCAGCCTTTCCAGAAAGGCGGCTTCATCTTCAGCCGAAAGGCCGATCAGCACCGCGACGCCATAGCGAAAGAGAACGGCGATGCCGGCCTTCCCAACCCGGATCGCGAGCGGGACCGCCGAAAGAGCCTCATCCTCGAAGCCCATGGTATTGATGCGGTCGCCAAGATGCAGGGCGTGCGCGGTAACCCGTGTCCCGATTTCGGCCGAAATGAATTCGGGTTTGGTCATCCCGCCGTCTCCTCGAGCTTGCAGGCTTCGAGGACAGCCTATCATCGCGGCAAGCTGCAGCCAAACAAGCCGCTTGCCGCAGCACCGATACTGGCGCCGGCTCTATTGAGGCGACGGAGGCGCGGGAATGTGCGGATATTTATGCTCGGCCGACAACACCAGCCGATAAGCTCTCATCCGGCGGTCTCGCCAGGATTCCAGCAGGCCGCCGCAAACGGCGCATTCGGCCTGGCCTGAGCTGCCTTGTGCCGAAGTGGACTCGGCAACTTCATAGATCGATCCACAGGATCGGCAGGTAAAGTCTGATATTTTCATGGAATCATACGCTTTTGAGCACGGCGCATTGTTATCAGGTAATGCGTCGTTAGTAAGGACGCCGTCGTTAGCGGCGTGCTTTTTTCGAGACTTCCATGATTTCTGCGCAAGCAAATATGATTTCTATGCAAGCAAATATGAAGTGCCGGTTGCCGCAAGCCGGTGCTCGCCTTTTGGGCAGCGCGCGGACGCGGAGCTGGCACGCAAAAAAGTTCTTGCCAGCTCTGGATGCTCTATGAATCGCACAACAGTCGGACCGAGCGTCCCATCTCGGAGGGTCCGCAAGTGTTTCGCAACATTGCCTCGGACACACGCGGCCGTAGGTCGGGTCGGCGTCATTCAACCGGCGGTCTTGGCCCAGCCCGCCCGCTCGGAGTCGACCATAAAATCGCGCGTGATCGGCACCGCGTCACGTCTGGTCGACAGCAGCAATTGAAACACCATGTGAGAGCCATGCAGGAATTCGAGTTCCACGGCGGCGAGATAGAATTCCCACATCCGGCAGAAACGTTCGTTATAGATCGCCGCGGCCTTGGCTCTGTTCGCGGCGAAGCGCTCGCGCCAGTGTTTCACGGTGTAGCGATAATGCAGCCGCAGCACTTCCATGTCGTCGCACCACAGACCGCAGCGCTCCGTAGCCGCGAAGGTCTCGGATAGCGCCGGCACATAGGCGCCGGGAAAGATGTATTTGCGGATGAAGGGGCCGGTGGTGCCGGGCTGCGACATCCGGCCGATACAATGGATAAAGGCATAGCCATCAGGCGCCAGGAGTTCGCGGATCTTGAGAAAATATTCGTCAAAATGTCCGATGCCGACATGCTCCATCATGCCAACCGAAACCACCCGGTCAAACTGCCCGGTGAGCTGGCGATAGTCCAACTCGCGAAACTCGACGCGATCGGAGACGCCGGCGGTCTCGGCATGAACGCGCGCTATCTTGATCTGCTCGGGTGAAACATTGATGGCGGTGACATGGGCGCCGGTTTCGCGCGCCAGATGAATGGCAAAGCCGCCCCAGCCGGAGCCGATCTCGGCGACGGTCATGCCTGGCTTTAATTGCAGCTTGCTGGTGGCGTGGATCAGCTTGTTGCGCTGCGCCTGTTCGAGTGTTTCATGCTCGGGGTCTCGAAAATACGCGCAGGAATATTGCATCTGATCGTCGAGGAACAGACGGTAAAGTTCGGTCGAGATGTCGTAGTGGTGGCGGGCATGGGCGGCGGCAAGCCCGATCGGATTGGCCTGATGCCAGCGGCGCAGGCCGCGCCACACCCGCCGCATCAGCTTCTGGGAGCCATACGAGTAGAGCCCGGCGCGGTTGACCGAGAACAGCAGCAGAAAATCATGGATCTCGGAACCGTCCTCCAGCGTCAGCTCGCCGTCCATATAGGCTTCGGCGGCGTATAATTCCGGATTGATGAACAGCTTGGTATAGAGCTTGCGATCGTGCAGGTGGATGGCGACGTCAGGCCCCGGCAGGCGTTCACCGAAGACATGGACTTTGCCGTCGGCGTCGCGGACCCGCAGGGTGCCCTGGCGGATGAAGCGTCGAAGCAGATTTGACAACAGGCGCACGTGGCGGTCCTCCGCGATTGCCGCACGTCTCTTTACCAGTGTACCCGAAAGAGGTCACGCGAGGCTGACCTTAATTCTCCGTCAGCAGATTCACTTTGGTGTTCGCCACGATCAGGCGATCGGCGAGCAGCTGTGCCAGATTGCGCATGATCCGTTCGCCGGTCCGCGGATGTGCCTCGCGAAAGCGCTCGAAATCGCGCAGCGGCACTTCGAAGGCAGTGACGGAGTTGTCGGCCAGCACATCAGCGGAGCGGTGCGCTTCCAGCAGCGCCATTTCTCCGAACGCCATGCCGGCCGTGAGCGTCGCGAGCCTGACCCCGCTCGGCAACGTGACGTGGACGACCCCGCTTTTGAGGAAGAACAGCGACAGCGGGGACTCTTCGGCAGCGATGATCCTTTGTCCCGGCTGATAGGTTTGCGTCGTGCCAAGTGCTGCGAGCGCTTCGAGTTCCGCCGCCGTCAGCCCGGCCAGCAGCGCCTGTTCGGAAAGCTCGGTCATTTCCACGGAGTCGATGGTGCCGCCGTACCGATAGATCACCTGGTCCTCGGCCCATTCGATGGCGTCGTCGAGCAGATGGTAGTCGCGCAAATTCGAGATGCCGTCGGCCCGTTCGCCGATCGCCTGCCATTCCGCAGACGGACGCTTGATGCCGGACAGGATCACCGTGACGTTGAATGCGGCCAGTTCGCGGAAACCCTCGGCGAACAGGCGGGCGCCAGCCCGCGTCATCGCCGTAACGCGGCGCAGGTCAAAAATGATGAATTGCGGGCGAGGCCTGGCCGCGAGCTGTCGTGACAGGTAATCGACATTGGAGAATGTCAGCGTGCCCACCAGTTCGATGACACGGACGTCATGGTGATGGGCAGCCAGAATTCTCTGCTCATGCGGCCGCCGGCTGCGGCGCGACGAGCTTTCGCCGATGTTGTAATCGGCAATGATGCTGTTGCGCGCGTCGTCGCTGCGATTAAGCATGTGCAAATCGTAGTGCGACGACAGCGCCTCGCAGACCTTGATGCCGCGCACGCTGTTGCCATGGCTGTCGAGCCGGGGCGAGTAGCTGCCGAGCCCCAGCCGCGCCGGCAGCGCCGCCAGGATTCCGCCGCCGACGCCGCTTTTGGCGGGAATGCCGACGCGATAAATCCATTCGCCCGCATAATCGTACATGCCGGAACTGGTCATCACCGAAAGCGTCCGCGAGATGGCGTAGGGGGTCATGACCTGCTCGCCGGTCACCGGGTTGGTGCCGCGATTGGCGAGCGTCGCGGCCATGATCGCGATATCGCGCGCCGTCACCAGAACGGCGCATTGCCGGAAATAAACCTCCAGCACCGCGCCGACATGATCCTTGATGACATTGGCGTTGCGCAGCAGATAGCCGATGGCGCGGTTGCGGTCGCCGGTCGCACTTTCGGATGCATATACGGCTT
The DNA here is from genome assembly GCA_963729395.1 of uncultured Pseudomonadota bacterium. Taxonomy (GTDB): domain Bacteria; phylum Pseudomonadota; class Alphaproteobacteria; order Rhizobiales; family Xanthobacteraceae; genus Bradyrhizobium. Next base: position 28,017 of record CAVSOS010000023.1, on the reverse strand, counting down.
CGTCGATGCCGAGTTCGCGCCCGGCAAACCGGCCCAGCGCCTGACGGATATATTCGAAGGCGCCGTCGCCCTTGGCTTCATGGATCAGAGCGGAGCAGGTGATCGCGCCGGCGTTGACCATCGGATTGAAGGGATGGTTTTCGGCATTGAGGCGAATCGAATTGAAGGGATCGCCCGACGGCTCGACGCCGATTGCCTTTTCCACCCGCGCCGCGCTGAGCGTATCCAGCGCGAGTGCGAACACGAAGGGCTTTGACATCGACTGGATCGTAAAAGGTATCCGGCTGTCGCCGACCTCGTAGACGTGCCCGTCGAGGGTGGCAAGGCTGATGCCAAAATGATCGGGATCGGCCTTGAAGAGCTCCGGGATATAGTTGGCGACCGCGCCGTCGGTCACGCCGGAAAAATCCATCTGGCAGGTGGTGAGGAAGCGGAGCAAAGGCGGTTTCGAGGCGGCCCAGCTGTCGGCTTTTGGGGCCGCGGCCGGATGCGAGATACTCATGTTGGGTCCTGCCGTGCGATCCTGTTCGCGCGGTCGGATGTTACGTCGCCCCGGCAAGCGCCGAAACCGGTCTGATGGCGTTTTATGCGGCAGGCGGTGGGCAGCGATAAAGCGCTCAGGTCTCGAGGATGGCGAGGACCTGTCCTTCGGCGACCACATCGTCAAGGCTGACGAGAATCGATTTGAGCTTGCCTGCGGCCGGCGAAGCCACCGGGATTTCCATCTTCATGGCTTCGACAAATACAATGTCATCGCCGTCGCCAACGGTTCCTCCGATTTCGACGGGAAGCGCGCAAACGCGTCCCGCCACCTCGGTAACAATCTTGATCTCTGGCATTCCGTTCCTCGGGCACCGTCTGACGGGCGATGGCCCTTGCGAACGGCTTTTTGTTGTGGCCGCAGATTGCCTGAGGTAGCTTGTTCTGCAAGTGGAATTTTATTCCGTTAAATGGAATATTAGGCAGGACATGGGACGGCGTTCGGAGCGGCTCAGCAAAGAAGGAAAGCTCGCCAGCGATCTTGCGGGCGAGGGCGACATTATTCAGGTGGTGTCGCGCGCCTTCGACATCTTGCGCTGCTTCGAGGGCCATGAGGCGCGGCTCGGCAACCTGGAAATCTCCAATCGCTGCGGGCTGCCGCGGTCGACGGTGTCGCGCCTGACCCACACCCTGACCCGGATGGGCCAACTCGTCTATCTGCCCCGCGACCAGAAATATCGTATCGGTCCGAGCGCGGTGGCGATGAGCACCTCGATGATGCGCGGGCTGCAGTTGCGCAACCTGATCCGGCTGCGATTGCAGGATGTCGCCGAACAATTGCCGGGAACCGTCGGCTTCCTGATCCCCGACCGCTTCCATCTGGTCTATCTCGAATTTGCGCGTGCGGCCAACGCGCTCGGTCTGCATGAAACAACCGGCAGCCGGATTGCCATGGCGAGCACGGCCGCGGGCCATGGCTACACGGCGGCGCTCGATACCGATGTCGGCGACGCCTTGCTGGTGGAAATGGAACGCGAGATTCCGGAAGACGCCAAGCTGCTGCGGCCGCGCATCGAGAGCAACCGCCGTTTTTTGCGCGAGCATGGCTATGTCGTGGCCTGCGGCCTGTGGAGTCCGCATATCAACGGTCTCGCCGTGCCGCTGTGGTCGCCGCAATATCAAACATTCGTGGTGGTCACGATCGGTCTTCTATCCGCGATGTATGACGAGCCGCGGCTGCACAAGGAGGTCGCCCCGCCACTTCTGGAATTGAGCGCTGCGATCGGCGGCATGCTGGAGGGTACCGACGATCTCTTCAGCAATCGGATCGAGAGCAAGGCGCTTCCGGTGCCAACGCATAACAACAAGATCATCACCACGGAGGATACGCATGAACTGGAAGCCGGAACTCGACGACCTCGCCCGGCGCGAAGCGTTCGCGCGCGAGATGGGAGGCGTTGACAAGGTCAAGCGGCAACGCGACCAGGGCCGGCTTACGGTTCGCGAGCGCATCGACAGACTGGTCGATCAGAAAAGCTTCCACGAGATCGGCGCGATTTCCGGTATAGCCGAATATGACGAGGGCGGCGAACTCACCAATCTGACGCCGGCGAACTGCGTGTTCGGCCGCGGCAAGATCGATGGCCGGCCGGTGGTCGTGGTCGGCGACGATTTCACCGTGCGTGGCGGCTCCGCGGATGCCTCGATCTCGGCCAAGCCCCTGATGGCCGAGGAGATGGCGCATGACTTTCGCCTGCCGATTATCCGCATGATCGAAGGCTCCGGTGGCGGCGGCTCGGTGAAGACCATTGAGACCAAGGGGGCGGCCAATCTGCCTGGCGGCATCGGCGGCACGCGCTGGTACTCGTACACAACGGCGAACATGGCCCGTGTGCCGGTGGTCGGGTTGGGGCTCGGCTCGGTCGCAGGGTTGGGAGCGGCGAGGCTGGCGGCCAGCCACTATTCCGTCATGACCAAGAATTCGGCGATGTTCGTCGCGGGTCCGCCGGTGGTGAAACGCCTCGGCCAGGATCTCACCAAGCAGGAACTTGGCGGCGCCGATATCCAGACCCGCGCCGGCGGTGTCGATCATGCGGTCGATACCGAGGAGGAAGCCTTCGCCTGCGCCAGGCGCTTCCTCTCTTATCTGCCGTCGTCGGTCTATGAATTGCCGCCGACACTTCCCTGCAGCGACGATCCCGAGCGCGCGGAGGAATCGCTGATGAAGGCGGTGCCGCGCAACCGCCGCCAGGTCTACAAGATGCGGCCCATCATCGACGCCGTCGTCGACAAGGGCTCGTTCTTTGAGATGGGTGCGAATTTCGGCCGCTCGATCATCACCGGATTCGCCCGCCTGGAGGGCCGGGCCGTGCTGCTGCTCGCCAGCGATCCCTTTCACTACGGCGGATCATGGACCACGGAAGCCTGCCAGAAGGTGGTGCGGTTCGTCGATCTTGCCGAGACCTTCCATCTTCCCGTGGTCTATCTGATGGATTGTCCGGGCTTCATGATCGGGCTCGAGGCCGAGAAGGCGGCAACCATCCGCCACGGCGTGCGCGCGATGGCCGCCGTCAACCAGACCACGGTGCCTTGGTGCACCATCATTTTGCGCAACGCCTTCGGCGTCGCCGCGGTCGTGCACCAGCCGGCGGATCGCTTTTCGATCCGCTATGCATGGCCATCGGCCTATTGGGGTTCGCTGCCGCTGGAAGGCGGCATCGAAGCGGCCTACCGCGCCGACATCGACGCCGCCGAGGATCCGAAAGCCAAGCAGAAGGAGATCGAGGATCGTCTCAACAAGCTGCGCTCGCCATTTCGTTCGGCGGAACGGTTCTGGGTCGAGGAGATCATCGACCCGCGCAAGACCCGTTCGCTGCTGCGCGAATTCGCGCGGCTGGCCGAGCCGATCCGCACGCCCGGGCTCACGACCAACATGACGATCAGGCCGTAATCACCTCCCTCATGGTGAGGAGCGCGCCCTTGCGCGCGTCTCGAACCATGAGAGCGTGCGGCCCATCCTTCGAGACGCGGCGAAGCCGCCGCTCTCAGGATGAGGAATTTTACGCCGCCGTCGGCACCAGCTTCACGGGCCGCGAGATGGCGAGCGTAAAGAGCGCCGCGAGGATGCAGAGCGCGCCGGCCGCAAAGAACGCCGGCAGGTAACTCAGCAGCAGCGTGCGCGACAGCCCGGCGCCGAATGCCGCGGTGGCGGCTCCCAATTGATGGCCGGCGAAGATCCAGCCGAACACCAGATTGGCGCGCTCCGGCCCGAATCGCTGCGCGGTGAGCCGCACTGTCGGCGGCACGGTTGCGATCCAGTCGAGACCATAGAACATCGCAAACAGCGACAGGCCGTAGAACGAAAAATTGGTGAACGGCAGCAACAACAGCGACATGCCGCGCAGGCCGTAATACCAGAACAGCAGATATCTGTTGTCGAAGCGGTCCGACAACCAGCCCGACGTGATGGTGCCGAAGAAATCGAATATGCCCATGGCGGCAAGCAGGCTCGCGGCCTGAACCTGGGGAATACCGAAATCAAGGCACATCGGAATCAAATGCACCTGGATCAGGCCGTTGGTGCTGGCGCCGCAGATGAAAAATGTAAAAAACAGAATCCAGAACACCCGCGTCTTGGCGGCATCGCGCAGCGCGCCAAGTGCTGCCGCCATGATCGGCGCGTTGCTGGCCGGCGCCGCCGGCAAGGGCTGCGTGCCGTCGTCGCCGAATGGCCGCAGGCCGACATCGCCGGGACGATCGCGCATGAGCATCAGCACCGCAAAGGCCGCAACGCCGAGCATGACGCAGATCAATCCCAGCGCGATCCGCCAGCCCATCCGTTCGGTAATGCTGGCGAGCAGCGGCAGGAACACCAATTGCCCGGTGGCGACGCTGGCGGTGAGAATTCCAACCACCAGACCGCGCCGTGCGGCGAACCATCGCGCCGCGATGGTCGCGCCCAGCACCAACGCGGTCATGCCGGTGCCGATGCCGATCACGACGCCCCATAGCAGCATCAATTGCCAGACCCTGGTCATGCCCAAGGAGACAACAAGCGCCGAGGCCACGATCAGCAATGCCGACAGCGTCACGTTGCGCAGGCCGTAGCGGTTCAATAGCGCGGCGGCGAACGGCGCCATCAGCCCGAACAGGATGAAGCGGATCGACAGCGCCGAGGAAATCTCCGCAGTGGTCCAGCCGAATTCATGCTGCAGCGGCACGATGAACACACCGGGCGCGCCGACAGTGCCGGCGGTAATCAGCGCGGTGAGGAAGGTCACGGCGATCATCACCCAGCCGTAATGGATATTACGGCGGGTGAGGGCAGCAGACAGCCAGTTCGAGATCATTGAGCCCCTGAAAACTTGCTTGGAAGGTTTGCGTGATGCGGTTGACCTGCACATCCTAACGTAACGGCCGTCTGGCATAAATGCCGTACTTCCCTCGTTTTAGGACACGGCGGTAACGCTAGCGCGGATACGTTCCACCGCGATCGCGGTTGCTTCACCGCCGCCGATGCACAGGGCAGCGACGCCGCGCTTGAGGTTTTGCGCTTCGAGCGCATGAAGCAGCGTCACGATCAGGCGGGCGCCGGTGGCGCCGATCGGATGGCCGAGCGCACAGGCGCCGCCATTGATGTTCAGCTTCTCTCTGGGAATGCCGAGATCGCGCTGCGCTGCCATCGCCACCACCGCAAACGCCTCGTTGATCTCGAACAGATCGACGTCGCCGACGCTCCAGCCGACCTTGTCGAGCAGCTTTCGAATCGCCGGGATCGGTGCGGTGGTGAACCATTGCGGCTCCTGGCTGTGGGTGGCGTGGCCCTTGATCTCGGCCAGAACAGGCAGCCCGTCGCGATCGGCGAGCGATCGTTTCGCGAGAACAAGCGCCGCCGCACCGTCGGCGTTGGCGGAAGAGGCCGCCGGCGTGATGGTGCCGTTGGCGCGGAACGCCGGCTTCAGTCCCGGAATCTTGGCAGGGTCCACCTTCAGCGGAATTTCGTCGTTGCCGATCGTGCGCGGGCCGGCCTTTTCCGCCACGCTGATCGGCACGATCTCGGCCTTGAACGCGCCGCCTTCCACCGCCTTGCGGGCGCGGGTCAGCGTCTCCATCGCATAGGCGTCCTGGTCGGCGCGGGTGAATTGATAGGCCTCCGCGGTAGCCTCGCCGAAATCGCCCATCGAGCGGCCGACCTCGTAGGCGTCCTCGAGGCCGTCCATCATCATGTGGTCGATGATCCGGTCATGACCGGCGCGATAGCCGCCGCGCGCTTTCGCCAGCAGATAGGGCGCGTTGGTCATGCTCTCCATGCCGCCGGACACCACGATGTCGGCGGAGCCGGCGTGGATGATGTCATGCGCCAGCATGGTGGCTTTCATGCCGGAGCCGCAGACCTTGTTGATGGTTGTGGCTCCTGTGGCATCCGGCAGCCTGGCGCCGCGGGCGGCCTGCCGCGCCGGGGCCTGACCCTGTCCGGCCGGCAGCACGCAGCCCATGAACACCTCGTCGATCCGCTCGGGCGCCAATTTGGCCCGCTCAAGCGCGGCGCCGATCACGTGGGAACCGAGCTTGTGGGCGCTGAACGGTGAAAGATCACCCATGAACCGGCCGAGCGGCGTGCGGGCGGCGGAAACGATGACGACGGGATCGGAAGCTGCGGCCATGGCGGGTGATCCTTGATTTCGCGCTCGGACGAGCGACATCATATGGAATGATAGTCATCATATGATGCGCCGCGGAATTTGCAACGGCGGCGCAGGATAAATTGTCGTGAGGTGGTGCTAGCGCTTGCGGTCGATAAAGCCCTGCATCAGCCGATGCGGCTCGTCGGTCAGGAACGATCGCCCGAACACGCCGATGCTGAGGTTGACGGATTCCTTCAGCGGCAGCTCTTCCCATTGCCGGAGCAGGGCCTTCTGCGCGCGCAGCGCTTCCGGACCGCATTCCAGCAGCGCCGCCACGCGTCTTCTCGACCGCAGCATCGAGGCCGCCTTCCGGCGCGACCACGTCGACCAGCCCCCAGGCAAGCGCGGTGGGGGCGTCGATATTCTCGGCCGTCATGACCAGCCAGCGGGCGCGGCCCCAGCCGATCAGCCGCGGCAACAGCGCGGCATGGATGACCGAGGGAATCCCGACCCGGACCTCCGGCATGCCGAATCTGGCATCGTGCGCGGCAATCCGGAAGTCGCAGGCGGCGGCGACCTCCAGCCCGCCGCCGAGGCACCAGCCGGGCATCCGCGCGATCACCGGCGCCGGAAACGCGCGCACCGCCTCGCAGAGATCGCGCAGGCCCGGTAATGAACTTCTCGGCCGACGCCTGATCGAGCGTCGCCATTTCCTTGATGTCGGCGCCGCCGATCATGCTCTTTTCGCTCTGGCCGGCAGATCACCAGCACGCGAATCTGCCGCTCCGCCGCCAGCACCTCCAACCCCTCGCGAACGCCGTTGATGACGGCCGATCCGAGGATATTGAGCGAGCCGGCATTGCAGATCGTCAGGCGAACGACGCCGCGCGGGTCGCGGTCAACGCCGCAATAGGGATTGAGCATGTGCATGAGGGGTCTCGCAACAGATGGGGAGGTGTCGGCGTGGACGGCAGGTCGTTCGTGCACTTCCTCGCCAAAACCCGGGCTTGTCAAGGTCCGGCCGGAGGCGACCGTCGTCGCGGCGGTGCAGCCGTTGCGAAGCGATCGCTGCTTCTATAATATGACGATCATCATCTATTTAGGAGCAGGCGATGACGGCCTCAGGCAATGTCGATACGGCGGACACGGTGGACCTTTTCGCTGCCGCGTCGCGGCGCGAGCGGCTGGTCGAGTGGCAGGCACCGGGTCCGGTCGCCAAGGCCGCCGCTGCGATGTCCGGACTGGACGCGATGCGCGCAATTCGCGACGGCCTCTTGCCGGCGCCGCCGATGGCCCGGTTGATCGGCTTTCGCATGGGCGTGGCCGAGCCCGGACGGATTGTGATGGAACTGGAGCCGCACGAGGGACTCGAAAACACCATCGGATTGCTGCATGGCGCGACGGCCGCGGCCTTGCTCGACACCGCCATGGGCTGCGCGATCTCGACCAAGCTGCCGGCCGGGCAGGGCGCGGTCACCCTCGACCTCAAGCTGACCTATCTGCGTCCGCTGTCGGTGCGATCGGGCACGATCTCGGCGGAAGGAAAGGTCATCAAGCTTGGCCGCCAGACCAGCTATGCCGAGGGCTTCGTCCGGGACGGATCAGACAATCTTGCGGTGCACGCGACCGCGACCTTTTCGATGATGGGGGAAGCGCCGCGAACCAAATAAGATGCAGCTTTCCTGTACGACAACTGCTATTATATGACTGCAAACATCTTATGGAAACCGGCCGATGCGTTATTCCAGGGAACATAAACTCGAGACCCATGCCCGGATCGTGAGGAAAGCTTCGGTGCGGCTTCGCGAGAAGGGCGCGCATGGCATCGGCGTCGCCGACCTGATGAAGGACGCCGGCCTCACCCATGGCGGCTTCTACGCCCATTTCGAATTCACGGGAAGCGCTGGTGATCGAGGCCTTTGCCTACGCGATGGACCGATCGACCGAAGGCTGGCGCAAGCTCGCCGAGCAAATCCCGCCGGAAAAGCGCCTCGCCACCATTGTGGAATCCTATCTGACGCCGGTGCATCGCGACGATCCCGGCCATGGCTGCGCCATTGCGACGCTGAGTGCGGAAATCGCCCGTGAGAGCCCCAGGACCCGCAAGGCGTTCGCGGCCAAGCTGGAGCAGATGATCGATATGCTGGCGGAGCAAATTCCGGACGTTCCGCGCAAGGCCGCGCGCAAGCAGGCGATGGCTGCGATCGCCACCATGATGGGAACGCTGGTCTTGGCCCGGGTCGCCGGCAATGGCGAGTTTTCCGACGAGATTCTCGCCGCCGGCCGCGACGCCGTACTGCATCGCGCACCGCCCTCGAAGTCGGTGGCGAAGAAATCCGCGCCCCGGAAGGCCGCCGCGTCCGCGCGGCATTGATCGAACCAGCGATCATCGCATGCGACGTTGGTCGTAGGCTTGCGAAGGGGCCGGCGAAGGCTGGGTATTACAACGGAAACGCCACAACGTTCTTTCTAGCGTGTCTTGTAGCCCTAGCACTCGGAAGAGTAGCATTGGAGGATATTTAGGCTTTGGGGGCGAGCCACAATGAATAAATCCGAATATAGAAAAAAGCAGGAAGAAGCCGAGCGCAAACACTGGGAAACCGCCGAGAAATCCGACCGGCAACAAGTAATCGGCGCGCTTGAGCGAATAGCCGAACAGAATGAGGTTACCGAAAGCCAAGCCCAACGCGCAGATAAATTTCATCGCAGGATAGAAAAGCTCACCCTTCGTTTGGATGGTAGGAAATTTTGGCTTGAACTTGCTGAGACCGCCGGACTGTGGGCGGCCGCCGCAGTCGGTGTAATTGCCATCCTCGTCTCCAGCTATGATTCTGAAAAACAAAGAAGGGTTATGGAAGGCCAACAGATGACCATGCAGGGCCAATTGGATGAGATGAAGGCGACTGAAGCTCAGACCACCGAAATGATCGCAACCAATAGAAATCTGGCTGAAGCTGCCAGTAAACAGGCTCAAGCCGCTATCGATAGTGCCAAGACCGCACAAGAGAATATGGTTGCAAGTCAACGGGCTTGGGTCGGCCCAAGGCTGGCTAGAAGTGACAAAGCGCCCGGGCTAGATAAGGAAACTTCGGTCGTTATCGAGTACCAAAATACTGGCAGAGAGCCGGCGCGGGAAGCCATTTACGATGTTGATGTTTTTACCGCCAACGACGAAAAGGACATGTCCGGAGAGGTCGCCACAAGAATAGTTTCTTTCATCCATCAGTGCGAAATCAAGTGGACACCCACCCAGGCGACCGTGGTCTTCCCAGCCACGAACGGCTTTGGTGGCAGTAGCTACATTATAACTAGAACAATCGAAGCCTCTATGATCGACCAAGATGTCATCGACAGTAAGAAAAAGATTTTCGCGAGCGGATGCATTGTCTATAAGACCGCCGGTGGTATTCACCGAAGTTCTTTTTGCTATTTTTTCAAAGCCGGCAAGACCCCCATTGCAGGGTGGAATATCTGCCAAGTCGGCAACGACGCAGATTAGCCCACGGCCAAGCTTGCTCCGGAGCTGCGTTCACCGGTGGCGTTTGCGCCAAATACCGGCCCGAGCCTGCATTTTCGCAAACGGGCTGCGCGTAAATCCCTTTCCAAACCCTGCAAAGACTGCAAGATGCCGGCCAAATCGGCACTCGCACAGGTTCAGGAGGAACGCATGCGCACAATCGGGCATTTTATCGGTGGCCGCGAGGTCAAGGGCACCTCGGGCAGGTTCGCGGACGTGTTTCAGCCGATGACCGGCGACGTCCAGGCCCAGGTCGCACTGGCGTCCAAGGCCGAGCTGCGCGCGGCGGTCGAGAACGCCAAGGCCGCGCAACCGGAATGGGCCGCCACCAACCCGCAGCGCCGGGTTCGCGTCCTCATGAAGTTCCTGGAACTGGTGGCGCGCGACAATGACGCGCTGGCCGATCTGCTGGCCCGCGAACATGGCAAGACCATTCCCGATGCCAAGGGCGATATCCTGCGCGGCGTCGAGGTGGTGGAGTTCGCGCTCGGCATTCCGCAGATGATGAAGGGCGAATATACCGAGGGCGCGGGGCCCGGCATCGATCTTTATTCGATGCGCCAGCCGCTCGGCGTTGTTGCCGGCATCACGCCGTTCAATTTTCCGGCGATGATTCCGATGTGGAAATTCGCGCCCGCGATTGCCTGCGGCAATGCCTTCATCCTGAAGCCGTCGGAGCGCGACCCCGGCGTGCCAATGAAGCTTGCGGAACTGATGCTGGAGGCGGGGCTGCCGCCCGGCATCCTCAACGTCGTCAACGGCGACAAGGAAGCCGTCGACGCCATTCTCGATGATCGCGACATCGCAGCCGTCGGATTCGTCGGCTCTTCCGCGATCGCGCAGTATATCTATGAACGCGCAGCCGCAACCGGCAAGCGCGCGCAATGCTTCGGCGGCGCGAAAAACCACGCCATCATCATGCCCGACGCCGACATGGACCAGACCGTCGACGCGCTGATCGGCGCCGGATACGGCGCGGCGGGCGAGCGCTGCATGGCGGTGTCGGTCGCGGTTCCCGTTGGCAAGACCACGGCCGACCGGCTGATGGAAAGGCTTATTCCGCGGGTCGAGAGCCTGAAGATCGGCCCCTCGATCGATCCGACCGCCGATTTCGGTCCGCTGGTGACCCGCGCCGCGCTGGAGCGGGTCAAGAACTATGTCGAGATCGGCATCAAGGAGGGCGCCAAGCTTGTGGTCGACGGCCGCGGCTTCAAGATGCAGGGCTATGAGAATGGCTTCTACATGGGCGGCTGCCTGTTCGACAACGTCACCAAGGACATGCGGATCTACAAGGAAGAGATCTTCGGTCCGGTGCTTTCGGTGGTGCGCGCCCATGACTATGACGAGGCGCTGAAGCTGCCGTCCGATCACGAATATGGTAACGGCGTTGCGATCTTTACCCGCGACGGCGACGCCGCGCGGGACTTCGCTTCCAAGGTCAATGTCGGCATGGTCGGCGTCAATGTGCCGATCCCGGTGCCGGTCGGCCTATTACACCTTCGGCGGCTGGAAACGGTCCGGCTTCGGAGACCTCAACCAATACGGTCCGGATTCGGTGCGGTTCTACACCAAGACCAAGACGGTGACCTCGCGCTGGCCGTCCGGCGTCAAGGAAGGTGCGGATTTCTCGATCCCGACGATGAATTAGCCGCGAAGCGCGCGGGCATCCCATGCAATTCGCTCTCAACGAGGATCAGATTGCGGTTCGCGACATGGCGCGGGATTTCGCCGCGGAAAAAATCGCGCCGCATGCGATCCGGTGGGATGAGGAGAAGCATTTTCCCGTCGATGTGATGCGCGAGGCGGCGCAGCTCGGCATCGGCGGCGTGTATATCCGCGATGACGTCGGCGGCTCGGCGCTGACGCGGTTTGACGCGGCGCTGATCTTCGAGGCGCTGGCGCAGGGCTGTCCGACGGTGTCGGCGTTCATCTCGATCCACAACATGGCGTGCTGGATGATCGATGCCTTTGGCGACGACACCCAGCGGCATAAATGGCTACCGAAACTCTGCACCATGGAATGGCTGGCAAGTTATTGCCTGACCGAGCCCGGCTCCGGGTCGGATGCGGCTGCATTGCGCACCCGCGCGGTTCGCGACGGCGACCATTATGTGCTCAACGGCCAGAAGCAGTTCATCTCCGGCGCCGGCAGGGGCGACATCTATGTGGTGATGGTGCGGACCGGCGGCGACGGACCCGGCGGCATCTCGACGCTGGTCATCGAGGGCGACACGCCGGGGCTTTCGCTCGGCGCCAACGAGCGCAAGATGGGTTGGAATGCACAGCCGACCCGTGCGGTGATTTTCGAGAATGCGCGCGTGCCGGTGGCCAATCGGCTGGGCGACGAGGGGATCGGCTTCAAGATTGCGATGGCTGGGCTCGACGGCGGCCGTATCAATATCGCGGCCTGCTCGCTCGGCGGCGCGCAAGCCGCGCTCGACAAGTCGCTCACCTATATGAAGGAGCGCAAGGCGTTCGGAAAACGCCTCGACGAATTCCAGGCGCTGCAATTCCGGCTGGCCGACATGGCGACCGAACTGGAGGCGGCGCGGACCTTCGTGTGGCGCGCGGCTGCGGCGCTGGACCGCAAGGATCCTGACGCGACCATGCTGTGCGCCATGGCCAAGCGCTTCGGCACCGACGTCGGCTTCGAGGTCGCCAACCAGGCGCTGCAACTGCATGGCGGTTACGGCTATCTCAGCGAATACGGCATCGAGAAGATCGTGCGCGACCTGCGCGTGCATCAGATTCTCGAAGGTACCAACGAAATCATGCGGCTGATCGTGGCGCGCAAGCTGATCGAGGGAGCGCGATGACGGTTGCGACCGCTGCAGTCGTGGGACCCGAACCCGATCTGATCGCACGCCGGGAAGGATCGGTGGGCGTGATCCGCCTCAACCGGCCGAAGGCGATCAACGCCATGACGCTGGAAATGTCGCTGGCGATTGATGCCGCATTGGACCGGTTCGAAGCGGATCCGGCGGTGGCGCTGGTGCTGCTGGAGGGCTCCGGCGAGCGCGGATTGTGCGCGGGCGGAGACATTCGCGGACTCTATGAAAGTTCGCGGGCCGGCGGCGACCTCGGCAAGGTGTTTTGGCGCCAGGAATACATCATGAATGCCCGCATCGCGAAGTTTCCCAAGCCGTATGTCCCCTTCATGGACGGGCTGGTGATGGGTGGCGGCGTGGGCCTTTCCGCGCATGGCCGCCATCGCGTCGTGACCGAAAGGACCAAGCTTGCGATGCCGGAAGTGGGGTTGGGCTTTTTCCCCGATGTGGGAGGCACCTGGCTATTGTCCCGTTCGCCCGGCGAACTCGGCGCCTATTTCGGATTGACCGGCCAGACCATGAACGGTCCCGATGCGATCCATGCGCGGTTTGCGGACGCGGTGGTGCCGTCGGGCAAATTGCCGGCCTTGCGCGAGGTCCTGACCAGCGTTCGCATCGGGGCAACTCCTAAGGAAATTCAAGCCCTGATCGATGGGTTCGCGACCGGCGAGACCTCAGGCCCTGTAGCGGCGCTGCAGCCGAGCATCGACGTCTGGTTCGCTCATGACCGGATGGAAGATATCGTCGCAGCGCTGCAGCGCGACGGCTCGGAATTGGCGCAAGCGACGCTGAAGACGTTGAACGAAAAATCGCCGCGCGGCATGGTGGTGGCGCTGAAGCTAATTCGGTTGGCGCGGGGCTCGTCTTCTCTGGAACAATGCCTGGTGCGGGAATATCGCGCCGCACTTGAAGTGTTTGCCAGCGACGATTTTCGGGAAGGCGTGCGCGCGGCTGTGATCGACAAGGATCGCAATCCGCGCTGGTCGCCATCGCGGCTGCAGGATGTCACGCCGGAGATGGTGGCGCCTTATTTCGCTGGCGTCGGCGCCGACGAACTGGTGTTTGACAAATCATAAGAGAAACGCCCCGGGCGGAGGGAACTAAAGATGGCAAATATTGCATTCATCGGTCTCGGCAATATGGGCGGGCCGATGGCCGCCAATCTGGTCAAGGCCGGCCACAAGGTGGTGGCGTTCGATCTGGTGGAAGCCTCGCGCAACCAGTCAAGGGCCGATGGCGCTGCTATCGCCGACAACGCGGTGGCCGCGGTGAAAGGCGCGGAAGTCGTCATCACGATGCTGCCCGCGGGCAAGCATGTGCTGTCGGTCTGGACCGAGATTTTGCCGTCGATGGCCAAGGGATCGTTGATCATCGATTGTTCGACCATCGATGTCGAAAGCGCGGTGCAGGCCCATGCGCTGGCGGCAAAACAAGGTATTGCCTCGGTCGATGCGCCGGTGTCCGGCGGCACCGGCGGCGCCAAAGGCGCGACGCTGACATTCATGGCCGGCGGTGACGCCAAGGCCTTTGCCGCAGCCCAGCCGGTGCTGGAAAAGATGGGCAAGAAGATCGTGCATTGCGGCGGCGCCGGCGCAGGGCAGGCGGCCAAGATTTGCAACAACATGATCCTCGGCATTTCCATGATCGCGGTCAGCGAAGCCTTTGCGCTCGCCGAAAAGCTTGGATTGTCGCATCAGGCGTTGTTCGACGTCGCCTCGACCTCGTCGGGACAATGCTGGTCGCTGACGACCTATTGTCCGGTGCCGGGTCCGGTGCCGACCTCGCCCGCGAACAACGAGTATCGCCCCGGCTTTGCATCGGCCCTGATGGTGAAGGATCTAACGCTGGCGCAGGATGCGGCCAAGGCCGTCGGTGCCGCGACGCCGCTTGGCAAGCACGCACAGGAAATCTACCGCGCGTTCGACGCCGCCGGAAATGGCGGGGTCGATTTTTCCGGAATTATCCGGCATGTTCGCGAATTGGCGGGGAAATAGCGAGCGGCCCATGACAACCTTCCGAGAAGCGCGCTCGTTCCTGCTCCAGCATCGCACCGACTACGATGCGGCGGTCAAGGGGTTCTGCTGGCCGGACCCGGTGCCGTTCAATTGGGCGCTGGACTGGTTCGATGCCGAGCTCGCGCGCGCTCGCGAAAGCAAGGATCGGCCAGCGCTCTGGATCGTCGATGCTGACAGCAATCGCGAAACGAAGCTTTCGTTCGAGGCCCTGTCACGCCGTTCCAATCAGGTTGCGAATTTCCTGCGAGCCCAGGGCCTCAAGCGTGGCGATCATCTGTTGCTGCTGCTCGGCAACGTCGTTCCATTATGGGAAACCATGCTGGCGGCGATCAAATTAGGTGTGGTGGTGATTCCCGCGACCACGCTGTTGACGGCGGACGAGTTGCAGGATCGCCTCGATCGCGGCCGCGCCAGGGCCGTGGTGGCGTCCCAGGACCAGGTTGCGAAATTTGCCGGCCTCCGCGGCGACGGTCTCATTCGTATCGTCGTTGGCGCGTCCTCAAAACACGAAGGCTGGCTGCCTTACGAACAGGCCGCGGAGTTCCCGGATACATTCAAGCCGGATGGATCGACCGGGCCGGACGATCCGATGCTGCTGTATTTCACCTCCGGCACCACCGCGAAGCCGAAGCTGGTGCGGCACAGCCAGCGCAGCTATCCGGTCGGCGGACTGTCAACGATGTACTGGCTCGGGTTGCAGCCCGGCGATATTCATCTGAACATTTCCTCGCCGGGCTGGGCCAAGCATGCCTGGAGCTGCGTCTTCGCGCCGTGGAACGCCGGCGCTACCGTGTTTGTGGTCAACCAACCCCGCTTCGATGCCAAGGGATTGCTTGCGACCATCGCCAGATGCGGCGTGACTACGCTGTGTGCGCCGCCAACGGTGTGGCGGCTGTTCATCCAGGAGAAGCTCGCAACCTATAAAGTGTCATTGCGCGAGGTCTGCGGCGCCGGCGAGCCGCTCAATCCCGAAGTGATCGATCAGGTTCGCGGCGCGTGGGGGCTGACAATTCGCGACGGCTACGGCCAGACCGAAACCACGGCGCTTGCGGGAAATTCGCCCGGCCAGAAGGTGAAGGTTGGATCGATGGGCCGTCCGCTGCCCGGTTACCGCGTGCAGATCACCGACATTGACGGAAACATCACCAAAGAGGGCGAGGTCAGCCTGTTGCTCGGCGCCGACCGGCCCGCCGGTCTGATGCAGGGCTATCAGGGCGACGACGGCAAGGTGAGCGGCGCCGACGGCGATCTCTATCGCAGCGGCGACGTGGTGTTCGCCGACGATGAGGGCTATTTGACCTTCGTCGGCCGCTCCGACGATGTCTTTAAATCGTCGGACTACCGGATCAGCCCGTTCGAACTGGAGAGCATCCTGCTCGAACATGAATTGGTGGCGGAGGCCGCGGTGGTTCCCAGCCCCGATCCGATTCGGCTGGCGATCCCGAAAGCCTATGTGCTGCTGGTATCGGGCACCGAGCGTTCGCCGCAAACCGCGCTGTCGATCTTCAGGCATTTGCACACCAGGCTGTCGCCGTTCAAGCGTATCCGGCGCATCGAATTCGTAACCGAGCTGCCGAAGACGATTTCCGGCAAGATCCGCCGCGTTCAGTTGCGCCGGCTGGAACACGACAATAATCGCGACGATGCGCTGCGCGGCCAGGAATTCCGCGAAGAGGATTTCCCGGAATTGCAAAAAATACGATCAGCCGGATCAGCGGAGATGCTATAAATGAATGAAGTCTGGAAGAAGCCGCCGATTTCGCTGGATGCCTATCAGAAAATGGTCGGTCACGAGGTCGGCGTGTCGTCTTGGCATCTGGTCGATCAGAGCCGGATCGATGTCTACGCCGATGTGATCGAGGATCATCAATTCATTCATGTCGATCCGGAGCGCGCCAAGCGCGAAACGTCGTTCGGCACCACGGTGGCGCACGGCTTCCTGACGATGTCGCTGATGAGCATCATGTCGTACGAGGTCATGCCGGTGATCTCGGGCACGACGATGGGCGTCAATTACGGCTTCGACAAGCTCCGGTTCATCTCGCCGGTGCGCTCGGGCTCGCGCGTCCGCGGCCGCTTCACTTTGGCCGAAGCCAAATTGCGCAAGCCGACCGAATTGCTGTCGCGTACCAACGTGACCGTCGAAATCGAGGGTGAGGAAAAGCCCGCGCTGGTGGCCGACTGGATCGGCCTGATCTATTTTGCTTAGTATCAGCCGTCATGGCCGGGCACAGCCGTCCGAAGGACGGCGTCGCTTCCGCTCGCCTATGTCCCGGCCATCCACGTCTTGTCTGATGCAACAACCAAAAAGACGTGCCCGGCAACGCAGATAAGTTTACGCAATCTGCGTAGATTGCTATCGCCGGGCATGACGAAGGAACCCACATCCAGGAAACTTACGCATGACAATCAGGTTTGACGGCCGCGTCGCTATCGTTACCGGCGCGGGCAATGGTCTCGGGCGCGCCCATGCGCTGGGGCTGGCGAGCAGGGGCGCTAAGGTCGTGGTCAATGATTTCGGCGGCGCCCGCGACGGTACCGGCGGGTCGCTGACGGCGGCTGAAACCGTGGTCGAGGAAATTCAGAAAGCCGGTGGCACGGCGATGGCCGACGGCGCCGACGTCTCGAATTTCGAGCAGGTCAGGGCGATGGTCGCCAAGGCCACGGAGAAATGGGGCAGCGTCGATCTGCTCTGCGCCAATGCCGGCATCCTGCGCGACAAATCATTCGGCAAGATGGAAGCGGCCGATTTCGCCAAGGTGCTGGACGTTCATCTCACCGGCACCTTCTATTGTTGCAAGGCGGTGTGGGACGGCATGCGTGAGCGCAATTACGGCCGTATCGTTGTCACCACCTCGTCGTCGGGGCTTTACGGCAATTTCGGCCAGGCCAATTATGGTGCGGCGAAAACCGGCATGGTCGGACTGATGAACGTGCTCGCCGAGGAGGGCCGCAAGACCAATATCCGCGTCAACATGATTTCGCCGACGGCGGCGACGCGGATGACCGAGGAACTGCTGCCGCCGCAGGCGCTGGCGCTGATGAAGCCCGAGGCGATCACGCCGGCGGTGCTGTATCTGCTCGGCGAAGACGCTCCGACCCGCACCATCATGGGCGCGGGCGCCGGCTCGTTTGCGGTGATCAAGATCATGGAAACCGAGGGCGTCAACTTAGCCCCATCCGAGTGGACGCCGGACGCCGTCGCCGCGCATTTCGCCGAGATCAGCGACATGTCGAAGGCGAAGGCGCTGGAGGGCGCTTTCCAGCAGACCCAGAAATACGTCGAGCAGGCCGCGGCGCGAATGGGCGTGAAGCTGTAGAGGCGATGCCTCCAAAGTCGTCATTCCGGGGCGCGAGCGAAGCGAGCGAGCCCGGAATGACGACGCTTGTGTCAGGCATTTCCAAAACTCCGGTCGCCGTCATCGGCGCCGGTCCGGCCGGACTGATGGCAGCCGAAGTGCTGGCGCAAGGCGGCGCCGGCGTCACGGTCTATGATGCGATGGCCTCGGTGGGCCGCAAGTTTCTGCTGGCAGGACGCGGCGGCCTCAATCTGACCCACAGCGAGGCGTTGCCGACGTTTCTGGCGCGCTACGGCATGTCGCTGATCTCGGCGAAATGCGCGGCGATCGCGTCCGGCGTCCAGTCGGATTGGGCGAGGTTGACGCCTTCGGTTTCCATGATCTTGATCACCGCGAACGAGCCGGCGCCGGCGCCCATGATGGTGCGGGTCGGCGCGTCCTCGCCCAGCAGATACAGCACCGCCGGCGTGATCGCTTCCGGCTTCATCAGTGCCAGCGCCTGCGGCGGCAGCAATTCCTCCGTCATCCGCGTCGCCGCCGTCGGCGAGATCGTGTTGACGCGGATGTTGTTCTTGCGGCCCTCCTCGGCCAGCACGTTCATCAGGCCGACCATGCCGGTTTTCGCCGCGCCGTAATTGGCCTGGCCGAAATTGCCGTAACAGGCCCGACGACGAGGTGGTCAGCACGATGCGGCCGTAATTGCGCTCGCGCATGCCGTCCCACACCGCCTTGCAGCAATAGAAGGTGCCGGTGAGATGCACGTCCAGCACCTTGGCGAAATCGGCGACCTCCATCTTGGCGAACGACTTGTCGCGCAGGATGCCGGCATTGGCGCAGAGCAGATCGACGCTGCCCCACTCCTTGGTGGCGCGTGCGACCATCGCCTTGACCTGCTCGAAATTCGAGACGTCGGCGCCGTCGGCCATCGCCGTGCCGCCGGCTTTTCGGATTTCCTCGACCACGGTTTCGGCCGGGGTCAGCGATCCGCCGGTGCCGTCGCGGGCGCCGCCGAAATCATTGACCACGACCTTGGCGCCGCGGCTCGCCAGCCCCAGCGCATGCGCGCGTCCAAGACCATTGCCCGCGCCGGTGACGATGGCGACGCGTCCGTCAAACCTGATTGTCATGGGTAAGTTTCCTGATGTGGGTTCCTTCGTCATGCCCGGCGTAGCAATCTACGCAGATTACGAAACTTATCTGCGTTGCCGGGCACGTCTTTTTGGTTGTTGCATCAGACAAGACGTGGATGGCCGGGACATAGGCGAGCGGAAGCGACGCCGTCCTTCGGCGGCTGTGCCCGGCCATGACGGCTGATACTAAGCGAAATAAATCAGGCCGATCCAGTCGGCCACCAGCGCGGGCTTGTCCTCGCCCTCGATCTCGACGGTGACATTGGTGCGCGACAGCAGTTCGTTCGGCTTGCGCAACTTGGCTTCCGCCAGCGTGAACCGGCCGCGGACGCGCTAGCCCGAGCGCACCGGCGAGATGAAGCGCAATTTGTCGAAGCCGTAATTGACGCCCATGGTGGTGCCCTCGATCACCGGCATCACCTCATAGGACATGATGCTCATCAGCGACATCGTCAGGAAGCCGTGCGCCATGGTGGTGCCGAACGGGGTTTCGCGCTTGGCGCGCTCGGGATCGACATGGATGAACTGATGATCCTCGATCACATCGGCATAGGCGTTGATCCGGCCCTGATCGACCAGATGCCATGACGACACGCCGACCTCCTGGCCGACCATGTCCTGATAGGCTTCAAGCGAAATCGGCGGCTTCTTCCAGACTTCATTCATTCATACATTCTCCGCTGATCCGGCCGACCGCATTTTCTGCAATTCCGGGAAATCCTCTTCGCGGAATTCCTCGCCGCGCAGCGCATCGTCGCGATCGTTGTCGTGCTCCAGCCGGCGCAACTGCACGCGGCGGATTTTGCCGGAAATCGTCTTCGGCAGTTCGGTCACGAACTCGATCCGCCGGATGCGCTTGAACGGCGCCAGCCGCGTGTGCAGATGCCGGAAGATCGACAGCGCGGTCTCGCGCGAGCGCTCCGCGCCCGACACCAGCAGCACATAGGCCTTGGGGATCGCGAGCCGGATCGGATCGGGACTCGGCACGACCGCGGCCTCCGCGACCTCTTCATGCTCGAGCAGGATGCTCTCGAGTTCGAACGGGCTGATCCGGTAGTCGGACGATTTGAAGACGTCGTCGGAGCGGCCGACGAAGGTCAGATAGCCCTCGTCGTCGGCGAACACCACGTCGCCGCTGCGATAGAGCTCGCCGTCGGCGCCGCTGAGTTTGCCGTCCTCGCCCTGATAGCCCTGCATCAGCCCCGCCGGGCCGGTCGGCGCCGAGCAGCAGGCGTGACCTCGCCCTCCTTCGCGACGTGCCGTCGATGTCGGTGATCTGCACGCGATAGCCCGGCAGCGGCCGGCCCATCGATCCGACCTTGACCTGCTGCCCCGGCGAATTGCCGGCAAGCGCGGTGGTTTCGGTCTGGCCGTAGCCGTCGCGGATCGTCAGCCCCCAGGCGGCGCGCACCTGATCGATCACTTCGGGATTGAGCGGCTCGCCGGCGCCGCAGACCTCGCGCAGGCTGACCTTGAAGGTCGCGAGCTTCTCCTGGATGAACAGCCGCCACACCGTCGGCGGCGCGCACAGCGTGGTGACGCCGCAGCGGCCGATGGTCGCGAGCAATCCCTTGGCGTCGAAGCGCGGCTGGTTGACCACGAACACGGTGGCGCCGGCGTTCCAGGGCGCGAAGAAGCAGCTCCAGGCATGCTTGGCCCAGCCCGGCGAGGAAATGTTCAGATGGACATCGCCGGGCTGCAGCCCGAGCCAGTACATCGTCGACAGTCCGCCGACGGGATAGCTGCGCTGGCTGTGCCGCACCAGCTTCGGCTTTGCCGTGGTGCCCGAGGTGAAATACAGCAGCATCGGATCGTCGGCCCGGTCGGCCCATCCGGCGTGAACGCTTCCGGAAATTCCGCGGCCTGCTCGAAAGCGCAGCCAGCCGTCCTGCTTCGAGGACGCGCCGACGACGATGCGAATGAGCCCGTCGCCGCCGAGGCCGGCGAATTTCGCGACCTGGTCCTGCGACGCCACCACCACCTTGGCGCGGCCGCGATCGAGCCGGTCGCGCAGTTCGTCCGGCGTCAGCAGCGTGGTGGCGGGGATCACCACGACGCCGAGCTTCATCGCCGCCAGCATGGTCTCCCACAGCGGCACGACATTGCCGAGCAGCAGCAACAGATGATCGCCGCGCTTCAGCCCCTGCGCGCGCAGGAAATTCGCGACCTGGTTGGAGCGGCGCGACAGCGCCGCGAACGACAGCTTGGTCTCGCGGTTGCTGCCGGCATCGACGATCCACAGCGCCGGCGCGATCCTTGCTGTCGGCGATTGCGCGCCAGCTCGGCGTCGAACCAGTCCAGCGCCCAGTTGAACGGCACCGGATCCGGCCAGCGGAAGCCCGCGACCGCCTTGTCGTAATCGGTGCGGTGCTTGAGCAGGAACGCGCGGGCTTCCTGGAATGTCGTCATGGGCCGCTCGCTATTTCCCGCGAATCCGCGGACATGCTGGATGATGCCGGAGAAATCGACCCCGCCATTGCCGGCGGCGTCGAACGCCTTGTAGATTTCCTGCGCGTGCTTGCCGAGCGGCGTCGCCGCGCCGGCGGCCTTGGCCGCATCCTGCGCCAGCGTCAGGTCCTTCACCATCAGCGCCGAGGCAAAGCCGGGCTTGTAGTCGTTGTTGGCGGGCGAGGTCGGCACCGGGCCCGGCACCGGGCAATAGGATGTCAGCGACCAGCATTGCCCCGACGAGGTCGAGGCGACGTCGAACAGCGCCTGATGCGACAAGCCCGAGCTTTTCGGCGAGCGCAAAGGCTTCGCTGACCGCGATCATGGAAATGCCGAGGATCATGTTGTTGCAGATCTTCGCCGCCTGGCCTGCGCCGGCGCCGCCGCAATGCACGATCTTCTTGCCCATCTTTTCCAGCACCGGCTTGGCCGCCGCGAAGGCCTTGTCCTCGCCGCCGCACATGAAGGTCAGCGTCGCGCCCTTGGCGCCGCCGGTGCCGCCGGACACCGGCGCATCGACCGAGGCAATGCCGTGCTTTGCCGCCAGCGCATGGGCCTGCTTCGCGCTTTCGACGTCGATGGTCGAGCAATCGATGATCAGCGCGCCCTTGGCCATCGACCGGAACGACGTCGGTCCAGACCGACAGCACATGCTTGCCGGCCGGCAGCATGGTGATGACGACGTCGGCGCCCTTCACCGCGCCCACCGCGCTGTCGGCGATCGCAGCGCCGTCGGCCCTTGGCCTGATCGCGCGAGGCCGCCACCAGATCGAACGCGATCACCTTGTGGCCGGCCTTGACCAGATTGGCCGCCATCGGGCCGCCCATGTTGCCGAGGCCGATGAATGCGATGTTTGCCATCTCTAGTTCCCTCCGCTCAGGCGTTTCTCATTTGATTTGTCGAACACCAGTTCGTCGGCGCCGATTTCCGCGAAATAAGGCGCCACCATTTCCGGCGTCACGTCCTCGATGCGCGGCGGCGACCATCGCGGATTGCGGTCCTTGTCGATCACGGCCGCGCGCACGCCCTCGCGAAAATCGTCGCTTGCGAACACTTCCAGCGCGGCACGATATTCCCGCACCAGGCATTCTTCCAGCGAGGACGAGCCCCGCGCCAGCCGCAGCAGTTTTAAGCGCGACCACCATGCCGCGCGGCGACTTCTCGTTCAACGTCTTCAGCGTCGCCTGCGCCAGCTCCGAACCGTCGCGCTGCAGGGCGGCGACGATATCTTCCATCCGGTCGTGGGCAAACCAGCGATCGATTCTGCGGCTGCAGCGCCGCGACCGGGCCCGACGTCTCGCCGGTCGCGAAACCATCGATCAGCGGCTTTCACTTCGGCAGCAGTTGCGCCCGCGCGAAGGTTGACCAGCGATCTCGCGCAAGGCCGGCAAGCTTGCCGGAGGGCACCACCGCATCGGCAAACCGCGCATAGATCGCGTCGGGACCGTTCATGGTCTGGCCGGTCAATCCGAAATAGGTGCCGATCTCGCCCGGCGAACGCGACAACAGCCAGGTGCCGCCGACATCGGGAAAGAAGCCGAGACCGACTTCCGGCATCGCCAGCTTGGTCTTCTCGGTCACGACGCGATGGCGGCCATGCGCGGACAGCCCGACGCCGCCGCCCATCACCATCCCGTCCATGAAGGCGACATAGGGCTTTGGAAATTTCGCGATGCGCGCGTTCATGATGTATTCCTGGCGCCAGAACATCTTGCCGAGATCGCCGCCGGCCCGCGAGCTTTCGTACAGCCCGCGGATGTCGCCGCCGGCGCACAAGCCGCGCTCGCCGGCGCCTTCCAGCAGCACCAGCGCCACCGCCGGATCGGTCTCGAACCGGTCGAGCGCCTTGTCGATGCCAGCGACATCTCCAGCGTCATGGCATTGATCGCCTTCGGCCGGTTGAGCCGGATGATGCCGCACCGACCTTCGCGCCGCACGATCAGGTCGGGTTCGGTCCCACGACCGCGGCGGCCTGCACCGTCATCGCGCGCCCTCGATCAGCTTGCGCGCCACGATCAGCCGCATGATCTCGTTGGTGCCTTCGAGAATCTGGTGCACGCGCAGATCGCGCACGATCTTCTCGATGCCGTATTCGCTGAGATAGCCGTAGCCGCCGTGCAATTGCAGCGCCTGGTTGGCGACCTCGAAGCCGACATCGGTGCCGAATCGCTTGGCCATGGCGCACAGCATGGTGGCGTCGCGGTCCTTGCGGTCGAGCGCCGCGGCCGCGCGCCACACGAAGGTCCGCGCCGCCTCCAGTTCGGTCGCCATGTCGGCGAGACGGAATTGCAGCGCCTGGAATTCGTCGAGGCGCTTTCCGAACGCCTTGCGCTCCTTCATGTAGGCTAGCGACTTGTCGAGCGCGGCTTTGCGCGCCGCCGAGCGAACAGGCGGCGATATTGATGCGGCCGCCGTCGAG
Organism: uncultured Pseudomonadota bacterium; assembly: GCA_963729395.1. Classification (GTDB taxonomy): domain Bacteria; phylum Pseudomonadota; class Alphaproteobacteria; order Rhizobiales; family Xanthobacteraceae; genus Bradyrhizobium. The sequence continues at coordinate 4,256 of CAVSOS010000023.1, read as the reverse complement.
CCCGGCCATCGCGATCTTGAAGCCGATGCCCTCCTCGCCGAGCCGGTTGGCGACCGGCACGCGCGCATTCTCGAAAATCACCGCGCGGGTCGGCTGCGCGTTCCAGCCCATCTTGCGCTCGTTGGCGCCGAACGACAGCCCGGGCGTGTCGCCCTCGACGACGAGCGTCGAGATGCCGCCGGGGCCGTCGCTCGCCGGTCCGCACCATCACCACGTAGATGTCGCCCTTGCCGGCGCCGGAAATGAACTGCTTCTGGCCGTTGAGCACATAATGGTCGCCGTCGCGCACCGCGCGCGTGCGCAACGCGGCCGCGTCCGAGCCCGAGCCCGGCTCGGTCAGGCAATAGCTCGCCAGCTATTCCATGGTGCAGAGCTTCGGCAGCCACTTCTTGCCGCTGGGCCTCGTTGCCAAAGGCATCGATCATCCAGGCACGCCATGTTGTGGATCGAGATGAAGGCCGACACCGTCGGACAGCCCTGCGCCAGCGCCTCGAAGATCAGCGCCGCGTCGAACCGCGTCAGCGCCGAGCCGCCGACATCGTCGCGGATGTAGATGCCGCCGATGCCGAGCTGGCCGCCTCGCGCATCACGTCGACGGGAAAATGCTTCTCCTCGTCCCAGCGGATCGCATGCGGCGCGATTTTTTCCGCGGCGAAATCCCGCGCCATGTCGCGAACCGCAATCTGGTCCTCGTTGAGAGCGAATTGCATCTAATGTTCGCGCCTGCTTCGCGGCGGTCAATTCATCGTCGGAATCGAGAACTCCGCGCCTTCCTTGACGCCGGACGGCCAGCGCGAGGTCACCGTCTTGGTCTTGGTGTAGAAGCGGATCGAATCCGGCCCGTGTTGATTGAGATCGCCGAAGCCGGAACGTTTCCAGCCGCCGAAGGTGTAATAGGCGACCGGCACCGGGATCGGCACGTTGATGCCGACCATGCCGACATTGACCTTGGCGGCGAAATCGCGCGCGGCGTCGCCGTCGCGGGTGAAGATCGCAACGCCGTTGCCGTAGTCGTGATCGGACGGCAGCGCCAGCGCCTCGTCGTAGTCGTGGGCGCGCACCACCGACAGCACCGGACCGAAAATCTCTTCCTTGTAGATCCGCATGTCCTTGGTGACGTTGTCGAACAGGCAGCCGCCCATGTAGAAGCCGTTCTCATAGCCCTGCATCTTGAAGCCGCGGCCGTCGACCGCGAGCTTGGCGCCTTCCTTGATGCCGATCTCGACATAGTTCTTGACCCGCTCCAGCGCCGCGCGTGGTCACCAGCGGACCGAAATCGGCGGTCGGATCGATCGAGGGGCCGATCTTCAGGCTCTCGACGCGCGGAATCAGCTTTTCCATCAGCCGGTCGGCCGTGGTCTTGCCGACGGGGACCGCGACCGACACCGCCATGCAGCGCTCGCCGGCCGAGCCGTATCCGGCTCCGACCAGCGCATCGACGGTCTGATCCATGTCGGCATCCGGCATCACGATGGCGTGGTTCTTGGCGCCGCCGAAGCACTGCGCGCGCTTGCCGGTCGCGGCCGCCCGCTCATAGATATACTGCGCGATCGCGGACGAGCCGACGAAGCCGACCGCCGCGATGTCGGGATCGTCGAGAATGGCGTCCACCGCTTCCTTGTCGCCGTTGACGACGTTGAGGATGCCCGGCGGCAGCCCCGCCTCCAGCATCAGCTCGGCAAGCCTCATCGGCACGCCGGGGTCGCGCTCCGATGGCTTCAGGACGAAGGCGTTGCCGCAGGCGATCGCGGGCGCGAATTTCCACATCGGGATCATCGCCGGAAAATTGAACGGCGTGATGCCGGCGACGACGCCGAGCGGCTGGCGCATCGAATAGATGTCGATGCCGGGCCCGGCGCCTTCGGTATATTCGCCCTTCATCAGTTGCGGAATGCCGAGGCGAACTCCACCACCTCGACGCCGCGCAGAATGTCGCCCTTGGCGTCGGGAATGGTCTTGCCATGTTCGCGGGCCAGCAATTCGGCCAGCTCGTCATTGTCGCGCGCCACCAGTTCCAGGAACTTCATCAGGACGCGAACGCGGCGCTGCGGATTGGTCGCGCCCCATTCCGGTTGCGCCGCCTTGGCGTTCTCGACCGCCGCGCGCAGTTCGGCCTTGGAGGCCAGCGCCACCTGGGCCTGGACGTCGCCGGTCATCGGCTCAAACACGTCCGCAAACCGGCCCGATGTGCCCTTGACCTCGCGGCCGCCGATAAAATGCCCGATTGTACGCATGCGTTCCTCCAGGACCTGTGCGAGTGCCGATTTGGCCGGCATCTTGCAGTCTTTGCAGGGTTTGGAAAGGGATTCTACGCGCAGCGGATTTGCGAAAATGCAGGCTCGGGCCGGTATTTGGCGCAAACGCCACCGGTGAACGCAGCTCCGGAGCAAGCTTGGCCGTGGGCTAATCTGCGTCGTTGCCGACTTGGCAGATATTCCACCCTGCAATGGGGGTCTTGCCGGCTTTGAAAAAATAGCAAAAAGAACTTCGGTGAATACCACCGGCGGTCTTATAGACAATGCATCCGCTCGCGAAAATCTTTTTCTTACTGTCGATGACATCTTGGTCGATCATAGAGGCTTCGATTGTTCTAGTTATAATGTAGCTACTGCCACCAAAGCCGTTCGTGGCTGGGAAGACCACGGTCGCCTGGGTGGGTGTCCACTTGATTTCGCACTGATGGATGAAAGAAACTATTCTTGTGGCGACCTCTCCGGACATGTCCTTTTCGTCGTTGGCGGTAAAAACATCAACATCGTAAATGGCTTCCCGCGCCGGCTCTCTGCCAGTATTTTGGTACTCGATAACGACCGAAGTTTCCTTATCTAGCCCGGGCGCTTTGTCACTTCTAGCCAGCCTTGGGCCGACCCGAGCCCGTTGACTTGCAACGATATTCTCTTGTGCGGTCTTGTGCACTATCGATAGCGGCTTGAGCTGTTTACTGGCAGCTTCAGCCAGATTTCTATTGGTTGCGATCATTTCGGTGGTCTGAGCTTCAGTCGCCTTCATCTCATCCAATTGGCCCTCGTGTCATCTGTTGGCCTTCCATAACCCTTCTTTGTTTTTCAGAAAATCATAGCTGGAGACGAGGATGGCAATTACACCGACTGCGGCGGCCGCCCACAGTCCGGCGGTCTCAGCAAGTTCAAGCCAAAATTTCCTACCATCCAAACGAAGGGTGAGCTTTTCTATCCTGCGATGAAATTTATCTGCGCGTTGGGCTTGGCTTTCGGTAACCTCATTCTGTTCGGCTATTCGCTCAAGCGCGCCGATTACTTGTTGCCGGTCGGATTTCTCGGCGGTTTCCCAGTGTTTGCGCTCGGCTTCTTCCTGCTTTTTTCTTTCGGATTTATTCATTGTCGCTCGCCCCCAAAGCCTAAATATCCTCCAATGCTACTCTTCCGAGTGCTAGGGCTACAAGACACGCTAGAAAGAACGTTGTGGTTTCCGTTGTAATACCCAGCCTTCGCCGGCCCCTTCGCAAGCCTACGACCAACGTCGCATGCGATGATCGCTGGTTCGATCAATGCCGCGCGGACGCGGCGGCCTTTTTGGACGCCGTCTTCTTCGCTACCCGTTTTAAGGATGCGGTGCGACGAGCACCGCCTCTCGTCCGGAGGCCAGAATTTCCTCGGAAAAGTCGCCATTGCCCGCGACCCGGGCCATCACCAGCGTGCCCATCATGGTCGCGATCGTCGCCATCGCCTGCTTCCGCGCGGCCTTGCGCGGAATATCCGGGATCTGGGCGGTGAGCAGGTCGATCATCTGTTCCAGCTTGGCCGCAAAGGCCTTGCGGGTCCTGGGGCTCTCGCGGGCGATTTCCGCGCCCAGCGTCGGCATGGCGCAGCCATGGCCAGGATCGTCGCGATGCACCGGCGTCAAATAGGATTCCACGATGGTCTGCCACGCGTTTTTCCGGCGGCGTCTGCTCGGCGATCTTGCGCCAGCGCTCCGTCGAACGGTCCATCGCGTAGGCGAACGCCTCGATCACCAGTGCTTCCCGGGAATCGAAATGCGCGTAGAACCCGCCATGGGTGAGGCCGGCGTTCTTCATCAGGTCGGCGACGCCGATGCCATGGGCGCCCTTCTCGCGCAGCCGCACCGAAGCCCGCTTCACGATCCGCGCGTGAGTTTCGAGCTTGTGTTCCCTGGAATAACGCATCCGCCCTGTTTGCGGTGAGGATTGTGAGTACAGGAAAAACTAGTCTTTTTATTTGGTTGGCGCTTGCCATAACGGAAGGGACCAAGCGGTCACA
>CAVSOS010000022.1:0-15784 GCA_963729395.1 uncultured Pseudomonadota bacterium | reverse complement strand
AGCTTGAGATAGGCTTCGCTGCCGACGCATTTGAGATCGTAAACCAGCACCGGCTTGCCGTAGGACGGCGCCTCGGAGACGCGGACATTGCGCGGGATCATGGTGTTGTAGACCTTGGCGCCCATGAACTGCCGGACGTCGGCGACGACCTGATTCGACAGGTTGTTGCGCGAGTCGAACATGGTCAGCACGATGCCGTGGATCGACAAGATCGGGATTGAGCGTCGAGCGCACCTGCTCCACCGTCTGCAGCAGTTGCGACAGACCCTCCAGCGCGAAGAACTCGCACTGCAGCGGCACCAGGATCGCATCCGAGGCCGCCATCGCGTTGACGGTGAGCAGGTTGAGCGACGGCGGACAATCGATCAGCACATAGGTGTAATCGGAGTCCGGTGTGACGTTGGTGTTCAGCGCGGCGATCGCATCGCGCAGCCGGAACGCGCGGCCGCGCGTCGTGCCCAGTTCGAGCTCGAGGCCCGAGAGATCCATGGTCGAGGCGGCGATATGCAGACGCGGCACCGCGGTCGGGACCACCGCTTCGCGCAGCGGCGCCTCGCCGATCAGCACGTCATAGGTCGAGCAGTTGCGGTTGCGGCGATCGATGCCGAGGCCGGTGGAGGCGTTGCCCTGCGGATCGAGATCGACGATCAGCACGCGCTCGCCGATGGCGGCCAGTGCGGTGCCGAGATTGATCGCGGTGGTGGTCTTGCCGACGCCGCCCTTCTGGTTGGCGAGCGCCAGGATGCGCGGATGGCCAGCCAGAGTTGGTGATCCTATCCTCTTGATAAATTTGATCAATTACGGTCATGCGCGAGTGCCATGGGTTGCAGCGGAGGGATTGCGCCGTTCGATCTGGTCGAGTTCGACGATCCAGCCGTGTCCACCGGTGCGGCTGGAATGAAGTTGCGGTTTGATATTCCAATATTTAGTGGCTTCGGTCAATTCGGCCTCTACATCTTGGCCCTTGAGAAACAAGGCTTTCGCGCCTCGTCTCACCAGCGGCTCCGCGAAGCCGATGAGCTGGTGTAGCGGAGCCAGCGCCCGGGCGGTGACGCAATCGACTTCGCCGGCAATTCTATCCACAATATCCCCGATGTCAGCCAGGTGAACTGTGCCGGGTGAGCCGGTGACCCGCATCGCTTCGCGCAGGAAGGCGGCTTTCTTGGCGTTGCGCTCGACCAGATGGATCATCGCGCCGGGCGTCTCGGCCAAGCGCGCAGGCCAGTACCACGCCGGGAAAGCCACCGCCGCTGCCGAGATCGACCCATATCTTCGGCCGACGGCGCGAGGTCAAGAGCTGCAGCGAATCGGCGATGTGCCGGGTCCAGAGATTCGGAAGCGTCGATGGCGCGACCAGGTTGGTCTTGCCCTGCCATTCGCCGAGCAGATCGACGATAGCGTTCGCAGCCGTCCCTCTGTTTCACGTGAAACAGGCGTGAGCGCCAGGGCCGCCGCCTTGTCGGAGGCTAGACGCGGACGATAATTGCTTGGTCGCTTTGGCCATGGGTTTGACTGTGTCGCCGTTAGGAAGCTCGTCATCCAGATGAGACTGATCGGAAATGCAGCCAGTGAAAATCAGGCCGTCATTGCGAGCCAACGGGTCGCGCGAATGCGCGCCCGATCACAGGCTCCGCGAAGCAATCCATTCTTTCGTCGCGGCCACATGGATTGCTTCGTCGCTTCCGCTCCTCGCAATGACGTCCTTTCTCCATTTCGGCTTTTCAGCGCGGCTCTAGAACTTCCAGGAGCGTTTCACGTGAAACAGCGCTAGGCGGAAGCGACCGCGGGCTTCCGCCGTGCCTCTCGACGCAGATAGGCGGCCAAAATTCCGAGCGCCGCCGGCGTCAGGCCGTCGAGCCGACCCGCCTGCCCCACCGTTCGCGGCCGCGCCGCCTCCAGCTTCGAGCGCGCCTCGTTGGAAAGCCCCGGCACCAGGCTGTAATCGATATCGCCGAGCATCAGCCCTTCGTCGCGGCGGAAGGCACTCGACGTCGGCGGTCTGGCGCTTGAGATAGACGTCATATTTGGCATCGATCTCGAGATGGACGGCGATCGATGGGTCGACGGCCGAAAGCTCCGGCCAGATCCCCCGCAGTTCGGTCCAGCCGATCTCCGGATACGCCAGCAGTTCGAAAGCCGAGCGGCGATGGCCATCGCGATTGAGCGCGAGGCCATGCTTAGCCGCCTCATTCGGCGTGAGCGTCAGCGACTTCGCCAGCGACTTCGCGCCACTCAAGCGCTGCCATCTTGGCGCGGTGACGCTGCGATCGGGCCTGGCCCGACGCAGCCCAGCGCAATGCCCTTGTCGGTCAGGCGCTGGTCGGCATTGTCGGCCCGCAGCGTCAGCCGGTACTCGGCCCGGGAGGTGAACATGCGATAGGGCTCGGTGATCCCGCGGCGTCACGAGATCATCGATCATGACCCCGAGATAGCCATCGGCGCGGTCGAACACGATCGGGCTCGCGCCGCCGGCGCGACAGTGCGGCATTGAGCCCGGCAACGAGGCCCTGGGCCGCGGCCTCTTCATAGCCGGTGGTGCCGTTGATCTGGCCGGCCAGGAACAGCCCCGGCAGACGCTTGGTCTGCAAGGTCGGATCGAGTTCGCGGGGATCGACGTGGTCGTATTCGATGGCATAGCCGGGCCGGACCATCCGCACCCGCTCCAGGCCCGGAATCGTCGCCAGGATCGCGAGCTGCACCTCTTCCGGCAGCGAGGTCGAGATGCCGTTCGGATAGACCGTGGTGTCGTCGAGGCCTTCCGGCTCCAGGAAGATCTGGTGGCCGTCGCGGTCGCCGAAGCGGACGATCTTGTCCTCGATCGACGGGCAATAGCGCGGGCCGCTGCTCTTGATCTGGCCGGAATACATCGGCGAGCGATGGACGTTGGCCCGGATCACCTCATGGGTCGCCGGCGTGGTCCGGGTGATGCCGCACTGGATCTGCGGCGTCGTGATGCGCTCGGTCATCACCGAAAACGGCTCCGGCGGATCGTCGCCCGGCTGCATTTCGACGGCCGACCAGTCGATCGTGGTGCCGTCCAGCCGCGGCGGCGTGCCGGTCTTCAGCCGCCCGAGCGTAAAGCCGGCGCGCTCGAAGGATGCTGACAGCCCCATCGCCGGCGCCTCATCGACCCGGCCGGCCGGCCAGTTCTTTTCGCCGAGATGGATCAGCCCGCGCAGGAAGGTCCCGGTGGTGATGACGACGGCGCCGGCCAGCAAGCTCGCGGCCGTCAGCCAGACGGATGCCGGTGACGCGGCCGCCTGAGACCATCAGCTCGTCGGCCTCGCCTTCGATCACGCTAAGGTTGGCAGTTTCGCGTGATAGCGGCCTGCATCGCCGCGGCGTAGAGCTTGCGATCGGCCTGGGCGCGCGGACCGCGGACCGCCGGACCCTTGCGGCGGTTGAGCATGCGAAACTGGATGCCGCCGCATCGGCGACCCGGCCCATCAGGCCGTCCAGCGCATCGACCTCGCGAACCAGATGGCCCTTGCCGAGCCCTCCGATGGCGGGATTGCAGGACATCGTCGCCGATGGTCGCAAACCGATGGGTCACCAGCGCGGCTCCGCGCGCCAACACGCGCGGACGCCGCTCGCGGCCTCGCAGCCGGCGTGGCCGCCGCCGATCACGATGACGTCGAACGATTCTGGCTGGAAACTCATGCCGCGACTTCTAGCGTGAGATGGCGAAAGCTGAAAGTCGAACTTCGCGGGATTCCGACGTTTCACGTGAAACGTAAGTTCGCGATGCCGGAATGAGGTTGTTTCACGTGAAACAATCGTATAAAATGAATAAAGAAATATTATTTAATAATGAACGAAGAAATGTTACTTTCCAATGCAGAAATCGCGAAAGATCTTGTCCAGGATGTCCTCGACATCGACCCGACCGAGCAGCCGGCCGAGCCGGTTCGCAGCCGCCCGCAGATCCTCTGCCATGAAGTTCCTCACCCTTGTCGACCGTCGCCGATGCTGCGTCGCAACAAATCTGCGGTTTCGCTGCAGCAATTTCCGCTGCCGCGCGCGGCCGATCAGGCCACCCTCCCCCGAACCAAAATAATGCCCCGCAAACCCGACCAACGCCGAGATCAATTCCTTCACCCCATCACCCCGGCTGGCCGAAATCCGGAAATCGAACCGGTCCGCATTCTAGGTCGGACGCGCCGTCGAGATCGATCTTGGTGCGCACCGTCCACACCGGCGCTCCGCCGCCAACGGCTGCACCCGCGAATCGTCATCGACCAGCCACAACACCAGATCCGCCTCCGCCGCCCGCGCCCTGGCGCGGCGCACGCCCTCCTGCTCCACCGGATCGTCGGTCTCGCGGATCCCGGCGGTGTCGATCACCGTCACCGGATAACCATCGAGATCGAGCTGCACCTCGATGACGTCCCGCGTGGTGCCGGCATGCGGCGAGACGATCGCGACCTCCCGCCGCGCCAGTTGATTCATCAGTGTCGACTTGCCGACGTTCGGAGGGCCAGTGATCGCCACCACCAATCCCTCGCGCAGCCGTTCACTTTGGCCCTGCGCCGCAAGCACTTCTTCGATCTCTCCGAGCAGCGCATTGATCCTTTGCCAGCGCCGGCGCGACCAACTCGGCAGATACGTCGCCCTCGTCGGAGAAATCGATTCCGGCTTCAATCAGCGCCGAGGCGTCGATGATCTGCGCACGCCAATTCCGCGCGCTGCTCGCCGAGCATTCCCTTCAACTGACGCAGCGCCTGACGGCGTTGCCGATCGGTGTCGGCATGAATCAGATCGTCGAGGCTTCCGCCTCGGTGAGATCGAGCTTGCCATTCTCGAACGCGCGCCGGGTAAACTCGCCTGGCTCCGCGGAGCGTACATTCTCAAATGCCGAGAGCGCGGCGAACAGCGCCGCCAGTACCGCCCGCCCGCCATGGACGTGGAACTCCGCGACATCCTCGCCGGTCGCGCTCGCCGGTCCCGGAAACCACAGCACCACCGCATCGTCGATCGGTTGCCCACTCCCGTCGCGCAGCAACGCCCGCGTCGCCATTCGCGGCGAGGGAACCTTGCCCGCCAGCGCGGTCAGCGCTGTCCCGGCCTGTGGCCCGGACAGCCGCACCATCGCAATCGCGCTGGGCGGCCGGCCCGACGATAGCGCGAAGATGGTCTGGTCCCGCGGATGCATCGCCTATTTGCCCCTGAGTCCTTGAAAACGCAACGCAATTACCCGCTTCTGATGATTTGTCGAGCCACCTGATGGGACAACGCCCCAAGCGCCGATCGATGCAGCAAATGCTGCAGCATAACTGCAGCATTTATGTTGCGGAAATCGACCGGTTTCTGAGATTATGCCACATACGACTAAAAAATTATTAGCCATTTCAATATCTTAGACGCTACGCCGCCGGAACCGGCAAGTTTCTTCATGCTGCAGTTCTGCTGCAGCAAAGACCGCAGCATGGATTCCGGGAGATGAAACGAAAAGGGCGCCCGTCTCGCGAGGGCGCCCCATTCACAACCGGCCGGTTGGCTCAGGTATTCATCGATTCGAAGAATTCCGAGTTGTTCTTGGTGTTGCGCAGCTTGTCGAGCAGGAAGTCGATCGCGTCCATGGTCCCCATCGGATTGAGGATCCGGCGCAGCACGTACATTTTCTTCAGGAGCTGCGGATCGGTGATCAGCTCTTCCTTGCGGGTGCCGGAACGCGAGATATCGATCGCCGGGAAAGTGCGCTTGTCGGAGACCTTGCGGTCGAGAATCAGTTCGGAATTGCCGGTGCCCTTGAACTCCTCGAAGATCACTTCGTCCATGCGGCTGCCGGTATCGACCAGCGCGGTGGCGATGATGGTAAGCGAACCGCCTTCCTCGATGTTGCGCGCGGCGCCGAAGAAGCGCTTGGGCCGCTGCAGCGCGTTGGCGTCGACGCCGCCGGTCAGCACCTTGCCGGATGACGGCACCACGGTGTTGTAGGCGCGGCCCAGACGCGTGATCGAGTCCAGCAGGATCACCACGTCGCGGCCGTGCTCGACCAGCCGCTTGGCCTTCTCGATCACCATCTCGGCGACCTGGACGTGCCGCACGGCGGGCTCGTCGAAGGTCGATGAAACGACCTCGCCTTTCACCGAGCGCTGCATGTCCGTGACTTCTTCCGGCCGCTCGTCGATCAGGAGCACGATCAGATAGCACTCCGGATGATTGGCGGTGATGGAGTGGGCGATGTTCTGCATCAGCACGGTCTTGCCGGTGCGCGGCGGCGCCACGATCAGTGCGCGCTGGCCCTTGCCGATCGGCGCGACGATGTCGATAACCCTTGCAGAAAGGTCCTTTCTGGTCGGGTCTTCGAGCTCGAGCCGGAACCGCTGATCCGGAAACAGCGGCGTCAGATTGTCGAAATTGACCTTGTGCTTGGACTTTTCCGGGTCCTCGAAATTCAGCGTGTTGACCTTGAGCAGCGCGAAATAGCGTTCGCCTTCTTTCGGGCTGCGGATGTGGCCCTCGATGGTATCGCCGGTGCGAAGCCCGAAGCGGCGGATCTGCGAGGGCGAGACGTAGATATCGTCCGGTCCCGGCAGATAATTGGCATCCGGCGAGCGCAGAAATCCGAAGCCGTCGGAGAGAACCTCGACGACGCCTTCGCCGATGATGTCGGTTTCCTGGATCGCGAGTTGCTTGAGAATGGCGAACATCAGCTCCTGCTTGCGCATCGTGCTGGCGTTTTCGACCCCGTTCTCTTCCGCGAACGAGACGAGCTCGGCCGGCGTCTTGAGCTTTGAGGTCTTGAAGTTTCATTTCCCGCATTGGGGTGGTCCTGTGGAATAATCTGGGGAGAGGATTGCGAGGTGGCTTTAAGAAAATGCGGACGCAACATCGAAGGTCCGCAGGTCTGAGCAAGGAAGGTGCCGGTGAGGCTTCAAACCTGATGCGGCGGCCGGTTCAACGAGGAAGCCGGAACACAACCACATCCGCCTGCGTGGGGTGGGATTTCAGCAATATAGAAAATCAGTCGGCCTTCCGCAAGCAGGCGTAAAGTCGGAGTTGTTGGTGGGCGGGTTTCCCTCTAGAACGGCTTGACGACTCACCAGGATTACAATACCGATCATCAAAACGGTCGGTACCTCATTGATAATACGGTAGAATTTCTGGCTTCTGGTGTTGCGGTCGGCGCCGAAATCCCTGACGCAGCGGGAAAAAAAACCGTGGACACCCGACAATACCAGCACCAGTAGAAACTTTCCATGCAACCAGCCCGCCGACAACCAGTGCCCGGCCCAGGCGAGGTAAAGCCCTGCCAGCCACGTCACGATCATCGCCGGATTGATGATCGCCTTCAGCAACCGCCGTTCCATTACCTTGAACGTCTCGGACTGCTTCGATCCGGTTTCCGATTCGCAATGATAAACGAACAGCCGCGGCAAATAGAGCATGCCGGCCATCCAGGCGATCACCGCGATGACGTGCAGCGCCTTGATCCATTCGTACATCGTCGACATCTCACCCATTCGCGAAGTGCTGGTTCGTCACCGGCGCTGCTGGAACATTCCGACCGGTATCAGCGCTGCCGAGCAGGCTGATATCGCGCTGAACGAAGACATATCCGCAAGCAGGTCTTTTCTAAAACAATAATTTTAGAATCTTAGGTTTGAGTCTAAGTAGCGGTGGATTGTGCCCGCGCAAAACTTTCCCGCAGTTCTTCGGGCTTGTTCACATTCATCAACAATTTGCGTGGCAATTCGGGCCATCCGAATAACGCTACACGCCGCAGTCACTTGCATGGCGCCATCGTCAGCTTATCAAGAGACAAGTCCACATAACCTCGCTATCATCGCCGCCGTCGAATGGACTTATCCTTCTGTGAGGCCTGTGAAGAAAAAGCCGGGTTATCCCTGAGCCATCGACGCGCATACGATTCTCGCAGGTAAGCTCCACAGCGATTCACAGGATACACAGGGGTCACGGTGCCCACGACCGGCAACTATTTCCACCTCCACCTCGTCTCCGATTCGACGGGTGAAACGCTGATCACGGTGGCGCGCGCGGTGGCTGCTCAATATGCCAATGTGACGCCGGTCGAACATGTCTACCCGCTGGTGCGCAGCCAGAAGCAGCTCGATCGCGTGCTGGACGAAATCGAGGAAGCACCCGGCATCGTGCTTTTCACCTTGCTGGAAAAGGATCTGGTCGGTCGGCTGGAAGCCAAGTGCCAGCAAATCAACATCCCGAGCCTTTCGATTATCGGTCCGGTGATGCAATTGTTTCAGGCCTATCTCGGCGCGGCCACCACCGGGCGGGTCGGCGCCCAGCACACCCTGAATGCGGAATACTTCAAGCGGATCGACGCGCTGAATTATTCCATGATGCATGATGACGGCCAGCATGTGGAAGGCCTGGAAGAGGCCGATGTGGTGCTGGTCGGGGTGTCCCGCACGTCGAAGACGCCGACCTCGATCTATCTCGCCAACCGCGGCATCCGCACCGCGAATGTTCCGCTGGTGCCGGGCATCGCGATCCCGCATCAATTGGAAACGCTGAAAAAGCCGCTGGTGGTCAGCCTGCATGCCACCCCGGAACGACTGATCCAGGTCCGGCAGAACCGGCTGTTGAGCATGGGCGCCGGTCCCGGCAACGATACCTATATCGACCGCCAGGCCGTTGCCGATGAGGTTGCCTATGCGCGACGGCTGAGCGCCAAGTTCAATTGGGCGCAGCTCGACGTCACGCGGCGATCGATTGAGGAAACTGCTGCGGCGGTGCTGAAACTGTTCACCGACAGACAGCGGCAACGGCTTTCGGAATGACGATCTGGCGCGGAAAATATCCGTTGGTACTCGCCTCGCAGAGCGGTGCGCGGCAGGCGCTGCTGGCCAATGCCGGTATCGACTTCGAAGCCGTTCCAGCCGATATCGACGAGCGCGAGGTTCAGCAAACCTCAGGACTTTCGGCGCCTGGCGATATCGCTGCACTGCTTGCGCGACGGAAGGCCCTTGCGGTATCGGCGCGCCAGCCGGGCAGGTTTGTTGTCGGCGCGGATCAGACGTTGGCGCGCGGCGCGAAGCTTTTCGCCAAGCCGGCCGGCCGTTCGCAAGCGGCAGAGCAGCTACATGCCCTTGCCGGCGGCAGCCATGAACTGCACTCCGCCGTTGCCGTTGTGCGCGATGGCAAGATATTGTTCGAGGGAGTATGGGTCGCGCGAATGACGATGCGGCAACTTGGCGAGCCCGAAATTGGCGCCTATCTCGATGAAGCCGGCGAGGCCGTCACCACCAGCGTCGGCGCCTATCAGCTTGAGGGTCTTGGCGTGCATTTATTCGAACGTGTCGAAGGCGATCATTTTACCATCCTCGGCCTGCCGCTGCTGCCATTGTTGGCGTTTTTGCGCAGCGAGCGACTGCTCGGTGTGTGACAGCAAATCCCTGCAAGCCGCGAATGGCGAAATTCAAATGGCAATCCCTAAAATGATGCTTCTTTAAATGATGATCCTTGGGCTGACCGGCTCGATCGGGATGGGGAAATCAACCACCGCGAAGTTGTTCGCGGAGGCGGGTGTCCCGGTCTACGATGCCGATGCGACCGTTCACAGGATCTACCAAGGCGAGGCGGTGCCGGCCATCGAGGCGGCTTTTCCAGGCACGACTTCCGACGGCAAGGTCGATCGGGCCAAGCTGTCGGCGAAAGTTGTGCATGATTCAGCCGCGATGCAACTGCTGGAGCAGATCGTCCATCCGATGTTGCGCAGCTACCACCAAAAATTCCTTGATGACGCCGAGCAAGCCGGCGCGCCCGTCGCTGTCATGGATGTGCCGCTGCTGTTCGAGACCGGCGGCGAGAAGCGCGTCGATGCGGTGGTCGTGGTGACGACGGCGCCGGAAGTCCAGCGCGAGCGTATCCTGGCGCGCGGCAACATGACCGCCGAGACGCTCGAGGGCATCCTGGCGCGACAGTTGCCAGACGCCGAAAAACGCCGACGCGCGGATTTCGTGGTGGATACCTCGCACGGTCTTGATCCCGTGCGCGCACGAATCCGGGACATTCTGGCCGAGGTTGTTAAGATGCCGCAACGGCGATCCTGATTCGCTGCTTCTAGCGGTTTGTCGTCATGCGCGAAATTGTTCTCGATACCGAAACCACCGGCCTTGACCCGTTGCGCGGCGATCGGCTGGTCGAAATCGGTTGTGTCGAAATTTTCAATCGCATGCCGACCGGCCAGACCTTTCACCGGCATCTCAATCCCGAGCGCGACATGCCGGCCGAAGCCTTCGCCGTGCATGGTCTTTCCAGCGAATTCCTGGCCGACAAGCCGCTGTTCGATGAAGTGGTCGAGGATTTTCTGGAGTTCATCGCCGACGCTCCGCTGGTGATCCACAACGCGTCATTCGACATTGGTTTCATCAATGCCGAACTCGACCGCGTCAAGCGGCCGGCGATTCCGCGCGACCGGCTGGTCGACACGCTGCTGCTGGCTCGGCGCAAGCATCCGGGCGTGTCGAACCGTCTCGACGATCTCTGCTCGCGCTATGCGATCGACAATTCCCGCCGCACCAAGCACGGCGCCCTGCTCGACGCCGAGCTTCTGGCAGAAGTGTATATCGATCTGATCGGGGCCCGGCAGTCGCAATTGATCCTGGCGAGCGAAGTCCGCGATACCCGCGCCGCCGGACATGGCGACATGCCGCGGCGGCAACGTCTGTTGCCACTTGCGCCGCGAATCACCGAGGCCGATCGCCTGGCGCATCGGGATTTTGTCGCCACCTTGGGCGACAAGGCGATCTGGAACGATTTCCTGAACGCCTGAGCCGTGCGGCTTGCGGCAAGGCCGCGTCCGTCCCGAGATCTGTCTGATGCCGTATTAGCGAATGCGAGGCGCTTAGCTCGGTTTGATCTGCGCGGCCTGTGCGGCGGCAGCCTGCCGTTCCATATTTTGGCGGTACAGACCGACAAAATCGACCGGATCGAGCATCAATGGCGGGAAACCGCCGTCACGCACCGAGGTCGCGATGATTTCGCGGGCGAACGGGAACAATAGCCGCGGGCATTCGATCATGACCAGTGGATGAAGGTTTTCCTTCGGTACGTTCAAGATGCGGAACACACCGGCATAGGCGAGATCGAAGCTGAACATCACCTTGCCGCTGTTTTCCGCCTTGCCCTCGACCAGAAGCGTCACTTCGAAATCGTTTTCGGCAATATTGTTCGCACTGACATTGATCTGGATATTGATCGATGGTTGCTGCGGTTGCGGCGCCAGCGAGCCAGGGGCGTTCGGATTTTCGAACGAAAGGTCCTTGGTATACTGCGCCAGCACGTTCAACTGGGGAGGAAGGGCCGCCTCGGGAGGCGCGCCGTTGCCGTTGGTCATGGAATCTCTCCTGGAACGCCGAGCGTGGACCGGTTTTGCGCCCGAATACGCTCGTGAGGTGCGAAAATGCCTGTGTCGGGGCGAGTGGCTATCATAGCCCCGCCTCATTCCACAAGGACGACAATCGTGCGCCGACGGCCGGGCGGCGGTTTCAGGCATCGGGGGGCCCAGCGATCCGGAACGCGCGCGCCAGGCCGCCGTTGAAGGCGGACCCTAAATTGTTGAATATGCGCGATTTCCGGGCATTATCGGGTTTCCCCTCGCAGCCAAAACGCGCTACAATTCGTGGGCCGCAAACAGGCGAGAGCTTGGCTTGGCCTATTTCCGCGGGCACGGCCTTTCATGCCAAAGTGCGCCATTGGTCAGGCAAAGTTTCGTGCCTACATGCAGCTAACCCATCCATGAGGTAATCTCCGCCGTTCCCGATGGGAACGCTCTACCGCCGGACTCATTGCCGGCGCAGACCAGAAAGCGAATACGACGTGGATATTTACACCATCATCTTCCTGGCGCTGGCGGTCTTCATCTTCCTGCGTCTGCGCAGTGTACTCGGTCAGCGCACCGGGAGCGAGCGGCCGCCTTACGATCGCCCGGCGCGCAACGCGGTGCAGGGAGCACAGGACAATAACGTGGTTCCAATGCCGGGCGCTGTGATCGATCAGGCACCGCTGGCGCCCACGGCAGATGCGGCTCCGCCGACCGATCGCTGGAAGGGCCTTGCCGAGCCCGGCACGCCGCTGGCTCAGGGACTTGACGCCATTGCAGCGCTGGATTCGTCGTTTGATCCGCGCCATTTCCTCAGCGGCGCGCGCAGCGCCTATGAGATGATCGTGCTGGCCTTCGCCAACGGCGATCGCCGTGCGCTGAGAGATTTGCTGTCGTCCGAGGTCTATGAGAGCTTCGAGGCCGTGATCAAGGATCGCGAGAAGCACGAGCAAAAGACCGAGACGCGCTTCGTCTCGGTCGACAAGGCCGAACTGGTGAGTGCGGAAACGCGGGACCGGGCGGCGCAGCTGACCGTCCGCTTTGTATCGCAGATGGTTTCGGTCACCCGCGACAAGGCCGGCACCATCGTCGACGGGAATCCGGATAAGGTCAGCGATATCACCGATGTTTGGACATTTGCCCGCGACGTTACGTCACGCGATCCGAACTGGAAGTTGGTTGGCACGGGAAGCGCTCACTAACGCACGCGGCAAGGCCTACGTCGCTGCGTTTTGCGTGATCGCCGCCGGCTTGTCGCTGGCTCCGCTGGTGGCGTTTGCTGCGCGTCACGCGCGTTCCAGGCCGCCATCTTCGTCTCGCATGATCCCATATCCGCGGCTGCCCTTGCCGCTTGAGATCAGCGGCAGCCAGTATGCCCCGATCGGGTGGGCTGACATCCCAGGCTGGAACGAGGACGATCATCTGCAGGCGTACAAGGCGTTTCGCACCAGCTGCCAGTCGATATCGGCCCAACTAACCCCGCCCGCCGATCCGAAGGCTTTGGGCGGCTCGTTGCGCGATCCCTGCCGCGCGGCCAAGGTTGCAGACATTTCCGACGCCGCCAAGGCACGAGCTTTCTTCCAGGAAAACTTTCTCCCCTTGCGGATCTCGCGGCTCGGGGAGGGCGAGGGCTTCGTCACCGGCTATTACGAACCTATCCTCGACGGATCCCGGACCCCGACCGACGTCTATACCGTGCCGGTCTATCGCCGTCCGTCGAATCTGTTCGTCCGCGGCAAGAAGCAAAGCGACAGCGGCTTGCCCAACAAGGGCGAGGTGTTTCGCAAGATAGGTCGGCGCAAGCTCGTGCCCTATTACGATCGCGGTGAAATCGAAGACGGCGCGATCGCCGGCGGCGGCCTCGAAATCTGCTGGCTTAAAAGCCAGACCGATTTGCTGTTCGCGCAAATCCAGGGCTCGGCGCGAATCCGCATCGAGGATGGCTCGACCATCCGCATCAATTACGATGCGCATAATGGTTATCCCTATACGGCGGTCGGCCGCATCCTGATCGATCGCGGCATCATCCCGAAAGAGCAGATGTCGATGCAGCGGATCAGGGAATGGATGGATCAAAATCCCGATGGCGCCAAGGAATTGCGGCGGCAAAACCGATCCTATGTATTCTTTCGCGAAGTGCAGCTCTCCGACAAGGACGAAGCGGTGGGCGCGCAAGGTGTTCCGCTGACGCCGGGCCGGTCGATCGCGGTCGACAAGGCGTTGCACGTCTACGGCACGCCGTTTTTTATCGAGGGCGAACTGCCGATCGAGTCCGCGCAGTCGAAGACGCCGTTTCGCCGCTTGATGGTGGCGCAGGACACCGGGTCGGCGATCGTCGGTCCGGCGCGCGCCGATATCTATTTCGGTGCCGGCACCGACGCCGGGCGGGTATCGGGCCGTCTGCGCAACAATGCGCGCTTCATCATCCTGGTGCCGAAGAGCCTCGATCCGGTCGCTCGCGGCCGCAATATGCCGTTGCCGGATCCGCGGCCCTCGGAAAAGATCGCAAAGCTGTTTCCGCAAGTTGATGCAAAGAACACTGCCGGCGCCACGGAACCTGCGAAGAACGCAACGCCCGCCGCAGCACAGCCCGCAACCGCCGCCGCGCAGGCTTCGACGACACCGGCGGCAGCCGTACCGCTGCCGGAAGCCCGGCCGAACATCCAACCCAGCCGAAGCGGACGCCGCTACCATTATCACTATTATTACCATCATCGGTATCGCCGCAGCCGATGAAACGCCAGCCATCCCCCACACTTCCCGAATTGCCGGCGTCATCGTCGCGGCGCAAGCGCGCGCTCAGCGAGGAAGAGCACGCCTTGTGGGAGAGTGTTGCGAAACAGATCAAACCGCTGCGCAAGAAGTCTCGCGCCGCCAGGGCGCAGGCTGCTTTGCCGGATGCGGAAACGGATGCGGTGAAACCTGTTGCACCGGCAAGACCGCTTTCGCCCGCCCAAATGGCACGCGCCGCCAAGCCCGAGCCGCCGTCGGCCCCGCCGCCGCTGGCGCCGCTTGGACGCCGCGAGCGCGCGCAACTCTCACGGGGACGGAAGCAGATCGATGCCCGGCTCGACCTGCATGGCATGACGCAGACGCGCGCCCATCGCGCGCTGTTCGGATTTTTGCAACGCGCCCATGGCGAGGGCCTGACATTTGTGCTCGTCATCACCGGCAAAGGCAAAATGGGAGTTGAATCTGAACGCGGGGTGTTGCGCCGCCAGGTGCCGCAATGGCTGGGCCTGCCGGAATTCCGCTCGCTGGTGGTCGGGTTCGAGGAAGCCCATATCGGTCATGGCGGCGAGGGTGCGCTCTATGTGCGCATCAGGCGGTCGCGAATCTGAGAGGCGCGCCTGAACAAAAGATCAGAACGGCCTCGCGATTCCGACGCGCG
This sequence comes from uncultured Pseudomonadota bacterium, assembly GCA_963729395.1. Lineage (GTDB taxonomy): Bacteria > Pseudomonadota > Alphaproteobacteria > Rhizobiales > Xanthobacteraceae > Bradyrhizobium. The sequence continues at coordinate 1,088 of CAVSOS010000022.1, read as the reverse complement.
GGATGATGGTAACGATCCAGCCGAGAACAACGGTCTTTTATCGGCCGCCGGTACCGGCGACGCAGCCTGCGTGGCGGGCAGGGCCTTGACCGCATGCAGGATCAGGAACAAGCAGACCGCCCAGTTCGATATCCATCGCGAATAATCGAACACCATCGCAAAGATAACCAGATAGCCGATGCTTACGGCGACAATGCCGGCGACGACGACGCGGCGGTGAAGTGGATCGGAAAGCGATCGGATCAGGTCCGCCAAATATCGCCAGAGCGGGACATGCAGCCAGATCAGCAGCGCGAACACCGGAATGCCCAGCAGATTCGAGGGCAAGCGCTGCCAGGTATCGTGGACTTCCTTCAGCAGCGGCTGATACCAGATGTAGCTGAAACTCAAGAGTTCGGTCCGTGACGGATCGGCCATGCGGCTTTGCAGGTAACGAACAAACTCCGCTTCCGGGACCGCCATCGCTCCATAGAATTGCGCAGCCAGAAACAGAACGCCGATCCCGGCGATCGATGCTGTTCCGATCAGGTCGTTCTGCCGGTTGAAACCCCGCACCAGATAATAACGCAGTACCACGATGACCGCGATGGTCGGCACATACATCAATACGTGAATGTGATGGATCAGAACGAGGACCGCCGAGGCCAAGGCTGCGAGCAACACGAAGGCAACGGATCGCGCCGGCACCAGCAGCAAGCAAAGCGCGAACGCGCAGCCGTAGATATCGAAATGCCCCAGCGTGTGCATGAAATTCTTCAGAAAGAACGCCGCCGGCGAGCGCAAACACCAGCCACACCGGGATCTTCGCAAAGAACAGCGATATCACCGCGCCGATCAGCGCACGTTTGGTAAAGCCGAAATGGTAGTCCACCAATAGATGGATGTAGGGGACGTAGGGCTCGCGGGTGATCTTGTAGAGAAAAACCCCGATCAGGATAGCGGCATTGACGGCAAGCATCGGCCGCCAGGGGTTTTCCCGCATACGCAGATTCATTCGGCACCCGGAAATAGCGGCGAGAGCCAACTATCACACGAGGGATACTCGGCTTGCAACGCGGGATTATTCCCGAAGTCGTCCCGGCGAACGA
>CAVSOS010000021.1:0-254584 GCA_963729395.1 uncultured Pseudomonadota bacterium | reverse complement strand
CATGGGGAGTGGATAGCGACCAAGTCTGAGGCCAGACTGAGGTTGCTGAAACCACTCAACCTGGAGACAACGATGTTGCTCGATCATCCTTCCGACGGACTGGCCGCTATCCGCACGCATATTGGCGCAATTTTTGTGTCGTTGGAACTGAGCCGTTCGAACTGGCTGGTGACGTCGCTGTCGCCGGGCAAGGGCGAGAAGATGTCCAAGCACAGCGTCGCGGCCGGCGATGTTGCCGGCTTGATGAAGCTGTTCGCAGACCTCCGGCGCAAGGCGGAGGCCAGGACCGGTGAGAGTTATCCGATCATCACGATTGAGGAGGCCGGGCTGGACGGGTTCTGGCTGCACCGTGTTCTGCAACAGAACGGCATTGAGAGCTACGTGGTCGATCCGGCCTCGATCGCGATGCCGCGACGGCGCAGGCGGGCCAAGACGGACCGGCTCGACGGTGAGACGCTGCTGCGGGCGCTTCTCGCCTACAAGCGCGGCGAGCCGCGGGTGTGCGCGATGGTGGTTGCGCCTTCGCCGGAGGAAGAAGACCGGCGAAGGCTGTGTCGCGAGCGCCAGACACTGATCGCCGAGCGGATCACCCATGTGAACCGGATCAAGGGGCTGCTGTTCGCGCAGGGGATATCCGACTACGGGCCGCTGCGGCGCGATCGGCGGGCGCGGCTTGCGGCGTTGCGCACCGGAGATGGACGGGTGCTGCCGTCGCATTTGAAGGCGCAGATCGGCCGCGAGCTTGATCGGATCGAACTGCTTCTGGAACAGATCAAGGCGGTCGAGGTCGGACGGGATGCTCTGCTGGCCGCAGCCAGGAAGCCTGCAGAGAAGCCCGCAGACGGAAAGGCCGCGCCGGAGCCGGTGGCGATGCTGCTGGCTTTGAAAGGGCTCGGCGCCAACTTCGCCGCCGTTCTCTGGTCGGAGGCGTTCTACCGGCAGTTCGCCAACCGCCGCCAGGTCGCCGCCTATGCGGGCCTTGCGGCAACGCCCTGGCAAAGCGGAGGCATCCGGCACGAGCAGGGCGTGTCGAAGGCCGGCAATCCCAGGCTGCGGACCACGATGATCCAGCTCGCCTGGCTGTGGATACGTCACCAGCCGCAGTCGGCCCTGACGCGCTGGTTCAAGGAGCGTAGCCCGCAAGGCCGCAAGCGCGCGATCGTGGCGCTGGCGCGCAAGCTTCTCGTGGCGTTGTGGAAGTATATCACCCAAGGCCTCGTCATCGAGGGGGCTGTGATGAAGCCAGCCGCCTGATCCGGGACCGGGCCCAGCGGCAAGCTCCGTCGCCCGCACGCAACGAAAGAACCATAACCTATCTGCCGAGGCCCGATCAGTCTCGGAAGATCCGGGTGGACGAACCGATGGATTGCATGGCTTCAAACGCCGCAACGAAGAATGGCCTCGTCCTCTCGAGCCTGCCCGCCGCAAGCGGAATCCTGGTGCGGTCGCCTCGCGCGACGACCGAATGTGAGTTTGATCTGGCAAGCAACCCAGATCGCCGAACCGGCTCGAACCTTGGATCGCAAATGCGAGGATTGCAGATGCCCTGACCCAACCGCCAACACGAGGAGTTCCTGTCGTGCCCGACCGACCAGGCACGATGACGTGCTCGATCAACTCAAGGCCAAGCCGCTGCGCGCCGGCCCTAAAGCGCCGGCCTTGGCTTGATCTGCGCGCGTCATCCTGCACCGCCCGTGGTCGGGACGAAGAGGTGGCCGCAGTCGAACAAAAAAGTGACTCCTCATCTTGACTCACACATTCCCCATGTGAGCAATCCAGTGTCACAAGTAAAAGACTGGATTGCTTCGTCGCTGGCGCTCCTCGCAATGACGACTATCCGTTACTTGAAAGAGATCAAGGTCACTACGTTGATTGCGACAGGCTGGCGCAACGCTACTTATTGCAATCTTCGTCAACTCGGTTGTTTTTGACGTCTGGGCAAAAGCCGATTTTGGAAATAGCGGCGTCAAATGCGACACAAATTCGAGTACACCGCCTATGTTCTTGGGCGTCAGTATAGTCAGTTCTGCCAAAGGCGTAGATAACCGTTTTGCCCACGATCAAGGTTTTTACGAATGCTGGCGTCATCCTTTCTTTGGGCAGCTTGCTGACGACCGAGAATTCTTGGTTAGGCATCAGAACGGCATATTCTGGCAACTTAGGCAGGCCGCCTTGCGGGATCGTCCCATCTTGCGCGACGGAAAGTTCACGATTGAGTTGAGCGTCCCATGCAAGAGCAGGGCTTTTACCAAAATTTTTGAATGTCACTGTTATGGAGAAGGACTCGTTGGGTTCGAGTTTAGAAAATTCAAATTTTTGAATCCCCACCCAAGGTCTTTGATCGGCCTCGATCAAAGACAACTGACGGTGAATGGCCGCGTCTGTGCTTTTCAGCGCGCGCCATTGAGCCGCTCCGATTACAACCGCGACGGCAGTTGCGAGGAATATAGCAAAGGTGGAGAGAGCAGTAAGACGCTCAGGTTTATCAAGCAACCATTGCCATCCGTTCCTGATGGCTCCAATAATTCCGCATTTTTTATAGTAGGCGTAAGTATGCCTGGCATAATTTTTGTCGCCGCCGCCTTCATCGCCTTCGCTCATTGGTCGCCCATAGGTTTTCTAAATCGGGCCGAAATAGCTGCAGCTCTCGTTGCAACTGTCGCGGTGAACGCTCACCCGCGTGATCGGGCCGGCATGCTGAACCTGTTGCCAGATGAAGCGCGAAAGGTTCTCCAGCGTCGGTGGTCCCAGCGCCTCGACCTTGTTGAGCAACTTGTGGTCGAGCATTTTCCGCACGTCGGCCATGCGCTGTTCGAGAAGCCCGAGATCGAGCACCATTCCTGTCGCGGGGTCGGGCAGGCCGCGCACCGTCACCTCGGCGCGGAAGGAGTGGCCGTGGATTTCCTCGCTTGCTGAACCCAGCGTCGTTCCCGCCAGCGAATGGGCGGCCTCGAACCGGAACGATTTCGTCAATTCCCACATCGGTAAATCCAAATTCTATCTGATGCCAATTCTATCTGATGCCAAGCGTCTTGTGTGTCTGCAGGCTGAGCCGCCACTGCGGGTGGCGCAGACAATAATCCACCGCGCGCGCGGTGTTCTCGATGATGTCCGGGCCGTCCATCGGCTGCAGCGAGAAGCGCTCGAAGGCCAAATCGACAAAGGCCTCGGGTGCGGCATCCGCCTGCGGATAAATCAATTTGAGCTCATGGCCTCGCCGTATCGCCAGCTCGGCGCCGGCCTTGGGGCTGACGCAGATCCAGTCCATGCCGTCGGGCGGATCGATCGTGCCATTGGTCTCGACGCCGATGCTGAAACCATGTCCATGCAGCGCATCGATCAGGGCGGCATCGACCTGCAGCAACGGTTCGCCCCCGGTCAATACCACGTAACGGTTGACGCCGGTTCCGGTCCATTGCGCGGCGATGGTGTCGGCGAGCTCCCGGGCCGAGGCATAGCGGCCGCCCAGCGTTCCGTCGGTTCCGACAAAATCGGTATCGCAAAACCGGCATGTCGCGATGGCGCGGTCCTGCTCGCGGCCGCTCCAGAGATTGCAGCCGGAGAACCGGCAAAATACCGCGGCCCGGCCAGCATGGGCGCCTTCGCCCTGCAAGGTCAGAAAGATTTCCTTGACCGCGTAACTCACCGCACCGTCTCCTTCATTGCGGGACTGGTTTGCCGCAGCGCCTCACCTAATGCCATCGCCGCCGCGACAGCGACGTTGAGCGAGCGCAAGCCCGGCTGAATCGGGATTACCAGCCGCGCATCGGCTGCGGCGGCGACATCTTCGGGAACCCCTGCGGATTCACGCCCGAACAGCAGGATGTCGGCCGCTTCGTAGCGATAATCAAGATAGGAAAGGGTTGTCTTGGTCGTGAACAGGATCAGCCGATACCGCGTGTCGTTACGCCATCGCTCGAATTTTGACCATGAATCGTGGCGGGTAATCGTCACCTTATCGAGATAATCCATGCCGGCCCGGCGGAAGTGCCGGTCGGATGCCGGAAAGCCCGCCGGTTCGATAATGTGGGCTCCCACATTCAGGCACGCGCAAAGACGCAGAATCGTCCCGGTATTCTGGGGGATGTCGGGCTGGAAAAGTGCGATCTGCATTCTGTGATGGTCCTGGAAGGTCGCCATGAAATGTCTGAATAAATCATCGCTCAGCGCGGAATTAGTGCATTGCACGCAAGTCAGCCGATAGCGGGCTTGCGCTCGTCCGGCAAGGGTGCCAATAGAACGATTCTGGACTGCCTGTTCCGCCCGGTTGGCTGGGACAAGCGGTCTTTCTGCCGCCGCGGGGGTCGCGGGCGCCGGCAGCCTCCTCCGGTTCGTTTGGGCGTTGCCTGGGGCGGTTCCACCGGCTGCAGCTGAGAAAGGGTTTGGAATTGTGACGACAGCGTCTTCGGCGGATCCGACACGCCGTGATTTCCTCTTTGTTGCAACGGGAGCCGTTGCTGCGGTTGGTGGAGTGGCCACGCTTTGGCCCCTCGTTTCCCAGATGAATCCGGACGCCTCGACGATCGCGGCCGGGGCACCGATCGAAGTCGATCTGACGCCGATTGCCTCCGGGCAGGACATCAAGGTGTTCTGGCGGGGCAAGCCGATCTACATCATGAACCGCACCAAGAAGCAGGTCGATGAGGCCCGCGCGGTGCCGGTTGACAGCCTCAAGGACCCCGCGACCGATCAGTCCCGGGTCAAGGAAGGCCACGATCAGTGGCTGGTCGTGATCGGCATCTGCACCCATCTCGGCTGCATTCCGATCGCCCACGAAGGCAATTACGACGGCTTCTTCTGCCCCTGCCACGGCTCGCAATACGACTCCTCCGGTCGCATTCGGCAGGGACCGGCGCCGGCTAACCTGCCAGTGCCGCCCTATCAATTCGTTTCCGACAGCAAAATCCAGATTGGCTGAGCCTCGGAGCTGATATCCGAGACTTGGGCCCGTCGCGTCGTCTTATTTCCCTAGGGATCGCATCATGAGCGGACCATCCGACTACCAGCCGACCAATCCCGCGTTGAAGTGGATTGAACGGCGTCTCCCGATTATGGGTCTCATGCACTCCTCGTTCGTGGCCTATCCGACGCCGCGCAACCTGAACTACTGGTGGACCTTCGGCGCCATCCTTTCGATGATGCTCGGGTTGCAGATCCTGACCGGCGTGATCCTCGCCATGCACTACACGCCGGAGGCCACGATGGCTTTCCGGTCGGTCGAAAGCATCGTCCGCGACGTGAATTATGGCTGGCTGTTGCGCAACATGCACGCCAGCGGCGCCTCGATGTTCTTCCTCGCCGTCTACATCCATATGTTCCGCGGCATCTATTACGGGTCATACAAGGAGCCGCGCGAAATCCTCTGGATTCTCGGCGTCATCATCTACCTCCTGATGATGGCGACGGGCTTCATGGGCTACGTGCTGCCGTGGGGTCAGATGAGCTTCTGGGGCGCCACCGTCATCACCAATCTGTTCTCCGCCATTCCCTATGTCGGCGACAGCATCGTGACCCTGCTGTGGGGCGGCTATTCGATCGGCAATCCGACGCTGAACCGCTTCTTCTCGCTGCATTATCTGCTGCCGTTCGTGATCGCGGGCGTCGTGGTGCTGCACGTCTGGGCGCTGCATGTCGCGGGCCAGAACAATCCGGCCGGGGTCGAGGCGAAGACCGAAAAGGACACCGTGCCGTTCACGCCCTACGCCACCATCAAGGATGCGTTCGGTCTTTCCTGCTTCCTGCTGTTCTTCGCATGGTTCATCTTCTACATGCCGAACTATCTCGGCGACGCCGACAACTACATTCCCGCCAATCCCGGCGTGACCCCGACGCATATCGTGCCGGAATGGTATTACCTGCCGTTCTACGCCATCCTGCGCAGCATCCCTAACAAGCTGGCCGGCGTGATCGCGATGTTCTCGGCGATCCTGGTGCTGGTGTTCCTGCCGTGGCTCGATACCGCGCGGACGCGCTCGTCCAAATATCGCCCGCTGGCGAAGCAGTTCTTCTGGATCTTCGTCATCGTCTGCGTGCTCTTGGGCTACCTCGGGGCGCAGCCACCGGAAGGCATCTATGTGATTGCCGGGCGCATCCTCACCGTCTGCTATTTCGCCTATTTCCTGATCCTGCTGCCGCTCTTGAGCCGGATCGAAAAGCCGAGGCCGATTCCGAACTCGATCGCCGACGATGTGCTGGCGAAATCGGGAGGCAAGGCGGCGCCGATGGTGTCCGCGGCGATTGCCCTGATGGTCGCAGGCTCGCTGTTCCTGGGCAGCGCGCACAACGCTCGGGCCGCGGAGGACGATACGCCGCCGTCGCTGAAATGGTCGTTCTCCGGACCGTTCGGCAAGTTCGATCGCGGATCATTGCAGCGGGGCTTAAAGGTCTACAAGGAAGTCTGCTCCGCCTGCCACTCGCTATCCTATATCGCATTCCGCAATCTCGCCGATCCCGGGGGTCCCGGCTTCTCGGAAGCACAGGCCGCCGCCTTCGCGTCCGGCTACAAGATCAATGACGGCCCGAACGACCAGGGCGAGATGTTCGACCGGCCCGGCCGGGTCGCCGATTATTTCCCTTCGCCGTTCCCCAACGAGCAGGCGGCCCGCGCCGCCAATGGTGGTGCGGCGCCCCCCGATCTGTCGCTGATCACCAAGGCGCGCTCCTATGAGCGCGGCTTTCCGCGATTCATTTTCGACTTCTTCACGCAATTCCAGGAGCAGGGCCCGGACTACGTTTCCGCCATCCTGCAGGGCTTTGAAGACAAGCCGCCAGCTGGCGTGACCATTCCGGACGGCTCCTACTACAACAAGTATTTCCCCGGCCACTCCATCAAGATGCCGAAGCCGCTGAGCGACGGCCAGGTGACGTTTGACGACGGGTCGCCGGCAACGGTCGCGCAATACGCCCATGACGTCTCAACCTTCCTGATGTGGACGGCCGAGCCGCACATGGAGGCCCGCAAGCGGATCGGGCTGCAGGTGTTCGTCTTCCTGATTCTGCTTACGGGTCTGCTGTACTTCACCAAGAAGAAGGTCTGGGCCAACGCGCACTGACTTTTGCGGGTTGATGACGCAAAATTGAAAAAGCCCCGATCGGGGCTTTTTTGTTGGGTGAAACACCTGTCGCAGACGCGATGATTGCTTCCTGATCGCAGTGCGGACAAGATAGCCGCCAATCCGCCACCCCTTTTAAGAAAATGACCGGAGGAACCCATGGGTACCAGCATCTCGTTCAAGCGTCCGGACGGCAAGGACGCCAACGGCTATCTCGCCAACGCCGCCCGCGGCAACGCGCCGGGCGTGATCGTAATCCAGGAATGGTGGGGGCTTTCGGAACAGATCAAGGGCCTGTGCGACCGCTTTGCGGTGGCCGGCTTCGACGCGCTGGCGCCTGATCTCTACAAGGGCAAGGTGGTGCCGTATCACGACACCGATGCCGCCGGCAAAGAGATGAACTCACTGGATTTCATCGACGCCACCACGCAGACCGTGCGCGGTGCCGCGCTTTATCTCGGCAAGAACGGCGCCAAGGTCGGCCTGACCGGCTTCTGCCTCGGAGGGGCCGTGACCATCATCGGCGCTGCCAAAATTCCCGAACTGACCGCCGGCGTCGTGTTCTACGGCATTCCGCCGGAGCAGGCGGCGAAACCTGCCGACATCAAAATTCCGCTGCAGGCCCATTTTGCCAACAAGGATGATTGGTGCACGCCGCAACTGGTCAGTGCCTTCGAGAGCGGAATGAAAGCCGCCGGCAAGTCGCTCGAACTGTTCCGCTATGACGCCGAGCACGCCTTCGTCAACGAGCAGCGTCAATCGGTGCACGATCGCAAGGCCGCCGAACTGGCTTGGGGCCGCGCCACCGATTTTTTCAAAAAGCATCTGGGGTGAATGCGGTGAACGCCAAGTCGTCGTCCCGGCCTTGAGCCGGGACCCCATAAGCTGTGCCCTCTCAGAAAAAGTTCGACGACTTCCGCAATCATGAACGCCGGCGGTTATGGGTCCCGGCGTTCGAGCCTGTGAAGAAATCGTCTCAATTTCCGACGAACTGTGATTTACTGGAGGTGTGGGCAGCGACAGTTTTGATGGATCAGAAACATGGCGGGACGAGGCAAGGCTCGGGTTGTGGTTGCGAACCGGGCCCAACTGTCGTGGGACCTGATCAATCCGGATGGCTGGTTGGCACCGGACCATCGTGCGCGATTGGTGGTGGGGTTCGTCGAGACGCTCGATTTGACGGTGCTTTACGACAAGGTCGAAGCGCGTGAGGGGACGGCGGGTCGGCCTGCCGCCGACCCGCGTGTGCTGTTTGCGTTGTGGCTTTTGGCGACGATGGACGGGGTTGGCTCGGCGCGGGAACTGGACCGGTTGACCAGCCAGGATCTGGCCTATCGCTGGGTCGCGTGCGGCGTGCCGGTCAACTACCACGGGCTTGCGGACTTCCGGGTGGCGCATGCCGATGTGCTCGACGCTCTGCTCACCGAAACGCTGGCAGTGTTCATGGCGGAGAGACTGTTTGACGCCGACGAGATCGTTGTCGACGGCACCAAAATCAAAGCTTCTGCGGGCAAGAGTTCGTACAAGCGCGCGCTGCGTCTGGACGAGGCGGAGGCGGCCGCGAAGGCCCGTGTCGTCGCCTTGAAAGCCGAGGTCGATGCGGACCCGGCGGCGAGTTCCAAGCGCACCCAAGCGGCGCGGGCACGAGGCCTGCGCGAGACGCAGGAGCGGATCGAAAAGGCACGTGCCAAACTGGCCGAGATCGAAGCGGAGAAAGCCAAACGCGCCAAGCAGAGCCCGAAAGAGGTAGCCAAGCAAAAAGAGGCACGGGCGTCGCTCACCGATCCGCAGGCGCGGCGCATGCGGTGCGCGGACGGAGCGGTGCGGGCGAGCTACAATGTGCAGATTGCAGCAACGACGGATCATGGCTTCGTCACCGCGATCATGGCGACGGACCGGCGCAACGACAGCGGTCTGGTGCGGCCCATGTTCGAGGCGAGCGAGCAACGGCTCGGGCGGCCGATCAAACGCGTGCTGGCGGACACCGGCTTCGCGCAGATCGATGATATTGCAACCCTCAGCAACCGGCCTGAAACGCCCGTCGGCGTCTACATTCATCCACCCAGGGATCGCACCGACGTCAAGCCAAAGACGCTGCTGGCGCGGCAAAAGCAGCGAGAAAAAGAGCCGCAGACGATCAAGGACTGGCGGCAGCGGATGACCACGAACGAGGCAGAGGCGATCATGAAAAAGAGGGGACGGATCGAACGGGTCAACGCAAACCTCAAGAACCGGGGCTTCGGCACGCTTCTGGTGCGAGGACTTGCCAAGGTGCAAGCGATCGGGCTGTGGCACGCGCTCGCCCACAACCTCACCATTGCCCTGCGCTTGAGGGCAATGCCTGCTTCCGCAGCGTGAAACCGGATTGCCTCCCCAACATTACCCGCCGCCCGCAGGCGCCCGCCTTCAGATAGGTTCACAGGCTCGTTCGCCGGGACGACCCGTATTATCAGGACTTGTTCACCCCGTCCCACCATGCGCAAGTGCCCGACATCAGCTTGTAATTGCCGTCCATGACCTGAACCGGCGCGCGCAGGCCGGCCGCTGCCGCGCGCATCCGCATCTCGCGCGCCACTTCGCGGTCGGCGGGCGGCAACCACACGCGCTCATGTCCCCACAGGCTCGGGCCGTCCTTCAGTTCGAACGGTTGCCAGATCGGCGGATCGATCTCGCGGCCGCCCCAGCCGCACTCGACCATGAAGGACGACGGCGTTTTCGCGTAGAACGAGGTCATCAGGTCGTTGGTGTGCCGTCCGAGCGTGACGCTGACGCGTTCCTGCTCGGCTCAAGGCGACATCGTAGGACTGGCCGACATCGTCGAGCGAGAACAGCTCCACCATCAGATGATGCATGCCGTTACGGCCGGTCTCGATCAAGCGCGAGGCTGTGATGGCGCGCGTTGATATGGAAGAAGTAGGCGCGAAACGGCTTCTGCATGTAGTCGCTGAGCCGAAAGCCGAGCAAATCGACGTAGAACGGCATCACCGCGTCGATATTTTCAACCGTCAGCACGGCGTGGCCGAGGCCGAGAGGACCGGTGCGGAAGCCGGAGATCGAGCGGCCCGGGCTGAACGGCGTCTCGTCGATCTCAGCGCCGTAAAATGCCTCGAGGCGATTGCCGGCGGGATCCCGGAACGAAATCAGGCCGCCAACGCGCCTGGCGTCGGCGAGCGCCTGTGGCTCGGCGATAACCTCGACCTCGGCTGCTCTCCAGCCGGGCCGCGAGCGCATCCAGTGCAGCAGCATCGGCGACCTCCCAGCCGAAGAAGCGCGCGCCCTCGGCCATCGAGCGGTCGATGACGATGCGCTGCTTGCGGTCGTCCATCCGGAATGCCAGCAGGGAAGTTGACCGCGCTCGACCGCCTGCAGGCCGACCAGTCCGGTCCCGAACTGCCGCCAGTCGTCGAGAGCGCTCGATCCGAACCCGACATATCCCAGAGCCCTGCAACGGCATCGCGCGCCTCCGCTTCTCAATGGTGTCTTGGAGCTGAATCCTACGCATTTTATGGGTCTCAATACCAAAAGATGCATCGGAAACCGGTCCGCGGTCAGGCGCGACGACCGCTGATCGTCCCTTGACGTATCCGTCCGGCCATGGTGTCTACCGCCGCCATGAACACCGTCATCCGCGAGAGCCGTCTCTGGTGGCGCACCTTCTGAAGAGGTGGCCGGTGCGATTTCATTTTCTTCAATCGTCAGAGGCCGTCATCGCAGCGCGACGGCCTTTTCGTTTGTCCTGTGTGGCGTTTCCTCGGCAAGTTTCGTAAGAGGATCACATGAACAGGACAGCCTTCTCCCTGCCGGCTCACAGCGAGTACCACACCCATCGCGGGCTTTTGGTGTCGCGGTCGGTGGAGCAGTTCACCGGCGACGCCAAAAGGCTCGACGACCTGATCGACCTGCTGGATCGCCGCCGCGGCGTGGTGCTGTCGTCGGGCACCACGGTGCCGGGCCGCTATGAGAGCTTTGATCTCGGCTTTTCCGACCCGCCGCTGCAGCTGGAAACCGCCGGGTCCGACTTTTCGCTCCGGGCCTTGAACGAGCGCGGCCAGGTGCTGATCGCGTTCCTCGGCGATGTCCTGCGCGAGCCCTGCGTCGTCATCACGAAGAAAGACCCGACACGGCTCGCCGGTCGTATCGTCCGCGGGGCGGCGCCGGTCGATGAAGACCAGCGCACCCGGCGCGCCAGCGTGATGTCGCTGGTGCGCGACCTGGTGGCGGCGCTCGGCGCCAATGATGATCCGCTGCTCGGCCTGTTCGGCGCGTTCGCCTACGATCTCGTGTTCCAGATCGAGGATCTCGTGCAGAAGCGCGCGCGGGAGAGCGACCAGCGCGACATCGTACTTTACGTGCCGGATCGCCTGCTGGCCTATGATCGCGCCACCGGGCGCGGCGTGGTCCTGAGCTACGATTTTGCCTGGAAGGGGGCGTCCACGGCGGGTCTGCCGCGCACCACCGCCGAAAGCGTCTATGCGAAGACGCCGCGGCAGGGATTTTCCGATCACGCTTCCGGCGAGTATCAGGCCACGGTGGAAACCGCGCGTGCGGCGTTCGCGCGCGGCGATCTGTTCGAGGCGGTGCCGGGGCAATTATTCGCCGAACCCTGCGAGCGCTCGCCGGCTGAAGTGTTCCAGCGGCTGTGCCGGATCAATCCGTCGCCCTATGGCGCGCTGATGAATCTCGGCGACGGGGAATTTCTGGTGTCGGCGTCGCCGGAGATGTTCGTGCGCTGCGACGGCCGGCGGGTCGAGACCTGCCCGATTTCCGGCACCATCGCGCGCGGCGTCGATGCGATCGGGGACGCCGAGCAGATCAGGCAATTGCTGAATTCCGAGAAAGACGAATTCGAACTCAACATGTGCACCGACGTCGACCGCAACGACAAGGCGCGCGTCTGCGTGCCCGGCACCATCAAGGTGCTGGCGCGGCGGCAGATCGAAACCTATTCGAAACTGTTTCACACCGTCGATCATGTTGAAGGCATGCTGCGGCCGGGCTTCGACTCGCTCGATGCGTTCCTGACCCACGCCTGGGCGGTGACGGTGACCGGCGCGCCGAAACTGTGGGCGATGCAGTTCGTCGAGGATCACGAGCGATCGTCGCGGCGCTGGTATGCCGGCGCGATCGGCGCGGTGAATTTCGACGGCAGCATCAATACCGGGCTGACGATTCGCACCATCCGGATGAAGGACGGCCTGGCCGAGGTGCGGGTCGGCGCGACCTGCCTGTTCGATTCGGATCCCGCCGCCGAGGACCGTGAATGCCAGGTCAAGGCTGCCGCGCTGTTTCAGGCGTTGCGCGGCGATCCGCCGAAGCCGCTGTCGGCGTTCGCGCCGGATGCCACGGGATCCGGCAAGCGGGTGCTGCTGATCGATCACGACGACAGTTTCGTGCACATGCTGGCCGACTATTTCCGGCAGGTCGGCGCCGCCGTCACCGTGGTCAGGCATGTCCACGCGCAGCAGATGCTCGATGCGCAAAACTACGATCTGCTGGTGCTGTCGCCGGGGCCGGGGCGGCCGGAAGATTTCGGCATTGCCAAAACCATCGAGGCCGCACTCGGCAAGCAAGCTGCCGATCTTCGGCGTCTGCCTTGGTGTGCAGGCGATCGGCGAGTATTTTGGCGGCCAACTCGGGCAACTCGGTCAGCCGGCGCATGGGCGGCCGTCGCGGGTTCAGGTGCGCGGCGGCCGGTTGATGCGGAATTTGCCCAATGAGATCGTGATCGGCCGCTACCATTCGCTGTATGTTGAGGGCGATAGCATGCCCGACGTGCTTGCGGTGACGGCGAGCACCGAAGACGGCGTGGCGATGGCGATCGAGCACAAAACCTTGCCGGTCGGCGGCGTGCAGTTTCACCCGGAGTTCCTGATGTCGCTCGGCGGCGAAGTCGGCCTGCGCATTGTGGAGAACGCGTTCCGGCTTGGCGTACCGATCAATGGATGATGGCGAACAGACACCTGAAAGAGACACCGATGACTTTTGAGCACGATTTGAAGGCTGCCGTCCGCACCATTCCGGATTATCCGAAGCCGGGTATCCTGTTTCGCGACATCACCACGCTGCTCGGCGACGCGCGATCGTTTCGCCGCGCGGTCGATGAGCTGGTGCAGCCGTGGGCCGGCAACAAGATCGACAAGGTGGCCGGCATCGAGGCGCGCGGCTTCATTCTCGGCGGCGCGGTGGCGCATCAGGTCTCCGCCGGTTTCGTGCCGATCCGCAAGAAGGGCAAGCTGCCGCACACCACCGTGCGTATCGCCTACTCGCTGGAATACGGCATCGATGAAATGGAGATGCACGCCGACGCCATTCATCCCGGCGAGCGCGTGATCCTGGTCGACGATCTGATCGCCACCGGCGGCACCGCGGAGGGCGCGGTCAAGCTGATGCGCCAGATCGGCGCCAATGTGGTCGCGGCCTGCTTCATCATCGACCTGCCGGACCTCGGCGGTGCAGCGAAATTGCGCGCGATGGATGTGCCGGTACGCACGCTGATGGCGTTCGACGGGCATTGAGAATTTTCACCTCGCTCGACCCGACAAACCTCACGACCTCTGCAAAATCAGGCTCAGCTCGAGTTCGCGAAAGCTGAGGTAGTTCCTGCGAATCCATTGATGCAGTTCGGTCGATGAATCCTTCTCGTGGCGAAGGTAGCCGGTAAACGAGAACGTCAGCCGGTCGATATAGGTCTTGAGGAATACCGGCAAGGCGGCGATGCGAAGCACGCGGCCGTGCGAAAACGCAGGCGGCAACTCGCCGCGCACAACATGTTCGTTATCGATGGTCACAAGCGCGGTTGCGGGAATTTGTTGCTGCAGCATCGGATAGCCGCGCGCCGAGACGCGGTCGGTGTCGGCGACGAACAGGATGACCGGTGCGACGCCGCGCCGCGCCGCCTCCTTCATGAATCCGATTTCCTCGGACATCTTGAAGAATTCGTCGAAGGCGTGAAAGCCGAGATCGATCACCTTGGAGACGCCGTCATCGACGATCAGGCGGTCCATCAGCGCCATCTTGCCGAAGGTATCGTCGACCTCGGCGGTCTCGGTGATATCTGGCAGATAATCGAGCAGCGACGGCTCTTTCAGATTGATGTCGAACGCCGCCACCGTGCCGTCTTTCAGCAGCAGGAATTCGCTCAGCAGCCGCGCGATCAGCGTCTTGCCGACCAGCGGGCGGGGCGAGCAGATGATGTAGACGGGCGTGCGGCGCATCGGCGCTATATCAGGCGAATCTGGCGCCTAATCCAGCCCAATTAGCATTCGGCCGGCAATTATTTTTCGCCGCCGCGCGGCTCGGTTTGCCGGAGCCGCCGACCAGGTCGGTCAGCTTGATGCGGTCGAATTCGCTCCAGACGTTGGCCAGCCAGTGGCGGACATAGCCGCGCAGCACGAACGAATAGTTCGCGGCCTCGTCCTGCAGTGCCCTTGTTGGCGACGAATTTGAGGAACGGCACGGATGCCACCTCGACCTGCTCGTAGGCCATTTCGTTGAGCTTGGGGATGGTGAGCTCGGTGGCGTCCTTGATGCGGTGGAAATAGGAATTGTAGGTCGCCTGGTCCCACTGGAAGAAGCTGGGTGTTGTTGATGAAATTCTTGACCAGGAAGTATTTCGCGCCGTGCATGAAGTTCGCGGTCTCCGCGATCTCGTCCAGCGAGGCGATCGAGGGCCCCAGGATATGGAACACGGCAAAGGTGATCTGGCCGGACTTTGCGGCATCGAGAAAGCCGATATCGCGCAACGAGGCCAGTGCCGGCGACAGCAGGCCGGCGCGGACGTCGATCACGGTGACCGAGGGGCTTGACGAGTTCAGCGTATCGAAAATCTTCATCTGATCCGACGTCGTCGTCATGTCGACGATCTCGGTGAGGTCGGGATGGAAGCGCTTCAGGGTGCCGCGCGGCGATTCGGTATCGAACGCGCGGGTGGGTACGTTGTTGGCACTGAAATAATCAAGCAGGGTACGCGACACGGTGGTCTTGCCGACCCCGCCCTTGTCAGCGCCTACCACAATCACTACCGGCTTCGCCATGAATTGCCCTTATGCCCTTCGAATCCCGATCATCGAGGGATACGCATGCGATCGGAAAATCCCCATCCCTGCTTTGGGCGCGAACATGGCAGAAACAAGGGGGAATTCAATTCATTAGGCGGCCGGTTAGGGTTAATCCTGCCGATGTCGTTAACACTGCAACCGCCGTCCGAAGCCGCATTTTCGGGGCGAAATGCCCGATGCTGTAGCAAAATCGCCGCCATATTCGCGCGGGTGTCCGGCATGCCGCGGCAATTCGGTTCCATCGTTCTGCTCGGGAATGCTGGCTGGTCCGCCGGAGCCTGTCACCGGAAAAGCGCGGCTCGCCGATCCGATGACAGCCGGGGGCCATCGCTCTGCGCACGCCAGGCCGGCCTAGCCGGACGTGCCCCACGGGCCGGCATGACTGCCCCAAGGACCTTGAGATGGACCACGAGATGCGTCTTGCGAGGGACCGCGCGATGCGCCGCCTGCATCGCCGTCAGAATCGCTGGCGCTGCCCCACGGGCCGGATGGCAGGGGCGGCGGAGCTTGACCGGCAGCCGGCCCCTGCGGCCGATCGTCCGGCTCCATATCCGACGGCAAGGCCAGAGGCCCGGGATCGTGTCCACCGGCGAATTTCACCAGCGCCCGGACCCGGGAATCCACCGATGGATGGGTCGCGAACAGGTCGGCAAAACCCTCGCGCGGATTGTCGACGCACAATTCCATCACCGCGGAGGTGGCACCCGGAAGCTCGCCGCGGTTCTCGATCTTGCGCAGCGCCGAGATCATGGCATCGGGGTTCTTTGTCAGTTCGACCGATCCGGCGTCGGCGAGCAGCTCGCGCGATCGCGACAGCGCCAGCCGGACCACCTGCGACAACAGCCACGCCAGCCCGATCAGCGCCGCCGCGACAATGATGACAATGACCGCGCCGCCGCCGGATCCCCGGTTTTCGCGGTCCGAGGAGGAGGAGGACGACGAAGACGACCATGACCGGCCGCGGCCGTAACCCCAGCCAAAGTTGGTGAAGCTGCGGAAAAACAGCTCGGCGAAGAAGCCGACCGCGCCGGCGATGATCACCGCGATCACCATCAGTTGCACGTCGCCGTTGCGGATGTGGGTGAGTTCGTGGCCCAGCACCGCCTCGATCTCCTGATCGTTGAGCGCCTTCAACAGGCCGGTGGTGACAGTGACGGCATATTGCCGCTGGTTGAGCCCGGTCGCGTAGGCGTTCAGTGCGTCGCCATCGATCAGCTTCAGCTTCGGCATCGGAATGCCGCGCGAGATGCACAGGTTTTCGAGCAGGTTGTAGAGCCGGGGCTGCTGCTGCCGGGTCACGTCCTCGCCGCCGGTCACGGCATCGACGATCGATTGGTGAAAGAAATAGGCGATCACGATCCACAGCAAGGCTGCGCCCGTCGCCAGCGGAAAATCCTTCACGAGGTCACGCGAGGCCGCCGTCAGGTAGTAATCTGCAGACCTGCCGCTATCGATCATCACTTCGGCGATCAGCGCGCCGGCATAGACCATGACATAGACCAGAACGAACAGCCCGGCGAGCAGCAGCATCGAACGGAATTTGTTCGATGCGATGTGCGTGTAAAGACCATACGCGGCCATGTTGCGCGGTTCTGCTAGAGGCGGTCATTCCGGGACGTCGCGAAGCGGCGAGCTCCGGAAGGGCTGAAATAGGCGGGCGTCACCTCAGAACTTCACCGTCGGCGCGGTTTCGACTTCGGTGCGGGTGGCGCCGAGATCGAAGAAATCCTTGCGGGTGAAGCCGAACATTCCGGCGAAGAGCGCCGCCGGCATCTGCTGGATACCGGTGTTGTATTCCTGAACCGCGTTGTTGAAGAAGCGGCGGCTGGCGGCGATCTTGTTCTCGAGATCGGACAATTCGCTCGACAGTTGCTGGAAGTTGGCATTGGCCTTGAGATCCGGATAAGCCTCGGACAGCGCGATCAGCTTGCCGAGCGCGCCGCTCAACTGGTTTTCGGCAGCCGCAACCTGTCCCGGTCCCTGCGCGGAGATCGCAGCACTGCGGGCCTTGATGACGTCATCGAGCGTACCGCGCTCGTGCGCGGCGTAGCCCTTCACGGTCTCCACCAGGTTGGGCACCAGGTCGTGGCGCTGCTTGAGCTGCACGTCGATGTCGGCGAAGGCCTGGCTCACGCGCTGACCGAGCGCGACCAGCCGATTGTAGGCGGCAAGAGCGAAAAGCACGAGAATGACGATAACGCCGAGAACGATCCAGCCGGACGACATGGCAAGTGACTCCTGGTGAGATACCGAATGCGGGTAACATAAGCGAAAAAAGCCCCGCGCGGCAGCCGCTACGAGGTGGGTATGCCCTTGGTCGGGCGCAAGGCGGGATAAGTTCAAGGGATAAAGGCGACTACGTGTCCCGGACGCGATGCGGTGCGTAGCGCCGCTTCGCAGAGCCGGGACCCAGCCTCATGCCAGGACAAGGTGGGCCCCGGATCAGCAGCGCACCACGCCGCAAGTGCGACGCGCTGCGCAGCATCCGGGGTACGGAGGCCGGGCGATCAGCCTTCTTCCATCACCGCATCGCCCCACCGCCAGCGCCGGGCGCGGGCATAGTCCGCCTTGGCGCGGCGGGGCACTTTTGAAATGACGAGACCGCGCGAGGTGCAGAGCTTCGCTGTCACCTCGACCTTGGTCACATCGGGTTGCGCCAGCACGCGGGTGCGAGACGGCATGGCCGGGGCGCGCGTCAGCGCGACATAGGCGAATTTCTCGTCCTCGAAGGGAAGTTCGGCGCCCTTGATCTGCTTGTGCGCGCGCGAGCGGGGCAGGCGCTGGGCGAAATGACACCAGTCCGGCGGCGTGAGCGGACATTTGCCGTCGTGCGGGCAGGGGGCAGCGACATGTGCGCTAGAGGCGATCAACTGCTCCCGCAGCGCGATGATTCTAGCATAGCCCGCCGGCGTGCCCGGCTCGACGACCAAGAGCGCAGCGCGGGTCTTTGCCCACATCAGCTCAGTGAGCGTTTTTTGTTGGGCGCTGTTGATCTCGCCGATCATGTAGCTTGCCACGACGAGATCGGCCGGCTCGGCATCTGCCAGCGCGTCGCAGGCTTCGCCGCGTTGGTAGGTCATGTTGCGCAGGCGGATATTGTCGCGGCCGAGATCGAGCGCCAGCGCGCGCAAGGCGGCATTGGCGTCGAGCAGGCTGAAGCTTCGCAGCGAGGAAAATGCCTCGGCCGCGGCCCATGTCGCGGTTCCCGGCCCGGCGCCGACATCGAGCAGGCTTTCGGGGGCAAAATCAGGCGTGATCTCGCGAAGCGCGTTCAGGCTTGCCGTCACCGCGGCATAGGTCGCGGGCATCCGCGCCAGCGCATAGGCGAGCGCATCGGTCTCGGACCGGATTGCGCCGGAGCCGCCGCCGCCGCGATAGGTCTGCGAGATGAGGGCAGCGCGTCCGGCCGCGTCTTGGCGCGAGAGACCATGCAGTTTGGCGTCGAGTACTGCCTTCAGTTCGGCAGGAAGGTCGGGAGCGGTCATCTACGTGTGTCATGCCCCGCGAAAGCGGGGCATCCAGTATTCCGTGACGATAGAGAGCGACATAAACGGCGCGACATACTGGACCATCCGCTGGAGCCTGTCATCGGGCGGCGCGCCGCGCCGACCCGGTGGCGGATGATGGCGTCAACGGATGCGGTGGCGACTCACGCCACGTGCTGGTCGAGAATCTTCACCGCGTCTTCGAGATCGACCGAGACCAGTTGCGACACGCCGCGTTCGGCCATGGTGACGCCGAACAGCCGGTTCATCCGCGCCATGGTGATCGGGTTGTGGGTAATGATGATGAAGCGCGTTTCGGTCGAGCCGGTCATCTCGTGCAGCAGGTTGCAGAACCGTTCCACGTTGTGATCGTCGAGCGGCGCGTCGACTTCGTCCAGCACGCAGATCGGCGAAGGATTGGTCAGGAACACCGCGAAGATCAGCGCCAGCGCCGTCAGCGCCTGCTCGCCGCCGGACAAGCAGCGACAGGGTCTGCGGCTTCTTGCCCGGCGGCTTGGCGATGATTTCAAGCCCGGCCTCCAGCGGATCGTCGCTCTCGATCAGGTGCAGCGCCGCCTCGCCGCCGCCGAACAGTTCGACGAACAGCCGCTTGAAATGGCTGTTGACGGTCTCGAACGAGGTCAACAGCCGCTCGCGGGCCTCGCGGTTGAGGCTCTGGATGCCCTGGCGCAGCCGCTTGATGGCTTCCACCAGATCGTCGCGTTCGGTGGTGAGCGAGGTATGCTGGGCTTCGACCTCGCGCAGTTCTTCCTCGGCGCGCAGATTGACCGCACCGAGCCGCTCGCGGTCGCGGCGCAGCTTTTCGAGATTTTCCTCGATCTCCGACAGCGGCGGCAATTCCGTGTCCGGCTGGATTTCGGCGAGCGCGGCCACGCCCTGCGGCTCGACTTCCAGCATGTCGTGGATTTCGCGCTCGATATCGACCAGGCGGCGCTTCGCGCCATCCATGCGCTCCTCGGCGCGGGCGCAGGTTTCGCGCGCGCTCGACAGCGCTTCGAGTGAAGCCTTGGCGGCGCGGTCGGTTTCCGCCATCACGTTCTCGGCCGCCGCCAGCGCGTCGGCTGCGACGCGGCGCGCGCTTTCGGCCGATTCGATTTCGCTGATCAGCGCGCGGCGTTTTTCCGCGAACAGTGCCGGCGCATTGTCGAGTTCGGCGCGCTCGGCGGTGACCTCGGTAACGCGGGCTTCGATGGTGGCGATTTGCGAGGCCGCGCTCTGCCGGCGATTTTGCCACTCGCTTCGTTCGGCCAAAATCGCCTGCAGCCGGCGGTCCGCCAGTTCGGCCTCGCGCGCCAGCGCCTGCGCTTCGGCCCGCACCTGGGCGGCGAGCCGGCGATGGCCGTCGATGTCGGTGCGAACGGCGGCGAGCCGGGTTTCGGTGTCGAGGCTGGGCGGCAATTCGGCCAGCGACGCGGTGGCACTCTCGTGCGCGGCATGGGCCTCGGCACGGTCGGCATTGAGGCGGCTGTGGGCTTCGGTCAGCGCCGACTTCCGCGCGGCATGACGATTGATCTCGCGCTCGGTATTGGCATGGCGTTCGCGCGCGGCGTCGGCCTCGCGCTGGGCGGCGCGCCATGCGTCGCGCGCCGAACTCTCGCCGGCCGATGCGGACCTGAGTTCGGCCTCGGCGGCTTCCAGCGCCTGACGCTTGGCCGATGCGTCGACGCGGGCCTGCTCAAGTTCGTTTTCGATGTCGACCAGCCGGGCACGCTCGGCCAGGCGCCGCGCCGCGCCGGTCGGCGCGTGCGCCGCGGCGACAAATCCGTCCCAGCGCCAGACGTCGCCTTCCGGAGACACCAGCCGCTGGCCGGTCTTCAGTCGCGATACCAGCTCAGCGCCGCGCTCCTTGGCGACGACGCCGATTTGCGCGAGGCGTCGCGCCAGTTCGGAGGGCGCTTCGACATGCAAGGCGAGCGCCTCGACACCCTCGGGCAGCGCAGGATCGCCTTCGGTGACGCCGGCATTGGTCCAGCGCATCGGCGCCGACGGGTCGACCGGCGCGTCGAGATCGTCGCCCAGGGCTGCGCCAAGGGCCTTTTCATATCCCTTGGCGACGGTGACGCCGTCGATGATCGGCGGCCAGAGGTTTTTGGTTTCGCCATTGACGAGTTTCGAGATGGTGCGGGCTTCGGTCTCGAGCCGCTGCACGCGCTTGTCGGCTTCGTTCAGCGGCGCGCGGGCGGCTTCCAACCTCGAGCGCGCGGCGACGTGGCCGGCTTCGCTGCCCTGTGCCGCGGCCTCGGATTCCGCCAGGTTCTGCTGTGCGGTCGCCATCGCATCGGCAAGCATGGCGAGATCGCCGAGGCCGCTGGTTTCCTGCGCCAGCTTCTGCTCTTCGGTCTGGACGTTGGCGATATCCTGATCCAGCCGCGCCAGCCGGTCGCGGTGGGCGCGTACGCTGGCCTCGAGCTGGTTTCGCTTGGCGGTGAGGTCAGCAAGAACGGTAGTCAGCTCGGCAAACAGGCGCTCGGCGGCGGCCAAGGTCGCTTCAGCTTCGGACACCCGTTCATCGACGCCGCTGCGTTTTTCAACGCGCGATTTGATCTCGTCTTTCAATTCGGTGTCTTCCGCATCGAGCCGCTGCAGCGCCACCTCCGCGTCGGAGGTCTGCTGCTGCTCGCGCGCGATATCGGCCGAAAATTGCGTCAGCCGGCGGTCGAGCTCGGCAACGCGTTCCCGCGCGCGCTCTTCCTCGCGGTCGAGGGTTTCGCGCGCGTTGGTGAGCCGCTGCAGTCCGGCGGCGGCACGGGCCTCGGCTTCGCGCAATGCCGGCAGTTCGGAGGCGCGCACCGCCTGGATGCGGGCCGCCTCGGCCTGTTCGCGGGTGCGTTCGGCCATCTCGCGGACATTGAGGTCGTGGGTATGCGCGGCTTCGGAAACGTCGGAATGGGCCTCCAGCCAGCGCAGATGGAACAGCATCGCTTCGGCCTTGCGGACCTTGGCCGCGACCTCGCGGTAGCGGATCGCCTGCCGGGCCTGCTTCTTCAGGCCGTCGATCTGTCCGGCCAGCTGACCGATGACGTCCTCAACGCGTGTAAGGTTGGTTTCGGCGGCCTTGAGGCGCAATTCGGCCTCGTGGCGGCGGGCGTGAAGGCCGGCGACGCCGGCGGCATCTTCCAGCACGCGGCGGCGCTGTTCCGGTTTGGCCTGAATGATCTCGCCGATCTTGCCCTGGTGAACCAGTGCCGGAGAACGCGCGCCGGTGGCGGCATCCGCGAACAGGATCTGCACATCCCGGGCGCGCACGTCGCGGCCGTTGATCCGATAGACCGAGCCGGCGTCGCGCTCGATCCGGCGCGAAATTTCCAGGATCTCCCGATCGTTCATCGCCGCCGGCGCGGTGCGATCGGAATTGTCGATCGTCATCACCACCTCGGCGTGGTTGCGCGAGGGGCGGTTGCCGGAACCGGCAAAGATCACCGCGTCCATGTCGGCGGCGCGCAGCGACTTGTGCGAGGTCTCGCCCATCGCCCAGCGCAAGGCCTCGACCAGGTTCGATTTGCCGCAACCGTTGGGCCCGACCACGCCGGTCAGTCCGGCTTCGATCACGAAGTCGGTGGGTTCAACGAACGACTTGAAACCGTGAAGGCGAAGGCGCGTGAGTTTCATGGGCACGATGCTCTGTTGGCAGGGCGCGAATCTCCCTGCCGGGACAATACCATAGAAGGCAATGTCGGTGTGTGGGCGAGTTGCGTTTTGCGGCTCCGATGGCAACGACAATGGCGACGCCGGAGCCGGAGGGCAACCATCGGCCGGGGCTTTTCCCAAGGCTTTTGCTTAGTGTCTGTCCGAAGAGTTCTTGAATCATATGAATCATCTGTGATTCAAGAGTGGTGGCCTGATTCGAGGAGGGGTCACCGATGTGGACGAGCAAGAACCGCGCCCGTTACGACCGCAGCAAGTTGCGATATCCGAGCGATTTGACCGACGGCGAATGGAGACTGGTCGAACCGCTGATCCCGCCGGGCAAAACTGGTGGTGGCAAGCGCACGGTGATCATGCGGGAGGTGGTGAACGGCCTCATGTACATTCTCTCTACCGGCTGTCAGTGGCGCGCGATCCCGAAAGATCTGCCGCCGAAAAGCTCGGTCTACGGCTACTTCGATCTGTGGACATATGACGGCACATTGGAACGAATCCACTACGCGCTCTATGAACAGTGTCGCGAACGAGAGCAGCGGGAAGCCAGTCCGACCGCCGCCATCATCGACAGCCAGAGCGTGAAAAGCGCGGAAAAAGGGGGGCGTGCATTGATCCGCACGGGTACGATGCGGGCAAGAAGATCAAAGGCAAGAAGCGGCACATTCTTGTCGATACAGTAGGCCTCCTGCTCCACGCCATCGTTCATCCGGCCGACATTCAAGATCGCGATGGAGGCGTTCTCGTCATGGCGACACTGTTCGGCATGTTTCCATTTTTGAAGACGCTCTTCGCCGACAGCGGATATCAAGGACCGAAATTTGCGAAAGCGCTTGCAAAGGTTCTGCCGCATCTCGACATTGAAATCGTCAAACGTTCCGATCAGGCCAGCGGATTTGTGGTCTTGCCCAAACGCTGGATCGTCGAGCGTACCATTGCCTGGCTCAATCGCTGCCGAAGGCTTGCCAAGGATTGGGAGAATCTCAACCGAAAGGCTCTGGCGTTCTTGCGCCTCGCATCAATCCGCCTCATGCTCAGAAAACTCTGCAATCCGGCCTAAAGTCTCCGGACGGACTCTTAGGTTACCCCGATGCCCATGTTGCGGCTGGCAAAAAAACATTCCGGCAGGGTCGTCCCCGCCCGGGCTAACCAACCGGAGACGATGGGTGCCACGAAGCGCCGCCGAATCAATCAGCTCTTCAGCAGCGACTTGATTCGCTTGTCGAACTCCTCGAACGAGCTCTCGCCCTTGATCATCTCGCCGTTGATGAAGAAGGTCGGCGTCGAATTGACCTTCAGCACTTCGCCGGCGTACTTCTGATCGGCGCTGATCTTGTCAAGCAACGCCTGGTCCTTGAGGCAATCCTCGACCGCCTGCTGGCTGAGGCCGGCCTGCTTGCCGATGCGCGTCAGGGTTTCGGTGGTGTTCTTCATCACCCAGTCGGCCTGCTGCTTGAACAGCATGTCGACGACAGCGAAATATTTCCCGGAATCGCCCTTGGCGATGCAGCGGGCCAGCATCGAACCCGCCGCGGCCTTGATGTCGAGCGGGAACTCGCGGAACACGTAACGCACCTTGCCGGTGTCGATATATTCCGACTTTATCTTTGGAAACACGTTTTCGGTGAAGGCCGCGCAATGCGGACAGGTCATGGAGGCGTATTCGGTGATGGTTACCGCGGCGTTGGCCGGACCAAGCGCCATATCCGGCAACGACACCGGCTTGGCGACTGCGGAAGCGTCTTGCGCCATCGCGTCGGCGATCAGGCGAAGCGGCGAGAACCCGGCAAGCAGGCTAAGCCCGGTCAGCGACAGGGCGGCGGTGAAAGCGCGGCGCGTGATAATCAACGGTTTGCTCCCGGATTGGCGCGTTCACGCCCAGAGGACCCAAAGAATGAGGCTGTTCGCTAGCTTGAAACCATGATTGTGGCAATGGCAGGCCGGGATCGACGGACTTGTCGGCGGCCTCAATTTCGCTTGATCGAGGCGCCGAGCCGCGCCAGCGCAGCCCGCAATGCCTCGTCCTCGACCGCCGAAAGCGTCCCGGCGACCTCGGCCACGGCTTTCGGGTCCGGGGCGCGGGGAGGCGGAGGCCGACCCCGGCGCGACAGCGGGGCCTGCCGCAACGCCAGCCGACCCACTGCGCTCCAGCCGAAGTACCGGTTGACGCGCTGCAGGATGACGTCGGAGGCATGCTGGATTTCCAGCGCCATCGGCCCCTCCACCCGCAACACCAGCGTGGCCGGTTCCTGCGGCTGGCCTTCCACCGGCCGCGGCCACTGGATCTTCAGGGGCTCGGAATGGGCGGATATTTCGGGGCCGGCGATTTCCGCCCAGCGCGTCACCAGCTCGCGCGCGGCAAATCCCTGCTTCGCATAGGCGTCCGAAAACACGTCGCTGAGCAGGACGGACAGCGGCTTGGCGCTGATCGGGCCGGGCTTGTTCATCGAGGGACGCTTTGGGTACATATCCGCATGAGTCTATCAGGCGCCGCAGTCAGGCGAAAGCAAGCTTCGCGAGCGGATCGCGACCAGGCCGCCAGCGCATGTCCCGCGCTGCTGCTGGACTGGTACGACCGCAACCGCCGCCGGCTGCCATGGCGGCCGCCGCCCGGGGAACAGGCCGATCCCTATTCCGTCTGGCTGTCGGAAATCATGCTGCAGCAGACCGGCGTCAAAACCGTGGGACCGTATTTCGAAAAATTTCTGGCGCGCTGGCCCGGCGTCGACGCGCTGGGCCGCGCCTCGCTCGATGACGTGCTGCGAATGTGGGCCGGGCTCGGCTATTATTCGCGCGCGCGCAATTTGCACGCCTGCGCGGTCACCGTGTTGCGCGATCATGGCGGCGTGTTTCCCGATAGCGAGCAAGGTTTGCGTGCCTTGCCGGGGATCGGGCCCTATACCGCGGCTGCGATCGCTGCGATCGCATTCGGCCGCCGGACCATGCCGGTCGACGGCAATATCGAGCGCGTGGTGTCGCGGTTGTTTGCGGTCGAGGAACCGCTGCCGCAGGCCAAGCCGCTGATCAAGCAATTGGCGACCACGCTGCTGGGGCAAACCCACCCGGGCGACGCGGAGACGCGCGCCGGCGACGTGAAGTCACGCGCCGGCGATAGCGCGCAGGCGTTGATGGACCTGGGATCCTCGATCTGCACGCCGAAAAAGCCGGCCTGCGCGCTGTGTCCAGTGAACGACGGTTGCGCGGCGCGGGCGCGGGGCGATCAGGAGAGCTATCCGCGCAAGGCGGCAAAGAAAACCGGAGCGCTACGCCGTGGTGCGGCGTTCGTCGTCACGCGCGGCGATGAACTCTTGGTTCGGACCCGCGTCGAAAAGGGCCTGCTCGGCGGCATGACCGAAGTGCCGGGCTCAAGCTGGCTCGCCGCGCAGGACGACAAGACCGCATTAAAGCAGGCGCCAATGCTGGCAGGCATTGGGCGCTGGCGCCGCAAGGCCGGCATCGTCACCCACGTTTTCACGCATTTTCCGCTTGAACTCGTGGTCTACACGGCGACCGCTCCCGCACGTGCGCCTGCGCCGGCGGGAATGCGCTGGGTGCCGGTTTCGACGCTGCAGGACGAAGCGTTGCCGAATGTCATGCGCAAGGTGATCGCGCACGGGCTCGATCTTTAGAGCGGTCGAGCGCCCAAGCCTGCTGACAGCACAAAGCCTGCTGACACCATGCTGTCAGCAGGCCTGGGCTAGCGAAGAGCCCGAACAGAGGCTCCCATGACCAGCACCGCACTCGACCGCTTCGAAGCTCCGCCATGTTCCAAACTGCTCGGCTGGCATGTGCTCGATGCCCGGCCGAGGGATGGCTGGGTCCGGATCGGCTTCGACGCCAGACCGGAGTTCTGCAATCCGGCCGGCTTCATCCAGGGCGGCATCCTGTCAGCCATGCTCGACGACACCATGGGTCCGGCCGTGTTCATCATGTCGGAGGGGCGGCTCTACACGGCGACCATCACCATGACGGTCAATTTTCTCGCGCCTGCGAAAGTTGGGCCGATCACGGGCGAGGCGAATGTCACGCAATTGGGCAAGACGGTTGCTTTCGTCGCGGGAAGATTGACCGCCGAGAACGGTACCGTGCTCGCTACGGCGACGACGAGCGCCCGGCTGGTCGAGACGGCGAAGGCGATCCGATAGCGCTACGCTGCTAGAGCATGATCCGGAAAAGTGTGCAGCGGTTTTCCGAAAAGATCATGCTTAATCAAAAACCTAAAGCGCGATGGTGATTCAACCCAATCCCATCGCGCTTTAGCGTGCGCCGGCCTGTGACGCCGTGTCCTTTAACTGCACGATCGGCGGTTTGGCATTCAGGCCTTCAACCTGAAAGCCGGCGACGCGCTTGTAATTGGCGGCGATGTCTTCCAGCTCCCTTTGCGACAGCACGTCGGTGACGACGTTGTAGCCATCCGGCGCGCGTTCTTCGACCAGTTGCATCACCTGTTCCGGCCCGTTGCGGCGGTTGAGCATGACGAGCTCGGTGGTGGCCGGCCGCCGCTCTGCCTCATAGGCGGCCAATGCTGTGTTGGTCGGGCCGTGCGCCAGGATCTCGCGGGTGATGACGCGGGCGTCGAGGATCGCCTGCGAGGCGCCGTTGGAGCCGATCGGATACATCGGATGCGCGGCGTCGCCCATCAGGGTGACCGGGCCGAACGTCCATTGCGCAACCGGATCGCGGTCGACCAGCGGATATTCATAGGCGTGCGGGCAGTTGCGGATCAGGCCGGGCACGTCGAGCCAGTCGAACCGCCAATCCTCGAACCAGGGCAGGAATTCCTCCAGCCTCGCGCTACGGTTATAATCCTCCCGCCGCCATTGATAGGTCGGCGGCATGTGCCGCTCGGCGACCCAATTGATCGCGAATTTGCCGGACGAGTTCGGCTCTTTGGAGATCGGATAACAGACGAATTTCAGGATTTCGTGACCGGCCATGATCATGGTGCGGCCGGAGAGAAACGCATTGCTGTCGGTGATGCCGCGCCAGAGGATGCGCCCGTTCCAGATCGGCGGGCCTTCCGAGGGATAGAGTTTTTCGCGGACCGCGGAATGAATGCCGTCGGCTGCGATCAAAAGCGTGCCGTCATGGCTGCCCGCAGGCTTGCCGGCGGCCTTGTCGATGAAATCGGCGCGGACGCCGGCGGGTGTCTCCGACCAGCCGCTGAGATGATGGCTGGTCAGAATGTTCGCCGCGCCAAGCCGTTCGGTCGCAGCATCGAGCAGGATCTGCTGCAGCGTGCCGCGATGGATCGAGAACTGCGGCCATTTATAGCCGGCCTCGATGCCGCGCGGTTCGCTCCAGATCGGCTTGCCGTGCTTGGAAAAGAACGCCAGCTCCTTGGTGCGCACGCCCGATGCATCGAGCCGGTCGAGCAGGCCGAGCTCGATCAGTTCGCGCACGGCGTGCGGCAGCACGTTGATGCCGACGCCGAGCGGCTTTAACGCCGGCACGCTCTCGAAGACTTTGGCGGGAACGCCGATCTGGTGCAGGCTGAGCGCCAGCGTCAGCCCGCCGATGCCGCCGCCGGCGATGAGAACGGTCATGAATAAGCCCCGGGTGTGGATGGCGTCATGACATGGCAGGCCGAAGTGGGCAACTGCGAAACGCGTTCGATCGCCTCAATGGCCGAAGCTGGTACGATCAGGCCGCCTTGGTCTTGAGATGGCCGAACATGATATGGCGCGCTTCCTCATCCATGTCCGCCTTGAAGGCGAACTTGTCCTTGAGCGCGATCGCCCGTGTTGCTGCCGGCCGTGCCGAAACCTCATAGACCAGCCGTTTCACGTTGGGATATTTTGCAAACACATCGTCACCGAGCACGAACGGCGCCAGCCGCGCCCAGCCCCAAAGCGCCATGTCCACGATGGTGTAGGTATCGCCGACCATGTAGCGGCTCCTGGCGAGGTGATCGTCGAGAATCCTGTAGTGGCGATGCGCCTCGAACTGGTAGCGGTTATGGGCGTATTCCAGGTCTTTCGGCGCGAAGTGCTTGAAATGCACCGCCTGGCCGGAATAGGGGCCGATGCCGGTGGCAATGAACATCAGCCATGACAGCGTTTGCGCGCGGTTGGCGGGCGTGTTCGGCGCTAGGAATTTGCCGGTTTTCTCGGCGAGATAAAGCAGGATCGCGTTGCTGTCGAAAACGAACACGCCGTTATCGTCGATCGCCGGCACCTTGCCGTTGGGATTGACCGCGAGAAATTCCGGCTTGAACTGATCGCCCTTGCGGGTATCGACCGGCACCGGCTCGATAGGGAAGCCCGGACTCTTCGAGAAACAGCGCGACCTTGTTGGGGTTCGGCGCGCCGTTGAAATAAAATTTCAGCATCGGAATTCTCCCTTGTTGCTTTGTTGTCGAGAAAAATCGGTGTGCGGCGGCAAGGCCGCGGACGGCTTGTCCATGCTCAAATTTTGCAGGGTGTGCAACCGACGAGTTCGTGAGAGCGGCCGTGCAGCTGCGGCCATTGACGCAAGATGCTGCAAGGGAAATTAGCCCGCCGCCATCCCGGAGCGGATTTCGGCGCGCAGCTCGTCGATCAGCCGCAGGCCCTTGTTGGTCTCGATGTGCCAGAAGGTCCAGCCGTTGCAGGCGCCCGAGCCCTGCGCCACCGCGCCGATGCGGTGGATCGAGCCGACCTTGTCGCCGAGCATGATGGCGCCGTCGGCCCGCACCAAGGCGCCGTGCCGCTTCCTGGAATCGACCAGCCTGGTGCCGGGCGAAATCATGCCGCGCTCGATCAGTTCGGAGAACGCCACCCGCGGCGCGTCGCGCGCGGTCATGAACGGCGCCAGCGTCGCTTCCGGCAGTGGCTCGATCGCGGAGATACGGGCTTCCGCTGCGGTCGCGTAGCTCTGGTCGCGTTCGAAGCCGATATAATTGCGGCCGAGACGTTTGGCCACCGCACCGGTGGTGCCGGTGCCGTTGAACGGATCGATCACCAGATCGCCGGGCTTCGACGACGACAGCAGCACCCGCGCCAGCAGGCCTTCGGGCTTCTGGGTGGGGTGGACCTTCTTGCCGTCCTTGCCCTTGAGGCGTTCATCGCCGGTGCACAGCGGGATCAGCCAGTCGGAACGCGCCTGCACGTCCTCATTGGCGGCCTTCAAGGCTTCGTAGTTGAACGTATAGCCCTTGGCCTTCTCGTCGCGCGCGGCCCAGATCATGGTTTCGTGGGCGTTGGTGAAGCGGCGGCCGCGGAAATTCGGCATCGGATTGGTCTTGCGCCAGACGATGTCATTGAGAACCCAGAAGCCGAGGTCCTGCATGATCGAGCCGACGCGGAAAATATTGTGGTAGGAGCCGATCACCCACAGCGTCGCTGACGGTTTCATGACGCGGCGGCAGGCCAAGAGCCAGGCGCGGGTGAAATCGTCATAAGCAGCGAAGGATGAAAACTTGTCCCAGTCGTTGTTCACGGCATCGACATGGGATTCGTCGGGACGCTTGAGGTCGCCCTTGAGCTGCAGGTTGTAGGGTGGATCTGCAAACACCAGATCGACCGAGCCGGCCGGCAGTTTCGACATCTCGGCGACGCAATCGCCAACGACGATACGAGCACTCGGATGGGACTCAAATTGAGTGCGGGGCGCCTTTGCAGACGCCCCGCGACGCGACACAACCATGACTCAAATACTCTGACTCAGGCGACGCAGCCGGCGACGCGGGACCAAACAACCGACTGGCGATACATTGACGAGCCAAAGTAAAAATCGACTTAACCGGGTAATTCTTTCACGCTAGGCAATTTTTGCCGGGCGGGTTATTGATTAATGGAATGGAAATTTTACGTAGGCGCAGCGTTGGGTGTCGGCGATCGGGTTGCGGCAAGTTGGAATGAGGGAAAAGCGCCATGCGTTACGATGATTTCCGTCGCAGCGACGACATTGAAGACCGTCGCGACGATAGTGGCGGCGGATTGGGCGGCGGCGGCGGCTTCGGTCTTCCGATCGGCGGGGCGGCGGGCTCGGCATCGGCACCATCATCGTGCTCGGCCTTCTCGGCTACGCCTTCGGCATCGATCCGCGCATCCTGATCGGCGGCGCGGAAATTCTCACCGGCGGGCCAGGCGCCGACCTATCAAACCGATCGCCGGTCCGACATCCGCCAAGACCGGCGCGCCGACCGACGAGATGGGCAACATGATCGCCGGCATTCTCGGCGAGATCGACGATCGCTGGAGCGAAATCTTCCAGGCCAGCGGGCAAACCTATACGGGTCCGCGCATCGTGCTGTTTCGCAACGCCACCAATGGCGGGCGCTGCGGCATGGCGCAGTCGGCGATGGGCCCGTTCTATTGCCCGCCGGACCAGAAGATTTTTCTCGACACCGGATTTTTCCGCGAGGTCGAGACCCGGTTTCACGGCTGCTCGGGCAATGCCTGCAAGTTCACCGCGGCCTATATCATCGCCCATGAAGCCGGGCATCACATCCAGAACCTGCTCGGCATCCTGCCGCGGGTGACGCGGCTGCAGCAGCAGGCCGGCAGCAAGGCGGAACCAATGCGCTGCAGGTCAAGGTCGAGTTGCAGGCCGATTGCCTGTCGGGCGTCTGGGTCAACCGCGAGGAGAAGAAGCGGCCGGGCTTCCTCGAAGCCGGCGACATCGATGCGGCGCTGACGACGGCGTCCGCGATCGGCGACGATACGCTGCAGCGGCAGGCGACCGGACGGGTGGTGCCGGATTCTTTACCCACGGCTCGGCCGCGCAACGCAAGCAATGGTTCATGACCGGCTATCAGCAGGGCACGGTGCAGGCCTGCAACACGTTCGGCGCGGGTGTGTAGTGAGGGTCTGTGATACGGCATCGATCGTCATGGCCGGGCTTGCCCCGGCCATCCACGTCTTTGCTTCCGCGGAGACCGTTAAGACGTGGATGCCCGGCACAAGGCCGGGCATGACGAGAAGAACAAGTCATGTCCTCGATCGACGAAACAAAACAATTCCTGCCGCTCAACATTGCGGTGCTGACGATTTCGGATACGCGCTCGCTGGAGGACGACAAGTCCGGAACGACGCTGGCGGAACGGCTCATCGCGGCCGGTCACAGGCTCGCGGCGCGCGAGATCATCGTCGACGACGTCGATGCGATCCGCATCATCATCAAAAGATGGATCGCTGATGCGGGCGTCGATGTCATCATCACGACCGGCGGTACCGGCTTCACCGGCCGCGACGTGACGCCGGAGGCGATCGAGCCGCTGTTCGAAAAGCGGATGGATGGCTTCTCGATCGCGTTCCACATGCTGAGTTACGCCAAGATCGGCACCTCGACGATCCAGAGCCGCGCCACCGCCGGCGTCGCGGGCGCCACCTTCATCTTCTGCCTGCCGGGATCGCCGGGCGCCTGCCGCGACGGATGGGACGGCATCCTGGCCGCCCAGCTCGACTACCGCACGCGGCCTTGCAATTTCGTCGAGATCATGCCGCGGCTGGACGAGCATCTGCGGCGGCCGAAGGCGAAAGGCGCATCGGCCTGATGCAACCAGAATCGGCGCGCCGGTTCACAATTCACGTTCCCAGGTCTTCACGTTCCCAGGTCTCGCCGATCAGGCTTTGGCCGAAACTGCGGTGCGGCTCGCTGCCGACCAGCACGAAGCCGGCATCCTGATAAATCCTGCGGGCGGCGACCAGGATGCTCTGGGTCCACAGCGTGATCTTGCGATAGCCGCATTGCCGCGCAAACGACATGCATTCGGCGACCAGCCGCTGGCCGAGTCCCTGGCCGCGCCCGGCCGGATCGACCAGCAGCAACCGCAGCTTGGCGACATCGTCGCTGTGCCTGACCAGAAATACCGAACCGACCTGGGCACCATCGAGCTCGGCGATCCAGCAGCGTTCCCGCGAAGCGTCGAACGAAGCGAGAAATTTCGCGACGATCTCCGCAACCAGGCTTTCGAACGAGGAATCGAAGCCGTATTCGCGGGCGTAGAGCGAGCCGTGGCTCTGCACCACCCATCCCATGTCGCCCGGTCGGGGGTCGCGCAGGATCGCCGGCGGAAGCGAGCAGCCGGACGCGCCGAGCAGCCTTTCGATCACAGCCATCGCGCCGATCAGCCGTTCGCGGCCGCCGTCCGGCAGTGCTGCGAGCAACGCTGCGACCTCGTCGTGTGAACTGCGATTGAGCTTGGCGAAGGCCTGACGCCCTTTTGCGGTCAGACCGAGTTGATGTTGCCGCCGGTCCGAGGGCAGCGGCGTTCGGGTAATCAGCCCGCTATCATCGAAATTCTGGATGATCCGGCTGAGGTAGCCCGGATCGAGACCAAGCTCGATCCCGATCTCCTTGGCGGCCGGGTTTTCGAGGGTAGCGATCTCGTACAACACCCGCGCCTCGCTCAGCGAGAACGGGCTTTTCAGCAGTTGCTGATCGAGAACGCCAAGCTTGCGCGTGTAGAAGCGGTTGAAGGCCCGCACCGCTGATATCTGGCGGTCGGAATTTTGCTGGGACATGGCTCACCTGAACAATTGCCATTGTCAAATATTTCTTTGACTTTGGCAAGTATATGGGTGCGCCTTACGCCACCATGATCCGGCTCCGCAGCAAAGTGCGCGACGAGCGCCCGAGCCGCCGGAGCAGTTTGGCCTCGGAACGGCGGGCGTCCGGCGCATAGCCGCCGAGCCGTTCGTAGTGATCCTTCGCGATCAGCAAGCCCTGTTCGGCCGATGGCCCGGCGATCATCCGCGCGATGAACTTGAAGCCGTCGCGCAGGCGGGCATCAGCATAGGGTGAGCGGGCGTAGCGGAAGATTCCGGCGCGGGGCTGGCCGCTGATCGAGACCCGCTGGATAAATTGCGCAGTCTCGTCGATCCAGCCTGAGTCCAGCACGGCGCCGGCATGCAGGAACATCAGCCATGGCGAGCGAGCCTGCCGGGCTCCCGCCGCCAGCGCCGCCGCATGCGTTCCCTCGAACCGCAAAAAACGGCAGCCCGCGACATCCGCGACCCGCTCAATGACGCCGGTGCCGGCGCGGTCGACCAGCAGCACCTCGCGCACCACGCCGGATGCGGCGCCTGGCACCAGTGCTGCCAGCGTTGCAACGGCGGTCTGTTCGACGCCTTCGGTGGCGATGACGACACTCAGCATTGAGGTCTCTTGGATGCCTTAAGGCGAGGAAAACGCGGCACTGTTATCATCTTGTCATATCCAAATCAGCCTTTCGGTTGCAGCTATTTGCGGCAGGCACGCCGCCGGACCGTTTAATGCGGGTCAATCCTTTTCGGTTGTGGAAGGTTGCTCGATGTTCTTGATTTGTTCTTATGACCTGCTATGTTCCGGGCATGAGTCGAGCATCCTCACATGCCCTCAAGCACCCGCCGGTCACGGCGCCCTCCGAACCGGCGGGTGCGCCTTCTCCTTTTCCTGAGCTCGCGGTTGCGATCGAGCGCGAAAGGCGGCGTGGCCGCGGCGCGCAGTCCAATGCCAGCGGGCGCTTCGAGGCCGAGGCGCGCGTCGCGTTCGACGACGGCTGGCAGAGCCTCGATGAACTGCCGCCGTTCAAGACCACGGTCGCGGTCGATACCGCGCGCAAGGTCATCACCCGCAACGATTCGCCCGATATCGGCTTCGATCGTTCGATCAACCCTTACCGCGGCTGCGAGCATGGCTGCGTCTACTGCTTCGCGCGGCCGACCCATGCCTTTCTCGGCCTGTCGCCGGGGCTCGATTTCGAAACCAGACTGTTCGCCAAGCCCGATGCGCCGCAGCTTCTGGAGAAGGAACTGGCGGCGCAGGATTACGAGCCGCGCATGATCGCGATCGGCACCAACACCGATCCCTATCAGCCGATCGAGCGCGAACGGAAGATCATGCGCGGCATTCTCGAAGTGCTGGAGCGTGCCGCGCACCCCGTCGGCATTGTCACCAAGTCGGCGCTGGTGACCCGCGACATCGACATTCTGGCGCGGATGGCGAAACGCAACCTCGCCAAGGTCGCGCTGTCCGTCACGACACTCGATCCCAGGCTGGCGCGCACCATGGAGCCGCGTGCCTCGACGCCAGCGCGGCGGCTCGAGGCGCTGCGGCAATTGTCGGAGGCGGGAATTCCGACCACTGTCATGGTGGCGCCGGTCATTCCCGCGCTGAACGATTCCGAAATCGAACGGATTCTCGGATGCGGCTGTTCATGCCGGGGTCAAGGAGGCGAGCTACGTGCTGTTGCGGCTGCCGCTGGAGGTGCGCGACCTGTTCCGCGAATGGCTGATGGCCAATTATCCCGATCGCTACCGGCATGTTTTCACGCTGATCCGCGACATGCGCGGCGGCCGCGACTACGATTCGCAGTGGGGAACGCGGATGAAGGGCACCGGGCCGATGGCCTGGATGATCGGACGCCGGTTCGAGATCGCCTGCGAGAAGCTCGGGCTCAACAAACGGCGTTCGAAACTGACCACCGACCATTTCGCGCGGCCGAAGCGCAGCGGCCAGCAGTTGAGCTTGTTTTAAGGGCCGTCATTGCGAGCGAAGCGAAGCAATCCATGGGACCGCAAGTAGGATGGATTGCTTCGTCGAGGCTGTAAGTATTTCGCCTGTGGCTCCGAACTGCAATGGGATTGGGCGGGATGTGTGGCTCGTGGGGCATGTGATGCGAGGTGGATCAGGCCGTCTTCAGCGCGCGGCGGCAGCTAATGGCCCACATCAGGTTGTGGGTCACGGCATGAAGCCAACATGCGATGCGGACCTTGGCCAGGCCACGCAGGGCCATGCGCTCAAAGCCGCGGTTCTTCAGGCGGGCATGGGCGTGTTCGGTGTTGCTGCGCCGTTTGTAGACCGCTTGGCCTTCTTCACTGTCCATGCGGGCGCGCCACTCCTTCAGGCATTGCGGTTCGGCTGCGCGGTTGCGTTCGTATCGCGCCTTGCTCTCTGGTTTGGAGGCCGCCTTGCAGGCCGGTGGCGGGCTGAACACCTGCATGGAGGGATGAGTTTGCGCAAGCGTCGCGATATCGGCCGCGGTCATCGCACCGGTGTCGGCCAGCAGGCGGGTCGGCGGCTTGCCACAACGCTGTTGGACCTGCGCCACCACCGCCGGCGCAAGACCTCGATCATTACGCCGCTGGACCGGCTCGATCGCGACCACGAAGCCGCAGGCGCTCGCCACTTGTACGTTATAGGCGACCCGCACGGCACCGTCCGCCATCCGCATCAATGGCGCATCCGGATCAGTCGTCGAGACACGCTCTTCCTTGGGTTTCTTGCCGCTCTTGCCGCCGCCGGCCAGCGGGGGATCGTCCCCCTCGTTCTGGTCTTTCTCGTCCTTCGGCGTTGCCGCAGGATGTTTCGCCAACGCTGCCGCGACACGACGGACGCGGTCTTCGGCTGCAGAGAGGCGACGCTTCGACAGCCGCCGCTCGCCCGCCGCAGAATCGGCCTCCAATTCCTGCTTCAGCTCGGCAACCCTGATCCGGGCCTTTTCTTCCAACTCCACCAGGGTTTGCCTTCGCCGCATCGACGAGCGGCTTGCCGCGGCCCTGACCTTGGTACCGTCGGTGATGACCTCGTCCAGTGTGATCAGGCCTTCCTTCATCAAAGCCGCCAGACTGCTTGTCAGAAGGCGATCGAGGAACTCGCCGCTGTCCAGACGGAACTCCGACAGCATCGTGTGGTTCACCCCGACCCCGCCGCAAATCCAGCGATAGATCGTATGATGCTCGCACAGCCGCGCCAGCGCGCGGGCCGACCCAATCCCGTCGGACGTCGCATACAGCCAAAGCGCAAGCAGAATGCGCGGGTCGGTCGCAGGCCGACCCGGTGTCTCGCCGCGCGCCTTGATGCGATCGTAGAACGATTGAAGGTCCAGGCC
This sequence comes from uncultured Pseudomonadota bacterium, assembly GCA_963729395.1. Classification (GTDB taxonomy): domain Bacteria; phylum Pseudomonadota; class Alphaproteobacteria; order Rhizobiales; family Xanthobacteraceae; genus Bradyrhizobium. The sequence goes on along the minus strand of CAVSOS010000021.1, from coordinate 218,535 downwards.
TTCCACGAAGGACCACACGGCCCGTACCGGGTGGTCATCAACCACCAAGCTCTCAAGATTAACCAGTTCAAAACCAGCCTGCCGACGTTCCGCTTGCCGAATACGAATGTCCATCACGTGCTCCGAATCAACCCACGCAATGAATCACGCCGCAGCACCAAAAAAATGACAGGCCCGTCGCTTTGCTCCTCGCAATGACGGGTGCAGAGTGATCGTATGAGTTTCGATGGAGGTCGTTGTAGCACCGGCGAAGACCGGCGCGTACACCCGCCGGACTGATCACCGCGACTGAATAGCGGGAATTGCGCAGAGTTCCCGGTTGCGCCGCCGGGCCGGCTTGCGCACCATCCCGGCATGATTCGCGATAAATCCGAAATCAAGCCGGCCAGGCTGCCAAAAGGCGTCATCGCGGTCGCGCCGCCGAGTTTTCGCCGCGAGCGCGCGCTGATCAAGCGCGGCGTCTGGCCGGTGGCCGGCTGCGATGAGGCCGGGCGCGGTCCGCTGGCGGGCCCGGTGGTGGCCGCAGCCGTAGTGCTCGACCCGAAGCGGATCCCCAGGGGTATCGATGATTCCAAGCGGCTGACGCCGGAGCGCCGCGAGGAACTGTTCGAGCAGATCTGCGCGACCGCGTCGTTCGCGGTCGCCTTTGCCTCGCCGGCCCGGATCGATCGCGACAATATCCTGCGCGCGTCGCTGTGGGCGCTGGCGCGGGCGGTGCATGCGTTGCCGGAAATGCCGAAACATGTGTTCGTCGATGGCCGCGACCGGCTCGATACGCCTTGCGACTGCGACGCCGTGATTGGCGGCGACGGCCTGGTGCTCTCGATCGCGGCCGCCTCGATCATCGCCAAGGTCTCGCGCGACCGCCTGATGTGCAAGCTCGCGCAGGATTGCCCGGGTTATGGTTTTGAGTCCCACAAGGGCTACAGCGTGCCGGAGCATCTCGAGGCGCTGAACCGGCTTGGACCGAGCGTGCATCACCGCCGGTTTTTTGCACCTGTCGCAGCGGCACGGGAAAAACATCAGGCGATGACGATCGAAGACAACACGATCCAAGCGATTGAAGACAAGGTCATCCCGGCGGAGCCTGCCCGAGATGCGATCGAGGTTTCGGCCGCTGCCGTCTGACGCGGTTGCCTCGACGGCCCACGCGCTCTATCACACCTCCGAGATCAAACAGGGCTACAGGTCCGGCCTACGGCATGATGAGATTAGATTGATGCGCAAATGCAACGGAAGCGCGCTCCCTCTCCCGTAGGGAGAGGGTTGGGGTGAGGGGTTACGGTCTCTCGTAGTCCAGCGCCCCCTCACCCGATTTGCTTCGCAAATCGACCTCTCCCCAACAGGGAGAGGTGGAAGTGAGTCCGCGGGCAGACCGATTCAATCAAAAGCCATCCTGCTATAGGTCCGCTTGGACATTTCGGACGTTTCATGCGTTTCACCTCGCTGATTATCGAACTGATCCGCGCCCGGCCGCGGCTGGTCGTCTGGCTTGTGGTGCTATGTCAGGCGGCGTTGTGGCTGATCCTGGCGATGCTGCTCTATCGAAGTCCTCCCGGCGATCTCGCCACCGTGCTCGCCTATGGCAGGGAATACCGGGTCGGGACCGATCTCGGGCCGCCGCTGGCGTTCTGGCTTGCCGATATCGCTTTCCGCGCCGCCGGCAATCACATGTTCGGCGTCTATCTGCTGGCGCAGTTTTGCGGGGTCGCCACGTTCTGGGCGCTGTATCTGCTGGCGCGCGCCGTCGTCGGCGGGCAACAGGCGGTGCTCGCGGTGTTGCTGACGATGACGGTGGTGGCATTCGGTTCGTCCAGTGGCGAATTCGGTCCTCTGGTGCTGGCGCGCCCGCTATGGGCGCTGCTGCTGCTGCATTCCTGGCAACTGATCGGCCAGCGGCGCCGCAACGCGTGGTTCGCATGGTCGATCGAAGCCGGACTGCTGCTGCTGACGACGTCGGCGGCGATCGGCCTGTTGCTGCTGGTTGCCGGATTTGCGCTCGCCACCCGGCGCGGGCGGCGCACGTTGATGTCGTTCGATCCCGTGTTCGCGTTGCTCGTGATCGTGGTGCTGGCGTTGCCATATCTGATCTGGCTGATCCGCGCCGACGCCCTGACGTTGCCGCCATGGCCTGAAGTCGCCGAGTTGAGCGGCAGGGTCCGGCACTGGGCCGGCCTGCTTGGGGGCTTGCTGCTGGCGCTTTCCGGAATCGTCGTGCTGGTGGCGCTCAACTCCGGCTGGTTCAGCCGCAATCCGGAAGACGCGCCGATCATCTACCGGCCGCCGGTCGATCCGCTGGCGCGCGACTTTGTTTATTTCTTCACGATCGGCCCGGCGCTGGCGGGAAGTCTCGTCTCCGGCCTGTTCAATATCGACCATGTCGCGGGCGGGACCGGCATTGCCTTGTTGCTGTCGGGGCTGGCCGTGATCGTCGCGACCGGCGATCTCGTCCAGCTGCGGCGTCAGCGAATCCTGCGCTGGGTCTGGGCGTTTGCCGTCGTCGCGCCGGCGCTCGGGGTCGTTGCGACGACATTCTTCTTGCCATGGACCGGCAGTTCCGAGGTGACGACGTCGCTGCCGGCAACCGCGATCGCGCGCTTTTTCGGCGACAGCTTTGAGCGGCGCACCAACCGGCCGCTGCGGGCCGTGACCGGCGACACGCAGCTTGCGAGCCTGATCGCATTGGATGCCGGGCGGCCCCATCTGTTTCTCGAAGCGACACCGGAACGGACGCCGTGGCTGACAATGGAGAAATTTAACCAGACCGGCGGCGTCGTGGTTTGGCGCGCATCCGACACGTCAGGCACGCCGCCTGCCGATATCGCGCGGCGCTTTCCGGGCCTGGTGCCGGAAGTGCCGCGGGTATTCGAGTGGCTGGTGAACGGCCGGCAGCCTTTGTTGCGGATCGGATGGGGGATCGTGCGGCCGAAGGCGCGGTAAGAGTAGGGCGTGCCCCGGATGCTGCGCAGCGCCATCAGCGCGTTCACGCGCGTCTTCGACGCGCTATGTCTTGCGGCGTGGTGCGCTGCTGATCCGGCGTCCATCTAGCATTACAGTTGTCGTTTTTTGAAGTGGGCACGTTGAGCGGCGGCCTGGTGAGCTCTGCGCCAGAGTGACCATGCGATGATATGGGCGGGTTGGATCCGCTTTCGGGCGAGCCTGATGGCGATGCGGCGGACTTCCTGGATTGACCAACGGATCAATGACGGATTGGCGATATTTTGAGTTTTGTCGTGGTTCGGCGTTTCGTTTTTTGGCGGCGGCGAATTGGCGCGATGGCGGATCACCGCCATCATGGCGGAAGGCGAGCATCACCAGGGAGACGTGGCGATGCCACCCATGCCAGGATCTGCTCTCGTTGTGATTGAGCCCGAACTCGTTTTTCGCGGTTTCAAAGCTGTCCTCGATCGCCCACCGATGGCCTTCGACCGCCACCAGCGTTTCGATGGATGTTCCCGCTGGACACCAGGTGGTGAAGAAGGCGAGATCGCCGTCGGCGATATGACGACGGATCAGCAGACCTCGTGTCCAAAGACCATGATTTGCGCTGTAAAATTCTTCGATCTCGAGATCGGCCAATTCGAGATAGCACCAATCGTGCAGCCGCGGTCCTTTGGTTCCGGCTCCCGCATCGTCAGCCGCCAAATGCTCGATGACATAATCGCGGACGATATCGCGCAGACCATCAGCATCCCAATCCCTGCGACCCAGGATTGCCTGTTGCCGCCACGGGCCAGGATCGCCAGCTGCCTCCGCGCGCATCCAACCGGTCTTGCGTTGCTCATCTCCGAGCAGGCTTTCCAGAAACAAGCCTGCATTCCTCGCAACACGATCTTGATTGAACAACGGACGTATCCGTTTCTTGATCTCACGAAGCGACGCCGCCCACAGCGCAAGCGTCTCTTCTATCGACGCTGGCCGCGTCCACGATCTTCGAATCATGGTTGCCTATAGATTCAGAAACCTGCATAAAAGGCAACTGTAGTGCTAGGCCGTGAACCCATAAATCTGCCGGGTGGACGGCTTGCCAGAGTCCGCTATGCTCCGATCGCCGACATGTTGTTGCATAGCAGCGAAATGACGCGATGTGCCGAAGAGACATTCCTCGACTTGAGAAATCCAATCGAAATTTGTCCAACAGTAAACTAATGCCCAATAACGCCCTTCAAGCCGGCATAAATCGATCCCGACGCGGTCGCGATAAATCCGATCAGCGGCAGAGCGGTTCGCACGATCTCCTGAAGAAACCGCGCCCTGCGACGCAGCGCCTCCTGGCCGACGTGCTGGCCCAGCATAGAGGCGAGCCTATAGGCGACAGCATTCGGCTTGCCCCCGGACGCGACAGTGCTTGGCAGCACTCGAAACAATGTCGTCGCCAAAATGTTTCCCGCCCCGAATGCCAATGCGATGCTCGTTCCATATTCCAGGACTTCCCGCCATTGCAGCCAGTTCGACGGTACAACACTGACGTTGTCGGAGGTAGCCAGTCACGGCAAGCATGCACGATATACTGAGCGCGGCCGAGATTACACCGACTGCTACCGCTCAACGAAACCCGATGGTTTTGAAAACGGCGAGTGCAAAGCCGAAAGGCAGCGGAATTAACACCGACGCAAGGCGCAGATAGATCGGTGGCAAATCGAACCCGAAAGTAACCAGATAATGAGCAGCGACCAGCAGGATCGTCGGTAGGACGACGAAGGTTGAGGCGTGTACCAGCAGAAAGCGAACCGGCGTTTCGATTATTGCCAGTTTGATCTTTGGCTTGGTTGAGCTCGCGTTGCAGAGCGTCAAGCTCAGCAATCATTTCCTGTATTTCAAAGATAACCGGACGGACCAGCGTTAGATCGCGCGTGCAGCTCTTGCAAACGACCGATTTATCTTTGATGGTTTCAATGCAAAACGGGCATTCCATTATAGCTTCGATCCGGGCGGCTGGAGTCCGAACCAGCCACGGCTTGCGCCGAGCCGGGTTTTTACGTCATCAAGCTCGGTGCGCAGCACTTCGCACTTAAACGAAAGCTCCAGGTGTTCGGCCTTCAGCGAAGGGGGTATGGCGATGTCACGGTGACATGCCCGACAAACAAGAGCTTGCTTGTCATTCTGCTCAGCACAAAAGGGGCAAAAGTCATCGCTCACGGAACAACTTTCAAGACAAAAATCGAGCTTCTAGTTCTTCCGTCGAAATCCGTAACCTCGACCCGGATGTAATGCTCGCCTGCCGGGATTTCCGCGTCGGGGATATCCACTCCCGTGGCTTTCGCAAACCGCGCGACGCGCGGCGTAATATCGATCTCGGGGGTCTTCAGATAAACCATCCGAAGGGAGTTGATATTGATCGCAACTCCGCCGAAAGATTGAAATTTTAGCTGAAAACGCATCGGCGAATGTGACGGTTCGCCTGGCTGAACAAGCTCAATACGCGGGCCGCGTGTGATACCACGCGAACCGACAACGGCGTATTCCGGCGGCAGGCTCGCTTCCTGCTCGGTGATAAGCACCGTTCCGGCATACGCTTGGGACGAAAGCACGAGCAATCCCAGGACACTTATTAGACGTCCGACGTCTCGGTTACGCATCATGTGGCCGATTACCTTTGGCTCGTCCGCAGCAATACGATCTTCAACTCAGTGAAAAGTCCCGGCTTCGTCTCGACGCCGATGCTGCCGTCGTGTTGTTAACATTCTACTTAGGCCACTCACTGGACCGGGCAACATTATTTCCCGCGTGTCACGGAGCCGCCATATGGCTCGATGATGCTCATTCACACACAATTCACGTAAAGGCGTCACGGTAGAAATAGTCACAGACTTTAACGGGGCTCTGGGGATCCTGGAAAATTGTCGGATGAATCTTTTCGACGCTCCAGTCGGTCGCCGTCCAAACCTTTTGATCGACACCAATGATTAGCGGCGGTCCGACGCCTAATCACACACCTCTCTACTAACACAGTCTTTCCAATTATGTGGACCATGGTCCCATTTGGCGTTTCCATAAAGGCATGTATCCTGCATGCGGCAGCCACGTCTGATCGCCCTGCTCCCCGTATTATTAAGTACTCCGTCTGGCCTGTACCCGGCGGCTGTGACGTGCTGTGATCAGCATCTTTTCGCTGCGAGGGGACGCGCTTGGCAGGTGGTTCTTCGCGCGCTGCGACCGGCTTATCATGCTTTTTTTCGCAGGTGTTGTCGTCATTGAGGAACGAGCCCGCTTTGCAAGTGATCTTCACGCAGCGCTCGCCATCGGGCTTGTATCCGTGGTCACAAATCAGGGGACATATCCGCGCGGTCTTGCTGCGCACTGCGTCGAGCGCATCAAGGCTTGCGATCTTCACGTCGAGCTTCATACCGGCATTCTTGTTGAATAGACTGAGTGATCTTTGCGCCGCTATATCCCAGTTTCCATCGATAGCACCGGTGTTGCAACCGACGCGGCGCAGCTCGGCTTGAAGCAGACGAGGTATGTCGGCCGAGGCAGGCTGATTGGCATTAGGCGCGCCTCGTGCCGCATCGTCGGACGGTGTTAGAGTTGCAATTGGTCCGACGGGTCGGTCGTCCTTCATTTTTGCGGCCGCTAGCTTTGCCTCTTCGGCTGCCTTGGCTTCGTCAGCCTTTTTTAGCTTGTCATCTGCCGCCCGTGCGTCGTCCGCCGCTTTGGCCAGTGCAGCGGCTTTGGCGCGCTCGGCTTCGGCGACCTTTGCCTCCTCGTCCTTCTTGGCAAGCTCGGCAGCGACTCGCGCTTGCTCGGCGGCTCTTGCCTGCAAGGCGGCCTTGGCTTGTTCCGCAGCCTTAGCACCTTCGATGGCAAGGCGGGTCTGCTCTTCTTGAGCGGCTTTGGCTTTCTGCGTCGCCGCGACGCGAGTTTCTTCGGCGGCGAGCTTATCCCGCTGAGCTTTAGCTAACTCTGTGTAAAACCCGTTCGGATAGTTGGTGATGAAAGAATCCCAGACTGGCTTGGTCCCGACTCGCTCGGCCAGCTCATAATCGCGTCTGATAGCCGAGTTGGGATCGGGAACAGGGCTCGCGGGCGTCCCTGCATTGGAAGCAGGTACTAGAGCGACGTCGTCGCCGCCAAGGGAGCCATAGACGAACGGTTCTTGCCTATTGTTGGTCGCTTTCAAAACATCGTCACGCGTAAAGCCGAACGCCTTGCGCAGATCGAGACCGGGCTTGGGGAGATACTTAACGAGAGCTGCGGTGAACGGGCTGTTTTTGCTGTCTCCGTCGGAGGCCGTCGAACCCGCCTTCGCGGCAAATGCGATCAGGGTGTTAGGGCTGGAGGGCTCGACCTTGGCCAACCCGCGCCCAACCGCGCGCGATCCAAGGACGGCATCGACAGGGACCAAATAATTGGTGCCGTCGATCTCCATGCCATGCCCGGCGTAATAGACGACTGCGACATCGGCATCGCGGACCCTGTCGGAGAATTCGCGCAAGGTCCGGCGCATTTGGTTCACGTTGAGATCGCGCTTGAGATCAACGACGTCGAAACCAGCATTCTTGAGTGTTTCTGCCATTACGCCGGAATCGTTGCCGGGATTGGTCAGGGGGGTCACTTTTTGATACGCAGAGTTGCCAATCACGAGCGCGACCCGCTTGTCGGCCATCGCTGGCTGACCAAGAAGGCCAAATGAAATCGCTGCGAGAGCAATGATCCCTAGGAAGCGCATTGATAACCTTCAAATCACAATGGCCGATCCTACCAATACGGTTATCGATCTCAATATCACAATCATACATTGAGCGACCTAGAGTGTGATCTTGCTCACGGTTTGTGGAGCATGACTGTTGTGGGTCAATCGCGACCGGGTCGAACCGACAGCAAGTCCGTCCATGTCCGTTACGGCCGAAAGCGAAAGTAAATTCAGAGCATTAGGGCCCCGCTGCGGGCCGTCGCGGGTTGATCGCGCCGCCGCGGATGTGATTCAAGCTCCGAAACCGGAGCCTCGAATCATGGGCCACGAACTTAGCGCCTATAAATGGACCGCCATCAAACCGATGTTGCCGAACAAACCGCGCGGCGTTCGGCGCGTAAATGACCGTCGCGTGCTGCTTCAGCCCGTATCTGTGTCGCGTGCGGAACCTGATCGAACGGTTCTTCAACAAGATCAAGCAATGTCGGCGTGTCGCGACCCGATATGACAGACTTACGGCCAACGATCTGGCGTTCATCAAGCTCGCGTCAATCCGCATTTGGCCACGCCCTAATGAGTCCGCGCCCCAATTTAAATATGGATCCCTGCGAAGCGGCGTGACCGGACGATGCTGCGCATCGCCGGGCGAACGCTGCATCGCGTCCGGGACACGAGCGGCTCAGGCCGAGGAATCCTGCTCCAGCGCTTTGGCGATCGAACGCAAATCCTGCCAGGCCATCCGCTTGTAGGACGGCGAGCGCAACAGATAGGCCGGATGGAAGGTCGCGAGCGCGCGGATCACGCGGGTGCCGGTATCGTAATCGAACCAGCGCCCTCGGGTTTTCATGATGCCCTCGCGGGTCGACAGCAAGGTCTGGGTCGAGGGATTGCCGAGCGTGACCAGCACGTCCGGATTCACCAGCTCGATCTGGCGCTGGATGAACGGCAGGCAGATCTGCGGTCTCCTGCGGCGTCGGCGTCCGGTTGCCGGGCGGCCGCCAGGGAATGACGTTGGCGATGTAGGCGTTGCTGCGATCAAGCCCGATCGCCGCGATCATCCGGTCGAGCAATTTGCCGGAGCGGCCGACGAACGGCAGGCCCTCGATGTCTTCCTCGCGTCCGGGCGCCTCGCCGACGAACATGATGCGCGCCTGCGGGTTGCCGTCGGCAAACACCAGCCGCGTGGCGGTGGATTTCAGCGCGCAGCCGTCGAAATTCTCCAGCAGCGCGCGCAGCGCCTCGAGCGAAGGCGCGGTTCGCGCCGCTTCCCGCGCCGAGAGGATCGCCGCCTCCGGCGCCAGGCGCCAGCTCGCCGCGCGCGGCCGGGACAGCGGCGGCAGATGTCCTGACGGTCTCGGCGGCGCCGTTTCAGGGGCGCGGGGATGTCGCGAGGTCCGGGGACGATTCGGGATCGGACAGCCGGTTGACCGGCTCGTCCGTCAGCGCGCAGTCGACCCCGGCCTCCAGATAGAAGGCCAGCAATTGCTGAACGGTGGGCGCGGTCAGGCGTCATGGCTGGAATGTCGAGCGGGCATCGGGTCAATCTAGGATGGATCGCACCGCAGCGAAACGCCCACTGCCATTTCCATGGTTGTTCTTCAGGCGAAAAATCGGAAACAAACGGGCCTTAGAGCACGTTCTCAACCGGGCCGAGATCAGATCATGAGCACTGAAGAACTGCCGCCGCGCGAATCCATGGAATTCGATGTCGTGATCGTCGGCGCCGGGCCGTCCGGCCTCGCCGCCGCGATCCGGCTGAAGCAGCTCAATGCCGATCTCAGCATCGTCGTGGTGGAGAAAGGCTCCGAAGTCGGCGCGCATATCCTGTCCGGCGCGGTGATCGATCCGGTCGTCGCTCGACAAGCTCGTTCCGGATTGGCGCGAGGACGCCGACTGCCCGCTGAAGACCCAGGTCAAGGCCGACAAGTTCTACTGGATGACGGCGGGCAGCGCGATTCCGCTGCCGGGCTTCGCGATGCCGCCGCTGATGAACAATCATCATTGCTATATCGGCTCGCTCGGCAATGTCTGCCGCTGGCTGGCGCGCAAGGCCGAGGCGCTCGGGGTCGAGATCTATCCGGGCTTCGCGGCGACCGAAGTGCTGTACGACGACAAGGGCGCGGTGCGCGGCATCGCGACCGGCGACATGGGCATCGCCAAGGACGGCTCGCACAAATCGTCCTTCACGCGCGGCATGGAACTGCTCGGCAAATACACGCTGTTCGCCGAAGGCGCGCGCGGCAGCCTGACCAAGCAACTGATCGCGAAATTTTCCCTCGACGCCAACAGCGAGCCTGCCGAAATTCGGCATCGGGCTCAAGGAAGTCTGGCAGATCGATCCCGCCAAACACCAGAAGGGCCTGATCCAGCATTCGTTCGGCTGGCCGCTGAACAACTCGACCGGCGGCGGCTCGTTCCTCTATCACTACGACGACAATCTGGTGGCGATCGGTTTCGTCGTGCATCTCAACTACGACGATCCCTATCTGTCGCCGTTCGACGAATTCCAGCGCTTCAAGACCCATCCCGCGATCCGCCCGCTGTTCGAAGGCGGCAAGCGGCTCGCCTATGGCGCGCGCGCCATCACCGAGGGCGGCTATCAATCGGTGCCGCGGCTGAGCTTTGCCGGCGGCGCGCTGATCGGCTGCGCGGCGGGCTTTGTCAATGTGCCGCGCATCAAGGGCGTGCATAACGCGATGGGCAGCGGCATGCTGGCCGCCGAGCACGTCATTGCCGCGCTCGGCGCCGGCCGCGCCAACGACGAACTGGTCGATTACGAGAACGCATGGCGCGGTTCGCCGGTCGGCAAGGACCTGTACCAGGTCCGCAACGTCAAACCGCTGTGGTCGAAGTTCGGCACCGTGATCGGCGTGGCGCTCGGCGGCATCGACATGTGGTGCAACACGCTCGGCTTCTCGCTGTTCGGCACGCTGTCGCATGCCAAGCCCGACCGCAAGACGCTCGATCCGGCGAAGGCCCATACGCCGATCGCGCCGCCGAAGCCGGACGGCAAGCTGACCTTCGACAGACTGTCGTCGGTGTTCCTCTCCAACACCAATCACGAAGAAGACCAGCCGGTTCACCTGAAGGTCGCCGACATGAACCTGCAGAAGACGTCCGAGCACGATGTCTATGCCGGCCCCTCAAACCGCTATTGCCCGGCCGGCGTCTACGAATGGGTCGAGGAGACGGCCGGACCGCGCTTCCAGATCAACGCCCAGAACTGCGTCCACTGCAAAACCTGCGACGTGAAGGATCCCAACGGCAACATTACCTGGGTTCCGCCGGAGGGCGGCGGCGGACCCAATTACGAGGCGATGTGACCACGATTGCGTGAGCCGACCCCCCGTCGGCGCGACCGCCGGCCACGATACCGCCACACTGAAAGCGTTTTCAGGCAAAGCTGGCAAAATCGGCGGCCACCGGGGCCTGCTGCCAATCGATTCGCCACGTCCGTATCCTTGCGGTTGAACGCCAAACGCGGCATTGTCACATGGCTTGATGCCGACGATTGGGTTCGCATTCGAGATCGATCGCAAGGTACTGCCGTAAATTCCTGGAGCTAGGGCGAACCGTGATGTTTTCCATTCGATTCAATCGCTGGGCGATTGCCGCACTCGCCATCACCGCGCTCGCGGTGCCCGGCTCGCTTTCGGCGCAGACCCCCGATCATCCGGCCGACAACTCGGCGCAATTTCCCACCAGTCACGATCTGAAGTCGCTGACGATGTCGGGCAGCTATCTTGCCGCCCGCCATGCCAGCGTGGAGCGGGACGCGAGTTCGGCGGCGACGTTCTATCGCTCGGCGCTTCGCACCGATCCGAAGAACAACGAATTGCTCGACCGCGCCTTCATCTCCTCGCTCGCGGACGGCGATATCGACGAGGCCGTCAAGCTTGCCGACCGCATCCTGACGATCGACAAATCCAATCGCGTGGCCCGGCTGGTGGTCGGCGTGCGCGATCTGAAGCTGAAGAAATACGCCAGCGCGCAGCTCAACATCAACCAGTCGATCCGCGGACCGATCACCGATCTGGTGGCGACGCTGCTGTCGGGCTGGGCCAGTTACGGCGCCGGCGACAGCAAGACAGCGGTTGCCAACATCGACAAGCTGACCGGCCCGGAATGGTATCCGATCTTCAAGGATCTGCACTCCGGCATGATCCTCGAACTCGCCGGCAAGGAAAAGGACGCCGGCACGCGCCTGGAGCGGGCCTACAAGCTCGACGATTCGATGTTGCGCGTCGCCGACGCCTATGCGCGCTGGCTGTCGCGCAACAAGGATGAGCCGGCGGCGACGGCGGTATACGAGGCCTTCGACAAGAAGCTGCCGCGGCATCCCCTGGTGCTGGAAGGCCTGCGCGAGACCAAGGCCGGCAAGAAGCTGCCGCCGCTGGTGGACTCCGCACAGGCCGGTGCCGCCGAGGCGCTTTACGGCATCGGCGCAACGCTGACCCGCCGCGGCGGCGAAGACCTCGCGCTGGTCTATTTGCAGCTCTCGCTGTACCTCGTGCCCAATCATCCGCTGGCGCTGTTGTCGCTGGCCGATCTCTACGAGTTGGTGAAGAAGCCGGCGATGGCGATCAAGATCTATGAGCGCATGCCGGCGAGTTCGCCGCTGAAGCGCAATGCGCAGATTCAGCTCGCGACCGATCTCGACGCCGCCGACCGCAGCGACGAGGCGATCAAGATCCTGAAGAGCGTCACGGCGGAGGATCCCAAGGACCTCGAGGCCATCATGGCGCTCGGCAATATCGAGCGCGGCCGCAAGAAGTTCGCCGATTGCGTCGTGACCTATTCGCAAGGCATCGATGCGTTGCCGAAGCCCGAAGACAAGGCCAGCGAAGACAAGGCCAACGCGGTCTATTACTACTACCGCGGCATCTGCGAGGAGCGCTCCAAGCAGTGGAGCAAGGCCGAAGCCGATATGCGCAAGGCGCTCGAGCTGCAGCCCGAGCAGCCTCACGTGCTGAACTATCTCGGCTATTCCTGGATCGATCAGGGCATCAATCTCGACGAAGGCATGAAGATGATCAAGCGTGCCGTCGATCAGCGCCCGGATGACGGCTACATCGTGGACTCGCTGGGCTGGGCCTATTACCGCATCGGCAATTACGAGGATGCGGTGAAGAACCTCGAGCGCGCGATCGATCTCAAGCCTGAAGACCCGACCATCAACGACCATCTCGGCGACGCCTATTGGCGCGTCGGCCGCACGCTGGAAGCAAAATTCCAGTGGGCCCATGCCCGCGATCTGAAGCCCGAGCCGGAAGATTTGCCGAAGATCGAGGCCAAGATCGAAAACGGCCTGCCGGACGACACCTCTTCGGCAGCCTCCGCAGACAAGAAAAAAGAAGACGGCAAGGGCGGCTGATTCTAGGGGATCAAGGGGCTGGGACTGATCGCCGATGCTGATCGAGGAGGGGCGTGCCAAGGTCAACCTGACCCTTCGGGTGGTTGGCCGCCGCGTCGACGGCTACCACGAGCTTGAAAGCGTGGTGGCGTTCGCCGATTGCGCCGACCGCCTGAGTCTGGCGCCCGGTTCCGCACTTGATCTGACCATGTCAGGACCGCTGGCGCAGGCCTGTGGCGCGACATCAGACAATCTGGTGCTCAAGGCGGCGCATTTGCTGGGCGAGCGTGTGCCCGGTCTGAAGGTGGGCAGTTTCACCCTGGACAAGGTGCTGCCGGTCGCGGCCGGAATCGGCGGCGGTTCGGCCGATGCCGCCGCCGCGCTGCGGCTGTTGGCGCAGGCCAACGGACTGGCGGTCGGCGACGCGCGCCTGATCGAAGTCGCGCAGCTGACGGGCGCCGACGTGCCGGTTTGCCTGGCCTCGCGCGCCTGCGTCATGACCGGTGTCGGTGAGGCGCTTGCTGCCGCTGAGCTCTGCCGCAATTGCCATGCGTGATGGTCAATCCACGGGTTCCGGTCGCGACCCGGGACGTGTTCGACGCGCTGGGCCTGCGCAACGGCGAATTGCTGGTCGGCGCCACCGACGTGATCCGGGCAACGGCCTGGCCGGAAGGCGGCGCATCGATCGCCGACTGGGTCGAAGCGCTTGCCGCCGGCTGCAACGATCTCGAAGCCCCGGCGATGCGGATTCAGCCGGTCATCGGCGAGGTGCTGTCGGCGCTCGGCGCCGCGGACGGCGCGCGGCTGGCGCGGATGTCCGGATCCGGCGCGACCTGCTTTGCGATCTTCGAGAACGCGCGCCGATGCGCAAGCGCGCCGCGCGGAAGATTCAGCTCGATCACCCCGCAATGGTGGGTGCATGCGGGGGTGTTGAGCTAGGATCCTTCCTCGTTCGAGACGCGCGAAGCGCTCAATGCGACCTCGCCAGGCAGAACGCCACCACCTGTTCCAGCGCGGTCTTCATCGCCGAGGCCGGAAACAGCGCCAGCGCGTCCACCGCCATCGCGCCGTAATGCTGGGCGCGGTTGATGGTGTCCTCGAGCGCGCGGTGCTTGGTCATCAGGCCGATGGCGTGATCGAGATCGCCGTCGCCGATCTCGCCGCGCTCCAGCGCCTTGACCCAGAAGGCGCGCTCGCCGTCATTGCCGCGGCGGAACGCCAGCACCACCGGCAGCGTGATCTTGCCCTCGCGGAAATCGTCGCCGATGTTCTTGCCGAGCTTGGCGGCCTTGCCGCCATAGTCCAGCACGTCGTCGACCAGCTGGAACGCGATGCCCAGATTCATGCCGACCGAGCGGCACGCGGTCTGCTCGGCCTTCGGGCGATTGGCGATCACCGGGCCGACCTCGCAGGCCGGCCGCAAACAGCTCGGCGGTCTTGCCGCGGATCACGGCGAGATATTCGTCCTCGGTGGTCGCGGTGTTCTTCGCCGCCGCGAGCTGCATCACTTCGCCTTCGGCGATCGTCGCGGCGGCCGACGACAGAATGTCGAGCGCGCGCAGCGAGCCGACCTCGACCATCATGCGAAAAGCCTGGCCGAGCAGGAAGTCGCCGACCAGCACGCTGGCCTCGTTGCCCCACAGCATGCGCGCGGACAGCTTGCCGCGCCGCAATTCGCTTTCGTCGACCACGTCGTCATGCAGCAAGGTAGCGGTATGCATGAATTCGACGGAAGCCGCGAGCTTGATATGGCCGTCGCCGGAATAGCCGGTGAGGCCGGCCATCGCCAGCGTCAGCATCGGCCGCAGCCGCTTGCCGCCTGAGGAGATCAGGTGATTGGCGACCTCGGGGATCATGGTGACTTCCGAACCGGTCCGCGACAGGATCGTGGCGTTGACGCGCTCCATGTCGGCGGCGACGAGCTCGACCAGCTGATCGATCGAAGCGCCCGAGGGGCTCTCGAAGGGTACAATTACCGCCACGCAGGTCTCCACATTTGCCCACATTCGCACTATGCTCCAGTATAACAATAGAAAGTGCCGGGTAACGCGGCAAGGGCACGATGCGGTTGACGCGCGGCCCAGCGCAGGCCGACAGAGGAGAACCTCAATTGCGGGAATTGGTTCGGACCAACGATATCGTGCTGGTTTCGGCGATCGGCGCGCTGCTCGATGGCGCCAATATTCACCATCTGGTGCTGGACCAGAACATGAGCATTATCGAAGGTTCCCTCGGGGTCCTGCCGCGCCGGATTCTGGTCCATGACGACGATGTCAGCGAGGCCCGCCAGATTCTCAGCGATGCCGGGCTGTCTCACGAACTGCGGGCCGATGATTGAGGGCCGATGAGTGAGCCGTCGGGCGAATTCACCGAGGATGCATTTCTCGGCGGCCAATTGCGTCTGCGGCAGCCGAGATCGGGTCATCGCGCCGGCCATGACGCCATGCTGCTCGCCGCGGCGACCTTGGCCCGTTCGGGCGATCGCGTGGTTGATTTCGGCGCGGGTGTCGGGGCCGCCGGCCTCGCAGTCGCCAAACGCGTGGCCGGAATCGAACTCGTTCTGGTCGAAATCGATTCCGTGCTGGCGGGGCTCGCGCGCGGCAACGCCGCCGCGAATGCAATTGCCGCTGATGTCGTCGTGCTGGATGTGACGTCTGCTGCCGACGCGTTTGCTGCCGCCGGCCTTGCCCCCGACAGCGTCGATGTCGTGCTGATGAACCCGCCGTTCAACGATTCCGCGCGGCACCGCGCCTCGCCGGACAAGGCGCGAAGGATCGCGCATGTGGCAACCTCCGCGACGCTGGAGAGCTGGATTCACGCCGGCCGGCGAATCCTGAAATCCGGCGGCGTCCTCACCTTGATCTGGCGCGCCGACGGTCTGCGGAGGTGCTGGCGGCGCTCGATCGCGGCTTTGGCAGCCTCGACATCCTGCCGGTTCACGGTGACGCGGCAACGCCGGCGATCAGGTTGCTGGTTCGCGCGCGCAAGGGCGGCAAGGCGCCGACACGGATGCATGCCGCGCTGATGCTCAACGATCAGTCGTCGTGCCCAATAAACAGGTACAGGACGTGCTGGCCGGGAAGGGGGTATTGCCGCTGGCGATACCCTGAATGCGGCTCAATTGCTAAACGTTTGGAACAGGAGCAGCTATTAAGGAAGCGTCTTGGAGCGTTGTTCTGGCGTCGAAGTGAAGTGAACCGCGGTTAAAAGTGTACCGATCAGCATCATCAGCAGATAGATTTTCATTTCTTTCTCCGCTGCACCGCTGCAGCCCAGTCAACGACTTTGAAGTCAACGACGGCAATGCAAAAGGCGTTCCATCGGTTCAATGACAGGCGGGTGATAAGGAATGGTTAAATTCGAGGTAACGGCATGACGGAACAAACGGGCGACCGCGGCGGGTGGCCAGCTTATCGACAGTCTGATCGACAGGTTGATGGAATTCCTTCCGGCACGCCTGCGGCGTGGAACCGCGATCGTCCCTGTGGTCCGGCTGTCCGGGCATGATCGGCGCGGTGACGCCGCTGCGGCCCGGCATGTCGCTGGCCGGCATCGCCAGCACGCTGGAGCGCGCTTTCGCCACCAGGAATGCCAAGGCGGTGGCGCTGGTGATCAATTCGCCCGGCGGCTCGCCGGTGCAGTCGCGCCAGATCTATCTTGCGGATCCGCCAGCTCGCCGCGGAAAAGAAATTGCCGGTGCTGGTGTTCGTCGAGGATGTCGCGGCATCCGGCGGCTACATGCTCGCCTGCGCGGGCGATGAGATCTTCTGCGATCCGTCGTCGATCCTGGGCTCGATCGGCGTCGTCGGCGGGTCGTTCGGATTTCAGGAATTGATCAAGAAGATCGGCGTCGAGCGGCGGCTGTATACGGCCGGCGCGCACAAGGCGATGCTCGATCCGTTCAAGCCGGAAAATCCGGATGACGTGGCGCGCGTCAAGGCGCTGCAGGGCGAGATCCACGCCATCTTCATCGCGCTGGTGAAACAGAGCCGGGGCAGCCGGCTCAAGGGTGCCGACGACGTGCTGTTCACCGGCGAGTATTGGGCCGGAGAGACATCGGTTTCGCTTGGCCTTGCGGATGCGATCGGCGACCTGCGCTCGACCTTGCGCGCGCGCTATGGCGACAAGGTCAAGACGCCGGTGATTGCGCCGGCGGCGGGGATGCTGTCGAGCCTGCTCGGGCGCAAATCCGCCGGGGCGTCAGCGCTGGGCCAGCTGGACAGTGTCGGCGGCCTGCCGGATGAGCTGATTTCGGCGCTGGAGACCCGGGCAATTTGGGCCAAATTCGGGTTCTGAGAGAGGGGCGGCCGCGCCATTTCGCCCTAGTGCCCCGCATCCGAAGTTCGTGATACGTTGCAGCATGCTCTTGCACGAACTTCGGATGCAGATGGGGCACTAGCAAATCTATGATTCTCAGTGCCGCTTTTCGATCTGAAGTTCCTGGGATGAGTTTGCGGCAAGTGGTGCAGGAACTTCAGATCGGCGGTACTAGATAATGCGATTGCGGGCCGGGCCGGCTTGCGCGACAATGTAAGCAGGGGGCGTGACGAATGAACGACGAGGATCGACCGATGCCGCCGCTGATCGCATTCGCGGGTGCCCTGGGAGGGTTGGCCGTGATCCGCTGGGCTTACCGGACAGCCGTGAGGGTCAACAGGGAACTGGAAGAGGCGCGGCGGTCGCGCGTCGCCGAAACGGCCCGATCGAGCGAGATCCAGACGCTGCGGCGGGATCCCAACACCGGCGCTTACCGGCCCGGCTGAACTCAGGCGGATTGGCCCCTCCAGAGCCTTTTTCCGTTCCGATTGAATTGGAACGGAGGCTCCACTTCTCTATTTGACGGGTTTTCTTCACGCGAAACGGCATCCACCCCGCATCAAGTGCGGGGCAGGCTTCGCTCGAAAACGCTCCAAAAAGACTTCGCCGGCCTCAGGGCGGGGGCACTACCCTTGAGAACCGGCGAGCAAGCTTGGAGGCTTGGAATACGCTCGTATTATAGGGCGGCACGATTTTCGCCAGTCACGATACAATCGCGACAGATCACGAACTCCGGCGCCGATCTTCGGGTCATCGCCTTGATTATCGGTTCCCCCGCCGATACGGTCCCGCGCGCTGGAGCACGATCGGGAAAAGTGGGTACCGGTTTTCCGAAAAAGATCATGCTCGAACAAAAAGATAGAGCCCCCGAACGAAGACCTGACCTGACGATGGATGCCCTACCTCCGCATATGCGCCCGGAACGCTCGTTCCAGGGCTTCATTCTGGCTCTGCAGCGGTTCTGGGCCGATCAGGGCTGCGTGATCCTGCAGCCTTACGACATGGAAATGGGGGCAGGCACATTTCATCCGGCCACGACGCTGCGCGCGCTGGGGCCAAGGCCGTGGAAGGCCGCCTATGTGCAGCCGTCGCGCCGGCCGAAGGATGGCCGTTACGGCGAAAATCCCAACCGGCTGCAGCACTATTACCAGTTCCAGGTGATCATCAAGCCGTCGCCGCCGGACCTTCAGGAATTGTACCTGAAGTCGCTCGCCGCCATCGGCATCGATTCAAGCCTGCACGATATCCGTTTCGTCGAGGACGACTGGGAAAGCCCGACGCTCGGCGCTTGGGGCTTGGGGTGGGAATGCTGGTGCGACGGCATGGAAGTGTCGCAGTTCACCTACTTCCAGCAGGTCGCGGGCGTCGAATGCGCGCCGGTCGCCGGTGAGCTCACTTACGGACTCGAGCGGCTCGCCTGTTATCTGCAGGGCGTCGACCGCATCATGGATCTCAACTTCAACGGCCGCGATGGCGACGAGAAGGTCACTTATGGCGACGTGTTCCTGCAGGCCGAGCAGGAATATTCCCGGCACAATTTCGAATATGCCGACACCGCGATGCTGTTCGAGCAGTTCAAGATGGCCGAGCAGGCCTGCAGGAAATATCTCGATCTGGGCTGGAAAAGCGGCAGCAACCGCCAGGAGCACCTGATGGCGCTGCCGGCCTATGACCAGTGCATCAAGGCCAGCCACGCCTTTAATCTGCTCGACGCGCGCGGCGTGATCTCGGTCACCGAGCGGCAGAGTTACATCATGCGCGTGCGCGACCTGGCAAAAGCCTGCGGCGAAGCCTGGGTGCATACCGAAGCGGGAGGAATGACATGAGCGAGCAGCCGGCGATAGGTGGCAGGGCTCCGATCCCGGTCGAGGTGGAGGCGGGCAAGGACTATTGGTGGTGCGCCTGCGGCAAGTCCGCCATCCAGCCGTTCTGCGACGGCAGCCACAAGGGCTCCGGATTTACGCCGATGCAGTTCACCGCGCCGGAAACCAGGAAAGTGTTTTTCTGCACCTGCAAGCGCACGGCGACGATGCCGCTATGCGACGGCTCGCATAACAGGCTTTGATCACCCTCCCCTGGAGGGGGAGGGTCGCTCGCGCAGCGAGCGGGGTGGGGTGGCAGTCTCTCATCTTGAACGGTGCCCGAGTTGATAGACCGTCACCCCACCCCGTCTCGCATCTTGCTCCGCGCGATGCGAGCCGACCCTCCCCCTCCAGGGGAGGGTGAAAAAACAGCGAGCGGGGTGGGGTGGCGGATGGTCAAACGACCGATAAGCGATTTCAAACGGAAAGCGGCGAAGGCGTTGAGGGAAAATACCACGACTGCTGAAGATATTCTGTGGCGTCATCTTCGACGGATTGAGATGAAGGGAAGTCACTTCAGAAGACAGGTGCCAATCGGCCCTTACATTGCAGATTTTGCTTGCTTGAAAAAACGTCTCGTCATTGAGGTCGATGGCTCGCAACACGGAAATGATATCGACAGTCGTCGCGATGAAGTCCGAACGCGCTGGCTGAACTCAGAAGGTTATCGCGTGATACGGTTCTGGAATAACGATGTGATTGATAAGACCGAAGCTGTACTTGAAGCGATCTATGATGTGATCGCTGTCGCCCCACCCTGCCTGCCTGCGGCAGGCGACCCTCCCCCTCAAGGGGAGGGTAAGTAAGTGCCTGATCTCCTGCTCGAACTTTTCTCCGAAGAAATTCCCGCCCGCATGCAGGCAAAGGCGGCGGACGATCTGCGCCGCATGGTCACCGACAGGCTGGTTGCCGAGGGGCTGGTCTATGACGGCGCCAAGGCGTTCGCGACGCCGCGCCGGCTGACGCTGACCGTGCATGGCATTCCGGCGCGGCAATCCGACCTCAAGGAAGAGCGCAAGGGTCCGCGGGTCGGCGGGCCGGATGCGGCGATCCAGGGATTTCTCAAGGCGACGGGGCTGACCTCGCTTGATCAGGCAAAAATCCAGCGCGATCCGAAGAAGGGCGATTTCTACATCGCGCTGATCGAGAAGCCCGGCCGCGCCACGCTGGACGTGCTCGCCGACATGCTGCCGGTGATCGTGCGCACCTTTCCGTGGCCGAAATCGATGCGCTGGGGCGCGCGCTCGGCTAAAACCGGTTCGCTGTCCTGGGTACGCCCGCTGCATGCGATCGTCGCGACCTTCGGGATCGAGACCGAAGAGCCTGACGTGGTGAAGTTCTCGGTCGACGGCATCGAGGCCGGCCAGACCACCTATGGCCACCGCTTCATGGCTCCGGCAGCCATCAACGTGCGCCGCTTCGAGGACTATCAGGAGAAGCTGCTCGAGGCCAAGGTCGTGCTCGACCCTGACAGACGCAAGGACGTCATCCTCACCGACGCCAGACAACTGGCATTCGCGCAAGGTTTCGAGTTGGTCGAAGACCAGGCGCTGCTCGACGAAGTCGCAGGGTTGGTCGAATGGCCGGTGGTGATGATGGGATCGTTCGAGCAGGAATTCCTGTCGATTCCATCCGAGGTGATCCGCGCCACGATCCGCACCAACATGAAATGCTTCGTGGTGAGGCAGCCCGCTTTACCTCTCCCCGTTGGGGAGAGATCGACGGCGCGCGTCAGCGCGACGGCGGGTGAGGGGGCTGGGACCTCTCATGCGATCGAACCCCCTCACCCGGCACTGCGTGCCGACCTCTCCCCCACGGGGAGAGGTGGAGAAGCACTTACCAACAAATTCATTCTCACCGCCAACATCGAAGCGCCGGACGGCGGCAAGACCATTGTCGGCGGCAACGAGCGCGTGATCCGCGCGCGGTTGAGCGACGCCAAGTTCTTCTACGAGACCGATCTCAAGACCAGGCTCGAAGACCGGCTGCCGAAA
Organism: uncultured Pseudomonadota bacterium; assembly: GCA_963729395.1. GTDB lineage: Bacteria > Pseudomonadota > Alphaproteobacteria > Rhizobiales > Xanthobacteraceae > Bradyrhizobium. The sequence continues at coordinate 197,376 of CAVSOS010000021.1, read as the reverse complement.
TTCGAGAACATCGTGTTTCACGAAAAGCTGGGCACGCAAGGAGAGCGCATCGCCCGGATCGAACGCCTGGCCGCCGAGATCGCGCCGCTGGTCGGCGCCGATGTCGAGAAGACCAAACGCGCGGCGCATCTGGCGAAGGCGGATTTGCTGACCGAAGTCGTCGGCGAATTCCCGGAGCTGCAGGGCTTGATGGGGAAATATTACGCACTGGCGCAGGGCGAGGATGCTTCCGTCGCCGCGGCCAGCGAGGAGCATTACAAGCCGCAGGGGCCCAATGATCGCGTGCCGACCGATCCGGTTTCGGTAGCCGTGGCGCTGGCTGACAAGATCGATATGCTGGTAGGTTTCTGGGCAATCGATGAGAAGCCCACGGGGAGCAAGGATCCGTACGCGCTGCGCAGAGCGGCGTTAGGGGTAATCAGACTGATTTTGGAAAACGAAATTAGCATCCCACTAGTTGATGTCTTCCTAGATGCAGACATTGAAGTCTTTGTGGACATCAAGGGTGTCAAGCTTGAGAGACAAAGAGCAGCACTCGTTAGGCTCGAGAGCGAGGGGGGGCTTTCAGGTAAGACGGTCGAGCGCACTTGGGGAAGGCTGGTCGACGAGTTGTATAAAGGTCAAGTGATCAAGGACGAGCACAAGACAGCCAAGGATTGCATATTTCGGCTTCTCGACTTTATTGTAGACCGCTTGGAGGTGCAGTTCCGCCTGATTGGAGCCCGACATGATCTCATCCAAGCTGCATTTTCGGTTCAACTTGAAGACGACATTTTGCGTATCGTCCGTCGCGTCGAGGCGCTGGGCAAATTCCTCGACACGGACGACGGCAAGAACCTGTTGGCGGGAACCAAGCGCGCCAGCAACATCCTCTCGATCGAGGAGAAGAAAGATAAGCGCAGCTTCGACGGCGCGCCCGATGCGGCGTTGTATTCGCTTGAGCAGGAAAAGACTCTCGCCAAGGCCATCGATCAGGTGAAGGCCGAAGCCAGCGCAGCCGTCGCCAAGGAAGACTTCGCAGGCGCGATGAGCGCGATGGCAAAGCTGCGCCCGGCGGTCGACGCGTTCTTCGACAAGGTCAAGGTCAACGATGACGATCCGAAGGTGCGCGAGAACCGCCTGAAGCTGCTCAATGAAATCCGCGCCGCGACGCGCGCGGTCGCGGATTTTTCCAAGATACAGGATTGAGTTTGGACGGCGGGTCGCGCTAATGCAATTTCCGCCGTCATTCCGGGATGCGCCACTTGGCGCAGGCCCGGAATCCATACTCCCTGCAGGGGTTATGGATTTCGGGCTCGTGCTACGCACGCCCCGGAATGACGAAGATGTAAAGCCTCGCCACGACGAAAAAAGAAAAAAAGTGATTTGCATGTCCAGCCCTCTTTGCAAAAATATTCCCATTCCCTTCTGACCCAAATCAGCTGCATGTTTCCCGCCATCCCGTCCCACACAGAGGGGCGGCTCGCGATCGTCACGGACGCGGGGCGGGATGCGGTGGACGCAAGCGGCGCTGCTGACGAGAGCGCTATCTTGCGGACGGCGAAGTCGTGTGGTCCTGACGCCCCGACGCTGGCGTCAAGTTCTTGAGAAGCAAGCTTCTTGGGGGCGACGGTGGCAAAAAAGCCCGGTCACCGAGGAGAGTACGAAGGAAACCGTTAAAACCATTGCGCGGGGAATGCCGGGCGACCCGGCGTGACCGTGGTGACTAACTCGCGTGTTTTTTTCTACACGCGAGGCTGCGGGCGCTTCGGGCGCCCGGCATTCCCTGCGCCCTCTGTATGATGAGGGCGGGACTTTTGAGCAAAACCTCGGGCGCATCGCGCGGCGAGATCGTGGGCGCGTATGCGGAATTGGAGCAACGTCATTGCGAGCGCAGCGAAGCAATCCACTCTTGCTTTCTTGTCGTCTCATGGATTGCTTCGCTGCGCTCGCAATGACGGTGTTGGGACCGTCGGTGCTGCTTGAAAATTGAATCCGTTATCCGTCGCTCCTGTCGCGAAAAAGAAAAGCCCCGCCCGGCGGGGGAGACCGGACGAGGCCTTCATGTCCGGGGCGCCGCTGCGGCCACCGGACAATTCGTTCAGGGCGTCAACTTACTCGATCACCTGAACGATGCGGCGCGAGCGCGGATCGACCAGCACGGTCTGGCCGTTCACCACCGTGTAGCGATAGGGCGTGACGCCGTATGTCTGCGGCACGTCGTAATAGGTGACGCCGACTTCCGGCAGTACGCCGCCGACGATCACGCGATCGGGAATGGTGTGGTTCGGCACGCGTTCGCGCACGATGTATTCACGGAACGCCGGACGCTGATCGACGGCGATGCCATCGACGTCCTCGTTGACGATCACGCTGCCGCCACGAACCACGCCGGTGGTGATTGCGCTCTGCGCCTGCGCCGCGATCGGCGCGCAGATGGCGCCCGCGATCGCCGCAATGGCAAGTATCCTGTTTCGCATGGTCAACTCCTTCGCGATGATGCACGCCCGCTTGCGCCGGCACGCCGTTCGACCAATTCATCGCGCGGAGCATCGTTCCCCGAAAATGGCGATCACATTCGAGGCCATTTTTGGCTTTTTTCGCGGGGCGGGAACCTGATAAGGCCGCGAGCGTCTCCTATCGGGAAACCGCATCAGTAGATAAAATACCGCCCTCGATTCGACTTTTCACAGCGCCAAAGTCGCAGCGCCATAGCGGAGACACTTCAAATGACCCTGACCGTCGCTCACATATCGCCGATCATGTCGGTGATTGCAGGCCTGTTGATCTTGATCATGCCGCGGCTGCTGAATCTCGTGGTAGCGGTTTTCTTGATTCTCAACGGCCTGATCGGTCTCGGGCTGTTGAGGTGGCTTCATCTGTAGCGTTGGAACGCGCTTCGCGCCTTGCGCGCAACCGCCCAAACGTGGTGTATGGCGCGCATCTTCTCACCCACCTCGCGGATATCAGCAGTCATGGCCAAAGCCGTCGCTAAACCCAAGAAAATCGCAGCGAAATCAAAGCCATCCGTGCCGACCCGGGCCAAGGCTGCGCCGCCTGCCAGCGCCCGCAAGGCCTTGAAGAAGAGCCCGGCCAAACCGGCGCCGAAGCCGGCCGCGAGCAAGCCCGCCGCAGAGGCGGTAAAATCGGGCAAATGGGTGTTCACATTCGGCGACGGCAAGGCCGAAGGCAAAGCGGGTCTTCGCGATTTGCTCGGCGGCAAGGGCGCCAATCTCGCCGAGATGGCCAATCTGGGCTTGCCGGTGCCTCCGGGCTTCACCATTCCGACGTCGGTGTGTACGTATTTTTACGCGCACGACAAATCCTATCCTGAGGCATTGAAGGCGCAGGTCGAAAAGGCGCTCGAGCATGTCGGCAAGCTTGCCGGCAAGGCGTTCGGTGACGCGAAGAATCCGCTGCTGGTCTCGGTGCGCTCCGGCGGTCGCGCTTCGATGCCGGGCATGATGGATACCGTGCTCAATCTCGGCCTCAACGACACGACCGTCGAGGCGCTGGCCGAAATGTCCGGCGATCGCCGCTTTGCCTATGACAGCTATCGCCGCTTCATCACCATGTATTCCGACGTGGTGCTCGGCTTCGAGCATCATCACTTCGAGGATATTCTCGATACCTTCAAGGACAGCCAGGGCTATTCGCTCGACACCGATCTCACCGGCGACGACTGGGTCGATGTGGTCGGCCGCTACAAGGATGCGGTGGCGCGCGAAACCGGCAGGGATTTCCCGCAGGATCCGCACGCGCAATTATGGGGCGCGATCGGCGCGGTGTTTTCATCGTGGATGAATGCGCGCGCGGTGACCTACCGCCGGCTGCATGACATTCCGGAATCCTGGGGCACCGCGGTCAACGTCCAGGCGATGGTGTTCGGCAACATGGGAGAGACCTCGGCGACCGGCGTTGCCTTCACGCGCAACCCCTCGACCGGCGAGAGCAGGCTGTATGGCGAATTCCTGATCAACGCGCAGGGCGAGGACGTGGTGGCGGGCATCCGCACGCCGCAGGACATCACCGAATATGCGCGCAAGGAATCCGGCTCCGACAAGGCCTCGATGGAAGTGGCGATGCCCGAGGCGTTCAAGGATTTGACGCGGATCTACACGCTGCTCGAAAAGCATTACCGCGACATGCAGGACATGGAATTCACGGTCGAGCAAGGCAAGCTGTGGATGCTGCAGACCCGTGGCGGCAAGCGCACCGCGAAAGCGGCGCTGCGCATCGCCGTCGAACTCGCCAATGAAGGCCTGATCTCCAAAAAGGACGCGGTGTCGCGGATCGATCCGGCGTCGCTCGATCAATTGCTGCATCCGACCATCGATCCCTCGGCGAAGCGCGATGTCATCGCCACCGGCCTTCCGGCATCGCCGGGCGCTGCCGCCGGCGAGATCGTGTTCTCGTCTGATGAGGCCGCCAAACTGCAGGCCGATGGCCACAAGGTCATTCTGGTGCGGATCGAGACCAGCCCCGAGGACATTCACGGCATGCACGCCGCCGAAGGCATCCTGACCACGCGCGGCGGCATGACCTCGCACGCCGCGGTGGTGGCGCGCGGCATGGGCAAGCCCTGCGTCTCGGGCTGCGGTACCATCCGCGTCGATTACGGCCGCGGCACCATGAGCATCGGCTCGCGCACCTTCAAGACCGGCGACGTCATCACCATCGACGGATCGGTGGGTCAGGTGCTGGCCGGGCGGATGCCGATGATCGAGCCGAAACTCTCGGGCGAATTCGGCACCCTGATGGGCTGGGCCGATTCCGTCCGCAAGCTCGGGGTTCGCGTCAACGCCGATACCCCGGAGGATGCGCGCACCGCGATCAAATTCGGCGGCGAGGGCATCGGGCTTTGCCGCACCGAGCACATGTTCTTCGAGGAGACCCGGATCCGCACCGTGCGCGAGATGATTCTCGCCGAGGACGAACAGGCCCGCCGCGCCGCGCTGTCCAAGCTGCTGCCGATGCAGCGCGCGGATTTCGTCGAGCTGTTCGAAATCATGAAGGGCCTGCCGGTGACGATCCGGCTGCTCGACCCGCCGCTGCATGAATTCCTGCCGCACACCCAGGCCGAGATCGAGGAGGTCGCGCGGGCGATGAACACCGATCCGCGGCGGCTGGCCGATCGGGCCCGCGATCTCGCGGAATTCAATCCGATGCTCGGCTTCCGCGGTTGCCGGCTGGCGATCGCCTATCCGGAAATCGCCGAGATGCAGTCGCGCGCCATTTTCGAGGCCGCGGTCGAAGCCGAAAAACGTACCGGCAAGGCGGTCGGGCTCGAGGTGATGGTTCCGCTGATCGCGACCAAGGCCGAATTCGATCTGGTCAAGGCGCGGATCGACGCCACCGCGCAGTCGGTGATGAAGGAAACCGGAAAGAAGCTCAGCTATCAGGTCGGCACCATGATCGAGCTGCCGCGCGCCTGCCTGATGGCCGGCGACATCGCCAGGACGGCGGAATTCTTTTCGTTCGGCACCAACGATCTGACGCAGACCACCTATGGCATCAGCCGCGATGACGCCGCGGGATTTTTGGGCACCTATATCGCCAAGGGAATCCTGGAGATCGATCCGTTCATCTCGGTCGATCGCGATGGCGTCGGTGAGCTGGTCAAGATCGGCGTCGCGCGCGGGCGCAAGACCCGCCCTAATCTCAAGGTCGGCATTTGCGGCGAGCATGGCGGCGATCCCGCGTCGGTCGCGTTCTGCCACGAGATCGGACTGGATTACGTGTCGTGCTCGCCCTACCGCGTGCCGATCGCGCGGCTGGCCGCGGCGCAAGCCGCGCTCGGCAAGGCGGTCAGCAGCCAGGCGTGAACGCGAGGAATCGGAGACGTTATGGCCGGGACATCTGCGCGAAGACGTGCTTCGCGCTTTAGCCCGGCCGTGACGATGGAACCGGGTTCCGCGTTTCGAGAGGAAATGCTGTTCGCACAACTGACCCGATAATTTTCTTCATCATTTTTGTTGACGCGAAATTTACCACTTTGTTCGAGCGCCCGTTTACCAAGGTTTTCGATGTGATGACGCAAACTCCCGCGTTCACTTGCGTGTATCTCGCGCGCACCACCGGTTAACCCCCTCGCAACCTAAATTAGATACCAACAAAAAAGATCGAATTGCACGGAAGTACTGGGTTCGGTCGCCTTTGTGTGTGTAGCGTTGCGTGAGCGTATCGATGTTAGAGTTGCGTAACCGGCCGAAGGGCGCGCGTTTCGCGTCCTTCGGCCTTGGTCTTTGCGTCTTCGCATTGATCCCGACAGAAGTCGGATATCAGGATATCGCATCGCTGCTGGCTCGGCAGCCGGGTGTCGCCGAGCGCTGGCAGAGCCGGGTGTTCTCGGCTGTCGCCACCATTCAGCTCGCCACCTACAGCTTCGAGCGTCCGATCGGGACGTCCTCTCCGCAGGCTCCGACCTTTCAGCTGGCCAGCCTCGACAATCGGGGCGACGTCACAGGCACGGTGACGCGCAATCCGATTGCGCAGCCGCCGCAACGCTATCAGGCGGCGGATTTCCCCAAGGTCGACCGCACCCTGAAGGGCGATCGCCTCGTCAAGGTCACGCCCGAGCCGGCAGCGCCGGTGGGTGCCGCGCCCGCGAATGAGGATCCATCGACATCCAACGCATCGGTGATGGGCGCCAAAACCGCCGATGCTGCCCGCTCTGCCGGTCACGCCTCACTCGATCCGGAGCTTCAAGCGGCGCTGAGTGCGCCGCCGCTCGCCCAATACGATGTCTCGATGTCGCTCGAAGCCCAGCCGCTTGACGACCTGAAAGTAGCACCAGATGCGGCGGCCGTTCCGCTTGAGCCCGCCCCGTCGCAGGACGGCTTTTCGGTGAAGACCGCGAGCCTGTATTTCGGAAGCTCGTCGTTGGGAGCCTCGGCGGAAAGCATGGAGCGCTGGCAGCCGGGTGAGGAGCCGATGGTGGTGTCGCCGGAAGCGCTGCCAGATCCGGACATGAAGGCGACAGCGGCGGCGCCGCCGTCAGTTGCGGATGAGCCCACCAAGGCCGCGGCCAGCGGCGAGAGCATCGCCGCCAAGGGCGAAGTCAATTCAGACAATCAGCGTGCCAAGACGCCAGCCGGCCGCCTTGGCCTGTTCGACGAGAAGGCGCGCGCCAAATCCGAGAAATGCCTCGCCGAAGCGGTCTATTTCGAAGCGCGCGGCGAAGCCGTGCGCGGCCAGATCGCGGTGGCGCAGGTGGTGCTGAACCGTGCGTTCTCCGGCTTCTACCCGACCACGGTGTGCGGCGTGGTCTACCAGAACAAAAACCACCATATGGCGTGCCAGTTCACCTTCGCTTGCGATAACGTCGCCGACGTTGTGCGCGAACCCGACATGTGGGACCGCGCCAAGAAAATCGCCAAGGCGATGCTCGACGGCCAGCTTTGGCTGCCGGAAGTGGACAAGTCGACCCACTACCACGCCTATTGGGTGCGCCCGTCCTGGGTGAGCGAGATGAAGAAGATGTACAAATTCGGCGTCCACACCTTCTACCGGCCCCGCGCCTGGGGCGACGGCAGCGAAGCGCCGAGCTGGGGAACGCCGAGCCCAGACCGCGGAAATTTCGGCGGAACTCGCGGAAGCCGCGAAGAGCACAGCGGAGATGTCGGAGACGACGGTCCGGCGTTAGAGGAAGCTCGCAACGCCAGCGACGACGGCGAAGCCGTGGCGTGGAGAGCTCACGCATCGATATCCAGCGCAACATTGAAATTTGGCGCCGAATGGGTCAGCGCCCCGGACGAGGCATAGTCCACGCCGGTCGCCGCGATCTTCGCGATCGAACCTTGCGTGACGTCGCCGGAAGCTTCCAGCACCACGCGCCCCCGGGCCAGTTTCACCGCCTCGGTCAGATCGGCGATATTCATATTGTCGAGCAGCACGACGTCGGCCAAACCGGTATCGAGTACTTCGCGCAGTTGGGCGATGGTATCGACCTCGATCTCGACCTTGACCAGATGCCCGGTATGCGCTCGCGCGCGCTGCAGCACTGCGGTGACGCCGCCGGCGACCGCGATGTGGTTGTCCTTGATCAGGATCGCATCATCGAGCCCGAAGCGATGATTGAAACCGCCGCCGCAGCGCACGGCATATTTCTCCAGCGCGCGCAGGCCAGGCGTGGTCTTGCGGGTGCAGCAGATACGCATTTTGGTGCCGGCGGCATGGCGGACATAATCGGCGGTGAGGGTAGCGATACCCGACAGCCGGCCGACAAAATTCAGCGCCGTGCGCTCGCCGGTCAGCACCGCGCGCGCCGGTCCCGAAATCGTCAATACCTGCACGCCAGCGGCGACCGTCCCGCCATCGCGAAAATGAGCCTGGATGCTGATATCCGGCGACAGTTTTTGAAACACCGCAACCGCCAGCGGCAGGCCGGCGATGACGCCGGATTGTCGCGCCACCAGGATGGCATGGGCCTGGGTGGTTTCCGGAATGGTGGCCATCGAGGTGATGTCGCCGGCGCGTCCGAGATCTTCGTTCAGCGCGCGCTGCACGGCTTCGTCGATGGCGAGTGGTGACAGAAAGGCTTCCGGATGCAGGAGCGAGGCTGCTGTTGTCATGATGCGCGTTTCCAGTCAAGCATTCACGGGTTGCGCCGACCGCGCCGGAATGCGGTCCGATAGTGACGCCGCGAGATCCCGCGCCGCCGCCAGCGTCGTCATGGTGCGATGCGCCAGCGCCGGCTTTTCGGCGGGATGATCGATGCGATATTGCGCGCCGCGGCTTTCGCGCCGCGCCCATGCCGATGCCGCCACCAGCAGCGCCGTGGTCGCCATGTTACGCAGCGCAATGTTGCCGGTATCCCGCTCGATGTCAGCGAACGACCGCACGGCTTCCGCCAGCCGGCTCGCCCTCGCGGATGACGCCGACATGCGAGGTCATCATCGCCCGAAGGTTTGCCTCGGTGAGTGGCGGCATGGCGCAATTTCGCGGTGTGACCGACGCCATCGTCGCGCGCGACGTCGCGGCGATGGTTTGGCCCGCGATATCCTCGGCGATGCGCGCGGCATAGACCACGGCCTCGAGCAGCGAGTTCGATGCCAGCCGGTTGGCGCCATGCGCGCCGGTGCATGACACTTCGCCACCCGCCCACAGTCCCTTCAGCGAAGTGCGGCCATGAGCATCCACCGCGATGCCGCCCATATGATAATGCGCGGCAGGCGCCACCGGGATCGGCTGTTTCGCCGGGTCGATGCCGGCGGCGATGCAGCTGGCGTGGACGGTGGGGAATTTCTCGGCGAAATGCGGCCCGAGTGCGGTGGTGGCGTCGAGGAAGGCGCCATGGCCGGCGGCAATTTCCGCGAATACGCCGCGCGCCACAACATCGCGCGGCGCGAGTTCGGCAAGCGGATGCCGCCCCAGCATGAAGCGCTCGCCTTGGTCGTTGATCAAGATCGCGCCTTCGCCGCGCAGCGCTTCGGTCGCCAGCGGCGCCGGATCGCGGCCGACCATGATCGCGGTCGGATGAAACTGCACGAATTCCGGATCGGCGATCACAGCGCCGGCGCGCGCGGCGATCGCAAGCCCGAGGCCGCGGGCCTCTGCCGGATTGGTCGTCACCGCATAGAGATGCCCGATGCCGCCGGTCGCCAGCACCACCGCGCGCGCCGCAACGATGACCGGCTTTGCGGCGGCGTCGGCAACCTCCCGCAATTGCAGTCCGGTAACCGCGCCATCCTCGGTCAACAGCGCTTCGGCGATGTAACCTTCGATCACCCGGATCGAGGGCGTGTTGCGCACCGCCTCGATCAGCGCGGCGATGATCGCCTTGCCGGCCATATCGCCACGCACATGCACGATGCGTCGCGCCGAATGCGCGGCTTCCCGGCCGACCGCGAGCTTGCCTTCGAGATCGCGATCGAACGGGACGCCGTAATGCAGCAGGTCGTGGATACGGGCGCCGGCTTCGCGCGCCAGTCCGAGCGCCACCGCCTCGATCGACCAGGCCAGCGCCGACCGCGACCGTGTCGGCGGCGTGCGCTTCCGCGCTGTCGCCTTCGGCCACCGCCGCGGCGATGCCGCCTTGCGCCCACGCCGTCGAGGCGCCTTCGCCCAGAGGTGCCGCGGAAATCACGGTAACCGGACGCGGCGCCAGTTTCAGCGCGCAGAACAGTCCGGCGAGGCCGCCGCCGACGATGACGACATCGTCGGTGTTGCGGGTGAGGTCATTTCTGAACGTATTAGCCATGGCTCGATCTTCCGCTGCTCGTCGTCCCGCGCGTGCGCGGAGACGACGGCGTTTGTTTTACTCAGTTCTTCAGATTGATCATCCGCTCGACCGAACGCCGCGCCTTCTCGGCGATCAGCGGATCGATGGTGACTTCCTCACGCAGGTAGACCAGGCTGTCGAGAATCTTGGGCAGCGTGATCCGCTTCATGTGCGGGCACAGATTGCACGGCCGCACCATCTCGACATCAGGCAGTTCGGCCTGGACGTTGTCGGCCATCGAGCATTCGGTGATCATCACCACGCGTTTCGGATGCTTGTTGCGGACCCAGTTGATCATGTGCGCGGTCGAGCCGGTGAAATCGGCCTCCGCCAGCACGTCGGGCGGACATTCCGGATGGGCGATGATCTGCACCGATGGATCGGCCTCGCGATAGGCGCGCAGCTCGTCGCCGGTGAAACGCTCATGCACTTCGCAGGCGCCCTTCCAGGCGATGATCTTGACGTTCGTCTGCGAGGCGACATATTTCGCCAGATACTGGTCCGGCAGGAAGATCACGGTCGGCGCATCGAGGCTCTCCACCACCTGCACAGCGTTGGAGGAGGTGCAGCAGATATCGACTTCGGCCTTCACGTCGGCCGAGGTGTTGACATAGGCCACGACTGGCACGCCGGGAAAGCGTTCGCGCAACAGCCGTACGTCCGCGCCCGTGATGCTCGACGCCAGCGAACAGCCGGCGCGCGAATCCGGAATCAGAACCGTCTTGTTGGGGTTCAGGATCTTCGACGTTTCCGCCATGAAGTGCACGCCACACTGCACGATGATGTCGGACTTCACCTTGGTGGCTTCGATCGCGAGCTGCAGCGAGTCGCCGCCGATGTCGGCGACGCAATGGAAAATCTCCGGCGTCTGATAATTGTGCGCCAGGATCACCGCGCCGCGGGCCTGCTTCAGTTCGTTGATCGCCTTGACATAGGGCGCCATGAACGGCCACTCGACCGGTGAAATCACGGTCTTGACCCGCTCATAGAGATGCGCGGTCGCGCGTTCGACCTCGGGCGTCCACTGCAGCGACGGCATCGGCAGCGCACGCGCGCGCTCGGCGGAGCTGACGCGATAGCTCGCCGGCGTCGCGGAATGCCCGCGATGCGGATTTCCGAAATCATCGGGACCGTAGATTCCAGTGATCGGCATGGCGGTCTCCCTTGGAACTCCGAATATACTCAATATGAGCATAATTAGGTTTTGAGAAATCCGGCCTCACAGGGCCGGCGGTTTCTTAAGCTGCGAGGCGGTATTGCGAACCAACGCGCAGCACTGCGGAGGGTTCGGCGCGCCACAAGGAAACAGACTTATCCTCATAACGAGCAAATCAAATATAGCATGCATCCCGTGGCTTCGCTAGGCAGCCAAACGGCCAAATCGTCACGGCTGCCCGCTGTCATTTGCAACGCTGCATTGCGGTGGAAGGTTTGGCCGCCATCGCCGTTGGGATTTCCATGCCGATGCATTAACTTGGCGGGGGTGTCGATTTGCCGGCGATTTTCGTCCCTCGCACGTCGACATGTCTCGTGCGATCCGCACCAACCATCGGGGAACTGGATGACCGCGACTGAGGGCAAGCCGCGTCTGTCTCCCGCTGCCGCGACCTGGCGGACACCGCTGGTGATCGTGGTGTGCGGCTGCCTGATCGGCATGCTGACATTCGGGCCACGCTCCACCTTCGGCTTCTTCATGCAGCCGATGAGCCGCGAATTTTCGTGGGGCCGCGACGTGTTCGGTCTGGCGCTGGCGATCCAGAATCTGCTGTGGGGAATCGGCCAGCCGATCGCCGGCGCGATCGCCGACCGGTTTGGCAGCTTGCGCGTGATCTCGGCCGGCGCAGTGATGTATGCCGCGGGCCTGATCACGATGCGCTATGCCGCCACGCCGTTGTCGCTCGATCTCAGCGCCGGCGTTTTGATCGGCTTGGGACTGTCCGGCTGCTCGTTCAACCTGGTGCTGTCGGCGTTCGGAAAGCTTCTGCCGCCGGAATGGCGCGGCGTCGCGCTCGGCGCCGGCACCGCGGCGGGCTCGTTCGGGCAATTCGTGTTTGCGCCGTTCGGCGTCGCGATGCTCGACAATTTCGGCTGGCAGCCCGCCCTGATCGTGTTTGCCGGTTTGATGCTGCTGGTCGTGCCGCTGTCGCTGGCGCTGGCAACGCCGACCTCGGATTCGAGCGCTGTCGCCGCGACGGACCAGCAGACATTCAAGCATGCGCTGGCCGAGGCATTCGGCCATCGGTCCTATGTGTTGCTGGTGCTCGGTTTCTTTACCTGCGGATTTCAGCTCGCGTTCATCACCGTGCATCTGCCGGCCTATATGGTCGATCGCGGCATGCCGGTTCAGACCGGCGGCTGGGTGATCGCCGTCATCGGCCTGTTCAACATCATCGGCTCGCTCAGCGTCGGATGGCTGCAGAGCAGGTTGCCGAAGCGCTATATCCTCTCGGCGATCTACTTCGCCCGCGCGATGTCGATCGTGGCGTTCATCACCTTTCCGATCACCACCTTTTCCGCGATCGCCTTCGGCGTTGTCACCGGCCTGACCTGGCTGTCGACGGTGCCGCCGACCTCAAGCCTGGTGGCCTTGATGTTCGGGACCCGCTGGCTTGCGACGCTTTACGGCTTCGCATTCTTCAGCCATCAGGTCGGCGGCTTCCTCGGCGTTCTGCTTGGCGGTATCGTGTTCGAGAAATTCGGGTCGTACACGCCGATCTGGTGGCTGTCGGTGCTGTTCGGCCTGCTGTCGGCGCTGATCAACCTGCCGATCGTCGAGGCGCCGGTGACGCGCCCGGTTGCGCAACCGGCATAGACCGTTCAAGGTTCGTCGATTGAAGAAACAGGCATCAGGGAGTGCGTGGTGGGAACGTTCAAGGCAATCAGGATCGACAAGGCCGAAAAAGGCACCACCGTCGCGCTCACGCAATTCGACGAAGCTGAATTGATGGAGGGCGACGTCACCGTGCGGGTCGAATGGTCGACGCTGAACTACAAGGACGGCCTCGCCGTCACCGGCAAGGCGCCGGTGGTGCGGCGTTTTCCGATGATCGCGGGCATCGACCTCGCGGGTACCGTCGAGCAATCCTCGCATCCGCAGTGGAAAGCCGGCGACAAGGTGATCTGCAATGGCTGGGGCATGGGCGAGACCCATCTCGGCGCCTACGCCGAGAAGGCGCGCGTCAAGGGCGACTGGCTGGTGCGCCTGCCGGAAGGCATGTCGGCGCGCGATGCGATGGCGATCGGCACCGCCGGCTACACCGCGATGCTCTCGGTGCTGGCGCTGGAAAAACATGGCCTGACGCCGAAGCACGGTCCGATTGTCGTCACCGGCGCTGCCGGCGGCGTCGGCTCGGTCGCCACGGCGGTGCTGTCGAAGCTCGGCTACCATGTCATCGCATCCACCGGGCGCATGTCGGAGGCCGACTACCTGAAAGGTCTCGGCGCGGCCGAGGTGATCGATCGCGCCGAGCTGTCGGGGCCGGCCAAGCCGCTGGCAAAGGAGCGCTGGGCGGGCGGGATCGACAGCGTCGGCTCCACCACGCTCGCCAATCTTCTCTCGATGACGAAGTACCGCGGCGCCATCGCCGCCTGCGGCCTTGCGGCCGGCATGGACCTGCCGTCCTCGGTGGCGCCGTTTATTTTACGCGGGGTGTGCCTGTTGGGCATCGATTCCGTGATGTGCCCGATCGAGCTGCGCAAAGCCGCCTGGAGCCGCCTCGCCAGCGATCTGGATCGGACGAAACTAGCTGAAATTACTCATGAAATTGGCCTCGACGAGGTCATCGATGCGGGCGCCAAAATCCTCGCCGGCCAGGTCCGCGGTCGAATCGTGGTAAAAATTCTCTAACGTTGTTCAGACTTTACCAACCAACCTGCTCCAATGTTGCCACGGTTGGTATGGTAAGCAGCGGGTAAAGACATTCGGCGGTTACCCCTGCTCGGTAAGTTGGAGTTGCAGCATGCTTGCGCGTTTTGTGTGGGGAGCCCTTACGGCGGGGGCGATGGTCGCGCCGGCGCTGGCCGGGCAGATGATGAATGCCGACGAGGCCCGCAAGTTTGTCAGCGGCAAGGTGTTCTCGTTTACCTGCTTCGATGGCACCCGCGGCGCCGGCCGCGTGCTCGATGACGGCGGTGCCGCAGGCGCGGTGCAGTTCAGCGGCTCAGGTCCGGTGCGCCACATCCGGTTGCCCGGCAATACGCTTCAGGTCCGCGGTCAGGCCGTCTGCGCGTCGATCAAGGGCATCCCCTTCGAGCCGTGCTTCAACCTCGACAAGAAGGACGAGCGCAACTTCCGCGGATCGGTCTCGGGCATGGGCTTCGCCTATTGCGATTTCCGTCACCAGGGCGCGGCGCAAATGATGATGGCGCGGGCGGTAGCTCGGCCGCGCTCGCTGAGGCCGCCGGAGCAGACGGTTGGAGCGACGCGGACCGAGGTGACGGCGCGGGTCGAGACCCCGCCGGTCGAGAGCGCCAAAATCGAGCCGGTCAAATCCGAAACGAAATCCGAGCCGGCGAAATCGGAAAGTACGCCAGAGCTGCGCCACTCGACCGATTAGAGCGTTTTCGAGCGAAAGCCTGCCCCGGACTTGATCCGGGGTGGGTACAGGTTCGCGCGAAGAAAACGCGTCAAAATAAAAGATCAGGCACTGACGGTGTTTCCGGTTTCCTTCAGCTGGCAACGGCTCCGCTGGGCGGCGCGGCCTGCCTGCGGAACAGGATCCGCTGGTACAGCCAGCCGATCGCCACCAGCACCAGTCCTAAGCACATGAACGACAGCGCGCGGTAGACCCCCGTCAGCGTCGACATGTCGATCAGGAACGCTTTGACGATCGTCAACGCGATGACGACGGCGGATGCGAGCCGGGCGCGCTGCGAATTGAAGAATATGCCGATGCCGAGCAGCACCACGCCGAACGCCAGCCAGGCGATCGAATAGGTGTATTGCTCGGCGCCGCCGGTGAGCCCGCTGGTCAATTGCGGCCCGTGATAGAGCCTGCGGATTTCAAGCGTCACGTAGCTCAGCGCGAGCACCAGCGCACCCGCAGCGATGGTGTTGGCATAGCGGGCGGACCGGCGGCCCGCCACCGCATAGGACAACAGCAAGGCGAGCACCGCCGGCAGCGCATAGCCGAGCAGCAGGGCATTGATGAATGCGCCGTCGATGCTGATGCGCCAGAGCGCCGGGTTGTCCAGGAACAGCAGCCCGGCGACGATTGCCAATCCGGCAAATACCGTCAGCAGCACTGCGCCGACATTGTGGACGATGCTGCCGGTGCGGATCCGCAACCGCTCCAGACCGATCGCCATCGCCAACGCGACGCAAACCTGCAGCGCCGATCTCGGTGAGGCCGGCGGTATCGCGATAGACATCGCCGCCGTTCACGGCATGGCGGATTTCCATGAATGCCAGCAGCACCGTGAACAGGATCGCCGCCGCCTCCACCGCGCGCAGCGGCGCGTCGTCGCCGCGGCGGCGCAGGAAAATGCTGGCCACCCAGAACGACAGCGCCGGAATGCCGTAGCCCCACAACAGCCAGTTGAAAATCGGCGTGGCGCCGACCGCATCGCCGACGATGCGCGGCTCGTAGCCGATGCGCAGCACCACGATGCCGGCGAGAATGGCCGCAAGCGAACGCAGGAACGGGATCGGCCGCTGCATCGAGATCCACGCTGTGCCCATCGACATCAGCGCCAGCGCGATCGTGAGCCAGCCTTTTTCCAGCGCGAAGGTCAGCGCCAGCGCCAGCGCGCCGAGCGTGCCGGTGGCGAACAGCGCGATCGAAATCGCCAGTCCCGGCCGGTTGTCGCGCCTGGTCGAGAATTTCGGTCGCCGCAGCCAAAGGCGGCGGCCAGTATCACCGCCAGGATCGCAAACGGCATCGAGCGATCGAGATGGGCGATGCGGGCATAGAGCGCGATCAACAGCGCCAGCGGCGTGAACACCGCGGCGGCCGACCACACCACCGGAATGATCGCGCTGACCGAGCGGCCCTGCGCCAGGAATCCGGCGGCGCCGAAGCCGGCCGCGAAGATCGCCGCCGTGACCAGATGCAGCGAGACGGAGCCGTCGGTCGCGATCGGGCCGATGCCGGGCAACGGGCCGCCCGGCAGCACCAGCATGTCCGGATTGCCGCGCACCGCCCATTCGGCGAACACGATGAAGACGAAAACGGCGGCGGCGCCGACCGCGCCGGTGGCGGCCGGCGCGCGCCATGCGACGACAATGCGCCGGCCACCAGAACCGCGAAGACGATCATGGCGGCATCGGCATGGAAACTCGCGAGCACGATCAGCGTTGCGCCCAAGCAGATAGGCCGCGAGCGAACCCGACGAGATCGGCTCGATCCGGCCTTCGTCGGCCGGCGGGCCGAACATGAATCCGCACACCACCAGCAGTGCGGCGAGCACAAACCCCGCGACGACGTGGAATGCGTGCGGTCCGACCATCGACGGCCCGCATTGCAGGCAGGGGAAGGTCCAGAGCAGCGCCAGCGCGATGGTGGTGACCGCGAGCCAGCGCCACAGCCTGATCCGCGCCAGCGCCGAACGCCGCCGCGGTGACGATGGCGAGATAGATGTAGAGCGCCCAGTAGTCGGGCTTGTCCGAAGAGACCAGGATCGGCGTGACGAAGGCGGCGGCGATGCCGAGGCCGGCCAGCGCCGGCCCGTGCAGCAGCGCCGCGGCGAGCGTGCCGAGCGCCACCAGCCCGAGCAGGACGAACGCGGTGGCGGGCACGAGAAAACCGTACAGCGCATAGGCGGCATAGACGGTCGCGAAGGCCACCGCCGTGCCGGCGGCGGTGAGGATCGCCGGGATGTTGGCGATCGGCAGCGCTTCGATGGCCGAGATGCTTTCCTTGCGGCGCGTCCATTCGCCGGCGGCAAGCAGCGCCAGCGCGAACGCGCCGCCGAGCAGGGTGCGCACGCCGGGTCCGAGCAGCCCGGCCTCGATCGAATAGCGGACCATGAAGAAGCCGCCGAGCGCCAGCGTCAAGCCGCCGACCCAGACCACCCAGCGGGTGCCGATGCGCTCCTCGAAGCCGGGCTGGGTTTGCGGCAGCGGCGGCGGCGTCGCGGCCGGGCCGCCGGTGGCGGCAGCTTGCGGCGCGGCGTTCTGATCCTCCGCGACCGGCGCGACCGGTTCGGCGGCGGCCGATCGGCCGGTTGTTCGGTCGCAATGCCGGGCGATGCGGTCGCCGGCGTCTGCTCGAAGCTCCTGCAGCGGGGTGAGCGGCGGCGCGACCGGCCTTGCATGCCACGGCGCGCTTCCATCGCGTCGAGCCGCGCGCGCAGCATCGCCAGCCTGATTGAACGCCTTGCGCGCGACAATCAACGCGACAACGGCGATCAGCAGCGAAAAAAAATCGAAGGCTATCGAACATCAAGCCTCCAGGCGATCGGCCCGACGTCGAGGGCTTACCGCATTAAATCCCGAACGCATGGCCGACAGTGCCGCCGCCGTCAGCGGCGCCCCCGTACCCGCAGGCCCGGCGCCGGCCGCTCCTGCAGCACCTCGCGACGGAAACGAAACAACGCCGCTGGCCGCCCACCGGTCTGTGTCGACATCACGCCGGTCGGTTCGACCAGGGCGCCGGATTCCACCAGGCGGCGGAAATTCTGCTTGTGCAGATGCCGCCCCGAAATCGCTTCCACCGTCCGTTGCAATTCAGTGAGTGTAAATTCGGGCGGCAAAAGTTCAAACACGACAGGGCGGTATTTCAGTTTGGCGCGCAGCCGCGCGATGGCCGTGGCCAGAATCCGCCGGTGATCGAAGCGCATCGACACGCCGAGACTTGGGATCGACTTGCGCGCCAATGCCGCCGGGCGTCCGTCCCGCCGCGCCTCCTCGATCAATCCCGCTTCGTAGAGCAACTCGTAGCGGTCGAGCACGCGTTCCTCGTCCCAATGCGTGCCCTCGGTGCCGAAATACAGCCGGACGCGATCCTTGCGGCTGAGCGCGCGCGTGGTCTCGGGTTGCTCGGCTTGCGCCGCCCAGCTGGTGAGCTCGGGCAGGATATCGCGCTCGATGATGTCGGGTCGCGAATCGCGCCAGTCCTCCCATGGGAAAAAGCGATACCAGGGCTCGAACGTTGCGCCGGGCGCCCGCGCGGCGTTGTCGGCGGCGCGGGTCAGCGCGAGGTAGCCGATCGACGCAACGTGCGCTTCGGTGTCGCCGGCCTGGGTGTGCCGGCCGCGGTCGCCGAATGTATAGAGTTGCTCGACGTAACCGAGCCGCAATCCCGCCTGTTCTTCCACCCAGGCGCGAAGGCCGATTTCAAAGGTGCGGTGGGCGACGGCTTCGAACGGACCGAACGGAAGCCCGGCGAGTTTGTCGCCTTCGCTGCCCGATGCGGTGAGTATCAGCGGCTCGTTGCCTTCGATCGCAACGATGGCGGCGGTCAGCCCGATTTCGATCGGCGTCAGAGGCTTTTCGCTCATCCGATGTCCCGGCTCTGACGTTGGCGTCCCGTTGCGGTCAGCTCTCCTGCGATTGTCAGAGCCGAAGGGATTTGCCGCATGACGTCAGTCGAGATCGACGCGGAACGGGCGGCCCTCGACCATCATGCTGCCCGGACCCATCTCGTCGAGCGCGCGCAGCATCCGCCCGTCGCGTCCCAGCGCCTTGTCGGCGAGACTGACGATCAACCGGTTCGGCGATGCGATCGGGGAGGCGGCGCGAATTTGCCGGGCGATCGCCATCTCGTCGCGATGCGGATTGAGCACGCAGGCGGCGGCAAAAGCGCTCGCGGTCGAGCGGCTGATGCCGGCATAGCAGTGCACCACCAGCGGCGCGCTGCGGTCCCAGCCGCGCACGAAGTTCAGCACCTGCTCGATGTGGGTATCCGAGGGCGCGACAAAGCCGTCCATCTGTTCGATGATGTCGTCCATCTGCACCTTCAGATGATTGGCGGGGAGCACCGATTCCGGCCGTTGCACCTGAGTCGACGTTGGCCATCACGGTAAGGACGTGGCTGGCGCCGGTGGCCTTGACGGTGTCGGGAAGGGCGGCGAGCGAGCAGACGTGAATCATGGCGGTCCTTCTATTCGTTGCCGATTATAGGCCTGCGCGCGGGGTGGCGAAAGCTGGTTCAAGCCTCCAGGTTCAAGCCTTGGCATTCATGCGTGTAATGTCTTGAACCTGGCCAGGAACCGCTTCTCGGCCTTGGCCGCGGACCATGGCGTGAGATAGTCGGCCCGGGTTGCCTGGGACAGGCCGGGGTCGCGGCCGAACAGGCGTTTCGCCTCGGCTTGCGCAAAGCCCGCAAGCTCGGTCGCCTCGAGATAGGCCGCACCCCGGTCGGCATCCTTGATCTGCCGGGTTATCTCATCGGCCAATACGGGCGGCAGTCCGAAGCGGATGTGAATTGCCGCAAGCAGCCGTTTCTCCACCGCCTTGTAGTCGCCGCCGAGCACCGCCTTGAACGGCGAGATCATGTCGCCGATGACATATTCGGGCGCATCGTGCAGCAGCGCCGCCAGCCGGAGACAGATATCGACGCGCGGCGTCTGCTCACGCATGACAGCTTCGACCAGCAGCGTATGCTGCGCTACCGAGAAGATATGCGCGCCGCGGGTCTGCCCGTTCCAGCGCGCGACGCGCGCCAGGCCATGGGCGATATCGGCGATCTCGATGTCGAGCGGCGAGGGATCCAGCAGGTCGAGCCGCCGCCCCGACAACATCCGCTGCCAGACGCGCGTGGACACGTCACGAGCGGATAGTTTTCTTCCCGCCGTCATTTGACCTTGAGGCGCGGGCTGCGATGTTTTCCGCCGCAGGTTTCATGACAAAAGCACGTCACCAGATGATCGTTGACCATGCCGGTGGCCTGCATGAAGGCATAGACGATGGTCGGGCCGACGAATTTGAAGCCGCGCCCAGCCAATTCCTTTGAAATCTTGATCGAGAGCGGCGTCGAGGCCGGCACGCTGGCGGTGGTCTTGAAATGGTTGACCTTCGGCTTGCCGCCGACGAAGTCCCACAGGAATTTCGAAAACCCCGGGCCTTCTTCCATGATCTTCAGATAGGATTTCGCGCTGCTGACCGC
The DNA here is from genome assembly GCA_963729395.1 of uncultured Pseudomonadota bacterium. Lineage (GTDB taxonomy): Bacteria > Pseudomonadota > Alphaproteobacteria > Rhizobiales > Xanthobacteraceae > Bradyrhizobium. The sequence continues at coordinate 177,129 of CAVSOS010000021.1, read as the reverse complement.
GCCCTCGATCTTGGCGCGGTTGCGAACGATGCCGGCGTCGTTCATCAGCGCGTGGACTTTTTTGGCGTTATAGTGCGCGATCTTCTCGGGCTGGAAATCGTCGAAGGCGCGGCGGAAATTGTCGCGCTTGCGCAGTATCGTGATCCAGGACAGCCCGGCCTGGAAGCCGTCGAGTATGAGCTTTTCATACAGCGCGCGGTCGTCATATTCCGGCACGGCCCATTCGGTGTCGTGATAGGCCACATAAAATGGGTCTTCGCCGGGCCATGGGCACCGCGTCAGGCCATCGGCATGCACGCGCGCCGTTCTCGTCATGCCACGGTCCGCTTCGGCGCGGACCGGACGTCACCCGGCTCGGCAAGGCGGATGGCGAGGCCGCCGGACGTCAGCGGCGTTCCTGCATCGAGCGCGTCGGCGGCGCGATCGATCCGGATCAATGCGAGACCGGCGCCGTCAGCCGACGAGCCCATAGTGCCCAGCGATTTGTCGCCGGCGAGAATGGCTTCGCCCGGCGCCGGCCCCGGGCCGTCAAGAACAACCCGCACGGTTCGGGTGCGCGCCGTGCCGCGATGCTGCATCCGCGACACCACCTCCTGGCCGACATAACAGCCCTTGTCGAAATCGACACCGTGCAGGCGGTCCATGTTGGTTTCATGCGGAAACGCGTCGCCATAGATGAAGTCGAGCCCGCCGCGGGGAACGCCCGAGGCGATGCGATGCGCATCATAGGCGGCGCTGTCGACCAGTTCGGCGCCGATCAGATCGGCGGCTTTTTGTGCGAGTTCCTCGGGAACGAGAATCCGCCAGCCGAGCGCTGCCTGGCGCGGATCGGCGAATGTCAGATCGGGCTTGACGGTGGGATTGCCGTCCCATGCCGCGAGCACGCCGAGACTGTCCGACAGATTTTCGACCTGAACCTTGGCGCGCAGCTTGTAGAAACCGAGCTTGTCGGCAAGGCCTTGCGCCAGCGCGCGCGGGCAATCGATCAGGAAACCGCCGCCATGGCCGGAAGGGGCTTCCGTGATCAGGAAATCCACAATGATCTTGCCCTGCGGCGTCAGCAACGCGCCAAACCGGCCGAAGCCGGGCCGCAGCAGCGTCATGTCGGTGGTGACAAGGCCGTTGAGAAAGTCACGGGCGTCGCTGCCGCTGACCTTGACCACGCCCCGGTCGCGAAGAAACGCTGCTTTCATACCAAATTCTCTTGTGACATGTTGCTGCAGAACGTAAGCCGCCAAGTGATAAACGACAAGACCTGCGCGGCTTGGGCTCACCTCATCCTCAAGGAGCGGGTGCAGCCCGCGTCGCGAAGGATGAACAATCGGCACCGAATATCTCTCGTGCTTCGAGACGGCCTTCTCGGGCCGCCCCAGCATGAAGGGCCGATCGACAGGGGACCGATGAAGCAGCGATTTGATACCATTCTAAAATCCGGCACTGTGGTCAATCAGGACGGCGAGGGCGTCCGCGACATCGGCCTCACCGATGGCCGCATCGCCGAGATCGGCGGGCTCGGACAGGCGTCGGCCGCCGAGGTGATCGACTGCAGGGGCCTGCATATCCTGCCCGGCGTGATGGACACGCAGGTGCATTTTCGCGAGCCGGGCCTGACCCACAAGGAAGACCTCGAAACCGGCTCGCGCAGCGCGGTCATGGGCGGCGTCACGGCGGTGTTCGAGATGCCGAACACCGATCCCCTGACCGTCACCGAGCAGACCTTCACCGACAAGGTGAAGCGCGGCCACCACCGCATGCATTGCGATTTCGCGTTCTTCATCGGCGGCACCCGCGACAATGTGCAGGATTTGCCGGAACTGGAGCGCGCGCCGGGCTGCGCCGGCGTCAAGGTGTTCATCGGCTCCTCGACCGGCGCGCTGTTGGTCGAGGACGACGAAAGCCTGCGGCGAATCTTCGAGGTGATCCGGCGCCGCGCCGCCTTTCACGCCGAGGACGAGTACCGCCTCAACGACCGCAAGGGCATGCGGATCGAGGGCGATCCGCGTTCGCATCCGGTGTGGCGCGACGAGATCGCGGCGCTGATGGCGACGCAGCGCCTGGTCAAGTTGGCCCATGAAACCGGAAAACGGATTCACCTGCTGCATATCTCGACCAAGCAGGAGATCGAATTCCTGCGCGACCACAAGGATGTCGCCTCCTGCGAGGCGACGCCGCATCATCTGACGCTGGCGGCGCCGGAATGCTATGAGCGGCTCGGTACCCGTGCGCAGATGAATCCGCCGGTACGATCGGCCGATCATCGTGACGGCATTTGGCGCGGCATCGAGCAGGGCATTATCGACGTGCTTGGCTCCGACCACGCGCCGCATACGCTGGAGGAAAAGGCCAGGACCTATCCGGCCTCGCCGTCGGGCATGACCGGGGTACAGACGCTAGTGCCGCTGATGCTCGATCATGTCAACGCCGGGCGCTTGTCGCTGGCGCGCTTTGTCGATCTCACCAGCGCCGGTCCCGCGCGGCTGTTCAATATCGCGGCCAAGGGCCGGATCGCGGCGGGCTATGATGCCGACTTGACCGTGGTCGACCTCAAGCGCAGCGAGACCATCACTAACAAATGGGTCGCCTCCCGCGCCGGCTGGACGCCTTATGACGGCGTGGAAGTCACCGGCTGGCCGGTGGGGACTTTCGTGCGCGGCCGTCGCGTGATGTGGCAGGGCGAGTTGCTGACGCCATCGACCGGCGAGCCGGTGCGGTTTCTTGAAACGCTGAAGGCTCAGCTGGTCGCCTAATTCGTCATTGCGAGCGAAGCGAAGCAATCCAGTCGACCGTGAAATATGCTGAAGCGCCTGATCGGGCAGGGAAACCGGGCGATTTTCGGCAATAGGATTTGCCGGAAATTGGGGGTTCGGCAGCGATTTTCTTGCAAATTCGAGTTTGGGATTCCCACGAATTTGAAGCCGTGATTCTCTGCTTTCGCGGGTAATGAGCGGAGGATTCGATGCGGCCACGGGAGCGTCGGGAGAGCGGCGAGCAGGATCTGTTTCGGTCGCGGCTCGATCAGGTCATCAATATGGACCACGCGCTGGTGAAGCTGGCGCGGACGATCGACTGGAGGTTTCTGGAAGAGAAATTCGGCGCGGTGTACGCCGATGGCACTGGCCGGCCGCCGCTGCCGACCCGGCTGATGGCGGGGCTTGCGATCCTCAAGCACACCTACAACCTCAGCGACGAGGTGGTGTGCGAGCAGTGGATCGAGAACCCGTACTACCAATACTTCTGCGGGGAGGAGTTTTTCCAGCACCGGCTGCCGCTCGATCGCTCCTCGATGACCAACTGGCGCAACCGCATGGGCGAGGAGCGGCTGCAGGCGCTGTTGCAGGAGAGCCTGGCGGTCGCAACCAGGACTGGCGCGATGAAAGCCGGCGATCTCGCCCGCGTCATTGTCGATACCACGGTGCAACCGAAAAACATCACCTTCCCAACCGACGCCAAACTTCTGAATCGGGCCCGTGAGAAACTGGTGAAGCTGGCCAAGAAGCTGGGCGTCGATTTGCGCCAGTCTTACACGCGGGTCGGCAAGTTCGCCCTGATCCAGCATCAGCGTTACGCCCATGCCAAGCAGTTCAAACGCGCCAACAGGGCTTTGCGCAAGCTCAAGACTTATCTTGGCCGCGTCATCCGGGACATTGCCCGCAAGATCGACGGCGATCCCGGTCTCGAAACCAAATTTGCCTGGCTGCTGAGCCTGGCGCGGCGTGTGCGCGCTCAGGAGCGCGGACAGCGTGGCCCCAAGGTCTACAGCCTGCACGCGCCCGAGGTGGAATGCATCGGCAAGGGCAAGCCGCACAAGCCTTACGAGTTCGGCGTCAAGGTCAGCGTTACCACCACCCTCAAGCACAGCAAGGGCGGCCAGTTCGTCGTCCATGCGCAAGCGCTGCCAGGCAACCCCTATGATGGCCATACGCTGGCCGCCGTCATTCCGGCGATCGAGCAACTCGTCGGCAATACCATCGAACGGGCCCACACCGATGCCGGTTACCGCGGCCACAACGCGCCGTCCGAATATAAGTTCAAAGTCTACACGTCCAGGCAGAAGCGTCGCGTGACGCCGGCCATCAAACGAGAGATGAAACGGCGCGCCGCCGTCGAGCCCGTCATCGGCCATACCAAGGAGGAGCACCGAATGGGCCGCAACTACCTTGCCGGACGCCACGGCGACGCCAACAACGCTGTCCTCGCCGCGGCCGGTTACAACTTCCGCCGCCTCATCAGGTGGCTGAACGATTTTTTACGCCTCGTTCTGGCCCTGCTCTTCGTGCAGTCAAAATCGTTGCCCACATGAAAAGCGCGTTCTTCACGGTCGACCAATCCAGTTTGAAGTAAGGAAGATGGATTGCTTCGTCGCCACGCTCCTCGCAATGACGGCTATGCTTGATGCAAGCTCACTGCTTCGCTATCGCGATCGAAAATTCGCCGTTGCGGACGCGGACGGGAAGGCCTTCCACGAATTTCGCCACCGCGTCTTCGCCGTAGGTTCCGACCAGTTCGGCGAAGGCTGCGAACAGGCTGGCCTGCGCCAGGCAGTCGCCGTCGACGCCATCATGGCGCGCCTCCGCCCAGGCCTCGTTGAGATAGTTCAGCGCCGCCTGTTTCTGTTCCTGATCGGGCAGCGGGTCGCGGGCGGTGGTGAAGGACGCTGGATGGCTCATGAAACCCAACAGGCTGTGTGCGCGATCCAGGGCGGAACGCGCCAATGCGTGAGGTGTAGCATGTGGCGCGCAGCCGCCTAGACCACTTCTTTAAGAAAGGTTAATGGCTCAGATTAAGATGATTCTATCGTCGGAGTCCGAGATTCACATCGCGGCCGGAGCGGAGAGAAACTTCTGAAGTGGAACCGGTTTTGCCTCGCGACAGGCGCGAAGCGTTTGCGCGGGGATCATCCTCAAACAAAGAAATCTAATTGGCGTAGCGGGCGGTCAGATCGCGCGAAATCTTCGAGCCTTCCTCGATATAGCGGCGGATCGCAACGGTGGCTGCCGGCGTGCAGGTCCGGTAGGTCTGCTGGAAGCCGTTATAGCCGCGGTTGAAACCCGCGATCATGCGGGCGCGGCGATCGCCTGTGGGGGTTTCGGCATCGATCAGCGCCTGCATTTCGTTGCGCCATTTGGAACCTTCATTGCTGCCGCAAATGCCCCGCAGGTAATGCAGGGCGCCGAGGACCTCGGCCAGCCGCTGCAGGTCGGCGTCGAACGGCGCGGGCGCGTCCTGGGCGCGCGCAGGCCCCAAATGGCATGCCGAAATGATGATAAGGGCGGCCAGAAAATACTTTGCCATGAACGGGTCCGGGACATCGGTGCCGCCGATATGCCTTCTCAATGGGCTCGAAGCAAGGCGCGACAGCCCTGAGATGGGACCGCTTTCAGGCCCGGAGCAGGCGCCGGGCGGATTGGATCACCGGTTGCAGGCCAGCGGTGACCTTGAGATCGCCCAGGCCATCCGGCGCGAGCCACCTGAAATCGTCAAGTTCCTCGTTGAGGACCGGCTCGCCGGAGACCCAGCGCGCCGCGAACGACATGATGAGGTAGTGCCCGCCGCCCGCGGTTTCCGGCAGCACCTCGCGCCATCCGGCGAGGCCGACGATCTCGACTTTCATGGCGGTTTCCTCGTCGACCTCGCGATGCAGGGCCGTATGCAGCGCTTCGCCGAATTCGACCCGGCCGCCGGGCAGCGAATAGAGGCCCTTGGCCGGCGACCTTGCGCGCCGCACCAGCAGGATCCTGTCGTCGCGAAAGATCGCCGCGCTGACGGCAAGCTGGGGATGCGATGGCTGGACGGGGGACGCCACGGCGGTCAGTGCGTCATGATGTAGTCGATGTCGGTCTCGGCGTCGCGACCATTGATGATGCCGCCAGCCAGCATCGCCAGCGGTTTGACCCAACCGGTGGCTTGCTGGGCCAGCGTGGTGCGGCTCTTGTCTTGGCCGACTTCGCGCATGGCCTGGCTGACTGCGGCGAGGATCGAGGTCATGGCGCCGGTGATATTGTCGAATTCGGTGCGAATAGCGGGGTTTGCGGAATCATAGGCGGTGATCGCAAGCTCGCGTGCCTTGAAATTGGACGCCGCGAAATGCTCGCGGTAGGACCGCGGTTGCCATTCCAGGAATTCCTCGGCGCATTCCGGCATGTCCGGAATCATCTCCAGCAGCATGATGGCTTCGTTGAAATGATTCAGATAATCGGTGGCGAGGCCGGTCCGGGGATTGATGTTGGCGGCCCGCAACCGCGCGGCCCGTGCCTCATCTTCGGGGTCCGTCTGGCGCGGCGTCTGGCGATCGGGTCGCGCGGGGTTGGGAGCCGTCGAGTTCATCGGCCGCAGTGTTAACGGTCGGGGTTAAAAGGTGCTGAACAGAAACCTATCTGGACCATAGAATGTGCGGACGCTTCGTAATCACCTCGCCGCCGGCGGCCTTGCGGCAGATTTTCGGCTATCTCGATCAGCCTAATTTTCCGCCGCGGCATAATATCGCTCCGACGCAACCGATACCGGTGGTCATTGTCGAGAACGGCCACAGGCATTTTCGGCTGATGCGCTGGGGCCTGTTGCCAGCCTGGGTCAAGGATCCCAGCCAATTCACCTTGCTGATCAATGCGCGCGCCGAAACCTTGCTGGAAAAACCGGCCTTCAAGAACGCGATCAAACGACGCCGCTGCCTGATCCCGGCCGACGGCTATTATGAATGGCAGGTCTCTGAAAAACGCAAGCGGCCGCATTTCATCCATCGCCGGGATGGCGCGCCGATGGGCCTGGCGGGGCTGGCTGAAACCTGGATTGGCCCGAATGGCGAGGAACTCGATACGGTGGCGATCGTCACCGCTCCGGCGAGCGCCGACCTCGCGGTGCTGCATCACCGCGTGCCGGTGACGATTTCGGCTGGCGATTTCGATCGCTGGCTCGATTGCCGCGCTCACGATGCGGAAACAGTGATGGCGCTGCTGAGGGCGCCCGAAGAGGGTGAGTTCGTCTGGCATGAGGTTTCGACCAGGGTCAACCACGCCGCCAATGACGACGCGCAACTGATCCTGCCGATCACGGCAGAGCAGATGGCGGCGGAGGAACCGAAGCCGGCGAGAAAGGCTGCGCCGCGCAAGCCTGAGTTGGCGTCGCGTGAGGATGACGGGCAGGGTTCGTTGTTTTGAAGCTCGACTGAACTCCCTTGCGTCGGGATGACGTGGCTATCGGTGGCTGCGCTCTACCGGAAAATATTCAGGGCCGCATATTGCAGCAGCAGGATGGTCTTGGCGTCGGCGATACGGCCGTCCGCGATCATCGCGAGCGCCTGGTCGATCGGCAATTCCAGCACCTCGATATCTTCGCCTTCGGACGCAAGGCCGCCGCCGCTGCCTACGCGCATCCGTGGCCCGTATTCCGCGACAAAGAAATGCAATTTCTCGGTGACCGCGCCCGGGCTCATGAAGGCCTCAAAAATTTTTGTGATTTTGCCGAGCCGATAGCCGGTTTCCTCCTCGGCCTCGGCGCGAATCCGCACTTCCGGCGTTTCGTCGTCCAGCAGTCCCGCCGCGGCCTCGATCAAGAGATCGTCGCAGCCGTTGACGAAAGCCGGGTAGCGAAACTGCCGCACCAGCACCACGGTGCGCTGCGCCAGATTGTAGGGCAACAGCGTGGCGCCGTTGCCGCGGTCGTAGGTCTCGCGATGTTGGGTCTGCCACTCGCCATTGGCGCGCCGCCACTCGAAGGTGGTGGTCTTCAGCGTGTAATGGTTATCGGAAAGCACGCGAACGCTCTTTACGCGGATACGGTCTGCGATGGTCATGAGAATTCCTTACCTGTTCCCCTCATCCCCGCGTAACGGCTTCGCCGTTATCGCTGGAGGAGCGGCCACTTGGCCGCGTCTCGAAGGATGAGGGGCCACATGGTTCGAGACGGCGCAAAGGCGCCTCCTCACCATGAGGAGTTACAGCACCTTGCCGGGGTTCATGATCCCGAGCGGATCGAGCATCGCCTTGATGCCGCGCATCAGCTCGATCGCGACCTTGTCCTTGACTTCAGGCAATTCGTCGCGCTTGAGCACGCCGATGCCGTGCTCGGCGGAGATCGACCCGCCCATCCGCAGCACGATCGCGAACACGACCGCATTGACCTCGTGCCATCGCGCCAGAAAATCGGCGGCGTTGGCGCCGATCGGCTGGCTGACATTGTAATGGATGTTGCCGTCGCCGAGATGGCCGAACGGCACCGGCCGTGCGCCCGGGAATCAGTTTGACCACCGCGGCATTGGCCTCCGCGATGAAAGCGGGCACCGCGGCGACCGGCACCGAAATGTCGTGCTTGATCGAGCCGCCTTCCGGCTTCTGCGCCGCCGACATCTCGTCGCGCAGTTTCCAGAACGCCTGGCGCTGGCTGAGGTTCGCCGCGATCACGGCGTCATCGACGATGCCCTCGTCCATGCCCTGCGCCAGGATCGATTCCAGCGTGGCGCGGGCGTCATCGCGCGAGGACGACAGTTCCATCAGCACGTACCATGGATGCTGGCTCGCCAGCGGATCGCGGATGTCGATGCCGTGGCGCACGCTGAAATCGACCGCGATGTCGGACAGCAATTCAAAACTGGTGAGGCTGCCCGCGGCCTCGTTCTGCGAGATCGACAGCAGCTTCAGCGCGTCCGCCGGCGATTTGAGGCCGACAAAGGCGGTTTCCACCGCGCGCGGCTTCGGAAACAGCTTCAGCGTCGCCGCGGTGATGATGCCGAGCGTGCCTTCCGCGCCGATGAAGAGGTTGCGCAGATCGTAGCCGGTATTGTCCTTCTTCAGCTTCGACAGGCCGTTGAGAATGCGTCCGTCCGCCAGCACCACTTCCAGCCCGATCGCCATCTCGCGCGCCACGCCATAGGCCAGCGCCGCGGTGCCGCCGGCATTGGTGGAGAGATTGCCGCCGATGGTGCAGCTTCCTTCCGCGCCCAGCGACAGCGGAAACAGCCGGTCGACTTCGGCGGCCTTTTGCTGCGCGACCTGCAGCACCACGCCGGACTCGCAGGTCATGGTGTTGGACGCGGTGTCGATGTCGCGGATCTTGTCGAGCCGCCGCGTCGAGACCACCACCTCGCCATGATGCGGGGTCTGGCCGCCGACCAGGCCGGTATTGCCGCCCTGCGGCACCAGCGCGATCTTGTGCTCGGTGGCGAGCTTGCAGATGGCGGAGACTTCCGCGGTCGAGCCCGGCCGCAACACCAGCGGCGAGCGTCCATGAAACAGGTCCGCGCTCTTCGGTGACGTAGGGCGCGATGTCGGCCGTCGTCGGTGACCGCATATTTGTCGCCGACGATGGCGCGGAATCGCGCGATCAGTTCGGGCGGAAGCGGGGAGGCGGCGGGCTGAACGATATTCATCTCGGTCTCTTGCGTTAATCTGTTCTTGCTGCTTGCTTGTTCACTCACCGCCCCATCGCGGCGCGGCGCAGCCGGTCGTTGATCGCCTCGCCGAGCCCCTGATGCGGCACCGGCATGACCGCGATGGCGCGCGCGCCCCGTGGTATCGAGCGCGCGAAGATATCCGAAAAGATTGGCGGCGGCCTCCGCGAGATCGCCGCGCGCGGACAAATTCATCACCGCGGTTGCCGCGTCAACGCCCGCCACTGCCGTCGGGCCCGAACGCCAGCAGCGCCTCGCCGGCCTCGACGCTTGCCGGCATTGAGCCGCACCGGCGTGCGCGGCGCATAATGCGAGGCCAGCATGCCCGGCGCCAGCGGCTGGCCGGTCTCGTGGCCGGCATCTTCCGGCGGCCGCACCAGGGCGCGGCCCAGCACGCGCTCGATCTCGCCGCGCGGCAGCCCGCCCGGCCGCAGCAGCATCGGCGCCTCGAAGCACCCGACGATGGTGGATTCGACGCCGACCGCGACCGCGCCGCCATCGATGATCAGGTCGATCCGTCCCGTCAAGGTCGCTCTGCACATGGGCCGCTGATGGTCGGCGAGACATGCCCCGACAAATTGGCCGAGGGCGCCACCACCGGCGCCGCCGAAGGCGCGCAGGATGGCCCGCGCGACCGGATGGGCGGGAACCCGGATCGCGATGGTATCGAGCCCGGCGGTGGCGAGATCGGCCACCGCGCAGTCGTTTGTCTTGGGCAGCACCAGCGTCAGCGGCCCCGGCCAGAACGCCTCGGCCAGCTCTGGTCGCGGTCGCGTCGAAGCGGGCAATCCGCAGGGCGGCGGCGATATCGCCGACATGGGCGATCAGGGGATTGAAGGAGGGCCGGCCCTTGGCCTCGTAGAGCCGCGCAATCGCGGCAGGGTTGGTGGCGTCGGCGCCGAGGCCATAGACGGTCTCGGTCGGGAACGCCGACCAGGCCGCCTTCCGCGAGGCAACGCGCGGCCGTCGGCCACGGCGGCCTCGTCGGCCGGCAGAATCGGCGTTTTCAGGCCCACATTCACGGGAATTGAAGTCCCTCAATTCGGCTTCTTGCGGTGTGCGAAACCCAAGGCTATAAGCCGCGTTCTTGTCGGAGTGTGGCTCAGCCCGGTAGAGCACTGCGTTCGGGACGCAGGGGTCGCAGGTTCAAATCCTGCCACTCCGACCATATAACTACTGCGCTTTTCGTCTTTTTTCACGATAGGCAGCCAAGTCAACCCCGGAAATAACCCCAGATACGATGTTCTGCTTGGTTTCGATGTGATCGCCGTGGCCGCATCGCGTAGGAACTCCGGGTGGTGATGGCCGTAGGTATCAAGCAGAACCTCAACGGACATGCCGAGGAACCCGGCCGCTTTCCAGGGATCAGCCCCGCGCTGCATCAGCCACGTTGCAGCCGTGTGTCGCAAGGTGTCGGGCGTGACCTTGCCCGACTCGGTGGATAGCCGCGCAAGCCTGACAGCACTTCGGAATCCGGTCTTCACCGATTATACAGCCTCGCCGTTGAACTCAACGAAGTGCGATATCATTGCATCCGTTCGAACCCAGCGTCGCATATGTGCGAGCAGGCGATCAGGCAATGGCGCCGGTGGCTGGCGCTTCTTGGTGGCTATTCGGCCCTGCGCAAGCCGGTAGAAGATGCCGTGCTCGAGATCGACATACGATCGACCTTCATCGCGATACGGTGACGCTGACGCAATGGCGCCGGCACGCGTGCCGGTATAAAGGCCGATCAGGATGAAGCGTGCGATGTGACGCAGCGGACGCTTGTCGGTTTCTATTTTTTGATTTTTCAAAGCGCCGCGATGATGCGTTTGCACTTCGCGATGTCGCCAGCAGGTCCACAAAAGAGCAGCCGCTTCGCTGCGTGTCAGCCATCGGTCGCGGCCGCGCCCTTTGGCTGGCAGTGCCACACGAACGAGGCCGCGGTGAAGGCCCTCGCGCGAATGATGGTTGATCGCGGCGCGCAGATCTTCGAGATCGCGGCGAGCCCCACCTGGTCGACGGCGCGCCTTAACGTACTTCGAGCAGGTATGCGTATTCACTTCAACCAACATCATGCCCCCGAAGAAATCGTTGAGGCATCTGCAAATTCGGTGATGTCGGTCTGCTTGGCTTTACGCTCAATATAAATGCCCTCGCGATGGGCATGATAGATTGCCAGCACGTCCGCGATATCGATGTCCTCAATATCGCGGGTGCGGCGCGAAGGCTGATATTTTCGACGTGATGTATTTAGCTAGGGCGTCCTCGGCTGCCTTTGGCGGCTTGCGTTCAGCTTCGCCCGCAAAAGTTCCTGTGGCAACTTCCCGTTCGCCGTCACGGATCGTCCAGACGGCGCTGGCAATGACGCGTCCGTTCTTTCGCTTGGCTTTTCGTTTGTAGAGCCTTGGACCCTTGCTGATACGCGGCATAGCTCCCTCATCCGCTCAATGTGTGCCAGCGTCGTAAAATCCTTGCCAGCAATGCGCTCGATGACGAGTTCGACCGCGCAATGCTTCCTTGCGAAGCCCGGAACTGGTTATCGATCCGTCGGGGAACGCCAACGCAGCTGCTGTTGACAGTCGAATGGGATCGTCGGGGTTGACTTCGCTTCGACGTATTGACAATGCACTCATTGTAGCACGTTCGTGGGATGTCCAACGCTGCGCGCTTAATTGCGCACCTCTGCGATGGTGACCCTCGCGATGACGAAAGAAAACGATATTCTCGTCGCATCTTAATAACCCACATCGAGTGCCCGCGTGTTTCCTCGGGTCCGCTCGCAGACAAGGGCGAATGTGGCCGTCGTAGCGTAGCAAAAATACTTGCGCATTTCGCGGGCGGATTTAACATGACGTCCACTCACAACTTATAAGGGGCGCGGACACCGGGATCGTCGACCGGGAAATCCCTGGTGTTGCGCGTGACGAGAAGCATCGCGTGTACCTGTGCGGTTGCCCAGATAATTGCATCGGGCAATTTGATCCGATGGTTGCGACGAAGACTGACGGCGCGTTCTGCAATCCGTTCATCGACATCAACGAGATCAAAGCCACTCAGAAAACTGCGTGTCGCCGCTTCAAGATCTTGATCGGCTCCCACCAAGACCTCCATCCACGTGATGATATTGACGGCTTTTTCAGTGTACCGCTGAAGTTCTGTCCGGGGCTTCGGGAACGGCATTAAGGTAGTCGACGAGAATATTGGTGTCGAACAGTGCCTTCACCATTCGCGCCGCACTTTCTCCTGATAGGCCAAGCCGTCCACCTTTCGGTTACCCCACAGGCCAAACGCATCGCTTTCTTGTTTGCTATGGCACTTGGCGAGATAGTCATCGATTGCCTGACGGATCAGGGCAGCGCGCGACCGCTTCTCCTTCTTCGACAACTCGTTCAGCGCCTGGATTTGGGTATCGCCGAGATCAACCAACGTTCGCATCGCCCGTGTCCATGATATATGATATCATAAATATATATCAATAAATCGAAAACGCCAGCCCCATCCCGCAATTTGCAAAGGGCGACGGCTCTACCGACAAATGTTCAGGCTCATAACCTGAAGGTCACAGGTTCAAATCCTGTCCCCGAAACCAGTCATCAAGCCGTTGAAATCGTTTTCGAGGATTTTTTGCTGTTCGAATTTTGGTCCGAAATTTCGTTTGTGGAAGCGGCAGAAGGAAAGTCGCGGCGTAAAATAGGTGAGTTTTGGCGCGACGTAATGACTCAATTGTGATCAGAGGCTAACCGCGAGCACCACGATCGACGCCGCGATTTGCTGCGCCGGCTTTACCCGCTTCACCATGAGACTAGTCGCCCGGTTCATTCAGATTGAGGGGTAGAGGTGCTTGAGTTTGATACGAGCATTGGGGGTTGTGAAGTGCCAGTTTGCCGTGGTGTGGTTGGCATTGCGGTCGTGCTCCCAGGCGGCGATTTCCTCGATGAGGGTTTGTTTGTTGGGAATCCGGCGATCGAGGCACTGGGACGATAGGACGCCGAGTTCGGACTCCGCCAGATCAAGCCAACTGCCGTGCTTTGGAGTGTAGTGCCATTCAAAGCGCTCGATCAGCCGCCTGGCTTCGCCGGCGGGAAAGGCTTCGTAGAGTGATGCCTTGCTGTGGATGTTGAGATTGTCTTGGACCAGAACAATGGTCCTGGCGTTGGAGAAGTGGACATCGGCCAAGTCTTTCAAGATGTGAGCGTAGTCCACGGCGGTATGGCGATCGGTGACTTTGACACGGCGCCAGCCTTCGAGCGGCGCAAACATCATGAAGAGGTTGGGGGTGCCGTTGCGCTCGTATTCGTAATCGCAACGGGCCGGGCGTCCCGGCTTCATCGGGATCGGCAGGCGCGTTTCGGCGAGCAGTTGCTTTGAGGTCTCGTCCAGGCACACAAGCGGGCAATCAGGATCACGTGGCCGCGTGTAGACGGCCAGCACGTCCTCCATGGCGGCTACGAACGCGCTATTGGCCTTCGGCGATGACCCAGCACTGTCGCCCTTCCGATCGTTGAGTTGCTGGCGCGATCGACAATTTGCAGCTCCACGACCTTTTTCTCCAACAGCCGCAAGCTCCAGCGTGCGCGTCCCTTGGGAGGTTTGGAACAAGCCAGGGCAATCAGTTTGGCTTCTTTCTCGCCGTCAAAAATCCGCGCAACCGCCGGTGTTGCCCGTTGCTTGCGGCTCAACACCGTCTCGAAGCCTTCTTCCGCCAGTTGCTTCCGCACCCGGTAAACCATGGAAACGCTGGTGTCCAAAGCCTTGATGATCCGGCTGTCACTCCAGCCTGCACCGGCGTCCGAGACATCAGCCTTCAACAATATTCTCGCCTTCAGCAACCGCTGGGCCGGGCTTTTGCCTTTCCGTATCAACGCTTCAAGCCGTTCGCGTTCCTCGTCGCTCAGCCGTACAACATACTTCTTTACCGAAATCTCCTTCGTAGCCATCATTGTCTCCGTCGCTCGCGTTGCGACCGAATTGAATCACAAAAAGACTGCCCTTTCAAATTAAATGAAGCGAACGACTAGCACTACAGTTGTCGTTTTTTGAAGTGGGCACGTTGAGCGGCGGCCTGGTGAGCTCTGCGCCAGAGTGACCATGCGATGATGTGTGCGGGTTGGATCCGCTTTCGGGCGAGCCTGATGGCGATGCGGCGGACTTCCTGGATTGACCAACGGATCAATGACGGATTGGCGATATTTTGAGTTTTGTCGTGGTTCGGCGTTTCGTTTTTTTGGGCGGCGGCGAATTGGCGCGATGGCGGATCACCGCCATCATAGCGAAGGCGAGCATCACCAGGGAGACGTGGCGATGCCACCCATGCCAGGATCTGCTCTCGTTGTGATCGAGCCCGAACTCGTTTTTCGCGGTTTCAAAGCTGTCCTCGATCGCCCACCGATGGCCTTCGACCGCCACCAGCGTTTCGATGGATGTTCCCGCTGGACACCAGGTGGTGAAGAAGGCGAGATCGCCGTCGGCGATATGACGACGGATCAGCAGACCTCGTGTCCAAAGACCATGATTTGCGCTGTAAAATTCTTCGACCTCGAGATCGGCCAATTCGAGATAGCACCAATCGTGCAGCCGCAGTCCTTTGGTTCCGGCCCCTGCATCGTCATCCGCCAAATGCTCGATGACATAATCGCGGACGATATCGCGCAGACCATCAGCATCCCAATCCCTGCGACCCAGGATCGCCTGTTGCCGCCACGGGCCAGGATCGCCAGCTGCCTCCGCGCGCATCCAACCGGTCTTGCGTTGCTCATCTCCGAGCAGGCTTTCCAGAAACAAGCCTGCATTCCTCGCAACACGATCTTGATTGAACAACGGACGTATCCGTTTCTTGATCTCACGAAGCGACGCCGCCCACAGCGCAAGCGTCTCTTCTATCGACGCAGGCCGCGTCCACGATCTTCGAATTATGGTTGCCCATAGATTCAGAAATCTGCATAAAAGGCAACTGTAGTGCTAGATGACGCCAGCGGGTCGAATTGGGGCCGCGGACCAGTGGTGAGGCGGAGCCCGGTTTTAGGCCGCTTGGCCTGAATGGGCTACGATACATTCGTTTCAGGGGCTCGAAATGGCGAAATGGAGCAGCGCCTAAGGCTCCGGGCCTCACCGCTCCCGGTGTCTTGTAGGATCGTCGCAATATCGGCGCGCCCTACCTTCCGGAGCAGACAAAGCCCTCCATCAGGCCCCTGAACCTTTAATGTCAGGAAATCTGCTAATTAGTGTAGCCTTCAAGAACTTGAAATGTTTGACGGTGGAGGCGAGTTCTTTGAGCCGGCGTTGACCGTTGGAAATCTCGGTGCCGAACAAATCTTGATGGTAGCTATCAACCGGCTCCCGCTCCAAATATTCGGCGGTTCCGTTTCCAATAGTCACAGCTGCGCGCGCCAGCACATCTTCTATTCGCCGGCTAAGGCCTGATTGTTCGCGTTCTGCCTCACGGAGCGCATTTTCGATTGTTTCCAAGATTGAGCCTACGCGCGACCGGTCGGTTCCAGCGTCTCGATCGGCTGAGCGCGCCCTAAAATCCCGTTCGCCCAGCCGCGCCTTAAAATTATTTGCGCGCGCCCGCAGAAAGAGCTGAAACATCAGAATATGTCCGGTTCAAACCCGCAACCATGCGGAATAATATCCGTTTCAAGTCATCCTATCTTAATTAAGAAACTCTAAACTTTCCAAGGCATCCGCGTGAGTCTCGGCCAGCATCTCTCCCGGGTAATTTTGGAATTTCCATCTATCCCAGGCACCGTCGAGCGTTTCGAATTAAAATGCTTCCTTGTGAGACCGATCAGCACGCGTCGTCCAACTTGGTCAATGAAATTCCTCCATCCCTGACGACTGAACGCCAGATCGCAAATGCATGGATCGAGGGACGTCGACAACTTGATTTCAAAGCTTAACCTAAGCGATTATGGTTACTTTTGAAAAATGGTTTTGTTGAGATGCAGGCATTTTAAGGGCCCAGCTTCAAGACTACATATCTTTCCCGGTTTGCCCCGACGCAATCAAAAGCCTGCTTGCGCTCAACTCTGTTTGAATCAGCTGCGCAGCATCGAGAGGGAGATAAAATAATGTGATAATTGAGCGCTAGCAAAGCGCTCAGGCTTGCCGTCGCCTCATCGCCGGTTGACGTTTGGCTCGGTCAATCAGAAAATCATTCATTTTCTTGCCAGCCTTGATCTGGGCCACCAGCCAACGCGGTTGTTTGCCTCGACCCGCCCATGTTTCAGCAGGATTAGACGGGTTTTGAAATTTGGGAAGAACAGGAGGATATTTGCGGCGCACCGCACGGCGGTCATCGCTTTGCAACGGCGCGCGCTTGACCTTCGCCTTATCGAAAATCGAGCTACCCTTCAGCCTTGCAAGACGTGCCTCTAATTCGCGTTTCTCTGCTGCGATTTTATTCGACAAAATTGTACCAATTTCTTCATGAAGAACCCATAATTCATCGATGGACAATGATGATAGATTGAACTTGCTCGGCTTCACTTGCTCGCTCCAAAATGTTGCTAGTGTCCTCTTCGAATCCGAGGCGTAATTTGGGAGTAAAGCGGATATGTGACGCTCGATAACGGGCAGGAGCTTTGTTGGGGATTACCCGTGCGGCCGGTCGTTGGTATATCGACCTGTTTGAAATGCGACTCGCAATCCTGAGTTGTCTAGACGCCAAGATACCCTCATCGCGGCCACTTAATATCTATTATGCCCGCGAATGTATCAGACCAGCCTCCACTTTCCATAGCCTACGCTGTCCGAGAGGAGAAGTTGGCTTCGATTTTGACGTCTCCGCGAAATGTCCGGTTAAGGGTAATTTTGGAAACGAATCGAAGGACAAATGCCTCTTTGCGTTCCATGAGCACGTACGGCGGCGAGTTGGGCCGGATTCACGCACGGTTGCCGTCGGCATTTGGCGGAGGCATGAAACGGTGTGCAGTGTAATTTCGGAGAGAAATGGATGGGTCTTGGTTGCGTTACTTCCGTATTAAGTGACGCGCAAGGACCACAAAACGCGTGTCTAAAGGGGTCTAAAGGGGTCTGAAGGGGTCTGAAGGGCATTGACCGCCGCGCCGCGAGATCTTCACGCGATCGGACGACCTCTTGCTCGCGGCGCATTGCAAGTGTGAGAACGAATAATCCAGCGATGGAGAGTGCGTCGCTTTCATCCACCAAGGCTCGCGTGCGCAACTCTTCAACGACCGCAGGAGTCTCTCTCCTTAAACTTCCGCCACCAAACAACTTGATAAGTGCGCGCTGCTCAGGCCTCGATAATGCGTCCCAACCTGCCGCCTCGGACATTGTGGGTGCCCCCTTGTCTCGGCATTTATCAGATTCGCTACCTAAGAGATAAGGATTGTCTCATTGTCCACTGTGGACGCAGCCACCGGCTTGAAACACCGCGCGCTTACTTTTGTGGCCCTGAAAGCGATATCTCACGTTCCGCGCGTCGGGCAGGCAAAGGCTACGTGCTTGGGGTCAGCAGCGCTCATGTGTTTCGATCCTGGGGCAAACGACCGCCGGTCGTCGGTACGGCCGCGGACATCGCCCGGACGCGGCGCTCATCCGACTGGAAGCGCCTGTCGGCGGGAGCCGGAACCAAAGGACCGCGGCTGCACGATTGGTGCTATCTCGAATTGGCCGATCTCGAGGTCGAAGAATTTTACAGCGCAAATCAAGGTCTTTGGACACGAGGTCTGCTGATCCGTCGTCATATCGCCGACGGCGATCTCGCCTTCTTCACCACCTGGTGTCCAACGGGAACACCCGTCGAAACGCTGGTGGCAGTCGAAGGCCATCGGTGGGCGATCGAGGACAGTTTTGAGACCGTGAAAAACGAGTTCGGGCTCGATCACAACGAGAGCAGATCTTGGCATGGCTGGTATCGCCACGTTTCGCTTGTGATGCTCGCCTTCGCTATGATGGCGGTGATCCGCCATCGCGCCAATTCGCCGCCGCCCAAAAAAACGAAACGCCGAACCACGACAAAACTCAAAATATCGCCAATCCGTCATTGATCCGTTGGTCAATCCAGGAAGTCCGCCGCATCGCCATCAGGCTCGCCCGAAAGCGGATCCAACCCGCACACATCATCGCATGGTCACTCTGGCGCAGAGCTCACCAGGCCGCCGCTCAACGTGCCCACTTCAAAAAACGGCAACTGTAGTGCTAGGTGGCGCAAATGTAGATTTTTGCGGGCGGCGACGGTTAGGCTGTAGCAGGGCAGCCACAGTCGGATTCATTGATTGCGCAAAATCCGTTCGACAGAATTTTAGCGTTGCCTGCAATGGAGTCATCTTATGCGATCCGTCAAAACTATCGTCACCTTCGCAGCCCTTGCTTCGTCGATATTAGTGGTCAGCTGGGTAGGCTTGGCGTTGCTTGGTTTTTGAAATGCGGAGCGGACGCTCGCGATTATGCAGCAATCCTCTCCGGCAGGCGCCTTGCCGATCGCGCCAGCACGGTAGCGGATCATCAGTGCGATTTGTAAACGGTTTGGGGTGATCAAAAATTCGGATCAAAAAACACCAAAGAGCAAAGGCGGTCGCCAAATCAGTCCTGTATCGCCACCACGGTCGGCCATGGACCGTCGAAGAACAAAAGAAACTTGACGATCTCCGCGAGGCCGGAAAGACGGGCGCCGAAATAGCGACCGCTCTCCAGCGGACACCCCAATCCATTTATTCGCAGTTACATCGCCTCGACATAAAACGAAAGAAAGCTCGCCGCCGCGTGGTTCAGCTCGGGCTGGAGGCGAAGGGCGCGAAAACGTAGTGACGTATTCTACAAACGCCACTTCCATCTGAACCAACTGGACCGGATCGGCGTCGCGGTCTCTTCCATAACTTTCATCCCAGCTTGTTGAAGGTCGATCAGCGATCGTCCGCCCTTCCGCGCGCACCAAACCAACTCATCCCCAATGCGCTTGCGAAGTTCGTTGGTGTCTTTATCTGCAGGGATCTTTTTGCAAACAAAATCCAAGGCGGCCGTCATGTTCGCAATCGTAGTCTGGTCGAACTCGGTCAGCATTTTTGGCGCATATTTCCCTCAGCATCTCGCACTCGATCCCGCATGAGGCATCACGACTTTCCGCTCAACTGCGGGGCCGCTTAGCCGAGTGCGCGCACCTTGGGGCAGGTGAAATAAGCGGCACCCGGCTATTCGGCCCGCCCGGCAGCGCGGGCGTGGTCATCCAAAATCGAAAAAGCTTACACGACGGTGATAGTTCTCTCACTTACGGGATTTTTGGATGGGGCCCATTGACCCAACCGGGATTCCAAAGAGCGGGGGCCTGACTTCCACACCCGTGACAGGCAGCAGTTCCAGAATTAACCCGCAGAGCGAGCATTCAGCTTAACAAGCGAATTTCATTGCAACGTCAAGTGGTGCCGTGATTAGACGTAGATTTCTGGGCTCACGGCGGTACCCGCAAATGCATTCTGATATTAATAAGTTGCAGCAGCGCCTCACTGCGATCACCGAGGCGACAATTCGTCTCGATACCCAACTTTCGGAATTGAATAACCTCCGCGAGCAGCTGGCGAAAGCGCAATTATCGGCCCGGCGGCCACAACGTGGCCGAGGGTCTCGCTGGCGCGTTCGATAGCGCTCCCCCACGGCGCCAGCGGAACCAATCAGGCGATTTCCGCTTAAATCCCGGTTCGGTGGAGTTGCATTGACTATGAGTAACACCGATCAAGAGACGCTGTTACGCACCATCGAGGACGCCAGGCGCATCCTCGGGGAATACATCGAGCCGGGACCGCGCGACGCACAGCGCAAACCGTCCAGCGTCTCCTCGCCGTGCTCGACAAGAGCGACGTCGTGCACGCTCTTGATCGAATTAAACGGCGAAGAGTGATGCGGCTGGTCGGTTGACGAAGGCCACAACTAAAACCCGCCGGCGTGAACCGGCGGGCCAGGGCAAGGTCGCAGTTAGGGGCTATTTGCCCTCCGTTTCGAGTTTCTTCTTTCCGTCTTCGTTCATTTTTTTTGACCTCAAGCGGAGGTGGGACTGCTGACGAGGAGGCAAAGTTGGGCAAGATGATCCTAGCGATTGCGTTTTTCACAATGGGTCTTGCAGCCGGATGCACATGGCGCGATGACATCGCAAGCTAGTTAAGAGAGCCGCCGCGAGAGCCGCTGGTTCCAGGATTAACCCGCGGCGCCCGCATCAAGCTTAACGAGCGAGTTTCGTTGCGGCGTCACGCAGCCGCGTTAGAAGCTTTATTGCCGGGTTAACTCAGTCAGAGCGCCGATATCGTATATCGGAGGGCGGGGAGTTCAAGTCTCTCTTCACCCCGGCACCATTTTTTTGTGGATGCATCAGCATGCGTCTCGGCAACAGCCTCGTCCGAATCTCCGCTGTCGTCCTTTCTTCTCCGGCTTCCGCCCGGGAGCGATTGGCTGGGTCGCGTGCGACTTCGCGTCCCATGTGACGTTAGTGGACTGACAACCGCTGGTGATCCAGTTCACAATGTCTGGGTCCGCAGTTGCGATATGGTGTCACAAATCGTTGAACCGGCACGCTTCTCTAGCGACTAAATAAAGACGTCCCGAGGGGGACCACCATGAACAATCGAACTGAAACAATACCCGCTATCATGAGGTCTGCGAGCGCGAGCATATGGCGGCCGCGGCTGTTTAGAGCGACCTATGTTGTAGCGTGCGGAGTCGCCATGTTCGGATGGACCATTGCGCTGAGCTGGGTGGCGTTTTCGTTTTTACGGCTGCTCGTAAATCAGTTCACATAACGAACTGAACCGCCTTGCTTGCTAAACACCCGATCATGACCCAGAGAGCGAAGTTAATCTCCAGCACGAGCGCCATACTATAACCCCCCATTTTTGCCCTTATGCGACTCAGGCCCCCCTAAGCCAGCGAGCCGGTTGTGGCGACATGAAGGCGGAACTGTCTCACGGGGGCTATTCAGCTGGGGATATTTTGCGTCGCAACCCTTGGCAATCGCATCGCTCGGGCATCATAGCCTCATCAAACTCGTGATCACGGGAGCGTCGTCGGGTTAACGGCGTGAAGGAAGGCATGGATACGGCTGTAGAGGTTGGTCACGTCGGTTGATGTCAGCGTACCTCCGACACCGCCAGCCGCAATAGGTCCGGTCATCCATGCCGTGCTGGCAAGCGCCAGAAACCACGGATTAGATGAAACAACAGCGGAGGAAGTGTTTGCATTGGTCGTCGCGATGTTGGTCGTATTTTGATAAATACGTATTATCGATGACGACGGCCTCCTGAAAGGCGATCAGGTCGAGAAACCCGCCGCACGACGGGCGGTCTCAGATCTGATGCTGCGAGCTGATCCGGTCAGACGCCGCAAAGGGGAACTTTTAAGCCCCTCCCACCGCTGCGCGTGTGTCGATCATGTGATCGCCGACTTGCTATCTCCGATTCCAAACGAACCACTTCGTGAGTTCCGGTCAAACTGAGGCGGTCTATGGTCGGAAGAAATGCACAATGTCGGGCGGCTCTACGCCGTCGGTCCAGACCCTTACTGCCAGATTGGATAGAGGCCCAAATTCGACTAATCCTTTGCCACACACAGCCTCGGCGGCCGCCTTATGTGTTGTCGCATGTATGTCCTGCGGATGATCCGCCAGCGATCAATTCCCCTCTTCATCGTGGGAGTAGATTTGGGCGCGGAAAATCATGGTGGGACCATAGCACCAAATGCAAATATACTCAAAAGGGACCACTCCAAAAAAGTCAACAGGGACCGCCGCGGGGTTATCCTGGCATGGAAAAGGGCCGTTACCCTCAGGCCGCTATTGATTTCAAACTAAGTGGACCATATTGCAGGGGTCATCTTTGAAACTCCACCGACAAAATCGCCTGAGAGTCAACGGACGACGCTCAGAATCGTAAGGCCTTAGCTATTGATCTCTTTGGAAGCCCGCAACGGCTTTCGTATTCGAAATAAACCTGATGGCCGAGATCTGCTCATTCATTCTCCACCTGGCTGAAGCGAAAGACAGACCTCGCTTTGCATCCAAAGAAGTTAACTTTAGGCGGTATTTCTGATTGCGCAGGCTCAAAATTAACCCGCTGCCTTAAGATTAACAATTGAATTCCGTTGCGGCGTCGCGCGAAGCCAATCGTGCGACACGACACTCCATCCGGAACTTTCATGGCGAAGCGTAGGCATCGCTGGATGTAACAGCCGCGAACCTAGCCACGGTCGGCGATTCAGTCGTCGCAATCGTCAGCTAATTCCGTCGTTCAACTAGCACTACAGTTGCCTTTTATGCAGATTTCTAAATCCATGGGCAACCATAATTCGAAGATCGTGGACGCGACCAGCGTCGATTGAAGAGACGCTTGCGCTGTGGGCGGCGTCGCTTCGTGAGATCAAGAAGCGGATACGTCCGTTGTTCAATCAAGATCGTGTTGCGAGGAATGCAGGCTTGTTTCTGGAAAGCCTGCTCGGAGATGAGCAACGCAAGACCGGTTGGATGCGCGCGGAGGCCGCTGGCGATCCCGGTCCTTGGCGGCAACAGGCGATCCTGGGTCGCAGGGATTGGGATGCTGATGGTCTGCGCGATATCGTCCGCGATTATGTCATCGAGCATTTGGCGGATGACGATGCGGTGCTCGTGATCGACGAGACCGGCTTTCTCAAGCAAGGCAAGGCGTCGTGCGGGGTGGCGCGGCAATACACTGGTTCCGCCGGCAAGATCACGAACTGCCAGATCGGCGTCTTCGCCGCCTACGTGTCGCGCCACGGTCATGCGTTCATCGATCAGAAATCTGCATAAAAGGCAACTGTAGTGCTAGGGCCTGTCCTCAATTGAGCCAAATGACTGCGGCGGCCAAATGGATGCCGGCGAGGAAGTTTCTGGCGGTCTTGTCATATCGGGTCGCGATCGCTCGGTACTGCTTGAGCTTGCAGTAGAAGTTTTCCATGAGGTGACGTGCCTTGTACATTTCCTTGTCATAGGGGCGTTGGACCTTTCGATTGCTTTTGGGCGGAATGACGAGCTTTTTGCCTGCCGCGATCAGAGGCTCAATGACGCGCTCATCGGCATCGAAAGCCTTGTCGGCCAACAAAGTGTCGGCCTGCATCTGGGGCAGAAGCGCGTCGGCACCTTCCAGATCATGGGCTTGCCCGGCCGTCAGGAAGAAGGCCAGCGGATTGCCAAGGGCATCGACCATGGCATGGATTTTCGTGCTCAATCCGCCTTTGCTGCGCCCGATCGCCTGGTCTTCGCCGTCTTTTTTTGAGCGCCGGCGCTGTGTTGGTGCGCGCGTACGATGGTGCTGTCGATCATCGCGTACTCGTTGTCCGCATCGGCCGCCAGCATTTCGAAGATCTTCTTCCAGACGCCGCTCTTGGCCCAGCGCGAAAACCGCGTGTGGATCTTGATCGGATCGCCAAAACGCTCCGGCAGGTCCCGCCAGGGTATACCGGCGCGATAACGGTAAAGCACCGCCTCGACAAACAGCCGATTGTCCTTGGCGGTGACGCCCACATGCCCCTCACGGCCGGGCAGAACATCCTTGATCCTGTCCCATTGATCGTCCCGAAGGGCGTAGCGGCGCATCTGTCAGCTCCGAATCAGCTGACATCCCATAAATCACGCCACTGTATTCTTGGGAATCGCATAATTGAGGACAGGCTCTAGTAAGCGAAACCTATTGTTTTCATTAATGGGGTAATTTTCCGACGCTCTGCCTTGTAACATTTGCCATCTACGCGTTGGGGGCCTTCGTGCTATTCGCCCCCGAAGTCGGGTTTTTCGAACCTATTGATGGGCGGGCGTGCGTCGGCGAACCGGGAACGCGTGATCGTAGCCCTATGTCCGATGTCTATTCATGATTCCAGGAATCTCGGCATTCATGATGCTGGTCGATCGAGGCCGCCACAGATTCCAATGATTGCAATGCAACGTTCTGCGTTCGCCGAGAACGGTGCCAACCTGTCGTCGTGACGGTTGGTAGTGAATTATTAACCATAATCGATGCATTCTTAAGCATGACGGGCGTGATTCAGTCACTGTAACCAGGTCGGACATGCTCAAATCAATCGCCATCATTTTGGCTGCGTTCGCGCTTGCGGGATGTGCGACCGCTGATCACAGTAGTCGGGAAAACCTTCCTGGAAGAACGTTCGCTAAGCATGGCCTTGATCGCGGTTCCAAGAAAACCGCGCGGGTACGGCGAACTATAGTTATCAGAAAGCCGGCCGATGCCGCTGCGTCGATACTGGATGACGACACCGTGCTCGCCGCGGTCCCCAAATATTCCAAGGAATGGGTGGCTCTTTACGAGGCGATGCAGGCAAGGAACGACGCGCAGCTCGCTCGCGCCCTGATTATCTGTCGTGGGTGTTTCCCGTTGGCGGACGGAGAGAGAACCAGCTCAACCAAGTGATCAAAAAATGTCCGTCGGCGCGAACAGGGTAAGCGTCGCTCTCAGGCCACGGCTCTGAGGTCTTGCTTTCGATAAGCCTAGGGCAGCAGCTGATCGATGTCGCTGTTTGGATGGACGTTGACGATCCTGGTAAGGACATCGGTTAGATATTCGAGCGGGTCGACATTGTTCAGCTTACAGGTCTCGATCAGCGAGGCGATGGTGACCCAGTGTTCGGCGCCACCATCCGGACCCGCCAACATAGCATTTTTTTGGGTTGAGCGCGATGGGGCGGATGGAGCGTTCGACAGTGTTGTTGTCGAGCTCGATACGGCGATCGTCGATGAAGAGCGTCAGGCCTTCCCAGCGCGACAAGGCGTAGCGGATGGCTTCCGCGAGTTTGCTCTTCTGACTGATCAGACCAAGTTTTGCCCGCAGCCAAGGTTCAAGGGTATCGACGAGTGGTCGACTTTTCTGCTGCCGGACGGTACGACGTTCGTCGGCGCCGCGGCCCCGGATGTCTTTCTCGACGGCATAGAGCGCAGCGATATGTTCGAGCGCTTCGCTGGCAATCGGCGACGGACCGGGAGCTGCAAGTTCATAGAAGCCCCGCCGTACATGTGACCAGCAGAACGCCAGCCGGACGTTGCCGCGGTCGGCGAGTTTGCGGTAGCCGGCATAGCCATCGACCTGCAAAATTCCCTTGAAGCCCTCGGGTGGGCGATCGGCCGCTCGGATTTGCGGTCGGGCGCGTAGACATAGGCAACACCCGGTGGATCCGACCCACCCCAGGGACGGTCATCGGCGGCATAGGCCTAAAGCTGGCCGGTGCGGCCACGGCCGGGATCGAGGACCGGCGCGGTGGTCTCATCCGCGAACAGCCTGGGCAATTGCTTGAGCCTCAGGAGGAGCCGCTCATGCAGCGGACGCAGGTGCCAGGCGGCATGACCGACCCAGTCTGCCAGCGTGGAGCGATCCAGATCGATCCCCTGGCGGGCGTAAATCTGGACATGGCGATACAGCGGCAGATGGTCGGCATATTTGGACACCAGAACCTGGGCGACCGTGGCCTCGGTCGGCAAGCACCCTCGATCAGCCGCGCTGGCGCCGGGGCTTGCACGACACCGTCCTCGCAAGTCCGGCAGGCATATTTGGGCCGACGGGTGACCAGCACCCGCAACTGCGTCGGCACCATGTCCAGCCGCTCGCTCTTGTCCTCGCCGATCCGGTGCAGTTCGCCCTGGCAGCACCGGCAGGTCTTGTCGTCGATGTCGACGACGACCTCAATCCGCGGCAGATGCCCCGGCAACGCTCCCCGATTGATCCGGCGCTTGTGAGCCCGGGCCTACCGCTCCAAAGGCGATGCATCATCGGTCTGCGCGGCACGGTCCGCCTCGGCCTGCTCGACGTCTTCGAGACCCAGCAACATCTGGTCCTCGGGCAGCGTCTCCGCCCTGCGGCCGAAGCGATGCCGCTGCAGCTCCTTGATGATCTGGCGCAGCCGTTCGTTCTGAACTCGCTCGGCGAGCAGCATCGCTTTCAGCGTCTCGGGATCATCAGGCAGTGCGTCGCTCGGCATCACCAAATCAGATCATATTCGGCCGAACTTTGCGACGACCTGCCAGGCTCCTGATTTACTTCCGCCGCAGGATAAATCATCAACCCGGTTGCATCGGCGTCGCCGTCTCGCACGTCTCATGAACGCGTCGCCAACCCGCACATACCGGCTGCGTGGCGTTCGGAATGGATCGCCTGGCGGTCGCCATGTTTCATATCCACGGCATCGATCTGGCCAAGTGGCCTGCCAGCGAGCGTGAGATGCTCGGCCTCGACCAATAGAATCCGATTGGTTGGCGCCGGTACCAGATTTTCGATGCCGCGAAATCTTGCCGCCGATCTCAACTCAGTCACCGATCTTTTGAAGCCCAGATTGGTCGGTCGGTCGAGCGAATGCTGATATCCACCTACCTGTCGGCAATCGCCTCAAGCCAAACGGAAGATCAAGTCTAACTCCCGCATCTAGCATTACAGTTGCCTTTTATGCAGGTTTCTGAATCCATGGGCAACCATGATTCGAAGATCGTGGACGCGGCCAGCGTCGATTGAAGAGACGCTTGCGCTGTGGGCGGCGTCGCTTCGTGCCAGGTGGTCGATGCTTTTGACGAAGGCAGCCAGCAACATCGGCAACTCGCGCTGTTTCCTGCCGGGCAAGGCGTTCCGGAGCACGCCCGGGGAACGGGCTGCAGGTACGGCTCGATGGCATGGAATTACGCCGCCCGCGGCAATGGGGAGCCTGCTGGCTTTCGTGTCATCTCTACGAGCAACTGGAGCTCGACCGGTTCTGGACGGAGCGGCTGCCGGACTCGCGCGAGGGAACCAGCTGGCGGCATATCCTGCAGACGTTATTGTGCATGTGTTTGAGGATCAACAGCCCGGCCACCAGCCGCGTTGGTAGCGGCGGCTGGCCCGGCCCGACGCGACAGACCGAACTGAAGCGCTTCGCCAGAAAATCCCAATTAATCTCCGCCGCAAGCCGCACCAGCGGATGGCGAAGGTTGATGATCGCTTCCAGAGACGCCCGAAACAGGTCGTCCTGGCGATCGTCGCGCGGCTGGCTCATGGCTCTCATCCAACAGCGAATCTCGCCGTCAAAGGAATCACGAACCGCCTAAATCCGGAATCCCAAAACGCAAGAAAACCGAGACCCGCCCCCGGCTTTCTTGCAAAATCAATACCCTGTCCGGATCAAATCGCAGCCATCAATCAACGACTTCCGAATACTTCACGGACGACTAAATATCTACTTCCGTGCTCGACGTGCGGCTACTCGCGGAAGCAAATGTAAATGATTGGATCGAGTCATTGACATTGAAGGCGGCAGAATTGCCGACGAGATAGCCATTGTCGTTTGTGGCCTCGGCGGACCATCCTAAGAAGTCGACCGTGAAGAACGCGCTTTTCATGTGGGCAACGATTTTGACTGCACGAAGAGCAGGGCCAGAACGAGGCGTAAAAAATCGTTCAGCCACCTGATGAGGCGGCGGAAGTTGTAACCGGCCGCGGCGAGGACAGCGTTGTTGGCGTCGCCGTGGCGTCCGGCAAGGTAGTTGCGGCCCATTCGGTGCTCCTCCTTGGTATGGCCGATGACGGGCTCGACGGCGGCGCGCCGTTTCATCTCTCGTTTGATGGCCGGCGTCACGCGACGCTTCTGCCTGGACGTGTAGACTTTGAACTTATATTCGGACGGCGCGTTGTGGCCGCGGTAACCGGCATCGGTGTGGGCCCGTTCGATGGTATTGCCGACGAGTTGCTCGATCGCCGGAATGACGGCGGCCAGCGTATGGCCATCATAGGGGTTGCCTGGCAGCGCTTGCGCATGGACGACGAACTGGCCGCCCTTGCTGTGCTTGAGGGTGGTGGTAACGCTGACCTTGACGCCGAACTCGTAAGGCTTGTGCGGCTTGCCCTTGCCGATGCATTCCACCTCGGGCGCGTGCAGGCTGTAGACCTTGGGGCCACGCTGTCCGCGCTCCTGAGCGCGCACACGCCGCGCCAGGCTCAGCAGCCAGGCAAATTTGGTTTCGAGACCGGGATCGCCGTCGATCTTGCGGGCAATGTCCCGGATGACGCGGCCAAGATAAGTCTTGAGCTTGCGCAAAGCCCTGTTGGCGCGTTTGAACTGCTTGGCATGGGCGTAACGCTGATGCTGGATCAGGGCGAACTTGCCGACCCGCGTGTAAGACTGGCGCAAATCGACGCCCAGCTTCTTGGCCAGCTTCACCAGTTTCTCACGGGCCCGATTCAGAAGTTTGGCGTCGGTTGGGAAGGTGATGTTTTTCGGTTGCACCGTGGTATCGACAATGACGCGGGCGAGATCGCCGGCTTTCATCGCGCCAGTCCTGGTTGCGACCGCCAGGCTCTCCTGCAACAGCGCCTGCAGCCGCTCCTCGCCCATGCGGTTGCGCCAGTTGGTCATCGAGGAGCGATCGAGCGGCAGCCGGTGCTGGAAAAACTCCTCCCCGCAGAAGTATTGGTAGTACGGGTTCTCGATCCACTGCTCGCACACCACCTCGTCGCTGAGGTTGTAGGTGTGCTTGAGGATCGCAAGCCCCGCCATCAGCCGGGTCGGCAGCGGCGGCCGGCCAGTGCCATCGGCGTACACCGCGCCGAATTTCTCTTCCAGAAACCTCCAGTCGATCGTCCGCGCCAGCTTCACCAGCGCGTGGTCCATATTGATGACCTGATCGAGCCGCGACCGAAACAGATCCTGCTCGCCGCTCTCCCGACGCTCCCGTGGCCGCATCGAATCCTCCGCTCATTACCCGCGAAAGCAGAGAATCACGGCTTCAAATTCGTGGGAATCCCAAACTCGAATTTGCAAGAAAATCGCTGCCGAACCCCCAATTTCCGGCAAATCCTATTGCCGAAAATCGCCCGGTTTCCCTGCCCGATCAGGCGCTTCAGCATATTTCACGGTCGACTACGTAAGTTCCGTTACGCCCGTCGAGCAGACCGCGCGGGCAACCTGCCGGCCTGCGCGATCAGAACATCGACCTGTCGCAGCTTCGTAAAGATCTCTTCCGCCGTTTGCCTGTGGGTACCGAAAACTCGAGCGCGGCCGTAGTGGTGAAGTCCGCCAAGGATGGCGTGTGATTTGATGCTTCCGATTCGCTGAATTGGCGAGTGACCGGCGCATCCTTGTTTAGGGATCGATGCGTTCTGACGCAATTGTAATAGTCGGCGTAGGATTTCAGGACCCGACGCAAACGCATCGCGCAAAAGACAATGATGTGGTCCACACACTCGCGGCGGATCGACCCGATCAGCCGTTCGGCAAAGCCATTCTGCCAAGGCGAGCCTGGTGAGGTAGGCTTGTCCCGGATGCCCATGGCGCGCAATCGGCGTGTGACGACGGCACCATAGATTCGATCCCGATCGCGGATGAGATATTTTGGGGCATCATCCCAAGGAAACGCCTCGGTTATTTGACGCGCAATCCAATCCGCTGTCGGGTTTGTAGTGACATTGATCCAGACGAGGTCTCTGCGGTCAAGCCGAACGATGACGAAGACATAGAGCAGGTCAAAACCGATAGCTGGAACAACGAACAGATGCGGCACTGAGTTTGGTGTCTTTTGACCTCGCGTCAGTCGCGCTGCCGGAACGGGGGTCGCTCGAAACAACGGTACCTTCGTCGAGAGTAAGCTGGAACAAGTGGGCTTCATTTGTGAGGCCCGCTTGAGACAAATCAAGCCGTCTTCAAGCCTTAAGCGACCTTGGCAATTGTGCCGCGGCTGCAGACAGTGCCGGCTATGGAGATCCAGGATTGGCCAGCAGCGAGCAAGCGAGCGAGCCGAGAGCGGTCGCCGCAGAGTTTGAAGGGGCTGATGGACCGGCGACCGCGCGGGCGGCCGCCTGATCCGAGAGGCCGCACCAGCAAGGTTCGCTGAAACTGGCGGTGAGTTCCAGAAGAAGCGCGGCCCGCCTTGGTTCAATCGCGAAAGAGGCGAAAAGAGCAAAGCCGCGCGGGCCGTGTCGGCTTGTCAGGCTCCGTCCCAGCCCCGCCCATAACGAGTTGACCGGCACGACGTTGCGGTACGTCAAATAGCTGCACTTTGCGCGTGTCATAAAAGAACAGCCTCAGCTGGGGGAAAGCCGAGACCGCTCTTGTAGGAACAATCACCGCCGGGGCAAGCGGTGATGTAGGTGTCAATCAGCATTGGAATGGGACCCCTCATCGGCATCCAAAAATATTGCAGGCCGAATGACACAATACGGAAGCCTTCCAGCAGTCGCGCCGCGAACGCAAGAAAGGTTGAGATGCGATTTGCGCACATGAAACGGATTCTCGGGCTCGACCGGTTCCGGCTGCGAGGCTTGAGTGGCATCAGGGACGAAGTGCTGCTCACAGCAACCGCGCAGAACCTGAGACGGCTTGCCAAACTTCTCTGCCGTGCTCCGCCATTTTGGCAGAGGCATGCCTTGCGTAGGCGTCGCCTCAAGCGTTGATGGTGTCAGTAGAGCGCAGTTCCCACAACGGGGAGCGCGACCAACGAACCGCCAGAACTCAAAACGAAGCCCTGCAATCGAGACCCGAAGAGTTTTGCAACAGAATTGAAGGAAGAGGTAACATTGGCAAGGCGCGTCTTGATTTCCGCGTTTGGCAACTTTTCGGATCTGGAGCGATGTTTGACTTGGGTCCGGAATGCGTACCAATGCGGACGTCCAACGACGCGCTGGATTTATGAATTTTGTGCTCTAATTCATCCGGTACCGATACTAAGTTGCTGGATATTGACGTCCCGAAGATCGGCTTGACCTGTCTGGTCAGGCGAGAATATCACGCGCTTAGCCGATTCGATGAGCGGCTATCCGATCTCGCGCGGGTGTTCATGTGCGAAGTTCGAGGTTCGCCCGAATTTCAGCCCCTTGGACGAAGCGGCTCGTCGCGCCGATTTCCGGACGACACACGTCGGGCTTGACCAAACCGAGGCGTGGGCACATCGGTGATGAGATCGACTCGTGGCAAACCCGGGTGACTGGAAACGGCCGTTCGACGATCCGATCCAACCGCCACATGGGCTCCAGTCCGTGACGCTCACCTGCGGAGGGGCGCGGCCTTCAATCCATATGCTTTTGCATTGCGACAAATAGCGCTAAGCTCCGCCGGGGGTTCGTGGCAATTGGGCGACAAGCTTTTTGGGAAACCTTTGATCGGCCTCGCTGGGTGCTTTTTTATTTTTGGAGGTATTTCGTGACAGATCGTAACCCTTTCTCTCAACCAGATCCTTCGCTTCAGATTTTTACCCTTGAGATCAATGGTACGCCAACGCTTGTCTTTGAAGCAATGGGGATCGCGGAGGCTCGCGAAATATGTCTTGATGCCGAGCTGAAGCTCGATCTCAGCGCACTCACATCTGACGGTGTTGCAATTTACACAGATGGTGCAAGGCTTGCTCCAAGGCCAGCAGTGCAAACGGAAATCGCCGCGTTCGAGCGTGCCGTTGAATTAGCACCGACATCGGACGAGCCTACGATGACCTTTCTCATCAAAATAGATGGCATAGTGGTTGTCGCGGTCGATCCTGGTTGAATAGATGGTTAAGTATTGCTGGTAGAGTGAAGGTCGAGGCCTCGCAGAACTGGCATATCGAGGGCGAGCAATAACTGCTGCGACGAAAGTTCGTACCGTCGAGCTCCCGCTGAGACGGAGGGACGATCCGTGCCTCGTCCTTGTCGCATCACATTCCCGGCGACCACATCGGCAAAAACCCGATGACCCGGAAAGTGACCACAGGACGCCGCCATTCATGCGTCGGGTGAACATATCGGAGCGGCGTTCGAGCTACTATGAGCCGTTACGATCTGTCTTCCGCGATTTTATTGAAGCGATCTCGCCTATTGCGCGGTCGCGTCGGTTTGCCGCCCGTTTTTCGTAACGACAAATCTTGGTTAGATTTGGAAGAAGTTGCCGAACAGTCTCGGCAAACCGTCGTTCTTCTTCATCTTTGCCGCCAGCCAGGGGCGTCGAGGGATAGAATATCTCCGGCTGGGGGAGGTTCTCTCCCCGTACATCCGTCGGCCAATAAGTTTGGCCAATGTGGTGCCGAAGTTCGTCCTTACATGAACCAAAAAGTCTGGCATGGGAAGCACGAAACATTAGAGGCCTCTCGATCATGGCGGTTTGAACTCCCCTGATCCGCATTAAGTCAAGGTGCGCATTCGCGGCTATTGTCGCTAGTGTAAGGACCCTTACGTCCGCGGAATTTCCGGCGAATTGGCGAGCCAGATATTTAAGCTGTGCCTCCGATTTGGTAGTGGAGATGGGAACCGAAAGACCATGACGGTAAGCATTCTTGCCGGAACTCTTTTTAAAATCTGATTTCGGCCCGGTACTCTTCTTCGCATTCTCTCGGTTGGCCGCAATTTGCCGTGCGCTTGCCATGCTCAATTCCCCGCATCATTGTATACTGAAAACGTCGTCTGCGGCCAGCACTCGATCGGAGTTCCGCCGAAGTCGGTCTGCAAAGTTTCGGCGATATTTGGCAATCATGCAAAGGGCCTTGTCCCGCCCGTTCTAAGCGGCCTTCAACATGCGATCAGCTTTTTCGAGGTCGTCTGCGGCCAGCCGATGGGCTTCCGCCTCGATTGCGCCTTCGTCGAAGCCGGCTTCATGCAGCAAAGACGAAACCCGGCGCCCACTCTCCTGGTCACTCAGCCACTCCCACGAAAGACGTTGTGATGCCCACCAAACTGCATAACATGGTACTTGAAGGCGGAAGCAGGATTTGGCGCAGAATATTTGCTAGCGCGGCCTCAAGCGCATTGTTCATGATTTCGTTTTTTTAGCGCGGGGAAATCGCATAATATCCCAAGTGTGATACACAACGTCGTTGACATACAATTTCTCGATAAAATCCGTCGGCCCGATATCCTGGCTGATGTCGGCTAGCAACGCGGCCAAGTCGCCTTTCAATTCGGTCCGCAGAACGTTCAGTCCGAAATACAGATCGCGCGCCTTTCGGCGGCCAGACTTGGCGGTTAACTCAGTCATGTCCGAGCCTCCGCGATAGCGGCGAGTAACTAACCAATTCGGCCATGGATGGCCCCCCTTCCGTTGGACCACGACGCAGATGCACTGTGGTCGGTGACACCCGTCCGGAGGGAGCGGGCAAAAACTTTTGGGGGACAGACGCAGGCTGTAGATAGAAGGATGAACTAATATTAAGTTAACAAGGAAACGTGAATCTCGGTGAGTAGTCGGCAATCGTCGTGGGCTTCTTCAAGGCGTGCTCGAACAACAATTACCCAAGAGGCTGCACTCGCCCGTATTATCGCGGGCGAAGCCTCTGGAGGCATCGCGCCTGAGTAGGTGTCCCGGACCTTTCGCATATTTGACATGCAACGGCCTAAAAGCTTCAGATATCGTGCCAGCCTTGGCTGCGTTCGTAGCGTCCCGCCCGCAAAGCCGATCCGCTTTCGCATCCAGCAAGGCTTGAGGGTCACCGCCCAGTGCATTGTCATACAACGTAACCCGAACTGAACCCGCCGGATTGGTACGAATGATCCGAATGCCACCAAACCGACGGTCTCACAGCCCAGCTATTGCCTCACCGCCTCTAGGCATTCGTTGTTGAGGCGTAGCGCAATCCGACTGCCTTGCACTTCGTCATTCTGCCTTGGGCGGAGTAACCGCAAGCACCGATTGCGCGTCCGCGCGCAGGGTACCCGGACCAAAGCCCGCCGCGGGGCCAACGTCGTGCCGCTCATAGATCTCGATCTGGTAGAGATAGTAAAAGGCGCCGAACGCCTTCTTCACCGATTCTCCTGCCTTTTCACCCCGGGAAAGCGCATCGGTGCTGTTCTTGAACTGCGCCGAATACATGTCCGGCGCACGTACCGCAACAGTTTAAGAGTGCGGCGCCAGGGCTGCACATTTTTCCGAGGCGCGTCGTACTTGTCATCCCGCCAAGGCTATTTGCAGCCGGCGGGCTTGAAAATCCGGCACTACATACATGTACTGATTGCGACGCAGCAAAAAATCATGTTGTCGTCGCAATCGCAAAGCTGCCATTCAAGATCAGTATCGTGCTTCCGAAGGACTAACACTTGAAGGTGTTACGATTCTGAGCTTCGCCCTCCGCCTCTCAGGGGATTCTGTTGGCGGCCTTTCGAAGACGACTCCAGCAACATAGTCGTCGCGCCAGATAATTTTGCAGACATAGAATGTTCGGAAATTGTCCAAACTAAATTCGAATTTGTCCGGCAACTGCCGGGCTTCGAACGCCAACTCGATACAAACACCTGTGCTTGTAAAATTGTAAACAGTGCAATGGTGAATGGTCGAGCCGCGAACCGATATCTTAGCCGGGTGGTAAGTCTTTGTGCGCTTCGATTGCCGTTTTTCCATCTGATGACCCGCTTGTTAAGGGAATGGTCTTGGAGTTGATTAATTAATATGGAAAACATCAGCTTCTGGATGCTGTAAGATTAACAAAGATGTTCTTGGAAATTCACTAACAGGGCAAGTGCTTTTGGCTGTGTCATTTCGAATTGGCGACCAAGGTGGTTAGAATCTTATATATTGAATATTCGCATCCAACCGGCTTTCGTGGTTCGCCAGCGGGCAATAGGGCGCCCGAGACTCGAAACTGACATGGCAGCGGCACTCCCCGGCACATCGGGGCCTGCGCGCCGGCATTTTGGAAGATCGGAAGCCGCGTGAACTTCGGCGGCCGAGTTGGATCTTTAAAGTGGCGGAGAACGCAGGGGCTACTGCCAAAGTCTGTGTTTCGTGTGTTTGGGCCGGCTCGCCAAAAAAAGAGTGCGCTATGGGGTTCTCGCGTCTATCGCGCGACCAGGCTGATGCATCGGTTCCGGGTTCGAGCTGCCCCGGTGCGCCCCGGCACGCGGTCGGGGTGTCAAGATTTGGGCGCGGGCCCGCGATCACGGTCCGGCTCAATGCCCTCGACGACGAATTTGTTTTTCTCTCGGCCAGGACCGGGCGCTGGACGAACGCGTAAGCGGCATCTCGCTGCCGCGCAGCGTAGCGAAATCCACGGTCACCGGACATTACTGGCGACTTGCGGCGGGAGGCTGTCCGAATTCCGCCTCCGATACGCAGCACGAAGCATGGCACTACCAGGACGTCACCGTTTAGAATCGAATTGCGCAATGTTGCTAACCAAAACTGCTAAGCCCCCGCCTATGGCGGGGCGAAAACCGGAAGTTTTACAGCTACGGGAATGAAGTCATGAAGTCTCCTTGGGGAACCGCCAAGAACCCTCAAGGAGACCATGATGGAAGCAGAGTTCAATCATCTTAATCACGCGACCTGGGAGTGCAAGTACCACGTCGTGTTTACGCCGAAGTATCGCAAGAAGTTGCTTTTCGGCAAGATAAAGCGGCATCTGGGCCTAGTGTTTCACGATCTGGCGCGACGGAAGGAGTGCCGGATCGAGGAGGGGCATTTGATGCCGGATCACGTTCATATGTTGATCTCGATACCGCCCAAATATTCGGTGGCGCAGATCATCGGATACATGAAAGGCAAGAGTTCGATATGGATCGCGCAGAATGTCGAACGCAAGATGCGGAATTTTCTGGGCCACAAATTCTGGGCGCGCGGTTACTTTGTCACGACCGTTGGCCGGGACGAGGAAGTGATCCGGGCCTACATCAGAAACCAAGAACTGGCCGATCGGCAATTGGAGCAGTTTGAGCTGAAGATTTCAACAGCCCAAAATCCAATCAATCGTCCAAACATCCCTTAAAACCGCCTTTGGCGGTTCCCAATCAAACCTCCAGCTTTGCTGGAGGTTATTGGCTGGCTTCGCACCCACGAACTGAAAGTCATCCCGCTCGACTTCGCTTTGTCCTTCAGTTTCAGCACGGTTGACATGTGTCATCTGATCTGGCGCCGAGGCGAATTTCTCGGCGCGGCCGTTAAAGGAGGACCGCTATTGAAGGTAACCTTGACGGGTTAGGTTAAGAAGCGAGTCTTATTGCGGCGTCACGCAGAAGCGTTAAACGTACCCGGCATGAAGATACACAAGTCGAAAAAATTAGTTGAGAAGCCGGATAAGCCGCTGCGTGTCCGGTACTTCGAGGTGGTCGCACTCCGGGACCTGGTAAAGAAAGCGCAGTGCGAGACCAACAATAGAAAATCCAATGATCAACGTCGTGGATTTCAAGCCAACCGGACGCGCAAGGACCCAGCTTAACAAACGAGTTCCGTTCCGGCGCGCAGACGAAAAGTTCGCGTCATCGAAATCGAGCTGGATTAGGCCGACGAAACTCCGCCGGCCATGCGTGCCGCGCGATTAGGGACGCTACATTTGATCGGACGTGGTGGCGCCGCCCAATTGCGCGAGGTCAATCCACTATCGTTCGCGCGGCGAGGCAACCATACCACAGCATGGCGATCTCACCATGTATAACGCAATCGCGCAGTTCCAGCGTAAGTCTGTGAGCTGCCGGAAAGCTCGCTGTCGAACTTGGCGAGGAACGACCAACCGCTAAGCCACCGCCACCCGGCGCCAATACTCAGCAAGAGCAGGTCGACGGGTGGTGTAGCGCCGTTGACGACGAAGCTCGCGTCCTGCAGGCCGAGGAATGTCGCACCGAGCTGGGGATTGGTCTGCCAATCGTGCGCCCAGCCGATGCGGCCGATCAGATGAAAGTCAGCTCCGCCCGTGCTGGTAAACGCCGTGTCTGCCCAAGCTCCGATCTCGCCGCGTACGTCCGTGGCGGTCCGCGCATCGTAGGCAAGCGCAAAAGGTGACACGCCCGCCGCCGCGGTCTCGTTGTAGGCCGGCGTGGAGAAACTTTGCGCCTGCAGCGCGGCATAGGGCGTAAGTCCGAATGGCATCGAAGATTTGATGTGGTAGCCGCCCTCCAGGCGTCCGCTAAAATTTTGCCCGTCGAAGTCCGCATCGAGTTCACCGCCGCCCCCCAGCATTACCGTGCGGCTCGTCGAAGCCCAGTGGGAACCATAGGCGAGTGCACCGGAAAGGTATGCCGCTCCGAGCTGCCGCGATCCATAGATTCCCGCCTGGAAGACGTCGCTACGCCCCCCGCCCAACCCGGCGGACAGGCTCCAAGAGGTAGCGCCGCCCGCGATGGCAAAGCCCACTGTCGTATCGGGCGCAAGGCGATCATCGATCCCCGTGGCAAAGCCGGAGGTGCGGACCATGAGGTTGTGGCTGCCGAGGCCTTGTGGATCGCCGTCTGTGGCAGTGGTGCTTCCATAGGTGGCCCCCCACACGCTCAGTCGCGGCGCGGCTGCGGCCAACGCCGATGGGGCCTTCAAGAGCAGAGGGGCGGCCGGCCTCGCTACGTCGACTGGTTCTGCGCCGCCGCGATTGGCCCCGAACGGATCGACCAGCAGCGAAAGGAATTCACTCGTGCTCTGAAAAGCGGCTTGCTGAGCACCGGCTGCTGCCTCACCCGAAAGCTGGGTGAGCCCATTCTGGAGCGGCTGGGGCGGCAGATTGAAAAGGTTCTGGAAGGCAAGCGGAAGCGTGCCGGTGTTGGCGGCCTCGACCGCGGCGGCCACATTTGTGACATTCGTCGGCGCCCCAGTCGGCAGGTGCAACATCGCCGGCACCAGCGTCAAATATGCGTCATCGGTATCGTAGGTGACGATGGGGTAAGTAGCCCCGAAGGAACCCGTAGCGGACATGATCGAGAAGGTGCCCGACGCGCCACCGGAGGCGGTGAGTACGGTGTATTTGTGCCCGACGGTGTAAGCGCCACCCGTCCCGTTCGCTATCAGCGTGCCGCCAATTGAGGCCGCGCCACTGACAGTGGTCAGGCTTGCAGCCCCTGGCGAAACTTGCACTACGTAGCTGGCGGCACTTGCCAAGACCAAATTGCCGATAACCCGCAGCGTGCCAATGCCATTTGGCGGGCCTGGCGCCAGCGCGGCGCCATTGCCGATGGTCGTATTAGACAATGCTCCGGTGCCCGCAAGCGTGCCGCCCGAATTCGACCGAGACGCCGTTCGCCGCCGAAAGATCGCCGTTGACCACCAACGTGCCGCTCTGCACCGCCCAGGGACCAGGCTGAGAGAAAGTTCCAGTCGCCGTCCAGGTCGAGCTGCCCACTTTGCCGAATGTAGAAAAGCCTTCGTATTGCCGGGCAGCGCCTATCTGGCTGAGATCGAAGGTCCCACTGCCAACACCTCCAAGCTGAAACGTGTCGGTGCCGGTACCAATGACTTTGCCATTGATTACAAAGCCGGGCCCAAGCGTAAGCGTGTTCGATCCGGCAACGAAATTGATGGCCGTGCCAGCCGATCCGGTAACGGTCCCAGAATTGAAGATGTCGGAGTTGCCGCCCAAATTGATACCGGTGGCACCCGATATCGTTCCGGAATTGGTGATGGTACCGCCGCCCGCGCTGATGCCGGAGCTACTCCCCGACAGCGTGCCGGAATTCGATACGTTGGCAGTGTTGTTGGCGAGTACACCAAATGCACCACCGGAGATGTTCCCAGAATTGGTAACGATGGCCGCGTTGGTAGCGTTGATGCCGTCGCCTCCTGCTCCGGACAGGATTGTTCCGGAATTAGTGACCCTGGCGGTGGTGGCAAAGATTCCGGACGTTCCTCCCGAAATGGCGCCGGAATTGCTCACAGTTGCGACATTCGCGCTGATGCCGAATATGCTTCCCGAGATGGTACCCAAATTATTGGTGACGTTCGAGGCACTAGCACTGATGCCGATCGCACCCGATATGATTCCGTAATTGGTGATGTTGGCGGTGTTTGTGGCGTTAACACCGAATGCGCCGCCCGAAATGGTTCCGAAATTGGTGACGTTGGCCGTGTCAGCAGCGTTGACACCGAATACACTACCCGAGCTCGTCCCGGAGCCAGTGTTGGTCGCCGTGAGGGAGGCACTATCGAAAATACCGGTGGGGCCTCCCGAGAGAGAGATCGAGTTGGTGCACGTTTGGTTGGTCCCCGTCGCAGTACATTGCTGAGCCTGTGCCCCGGCGCCAACCCAAAGCACCACCAGTGCGGGACCGCACATCAGGATGAACGAAGAGGGAGTTCGGCCGCCGTGGGACCACGCCGACCACCAGATGTTAAAGTTACTCACGCTCACTCACGCCGGCCCCAAGGTTCGCCGTCCTGATTGCCTACTCCATTCCCGGCGCAAACTTGGCGCGCCAGCACGGCTCTAACAGCCGGTCGAAAAGCCCGGTTAGGCTGACAAAGTTTGCCACTCCTTTCCTCAATTGAGGCGATATTTTCGTCACAATAATAAAAAGCCTATCCGGCTTTATCGAAAGTGCGCCGCTAGTCCGGGGCATCACATCGCGCACCTCATAGAACAGGCTGTGTGAGCGTTCGCACCTGGTATTAAGCTATCTGTGCTCCAAGGTTTCCCGCACCTTGGTCGGCCATCGGCCTAAGTCTGTGCCGTGGGTATGAAACATGGCGACCGCCAGGCGATCCATTCCGAACGCCACGCAGCCGGTATGTGCCGGTTCGCCCGTGACATCCCTGATGTCCCAGGTGAGACCGAAATGGTCGCGGTGATAGTTGAAGCTCATGCAGGCAGTCGGCTGCTCTTCGGAGCGCAGCGGGATCAGCAGTTCGAATTTCAGGGATTGCTGCTTCTGGCTGACCGCCTTAATCTGGCCGACGCGGCCAAAGAACGGATCGCTGGCGTAATCGACCTTGAAAGTCAGGCCGAGATCGCGCGCAATCGCCTGGGCACGCACCATCCAGCGTTCGCGGAAATCGGATACGTCATCGGGGCTTCCGATGCAGACATATTCGCGCATCCGGAAGGACTGCAGCCGGTCGAGATGGCGGGATGGCTCGCGGCGGAAGCAGTCGGCCGCAACGTCAAAGCGCAAGCCGCCGGCGGGCAGGGGACCACGGCTTGCCGCTATCGGATAGACCGGATAGCAGGCCGCCGGCGAGAGCACGAGGTCGGCTGGGGAGAGCGACGTCGTCCAATCGCCGCCGGCATCGAAGCGGCTGACGGCGGAATGGATCTCACGCTCGGTTCCGTGCAGACCGCAGACACAGCCAAGCAGGTTGGGGAAGCTTTTCAAATAGCCGGATTTCTCCAGCTGCCCGCGGTTCATCACCGGCGGAAAGCGCATCACCTCGGTGTCGGGTTCGCGATGCCGCGTGATCAGCGCGGCGAGGCGTTCAACCATGTCCTCGTAGAGCGCGGTTCTGGCATAAACGCCGTCGGCACCCATTTTGTGGAACAGGGCGCCGGCGAGGTGATCCAGCGGGTCTTCCGGCTGTGACGTGACCTCCGATGTGGCTGTTCGTATGGCTACATTCATGTTCATGCTTCCATTGCTTGTCGAAGGGACCGTTTCGCCTAATCGCGCAGGCTGGCCGGCACACCGCTCATCAGGCTTGCGGTTGCGATGTTGGTCAGGATCCGGTCGTTATTGATCATCAAGGGCGCCGAAAGCGCATCACGGAGGTGCCGGCCAACGCTGAAGTCGCCGTCGTTGCGGTATCCGGACAGGCCGCAAGCGCGCATCGCGCTCATGGCAGTGGCGACCGCAAGCTCGGAGGCTTCCACCTTGAGCAGATTGATCGAGGACTGGAAGTCGAGCGAACTCAACGCGCGCTCGTCATGTTCATGGGCCGCATAGGTATCCAGGCTCGACGTAATCATGGCGCGCAGTTTCGTCAGCGTCATCTTCGCCGCGGTAAAGTGTGCGGCGCCGGGAGGCATCTGGCCGCCCGATCCGCGCGCAGCCTTGCGGATGAATAGCTGGGCGCGTTCGACGGAGGCTGCGGCGATCCCGGCCCACACCGAAGACCAGCACAGGTGGGCGACAGGCGTCATCGTCTGCGCATGGATTTTCTCGTAGGCTTCCGGAAAGATCTGCCCGGCCGAACCGGTCGCTTTCAGCTCAAAACCCGCACTGCAGGTTCCGCGCATACCGAGCGTTTCCCACTCGAGACTGGGCTCCAGCGTGTAGTTATCCTTGGTAAAGGCCACCAGCACTTGATCGGACCCGGCGGCGTCGTTGGCGCGCCGCGCGATCGTGACAATGCCGTCGGCTTCTGCGCCGTAGGAAATCACCGTGGCGTTCCGCACCAGCGAGATCTCGGCGCCGGCGCGCTCTACCGCGGCGGCGCTGAAGCGGATGTTGCCGCCGTTCTGTCCTTCGGTCGTCGATGAGGCGAGCAGCAACTGTTCGGCCGCGACGCGGCGCATCAGCATTTCGTGCCAGGTGCTGCCAGCGCCATGTCGGACCAGGCAAGCAACTTTCGTCTGATGCATTGCAAATATCATGGCCGTGGAGGCGCAGGCGCGGCCGAGTGTGTAGCACATGTCGGAGACATCAAAGATTGATGCGCCGTATCCGCCGAACTCGGTCGGAATTTGGATTCCCAGAAGTTTCTGCCCGCGTGCGGCGTCGATAGCCGCCTTCGGGAAACGGGCGTGGCGATCAACCTCCTCGGCATCCGCTGCGGCGGCAGCCGCCACGAAGGCAGTACGCTGCCGGAAGGAACCTCGATCGAGGACGAATGGTTCGCTGGTCTTGTCCGTGACGGTATCGCGGAAACTGCCTTGCTGAACGTTCATGGCCGATTCGCCTTAAAGGTTTGTCGGTGCGAAAACACCAGCGTGAAGCATCTCGTCTTGACAGCTTCAGAGGTGAGACTCGACAATTTAATTGTACTGATTTAATATCCTATATTATATCTGCCAGATAGTTGAATTTTAAACTGCTGTTTTCTTAATGTCGAGGACTAATCGCGTTTTTGATCGGGATGCTTGCGATGCGTATTGACGCGACGTGGAAAATTGAAGATGCAAATTTTTAATGCCAACATTCAGGATCGGATCCTGGTTCTAGTCAAGTCGATCCTCGAACAGAACGCGATTACCGCCGAGGTTAATCCGGAATTGCGACTGGTGGATGTCGGGTTGACCTCGATGGATATGGTCAATCTGATGCTCGGCGTCGAATCCGAGTTCGATTTCACAATTCCACAATCCCAGATTACGCCGGAGAATTTCCAGTCGGTCGAAACGCTGGAACAGATGATCGGAGCCCAGCTCAAACCTAGGACGGCGACCTGACCGGATCGGCGCGCGTTGTCTTCGGTTTGGCTGCCGAGAAACTGCGCTGTCTGAAAGCGGGCGCAGCATTAGAGGTCAGCTTCATTGCGATGATGGGCCTCTTGGCGACCGTCTATCGACACGAGCTGTTGCTCGGACTGGATACTTTGTCCGGTCTTGCATTGTGTAAGATACTTAAGCCAATTTCGGAAAATCGTTGTTGCCGCAGTCTCGAGCTCCACGGTGACGCTCGGTATGAGCGTTAGCTTCGGGAGGTTGGCAATGAGCGCCGGATTGCGCTCGGCCAATGCCCAGGCCCTAAATTCGCCGAGCGCCAAGGTGGTGGCGGAGTTGAAATACCGCTCTGGAATGTTCGGGTAGGATTTTCTGGTCGCCGGCGAGATATCGGCCGATGTCGCGCAGATATTCGCGCTGTAGCGACAAACTGTCGTACTCCGGGTGGCCCTGAAAGAAGAAAAACTGACTACGTTGCCTCTTGGCAAAAATATCGATGCCCGCGTCTTTAGACTTGGTAAGCACCTGATAACCTCGCTCCCTCAGCGCACCTTCGCTCAGATCGTGCAAGCGGGAATGCGAAACTTTGAGAGATGACCGGAGACCATCGGTCAGCCAGCTATCAATGACCTTCGAACAATCGTACATTCCGGAGCATTTTTGCGCCAATCGCCGACGTTCAATGCCGTCGAGATGTAGAACTGCGGCATGCGCAGCAAGGCACGACCAGATTGCCGAATGTGTATTTGCTTCCGCCCAATCCACGAGCTCTGTGAGAGCTCCCCAATAAGACTCCTTGGGAAGAGCGGTTGCGCGCGGTTCGGCGCCGGTTACAATCAACCCATCGATGTTCAAATAGTTAAAGCCGCGAAGGTCGGCTCCTATATTCCTGATGCATCTCGCTGCGCCAGGTAACGGGTCGGTCGACGAGAGCGAAAAGAAACGAAGTCGAAAGGGAATTTTCCCAGCGGCTTTCTCCAAAAGATGCCTGTATCGACGTTCCGTCGCTGGAAACGCGGATATCGGCAGATTATAAACCAAGCCGATTTCAATCATTTCGTACGGACTTTCAATGGCTATCGTGAAAAGTTTTTAAATGGGGTGGGCGGTATAGTTGTGGTGTGGATCCTCCGAAGCAGATTTTTCACATGAATTCTCCGCCGCATCCTGTTGCTCAGGTATGCGGCTGTAGCTTGCAGCACGCGCAAGTGCTTGATCAAGGTCCGCAATTATATCACCGATATGCTCGATGCCGATCGATAGTCGGATTGCCTCTGGAAAAACACCTGCCT
Organism: uncultured Pseudomonadota bacterium; assembly: GCA_963729395.1. Lineage (GTDB taxonomy): Bacteria > Pseudomonadota > Alphaproteobacteria > Rhizobiales > Xanthobacteraceae > Bradyrhizobium. The sequence goes on along the minus strand of CAVSOS010000021.1, from coordinate 133,535 downwards.
GACGCTGCTCCTCCGGAGACATCTGTCGATGGGTGGTCGAAGCCGGGTGGCAGGCGAGCGATTTGGCATCCCCGATATTGACCAGCCGCGTCACTAAATTGAGAGAATCGTAGAATTTTTTTCCGGCATCGAGGCCGCCCTTGATGCCAAAAGTGAAGAGCGGTGACGCGCGTCCCTTGAGATATTTCTGAACAAGGTCGAAATATGGACTTTCGGTGAATCCAGCATAGTTAACCCAGGCGACACGTGAGTTGTTTCTCAGGAAGGCTGCGGCCTTTCGGGCGTTCTCTACATGACGTTCCATTCGAAGCGCGACCGTTTCAATTCCTTGCAGCAAAAGAAACGCATTGAAAGGTGACAGAACGGAACCCATTGTGCGCTGAAAGACGCTGCGCGCACGCTGAATGAAGGCGCTGGCCCCAAAGTGCTGAGCATAGATCATGCCGTGATAGGATTTGTCAGGCTCGTTAAACGCAGGAAAACGCTTGACCTGTTCCGACCAGGGGAAACGACCACTGTCGACGATCGCGCCACCGAGTGTAGTACCGTGGCCGCCGAGAAATTTCGTCAATGAATGAACGGCAATGTCCGCGCCATAGTCAAAAGGCTTGAGAAGAATTGGCGTGGCGACCGTGTTGTCCACCACCAATGGGACGCCATGCCGGTGCGCCATTTTTGCCAACGATTCAACATCGCAGACGTTGCCAGCCGGATTGCCGATCGATTCACAAAAAACGGCCTTCGTATTTTCATCGATGAGCGGCTCGATCGCACTCGCCTTGTCACTTTCGGCAAATCGACTGGTGATGCCCTGCCTCGGTAATATATGAGCTAGCAGCGTATGCGTCGTTCCATATAGTTGCGGAACGGTGACAATGTTACTTCCTGCGTCAGCAAGATTGACGAAAGTGAAATGCATGGCCGCTTGGCCGCTGCTAACCGCGAGCGCGCCGACGCCACCCTCGAGTTCAGCGATGCGTGTTTCAAGAACAGCACTTGTTGGATTCGCGATCCGGCTGTAGCGATAACCGTCAATCTCCAAATTGAAGAGCGCTGCACCGTGATCGGCGCTGTCAAATGCATATGATGCGGTTTGATATATCGGAACAGCGACAGCCTTGGTGGTCGGATCTGGCTGATAGCCGCCGTGTATCGCAATAGTTTCATCACGCATGAAAACACCAGCTCCGGTCCGCGCCATGCACAAGGACCGCATGGCTCAAATTTCGAACCCGTCGATTATACCCGACATTAAAAATGTCTTGTCGTCGTCGGTAACAAGCGGCTCCCTGCGACTGAAAAAAATAAATCTATCAGTGGCTTATGAACGCCTAGCGGCTTGTGCCTCAGTAATGCTTCGTTTCGGTAACTTATCTATATTTATTTTATTATAACACAATAAAACACACTACGTAAGGGCCGATATCGACCCAAGGGACGAAAATCGTGACCGCCATAATCGTCGAATTAAATAATCATGTTGCGATGCGCTTCCGCGGAATTTAGCGTTTTATTGGAAGCGGGGATCAAATTTTCGCTAACGCGAGCCTGGGTTACTTTGACGCACCGATCAATCCGATCCGATCGGATGCATAGCCTCGGCGCTGGATGGACTGCCACCAAGGCCGGTTGGCGAGGTACCAAGTGACGGTTTTTTCCAAGCCTGACTCAAAGCTTTCTTTCGCACGCCATCCGAGTTCGCGTTCCAATTTAGAGGCGTCGATCGCATAGCGGCGATCATGCCCCGGACGATCGGTCACGAAGGAGATGAGGCGCTTCCGATCACCCGTCGCAATTGGCTGCAAAGCGTCTAGCAGGCTGCAAATGTTCTCAACCACATAGAGATTGCTGCGTTCGTTACGTCCACCGATATTGTAGGTTTCACCGATCCGACCGTGCAGAAGGACCTGGGTTAGGGCGCGGGCATGATCCTCGACATATAACCAATCTCGAACGTTTTGGCCGTCGCCGTAAACCGGCAGCGTTTCTTCGGCCAAGCCCTTGATGATCATATGCGTTCACGCTTGCCCAATACACTTGACGAAGGACATCAGAGCGTATTCCGCCGACATACGCCCAACGCGTCGATGGGTTCGAACCCCTTTTGCCTGTCCGGCCTCCAAAGTCTGAAAATGTCAGTCCGATTTGCGGCGGCGCTTAATCAGCCAATAGACGCCATAGCCGACCGCAAGGATCGGAAGGCCTGCGCCAGCGATGGGACCGGGTGCACCATGGATGTGGCGGTTGCCGTTGCAATTGCTAACACATGGGAAGCTGCCCATAGCTAGCGTCATTGTTGTGAATAGTGGCAGCGTGAGACCCGTCAGCAGAGCGGCCAAGGCCGTAGCAGACAAGAGCCGGGTTACGTTTTTCATTTGGCCGTCACTCTTATGGTTAGTAAAAAAATAAGGCTACATTAAGAATTTATTATATCGAGTTCTTGGTGCTTTACGCAAACTGTTTTTCGCCAAATCCGGGTTCCCTGGGTGTGGCGAAATGAGCTGTCGAGGGCGGATTACAAAAATTGAGGTGGTTTGCGCAACAAGCTTGTTGAAATCCTTGGGCCTGCAGTTCGCAAGCGGCCCGCCACCAAGCCTCGCCCGAAGCGCAAGGCCGATCAGCATCGCATATGAACCGGCTTAATAGACTTTCCAAAACGCTTTCATGCTGCTAAATATTATATCTGATTTTTTTAAATGCATTGCGGGGGGCTATTTTGCCTCAGTACTGGACGACCGAAGTCCTGTGACGCGTGCGGATTTGCAATCTGCGATCACGGTCGCAGGGACCTAATCTGGACCAACTGTATTCAAACCTGGAGCCCTCACTGTAATGCGGTAAGGAGTAGGTTATGGCCTCGGCCAGCCCACGCGGCTTCCCAAGTGTTCTGAAGCGAGCATTCATCGCCGTCTCGATCGAACCGGCTGAAATTCTGACGCGGGTGGTCGACAGGATTCACGAACGGCACGAGCGACGGGCCCCGGCTTGCAGCTATGAGGCTGTGGCTGATTGGGATCAACGCTTACACGAGCATCTCGCCATCGAGTGGCCGTGCCCTTCCTGCGCCGAGTTCGGCGGCCTTTGGAGCAAAGTCGTACAGTCGCTAACCAGCACTGGAATGCGGGTAGGACCCATGAGTTTCGGGCCCTGGAACGATGGCGATGCCGGATTGGTGCGGGCGGTTTGGAGTTTAACTCGTCACCTTCGAGCCGAACGAGTGGTCGAGACTGGCGTCGCGCACGGTTTTACTTCGCGCTTCATTCTCGAAGCGCTTGCCAGCAATGGAGGCGGGCGTCTATGGAGCATCGATTTGCCGCCGCTAAATCGAGATCTACGCCGAGAGGTCGGTATCGCTGTTCCCAAGGAACTATCCGATCGTTGGACCTATATTCTAGGGTCAAGTCGAAGAAGACTGCCAAAGCTGCTCTCTGAACTGGACCAGATCGATCTCTTTATCCACGACAGCCTGCATAGTGAGCGCAACGTCCGCTTCGAATTAGATAGGGCTTGGACGAAACTGCGGCCGGGCGGAGCGATCATCGTGGACGACGTCGATGCAAACTGGGGCTTCCACTCTTTCAACGAATCCTTCCCTGGTCACTTTCACCTCGTTTGCGAAGCCGAGCCGATTAGTCCAGATCATCGACGCTTCAACGAAAAGGGACTGTTTGGGATGTTGATCAAACGCCAAGACTAGCGCGGCCGGATGCCATCGCGCGGCGGCGCGGGCCAATCTAGGCCGGATCTTGCGTCAGCATCCCCCGCCTCAATTCAAATTCGCAAGCGCACGCCCAAACTTCGCCATCGTTATGCCGAGGACGCCGCGAAATGCGGACGCGACCGACATCATCGGAAAATTTGGGCTTTGAATTGTTCCTGCGTCATACCTTGGCCAGATAGTTGCCGAACTTCGGACTTGCGGGGTTCGTATGATCACGAAGTCCGCTAGTGGAGCAGGCAATATGTGGATCATATATATTCTGCTCGTGGCCATTATCGCCCCCGTTGTCGGGGCTCTAGTGTTCGCGATATATGCCAGTGCGCTGATTGCCAGACCGTTGCAGGAACGGATGCATCGGGCCACGATGCTGAACTTCAATGAACCAACTGAGCCTCTACTCATTCCGAAGCCGGGCGCAGCCGTCGCCGACGATCGCGCTACGCGCATGCCCGACGAGGTCGCGTCGGTCTCTCCACGCTTGAATTTGATTTGAAGCGGTCACCATTCCGGTGCTTAGCCGCGACCGAAGATTGTAAGCATTGTCCAAATCAAGGCGAAGCCGAATTGAGTTATATCGCCCCATAGCGTGATCCTTTACGCTAGGCAGGACATCCAATATAAGGTTCCGTACTCGACGGTTATGTCCCCGACTGTGGTGACGTCTAATTGCTTAAAGCATGTTCGATCGTGAGGCTATGAAATCCTCCGATCGCGGGCGACGGCGCCCCGATGCAAAAACAAAGCCGCCGAGCGGAATATAATCGCCCGACGGCTTTGCCATGCTGGGTCCGGATGGGCACAATATCCGGTGCCGACCACGCTATCGCCTTCGCGTTACGCCGCAACGAAAGTCGATCGTTAAGCTGAATAGCTGAATGCCGGCGTTGCGGGTTAATTCTGGAACTCACAAGCTTCCTGACTTGCTCACGCAATTTCAGTAATTCAGCATAGCGTTAAGGGGCAAGCTCACGCCATGGTAGTCGATCCGTATTGCAAGATGAATTCGCCCCTACGGCGATGACGGGCGCGATGTCTCGTATCAATCCCAGTTCACGAAGAAACCTGGAATAGAGATAATAGGTTACCGTCCAAAACACTGGCTGGTGCGTGTAGACGTCACCGCGAAAGACGACAAACTGGCGATCCGGATTACCAGTAAGCGATCGAATCAGATCGCGGTTCGATCCATCGGGCGTGAGCCTTGCAACGAGCAGGCGGCATGAGTTGGTGTTCGCCTTAATGATCGGTACGTAGTCCACCAGTTGGTCTGTGACAACGACGTTAAAGCCGTTGCGCTCAAAGAATTTTACAAGCTCACCTTTTAGATCGTCTGGGTTGTAGGGTGGGATCGCGATCTTCCAGGCGAGAGTCAGGGGAATCAAGATCGCAACAGACCACCTAAGCACGCGAGAAAAGTTCACGTCTTACTCCCAGCACGCAGAAGCCGATTGTTAGGCCTAGGATGATCATATTTATGACTGCGTCGCCCCAACGGTTATGAATTCCATTGTAAGATGAGAGGTTCAACCCCATCAGGCTTATTCGGGTGACGTTTACGGCGACCACCGAGGCGCAGGCCATAAGACACCACAAGATATCGTAAGCGGACTTTTTGTGACCCACGAATTGACTGACGGTAACCCAGCACAGGAATGCTAGAGACACATTCGCAAGCGAAGAACAGGCAGGCAGGATCAAAAGCAGACCCGAGCCGTCCTTAAATTCAATCAGGTTTCCCACCCGGTGAGTACCCAGCAGCCAACTAACGAGTGACGCATCGATCTGCAAGATTGTGTTGGCGAAAAACTGAAACAGCATACGGCTCCAGAGCATGGGCACAGTGGTAGCGAACAGGATGACGGCACCGCGTCGTAGCGAAGGATCATTCGTGGACACAAATATATAAAGGCAAAGTGCCGTGACGGCGAACCAGCTCAGTGGACCGATTGGGAGAAAAACGAGGAAGAGGAATCCAGCGCCGACGGCGAAATCTGCCGAGTGCACCTCACTCGTTCGGTCGCGAAGAATAATTGATATCCCTACGATACAGGAAAGCCAAACAATCACGCTGATTTCAAATGTGCTCAAAAGCGCATCCGCCCAGCCGAGTTTATTGACCGATTTGATCATTCGTGAACCGAGCCCATTCACACAGCCGAGAATAAGGAGAGCTGCGAAGAACTCTCCACGGGACACCTGGCCCGAGATCGGCAATACGGCAGTGCGAGCGGTAGATGGGTCTGAACGACTGATTAGCATCGAATCCGTATTTCCTTGGCCGAGCTCTGGATCAGCGCGGACGATAAAACCGCCATTACTCGTTTCCTAGCAGAAACGAACTCCGATCCCAAACACATGGACGCCTGATCCCAAACGCGCGCTCGTTGATCTCAAACGAGGGCAGGGACGTTTCAGTCAATCCAAAGTGGCTTGCCGCTTAAGTCTTCAAAAGAAAGGGCGTTGAGCGCGTTTCCGAACGATTTTGGCGACCAGCGCAGGTGCAGTGGTCGAGTATGCCCTTCCGATCGCGTTCGATTTTTCTTTGCAGCGCAGTAACGGATTGTTTTCGCGGGATAAATTTAAATAGGACGTCGCGCAGTTATCTGCGTCATTTCCAACAAATGAGCAAATTGAAGTTGGAGATTCCAGAACGGGTCGATACTATTCGCTTAGAATGAACAGCTTTGGTGGAACCCATTATTGGGATTGTTCGCCGAATGCGCCTGAGCTGATCCAAATCTCGGGTTCGGATGTCAAGGTTCCCCGCAAGGAACGGGGCTTCCGCCCGACGTTTAGGATGAAGTCGGCGTTTATCGCGATCCTCCTTTAGGACGCTTCTGATTGCATCGCGATGTGGTGAGCTCCGTAAGGTAACCCGGGCATGGATGACGCGTAGGAAATTGGTCGGCGGTCGGATGCAATGACTTCAACCTCGAGAGATCAAATCGTCGTATTGTTTATGGTACTTGCCGCGGCATTTGGTACGCCAATCGTTTATGGCATTGTGCGCGTGGGAAGCGTCCGGTCGATTGAAACCAGAGCAGCAACTGTCACGCCGGCGATTGCCCCGCCTGGATCAGATGCACCAAATGAGGGTTCAGCGGCGTCCGCAACGGCGCAGGCTAAAGCAAATTCCGTGGCGACTGCGCTTGCGGTGCCGTCTCGGTCGTTGGACACCGATGAGTCAGTACCCGTCTTCGACATCGTCCGCGTCGAGCGAACGGGCGACGCGGTCGTCGCCGGGAGGGCTGTGCCAGGCGCGATCGTAGAACTGTTGCTCAACGGCAGCTGCCGGGATCAAGTGGTCGCAAATCAATCCGGACAATTCGTCATGGTCCCTCCCCAACTTTCTCCAGGGGATTACGAACTGACGTTGAGGTCTAGACAGCCGGACGGCAGGCAAGCAACGTCTAAGCAGAATGTGGTGGTCGTGGTAAACGAGGTGGGATCCGACACCACCGAGACGGTCCGAACGCACCCCGAGGTGTCGCCACGAAACCGCTGATTGTGCCACGAGTTTGGGCGTAGGGCCCAACCCAAACCGGGATTTGGGCAAAAGAAATGTTGCTTCCAGGTAACAGCCATCAAGAAAGCGAATATTAGCTTCACGAATCCGCTTTGCGCTCGTGCCATTTTGAGACACTACCGCGAGGATGGTCGGGAAGCGGGGGGCGGGGGCATGAAGCTAATTCTATTTGCCGCGTTAGGACTTGCCATCGGTGGTTCAGCCGGCCAAGCTGGCGAGCTTGCAGCTCAGCCTCGCACCGAAGGCGTCCGCTTCGCAGCTATGTCCCTGACTAAAGATCAGGGTATGCGGGCCATTGTCTCCAATGTACTCGCTCCTGCGAATGGTACTCATCCCGCTCCATGCCAAGTGCAGGTCCGTTTCTTTGGCGCTGACGGTTCATTAATCGGCGACGCGACGACCGTGCAATTGAAGGCAGGCGAATCGACTTCCGTGTCAGCATCAAATCCATCGAAACTCGTGCGAGCGACCGTGAACATTGGTGACGTTGGCGATACTGCCAAATTGTGCTTGCTGAAAACGAGCGTTGAAATATTCGACGTGCAGACGGGTATGACATTTGTCTCAATCCCCGGCGAGACCATAGACGGTAATAGCGAACGCGATGCATCAGTAAGCTCGGTGCTTCGCACCGAGCGCAAGTACGTATCCGGCCGAAAGAATCCTGCGCCTGTCGCAACCTCCTCAATGCCTTCGGGAGGTACGGTATCGCCAAAAATTTCGCCAGCTGTTCTTGCCGCCACCCCTCCGACAGCCCCAAGGTGATTTCAAAACGCGACCATTGTGAACGGCCATCTTTATTATGACTTGCCGACAGGGATCTTTGCGTGTCGCTCAAGTTGGCTAACCGGCGTCCCTTCGAATGGATCACGCTCGGCTAAGACGCGGGTCAGGCGGAAAACGTCCTATTTTTATTCACTCCGCTCTTTTATTGACACGAATGGTCGCCATCAGGCCGGGGTCAAGGTCACCGACTACCGTCTCAATAAAGCGCTTTCCATTAGGAGTGGCATCTTGATAAGCCGCAAGGATCACAGGCTTTAGATTTTGTTTGCGAGTGATGATCAATCGGATCTCCCTTGCCACGAGAGTTTGAAGTTCAGCATCGTTGATCGCGTCCGAACAGGTTGCAACAAGCAGTCGCAGCGGCATCAACATAATCTCATTCGGTCCCGTATAGTATGACATCTTCAGCGTGCCAGACACTTCGCGATGTAGCAGGCAATCCAGGCTAGCCAGGATGAGCCAAACACGGGAATCGTGCGGCGATAGCGTGGCGCCTTTCTCAGCGGTAGCGTGCGCCACTTGTGCTTGATCGGCTGATCGCGCGGTTTTTCGGGATTCGACATCCGCGATGAGTTCGGGCGATTGCTCAATTGCAGCTTCTGTCCAAAGGTCTCCGCGCATAAGGGCGAATTTCGCAGCCCAGCCAGCGCGATTCCGTTCGGACGGGCTGATTGGTGGACTTCGCACATCGCGAGGAAAAGCGAGCGGAGAGGGGCGGATCAGTTCGGGCACAATAATCCAAATGCTCTGCAAGGCCAGCAGGACAGCAAATGCAAAGAGCGCTGCGCGCAGGTGCTTTTGTCTTCGGTCAGCCGTGAAAGTATTCAACGCGGATTCCTTCATATGCGGGCGCCCGGGAGAAGCGCCTCCAGAGTGGCGAAGCTTCACAAGCAACTAACCGTGTTGGTCCATCAGTATCCTGTAGAGATGCACACTATAGCCGGCGAATGAATCATTGAAACTACCCTCTGAAATTGTAACGTTCCGTTGCTCGTCAAGTACTTCGGCATGGCCATCGCGGACCTGGCTGATCGTGAACAAGGCGCTGGTGCTCTCGGCCCGCATGGCAACCGCGAAAACATACACTGAGCCCTCATATTCCTTGACCATTGTAGCAATGGGCACTTGGGATGATACTGTAAGCCTTCCGGATACATTCGGGCTGTTAAGAATAGGAGCGAGCGCACTGATGAGTTGATTAACCTTTGTGACCTCCTGCACAACATCCAGATGGCGGAAAATTCCATCTTCGCGAAACGTAGGTGCGAATTCGTGAACGAAATAAACGATGCCTCTTGAGCCGTGAACAAGTGACATCCACACCTCAGCGCGAACCTGGGCCGGTGTGACCGGAGTATTTGGATCTAGCGCGGTCGTTTCGATTGCGTTCCAGACGGTCTGTTGTGGCGCGGCCCGCTGAACCAGATTGGAAACGCCGCGTGCGACATATTCAAGCTTCCCCTTTACCTGAGGTGTCTTGGACCCTACAGGGTAGACGTCGAACGAGAGAATATCGGCGTCCTCGATCGCGATGTCATAATATTTCATATCGCCATTGCAGGGTCCGCGTCCCTTCCAGTATTCGTTCGCAACTCCCTGACCAAAGTTGATCATGACAGGCCGCGTCGGGTCTTTGGTTTTCATTTCGCGCGAACGACGAACGACTTCGGTCGCTGGAACGCATCGTCCGTATAGTCCTAAACCAATAGGCTGCGCGTTATCCGGCTCGTCCTGGTGCAACCAGGCCTTAATCACGTGGCTATTTGGTGAGCGTAACCCAATGTCATTTTGTTCGGCGATGACGAACATGTCATTTTTTGCAAGCACAGCAAGTTGCGTTTCTGTCGGCCCTCCCCACAAACCGACAAACGTATTGATCCCCATTTCCTTATATCTTGAGGCGCGGGCGGGTGATTGCAGCCACACACCGAGTGGGAAAAACGTGTTTTCACTTGGAAACCCATTTTGGTGAACGTCATCTGGCAAGACCTCAGAACAGCCAAAAATTAGAGCAGCTAGCAGTGCGGCTGCGCGAACGATGTGCAAGCCCATTATGCGGCTCCCTTTTCCAATACTGTTGCCACACACTTATTCAGTGGTCTGTGATGGACGTGTCTGCAATCGCGTGTGCGCCGGGCGAACCCTGACAAGCTGGAATATCGTTCACTACAATTCGTCAGGTTTGAATGACTGCCAAGTTCTGCCCCTCCAACACCAAGCAGGTCAAGCGTCCCGTTGCGAAGGCGCCCGTGTCAATATTGATCCGGTTTCGGCGAATGTCCGGAGTAGTCACCGGGGTATGACCGTGAACAATTATTTTCTCGAATTGCTCCTCATGGATCAGAAAATCCTCACGAATCCACAGCAAGTCCTCTTCACTCTGCGTTGCAAGCGGAATGCCCGGTCGCACTCCGGCATGAACGAAATGAAAGTCACCACAGGTGAAGGTTCTTTTGAGACTTGCAAGGAAATGACGATGGTTCTCTGGAAGGGCGCGCTTGAAAGCATTCGCGAGCCTTGCTCTCTCATCTGGATCGGCGTTTAGCGAAGGCTTTAACCCGTAAGATAATAGAGTTTCAAGTCCGCCGTATCGACTCCATTCGTCGAGGATCGCGGGTTCTCTAAGGAATTCCAGCATGTATGCTTCGTGATTGCCCTTGAGGCAAAGCGTCCGATGGGAACGGTGTCGGTCGATCAAGCGATCAAGAACCTTGCTGGAGGCCGGTCCGCGATCAATGTAGTCGCCGAGAAACACTTCAATTGCGGCATCGACCGGATGGGAATTCAAGTCAGCGTCGATACCGGCGAAGATCTGTTCGAGCAAATCGGCACGACCATGTACGTCCCCGACTGCGTACACGCGAACTCCTTCAGGAATCCTGGCCTTCGATCGCTTTAGGTGCAGAGAGTCTGATTTCCACACGCGTCCAAACCTCTTTTGTCCGTCACGTGGACTTGGGGCCACCTTGTCTTACGAGGCCCCGTAACAGCATCACGACAAACGCGTCAAATGATCTTTATGAGCCAGATCTCAGCGGTTCTCGGCGGACGCCTCGCAAAGGACAGATGGCTGTGAGCTAACCTCCATCAAATCGATCATTTAATCGTCCGACTCAGTCTCTGCCCGAACGCTAATCCCAATACTGCAGAAGCTACCATGGAAGTTGGTGTTTGTAACATTCCCGCATCCGTGAAAGACAGCAGCACGAGCGTCACCGTGCAGCCTGCTCCAGCCGCAGAATAAAATAAATCGCGACGACGCCGCAACGCGCCCCTGAAGAGGACCGCCGCAGCAGCGATTGCGATGAACAGGACGGCCCAAACTGCGGGCCGCCCTGCTTCTACTGCTATCTTGGTCGCAACATTCGGAGCAGAATATTCGGCGACGACGTCATCGGCGTCCCGATAGATGGGTATAAGGGTCGCGAATGTCCCGGCCCCCGTACCGGTCCAAGGACTTGCAGCCAGAATTCGCTCGATAATAGATGAGGACGAGATCGAGACATGCTGGGCCAGAGGCAGCGTCAATGCCGCTATCTGAGAAGCGGGTTGCATTGCCACAACCGATATTGCGATGACGATCGCGACCGATCCGATCGCTGAACGTCCCCATGGTCCCAATCCTAGTCGACGTATCAAGACGACGGCCGCAAGCGTTGTCAGGCCCGAACCAGCGGCTAAAATCAAGTACCCGGTCGCATGCAGTGAAATTGCAAGCGCGCATGCCGCAAAGGCAAGGACACAGAAAACGAATGCCACCGCGAAGGTGGCAATCGAGGATTTGCCTTTGATGCGCTGACTTTCAAATCGATCAAAAACTCCGATGGCACTTGCTGACGAGAGTATTAAGCCAAGAGCCGCGCCGTCCAGCGCTCCAATTCTGGGGCCGGTATTCTCGGTAGCCGAGAGAAAGTTCACACCTGTGAACTTATCACCGATAAGAATCAGAGCGGTCAACGCCGTTCCGGTAGTGAGCGTGAACAGCACCCATTGCGCCCGCTGTCGGTCGAGGCATGCAATCATGGAGAGGAAAAGGGCGGCCATCATTGTAAAGTAGCGGGACAAGGACAAAAGCGTAAAGCCCGGGTCAATGCTGATTTCCCCCCGGATGGCGTGGCCAATTCCAGCAGAGGCACTGTCCCAAATTGGATTGGAAACACCCACGACTTCCAGCGGCAGCATCTGGACCAAGATCCAAATGGTGGGAATGGCGGCGACGATAGCAACTGGTCGAGCGAGCGCAAAAAAATGATCGGCTTGGCCCGGTCGAATCGTCCGGGCAGCAAAAGCTAGAGCCATAGCTAATACGGCTGAGATGACGCCGTGATCGATGGGGCTATCGATGATCAGTAATGCCGGCGTCGCGCAAATCAGCAGGACGAGAAGGTAGAAATGCATTGAATAGGGATACTCCGGCCGTTTGCTATGCGCTCACGAGACCACGTTCGCGTAAGAAGCCCGTTGATCAGACTTTGAAGCACATACCGAGGATGGCGATCAATGAATGTGCGGCCCGCGCGCGGCGGCGATCAAGGTGAGAGCGTCTCACCCAGCGAGCTGTAGTTCCCGTGCAAATGAGTTCGAGGCGAAATCTGTGCCTTTTGGGCAACACTGTCAGTGTTTCGGGAAGGGACACGTTTGGCTGGGATAGGGAAGGGTGTGAAAGGGATTTGGCTCATGTTATCCACCGACGAGGGAAGGTGGGGCCAGACTATGCGGTGGAAGGGGTTTTTTGCTATACCCATTGTGGTATCGGCGCTGAGCTGTACTTCCGCTTGTACATTCATGCCGACCAGCGGGCCGGCAGTTGATGACGTGCTGGCAGGAACGACGAAACCGGTCAGTCTTGCCTACGAGCTCGTAAAACTGACGCCGCCAGTTGTCCAAATTCTTTCTGTCAACGCTCCCTCGTTTGCCTCGGCGTTCTCCGATCGGCGAGTGCCGGCTGAAATTCGCTTTGGTGTGGGTGATATTGTCGCTGTCACAATTTTTGAGGCGGCCGCCGGTGGCCTCTTCATACCCTCCGAAGCTGGCGTTCGACCGGGCAACTTCATTATGTTGCCCAATCAGGCTGTAGATCATAGCGGAAATATTTCAATTCCTTACACTTCCGGAATACGTGCCCTGGGCCGAACGCCCCCGGAAGTTCAACAAGCCATAGTCGATGCCCTCAAGAGCCGGGCGATCGAACCGCAAGCCGTCGTTTCCCTTGTCGACCAGCGCACTTCGTTGATCAGTGTGCTTGGTGAAGTAACAAAGCCTTCTCGCTTCCCGGCTAGTGCCGCGGGAGAGCATCTCCTTGATACAATTACGCGCGCAGGAGGACCTTCGGGGCAAGGCTTTGATACGTGGGTGATGTTGGAGAGAGGGCACCGGAGGGAAATTGTGCCTTTTGGCGCGCTTGTCTATAATCCGTTGAATAACATTTACACGCATCCAGATGATACGATTTACGTCTATCGCGAGCCGCAGACTTTCGTCGCATTTGGCGCGACCGGTAAGCAGGGACAGTACAGTTTTGACGCCTGGCGAATCTCGCTTGCGGAGGCGGTCGGCAAGTCCTCCGGACTGGACGACACCAGAGCCGAACCGGGGGCGGTTTTCCTCTATCGTGGCGAGTCGCGGGAGGTGGCGAAACTGCTAGGAATTGATGTTTCCAAGTATACTTCACCGATTATTCCGATAATTTACTACGTGAACTTTCGAGATCCGTCTGGCTATTTTCTGGCGGTGCAGATGCAGATGCGGAACAAGGATGTCCTCTATGTGTCAAACGCGACGACGGTCGAAGCCACGAAATTCCTGAATTATGTCCGATTGATCATCGGAACAGTCAACGATCCGATTGTGGCCGCGACCAATGTTTATATCCTGAAGGGCCTGATTCAGGGAACGAGCAGCGCCGTAACGGTTTCAGGGGGCAGCACGGGGGCGGCCGGCCTCTGACGATTTTGAGCTTAAGGGATCTTCGCGCGGCATATTGGCGCGCCTGAACTTGGCAATTGTCGACTTTTCCCTATCCAGGATGCCAGGCTTTCGCCTCTCTCGTCAAATTTAAGGTTAATTCAGACTGGTCTTTCGTTAGACGGCCAAATAAATAATCATGAATAGGAATGATCTCGGTGGTATGATATCGGCCTTTGCGGCCGAGGCGATTTTTTAGCCCGCGGTCAGTCCAAGGGTAAATCGAATATGCTCCAATTCAACAAAGCACATTCCGCTGCGGAGGATTATGGGCATGTGGCGGCGCCGGAAGCGAACTCGCCTGCGGAACTCCTGGAAAACCTGCTTGGGATCGTGCGCCGGCAATATGCCGTCATCCTTTTTGTCAGTGTGCTGACAATGGCCCTTGCCTTGATTTACGTCGTCAAAGCTACACCGCGGTTTGTGGCGGTCGCGACCATGTTTCTCGACCGGGGCAGGGTTCAACCCTTTGCGCAACAGCAGCAAATTCTGGTCGATAATCCGATCGATTCCGGGGCTATTGACAGTCAAATCGAGATACTCAAATCCGATACAATTGCGCTTTCGGTGATCAATAGCCTGCACTTGACTGACGATCCTGAATTCGCCGATTCGATTGACAAGTCTACGGGGATGCCATTCGGTTGGTTTTCCGCACTAATTCGCTCGAGTGGAAAAAGCTCGAATTCCGAACTCTCCCGCAACGCGTTGGCAAGTTTCCAACAGCGGCTAACTACAAATCGGGTCGGTATGAGTTTCGTGATTGCAATTAGTTTCATTTCAAAGAAGCCTGAGCGAGCGGCCCAAATTGCAAATGCGATTGTTGACGCCTACATCAATGATCAGTTGGAGGCGAAATATGAAATAACTCGACGCGCGAACGATTGGCTTCAAGGCCGAATAGGAGAATTGCAACAACAGGCTACGACGGCCGATCGTGCTGTGGAGGACTTCAAAGTCAAAAATAACCTTGTCAATGTCGGCAATGGACAGTCCAGCGACGAACAGCAGGTTTTCCAGCTCAATACCCAACTGGTCGAGGCTCGCGCACAGACGTCCACGGCGCAGGCGCGGTTAGACCGTATTGAGCGAATAGTAAATTCGGCCGGTGATATCAACGACGCGCGTACGACCGGGACCGTTGCTGATACGCTGAACAGCGCCATTATCAATCAGTTGCGGACGAGATACCTCGATTTGGTGAATCGAGAGGCTGATTTGTCGACTTGCTTGGGAAACAATCATCTCGCGGTCGTCAATTTGCAGCGCCAGATACGTGAAATCAGAAGTTCCATTCTCGATGAATTGAAGCGAATTTCGGAGACTTACAAGAGCGATTTCGAGATCGCGAAACAGCGCCAAGCCGACGTTGAAAAGCGGCTAGCGAGCGCTGTTTCAGATTCCCATTCGGCTGGCCAAGCACAGGGGGCTTTAAAGGAGCTCGAAAGCAAGGCTCGGACCTATCACTCACTCTACGACAACTTGCTCCAACGGTATACCGAACTCACTCAACAAGAGTCGCTGCCGACGACCGAGGCCCGATTTATCACTCGGGCTACTCCGCCTCTGCACAAGGCCTATCCTAAAACTCTTCTCATACTTGTGGGTGCCCTTTTTGTGGGTCTTGGGCTGGGCTTTGGTGTTGGATTCTTGAGAGAGATGTTAGACAGCGTCTTTCGCACCACAAAACAGGTCGTAGCTACGCTTCACGCTAATTGTCTTGCGGTAATCCCGTTAGCAGAAAATACACCGGCGAGTTCGTCCTCAGGGATGCCGGAGCAAAAGCTGCAGCTTGAATCTGCCGGCCTCAGGACTATCAACCGTCACTCAAGTGTAATGTGGACTGTCAACGACTTCCCACTCTCGCGATTTGCCGAAGCAGTACGCGCTGTGAAGCTTGCAGTTGATTTAGGCGGCGCGGAGAAAGCAAAGGTCATTGGCATCACTTCCGCAATCCCCGATGAAGGTAAGTCGACGATTTCGGTCAATCTTGCGTTGCTCATGGCGCAAGTGGGCGCCCGCGTTTTACTGGTTGATGGGGATTTGCGTAATCCGTCGCTTAGCCGCGTACTCGCCCCACATGCCAAGAGTGGCATTCTTGATGTAATTTCCGGAAAGTCATCGCTAGAGGAGGTCGTATGGACGGACCCGTCGACCAACTTGGCATTTTTGCCGGCGACTATTCCGTTCCGCTTGGTGCACTCGAATGAAATCTTCTCGAACAGTTCAACCAAGCAGTTTTTTAAAGAGCTGCGGCATAGCTACGATTATATTATCGTCGACCTGTCACCTCTTGTTCCGGTCATCGACGTTCGTGCAACGACAGGTTTCGTGGATGCCTACGTGCTCGTGGTCGAGTGGGGCCGGACAAAGATCAAATTGGTAGAGCACGCGCTCAGCGAAGCAGAAAACGTTTACGAAAATCTACTTGGTGTGGTCCTCAACAAGGCCAATATGGATAAGGTCCATCGGTATGATGGGTATCTCAGGGACTACTACCGCAACAAGCATCTCGCACGATACTATGCTGAATGAAACTAATGGATTTTGAGATTGCAAGATTTTGCTTACGTGACGTGTCGTATTCTAGCGTGTCGCCTTTGACATATGTCAGCCCTGCTCAAAACTCTTCGATGCCATTCACTCCGCACAGCGGTAGCGCCGGACCAGTTCAGGGACTGGTTATCGTTCCACCTGAATGGCCGAGCCTATAGAGCTCATGCCACAGCCGAGCACAATCGCCGGTGTCGAAGGCTCTGCGGTGATCATACACAACAGACCTAGCCAAGGGCGGCGCGGACAGCCACTGGCTAAAACGCCCATGTCTAGAACCCATCGAGCTTCAGCTTGACTGTCCAGCGTTGGCGACTAAAGTTAGGCCGTCATTATGGTTAATCCATATACTATAATACTCAATAATTTTTATAGAGCGAGTTCTCCATCTTCCCGAAAATGATATTATTTCCGATAATGGCGATCAGTTACAGCCTCGGGTCTCACTGTCACGACAGAAGATTTAGTGGATCGAGAATTCCCTGGTTCCAAATATACGTAAAATATTGATTGGCACAATTTATTTCGTTTTCCTCGAAATCACGGGCGGCACGAAAATGCCGGCTTAATTTGCGATGCGACCGCGGCACCGAACGCACCAGTGAGAAGAGTACTGGAGAGACCAGCTGGGAAGCCATTTGGGAAAAATCAGCGACATAGTGCTCACTCCAGAACGATTATGACGAGATTTTTTTTAAGGAGAATGGCTATGAAAGAACTGGTGCTGTGTTTTCACGGAGTTGGGAAACAACACTGCTTCGTCACTCCGGAGGAGGCGCCGTATTGGATAAGTGTTGAAAAATTCATCCGAATTCTCGATCAAGTGTCGAGCTTTCCAAACGCTGAGCCCAGAATCGTATTGACGTTCGATGATGGGAATGCCAGCGATTTCAAATTTGCGCTTCCCGAGCTCTCTAAGCGCGGTCTTACCGCTATCTTCTTTCTTTGCGCTGGTCATGTGGGAAAGAAGGGATATCTGGACATTGCGATGATAAGGGATCTTCTCGACGCCGGGATGAAAATAGGAAGCCAGGGGATGGATCATCGAGATTGGCGTACCCTGGACCCATTAGCCTTGAAGGCCGAACTGGTTGATGCCCGCCGGAAATTGGAGGACATCACGCAACGTCCGGTAAGCACGGTAGCAATTCCATTTGGGTCGTACGACCGTCACGTTTTGAAGCATTTGACGATGGAACCGTGGGAATCGATATACACAACCGATCGTGGGCTTGCTCGGAGCAAGTCGATGATAAAGCCGCGCGAAACGATTGAGGTCCACACACAGGATCAAGACTTACTGTGTAGGCTTTCGGGCAACGCGCCACCGCTCACACGGGTGCGGCGCCAATTATCCCGCTTATACAAACGGCTGCGTTAATCCTTTTTAATTTAACAAGGCTAGCGCGGTCCAATTATTCCGCTTATAATATTAAAAAGTTGCTTTAATCGATCCTCTTTTATTTTAAAATAAGGCTAGCGCCGTTAAGCGGCTTCTTTGCTGGATTTTGACGAAAGATCCGAAAACCGTAACCGAACAGCCAACGTCCTAGGACGAGTTTGCTTGGCTTTTAGTGGGGTTGTCATGCCAAGTTGCGTAATCATCGTGGAGAACCTTCCCGTCCCCATGGACCGTCGGGTATGGCAAGAAGCACGCGCCCTATGCGAGTCCGGATGGGTAGTCTCCGTAATTTGCCCGGCGACCGAACAGTTTCCCGCTAGACGGGAAAAAATCGACGGTATTGAAATATTCCGGCACCCACTCCCATTCCAGGGGAGAGGCGTTAGTGGCTTCTTTATTGAATACGCGACCGCCCTATTTCACGAGTTCAGGCTTTTGTTCAAGGTTCACTCGGTTTGCGGCTTTGAGGTCATTCAAGTATGCAATCCGCCTGATCTATTGTTTCTAGTCGCATTGCCCTGGAGGCTCCTTGGAAAAAAGGTGGTCTTTGATCATCACGACGTATGCCCAGAATTGATTGAGGCGAAGTTTGGGAGGAAATGGTTCCTCGGATTCTTGTTATCTTTGGCGGAGAAGCTAACTTTCAAGGCGGCTGATCTTGTAATTTCGGCGAATGAAACGTTTCGAGGATTAGCCATCACGCGCGGAGGTAAGCGGCCAGAAGATGTTGTCACAGTCTACTCCATCCCAGATGCGCGGTATTTTGGAAAGGCTAGCTTGCTGAAGCGGACCCTTGGCAACGCGACAGCAAAGGGTAGCGCCTCGATAGTGATAGGCTACGTTGGTATTATCGGTGACCAAGATGGAGTCGATAATGTCGTGCAAATGGCGCGACGCCTGATTGAAAAGTACGGATTGAAGGACTTTGCCTGTGTGGTCGTTGGTGACGGACCGGCGCTGCCATCAGTCAAGTCGCTTGCGGCTGAACTTAATGTAGCCGATCATGTCAAATTTACTGGATATCTCACCGGTAATGATCTTTTGGAAGCTCTCTCGAGATTTGATATCGGCATAATCCCCGACCCAAAAAACTCTTACAACGACAAAATAAGCATGAACAAAGTTTTCGAGTATTCCGCAATGGGCATACCCATTGTAGCCATGGATCTTTCGGAGACGAAGCGCCTTCTAGGAGATGCAGCACTCTTTGCCGTAGATGGAGACGCGAGCGGGCTTGCCGATCAAGTGGCGTGTCTAATCCAACACCCGGAATTGCGGCACGAGCTCGGACGGATGGCAAAGGCGCTGGCGGACCGTGATTTCGTTTGGGAGACTGAGAGAAAGAAATATGTTGATGCGATGAATTGTTTGTCGGCCTCTTCGATATTGACGCTTACCTCAAGGAAAGACCGTCCTCAGGCTGAAAACGTCAGCAGTACCTAAGTCCTCAGGCGGGTTCGGTGACGGCCAAACCTAAAGGATGCGGTTTTACAATTCCCAATGGCAGCCCGCGTGCAGGTCGACAATGGAAGGTGGGTTTTTGGGGGGTCCTCGAACGCATAGGCCGAGTTGCTAAACAACCTAAATGGTTACGCGCAATGGGCCCAAGTCGACTAACCATCTTTGCCGCAATATGCGTAATCTGCTACTGTTTTTCATATCCTTGCGACACGCGGGCTGCTAATCAATTGGGTCAGAAAACGATAATTGTAGCGGCATTCGGAACCAGCCTCACTGCGCACGCCGGTTGGTTACAACCTCTGCAGATGCAATTAACTCACTGTTTTGGGCACCCTGTAAGGGTACTTGACTTCGGTCGCAGCGGCGCGACCTCTGAATGGGGAGTTGCCACCGTTGGAGAGGTAATTCGTTCGCAGCCGGACGTCGTGTTGATCGAATTCTCTACTAACGATGCGGTGTGGCTTAAAGGGGTGTCACTACGAGTCAGCCGAGAGAATACGATTAGGATTGTGACAGCGATTAGGGGGGGGCGGCCTGAAGCGAAGATCTTTCTTATGGCAATGAGCCCGTCCTTCGGACCGCGTGGATGGATCCGGCCCCACGTAGACGCCTATTACGACATGTACAAGTTAGTCGCCCATCAATTGGGCATAGCTTATATTGATCATAGGCAAAGTTGGGAGAGGCTCTCCAAAGATGAGATCAGAGCGGGCATCCCTGATGGTGCGCACCCGTTGCCAGAATTGGCATCTCGGATTGTTGTGCCCACCATCGCGAGAGCGATAGGAGGTATCGCATGTGGGGAGTGACCACCACGCTGCAAATTGGATCCAAATTGGCACTCCTGAAGGGCTCGAACTCATGTAGCTGATAAAAGTTGCAAGTTCACTTGAGTGGTGAGCCCATGAAACACTATTCGCCTTGGTCAACTGGAAATGATCGATCTCAGCATTATCGTCGTCAGTTATAATACTCGAGTTATGACGCTTGAATGTTTGCGTTCGGTCCAAGAGGAAACGCGAGACATTAACTTTGAAATAATCGTAGTTGATAACGATTCACCTGATGGATCAGCTGCCGCGATCGAGGCAGAGTTTCCTGGCGTCAACCTCACAGCCTTGAAGGAAAACATTGGATTCGCGCCTGCGAATATTGTGGCGGCTAAAGTCGCCCGCGGTCGAAGATTGCTTCTTCTGAACCCCGACACTGTCATACTCGACCGTGCGATAGATCACCTCGTCGCCTTCGCAAACGAGAATCCGTCATGCGGTATATGGGGTGGTCGTACGCTGTTCGGCGACCGTTCCTTGAATCCCTGCTCGTGCTGGCGCAAGATGACCTTGTGGAGTTTGGCTTGTTCCACCCTTGGTCTTACCTATCTGGCGCCCAACAGCCCCATCTTCAGCTCCGAGGCTTACGGCGGATGGAATCGTAATTCGGTCCGATATGTTGACATCGTCACCGGCTGCCTGTTCCTGATAGATCGAAACCTCTGGGATGAACTTGGAGGCTTCAACCCTGCATTTTTCATGTATGGAGAAGAGGCAGATCTGTGCCATCGCGCGCGCAAATTGGGGGCTCGTCCGATTGTCACTCCTCGTGCCACAATTATCCATTACGGCGGTGCCTCGACGGTGTCCACTGTGAAACAACAGTTGTTGCTTCTCAAAGGCAAAGCCACTCTATTGAGCCGGCACTGGCGACCGGTAAGTCGCCGGTTAGGGCGGGCACTCTTTCTGCTGGGCATCATAATTCGTTGGTGGGCATACCGGTTGGCATCACTAGTGGTCAGCCGACGGAATTTAAAAGCTACCGCCGCCAAATGGAGAATGATGTGGCAGCGGCGAAGGGAATGGATCGATGGTTACGATCCTGCTAACAATTCATAAGTTTCTTTCCTAGAGCCCGAACATTGCGAGTTCGGTGTAAGCGAGATCACCTAGACGAGGCGGACTAGGCCCCTTGAAATATTTGGGCGCGACGCCATCGAAATACTTGCCTAAGAGCCCCCCAATCGGACCATTCGAGTCAACTATAATCATAGGCCTGCCACGTAGCGCCATAAACCTACCGATCGGCCAAGCGAACCGCTGGAACTCTTCGAGATCCCGGCAATAAATGAGTTGTACGCAGGGCAGGAAACCCTTAACAACTCTCGGCCGGAACACGAAGGGATAGGCTCGTTCGGATGTCTTGCACCATAAACTGATGCATCCGTATTCAGCATGCTGCAAGAGAAGGTCCCGCTCGAAGGGCTCGAAATGTGCATCGGGGAGCTCGCTAACATCAAATACTCTTATCCGCCCGGCGCTAACGGGGGCAAACGGAACAGGCATTGCAACGAATTGTCCGGCGCTATACTTGGAAAATCCCTGTACCTCCAGGATCGGCAAGGTGTGCTTTTCGGGACTGACGTTTAGATAGGTGATATCTTTACGCTTTGCGACCTGCGCGACGATTAGTGCCGCGTAGCTTCTGTAGGCTGGTTCAAAGTACCAGCTCGAAAGATTGGATCGCACTGTAGAGGAATCACCGGTTCGAATTGTGGAAGAAATAAGCAACAGTACGCCTACAGGGGCATTTTGACTTTCCAGCAAGTATCCGTACTTCGGAAAGCCTGCTGGCGTGGCGTGCTTGGCCAAACGATTAAGAGCTTCCAGCCAATCCTGCCGCGAACGACGAGGGAATCCCTTGCTGAGAAGATCAGCTACGCTATTCAGATCATCATTTGTAATTTGGCGTAGCCGGATCATGCGGAATATCGAACCAACATGTTTCAAGAAAGCCTGTCAGGCCGCCTCGGCTCGAATGGCATCGACGTTAGATGGTTTGAACGCTCGCAAAAACAATTCAAGATTAACGAGCGACCAAAGGATCTTTTCGTTGTTTACACGTCCTTCGATGTGGCTATTAACAAGCCGTCGAACAACTGTGCTGTCGCAAATCCGATTGAGTTGCGAGGTCTCGCTTAGCAACGCCTCGCTGACAAAGTCGCGGTAGGGGCCTCGAAACCATTCAGCAACGGGTACGCGGAACCCAACTTTTCTGCGCGACAAAATTTCGCTGGGCAATATCTGGTCCATCGCGGCCCGCAGAACGACTTTGCCTCCGGCCTTGCCAACTAGAAAATTATCGGGAAAGCGAGCAACGACAGCAGCCAGTTCAACATCCATGAAGGGCATGCGACCTTCGACTGACCCTGCCATCATCATCCGATCACCGCGCTCTAGAAGGTTGTCCGGAAGCCAGGAAGTCTGATCGAAGAACAGCGTACGCCGAACATTGGATCCAATTCTTGCCGAAAACGGAAAGGGCTCACGTGGCGCAATCGACGGCTCCCCCCCCAACAAAGCGTCGCGCTCTTCGATCGAGACGCCGCCGAACCAGACCCTCATCCGGTTAGCTAGCTCTCGTTCGCCTGCCGCCATCGCAAAAATCTTGGCTCTACGCATGGCGTATGGCAAGGCCAGAATGGCTGGCGACACCACGTGATCATGGACCAACTGCGGCACGATCTGATGGTACAATTTAATCCATGGCTCGGCACGATGCTTGGGGTATCCTCCCATCAGTTCGTCGGAACCCTCGCCGGTAAGAACCATCTTCACCGAACGAGATGCCATCTTTGACAAAATGAGGATAGGGATATCTGCGGGCTCGGACACCGGGGCGCCCCGACGCAATACGGCAGTTGGCCATTGCGCCAAAAATGAATCCGGGTCGACGACGACCTCATGGTGGTCGGTCTCGAACCGCTTGGCAATTGCGCGCGCGAAATCAAGCTCTGAATACTTGGTCTCATGGAACCCAACGGAAAATGTACGCACCCGCTCGGAAGTTTGACCCACCATGGTTGCAACAATTGCTGAGGAATCCACGCCGCCGGAAAGATAGGCGCCAAACGGCGCATCGCTGCGCATGCGAATTCTGACTAAATCCTCAAACGTCTCGCGGAACATCTGAACGGCATCGCCGAAATTCGTGATGTCCGGAAAGGTCGTTGCGAATGGTGGGGTGAAATAGCGTGTAACCGATAAATTGCCGGCTTGCCAAACCGCGTAGCAGCCGGGCGGTAGCTTTTTGACTGCGCGAAATAATGTGAATGGCCCCGGAACGTAGCGGTTTAACAAATAATCCTGGAGTGCTGGGTAATCCAAGCTTCGATCGATACCCGGGAACTGCATGATCGGCTCGATCTCAGAGCTAAAGAGCCACGCGCCGTGCATTTCGGCCAAAAAGAGCGGCTTCTTTCCAAATGGATCGCGTCCGATCACCAACCGCTGTTTGCTTTCATCCCAAAGCGCAAATGCGAACATACCTCTGAACCGAGCAATTGCAGCGGGGCCCCAAGCTCTGTAGGCCTCAATCAGCACTTCCGTGTCAGACGATGTTCGAAATACATGGCCGAGTTTTGCGAGCTCTTCGCGGAGCTCAATGTAGTTATAGATCTCTCCGTTGAAGGTCAGACCAATGGAGAGATCTGAACTCCACATTGGCTGAAGACCGCCCTGAATGTCGATAATCGACAGCCGGCGATGGCCCATAGCTATTTGGTGAAGCCCGTCGGCACTGTCGCCGAGCCAATAGCCGGCGCCGTCCGGGCCACGATGGGCCATTAAATCCGTGATCCGAACGAGTGTCTCGCGATCCTGCCGGCGGGTCCCCGCCAGAATCCATGCCAAAATACCACACATTACCCGCTACCCTGCTAAGTTGCCATCCGGGGTGCACCGAAAAAATACGTAGCATAAAAGGTCATATTTCCTAGAACTATTAAGGGAGAGTAATTCATCCCACAGGCCATTTAGTGGTCTGTTCGATTGTGAAGGCATCTGATTTTTTGTGGGGGTTGAGCGGCATACAATAGTATGGGGTTAATCATTAATTATGGCGTTTTGCGGAGCCGAGATGTGCGATGCGGCCTCCGAAAGGTTAATGACTATTTGATCAGCGGCAGACGATACTGTCATGCGAGAAGCCTAGCGTTTTCGCGCTCACGTAGTATACTTATTTGGATGTATTTTATTCCCGGAAGGGCCAGCCAGCATGCCACAGCGAGAGCTATAGTTGATTGAATAGGCGCGGCGACGTACGGCCGGGTTAACATGAGTACAATGGGCATCTTCGGGTTTTTGATTCCAGCTTAGTAGCAAGGACCAAAGCAACATTAAAATGATTTCGATCGTAATCCCAGCCTACAACGAGAGTTCGGTGATAGCTCGGACGTTGAAAGAATTAACGACGGGTGCTTTACCCAACGAACTCGAAGTGATCGTCGTCTGTAATGGATGCACGGACGACACTGCTACGATTGCGCGAAAGTTCGGCACAGCGGTGAGGGTAATTGAGACAGCGGTCGGCAACAAGACGCATGCATTAAACCTCGGTGATCAAGCAGCCCGCGCCTTCCCTCGCATTTATATGGACGCTGATGTTGTTGTTACGCTTTCCACCATTAGGGCACTAGCGGATCGCTTGGAGCGAGGCGGCGTCATTGCAGTTGCCCCGCTCCCCTTTTTCGATTTGGCTGGCTGCTCGTGGCTGGTACGCGCTTTCTATGATGTCAGATGTCGCCTTCCTTCCTTCGGCGAAGGAATCGGCGGGTCGGGCGTATATGCTCTTTCAGAAATCGCTCGGCAGCACTTTGACGCATTCCCAGAAGTTATCGCGGATGACACATACGTTCGCGTTCAGTTCAAACCTGAAGAGCGCGAAACAGTCGCCACTGCCAGGTCGATTGTGTTCGCTCCGCGTACAATTAAAAATTTGATTTCCATAGAAGCTCGCGCCGACTTCGGTACCTTTGAACTCGCTCGCCTATATCCTGATCTTTGGAAAAATAAGGGTGATAGCAACCACAAAGCTCTTATGAGCCTCTTCAAAGAACCATGGTTGTGGCCGAAGCTTATGGTCTATTGGTATGTGAGGATCATCGCTCGTGGCAAGGCTAAATTGCGCTTGAGAACGAATACATTCATTTGGGAGCGAGATGATACTTCCAGAAGCAGCCTAGGACCGCAACGCCCGCCTTCGTCACTAGTGTCTGAATGAAGTTCTAAGATTTGCTCGCCGTCGCGTATTCTATGCTCTGCGATTTGATTTACCGTTCATCAAGCTCCTGAAGACGGTCGACCAAATGCAAGTTCTTATCGGAAACACAAATCATATATATTTTTTGATAAGGTTGTTCAGTTATCATCTCGTGCTGGTCGCGTGAAAAATCTTTCTAAATAGCCTGAGAGTTGCGATAATCATGTCTGTATCCATTCACGTATATTGCTGCGCCCGATCGAGTGACACAAGTCGCCTCCAGGCGGATCTCGCTCGCTCGCCGGAGATTGAGAATGGAAATATAGGTCTGACGATTCTTTGGAACCAGGCAAGCGCTGCTAGCGCCTTTTCGCGGGCGATCGAGAGAGCGACCGCAGAGGTGCTCGTCTTCGCGCATTGCGACGTCTATTTTCCCAAGGGTTGGTTCGAACGGTTGGCATGGGAAGTTGATCGACTCTCGCATTTGGATCGTGATTGGGCTGTTGCCGGCGTCGCATCGATTACGGCTTCCGGCGAGCTTGTCGGCCGAATGTTTGACGCGGCTTTGGAACCTGCTTTTGCGGAAACGTCGGGTATTTTCGGAAAAGTGCTTCCGAGCCCAGTTCCGATCGTGAGTGCGGACGAACTTGCTCTAGTGGTGCGCCGAGGGTCTGGCGTATCGTTTGATCCGTTGCTACCCGAATTTCACCTCTACGGGACTGACATCATTCTTGAGGCCGAACGGCACGGCATGCGCTCCTACGGGCTCGACATGCCGCTCATACACAATGCGAAACCGCAGCTACGGCTCGGGGCCGACTATGGGCGGGCGTTTCGATACATGGTGCGGAAGTGGCGTGACCGGCTGCCTGTGCCAACTACGTGCGTCCGGCTGACAGCAAGTCCGCTGGCGCTCGCGATTGCTCGCCTACGGATTCGCTACTGGGCAATTCGCAAGGCATCGACTTATTCCACGCACCGTCTTTCGGACGCTGCTGCGAAAGCAACAGAACTTGGTCTCGACAAAATGCTTGCGGCACCAATGGTTGAACTCGAGGAGTCTAAGAGATACAACTTTTCTCTCTGGTGGTCCGGGTTATTTGGAGCCCATTAACGGATCGCTGAAATGATGGCAGTAAGCGCGATAGAATTCAAAAGAATACAACGTTCGCTAAAGTCGGCATAACTGAACATGACAATAAGCGTGGCAAAAAAACTTGGGCGCGCACCAAGCTTCAGCTTCAATGTCACCAATGATAGTTCAGCCGTTCGGAAGATACCGAATGCCCCTCAGCGCAAGCACCCACTCTTTATTTGGATCACACTGATTGGAATCTTTTCTCCTGCAATATTGATATCGCTTGGCGTCATAAACGTCACGCCCGGACGGATCGTCGTCATTCTACTTTTGCTACCAGCCTTTGGAGAATTGTCCAAAAGTGAACGAGCCCGCGTCCCATCGGACTTCTTTGCGTTTGCGTTAGCCATATGGATGGTCGCATCATCCGTTTTAAATGGCGGGTTTAGGCCGTATGTGGGCGCAGAGGCGCTAGAATTCCTTGGCTCCTATTTAGTAGGGCGTGCTTTTATTTTCGGCCCCTCTAATCTCCAAATCTTCGTCATAGCCCTCACGCGAATTATGGTTGCGATTATTGCACTTGCGCTACTCGATACACTGTCTGGACGGCATCTTACAACTGACAGTCTTGGTATAACAGGTGCCGACTCCCAGTATATTACCGCGAATGATTATCGATTAGGGTTAGTCCGGGCGAGTTCGGTCTTTGAGGGCGCAGAGCATTTTGGAACCATTTGCGTTGCGGCCGCATCCATCTTCTTCTACGCGGAACGCGGTATCCAACGTGTATTTTGGATTGGCCTAAGTTTTCTTGGCTGCGCGTTGTCCCTTTCGTCGGGCCCTTTCATGGGTTTTGTATTAGTCATAGCAGGGTTTTTATACGACCGGATTCTGAAGCGGAATTCCTGGAGGTGGAAAGCTCTATTTGCAGTGATCGCGGGATTCCTACTTGTGGTATTTTTAGTTTCTGATGATCCCCTAAGCTGGATCTTAGTACACATGACCTTGAATCCGCAAACCGGATTTGTTCGTTTAGGGGAGTGGGATGCCGTTCTACCGATGGTTGAGTCCTCTCCTTTTATTGGACTTGGTTACATCGACTTTGGTCAGACCGTCTACACGAGCAGCGTGGATTGCGTTTGGCTGGTCGAGGGGCTTCACTATGGACTACCAGCAGTGCTCCTTTTGTTTTTCACAATGTTTTCACCATTTTTTACAAAGCCGAAATTGCCGACGAGCGATCCAGGTAAGTACAGCGTTCGGACGGGGTTTAGCTTAGCCATTGTAGTGATGGGCATAATCGGACTAACGGTGCATTATTGGGACGCGCCATTGCTGTTTTTGAGTTTGTGCATGGGAATTAGGGCCTCGCTTACCGAGTACGAATTAAATCGAGCGCCAATATATTCGGACAATTTATCTTCAATGAGTTTAGCTACGGCTAAGGAGCGCCTACCGCGATACGCGAAGCACTAAGCAGCGCTTAACTTGCCAGCGATCTCCAAAGAGTACCCCGATGCTTATCGGCGAGCGTCCCGAGGCGACGGGCAACTTAGATGATCAACGTTTCCGGTTGGAGGGTTTCGCTGACGACCGCCAGTTTCCTTATCTGTCGTCAAGCGCGGCCTCCGGGTGACGCCGGTTAAAACAGGAAAGTTTCGCCGCCATCAGGCGTAGTGTCAAGATGTCGTCTGAATCCGCTTGTTGGCATTGCCGATCAACTACTCGGTATGTCGCACTATCGAAATGGATTGGATATCGATCATAAATCAGTATGAGTATAGCATACGAGAGGTTTGCGTAATGCCGCTCCCTAAATTTGTACATTAGAAATTAAGGCATCCTCGGCGAAGGAGCCGGGACACAGGCATACTCTTGCGCCCAATACCACGAACGGGAACGTTAGCGTTGAGACTCAAGGTTTGGATTGGTCGTGGCTCCACTATCTCTCTCGCGGCGGCGATTGAGTTTGTCTCACAATTCGCTCGCACCGCAATTCTTTCACGGCTCCTCACCCCAAGCGAATTTGGGACCACAGTGGCAATGACAGTCGTGATCGGCACGGCAGGTTTGATAAGCGACGTCGCCATTGATAAATTTGTGATGGTTAGGTCCGACGAAGACCGCGCGCTCGCGGCGGTACACATGCTTTCCCTGATTCGGGGCGCATTAATTGCACTAGCTTTAATCGTCAGCGCTTCCAATCTTTCTCAGTTTTTCGGAGTTCCGCAATTTTCAATGAGCTTCGCGCTCATTGCCATCGTTCCATTCGTTCGGTCTTTTGGACATCTCGATATTGTTCAAGTCCAAAGGAACCACAATTACGTTCCCTCAATGATTACGCAGCTGCTTGCCCAAGTGGCCGCACTTATCGCCACGTTGCCAGCCGTCTATGTTCTACGTGACCATCGGGCGATTCTGGCGATTCTTGTGATAGAATCTCTTGCATATTGCATTGCGTCTCACCTTCTTGCTCGCAAACCTTACAGTCTCCAATTTGATCGGTCGGTGTTTTTCGCAGCTCTATCTTTTGGTATTCCTCTTCTGGCCAATGGCATCGGCCTTGCGTTGTTCTCTCAGCTCGACCGTATTTTGATAGGACACTGGTTTGATGTCAGTACGCTTGCTACATATGCTGTTATTCTCAATATGACGATCGTACCAATCGCTTTGATACACCGCGTGTTGGGAACTCTTGGCCTAGCGTACGTCTCGTCAAGGATGAAGGGTCCGTCGGTGCTCGACGAGGATTCCCTCACCCTCGTATTTGTCTGGGGAGCTGCCGCTACGTGTTACGCGCTTTTCGTGGCGGTCACGCTCGACTGGCTTATCCCACTCGTCTTTGGGTCTCATTACAGCGTCAGCCCGTTTATGCACGTCCTGATCATAGCGTTCTCCTTTTCCCAAGTGGCTAAGGGCGCGCCAGTAACCCTACTAATCGCAACCGGAAGAACCGCAAGGCTATCTTTGTTCACCCTAATCAGTGGAGTAGGCTTAATTTTTGCATTCATCCTTATGCATTGGTGGCCTAGAATTCGAGGTCGTGCTATTATGCGTTGTTATTGGAGATTTTCTTTCATACGGGCTATTATTTTTCACCAAAACGGTATGGTCAGGATCGCGACGATCAGCCGTTTTGATTGATACAGCGAGTTCGCTTGGTTCGTTGACAGTAATCATCCTGTCGTTTTGGTTCAGTCCGGAACTTACAATCGGGGCTCGCGGTATCGTTCTTAGTGCGGGGCTATTGGTGATCATTGCTCAACTGGCTTTCGGAATACCTCGGCAGAGAATCCTAAGGAATTTTTGGTTCCAGACGCCCAGGAAGAGCGCAGACGTCGGTATGAAGTAAACACTGAGGTTGCTCAGACATTTATTCGGTAGCGACTAGAATCTCGCGGTTGTCGTCTCGCGCAGGTCATGACGCCGACACGGCCGCACATTAGCAAAGTCTTGACCATAGGATTCTTCCCGTCGTTGGATGAAGCTTGTGGCCCAGGTCAATAGGCAACCCAACTGAGAATCTGAAAGTCAAGCCCCGTTATTCGCTTCAACCGGGCTTGAATTCCAGAATCAGCCGAGAGTAGCGTTGGAGCGCGGTGAGGCGTCTTGACACGTCTCACCATTCCAACGGCAGCTTGGAGTTTGTTTCATGCACGCGCCCATTAAAGCGTCGGGTCAACAAGATTTGACGGCTCTATATTTTGATCTTCTGAAGAAGGTTCTGACCGGCTACCTCTATGACGAAAGCGCTTGGCTACTGATTGATCCGTCCAGAAAGACGAAAACGGCCTATGGATTTATCCGTCAGGCCGCTCTCAGATTTTTGAAACGCAAATCGCTCTACCTCGTGAAGCTGCAACCGTTTGATCCGGTGAAAGCTGATGGCGGTCTTGAATGGCCGATGATCGGCTACACGATGGTCGGACTAAAGCGCCTGGACAACCTGCAGGATTGCATCGAGCGCGTTCTGGCTGAAGATATTCCCGGAGATTTCGTCGAATGCGGCGTGTGGCGCGGGGGCGCCTCCATGTTCGCGAAAGCGCTCTTCAAGTTTCACGGTGCCAATGACAGGACGGTTTGGCTCGCGGATTCGTTCGAGGGCATGCCAGTGCCCACGGAGAAGGACGCAGGCGATCCGGATCTCAGCGACGTGAGTTTCCTTGCGGTTTCCCTCGACCGCGTGAAGGCCAACTTCAGGCGCTTCGATCTTCTGGATGACCATGTACAGTTCATCAAGGGATGGTTTTCGGACACGCTGCCGACCGCGCCCATCAAGCAGATTTCGATTCTGCGGCTGGACGGCGACCACTACAGCTCGACGATGGATGCACTAAATGCGCTTTACGACAAGGTCAGCGCAGGAGGCTTCGTCATCATCGATGACTATGACGCATTCCCATCCTGCAGCATCGCCGTCACCAAGTTTTTTCAAGATCGCAAGATCAATCCGGAATTGAAGCGGATCGACACATTGGCGGTTTATTGGCGCAAGTCGGGCTAACTACGCGTCCTGGTGCCGGCGCCATCGAACGTTATGAACCGGGTTCCGCTGACCATGTTGACATTTCCAGTACACGAAAGTGTACCGTCGTACGGCGGGTCCGGCAGGCTGTTCAGGTTACCCCAAAAAACCATGCCATATTAACCTCGGTCGAATCGGCATAATTAGCCGCTTTCTTTCTGTGGCCCTCGCCGGCCGACGGCGTCGTCACTATCAGCGTTGCGCATTTATCTTATCTTCTGTCCGGAATTAAACTGGCGGATGCCGCGGGAAACCTGGCGTTCACAGGCGACAGGTTGAGTTGTGGCTTTTTGACTCATCCCGGAAAATCCTGGACGATTTTTTTGCGCCGAATATGGTTTGAATCTTCCTCGTGACGACGCGTTCCGAACCACTTCCTGCCGATCTTGCCGCTGCGCACGCGATGATCCTTGCGCAGCGCGAGCAACTCCTGCCCGTGATCCGCATCCGAGCCCCGGCCGCAAACTCAATCTCGATCGCGCCGCCGCCGGCCGGCCCGACTGGACCAGGCGTCGCCCCCGGTTCCGGCACTATCATCGCCGGTACGAAGCCCGTTTGATGGGCGGCTTCCTTCGGCTAACGGCGAAACGACCGTCGCCATCGCAGCAGCTATGAGCGCGAAACGCCATATCGCCCCCTGGCAGTGGGCCTCCCACGATCCGGGGTCCATTGAGAATTGACGACGTGGTCGGGCTTGCTTCCGCACTAGGATTCCACACTAGGATGGTATAGCTTTTCGATGTATTGAATTCGAAAGGTTATTGCTGATGCGCCTTCGTAGGAGCGTCATATATTTGCGCGAAGGTCTCTTGACCTTACGCCTGTGGTTCCTCCGCAAAATCATGAAGATGGACGTTCATCCCACCGTAAAGTTATCGCTTAAGGCCAACTTAGATCTGACCAATCCGAGAGGTGTTCATATTGACGAGGGGACCTATGTCGCCTTTCATGCCGTTATTCTTGCACACGATATGTCTCGATTGCTTATGAGCGATACCTATATCGGCAAGAATTGTTTCATAGGCGCTTACTCGATCATCATGCCAGGGGTTCGAGTGGGGAATGAATGCATCGTGGGCAGCGGTTCGGTAGTTACCGTTGATGTCCCTTCTAACTCCGTAGTCGCTGGCAATCCAGCAAAGATCATCCGTTCTGGAATTCGAACCGTAAAATGGGGGATTCTTGAGGATGCATATGCGAACGCTGTTGCGGCAGAGAATAGCTTGCGCCAAGCGGGTTCCGTCTCCCCTGACACAAACTGTGAGACTGCTTAGGCGTCGCGATCCCCTAGCTGACTGACCACGATCTGGATAGACGGACCCCAAGCGGATAGATTTGAAATTTAATTAGTCCGCGATTTAACATCGCGGGTCGACGCAGGGCAGATGCTAGGTTGACTTCACAATCTCCCCACGGGATGCCATCGCTACCTTTATACCTTTGAGAGGTCCCACGATCAGCTGCTAAGCCGCAAATCGGCCGCCAGTGCTCGTCCGACAAGGCTTATTATTATTAGCATGCACCTTCTCGCACGATGCCGTGGCGCGCTCGCCCTAAGGACGGCCAGCGATCCTTCCGCCGTCGACGGCTTTTACCAGAATGCCAAGCCGAAACTTCGGCAAATCGCCCGGACAATGTCGCTGGGAAGCCGGCGAGCGGTCCAAAAAAAGCCTCAGCAGGCATTAACCATATTACGCGACGATGGTAGCCAAAGGGACCCGGGGGGCCTCGGTGGGGAATTCCATTAAAATGCGAAGCAACCGGGTCGGCAGAGTCCCGCAGGGGGGCTGCTGCGTCACTGTGCGAAATCTTCTCATGATGGGCGCCGGCTCCTGCCATTGATCATATGGGCAAACTTAGATCACGGCAAACAGGGGATTTGCTTACAACCCTATGACTAATGCATTCTTGAGGCATCGCACAAAATTTTTGGCGTCAAGCGCAATTGGATTGGCGGATTGCTTCCGGTGGTTCAAACGTGCCTGTGGTAAACTACCTAAAGTTTTATTAGCTTCCCAAACAGCTCTTTCAGAGTATGAGGATAACTTCGGCCTCCGATCGCGGGCGCACCAAACCATGCCTGCAGTCGATCAAACTCGAATCCGCTCGAGGAGGCCATTTTGCTAAAAGCGCCATTGATCAATTCGCGCGTGCGTCGCACGGCGAATTTATCGATCAACGACACGGGTGACCATGTTATTGATTCGCTCGAAGCAAAGAATGTGGCTTTTACCGTATTGGGGCTCGATTTTGGCGCGAGAGGGAAGGTTACTTTCACCGACGGTGACAACAACCAGGTCCAAGCGAATATTGATTCAGATGGAATTTACTCGGCGGACCTCTCAACCCTGATGCCCGGAACGGTCACTTCGGCGCTACTGGCAATCAATTTGCTGACGGGCACCAGCTTTACCGGCAGCGGAAATCCGGTGCAGCTCGAAACCAAGAGCGTGACGAACGCGGCGCTAACTATTAGCGACACCGCTGACCACGTGATTAACGCCGCCGAGTCAACCGCCGTAACCTTCACGGTCGCCGGTTTGCCCCGCAATGAGACGGGAACGGTGACGTTCACGGACGGTTCCAATCGCCACGTCGTGGTGGGAGTAGATGGCAATGGGACGTATTCGGCCAATCTGTCAGCACTCACGGATGGAACGATCACGTCGTCGCTCTCGGCGAGCGATCCGTCGGGCAATAGCGCTACCGCTACCGGAAATGCTGTAACGCTCGATATTGACAGCGCACCGACGCCGAGTTTGTCGGTCGATGCCACGATTCCCGCTCATGTGACCTTCACCGTTTCTGGTCTTGGAAATGACTATAGCGGGACTGTGACCTTCACCGATGCATCCGGCAATCAGGACGTAATTCCTATCGAATTGAACGGGGTCTACTCCGCCAACTTGTCAAACCTTACGGATGGCACGATCACCTATCTTTTGTCGGCGAGGGATCCGGAAGGAAATGTCATAACGGTCGACCCGCCGCTGAATTTGGGCGACGGTTCGGCGAACGCACCAGCCGGCACGCCTCAGCTGTCAACCTTATTGAGCGGCTACGCGGTTCGACCTTCCTGGAACGTGGCTGGTATCGACTATTATGTTGGCGTTCCAGCTGGGACTGTATTGAAGAATCCCGCGACTATAAGTATGGCGGGAGTTTCAGTTAATACGACTTCCGATATCGTCACGATCACTGGCAACAATGTCACGCTCAATGGATATGATTTTTCGCTTAATGGGGGTTGGCAGGTTGACATTGAAGGAGCTAACGACACAATTGAGAACAGCAATTTTCAGGTTGGCACCAATCGTCAACAGCCAATAAACATACTTAGCAATGCCAGCAATGCGACTATCGTCAACAACACCATCAATGGTGCAGGGTTATTAAATTCGTACATCGGGTATGGATTGATTGAATCGAATGGTACTGGCACTACCACGATTGAGTACAATTCGATTTTGAATGCCTATTCTGAAGACATAGTGATAGGCAACGCTACAAGCTCCACCGCGAACTATGTCATTCAAAATAACCTAATCGGGAATGCGGGATTTGGAGCCAGTGCAGGCGCACATGGAGATTGGATACAGGAATTCAACGCCCCGGGGGATGTAATCAACAACCTCCGACTCAGCTTCAATACCTGGGTTCAAACTGTTCCTGCATCCGAAGCCGCCACCCAAGGACTTAGCCTTCAGTCAGCGAATATTGTACAAGGCCCGGTCCTGAACGAAACTGTTTCTAACAACACCATTGTGACCACCAGTGGCTCCAGTGTCAGTTATGCAGTCATCGTGGATACGACAAATCTCGGTGGGTCGGCGACCATCAGCAACAATTACATTGATCCGACTGGTCTTGCTGATGGGTGGATTTATGCCGGTAACGGTTTCGACACCGCTGCAAATAATGGTCCCTACAATGGAACTGTAACCGAATTCAACAACGTCAATATGGTGACTGGGGCCTCCTATGCCCAGAACGTGACGTCGGTTACGCAAGTTGCGTCCTCGCCATCGATCGGCACCGAGTCTCCAGGCGATACAATTGCCCTGACACTTGAGTTTAGTGCGGCGGTTACGGTCACCGGCACGCCAACGCTGACCCTCAACGATGGCGGCACAGCAACTTATAGAGGCGGCTCCGGCACTAGCGCCCTGACCTTCAGCTACACGGTTGGGGCGAGCGACAGCGATGTCTCAAACCTTGCGATCACGCAGGTCAATCTTCCGAATGGAGCAACGATTAACGCTACAAACGGCAGCGCCGCCAATCTGACGAACGCGCTGACGACGTTGTGGGGGCTCGCGATCGATCCGCCATCGGGGCCAACGCTGAACTCGATCAACGATTCACCCTCCAACGGCGACCTCAATGCCGGGAACACGGTCACGCTGACGCTCAGCCTGAGCGAGGCGGTGACGGTTGCCGGCGGCACCCCGACGCTGACGCTGAACGATGGCGGCACCGCGACCTACACCGGCGGCTCCGGCACCAGCTCGCTGACCTTCAGCTACACCGTCGGCGCCGGACAGAACGCCGCGTCGCTGGCTGCGACCGCGATCAATCTCAATGGCGCGACGATGAAAGACAGTGGCGGAAATGCCGCTAACCTTTCGTTGACCGGTCTGACGCAGACCGGCCCGCAGATCGATACCACGGCCCCGACGGTGGCGTCGGTGGTGGCGTCCGGTACCGGCATCACGGCCGGATCCGGCGATCTTGGGGTCGGCAGCGTGGTGACGCTGACACTCAATCTCAGTTCGGCAGTGACGGTGGCGGGCGGCACCCCGACACTGACGCTCAACGATGGCGGCACCGCGACCTACACCGGCGGCTCCGGCAGCAACGCGCTGACCTTCAGCTATACGGTTGGGGCAGGGCAGAACACCGCCGACCTGGCAGTGACGGCGGTCAATCTCGGCACCGCGAGCGTCAAGGACGGCGCCGGCAATGCCGCTAATCTCGCCGGCGCGGTGACCACCCCGGCCGGCACCCTGCAGATCGATACCACGACGCCTTCGGTATCCTCGGTTGCGACATCCGGCAGCGGCATCACGGCTGGATCCGGCGATCTTGGGGTCGGCAGCGTGGTGACGCTGACGCTCAACCTGAGCGAGGTGGTGACGGTTGCCGGCGGCACCCCGACGCTGACGCTCAACGACGGCGGCACCGCGACCTATAGCGGCGGCTCCGGCAGCAATGCGCTGACCTTCAGCTATACGGTGGCGGCCGGCCAGAATACTTCCGACCTGGCGGTGACAGCGGTCAATCTTGGCACCGCGACCGTCAAGGACGGCGCCGGCAATGCCGCCAATCTGACCGGCGCAGTGACCACCCCGGCCGGTACCCTGCAGATCGATACCACGGGGCCGACGGTGGCGTCGGTGGCGGCGTCCGGCACCGGCATCACGGCCGGATCCGGCGATCTTGGAGTTGGCAGCGTGGTGACGCTGACGCTCAACCTGAGCGAGGCGGTGACGGTGGCCGGCGGCACCCCGACGCTGACGCTCAACGACGGCGGCACCGCGACCTACACCGGCGGCTCCGGCAGCAATGCGCTGACCTTCAGCTACACGGTGGCGGCCGGCCAGAACACCGCCGACCTCACGGTAACGGCAGTCAATCTCGGTACCGCGACCGTCAAGGACGGCGCCGGCAACGCCGCCAATCTCACCGGCGCAGTGACCAACCCCGCCGGCACGCTGCAGATCGACACCACGACGCCTTCGGTTTCCTCGGTGGCGGCGTCCGGCACCGGCATCACGGCCGGGGCGGGCGATCTCGGCAGCCGGCAGCGTGGTGACGCTGACGGTCAACCTGAGCGAGGCGGTGACGGTTGCCGGCGGCACCCCGACGCTGACGCTCAACGACGGCGGCACCGCGACCTATACCGGCGGCTCCGGCAGCAATGCGCTGACCTTCAGCTACACGGTTGGCGGCCGGCCAGAACACCGCCGACCTGGCGGTGACGGCGGTCAATCTCAGCACCGCGACCGTCAAGGACGGCGCCGGCAACGCCGCCAATCTCACCGGCGCGGTGACCAACCCGGCCGGCACGCTGCAGATCGACACCACGACGCCTTCGGTATCCTCGGTGGCGGCGTCCGGCACCGGCATCACGGCCGGCGCGGGCGATCTCGCAGCCGGCAGCGTGGTGACGCTGACGGTCAACCTGAGCGAGGCGGTGACGGTTGCCGGCGGCACCCCGACGCTGACGCTCAACGACGGCGGCACCGCGACCTATAGCGGCGGCTCCGGCAGCAATGCGCTGACCTTCAGCTACACGGTTGCGGCCGGCCAGAACACCGCCGACCTGGCGGTGACGGCGGTCAATCTCGGCACCGCGACCGTCAAGGACGGCGCCGGCAATGCCGCCAATCTCGCCGGCGCGGTGACCAACCCGGCCGGCACGCTGCAGATCGACACCACGACGCCTTCGGTATCCTCGGTGGCGACATCCGGCACCGGCATCACGGCTGGATGCCGGCGATCTTGCGGCCGGCAGCGTGGTGACGCTGACGGTCAACCTGAGCGAGGCGGTGACGGTTGCCGGCGGCACCCCGACGCTGACGCTCAACGACGGCGGCACCGCGACCTATAGCGGCGGCTCCGGCAGCAATGCGCTGACCTTCAGCTATACGGTGGCGGCCGGCCAGAACACCGCCGACCTGGCGGTGACAGCGGTCAATCTCGGCACCGCGACCGTCAAGGACGGCGCCGGCAATGCCGCCAATCTCACCGGCGCAGTGACCAACCCGGCCGGCACGCTGCAGATCGATACCACGGCGCCGACGGTGGCGTCGGTGGCGGCGTCCGGCACCGGCATCACGGCCGGATCCGGCGATCTTGGAGTTGGCAGCGTGGTGACGCTGACGCTCAACCTGAGCGAGGCGGTGACGGTGGCCGGCGGCACCCCGACGCTGACGCTCAACGACGGCGGCACCGCGACCTACAGCGGCGGCTCCGGCAGCAATGCGCTGACCTTCAGCTACACGGTGGCGGCCGGCCAGGATACCGCCGACCTCACGGTAACGGCAGTCAGTCTCGGTACCGCGACCGTCAAGGACGGCGCCGGCAACGCCGCTAATCTCACCGGCGCAGTGACCAACCCCGCCGGAATCCTGCAGATCGACACCACGACCCCTTCGGTATCCTCGGTGGCGACGTCGGGCAGCGGCATCACCTCCGGGACGGGCGATCTCGGAGTTGGCAGCGTGGTGACGCTGACGCTCAACCTGAGCGAGGCGGTGACGGTTGCCGGTGGCACCCCGACGCTGACGCTCAACGACGGCGGCACCGCGACCTATAGCGGCGGCTCGGGCAGCAACGCGCTGACCTTCAGCTATACGGTTGGGGCCGGCCAGAACACTGCCAACCTGGCGGTAACGGCAGTCAATCTTGGCACCGCAATCGTCCAGGACGGCGCCGGCAATGCCGCCAATCTCACCGGCGCGGTGACCAACCCCGCCGGCACCCTGCAGATCGATACCACGACGCCTTCGGTATCCTTGGTTGCGACATCCGGTACCGGCATCACGGCCGGATCCGGCGATCTTGGGGTCGGCAGCGTGGTGACGCTGACACTCAATCTCAGTTCGGCAGTGACGGTGGCGGGCGGCACCCCGACACTGACGCTCAACGATGGCGGCACCGCGACCTATAGCGGCGGCTCCGGCAGCAACGCGCTGACCTTCAACTATACGGTTGGGGCCGGCCAGAATACCGCGGACCTGGCGGTAACGGCGGTCAATCTTGGCACCGCGACCGTCAAGGACGGCGCCGGCAATGCCGCCAATCTCACCGGCGCAGTGACCACCCCGGCCGGCACGCTGCAGATCGATACCACGGCCCCGACCGTGGCATCGGTGGTGGCGTCCGGCACCGGCATCACGGCGGGAACTGGCGATCTCAATGCCGGGCAGGTCGTCACGCTGACGCTCAACCTGAGCGAGGCGGTGACGGTTGCCGGCGGCACCCCGACGCTGACGCTCAATGACGGCGGCACCGCGACCTATAGCGGCGGCTCGGGCAGCAACGCGCTGACCTTCAGCTATACGGTTGGGGCAGGGCAGAACACCGCCGACCTGGCAGTGACGGCGGTCAATCTCGGCACCGCGAGCGTCAAGGACGGCGCCGGCAATGCCGCTAATCTCGCCGGCGCGGTGACCACCCCGGCCGGCACCCTGCAGATCGATACCACGACGCCTTCGGTATCCTCGGTTGCGACATCCGGCAGCGGCATCACGGCTGGATCCGGCGATCTTGGGGTCGGCAGCGTGGTGACGCTGACGCTCAACCTGAGCGAGGTGGTGACGGTTGCCGGCGGCACCCCGACGCTGACGCTCAACGACGGCGGCACCGCGACCTATAGCGGCGGCTCCGGCAGCAATGCGCTGACTTTCAGCTACACGGTTGCGGCCGGCCAGAACACCGCCGACCTGGCGGTAACGACAGTCAATCTTGGCACCGCAATCGTCCAGGACGGCGCCGGCAATGCCGCCAATCTCACCGGTGCGGTGACCACCCCGGCCGGCACGCTGCAGATCGACACCACGGCCCCGACCGTGGCATCGGTGGCGACATCCGGCAGCGGCATCACGGCTGGATCCGGCGATCTCGGAGTTGGCAGCGTGGTGACGCTGACGGTCAACCTGAGCGAGGCGGTGACGGTGGCGGGCGGCACCCCGACGCTGACGCTCAACGACGGCGGTACCGCGACCTACAGCGGCGGTTCGGGCAGCAATGCGCTGACCTTCAGCTATACGGTAGCGGCCGGCCAGAACACCTCCGACCTGGCGGTGACGGCGGTCAATCTAAACTCGGCAACCGTCAAGGACGGCGCCGGCAACGTCGCCAATCTCACTGGAGCCGTGACCACCCCGGCCGGCACGCTGCAGATCGATACCACGGGGCCGACGGTGGCGTCGGTGGTGGCGTCCGGTACCGGCATCACGGCTGGGTCCGGCGATCTCGGGGTCGGCAGCGTGGTGACGCTGACGCTCAATCTCAGTTCGGCGGTGACGGTGGCGGGCGGTACGCCGACGCTGACGCTCAACGACGGCGGCACCGCGACCTATAGCGGCGGCTCGGGCAGCAACGCGCTGACCTTCAGCTATACGGTTGGGGCCGGCCAGAACACCGCCGACCTGGCGGTGACAGCGGTCAATCTTGGCACCGCGACCGTCAAGGACGGCGCCGGCAATGCCGCCAATCTGACCGGTGCGGTGACCACCCCGGCCGGCACCCTGCAGATCGACACCACAATTCCCACAGTGACGGGGGTCGCCGCGTTGCCAGTGAGCGGGACCGAAAATACAGGCGCGCTAATTACGCTGACGGTCGACTTGAACAAGGCGGTCACGGTCACCGGCACCCCGACGCTGACGCTCAACGACGGCGGCACCGCGACCTACACCGGCGGTTCCGGCAGCAATGCGCTGACCTTCAGCTACACAATTGGAGCAACCAACACCACTGTCGCGACTCTGGCGATTACACAGGTCAATTTGCCGACCGGAGCGACAGTTAAGGATGCGGCGGGCAACGCCGCCAATCTCGCGGGCGCCGTGACGACCTTCCCAGGCTTGTCGATTGATCCGCCGCCACTCGTGGTTTCGGTGTCGGAGTCGCCTTCGACCGGCCACCTGCACGCAGGGAACACGGTAACGCTGACGCTTGGTCTGAACGATGTAGTGACGGTCGCGGGCGGTGTCCCAACGCTGACGCTCAACGATGGCGGCACCGCGACCTATATTGGCGGCTCCGGTACAAATGCATTGACGTTCAGCTACACGGTGGCTGCCGGTCAGAACACCGCCGCGCTGGCGGCGAGCGCAGTTAACCTCAACGGCGCCACGATTGTCGACGGGGCGGGTAATGCGGCGACTTTCTCGCTAACCGGCTTGACCCAGACGGGCCCGCAGATCCACACGACCGTGCACGTCGTTCAAGTCGGGAATCAGTATTTCCTTAATAGCGTCGACGGCACGGGCCCCGAACTGAAAGATGGCGGCGCGGCAGTAACAACTGGTGAGTTTGCTGGCTGGACGATAATCGGCGCGGTTCAGGTAGCGGGCGGCGGTTACGACGTCGCCTGGAAGAACGCCAGTACCGGCCAATACTCGGCGTGGAGCATCGACAGCAACGGTAATTACCTATCTAACCTCATCACTCACGTGGCGGGGAACAGCGCCGCGTTGGAAGGGTTGGAGACCACCTTCAATCAGGACCTCAACGGCGACGGCACTGTCGGAATTACGAAGGTGGTAATCCAGACCGACGGATCGACTGCCTTGACCGAGGTCGCGAACAATTTCTATTTGTATGATAACGGCACGGGCCCCGAACTGAAAGATGGCGGCGTGCCTGTAACAGCTGGAGAGTTTGCGGGCTGGACGATGATCGGCGCGGTCCAGGTAGCGGGCGGCGGCTACGACGTTGCCTGGAAGAACGCCAGTACCGGCCAATACTCGGCGTGGAGCATCGACAGCAACGGTAATTACCTATCTAACCTCATCACTCACGTGGCGGGGAACAGCGCCGCGTTGGAAGCGCTGGAGACAACCTTCAATCAGGACCTCAACGGCGATGGAGTGATTGGTCTTTACGCCGCGCCCAGCGCTACCGTGCGGATCAGCAGTGCTTTATCTGGCACATCAGGATCGGCAACGATTGGAACTGGCGCCACGCTCGAACTTGCTGCTGCAAACTCCGCGTCGATTACTTTTAGTAGCTCCACCGGAATGCTGAAGCTTGATAACCCCTCCACATTTAGCGGGACGATCTTCAATTTTACAGGAGATGGCACCCTTTCCGGCTCAGACCAAATCGATCTGAAGGGCGTCAAGTTCAATTCCGTGAATGATACTTATTCCAATGGCGTGCTAACGGTCACCGACGGAACCCACACTGATATGCTGGACTTCAATGGATCTTACACGTTGGCGAATTTCAAATTCGCGAGCGACGGCAGTGGGGGCACAATTGTCTACGATCCGCCGGTGCCAGCGGGGCAAAGCCAAAATGCACCTGCGAAAGATCTAACGAATGATCCAGTTGTCGCCGCGTTAAACCAGCAATTGACGCTATTGTCGCAACACATGGCGTCAGCATTCCCCTCTTCGGCGTTCGGTAACGAGCGCCCATCGACAGTTGGCCTTTCTGAATTGGCGGGTGGTCAGCTAGCGGCGCCAGCCCAGCCGATTGCAAATCAGCATTATGCTTGATTACATCTGACATCCACCACGAAATTCCGTCACACCGTATAGTCAATCCACCGTCGCGCCGTTTCCGCGGGGGACCCTCCGCGATAGGCC
Source organism: uncultured Pseudomonadota bacterium (assembly GCA_963729395.1). Classification (GTDB taxonomy): domain Bacteria; phylum Pseudomonadota; class Alphaproteobacteria; order Rhizobiales; family Xanthobacteraceae; genus Bradyrhizobium. The sequence continues at coordinate 91,162 of CAVSOS010000021.1, read as the reverse complement.
GCCTTGTTGAGTGACAGGTTTCCGACGAGCATGTGGCTTTTAGGCCTTGCCTACTGAACCACACTTGGGAATATTCAAGAATACCGTTGGTTTTCTCCCTGCATGTCATACAATAAATGTTGCAAAAAATGCGCATAATGGTGATTGCGACCAACCATTGGCCTGCAACGGGACAACTCCTGTTGGCACTTATGAAAGTCGGCTTCGAGATCGCGGCTGTCTGTCCACCGGGAAGTCCAATCAGCAAAATCAGAAACCTGTCTAACCGATACAACTACAGGTCGCGGCAGTCCCTAGCATCGATCAAGTCCGCAATCGCTGACTGGGCTCCTTCTCTTCTCGTTTGCAATGACGATGTCGCCGTCCGTGAATTGCATGCGATCCATCAACAAGCGCTTATCCAGATTGGCAGTCGCGAAAGCGCTGGTCTAATCGATCTTATCGAATCGTCTTTTGGAGATCCCCCTTCGTTCGCCGTAACTCGATCAAAGAGCCAACTCTTGTCGATTGCCCAGGCGCTCAATGTCCGTTGCCCATCCACCATCGTTGTCAGCAGCTACGAAGAAATCGATCGAAATCTTGGCCGAATTGAATATCCCGTGCTGATCAAATTGGATAATTCATGGGGTGGGCGTGGGGTACGCCTAGCCTATAATGACCGCGAGCTTCTCTTTGCGGTTTTGGAGCTGTCATTCCCTTTCATATGGCCAAAGTCGCTAAAAAGGCTGGCAGCGCGCATCACTCAGCATCTACCTCGTCGCTGGCGAATGTCGCCTCCTCAAAACATCAGCATCCAAAGTTATGTTTCAGGACGGCCAGCAAACCGCGCCGTGGTTTGTTGGCAGGGGAGGATTTTAGCCGGAATTAGCGTTGAGGCAATTGAAACAGCCTCACAATTTGGTCCAACCACTCTGGCCCGAATTGTTGACGACGGCGAGTTGGCAGACGCTACAAAAAAAATTGTGGCAAATCAAAAACTGTCCGGTTTTCTCGGCTTCGACTTCATGCTTGATTGCGCAAATCGAGCATGGCTTCTGGAAATAAATCCACGCGCCACACCTACTTGCCATCTACGCTTTGGAGCGCCAAGCCTGCCGGCCTCACTGTTTTCGGCAGTCACCGGAAGACAACCAAATGACGACGTTCGGGAGGTTCCGCAGGATATGGTTGCGGTTTTTCCAAACAGGATTTCGCAGCAATCCTTGCATTCCTACTTCGACGATGCGCCCGAGGGAGAGCAAGAATTCGTTGAAGCATCTAAAAGGTCGGGCTTTTTGGGTAAGATTCTGGCCAGAATGAAACCACAGGCAACAATTTATAGAAGGCTCGACAAGAGAATTATCGACATTTGACTTTGGGAAGAGGCCTTCAATGAAAACTGAATGTGCTGTGGCAATTGTTGGCGCAGGCCCTTACGGCCTGTCATTGGCCGCTCATTTGAACGATCGAAAGGCTGATTTTCAAATCTTCGGCGAACCGATGCAGTTTTGGCGTGATCACATGCCAAAGGGGATGCATCTTAAGTCAGATGGGTTCGCTTCAAATCTGTATGATCCGAAATGCGCATATGCGCTGCGGCACTATTGCCAAGAACAAGGGATCAACTACAAAGACACAAGGCTTCCGGTCGAGTTAGACACGTTCGTGAAGTACGGGATTGCGTTTAAGACGCGCTTCGTTCCTCAGCTGCGCTCAAACTATATTGTGAACATCGACAAAACCTCAAACGGCTTTTCCCTTCGGCTAGATAATGACGACGCTATAACTGCTCGAAGAGTCGTTGTAGCTGCAGGGATTCGTGACTTTCGTCATATTCCGTCCAGTTTGAAGGCTTTATCCTCGCAGTATGTTACTCACAGTAGCGATCACCATGAGCTGACGTCTTTTAGAAATCGAGATGTGGTCGTTCTCGGTGCTGGAGCATCAGCTACTGACATCGCTGCATTGCTTAAAGACAATGGCGCCAGAGTTCAGCTAGTTGCTCGGGGGCAGTTCATTCGCTTCCACAGCGTCGGAGACGGAAAGCAGTCGATTCTTCAGAAATTACGTCACCCGAATAGCGGCATAGGACCTGGCCTTCGGGCCCAATTTTATTGTGATGCTCCAGGGCTATTTCACTATCTTCCTGAACAACTCCGCTTGCAGATTGTTCGGCGCACCCTTGGACCAGCCGGGGGCTGGTTTATGAAAGATAGAGTGATTGGTCGAATTCCGCTGCTGGTGGGTTCCTCCCTGGAAGATGCGAAAGTCAAGCAGAGCCGGGTTCACTTGACAATTCGCGGAGCGGATGGGGCCTCACACGAGCTTTCGGCCGACCATGTGATTGCCGCGACAGGATATAAATTGGATCTGCAGCGATTTGATTTTCTTGCCGCCGAAATCCGTTCGAGATTAAAGGCCGTGGACGGCACGCCGATACTTTCGTCCTCGATGGAGTCCTCAATTCCGGGCCTCTATTTCATGGGAACGATTGCAGCAAACAGTTTCGGCCCGATGATGCGTTTTGCATTTGGCGCGCATTTTGCGGCGGCTCGGATAAATCGAGCGTTGAATTAAGCGACATGAGGCCTACACTTCTATCGAATCGCAAATGAATGAACCTCAATGGCGTCAGCAGGATCGCCCTCTCGGCTCGCCTTGGCGTTTGGGCTTTTCCGCCGCCTGTTCCCGGGATAGGCAGACCAGCACATCGAAATTTTCGAGGTGCAGACCGATATCACCTTTGTTTCAATTCCCGTCGAGTCCGCGCGTAACAAAAAGCAATTGCATGCCCGTCGCAACGGCCTCATCGGTTTGGGCGGTCCGGCATCGCCAAACACAAGGTCGCCCGCACTTGCGGCCACGCCTGCAACCAAGTCCTTCAGCTCTTCTATCAGGGCGCACAATGTGATGCTCCAGCAAGTTTCTTTTGTCATTTTGGTTTCCTTTTTGTCGCTGGGCGCACCGGCAGCATATGCGATCGAGTGCGTTGTCACCGGCCCGCGTTACGGGCTGATTTCGGACGTGGTGAACTGGTCAATAAAGATCGGCAAGGGCCAGAGTTGTATTCGTGGTCTTCGGTTCAATAATGTTGCATTTGAAAGTCTGAAGCTGATCTCTCCACCTCAGAGCGGGCAAATCACGCTGAGGGGACCGAGCTTTATCTACTCGGCCAAACCGGAATACGAAGGAGAGGATTCTTTCACTGTCGAGGTCTCGGGCACAATCAGCGGGTCAAGAGGGAATTCAACCATTCACATTGCCGTTTCGATCGGGGGCCCCGTATCGGCAGCCGTCCCCCATGATCGCAGCCCTGAGCCGATCGCAACATCCAAACCGCCAATGACCAGCTCGGGCGAAAATAACAATCGAGCTCGGTCCGTTGATGGGACATTGCCACGCTGTCCTACGTGGGACTGGTCGAAGGGATCACCGCCTCCGATGCGACGCCCGTTCGATAGGTCAAAACTCTATTGTCCGCCGCCGCCCTTTAGACCACCCGGTCAACCTGTCGGATGCCGTTGCGTAGATTGATTGGCGCGTCCGCTGGTAGGCGTTTCGGTCGGCCGTTGCCGCAAAGCGGTAGTGTCCCCGAAAGACGCAGCCGGCCCACCCCATGTTCGGAAAAGCCGCGAGCAATAGCATCATCCAAATCCCTTGCGGACCGCATTACGTTCTTAAAAAGACCCGTCCTCGCGAGAAACCGGGCTATCGATCGGCACGGCAACACGCGCTCTCGGGGCCAAGTTCATTGCAGTCGCGGTTTGCCGCATGCTAGCGTATGGAACAAGCCATGACGTTCGCGATAAAGCGGTTCCTGTCGCGTTCGAAGCTAAATCGCATTGCGCGGTCCCGCTCAGCGATTGCTCAAGCAACGAAAGCCGCTGTGAGGGTTTATCTGGATCTGCAGTCCTAGACTTGAACGTCGGCCTCATTCAACTCCCACTGATCCGGAGGATGGCTCCAATGTAAGTCAACGTTCGACAGGGCCAATTTTTTTGCTGACGCGCCCCAGATCGAATGAATAGATCAAAATACATATTGCAAATGATTTGCGCATCACATCCAGATGCGACACTTGGCGGCGCGGATCGGACTATATCAAACTAGTTACAACGGCCATCGGTACAATTGCGCTTGTGACGATCGCTGCCGGGTCGGCACCCGCGGATATGGTTGGTCTTCTGGGTTAGCCTCTCCGAGGTCGAGGCAATGGCCGGCACGCGGCTCAAGAGGCCGTTCTGGCAGCCGCGCCATGCTATGCGATTTCGGCATTAACCGAGATCGCCGGCATCAAGCTTAACGAACGAGTTTCGTTGCGGTGTCACGTGGATCCGCTCAAATATTGCCTACCATCCGGACCGCCGTGGAAAAGACCGCTTGGGTATTTTGTTCGGTTCGTACACACGAACGACTAAATTATCATTTTCCCGCCCCTAGGGCAAAATTCGAAAGCGTACCGGTGCCCCACTAACGCGCAGGCTTGAATATCTAACCTAGGCAATTACGAAGTAACATTGGGCTGCCTTTGGCTCATCGTTTGGCGCATTGAAGTTGATTTGAAGATTATCAGGTTCAGGAGAATTTATGAGAATTGCCATGATCGGCACGGGCTATGTCGGGCTGGTGTCAGGCGCCTGTTTCGCGGATTTCGGCCACCAGGTCACCTGTGTGGACAAGGACGAAGGCAAGATCGCAAGCTTGCGCCGGGGTGAAATCCCGATTTTCGAGCCCGGCCTCGATGCGCTGGTGGCGTCCAATGTGAAGGACGGGCGGCTGGATTTTGCCACCGATCTTGCCGCGCCGGTCGCGGCAGCCGACGCGGTGTTCATTGCCGTCGGCACGCCGTCGCGACGCGGCGACGGTCACGCCGATCTGACCTATGTTCATGCCGCCGCGCGCGAGATCGCAACGGCGCTGGATGGCTTCACCGTCGTGATCACCAAATCGACGGTGCCGGTCGGCACCGGTGACGAAGTCGAGCGGCTGATTCATGAAGCCAATCCATCGGCCGACGTGGTGGTGGCCTCCAATCCGGAATTTCTGCGCGAGGGTGCGGCGATTCGTGACTTCAAGTTCCCGGATCGCATCGTCGTCGGCACCTCGGATGAGCGCGCGCGCAAGGTGCTCGGAGATATCTATCGGCCATTGTCGCTCAATCAGGCGCCGCTGATGTTTACTGAGCGGCGCACCGCGGAGCTGATCAAATACGCGGCCAATGCGTTTCTCGCCACCAAGATTACCTTCATCAACGAGATCGCGGACCTGGCTGAAAAGGTCGGCGCCGATGTGCAGGAAGTCGCGCGCGGCATCGGGCTCGACAATCGCATCGGCTCGAAATTCCTGCATGCCGGCCCCGGTTTCGGCGGCTCTTGCTTTCCAAAGGATACCCGCGCGCTGGTCAAGATCGCGCTCGATCACGACGTGCAGCTTCGCATCGTCGAGGCAGTGCTGGCGGTCAACGACAACCGCAAGCGCGCGATGGCGCGCAAGGTCGCAGGCGCGGCGGGCGGCAGCCTGCGCGGCAAGACCATCGCCGTGCTCGGCCTGACCTTCAAGCCCGACACCGACGACATGCGCGAGGCGCCGTCGATCCCGCTGGTGACCGGGCTGCTCGACCTGGGCGCGACGGTGCGGGCGTACGATCCGGCCGGAATGGAACAGGCGCGCCTCGAATTGCCCGACATCGAATATTGCGACGATCCTTACGAATGCGCGGGCGGCGCTGAAATCATGGTCATCGTAACGGAGTGGACGCAATTCCGGGCGCTGGATTTGGCTCGCCTAAAGAAGAGAATGGCGGGGTCGGTCATGATCGATCTCCGTAATGTTTACACTCCGCAGGAGGCGGAAGCTTGCGGATTCATCTATGTGGGCGTCGGCCGCGGAGCCAGCCTGGTGACCATTGCAACTCCCGCCGGATGATCCGCGGAAGCCGCCCGTAAGGGTTTAGCTCATCAAGGTCATCCCGCCGTCATCCACATCAGTCGCTGATCAATCGCATCGTCGCTGCCGGGGCTGCCGGACCATCCATCATGCGGTCGCTGCCAGGCGGCCGCCGCGAAAAGCTCGTTAGTACGCTCGGCGGATACTCGGATCACTTTGCACTGAGTCGGCAAAGCCCGATTTTAACGCCGCATTGCGTCGCGATCGAACGTCGACCTTGGCGATTATTTCCCTCGAACAAGAGGGTCCTCGTTCAGCCGACATTTGGACGACGCGGATCGGACCGTGATCGCAGGTAACTCAAGGAATGCTGGGTTCGATGTATCCTCTAGTATCCTCCAGCATTCGCAATTTGCTATGTGGTGGCGACACTTCGAGATCAGGCACACTACAATAGTCTTGCAATCGTACGAAGACGCTCGGTTTGTCGGCCGTGCCACAGATTTCTATTGCCTGAGACGAACGCCCGGTCCCCCGCCGTTCTTTTTGCAATGAATTGAATCCCAGCCCTTTCCAAAGCCTTCTGCCAATCAGGACCTCAACGGCGATGGAGTGATTGGTCTTTACGCCGCGCCCAGCGCTACCGTGCGGATCAGCAGTGCTTTATCTGGCACATCAGGATCGGCAACGATTGGAACTGGCGCCACGCTCGAACTTGCTGCTGCAAACTCCGCGTCGATTACTTTTAGTAGCTCCACCGGAATGCTGAAGCTTGATAACCCCTCCACATTTAGCGGGACGATCTTCAATTTTACAGGAGATGGCACCCTTTCCGGCTCAGACCAAATCGATCTGAAGGGCGTCAAGTTCAATTCCGTGAATGATACTTATTCCAATGGCGTGCTAACGGTCACCGACGGAACCCACACTGATATGCTGGACTTCAATGGATCTTACACGTTGGCGAATTTCAAATTCGCGAACGACGGCAACGGGGGCACAATTGTCTACGATCCGCCGGTGCCAGCGGGGCAAAGCCAAAGTGCACCTGCGAAAGATCTAACGAATGATCCAGTTGTCGCCGCGTTAAACCAGCAATTGACGCTATTGTCGCAACACATGGCGTCAGCATTCCCCTCTTCGGCGTTCGGTAACGAGCGCCCATCGACAGTTGGCCTTTCTGAATTGGCGGGTGGTCAGCTAGCGGCGCCAGCCCAGCCGATTGCAAATCAGCATCCTGCTTGAACAATATGGTTGCGAGAGTTTCGAATTCGACAATTGTAGGCGGCTTCAGGGTCCGCCCTAGCGCTGCATTTTGCGCAAACGGACCCCGGGTCCTCCGCCATTCTCCGCAATGAATTCGACCCCCGCTTTTTCGAGGGCATTGCGCAATTGCGCAATTGTTCTTTCCTGCGCCGCAAGCACGCCAGGCTGAATTTCAAGCCGTTTTACGCTGGGCAGCGACACTCCGGATGCCTTGGCGAGGTCGCGCTGCTCCCATCTGAGTAGCGCCCGTGCCGCCCGAACCTGCTCGCTGGTGATGGACAGTTTAATACCTCAGGTATTGACTCTGCTAACGCGAGAGTTTAATACTTCAGGTATCGCACAAGGCAATTGAAGGATCAAGCGCAATGACAAACAACACCAATTTGGTGAACGGCGGAGCTATGTCCCGTTTCCAAACACGTGACCGCCGCGAATTCATCGGCGGCTCCGATGCCCGGGTCATCATGGGCAAGGACGAGAAAGCCCTGTTGCGCCTATGGCGCGAAAAGCGTGGCGAGGAGGCGCCGCAGGACCTGTCGAGCGTCCTGATCGTCCAGCTCGGCCTCGTCACCGAGGACCTCAACCGCCGCTGGTATGAACAAAACTCCGGCCACCGCATCTCGGACATCCAGCGCCATACGATCCACCGCACGATGCCCTGGATGGCCGCCACGCTCGATGGACTTGTGAAGGAAACCGGCGCGGTGTTCGAGGCCAAGTTCATGCTGCCATGGTCGTTCTCGGAAGAGGGTGCGATTGAAAAACACATGGCCCAACTCCAGCACAACATGTTGGTTGCGGGCGCCAAGAAATCCGTCCTCTCCATCATCAACGGCGGTGGCAAGTGGGTCGAACTGTCTGTTGAAGCCGACCCGATCTACCAGACCATCCTGATTGCCGCCGAGAAGGCCTTCTGGCGGGCGGTGAAAACCGGCGAAACCCCGGCTCTGTTCGATTGCGAGCCGCCAAAGCCACGGATCGAAGCGGTCCGGGTTGTCGACATGAACGCCTCCAACTCCTGGGCCGAATTTGCGGGCCTATTTTGTGAAACCCGAGAAGCCCATGCCGACCATGAGCGCGCCAGGAGCGAGCTCAAAGGGCTAATGCCCGAAGACGCCAAGGAGGCCATGGGTCATGGCATCCGGGCCAAACGCTCTAAATCCGGCGCGGTCAGCTTCGATCTGGTCGAGATGGAGGTTAGCTATGCATCGGTCCAGTGAGAACGTCGCCGCCATCGCCACAGCGCTGGCGAAAGCACAGACCGAACTCTCCAATCCCGAGAAGGCGATGATCGGGACTATCTACAATGCACGCTCCGACAGTTCGCAAAGCTTCCGCTACGCCTCGCTCTCCAGTGGCCTCGACATCATCAGAAAGGCCCTGGGCGGCCAACAGATCGCCATTGCGCAGACCACCGACATCGATCGGGCCAACGGCACCGTCAATCTCACCACGCTTCTGCTGCACACCTCAGGGGAATGGATCTCCTCCGACTGGCCGGTCTGCCAGCTATCAGAGACCTGTGCACCCCGCCGGATGGGGGCTGCTCTGACCTACGCCCGCCGTTACGCCCTGTTTACGATGGTGGGGATCGCAGGCGAAGACGATCTCGACGCCCCCGACATTACCAATGACCAGCCCCAACGAGGCAAGCCGGCAGAAGTTGGCCTCGCGCCTAGCTCAGGCCTTGAGCCGGCGCCCGCCCGTTCAAGCCCATTCCGAACCGTGAACCCGGCGACCCCGCAGGTCCGGGAAAAGCTCGGTGCCGAGGAGTCCGCCACCGTCCGGGCCCAATTGATCCACGAAATCCAAACCCTGCCAGAGGGTGACCTGCGGGCCCGCGCGGTCGCCATTCTCAAGGCCAAGAACCGCCTGCCAGCGGATGACGCCAAGCTGGTCGAGCATGCCTTTGCGAATAGGATGGCTCTGCAAGGCGCATCGTCGGAAGCTCTGGCGACAGGCGAACCTGCGTCCGCCCCAACCGATCCGAGTCCACTCCAACCACCCTCGGCATCAACGGACGCCATCAAGCGGCCGAGGGGGCGCCCTAGAAAGGTCAAATCTCCGATCGAGGCGGCCGATGCCGCGCTGATCCCATCGGCGTCGGCTATCGCCGAAAATCCCGCGTCGCTTTCAACACGCCATCAAACCGACGCCACTTCCGCCAAAATCGAAAAAAGCGAGCTTACGATCAGCGAGCCGCGTCGCCATCGCAATAAAGCCCACCTCAAATTCGTGGCAGCGCAGCCGTGTCTCGTCTGCGGAAGAAGCCCCGCTGACGCCCACCATCTCAGGTTCACTCAGCTCCGTGCAATGGGACGCAAGGTAAGCGACGAGTTCACGGTACCTCTGTGCAGGACCCATCACCGCGACAACCACAGCTTCGGAGACGAAGTCGCCTGGTGGGAGCGACGGGCTATCGATCCTGTTGCGACGTCGCGGATGCTCTGGATTTCGACGCGGCGCATTGAATGAGGCGGCAGGAATTTATCCATTTTCTGCTGGTCTGCATCGTTAAACTCGGAAACAACCGACGTCATTTTGGTGCTGTCCCTCTTGTCCATGCGGACCACTGACCCGTTGAGCACACCATTTAGATTTCCTAGCTTTCGCCATAAAAGGACTAAAAAAGCCATGAGCGATTCGCAGGGGTTGGGCGGCCGCGCTGGTAGACTCAATATCTTGTTGGTCCCGAATATATCGTGATGAGCATTTATGCCGACAATTCACAAAGCGCAATTGACCGAGCCTGAAACGCCGATGCCGGAAATCTGGGATCGGATGTTTGAAGGATTAATTCCGAATGCCCGGCCGATTCTCGATTCCCTGGGATATTACGTAGAGCGCGATCTGCAGGTTCCCGGTCAGGAATCCGAGTTGACAGAAGATGAGAAGAGAGAACTAGAACCTATCGCAAGAGTTTTGATGGAAGCAGCGGCTGTTAGCGTACGGATGAGAGACGGCGTTCTCGTTTCCACGCTCGACAAGGTTGCGAAAGATCCTTCCATTTTTTTCGACGTTCAATTGCCCGCAGCGGCTCAATGGGAGATTGCCAAAAACTATCAGCGCGGTGATGAACGGCCAGGCAATTTTTGTATGGATATTTGGGGTGATGACCAAACGGATTGTACGTACTCGCGTGCAGCTCCTACCGAAGCCAGCATTAGGAACGCTGCAGAAGCCGCCCACCGCCTGATCAAAAAACAACAATCAAGCGGGCGCCCACCCAATCAAGCTAACCGGATTGTCGCGGATGGTTTGGGCACGATCTTTCGCTCAAGTGGTCGCTCGATCGTTCGGCGATGGATGCCTACTGACAGACTGTTCAATAATAAAATCGTCTACGTCGAAAAAGGACCGTTCCACAGTTTTCTCGAACTTGTCCTCCCACCCCTGAATATGTATCTCCGAGAACAACGGCTCCCCTCCGTGACGATCGAATTCGGTCGTCCGTCTTGCGGCCAAGCCGGGGTTGTAGCCGGGTTCCCGGCTACCCGATTTCTCCCACTACACCAGCCTTCCAAAACTGGGCCTTAAAGTGTTCGTGTTCCAGAAATTCGCAATTCCTGCGAATTAGGGAGCATCAGCCGTGACTGACAAGGCATCCGATGAGCTTCAGCCAATTAACCTGGCGGAAGAGCAAAACGAGGAAGACGAAATCGACTATATTCCGAACTTCATCAAGAAGGTGTTGGAGAACCCCCAGTTGCTGCCTCGCGAAATGCGAGCGGATTTCGGTAGCATCTTCGAAGATTTCGAATTCACCCATCTCGGCCGCGCCAAGACGGCGTTCGAGTACGTGCTGGTCAATGAAGCAACCAAGCTGACGCTGGGCCTTCAACGCCTGGATCGCATTGAAAGCGCAATTCTGGTCAACCAAGAGCGGGCCGCCGTTAAATCGCTATTCCGAAAAACACATGAGTACGCATATGCGAGTGATGCGACGCGGTTTATCGATCATGACGGAAGATTGAGAGCAGAACAATACTTTGTCGACCCGGCGTTTAAGGCAAAGTCGGACAAGCAATTCGAGGCGGCGGGCTTTGGTCCTGACGCTTCGGAAGGCAAATCTTATATCCTCGCGCTACCGTCGCTCAACGCAATCCACCGTCAAAAGGCCAATAACTGGAAGGCTCTCTTCCGCATTTTGAAAGAGTTGGAATCAATGTACGCTAGCCGTCACCGTGAAAAGAAAATGGTGGTCAAGAAGCCGGCGGCAAAATCAACCGGATCGGAGGACAGCTGATGGCATCCGAAAAGCAGATCGAGGCCAACAGGCGCAACGCACAAAAGAGCACTGGCCCGCGTACCGAGGGCGGAAAATCGCGCTCGCGAATGAATGCCTTTCGCCACGGTTTTGCATCCGCGGGTCAAGTCCGCCGAGGAGGTATTCCCGATGTGACTTTTCGGGAAGGTGATGGAACTGCCGGGTACAAGTGCGTCAACGCCGTAGATATCGCCCGCTCGAAAATCCAAAGCGAGATTGACGATTTGCTTTTGCAGCTACCGTCCGAAAAAATACATAAAGCCGTCAGGCGGCTGGGTGCTCTCGAGCGATACGCTGCTCGCAATTTTTCGGAAATTAAGAGGAGGATGCAGAAGCTTGAATAGCGCCGGGCCATGCGGGATTCGGATCAGCAAAGCGCTTTTTTGCAGAACGAACCCAATTTGAATGAGGTTTGGGAGGCCTTTATCATTTCATGGCAGATCCGGCGTGAGCCCGTTCAATGGATCAGCGGAAAGCGGCCAGCTGACTTGCAGGCGCCGAATCCGCCTGGTCGCTGCATGAGAAGGCCCAAACGTTCCAGGATTGTGGCGCCCACAATGCTATCCTGAGCCTTGGTCCATACCGGAGTTTCTGAACGCCGTTGCCGCGCAACTCGCAGGCCCATTCCCGCTTCACCGTGCTCGATCTAACCTGCCGCTCCGGGCGACCTCCGCCCGGCGGCTAGCTGATTGCGGCGCCAATTCGTCAAAGTCGACGCACTGTCGGAGCGCCGAAGCCAAAACGGCAAGCACATAAAATAGTGGTAGATCAATATGCACGTATAAAGTGTATGTTACACGATTTAAATCTGCTAACTTATTGAAACTTGGGCGCCTTCAAAGATTTTGTTCCTGCCATACGAGACGTTAAAGCATCAGATGGTCGCCAGGTCGCCTCATGGGCAGGCATTTGGCAGAACGAAGCCAAATGGACCCTCAATATATGGCTCCCGCAAAATCGTCAGGATGATTCGGGAAATTCGGCAGGTTTAAAGGGTGGGAGGACGTCATCCGCAACGCAAGGGGCGCGATCCAAGTCCGCTAAAGATGCAGGGAAGAATGCACCAACTCTTGGAGATCTTACTCGCTTGCGTGGCTATCCTCGCCGTTGTGTCCTTGCCGGTGGCGGGTGCCGCGGCGTCGGAAAAGCGTCTAGCGCTTGTCATCGGAAATGCCTCCTACAAGGCTAAAGCTCTAGCGACGACGGTAAACGATGCGGCTCTTGTCGCCCGAACCCTGCAGGCGGCGGGCTTTGATGTCATGGGCGCGCGCGACCTCGATGGAGATTTGCTGCGCAAGACTTTTCGCGATTTTGTCGACAAGGTCACGGATGCGGGACCGGACGCGGTAGCCGCCGTATATTTCGCTGGCTATGGGCTGCAGTTCGAAGGCGAGAACTACCTAATCCCAACCGACGTAGATATTAGCGAGGCTTCAAACGTGCCCGGTCGGGCTTTGCGGCTGTCGGAACAGATGCATGCGTTGGCGGCGCTTCATTTGAAGGAAAGCTTCGTCATCCTGGATATGGCTCGCGCAGGCCCCTTTGTCTTGCCGGATCTGGCCGGTGGTCTCGCATGGGTCGAGCCAGAAGCAAATATGCTGATCGCATTCAATGCCGCGCCGGGTACAGTGGCGCCCGATGTTGGGGGAGGCTACGGTCCCTATGCGAAGGCGCTCGCCGAGATGATCCGCGAGGGCGATCTGACGTCGGCGAATTTGTTCGACCGCGTGCGTTTGCGTGTCAATGAATTGACGGGGGGCGCTCAGGTGCCTTGGGATGCCTCCAAAATTCAGACGCAATTCAAATTCTTCGAACGCGCTCCGGACGCGCCGTTTCGCGCGGATTCGTCAGAGCGTACGTCTTGGATGCGTCTCCAGCCGATGCGCAGTATCGGTGCCCACGACGCCTATCTGGTGGCATTGATGCGCGATACCCTTGACGCCTACGCAGATTTCCTTGCGGACTATTGGCATGATCCCATGACAAGTCGCGTCCAGGCTTTGCTTGCGGCGCGGCGCGAGGCCATCACTTGGCGACGGACCTACCAAGCCAACGTGCCCGAGGCTTACTGGTCCTACCTGGAGCGCTATCCGCGCGGCCCCCACGGGGCAGACGCAGGCCGCCTTCTTAGACGCCTGGGCGCTTCGATTGCGCCGCCTTCCAACTTCGCAAGGATGGATTACGATGTGCCATCGCCGTTGCCGGACGAACTGGAGTATATCGATCGGACCGTGCTCGTATTCGACGATCCGGCATTCACATTCGAGCAGCCGCAACCGCCTCCAGTTTATTTCCTGGCGAAGTCGCAGCCCGAATTCCTGGATTTGACGCCGCCGCCGACTGCTCCCTCTCAAGCTCACCTTCTGCCAACGTCAAACCCCTTGCCGCTGCCAGCCTATGTCCACGTCCCTGCTGACGTCGCGGAGCCGAAAGCGCAACTCCTCAACGGCGTCCACGAAATGCTGAAGGTCAAAACCGCGAATGATGGCAAGACCAACAAGGACGAACGGGACGCGTCCCTGTCAATTTCGCCCCATAAGGCTGACAACGCAGATCTGGGAGGCGGTGTCCGCCTTCCTACTTCGGTTGCGGCAAAGGCGACCCTGCTCAACAGCCAGAGCCCGTCACCGCCAGCCGTAAATCCGGCGGCGTCTGAACAAATCAAGGACCCTTCGGCCCCGTCTTTGAAGACTGTAACCTTGACGCCTCAGGGGTCCACTGACAAGACGCCAACAAGTACGGGCACCGAACCGCGCAATTCTACAATAGAAATTGAGGCGCCGATTCCGGTTCCCACGACGCTTGCGCCGCCGTCAACCGGCGTACTGTCAGGAGCTTGGAGCAGCGACATGCTAATGTGGCGGTCGACTGGGCGAGGTCCGCTGGCGGTCCCTCGGTCGGGGGCACTCGAGCGGTCGCGCACCGGTCTGCTGCCGCGAACGCCCGGCTCCCCAATGCCATCGCCGGAGACGACTGGCAGTATTCCGGCGTCGATACCTCAGTCGGCAACGCTCACGCCGCCGTCAACCGGCGTGCTGCCAGGAACTTGGAGCAGCGACATGCTACTGTGGCGGTCGACTGGGCGAGGTCCGCTGGCGGTCCCTCGGTCGGGGGCACTCGAGCGGTCGCGCACCGGTCTGCTGCCGCGAACGCCCGGCTCCCCAATGCCATCGCCGGAGACGACTGGCAGTATTCCGGCGTCGATACCTCAGTCGGCAACGCTCACGCCGCCGTCAACCGGCGTACTGTCAGGAGCTTGGAGCAGCGACATGCTAATGTGGCGGTCGACTGGGAGAGGTCCGCTGGCGGTCCCTCGGTCGGGGGCACTCGCGCGGTCGCGCACCGGTCTGCTGCCGCGAACGCCCGGCTCCCCAATGCCATCGCCGGAGACGACTGGCAGTATTCCGGCGTCGATACCTCAGTCGGCAACGCTCACGCCGCCGTCAACCGGCGTACTGTCAGGAGCTTGGAGCAGCGACATGCTAATGTGGCGGTCGACTGGGAGAGGTCCGCTGGCGGTCCCTCGGTCAGGGGCACTCGCGCGGTCGCGAACCAGTTTGTCGTCGCGAACGCCCGGCTCCCCAATTCCATCGCGGCAGACGACTAGTGGTATCCACCCCTCGATATCTCGGTCGGTAACGCCTGCGCTGCCATCAACCCGTCAGAGGTCAAAGCCAATTGCAGAAGCTGCTTCGACCTCGTCGCGATAAACATCCTCGCGAAAGCCCAAAATACCTCGCAACCTGGCACATCAGTTTTCGCTTGGTCTGCAACGGCTGAAGTTTAACCTTCCGACATCGGTCGTTTGGGTCGCTGCAAACGGTTTTCCCCATTCATTAGTTTTATCTTGTCTTGCGCGCGCTGTGGCTTCCGGAGCCGAACGCCAACTCCTTCACCGAGTTTGTCTCATCTCTCGCGCAAGCTCTCCTGCCTGTATTGTATCAGCGGTGAAAACAGATAGCTGATGATCCGTCGGGATGCGGTCTTGATCTCGGCGGTTACCGCCATGCCAGGCGATAGCTTGACCATATTGTCGTCGACCTGCATTTGCGCTTGGTCGAGCGAGATCCGGGCCGAATAAGTCAATTCTTCGCCTTTGGGCTCGCTGCTGGCGCTGAGGGAGCCTGCAACTTTGTCAGTTGATTTGTCGCTCTGGGTATCGCGCGCAATTGCATCCGATGAGATGCTCCGCACCTTCCCATGCAACAATCCGTATCTGGTGAAATCAAAAGTATCGACCTTGATTTCCACTTCATCGCCCGCGTGCACGAAACCGACGTCATGGTTGCTCACCATGGCTTCCACCTCTAGTTGACTGTCGCGAGGCACGATGACCATCAGGGCCTGCGCGGGTGTCACTACGCCGCCGACCGTGTGTACGGCTAACTGCTGAACCACACCCGACACCGGCGCGGTCAACTGTTGAAGCTTAGCGCGCTGCTCGGCCTTCGACAGATCGGCCGCCAAGGCGGCGGCTTTCCGCCCAGCCTCGGCCAGCTCTCCGAACAGTGTTCGACGATACTCGGCTTTAGTCTGAGCACGGGTTTCGGTAAGAGCAACAATCGCGGCCCGCGCTTCTTTCAAATGGCTCTTCTGGACCAATCGCTCCTGCTGGCTTTCTGTCAATTGCTGCAGCACCTCGAAATATTGCAACTTGTTGCCGTATTCATTGAGCGTTTTGCGAATGTTGACCCGCTCCTCAATGTTGGGAATGATAGCATCAAGCTTATCGACCGTCGCCGAGATGGTAGCGAGTTCACCCTCCTTCTGAGCCCTTTGCGCGTCCAGGGCGGCGATTTTCGCCTTGTGCTCCGAAACCTGCGAAAGCAAAAATTGTCGCTGCATGGCGACCAGATCCGGGTTGGTTCCATCCGGAGGACGGAATGCTGCCAGCGGATCGTCGGTATCGGCCAGCGCCGCATTCAGGCGAGCGATATCGAGTTGCGCTGACTGCAAGTCACCCTGGAGATGATTGATCTCGCCTTCATTGATGGTGGGGTCGAGTTCGATTAGCGTATCGCCAGCATGGACGCTTTGGCCGTCGGCGACCCGAATGGCCCGTACAACGCCAATCTCGAAAGGTTGGATCACCTTGCTGTAGCCTGTCGGAATAATCTTCCCGGGGGCGACGGCTACGATGTCCACCTGGCTCAGGCTCGCCCAAGCCAAAGCCAGCACGAACGCAGCCATAATAGTGACGCCGATCGCCCGACCGATGGGTGAGGGGGGGGTTTCGACGAGTTCCTGTGCTGCCGGCAGGAACTCAAGCGCCTCCCGGTCCCGCTGCTTGGGACCTGCCGGAAAAGGAACAACTTTCATTTCCGCTTTCACGAAACCCGCCCTAAAACGTCAATCTCTCGCCGTTTTTCAAGGCGATTGCGGTCAATTAAAAGGACAATCGGGGCCATAATTGGTCATACCACTCGAATTGCCCCAGAATACTGAGCGGGAACGGCAGTATGCGTTTATATCCGTCGACGGTGAATTTTCTCCTAGCTGAGACTAAAACATGGTAGCTGCGGAGGCAGTGCTTAAACAGTGGCTAACTGGTTTAGAAGTATAGAAATATCGCTAACAATGTAATTTCTACCGGCGCTCGATAGTGGCGAAACCATAGGAACGTAAGGGCCGAAATGACGGCAAATTCGGAAATACCGGGCCCGAATGATCCAGGTCTCACGGCACTGGTGATGCTGCTGCGCTTTCACGGGATCGGGGCAGACCCCACCCAAATTCGTCATCAGTGCGGGACCGCCGCGATTGGCGCCGCCGACATGGTGCGATGCGCCAAGGAGTTCGGCCTTAAGGCACGCAAGTTGAAAATAAACTGGACGCGGCTGGCGAGCACCCCCTTGCCGGCCATTGCGGTGCTAAAGGATGGCGGCTTTCTCCTGCTCGGCAAAGTCGGCGACGACAAGGTCGTCGTGCAATCCACGAAAACGCCACGCCCTGAATTGATGACCAAGGCTGATTTAGAAGCGGTCTGGGACGGTCCCATCGTTCTTATGACCCGGCGCGCCAACCTGACTGATCTGTCGAGCCGCTTCGATATCACATGGTTCCTGGGCGCGATTCACAAGTATCGCCAACAATTGGCTGAGGTTCTCCTCGCATCCTTCTTCCTTCAGTTGTTTGCGCTCACCTCGCCGTTATTCTTTCAGGTGGTCATCGACAAAGTTCTGGTCCATCACAGCATTGGCACGCTCGACGTGCTGGTAATTGGGCTGCTCGGAATAGCTGCGTTCGAGACCATCCTTGGAATCCTTCGGACCTACCTTTTTTCGCATGCCACCAACCGGATCGACGTCGAACTTGGCGCACGGTTGTTCCAACATTTGCTGGCATTGCCTACAGCCTATTTTCAGGTTCGCCGGGTTGGCGATTCGGTCGCGCGGGTACGCGAACTGGAGAACATTCGGACATTCTTGACCAGCTCGGCGCTGACGCTTGTGATCGATCTGTTCTTCACCTTCGTTTTCCTCGGGGTGATGTTCCTTTATTCGCCGCTATTAACCGGGATCGTCCTTGCTGGATTCCCATTCTACGTAGGGATTTCCGCCGGGGCGACGCCGCGGTTTCGCCAGCTACTCGACGAGAAGTTCAAGCGCGGCGCACAGAGCCAGGCTTTCCTGGTGGAAAGCGTCGCTGGGGTTGAGACCCTCAAGGCGATGGCGGTTGAGCCACAGATGCAGCGACGCTGGGAAGAGCAGCTTGCCGGCTATGTAGCAGCAAGCTTCCGAGTCTTACGACTGGGTAACACCGCCAGTAATATCGTGCAATTCGTCAACAAGGTCGTTATGGCCGGTATTCTGTATTTTGGAGCTCGACTAGTCATTTCCGGCGACCTTACCGTGGGCGAGCTCGTGGCGTTCAACATGCTGGCGGGACGGGTTAGTCAGCCGGTGTTGCGGCTGGCTCAGATCTGGCAGGATTTTCATCAGGCAAGGCTCTCGGTGGAACGGCTGGGAGACATTCTCAACACGGCGCCGGAACCCAGGTTCAATCCGGCCCGTGCGGCACTGCCAGCCATTCGCGGCGACATCACGTTCGACCATGTTGTGTTTCGCTATCGCATCGATGGACCGGAAGTGCTCCACGACGTAAGTTTTAGCGTATCTGCCGGGCAGGTCATCGGCATAGTCGGACCTTCGGGTTCCGGAAAGAGCACGGTGGCCAAGCTAATCCAACGTCTCTACATTCCCGAACGCGGTCGCGTACTAGTCGACGGGGTCGACCTTGCCATGATCGATACGTCGTGGCTGCGGCGCCAGGTCGGCTCGGTGTTGCAGGAGAATGTGCTTTTCAATCAGTCGATTCGGGATAACATCGCGTTGTCGGATCCGGCCATGCCGATTGAATCGGTTGTTGAAGCAGCGAAGCTCGCCGGCGCCCACGATTTCATACTGGAGCTGCCAGAAGGCTATGACACGATTGTCGGCGAGCGCGGCGCCAGCCTGTCAGGCGGACAGCGTCAGCGCATTGCCATCGCCCGTGCGCTGGTGACCAATCCCCGCATTTTGATCTTCGACGAAGCCACCAGTGCGCTCGATTATGAAAGCGAGCGCATAATCCAGGATAACATGCAACGCATCGCCCAAGGGCGCACCGTCTTCGTCATCGCTCACCGGCTGTCGACCGTACGCCGAAGCAACCGTATCATCACCATTGATCGCGGCCGACTGGTGGAGGATGGGACGCATGAAGAGCTGATCAACGAGGGTGGCCGCTATGCGACTCTGCACCGGGTGCAGGCGGATATCCACGAAGTACGTTAGAAACAATGCACTTCAGCGGAGGTTGATATCCCTGAGATGATGGGTCGACCGGCCCCAGCGGCCAATGGCGACGGTTCAATTGGCCAATGAACCTCCGTTGTCCGAGGGTAAATTTACAAATCTACGGACCGCTAGCGCGCGGCGTGCCGTGCCGAAGTTGTGGGGGAAGGCAGCGGTGCAGGCCTTTTGGATAAGCCTGCCGCCAAAAAGTGACGAACGCCGATCCCAAAAAAATATCCGATCTGCAGGCATATTGCGGCCGTGGCAGCCAAAAGGACAATAAACCAACCCGTCTGAACGCTGGTTATTCCGGCCCCCACTGCAAGGACCATTACGATGGTGAACGCCGGAATCAAGACCCGGACTTTGAAGTGCTGCGCCAGCACCGCTCCGATCAAGAAGCTGATTATTGTTATTGACAGCGTCATCATGGTGTCTCCCATCGCGCCTTATGTTCTCTTTTCTCATTTCTCATTCGTTAATTGTTCTCTCATTCGTTAATTTTTCGTGAAACGGACGTCGATCTTTGTTGCGACGCAGCATCGGTGGTGCCAAGGCCGAATCTCAAATGCCAGACCTCAAAGATGTGCCCCACTTTCCGTCAAAATTCGGGTGCCGAAAGGGAGAGTTTGTGAACCCATTGGCAAAAAAGTTGCTGCGACCGGTACATCGCATCTACGAGCCCGGAACGCGAAAATGTTCGTAAGATTTCTTGGGACGGTAATTGGTGTGCTCCGATAGCTTATGGTCACGACCACCACCGCCAGCAACATTCCGTCAAAATAATTAATATTGCGTTGCGCCATCTCTCAGTTTATGCTGCCGTCCGTTAATTAAAATTAAATATATCGAAATCGTGGTTAGACGGATTTCTGAGCTTTATCGTGAAGAATTAAATAGTAAGAATTAGTGGTGGTGATTATGTCGGTTGGATCGGATATTCACGACAAAGGGCAGCCGCTGGAGGATTTTTCTCGATCGACACCGACAACATTATCTAGTGATGCGATCCCTTATGTTTTATCGATAACCGACGCAGCTATCATTTTGATTTCGAGCTTGGCAGGCGGCCTTGGTTACCATTTGTTGGTTGGCAGTCCGGTGCCCAACATTTTGCCGTATTGCGCCGTCGGCTTGCTCGCGGGTTTGCTTTACATTTTGCGAATGAAAGGCAGCGGTTACTATAATTTTCCGGACAGTGCCAAGCCTCGAGTTGAGATCGCCGAGATACTGGTTTGCTGGTGCACGACGGGCTTGTTGCTCGCTCTCATCGCATTCCTTCTCAAGGTTGGCGTCGATTTTTCTCGCGGTGCATTTGTCGGATTTTATTTTCTAACGCCCATAGGATTGCTGGGCGCGCGCAAGGCTACCAAGATAGTCTTGGCGGAGGCCATATCGCGCGGCGGGATCGGCCGGCGCAACTCTGTGCTGGTTGGTGATTTCAATGAAATGGCCGCACTTGAGCCGAAAGATTTGCTCGCCTTCTTCGGCGCCGCCAAAGTCGATTGCTTTACGCTTGGCCGAGAGGACGATCCTTTAGTGCGTTCATCGACAGACGCTCGAATTATGAATTCAGTGGCTAACTTTGTACGGCGTCACAATTGCCAGGAGCTCCTGCTGGCGTTGCCTTGGGACGATGTCGGCCGCATCGAGCTTGTCCGCGATCAAATTAAGACCTTGCCAGTGGCTGCTCGGTTATTGCCGGACATGCACGTTAGGTCGCTGTCGCAGTTTACCTCGTCAGCACGCCAGCGAGTATTGGACATCGAAATCCAACGGGCCCCTCTTAGTGGCGCCCAGCGTTTCGTCAAGCGAATGATGGACATCTTCGTGGCCTCCCTGGCGTCAATATTTTTCTTGCCCATCATGGCCCTGACTGCGATCGCGATTAAGCTTGATAGTCCAGGCCCCGTGATTTTTAGGCAGATAAGAAAAGGATTCAATGGCAGGGAATTTGTGATATTCAAATTTCGAACTATGACCGTCTTGGAGAATGGGCCAAGTCTAGCGCAGGCGACACGAGACGACCCGCGAGTGACTGCTGTAGGACGATTGCTTCGGTCCGCGAGCATCGACGAATTGCCTCAGCTTCTGAATGTGTTGAAGGGCGATATGTCACTGATCGGGCCGCGTCCTCACGCGCTGGCCCACGACAACTATTTCCAAGAAATCTTGGGCGATTACGCAAATCGTCATCACGTAAAACCTGGCATAACGGGTTGGGCGCAATGCAATGGCGCGAGAGGCGAGACGCCATCGATCGAGCATATCTCGGAGCGTGTGAAGCTAGATCTGTGGTATGTTAATAACTGGAGCCTTTGGCTCGATTTCCAAATATTGATCAAGACCTTTTTTGAGGTCCTGCGAAAGCGAAATGCTTACTGAGGAGCGCTTTTCGTGCAAATGGGATCAAGAGAAAACGCCAACGCAATGATCGACGGCAGGCTGCGCAACCCCGAAGCCGGAAATTGGCGCCGCTGCGAGACGGATCAATAAGAGTTCGCTCGCGAGGGAAAGCGTCGCGTACATTGAGACGAGCCCGTCCGATGTTCCGATGCGGTTCATTAGAGCGTTCTTGTTCAGTCTGCCACATTTAAAACTGTCCGCGAACGCGTGTGCGAAAGTTGGGTTCATGATCCGTATTTGAGGACTCGAGAAGGCTCTCTCGGCCCTCGGTAGGGGCACGATATGGAGAGTTCGAGCAGACACATCCGGTTAGCCAGGATTTTCCCCTGGTTGAATGGCTGCAAAAGTTATCAACTGCCATTTTAGCACCCGTACTAGAAAGCACTAAGGCGCCTATTTTAGGATTGCTCGCTGAATCACGAATCCTAGAAAGCTGCAGATGAGCAAGAAACTAAATCTTGACGCCATGTCGGTCGATGAGATGTGGAAGCTGCACGAGGAAATTGTCCGGATCCTATCTGCCAGGCTGACGTCAGAAAAACGCGAACTCGAAAAAAGGTTGGCGCATCTTCGTCGCGAAAATGAAATGCCGCAATCTGTGTCGTCGGATAATAAGTTGAAAAAAGGTGCGTCTGGCGAGCGGCGCAAATACCCTAGGGTATTGCCAAAATACCGAAATTTGAAAGAGCCGTTCGAAACGTGGTCGGGACGTGGAAGGCAACCGCGTTGGTTGATCGCGGCTCTCAAGGCCGGTCACACGATTGATGAATTCGTGATTAGCAATTGGAACTGAAGAGCAATCCGAAAACTCTTTCGAACGCTTCACAGAGGTTTCTTGCGCGTGACCGAAACGAACCTCATCCCAGTTTGCAAGTCGAATATCTCGACGCTGGTTTTCAGCCCGCATACTTTAGCAAGATCGACAACGTCGCCGATGCTCACAAACGCTCGCACGAGCTTCGAAGGATGAGGTTGCCGACAAAGAAGTCAATTCCCCAGGCCTCAATTGCACCATCGTGGTATTACCTATCAGAGGACCATCCTCGATGTCGACGACGACCTCAATCCGCGGCAGATGCCCCGGCAACGCTCCCCGATTGATCCGGCGCTTGTGAGCCCGGGCCTGCCGCTCCGAAGGCGATGCATCATCGGTCTGCGCGGCACGGTCCGCCTCGGCCTGCTCGACGTCTTCGAGACCCAGCAACATCTGGTCCTCGGGCAGCGTCTCCGCCCTGCGGCCGAAGCGATGCCGCTGCAGCTCCTTGATGATCTGGCGCAGCCGCTCGTTCTGCACCCGCTCGGCGAGCAGCATCGCGTTCAGCGTCTCGGGATCATCAGGCAATGCGTCGCTCGGCATCACCAAATCAGATCATATTCGGCCGAACTTTGCGACGACCTGCAGGCTCCTGATTCACTTCGCCGCAGGATAAATCATCAACCCGGTTGCATCGGCGTCGCCGTCTCGCGCGTCTCATGAACGCGTCGCCAATCCAGCCCCTCAAGCAATACCGACAATTGCGCCGCTGATAAACGCATCACGCGGTCCTCGATCCTCGGCCACCGGAAGATGCTGTCCTCCAGCCGCTCGGCGAACAGGCACAGGCCCGTGCCATCCCAGAAGATCAGCTTTGGTCCGCACGCTTGGCCCGGAACACATAGACCGCCCCCGAGAACGGGTCGGCCGTCATGGTCTCGCGCACCTGCGTTGCCAGTCCCTCGGCACCTTTGCGGAAGTCGACAGGCCTGGTCGCCACCATCACCCGGACCGTGCCCGTTGGGCCGATCACGCGCCGGCCTTCAATGCGCGCAGCACCGCTCTGACGGTCTTTACGTCCGCGCCGCGGCCGACCCGGATCGTCTCGACCTCGATCATTCCGGCACCAGGCTCCGCCTTGCACGGCGGGGCGTTGCGTTGGCGGCGAACAGTAGATGCCGACGAGGCGACATCCACGACCGCTGGCACAAACTGCAATCTATCCGCCTCGGAAGGCTCCGCCCGGGATTCTCGCAATTGACGTCGCCAGCCAAACAACTGCTGCGGCGACAATCCATGTCGTCTCGCCACTCCAGAAACGGAGTCGCCGCTCGTCACGATCTCTGCGACAATCCGAGCCTTGTCTTCATCGCCAAACGACCGCCTTCGACCCGTGCCGGTGAAGACCTCCAGCCGATGAACCGGCTTAGTGATAGTATTATCTACTGTGTCCATTCTAAGCTTAGCGGTTAAAACCAAACCGCAAACTCGCAGATCACGTCATCATCTGGAAGGTGACCGTGGAACACCGCTTACGCTTCATCATGAAGTCGATATTTGGCGACTGAGATGGCGCGCTTGGCGTAGCGGAGCTAGAATTATCTCGCTTGTGTACGCAGCGCGCGGGCCTCGTCCGTCCTGTTTGGCCTTCCCAGGAAAATTCGGCGTTTCCTAGCTTCAAGAGCTTCGTTTTGATTTCGAAAATCAAGCGCGCCGTTTGCTGAGTTTAGTGTATATTTCTTGCCTGAACATTGGGGAATTTGGTGTCCAGTCGGCGCCGGGTAAAAATATTGACTTCAGACGCGCCGCGAGCGCAGCTCCAACAGCGATATATTCATCTATCTATTTGAAATAAATCCTAAATTAATAAAACATATTGTCCACAACAAGTAAAATCCAGAAAATAGCGTGAGCCTTTACTTGGCCCGCTGTTAACCATAAATAGCACACTTTTGGACCTGATGCTCGCGATCAATTACCGCGCGGACAGGTCACGACATGCTTAAATCGCTGGTCGTTATTTTGGTTGCATTTACGCTTGGTGGATGTGCGACCGCCGATCTCAGTGGTCGCGAAAGACTCTCCGAAAAATCGTTTGCTTGGGATGGTCTTGGTTCCGATCCCAGTGAACCAGTAAGTGGTGAACCTGCACGGGCACGCCGACGAGTAGCATCCATAAAATCTGCCGATGCGGCTTCGACGATGGCAAGTGTACGCGACGATGCCGCGCTCGCTGCGGTTCCCAAGTATTCGAAGGAATGGGTGGCCCTCTACATGGAGAGGCAGGAAAGGGACGACGCGAAGCTCGCACGAGCTATACTCATCTGTCGTGGATGTTAGCCGCGGATACCGACATCCCGATCGACATCTGTGTGGAGCGGAGACTTGCCTATTGGCATTGGTATCCAGTCGACCGTGAAATATGCTGAAGCGCCTGATCGGGCAGGGAAACCGGGCGATTTTCGGCAATAGGATTTGCCGGAAATTGGGGGTTCGGCAGCGATTTTCTTGCAAATTCGAGTTTGGGATTCCCACGAATCTGAAGCCGTGATTCTCTGCTTTCGCGGGTAATGAGCGGAGGATTCGATGCGGCCACGGGAGCGTCGGGAGAGCGGCGAGCAGGATCTGTTTCGGTCGCGGCTCGATCAGGTCATCAATATGGACCACGCGCTGGTGAAGCTGGCGCGGACGATCGACTGGAGGTTTCTGGAAGAGAAATTCGGCGCGGTGTACGCCGATGGCACTGGCCGGCCGCCGCTGCCGACCCGGCTGATGGCGGGGCTTGCGATCCTCAAGCACACCTACAACCTCAGCGACGAGGTGGTGTGCGAGCAGTGGATCGAGAACCCGTACTACCAATACTTCTGCGGGGAGGAGTTTTTCCAGCACCGGCTGCCGCTCGATCGCTCCTCGATGACCAACTGGCGCAACCGCATGGGCGAGGAGCGGCTGCAGGCGCTGTTGCAGGAGAGCCTGGCGGTCGCAACCAGGACTGGCGCGATGAAAGCCGGCGATCTCGCCCGCGTCATTGTCGATACCACGGTGCAACCGAAAAACATCACCTTCCCAACCGACGCCAAACTTCTGAATCGGGCCCGTGAGAAACTGGTGAAGCTGGCCAAGAAGCTGGGCGTCGATTTGCGCCAGTCTTACACGCGGGTCGGCAAGTTCGCCCTGATCCAGCATCAGCGTTACGCCCATGCCAAGCAGTTCAAACGCGCCAACAGGGCTTTGCGCAAGCTCAAGACTTATCTTGGCCGCGTCATCCGGGACATTGCCCGCAAGATCGACGGCGATCCCGGTCTCGAAACCAAATTTGCCTGGCTGCTGAGCCTGGCGCGGCGTGTGCGCGCTCAGGAGCGCGGACAGCGTGGCCCCAAGGTCTACAGCCTGCACGCGCCCGAGGTGGAATGCATCGGCAAGGGCAAGCCGCACAAGCCTTACGAGTTCGGCGTCAAGGTCAGCGTTACCACCACCCTCAAGCACAGCAAGGGCGGCCAGTTCGTCGTCCATGCGCAAGCGCTGCCAGGCAACCCCTATGATGGCCATACGCTGGCCGCCGTCATTCCGGCGATCGAGCAACTCGTCGGCAATACCATCGAACGGGCCCACACCGATGCCGGTTACCGCGGCCACAACGCGCCGTCCGAATATAAGTTCAAAGTCTACACGTCCAGGCAGAAGCGTCGCGTGACGCCGGCCATCAAACGAGAGATGAAACGGCGCGCCGCCGTCGAGCCCGTCATCGGCCATACCAAGGAGGAGCACCGAATGGGCCGCAACTACCTTGCCGGACGCCACGGCGACGCCAACAACGCTGTCCTCGCCGCGGCCGGTTACAACTTCCGCCGCCTCATCAGGTGGCTGAACGATTTTTTACGCCTCGTTCTGGCCCTGCTCTTCGTGCAGTCAAAATCGTTGCCCACATGAAAAGCGCGTTCTTCACGGTCGACTATCCAATCTTTGCGCTTGACGTGCGTAGGCAGGCCCGCGCCCGGCATAGTCGCTAAACGCAATGTGCGGTCGCTGGTCCCGCGATAAACGTCGTAGGCGATCTTGCTGTTCATTGAAGCACGATAGCAACGCTACTCGGTCCCGCAATCGCGACTGAGGTTTAACCTTACCCCTTAAGGTCCCGAGCGGCTTTTTCGTCCCGCTCACAGCTTCCGTTTGCCCCAATTAGTAGCTTTGCGATCCGGATTCAAAATGAAAAGAGCGGCCGAGTCCGGGCTGATCGGAAGTATGCTTTAACTTGAGCGAATGGCGGAATTTAAGTCGAAATTGATCGTTTCCATCTGTTCACTATTGAACGCTCGCAACTGTGGATTTGGTCATAAATCGGAACGAAGCGCCCTGCGTCGATCGGTCAGGAAGCGCAACGGCAATGGATCGCCGCCCAGGCGAGGCGGCCAGGATGAGTGCGCGGGCTCAGCTCCGCGCCCCTTTGCTTCAAGCCGTTAGATCCGTCGGCTGCAGCTCTACCTGACCGCTTGGATCGCGAACGATTTTGGCGGCTAGGGCAGACCCCAAACGATCAAAAATCTCGAGCCTATCG
The DNA here is from genome assembly GCA_963729395.1 of uncultured Pseudomonadota bacterium. Lineage (GTDB taxonomy): Bacteria > Pseudomonadota > Alphaproteobacteria > Rhizobiales > Xanthobacteraceae > Bradyrhizobium. Next base: position 64,274 of record CAVSOS010000021.1, on the reverse strand, counting down.
CGTGCGATTTCACGCGTGATAGCGTCGGCAAAAAGCGGAACTTGATAAATTGTTGCACGCGGAATCCTGCACAGTATTCGAGCGCCGTTATTGAAGCCCAAACCGATAGATTGTTTCCATCCGACTGGATGTCGCTATCGAACTGAATTTCGGCAGACATATGCCTACGCCGACAGTTGCGCTTTTCTGACCTGCTGGCGCAGCCGTTCTAATTCAGATAACTGAGCTTTTAAATTAGCCGTGGCGGCGGCGATGGCCGCAAGTCGCGTGTCCGTGACAGATGTGGTGCGCTGCTGGAGAGAACTCATTGAAACCCCCAATGGCTAAAATAGGCGCGATAAGTTGAAACTGACGCGGTGTTAAAACGGGACACAGACTAATCCAAACATGTGTCACCGCGACGAACGGGAGGTTCAAATTGGGACGTACCAAATCCGCTCCGGCGTGACATAAGCAAGCGTCGCGCCAGGTGGGCGGCCTCCGCGTGTGAGGGAGACTGGAAAAACCAAACGCGGGCTCTCCCTGTTCGGTCAAGGTGGATATCGCGCAGCTAGCTAGTAGATCGCCTTTGCCCGAACCCCAATCACTAGCGGCTTGAGTTTTGTTGTTCTCTCTTCGTTCACATTGGCCTTGGAGCCGGCTGGACGCGATGGACACGGCAAAATACCGCGAAATCATCAGACTATGGAACCAGCTTCGGCCTCTCAAACGAGACGGCAGATTGAAAGGGCACTAAAAAGAAAAAAGATCCTGAAGAGTTTGACCCCGCAGAATCTAAAAACGTTTTGAGGCCGCATTGCGGGGCGCTCGTCTGAAGGTCGAGAAGGCTGAGAAAAAGAAGAAAGCCAAATGACCCTAGAGCGGGCTTGGAAGTTGATTATTTCCCAACCCTTTGAAGGTGAGATTCATCATCCCTGATAGACGCTCTAGCGCGCCCTCAAGTTCCGCCGAAAAGAGATCGGACATCGCCGCGTCCGCGCCTGCAAAAGCCTTCTGCCGGGCCCCCTCAAGCCAAGCAGAGCGCGTCTTCTCAAAGGCGCCCGAAGGCAATTGGGCAAACGTCATTGCCCATAACTGGCAAACCACGGTCTCAAGTGCAAAAAGGCGCATCTCGTCTTGGATGATTTCTACTTCACTCATGTCAATTTTCCCCAATTCTTGTTCGAAACCTGTATGCCGCATGAAAGGCCAACCCCGGGATAACCCCGGCTACGTCGGGAACGAACGAAAATAGTCGAGATCGGATGAAGCCAAAACTCTCGACTTTTCAGCGCTAATAACTGCGTTCGGGACGCAGGGGTCGCAGGTTCAAATCCTGCCACCCCAACCATTATATCAATAACATAGCGATTTCATACAGTTAAAGCGCAACGATTTGCGCAACGAAATGGCTTTGCGCGTGGCCGCTATTCTCAAATTTAGCTGCGCATGGCGCTTTGCGTCACCAGGTCCGATCGCGTCCGGAGTTTCCAACGATTTTTGCAGCCTGATCGGAAAGGTCGTGGCTCAAGGCAACCGCCGGCGTTTGTTGGAGCACTTCAAGAGCTACTTCGCGGGTGTCGCTGGAATGGTTTCCAACTGGAGTTCAGACCAGGGCTGGGCGGATATGGATTTGCAGACGTACATGGACCAAGCGACGGAAAATGCCCGTTGTTTCTGCCAACGGTCGGTGCCTTCCTGCGTAAGCCAAGTTGCTGCAGTGAATTCAAGTGAAACGTTCCATTGTGTGATCATCCGGTCTTGCTCGATCCCCTTTCAATTTACCGGCCGGGTCAAATATCATTGAAAGTTCTATATATTTTGGATTTTTCTAGTCAGGCTTGGAGCGGCTAAGGCCGATTTACCCGAAATCATATGAAACGTTTCATTGACAGGTGTTTTTCCCCAGCCTAGCGTCTCGGCGCCGAGCGGTATGACGCGCGGCCCCGGAAAAAGGTTTCCACCCAACAGGTGGACGGCGAAACAGCCGCAAAAAATTGCAGGGAGAAGTCATGAGCATTACACGCAGAAATCTGCTGTTGTCCGGTGCCGCTGTTGGCGTCGCGCTCGCCAGTTCGAGCACCTCGGTCATAGCCGCCGAACAGGAATTGACGCTCGGCGTCGTCGGCGTCCTGTCTGGTCCCGCTGCACAATGGGGGCTGGCGCTTCGTGGTGCAGTGGAATTCGTTGCGGCGGAAGCCAACCGGGACGGCCTGATCAGGATCAATGGCGCGTCGTGCAAGGTCAACGTCGTCGCCATCGACAGCAAATACACGGCCGAGGGCGCTGCCGCAGCGGCCAATACGCTGGCAGGGCAGGGTGTCAAATTCATCATCGGGCCGATCGGCTCTCCCGAGATGACGGGCGTGAAACCGATCGCCAAGCGCAACTCGATGCTGGTGATGGGCAACAGTTACGCCAAGGATGCGATCGGGCCGCAATTTCCGCTGGTCTTCCATATGGGACCCGGCCCCTCGGGCTGGGCCGACCCGATCATCAAGATCGCCAAACAGAAATTCGGCATCAAGAGCGTGATGCTGATCGCACCGAACGATCAGGGCGGCACGGACATCGCAAGCGTCGACGCTGATGCTTACAAGAAGAACGGCATCATTGCGGTCGAGGAATACTATCAGCGCGGCACCGCCAACTTCGCGCCGATCGTGACGCGGATCATGAATGCCAAGCCGGAGGCCGTCGATCTCGCCTCCTCGCCGCCCGGTGATGCCGGCATCCTGGTGAAGCAACTGCGTCAGGCTGGCTTTGAGGGGCCGATCGGTCGTCTTGGGGGGCCGGGTTACGGCGAGATCTCTCGCGTCGCCGGCGGCGATGCGGTGCTGAAGGACTTCTACTGGTATGAGCCTGTCTTTATCGACGAGAAGGTGCAGCTGATCGCCGACGAATACAAGAAATTGCTCGGTACCGAACGCCCCGAGAACAATCTGTTCTTCCAATGGGTCTCTGCTGCTCGCATGGTGGTCAAGGCCATCGCCAAGGCAGGCACGATTTCCGATACGAACAAGGTGGCCGAGGTGCTGCGCACATTGCCGGTGGAAGATCCCAACGCCGGTTCCGGACATTGGATCGGTCAGGATTTCTTCGGCATCAACCAGGAACTGTCGTTCCCCTTCGGCGTCGGACTCGTGAAGGACGGCAAGCTGCAGCCGACGATGAAGGTCGACGCGGCCGGCAGCAAGTAGCGGATACACCGTGCAGGGCTTCGTCGCCACCGGCCTCATCGGCATCAGCCTCGGAGCGCAGTATGCGCTGCTCGCCCTGGGCTTCACCCTGATCTTCGGCATCCTCGGAGTGGTCAATTTCGCGCATGGCGGCTTCTATGTGCTGGGCGGATATCTCGCTTATTCAGCGGTGACTTATCTCGGCCTGCCATATCCTGCTGGCGGTGGTGGGCGCGGCGCTCGCGACGGCTGCGCTCGGATATTTGTTCGAACGCTTCGTGCTCGATCGCCTGATCGACGATCATCTGGCGACGCTGATGCTGACGCTCGGCCTTTATATGATGATGTCGAGCGGCATGCTGGTGGTATTCGGGCCGCAATCGCCCGCCTTCACTTTTCCCTTGAGCGGCGTCATTCGCGCCCACGGCTTCTATCTGCCGATCGAGAACCTGATCGTGCTGCGGTGTGCCTGCGTCATCGGCATCCTGTCGATCTCGGGTTGATGTACCACACCGATTTCGGCCGTGCGCTGCGTGCGCTTGCCGATGATCGCGCGGTGGCGACGGCGCAGGGTTGCGCCCCGCGGTTCTGTTCCCGGCAGCTTTCGCGCTGGCGACGGGGCTGGCCGGGCTCACCGGCGCCCTGGTCACGCCGATCCTGTCGCTTGCGCCGCATATCGGGCGATCCGGTGCTGGCGACATCGTTCCTCATCGTCATTCTCGGAGGCCTCGGCAGCGTCGGCGGCGCGACGGTGGCGGCCTTTATCGTTGGCATGGTGGAAGCCTTTTCGTCGGTCTATCTCGGCGGATCGAAAGGCGCGCTCGCGCTGTTCGTGCTCGTGCTGATCATGCTGGTGGTAAGGCCTTCAGGGCTTTTCGGCCATCGAGTTCGAGGAGCTTGAGCATATGACCGCGCTCTTCCCTTCCACGACAAGCGGCGGAGGCAGTGCTGAGAAGTCCGCCGTCGCGGTCATCGCCTTCGCCTTCGTGATTCCATGGGTCAGCCAGAACCCGATGATCTATTCGCTGGCCAATCAGATATTGATCGCGATAACGGCGGCTTTCAGCGTCTACATCATGTTGCGTATGAACCTGATGACCTTCGCGGTGCCGACATTTATGGCGATCGGTGGTTATACGGTTGCGATCGCCGGGGGTGCGTCACGGTGTGACTGATGTCTTGCTGCTCGGTCTCGCCAGTTTCGTGGTGCCGGCGCTGTTTGCGCTGCCGCTCGGCGCTTTGGTGCTTCGCCTGACCGGCGTCTACTTCGTGCTCGTCACCTTCGTCCTCACCGAGATCACGCAACTGGTCTTGTTCGAGACACCGGGATGGACCGGAGGTTCCAACGGCCTCGTTGGCATGCCTGTTGTGACATTCTTTGGGCTGGAGCTTGGCGACAACCGGGCAGTGCTTCAGGTCACGATTGGACTCTGGCGCTTGCCGCAGCGATCGTCACCGCCGCGGTCACCCGGATTTTGCGCCAGCATTTCGCCGCTATCGAGGAAAACGAACTGCTCGCCCAAAGCCTCGGACTGGTAGTCTGGCACTACAAGGCGTTTGGTTTCGCGATTGCGGCGGGCGTGTCGGGCCTTGCGGGCTTTGCATTGGTCAACATGCTGCTCACGGCGCATCCGACGTCTTTCAGCCCGCTCTCGTCGGTGAATTACATAGCCTACGCCATCATCGGCGGCAAAGGCAGCATGCTTGGGCCGATGGTCGGCGGCACCTTGTTGATTTGGGCGGACGAAATATTTGCGTTGCGCGGCGAATATTCGCAGTTCCTGTTCGGTTTTCTGATCGTCGTGGTGGTGTTGGCGGCGCGCGACGGGATCGTTGGGACGTTCTACCGGCTCGCTCTGCGCTTCGCGCCCAAGCAGTCGCGGACTTCCATGAACGCGGCGCCGCTGCGCTTGCCGGTTACCACGGAGCCGCAACCATGACCGGCGGAGCCGCAACCATTAACGGCGAACAAGAAAGCCGCAAGGGCGGCGGGGCGCTCCTCGAAGTCGCCTCCATCTCCAAGCGCTTTGGCGGGCTGCATGTCTTCACTGACGTCAGTTTTTCCATTCCGCCAGGCGAAGTGCTTGGCGTCATCGGCCCGAACGGCGCCGGCAAAACCACCTTGATCAATGTCATTTGCGGCATGCTCCCGCCGACCGCGGGCCGCGTCCTGATCGACGGCAATTCGATGACCGGAAAACCGCTTCACGTCATCAGCCGCATGGGAATCGTCCGTAGCTTTCAGCAGACCAACACCTTCCGGACGGCGACGGTTCGCGAAAATATCTCTCGTGCCGTGCGCTTCAGCGGCGGTGGCCAACCGGCATGGAACGCCATCGCGCCGCTGGTCGATGAATTCGAACTCGCACCGCAGCTTGACGAGCAGAGCGATAAGCTGCCTTACGGGCTGCAGAAGATGCTCGGCCTCCTTCTTGCCTATGCTGTTCGGCCGAAAGTGCTGCTGCTCGATGAGCCGGCGGCCGGCCTGGAACGGCGCGAACGCCTGCGGGTCGATGCTCTCGTCCGTCATGCAAGGGGGGAACTGGGTTGCGGCATCCTGATCGTCGAGCACGACATGGATCTCGTGCGCCGTCTCTGCCCGAAATTCTGGTTCTTGACTCCGGCCGGGTGCTGGCCGAGGGCGCGCCAGCCGAGGTACTAGCGCGCAAGGATGTCATCGACGCCTACCTCGGAACGGTCGACGAGGAGGCAGCCTGATGTTGGCGGTTGAGAATCTGGAAGTCCGCTATGGCGGCATTACTGCGCTGCGCGGCGTCTCGATTGAGGTCGCCAAGGGCGACACGGTCCTGCTGGTCGGCGCTAACGGCGCCGGCAAGTCGAGCCTGATCAATGCCGTCATCGGCCTTGCTGCAACGTCGCGCGGCAGAGTGCGCTTCGCTGGTGAGGACATCAGCGCGTTGCCCTGCGACGGGCGAGCTCGCGCCGGTATGGGCTATTCACCGGAAGGCCGCCGCGTGTTCGCCACCATGACGGTCAAGGACAACGTGCTGAGTGGTGCCTGCGGACGGGGCGCTTCGGCCCAACGCGAGGCATGGGAATGGCTCTGCGGCATCTTTCCGATGCTTGGGGAGCGCGCAAGTCAGCCGGCTGGACAATTATCCGGCGGCCAGCAGCAAATTGTCGCCCTTGCGCGCGCGATGAGTTCGTTTCCGAAGCTGCTGCTGCTTGACGAACCCTTCCTCGGACTTGCTCCGGTCTGGATCGTGCGGATCAGCGAGGCGATCCGGCATATGCAGCGGCGCGGCACAACCATTCTGATGACCGAGCAGATGGCGCGTCCGGCGCTGAAGCTTGCCACCCGCGGTTATGTGATGCGCGGCGGTGAAGTGCGGCGCAGCGGCAGCGTCGCCGAGATCCGCGATCTCGCTCTCGCTGAGGAGTATCTGTGATGCCGAGCACGGTGAATGCAACGTTGCGTCTGGGTACGTTCGCTGCGACGACGGCCGCCAGCGAGCTTGCCCCCGAGGTCGCGGTGAAGGCCGCCATTTGCCTGCTCAATTCGCTCGGATTGGCGCTCGCCGCGCGTGACGAGCCGACGACCGTGGCGGCCCGCGCCATGACGACGCCGATTGCGCCGGGGCCGCGGACGGCGCGCATTTGGGCGGACGGCAAGCACGCGCCTTTGTCCGAGGCGGTTCTAGCCAACGGCATCGCCGTGCACGCTCACTTTCAGGACGATACCGATCACAACTCATGGACCCATCCGGGATCCCTGATTTCGCCGGTTGCGATCAGTCTCGGCGAGACGCTGGATGCGCCATTACGCACCGCGCTGACCGCGCTTACGGCCGGCTATTCCACTCTTAAATGGCTGGGTGCCGGCGAAGCCGTTGCCCGCGGCTTGATCGGTCGGGGCGTGCGTACCAGCCCGACCTTCGGCACCATCGGTGCCGCCGTGGCGGGAGCCGTTATGCTTGGGCTAGATGCTGCGCGGGCCACGAACGCAATCGCTATCGCGGCCTGCACGACCGGCGGCACGCTCGAGCCGGTACGCTGCGGCTCCGACGAGTGGCGTGTGCAGAACGGCCGCGCCGCCCATGGTGGCCTGATCGCCGCCGAACTCGCGGCGCGCGGCGTGCAGGGAGCGCCAGATGCATTGGAGGGACCCAAGGGCTTGTTGCGTTCGCTCGCGGGCCTTGATCGCGTTCCCGACACATGGCTGCGGGCTCCCGATACCGCGACCATGATCGGCATCATGGCCAAACCCTTCGCCACCCTTGGCGACAACATGTCGGCCGTGCTGGCGGCCCATCTGCTTCACCGCGACCGCATCGACCTGTCGCTGACAAAGCGGATCACTGTCGCGATCTGGCGTCCTTATACGGAGTACCCGGGGACGTCCTTCAAGGGACCCTTTACAAGGACGGTGCAGACCCAGGCCAGCACCGCCTTCGCGGTCGCTGCCATGCTGCGTTATGGGCGATTGAACTACGACATGGGCGTCGAGTACCGCCAGGATCCGGAGATCTTGGCGCTCGTCGGGAAGACGACAGTAGAGCCTGACGACATGGGGACGCATCTCGACGCGACCGTCGAAATCGAAATGGTTAACGGTACACGCCACCGCCGTACGGCAAGGGAGGCGCCGAGGACCCTGGTTTTCCAGGACGAGGCGCGCGCCACGGAGGTGTTCGAAGCTCGTCTGGTCGGATCTGGAATTCCGGTTGGCCAGGGAAGCAAACTCGCTGCGGAGGTCTTCGCCTCGGCGCGCAACGGTGGATCGATGTCGCTGCGCACGTTGCTCGATCGCCTCACCAGCTCTCAGGGAGAAAACAAAAAGTGAAACTTGGACTCGAAGGCAAGACGGCCATCGTCACCGGCGGCAGCAAGGGCATCGGTCTTGAGACCGCGCGCCTTTTGGCGGAGGAGGGGGTCAAGGTACTGGTCTGCGCACGGCGCGAAGACGCGCTCACTGAGGCCCGCGCCGACATCGAGAAGACAACGGGCGCAAAGGTCGAGACGCTTTCGCTCGATGTCGCCGATGTGAAGCAGATCGAGCGATTGCCGACGGTCGCGCGCGATCGCCTCGGCCGCATCGATATCCTCGTCAACAATGCCGGCACGGGCACCTACAAGCCTTTCCTCGAGGTCACCGACGAGGAGCTGCAATATGGCATGGCGATCAACTTCTTCGCCCAGTTCCGCATCTGCCAGCGCATCATCCCGATCATGATCGGCCAGAACGGAGGCAGCATCGTCAACGTATCGGGCGAAACCGGCATCATGGTGACGATGCCGCCGTTCCTGTCGTCTTGCACCGGTCCGGCCAAGTCGGCGGAAATCCGGTTCTCGAAGATTCTAGCCAATGAATTCGGACCGCACAACATCCGCGTCAATTGCGTCGTCCCGGGATTCGTCAACACACCGGAACGTTTCGCAAAATGGGAACGCGAACTGGCCAAGCGAAGCCTGGGCGCTGAAGAGGCGGAAGCCGAACGCCGGCGTTGGTCGGAGAACAACTCCATGCGCAACACGCGCTGGGGCACGCCGCAAGAACTCGCCAACCTTATCGTCTTTGCGCTCTCCGATCGCGCGAGCTTTGTGAATGGCGCCGTGCTCGTTGCCGACAACGCGATGGACAAATCCTGATGGCCGACGTCGATAAACCGCTTGCAGGCATCACCGTGGTCGAACTTGGCCACAGCGTAGCCGCGCCCTATGCGGGTCTCATTCTGGCCGATCTCGGTGCGCGCGTGATCAAGGTCGAAAACCCCAAGAGCGGCGACTATGCACGTGGTTGGGGTCCGCCGTTCTGGAATGAGACGGCAAGCGTCTTCCACAGCCTCAATCGCGGCAAGGAGGGCGTCACCGTCGATTTCGGCGCACCGGGCGACTGTGAAAGTTTGAGGTCGCTGATTCTGGACGACGCCGATGCGGTCATCCAGAACCTGCGGCCCGGAATCCTGGAAAAATTCGGACTTCACGGCCGACGCGCTGCGCGCCGAGAAGCCCTCGCTGATCTGGTGCGACATCGGCGCCTTTGGCGCTACGGGGCCGCTCGCCAGCAAACCGGGCTACGATCCGCTCGCCCAGGCCAGCACGGGCATCATGAGTGTGACCGGCGAAGGCGGCCGCCCGCCCGTGCGCGTCGGGGTTTCCCTGGTCGACATGGGTTCCGGCATGTGGGCCGTGATTGGCATGCTCGCAGCCTTGGTCGCGCGCAACAAGGACGGTCAGGGACGCAGCGTCGCGACTTCGCTCTACGAGACGGGACTGGCCTGGATGACGGTGCCGCTGGCCGGCTACGCGGCCTCAGGTGAGGTGCGCAAACCATACGGCTCGGGTACTGCGGAAATCGCGCCCTATCAGGCCTTCGAGGCTTCCGATGGCTGGCTGATGATCGCCGCCGGCAACGACAATCTGTTCCGCAAGCTGTGCCTCGCGCTGAGCCTTGAGGCGCTCGCTTCCAATCCCGACTTTGCAACCAATCCGGCCCGGGTCGTCAATCGCGAGCGGTTGATCCCGCAAATCGAAGCGGCGGTGCGCCGCTATTCGGCCGATGCGCTCGGCAAGATTCTCGACGAGGCGGGCGTTCCCAATGCGCCGCTACTCACCACCGATCAGGTCGCGCGGCATCCCCAAACCCAGGCGCTCGATATGACGGTGCGGTGTGCGGACGACGATATCGAACTCGTCGGCATACCGCTCGCCTTCGACGGCACGCGGCCCCGCGCTCGCACGGCTGCGCCGGCGCTGGGTCAGCACAATGCCATCCTTCGAACATCCGCCAGCAAGGGGACGACTAATGCAAAGTGATTTCCAGACGATCAACGTCGAACGGCGTGACGGCAACATCCTGCTGGTCACCTTGAACCGGCCGGAGGCGTCCAATGCCATGAACACCCAGATGGGCCTCGATCTGGTCGAACTCTTTGAGGGCTTCTCGACCGACATCAAAGGCCTTCGGGCGGTGATTCTGACCGGGCAAGGCGACAAGGCCTTTTGCGCCGGTGGCGATCTGAAGCAGCGTAACGGCATGACCGATGACGCCTGGCAAGCCCAGCATCTCGTCTTCGAGCGCATGCTGCGTGCTATCCTGGGCTGCCCGATCCCGGTGATTGGAGCGATTAATGGCGCGGCTTACGGCGGCGGCTGCGAGATCGCGGCGGCGCTCGACTTCGTCTACGCTTCGACCAATGCCCGCTTCGCATTGACCGAAGTGACCCTCGGCATCATGCCGGGCGGTGGCGGCACGCAAAATCTGGCGCGCGCCGTCGGTGAACGCCGCGCCAAGGAGCTGATCCTTTCCGGCCTGCCATTCTCGGCCGCCGAGGCCGAACAATGGGGATTGGTCAATCGGGTGTTGCCATCAGGGGAATTGTTGGAGGCGGCGTTCGCCATCGCCCGTCGTATTGCCGCTAACGGCCCGATCTCGGTGCGTCAGGCCAAGCAGGCGATCCATCGCGGTCTGCAGATGTCGCTGGCGGATGGTCTTGTCTTCGAGATCGAAGCCTACAACCGGCTGGTTCCGACGGTAGACCGCCGCGAAGGCGTACGTGCCTTCAACGAGCGCCGCAAACCGAACTTTCAGGGCAAATAGAGGAGAGCCGCCAGATGCGCGAGAAAGCTCATGTTCGCGAAGTAGGGCCCAGGGACGGCATTCAGATGGTGAAGACCATCCTGCCGAGCGCGCGAAAGCTCGCATGGTGCCGGGGGGCGCTGGAAGCCGGGATTCGTGAAATCGAGGTAACTTCATTCGTGCCGGCCAAGGTCATCGCGCAATTTGCCGACGCGGAGGAGGTGGCCCGGGGGGCGCTGGCGATGCGAGGCTTGCGGCCGTCGGTTCTCGTCCCGAATTTGAAGGGCGCGGAGCGGGCTTTCGCGCTCGGCGTGCCGATGGTCAACTATGTGCTGTCGGCGAGCGAGGAGCATAATCAAGCGAACGTTCGCCGCAGTACCGAGGATTCCCTGCTGGATTTTGCGCGCATCGCCGCGGCGCGGGACCAGCGTCCCGGAACACGGATCGGACTCGGTGCGGGTATCGCGACCGCCTTCGGCTGCACCATCTCGGGCGCGGTATCGGAAGCGCGGGTGGTCGAGATCGCCGTGCGGTTGGCCAAGATGGGCGCTGACGAAATCATCATTGCCGATACCGTCGGTTATGGCGATCCCGGCCAGGCTCGCCGGCTGATGGGCGCGGTGATCGCTGCCGTTCGTCCGCTACCGGTCGCCTGCCATTTTCACGACACGCGCGGTCTTGGCCTGGCCAACGTGACGGCCGCACTGGAAGCGGGCGTGCGCGCGTTCGACGCTTCGCTCGCCGGACTCGGCGGATGTCCGTTCGCGCCGGGCGCCACCGGGAATATCGACACCGAAGACACTGTCTTCCTGCTGGAGCAGCTCGGCTTCGACACCGGCGCCGATGTTGAAATGCTGGTTGCCCTGCGACGGGAAGTGGAGAGCTGGCTGCCGGGCGAGCGATTCTCCGGCGCGATCGCCCGCGCCGGGCTGCCAAAAACATACCGCGTGTCGGCCAGCGCCGCCGCCTGAAAGGATATGACATGAATTATCACGACACCGCTCAAACGGCTGATATGGAGGTCACCGTTGCCTTGGGCGAGGATTTTCCCGAACTGCGCAATACCGTGCGGCAGATATGCAAGGGCTTTCCCGGCGAATACTGGAGGAAGCTCGATGACCGCAGCGGCTATCCGACCGAGTTCGTCGCCGCGCTGACGGAAGCGGGGTTCCTCGGCGCGCTCATTCCGGAAGAATACGGCGGCTCAGGCCTGCCGCTCCGCGCGGCGGCAGTTATCCTGGAAGAGATCAACGCCAATGGCTGCAGCGCCAGTCCCGCGCATGCGCAGATGTACATCATGGGCACGGTGCTGCGGCACGGCAGCGAGAAGCAGAAGCGCAGCTATCTTCCGGAGATCGCCGCGGGAAGACTGCGGCTCCAGGCCTTTGGCGTGACGGAGCCCAACACCGGTTCCGATACCACCCAGCTCAAGACCCGCGCGGAGCGTCAGGGCGATGTCTATGTCGTCAACGGCCAGAAGATCTGGACATCGCGTGCGCTGCACTCCGATCTCATGTTGCTGCTGGCGCGCACGACGCCGCTCGACCAGGTCAAGCGGCGCACGGACGGGCTGTCCGTCTTCCTCGTCGACTTGCGCGAGGCCAAGGGCAACGGCGTTGAGATCCGCCCGATCAAGGCGATGATCAACCACAACACCACGGAGGTATTCATCGAGAATTTGAAAGTGCCGGTGGAGAACCTGATCGGCGAGGAAGGGCAGGGTTTTCGCTACATCCTCGATGGCATGAACGCCGAGCGCATCCTCGTCGCCTCCGAATGCGTGGGCGATGGGCGCTGGCTTCTCAACAAGGGTGTCGCCTATGCCAATGAGCGGCGCGTGTTCGGCCGGCCGATCGGTCAGAACCAGGGCGTCCAGTTTCCGCTGGCGCGCGCCCATGCCGAACTCGAAGCGGCTGATATGATGTGCCGGCGCGCCGCGGCGCTGTTCCAGGCCGGGCGCCCCTGCGGCGCGGACGCCAACATCGCCAAGCTGCTCGCCTCCGAGGCTACCTGGAAGGCAGCGGACGCGGCTTTCCAGACCCACGGCGGCTTTGCCTTTGCGCAGGAATACGATGTTGAGCGCAAGTGGCGCGAGGTGCGGCTTTATCAGACGGCTCCGATTTCGACCAACATGGTGCTCGCTTACGTGGCGCAGCACGTGCTCGGTCTTCCACGTTCCTATTGAGGAGGCGACCATGCTGGATATCACCCGTCAAACCGCGAATTTCGTCGCTGGCCTTAGGCCGGCCGACCTGCCCGACAGATGCCGGGAGGCAGCGCGCATCGGTATCGTCGACTGCGTCGGTGTCATGATCGCCGGCGCGGCAGAACAACCGGTACGAATTGTGTCGGCCATGGTGGCCGCCTCCACCCAGAACGACGGCGCGCCGGAGATTCCGTCGGGCCGAAATCTCGCGGCATCGGATGCGGCGCTCGTCAACGGCGTTGCGGCGCATGTGCTTGACTATGATGATGTGGCGCTTGCGGGTCATCCGAGCGCGGTGCTGGTCCCAGCCATTCTGGCCGGGGGCTGGTCGCTCGATTCCAGCGGTACCGATGCGCTTGCGGCCTATGTCGCGGGCTATGAAGTATGGGCGCAAGTCGCAGCCCTCGAACCCGGTCACTTCCACGAGCGTGGCTTTCATCCGACGGCGGTGATGGGAGCGCTGGCCACCGCTGCCGCCTGCGCCCGGTTGCGCAAGCTCGATTCGACCAGGACGGCGCATGCCATCGCTATCGCCGCTTCGCTCGCTTCGGGACTGGTCGCCAATTTCGGCACCATGACCAAATCGCTGCATGCCGGCCGCACCGCCCAGTCGGGCGTACTTGCCGCACGCCTCGCCGATCAGGGATTTACCGCTTCGCTCGACGTGCTCGAGCATCAAACCGGTTTCCTGCGCGCCCATTCGCCTTCCGGTACGCCGAATATCGATAATGGAACGATCGACATCGGCAAGAACTGGCGGCTGGCAGACCTCGGCATCAACGTCAAACGCTATCCGACTTGCTATGCCACCCACCGCTCGATCGACGCGATGCTTGGCCTGGTGAGTGAGCACAAGCTGAAACACGACGATATCAAGGAAATCCGGGTCCACACCGGCGTCACGCAGAAGCTGATGCTGCGCAACACCAATCCGCAGACCGGTCTCGAGGCCAAATTCAGCATGGAATTCGCGATGGCAGCCGCGCTGATCGCCGGGCGTGTCGGGCTTGCCGAACTCACCGACGAGTTTGTTTCGCGGCCGGAAGTCGGCGCCACCTTCGCAAAGGTTCGCTGCACGACAACAGATGAAGTCATGCCCGGGGATCAACCGTTTGCCCCGACCGATCGGGTTAGCGTCGTGCTTGCGTCCGGTCAGGTGCTGGAGCACGCGCCGGTCGTTCACGCCAAAGGCAGCTGGCAGCAGCCGCTCTCGCGGGACGAACTCAAAGACAAGTTCATGGATTGCGCAACGCGGGTTTTCAAGCGTGCGCAGGCTGCGACGCTGTTCGACCAGCTCTGGAATCTGGAGGAACTCGGCTCGATCCGTTCGCTCCGCCTGACTATTGATCGGATCGACGCATGACGCGAACAACTCCGAACAAGGGATCGGCGCTTCGAATCTGGCATCAATCGGTCAACGAGCTCGATCACCTGGACGTCTACAAGCGCGCGCTTGAGGCACATGCGGCGGAGATCCTCGACGGAGACGCCGAGGTCGTCGTCCATGGGCTTCCGGCCGGGTCGTATGGCGGCGCCTCGGCGACCGCGGTGCTGGGCAATGCGTTTGCCTATCACCGGACGCTCGATCGGGTCATCGACTATGCAATAACGGCCGAGCGGCAGGGCTACGACGCCTTCGTCATCGGTTCGTTCAGCGAGCCGTTCCTGCGCGAGATCCGCTCCGCCGTCGACATCCCCGTGGCCTCGCTCACCGAAAGCGGGCTTCTGGTCGGTTGTTCGCTCGGCAGCTATTTGGGGCTGGTTTCCAACGCTCCGGCGGTGCAATGGATGACGAAAGTTGCGGTCGACAAGCACAAACTTGCCGCCCGCGTGCTTGAGGTCGCGGCAATGGATCCGCCGCTCGACGAACCAGCGCTGGCGCTTGCTTACGCCGATCCGGCCCCCGTCATCGCCAATTTCACCGCCGTGGCCGAACGCCTGGTGGCGCGCGGTGCCGACGTGATCATTCCGGCCGAAGGTGTTTTGGCGGAACTCCTTGTCCGCCATGGGGTCCGCGAGATCGCCGGCGCACCCGTGATGGATGTTTTTGCCGTCACTTGGGCCTATGCGCTGATGCAGATCAGGCTGTGGTCCAAGGCAGGACTTCGCGTCGGCCGGAGCTGGCACCACAGACGCGACGATCCTGCCGTCGTTGCCAGGTTTTGGAAAGAGGATGCGCGATGAGTAGTTTGCCCCTGACGCAGGTCGCTGGCGTCTATCATCGCAGGCTTGGCGATGTAGTGGTCTCCGGTCTCAGCGACGGTTACGTCGACATGGGATACGCGATCTTTCGTAACATCCCTGAAGAAGAAACCAAAGCCATCCTCGCGCGCGATCACAGGACGTCACCGCCGCGCATCTCGGTCAACGCGTTCGCCCTGCGTGTGGGCCGCCGGACCTACCTGATTGACTGCGGCTCCGCCGACCTGATGGGCCCGACCTGCGGCCGTCTGCCGGCAAATCTCGCCGCCGCCGGAATCGATGCGGCTTCAATCGACGGGGTGCTGTTGACTCACGTTCATCCCGATCACTCCAACGGCCTGACCGACGCTGCGACCGGAACGCGCCTGTTTCCCAACGCCGAAGTCATCGTCCATGAGAACGAGATCAATCACTGGTTCAACGACGAAGCGATGGCCAGGGCGGCCGAGCGTCCGAGACGGCGTTATTTCGAGGCCGGACGTACGCAGCTCTCGCCTTACATGGCCGCCGACCGCGTGCGTACCTTCAAGAAAGGCGAGGTGCTGCCCGGTGTGACCGCCATTCCGATTTCCGGTCATACGCCCGGCCATACCGCTTACGTCATCTCCTCTGCAGGCCACTCGATGGTCGTCTGGGGTGATACGGTGCACGTACCCGAGATCCAGGTCGCGCGCCCCGAAGTGACGATGGAGTTCGACGCCGACCCCGAAGCCGCCGCCGTCGCGCGGCAGATGATATTCGATATGGTCGTCTCCGACGACATGCTGGTCGGCGGCATGCATTTGCATTTTCCGGGCTTCGGCCATATGCGCCGCGAGGCTGGACGATACAGCCTGGTGGCCGAGCAATGGTCGTTCGAGATATGAACAGCGATCCCTCCGACGCGGACGACATCCGGTTGGTCCCCTGGGCATGCCATTTTGGAGAACGGTAGCGAATTGCACAAATCATTTGCCCGCAGCTGGTGGATTGGCCTCCCGCGCAATTCACTTCGGCATATCATGGGTTAGATAGAGTTTGCAGGCCCGGTAGTGACGATGACAGAACAACAGATGGCAGGTCGCGGAAGCAAATTGACCATCCGCGACGTGGCGATTGCCGCAGGCGTCTCGACCGGCACGGTATCGCGCGTGCTTAATGCACATGCCACCGTTAATCCAGACATTCGTCGCAAGGTTCAGCGCGCAATTGATGAACTGGGATATGCGCCGAACGCGGTGGCGCAGAGCATGCGTAACCGCTCGACCCATACGATCGGTTGCATCCTGCGCGAGATCAACATCCCGCAGCTGGCGGGTTTCGTCAAAGCCGCGCACGACGTGCTCGATGAGGTGGGCTTCTCGCTGCTGATCTCCAACTCGGAAGGCCGCCAGGAGCGCGAGCGGGAATTGCTCGGCCGGTTGTCGCGGCGCCAGGCCGATGGGGTCATGATGGGGCCGTATACGCCGATTGTCGGCGAGTTCGAGGCCTTCTTGCGCGAGCTTGATATCCCCATCGTGCTGATCGACCGCGACGAAGTGGACTGGGCCGATACGGTGATGGCGGATCATGCCGACGGCATGCGTCGCGCTGTCGGACATCTGCTGGGTCTCGGTCACCGGCGCGTGGCCCTGATTACCGGCGAAGCCGGGCTCTATCCGTCGCGCGCGCGCGTAAAGGGATATCGGGAAGCCTACGCCTTACAAGGCATCGAGCCCGATCTGTCGCTGATCCACGCCGGCAGCTTTCTGCCCGGTGCGGGTTTTCGCATCGCCTCGGCGCTGCTGGGACAGCGCAACCCGCCGACGGCGATTATCTCCGGCGGTATCGACATGTTGTCGGGTGTGTTGCGCGCGATACGGGGACGTGGTCTGCGCATACCGGAAGATGTCTCGGTGGTCGCGTCGGGCCATTCCGAACTGGCCGAGTTGTTTACCCCACCCATTGCCGTCATCGGCTGGGATCAGGCGGAAGTCGGCCGTATCGCCGCCGGCATGCTGCTCGATCGGATTCGAAACGGCGGCTCGCATGAAGCGCGCAGCGTACTGGTGCCAAACGAATTCATCTCGCGTGCTTCGATAGGGCCCCCAAAGCGCAGTGCCTGACCACACGGGCCGGCCAGGTGGCCACAGCATACAAGGAGATATTCGAATGACAGACGGATCCATCAACGGCGGGAAAGTGGCTAAGCCAATGCTGTTCCAGCCACTCACGATTTGTGGGCTCACGCTGAAGAATTGCCTCGTTGTGCCACCGATGGTCCATTATCGTTGCGAACCCGGAAATACCTGCGGCACATTTCACGTCGTCCATTTGGGCCGCTACGCGTTGGGCGGCTTCGGTCTCGTATTTGTCGAGGTGACGGCGGTCGAGGAGGTTGGATTAACCAACGAGAATGACCTCGGCATCTGGAACGATACACAGGCCGAAAGCTTCAAGCCGCTGATCGCCTTCATGAAGCGTCAGGGTACAGCGATCGGTATCCAGCTAGGCCACGGCGGCCGCAAGTCTTCGACGCAGAGCGCCATGCAGGGCATGGGCCCGCTGACCGAGGACGATCTGAAAGCCGGCGCCAAGATCTGGCAGCCTGTCGGGCCGACGGCCGAGCCGGTCGCAAAAGGCTGGCTAACGCCGCGGCCACTGACGACTGCCGAGTGCAAGACAATGGTCGGCACGTGGGCGGCTGCCGCAAGACGGGCAGTTGATGCCGGGTTCGACACCATCGAAATCCACACGGCGCACGGTTATCTGCTCGCTTCGTTTCTGTCGCCGATCTCCAACACGCGGAATGACGAGTACGGCGGCGACCGGGCTGGGCGTATGCGGCTTCCGTTGGAGATAGTCGAGGCGGTGCGCCGTGAAATGCCGGCCTCGATGCCGCTTTTCCTACGTGTTTCGTCCGTCGACGGCACCGTGGAGGGCTGGAACATGGATGACACGGTCGCCTTTGCGCACGAACTGAAGGTGCGCGGCGTGGACGTGATCGACTGCTCCTCGGGCGGTATCGCCGGTGCGGCCACGGCAGCCCAGGTGACGCGTAGCCTCGGATTCCAGGTCCCGTTTGCCGAGCGCGTTCGGAAGGAAGCGGACATCAACACTATGGCCGTTGGCATAATTCTCGAGGCGCAGCAGGCCGAAGCCATCCTTCAGAAAGGGCAGGCCGATCTTATCGCTGTCGGCCGTCAGTCGCAGTTCAATCCGAATATCGCCCACCACTGGGCGCACGATCTCGACATCAACACTCGCTTCGAGGACTGGTCACCTGAGTATGGCTGGTGGCTCGAGAAGCGGATCAGAACCCTCGATGGTTTTGCCACGCCGACTGGCCTCGTTACGCGCCACCTCTGAGTTCCGCCGCCGCTATCGCAGTGGGAGCCCCGAACAAAGCTATCGTCTTGGCCAGGCCGATGATCGGCAACCATAGGTTTGGCAAAGACTTCAAAAACGCAATGAATCAGGCTTTTTTGCTCGTTAGCTGACCGATGTTTAGGTCAGGTCGGGTATCAAGTGGGGTCGTTGTGCAAAACAGTGACTGAGCTGCAAAGAATGGACGCTCAGGCAACCGCCATTCAGACAAAGAGAAATTCCGTAGTGACTTGATCGCCCAGAAACGTCGAAGCGGGAGACTTGCCATGACAGTGCTGCGTGTCGCGATCGTCGGCTTCGGCAAGATCGCGCGCGATCAGCATGTTCGCGCCATCGCAGCAACCGATGGCGTGACGCTGGCCGCGATCGCCAGCCGCCATGCCTCGCATGCGGATTTGCCGCATTTCACCACGCTCGATGAATTGCTGCGCGATGGTCCGCCGGTGGATGCCGTGGTGCTGTGCACGCCGCCGCAGGTTCGGCGCGCCCAGGCGGCGGCAGCCCTAGCGGCCGGCAAGCACACCATGCTGGAAAAGCCGCCGGGCGCGAGCCTCAGCGAACTCAATCCCCTGATCGCGTCGGCGACGCGCGCCGGCCGAACGCTGTTCGCGACCTGGCACTCGCGCTTTGCCCCCGCGGTTGAGCCGGCGCGACGCTGGCTGGCGCAGCGCCGTATCCATTCTGTGACCATCAGCTGGAAGGAGGATGTCCGGGTCTGGCATCCCGGACAGGACTGGATTTGGCAGCCGGGAGGGCTCGGCGTCTTCGACCCCGGCATCAATGCGCTCTCGATTCTCACGCGCATCCTGCCGCAGCCGCTGTTCGTCACGGCGGCCGAGCTTTGTTTCCCCGCCAATCGCGACGCGCCCATTGCCGCCCGTCTTTCGCTTTCCGATGCCGCCGGCCTGCCGATCGCGGCCGAATTCGACTTCCGGCAGACCGGTCCGCAGAGCTGGGATATCCTTGTCGAAACCGATGGCGGGCCGCTGAAGCTTTCCGCCGGCGGCGCTCGCCTGATCGCGGGCAGCGAGGTCCTGATCGATGCCCCGGAAGCCGAATATCGCGGGCTCTACCGCCGCTTTGTCGAATTGACGGCGACCGGAACCAGCGATGTCGACCTGACGCCGCTTCGTCTCGTCGCCGATGCGTTCATGCTTGGCCGACGCCAGATCGTCGAACCGTTCGAAGACTGACCATGCCTGACGCAACCATGCCGGTCGCACGAGATTTATTCGGCACCTTGCCGGATGGGCGGGCGGTTGAACGCGTCGTGCTCCGGGACGTCAGCGGCTTCGAGGCGCACATCGTTACCTATGGCGCGACGCTGCAGGCGCTGTTGGTGCCTGATGCGCGAGGGGACCGTGATGACGTCGT
Organism: uncultured Pseudomonadota bacterium; assembly: GCA_963729395.1. Taxonomy (GTDB): domain Bacteria; phylum Pseudomonadota; class Alphaproteobacteria; order Rhizobiales; family Xanthobacteraceae; genus Bradyrhizobium. The sequence continues at coordinate 44,449 of CAVSOS010000021.1, read as the reverse complement.
GCTCGGGCATGACGATCTTGCAGGCTATGTCCGCGCGCGAGGATTTTCGGCGCAACCGTCGGCCGCTATGCCAATCGCATCGCCAACGCGCGTTTCGTGCTCGAAGGCGAGGTGGTGCAACTCGCCGCCAATGACGGTGCGCATGCGCTTCACGGTGGGCTCGGCGGCTTTGACCGGCGGCTTTGGCAGATCGCCGAAATCGAGGACGGTGCGGAACCCGGCGTGACGCTCGCTTATGTCAGCGCCGAGGGCGAGGAGGGTTATCCCGGTCGGCTGGACGTTCGCGTCAGCTATCGCCTGACCGGGCCTTCCGAGCTGTCGATCAGCTTCACGGCACGGGCAGATCGTCCGACAATCGTCAATCTGACCAATCACAGCTTCTTCAATCTCGAGGGCGCTTCACATGTGAACATACTTGACCATCGGCTGACGGTCGCCGCCGACCGGTTTCTTGCGATTGATCCTGACGCCATTCCGCTGCCGGGACCGCCGCGGACCGTCGCCGGCACGCCGCTCGATTTCCGCTCCGCTTCTGCGATCGGTGCGCGGATCCGCCATGACGATGCGCAGCTACGACACGGCAGAGGCTACGACCACAATTTCTGCCTGAATAGCACCGGCGAAGTGCGGCTCGCCGCACGAACTCGAGGCGCCGCGCTCGGGACGAATCCTCGAACTCCTGACCGATCAGCCCGGGCTTCAGGTCTATTCGGGAAACTATCTCGATGGTTCGATCCAGGGCAAGCGAGGACGGTTGTACCGGCAGTCGGATGCGGTCTGCCTTGAACCGCAGATCTGGCCCAATGCGCCCAACCGGCCGGATTTTCCGGACCCGCGCCTCGCGCCGGGCGGGGTTTATCGGCACCGCAGTGTCTATCGTTTTTTCTCCGCGGGCCAGGTGCGATGATGTGGCAGAGCGACCTGATGGAACGCCTGGATGCTCAGATATGCTCGGCGGCTTGGGCTGCCAACAACGTGTCGGCTTCTGCCTGTTCGTTGCTGGTCCTGTTGAAGAATGCATTCAACAGAACGGCCGCGATCGACGTCAGGATAATGCCGTCACCGAAAATGGGCTTCAAGATATCCGGGAATATGCGAAAGAAATTAGGCGAGACGATCGGGATCAGGCCAAAGCCGATGGCGATCGCGACGACCAGCACGTTGTTGCGCTGGCCGGCGTAGTCCACTGTCGACAGAATCTTGATGCCGGTCGCGGCCACCATTCCGAACATGATAAAACCAGCGCCGCCGAGAACGCATTGCGGCACCGAAGCGACAATAAAGGCGAGCTTCGGAATCAGGCCCAGCACCAGCATGATGACGCCGCCCATGACGCAAACCCAGCGGCTGTAGATGCCGGTGACGCCGACAAGGCCGATATTTTGCGAATAGGAGACGTAAGGGAATGTATTGAAGATCGCACCGATGACGGTGCCAAGCGAGTTGGCTCGAAGGCCGCGCTTCACGTCTTCGGGTTCGACTTTCCGGCCGGTCATGGCGCCGAGCGCGAGGAACATCCCGGTTGCTTCGATAAAGACGATGGTCATGGTCAGGCACGGGACCAGGTAGAACTCCGGCAAGCCGAATTGCAGAGGCAATACGACACGCACCAGCGGTTCATTCTGGATACCGGAAAAATCGGTCCAGCCCTGCGCAATGGTGACGAGATAGCCGGCTGTGATTCCGATCAGGACGGCCGTGTTCTGAACGAAGCCGGTGGTGAATTTGATGACGGACAGGATCACGCCCAGCACCAACGCGGCGATCAGCAGATAGCCCGCGGCGCCAAAATCCGCCGTCGCCGCACCGCCGCCGGCCCAGTTGACGCCAACGCGCGTCAGGACCACGCCGATCATGGTGATGATCGTGCCGGTGACGACCGCAGGGAAGAACCGCAGCACGTATTTGACGAACGGGGCGACGCATAGTCCGAAGATGCCGCCGACCAGGACGGCACCGTATATTCCGGTCAAACCAACACCGGGCATGGCGGCCATGGCCAGCATCGGGGAGATTGCCACCGCCGTCACGCCCATGATGATCGGAAGCCGGATTCCGAACGGGCCAAAGCCGACGGTCTGGATCAGCGTCGCGATCCCGCAAGCGAACAGATCGGCGTTGATCAGCATCGCGATCTGATCTTTGGGAAGATGAAGCGCGCCGCCAAGGATCAAGGGCACCGCGACAGCATTGGCGTACATTACGAGGACGTGCTGCAGGCCGAGCGCAAACAGCTTGGGCAATGGCAGAATTTCATCGACTGGATGGACGGCATCGCTCATCGGAAGTCCCCCATGCTACAATGCTTACTCTCTTGCTGCATTGCATGCCCATGTTGTGCGCTTGCGTGCACAAAGATGGTGCAAAGGGGGAAATCCCCGTGAACCTCTATTCCGCGGCTTCAGCGAGATCCGCTGACGATTCCGGGCCGGCATTTACTTGCCGCGGGCGCCCCATCAGAACCGGCTGAAACAGCACGGCCGCGGCCATCGTGCACAATAGCGCCAGCGCCATCATCTTGCCCATGCTCGACATGCCTGGATAGCTCGACGCCCACATGCTTCCGAACGCAACCGCGTTGGTCATGGCGCTGAATATCACGGCTCGGGTCAGCGTCGATTGCAGCAGGCCGGTCTTTCCGGCGCGCCATGCCATGATGTAGTAGATCTTGAACGCGACGCCGACGCCGAGCAACAGCGGGAGCGCGATGATGTTGGCGAAATTGAGCGCGAAGCCGTCCAGCACGCAAATCTCCAGCGTCACCGCGCCGGCGAGCAGAAGCGGGATCAGCGTTAGCAGCACATCCGTGACGCGTCTCAGGGCGATAAAGAGCAAAATCGCGATTGCAGCCAGCGCCAGAGTGCCGGCTTCGACAAATGCTGCCGTGACGGTTCTCGCGGATTCATAATAGGTGATCGCGGGCCCCGTGGCCGATGGTTCAGCGCGAAGAACCGCGGTCGCAAACGCCCGCAGGACATTGATGTCATTGGGATCGCCCTTTGGCAGCGCCTCGACCCGGGCCCTGCCGTCCGGCAGCACCCAGTCGCGGACCAGATTTGCCGGCAGCGTCTTGATCGTCACCGGTTGGGGGGCAAGGCTGTTGCGAAGCTGGTCGAGATCGAAAATCAAAGGCGGCACGATCGCGGCCTCCGCCTTGGCCCGGACGCCGGCATCCGCATTGGCCAGACGCGTCAGCAAACCGGAAACATGACGCGCGGCGTCGGCGGCCGGGCCGGTCCCTTTCTCCGCAGCCTTGGAGAGGTCCGCGGCGGTTTTTTGGATCGCGGCAGCGACCTCCTGATCGCTCGGCGCGGGCCGCTTTGCATGAGGATTGAGCGCGGCGCCGAGGCGGTGCGACGCTGCCTTCAAGGCGGCAACCTTCCGGTCCTGGTCGTCTGGAATAAAGCTGCTCACCGTCAAAACCCGCGAAACCTCGGGCAGCGCAACCAGACGTTTGGCGATGGCATCCGCCTGCTCGATCGACGGCGCCAATATTTCCGCATCGTTGCCGCTGGTTTCCGGATCCCTTTGCAATTGACGGTAGGTCACGACCGAGGCCGAAGTCGGGCTTTGCAGATTGACGGGGTTGAAGTCGAACGGCAAATGCAACAGCAGCGGTGTGCCGGCCAGAACAATCAGGACGGTGCCGGCGATCACCGCGATGCGGTGTCGTTGCAGGAAATGGTCCAGTGGCGCAAGATTTTGAAAGCCGACCGCGGAGGCCTCACCGGGAGGGTTCAGCAACGCGAGCATCGCCGGTACCAGCGTGATGCTGCAGAAGAACGCGATCAGCATGCCGCAGCCTGCAATCAGGCCTAGTTCGCCAAGGCCGCGATAGCTGGTAGGCAGAAACGCGAAGAACCCCACGGCGGTGGCTGCGGCGGCCAATGCCAGCGGATCTCCGGCTTTGCGGGCCGCACTTCGCAACGCCTCGCGCAGGTCGGCATGTTCATGCCGCTCGGTGCGATATCGCACGCTGAATTGAATGCCGAAATCGACGCCGAGGCCGACAAACAGCACAAAGAATGCAATCGAGATCAGATTGAACGAGCCGACCATGGCGAGGCCAAGAGCCGCCGTGGCGGCAAGCCCGACCATCAGGCTGAAGAACACCGCCGCAATGATTTTCCAGGAGCGCAACGCCAGCCAGAGAATAATCAGGACGCCGAGCACCGCCGTCGTGGTGTCGCGCCAGGCGCTGGCTTTGATGACCGAGAATTGATCGTCGTTCATCGGCACCTGGCCGGTGAGATCGACGGTGGCACCGAATTTGTTCTTCAGATCCAGATCGGCCGCCGCGCGGCGAATCCCTTCGGTGGCCTCGCGGCCAGGCTGAAGGGCGGCAAAATTGAGTGCAGGCTGGATTTCGACAAAGTGCCGCAGCCGTCTGTTCCGTAACGGGTGGCCCTGCAGCAGCTCCTGCCAGGAAAACGTGGCGGGCTTTCCCGCCAGAACGTCGCTCAGGGTTCGATCTGCCAGCGCGAGCGGCCAGGCCAGCTGGTCCAGTTTGATTTTGCCTATCTGGACGCCTTCGGCGGCAAGCGACAGCGCCTTCATAACCCCGCGCAGGCTCGGGTCGGCCGCAAGCTCGGAGATTAACGGCTGGGCGTGAGTCAATCCCTCGACGTCTTTTTCGACATTTGCGGGAGCGTCAAACAGCAGTCCGTTGCGCTCGAAGAAAGCTCCGCTGTCGGGTTGCCCGACCATCGGAAACAACTTCGAATTCTTCGCAAGCGCCTGCGCGAGCTCGTTGGCGGCCTGTTCGGCGCTCTCGGCGGTCGGCGCCCTCACAACGGCCGAAATGCCGTTCTGGGGAAAGTCGCGGGACAACTGCAGTTGACGGGCGTGCCAGGGCAGATGGCGGGAAATCAACCCTTCCACATCGGTATTGATGGAGAACCGCGCGGCGGCGAAAGCCGCGGCTCCAAGCATCAGCAACGTGCCGGCGACAACGACGGCCCACCGGTAACGCGCGCAGAAATCGACGATCCGGACAATCGCTGAATTCATCATGACAGCCAGCGACGCTCCCGGCGCGCAAAATTACGGTCGGCGATCCAACTCCCGGGCGGGCGAGATCGTTCAGTCGCTTCATTAAAATTAAATTTATGGGCGCAGGCGCGGAGGCGCTCGGAGTCGCCCCCCGCGAGATCAGCCCGAACCGTATTGCGACTCATAGTTGACGAGCCACAATTCCAGCGCTGCCATGAACGCAACCGTCACGCCGAGCGCGATGCTGACATGCATCGCCCTGGTATGCGCAAACCCGAGCACCCACGGCGAGGCTATCAGCCAGAAACCGAGCAGGAGGTTGAGCCATTCCTCCCAGTTCGAAAACGCAACGATGGCCGCGATCGATATTGCTGCGATCGCAGCGCCACTGGCCCACAGGTCGAGCCGTGCATTCTCGTTGGCATATGCAAAGAGCCACGGCGACACAAACAGGAAAAGACCGAATGTCGCGGTGTAGAAATCGAGTACGAATTGGCGGCGCCATCTCATCGGGATATCCTCCTAATATACGATTTTTTGTTTCAGGCGGTCAGTGATATCGCTGAACCAAACGCCCGGTCATGGCGTGACGGTTGCAGCGATGGCAATGATAGGAAGCTTCATGGCGGTTCTCCTGAGATTGAGCCGCCCCCACGCTAAAAACGGCACGACGAGCAAAAGTTCCGTGCAGGATGTTCGACTTTCGTCGAGGCGGATTCGATCGATACCCGATCGCGCGGTCTGCCACGCCACTGCGGTCGTTCGCCGCAGGGTTCTTGCCAAAGATTAATCCGGCGAAAAGGACCACGTAATGTGCGTGCTCCATGTTGGGCCCAGGGATTTCCCTCACTCAGCATTGGAGATATCGCATGGACCACCAATCGAATAACTCAAGTCGCTCACCACGAGAAATTCTCAAACCGCGCCGCCTGACGCTGCTGGCTTCGGTCGCGGCTCTTAGCATGGCCGTGCTCGTCGTCGGGCCCGGCGGCTACCGGCCATTCAATCTTCCGGCGTGGAGTTCGTCGGCGCAGGCCGCCGAGACGATCCAGAATTCCGCAGGCTTCGCCGACCTCGTTGCCAAGGTCAAACCGGCGGTGATATCGGTCCGCGTCAAGATCGATGGCGACGGCGACAACACGCCGGTCTCCCAGCGCGACGAGGGCGCGGGTCCCGATCAATCCGAGTCGCCGTTCGACCAGTTTTCGCAGCAATTCGGTTTCCGCGCTCCCAACGCCATGCCACATCGCCACCAGGTGATCACCGGCGAAGGCTCGGGCTTCTTCATCTCGCCGGATGGCTACGCCGTGACCAACAATCACGTGGTCGATCATGCCAAGTCGGTGCAGGTCACGACTGATGACGGCACGGTCTATACCGCCAAGGTGATCGGCACCGACAAGAAGACCGATCTCGCGCTGATCAAGGTCGACGGCAAGAAGGATTTTACTTACGTGAAATTCGCCGACCAGCCGCCTCGTGTCGGTGACTGGGTGGTCGCCGTCGGCAATCCCTTCGGTCTCGGCGGCACCGTCACGGCTGGAATTGTTTCCGCGCGTGGACGCGACATCGGCGCCGGGCCGTATGACGACTATGTCCAGATCGACGCCCCCATCAACAAGGGCAATTCCGGCGGTCCGGCTTTCGACATGAACGGCAACGTCATCGGTGTTAACACCGCGATCTATTCGCCGTCGGGCGGTTCGGTCGGAATCGGCTTCGATATTCCGGCCGGCACGGCGAAACTCGTGGTCGCCCAGCTCAAGGACAAGGGCTACATCACGCGCGGCTGGCTCGGCGTCCAGGTGCAGCCGGTGACGGCCGACATCGCCGACAGCCTCGGCATGAAACAAGCCCGCGGCGCGATGGTCGATAACCCGCAAGACGGCAGCCCGGCGGCCAAGGCCGGAATCGAGGCGGGTGACGTTATCACCGCGGTCAATGGCGAGTCGGTAAAGGACTCGCGCGACCTTGCGCGCAACATCAGCATGATGGCGCCGGGAAGCTCGGTGAAGCTCGATATCCTGCGCAAGGGCGAAACCAAGACGCTGACGGTGGCGCTGGGCGAAATGCCGAACGATCGCCAGGCGAATGCGGACGATATGTCGCCGAAGGCGACAGCCGGAACGCCCCACCTTGGCCTCAGGCTCGCTCCCGCGGGCGAGGTCGAGGGTGCGGGCCAAAAGGGTGTCGTGGTGACGGCCATCGATCCGGAAGGTCCTGCAGCCGAGCATGGCCTTCAGACCGGCGACGTTATTCTCGATGTCGGCGGCAAGGCGGTCTCCAACACCGCCGATGTGCGATCGGCACTGCAGGCGGCCGCAGCCGGCGGCAAGCACAGCGTCCTGATGCATGTGAAGACAGCGGATGCGATCAGGTTCGTCGCAGTACCACTGGCGAAAGGATAAACCGCGCTGCCCGCTGATCTCGCGAGATCGGCGGGCGTGAGCAAAACCTGAAAAAGGCCGGGCTCCAAGCCTGGCCTTTTTCACTATTCAGGGAGTTTCCGATGCCCCCGCCGCGACTTCGACTGCTGTGTCGCTCCCGGCCGGCAGAATAAATCCGTCGCCGCCGGGCACATTCGATATCCGCGGGCGTTATCGGCGGGGCCGGCATTGATCCGATTCCATCACCCTGTGATCGTCGGATTTGTCGAAAGCAAAGCATCGTCAGCCGGCAGACCGGAGTGAGCCCCACGAATTCAACCACGCCGTGGTCGAGGAGATCAGGAAGTCCAGCGCCAGGGCCTATTCGCTGTTTGTCGATGGCGGCATGACGCTCTATCCGGGATTCGCAACTGGCGGCTGACACGCGGTAACCTTGACGGCAACATCCGTTGGAATTGCGCATTCCGCTTCCTAAATAGGGATATTGTTCCGGATATTGGTATTCAGGAGGCCTCGAGATGGTCCTGAAACATTTTTTCACCGCCGTCATTTGCGCGACGCTGCTGGCGTGGAGCGGTCCATCGAGCGCGGATCAGTACCGGCCCGGCGAATTCCTCGGCCTCGATCTTTCGAAGGCGGTGCTGTCGCCGAAGCCGCTCGGGCCTCCGACGCAATTCGCGCCATTTCCGGTCGAGGCCGGAACCGATCGCGACGGCGCGGCGTCGCAGACGCGCACGGAAACGAAGGCCGCTCCCGACGTCCATGTCGCCAAAATCGGACCGGCGCATCCGGGCATGAAGCAACCGCATGGTGCGGCTCGAGCCCGGCTGGCGCACCGCCATGGCAATCCGCTCGATGCGCAGGCGTCCGATACGCGGATTCAGGTCTGGCCGTGCCGGTCGGGCGGCATCTGCAACTGGTCGCGGCCGGCGCCGGGGCGATAGCGCATGATCGGGTGGCGTTCCGCCACGGCCACAGCGCGCCGGGCATAGGCCTTGGCCCTTGTCGTTCCAACCAAGTCTTGCCAACCAAGTCTTGCGAACCAAGCATTGCCAACCAAGTATTGATTTGGACTCGGTGCTGCGGGCAGGCTATCCCCACACGCGTCCGCTATCTCATCCCCCCGCAATGAAACGCCGTTCATGCGGCATCGCCGGTCCCGCGCTCTACCCCTCAGGAGTCACCATGGAAAATCTGCAGACCCAGGGCATCAGCCTGCCGCGGCTCGGGCTCGGCACCTTCCGCATGCAGGGCGATCCCTGCCGCGCGGCGGTCGAAAGCGCGCTGGCGCTCGGCTATCGGCATATCGACACGGCGGAGATGTACGGCAACGAAGAGCCCATTGGCAGCTGCGATCGCCGCCTCCGGCGTCGCGCGCCAGGATCTGCACGTCACCACCAAGGTCTGGCACGAAAATCTCGCGCCCGATGCGATTCGTCGGGCGCTCGACGCCAGCCTCAACAAGCTGAAGCTCGATCACGTCGATCTCTATCTGGTGCACTGGCCGTCGAACAACATGAACCTGCCGGCGATGTTCGAGACACTGATCAAGCTGAAGGAGCAGGGTCGCACCCGCGCCATCGGCGTCGCCAATTTCAACCTCGCGCTCTTGAAGACGGTGGTCGAGGAGATCAAGGCGCCGATCGCCTGCAACCAGATCGAATATCACGTGATGCTCGATCAGACCAAGGTAGCCAGATATCTTGCCGCCAGATCGATCCCGCTCGTGGCCTATTGCCCGCTAGCGCAGGGCCGCGCCGCTACCGACGAGACGCTGATCGCGATCGGCCGCAAGCATAATGCGAGCGCGGCACAGGTGGCGCTGAAATGGCTGCTCGATCAGGACGGCGTTGCCGTGATCCCGAAGGCGTCGCGCGCGGAAAGCCAGCAGGCCAATTTCGACGCATTGAAAGTGAAGCTCGACGATCAGGACAGAAAGACCATCGCAGCGCTGCCCAAGGACAAGCGCTTTGTAAATCCCGGCTTCGCCCCGGCATGGGACTGAACAAAAGCAGCGCGTGCACGCCATGAACCGGCGGCTTGCGGAAAACCAGCGTCCGGCGCATCATCCGTCTTAAATAAAAAGACTGTTGGGGAGCCGGATGTCCGCAGTGTCGCGCCGCCATTTTTTGGCGCTTTCGGGATCGACCGCCGCGGTTGGCCTGTCGGGCCGCCTCGCAACCCCTGCCGACGCGGCGATGGCGCCCACCGACAAGTTCGACCTCGTGATCAAGGGCGGCGACGTGCTCGATCCCAGCCAGTCGCTGCGCGGCAAGCGCGACATCGGTATCCGCTGGGGTGTGGTCGAGGCGATCGAGCCGGAAATTCCGGCCGCTCGCGCGTCGAAGATTATCGACGCCGCCGGAAAACTGGTGACGCCCGGCCTGATCGACCTGCATTGCCATGTCTATCCCTATGGCTCGGCGATCGGCATTCCGGCCGACGAGCTGGTGCCGTATCAATGCACCACCACAGTGGTTTCGGCGGGCGATGCCGGCGTCAACAATCTCGCGGCGCTGCGCCGCTATATCGTCGCGCAGACCCGCACGCGGATGTACGCCTTCCTGCATATCGCCAACAACGGATTGTCGGCGTTCCCGGTCGCCGAGCTCTACAACATCGACAATGCGCAGGTGGAAGCCTGCGCCATGGCGCTGGCGGAAAATCCCGATTTCCTGATCGGCGTCAAGGTGCGGATGTCGGAGAACGTGATCTTCAAGCACGGCATCGAGCCGCTCAAGCGCGCGATCCAGGCCTGCGAAATGTGCGGCTGGCCGGCCAGGATGATGGTGCATATCGGCGGCGTCGAGACCACCGAACTGATGTCGAACATCCTGGATATGCTGCGGCCGGGCGACGTGCTGACGCATGCCTATTCCGGTGCGCCGAACATGGAAGGCGTCTTCACCAATATCGTCCAGGACGGCAAGCTGTTGCCGGCCGCGCTCGCGGCCAAGCAGCGCGGCGTGATCTTCGATGTCGGCCATGGCGGCGGCAGCTTCGACTTCACGGTGGCGGAGATCGCGATTCCCGCCGGCTGCACGCCGGACACCATCTCGTCCGACATGCACGTATTTTCCGGCAATACGCCGGGCATGCCGTTCCTGCCGAACGTGATGAGCAAGTTCATGGCGATGGGCTATTCGCTGGAGCAGGTAGTAACAATGACGACCACCGCGCCGGCCAGGATCATCAGCCGTGCGGCGGGGATCGGCACGCTGCAGGTTGGCGCGCCCGCCGATGTCGCGATCATGGAGCTGGTGGAAGGGCCGGTGTCGTTTGTCGATACCCGCAACAACAGGCGCGACGGCAAGGCCTATCTGAAGCCGGTTCAGACCGTGATCAACGGCGTGCCGTTCGGCCGCCCCTATCAAGCGCCGTTCTCGGTGAGGTGAAGGCTTCAAGGGTGTCCGCATCGGCGGCCATGATCCAGGATGTGCGGACAGCGAGCGCCGCTGCGGCAAGGAGCGCTCCGGCTGCGATCAGGGACGCTACGCGAAAATTTCCGAGCTGTTCGGAAAGGAAGCCTGCCAGCGTCGGCCCCACCATCTGACCAATGCCGAAACTCGCGGTCATACGACCGAAAGCCTGGTGGGGATTCCCGGCGGACAAGGCTCGGGCGGCGATGAATCCGAGTGCTGTAAGACCCATGAAAGTTCCGCCCAACAGCAGCGCCGAAACGCACACACCCGTGATCGTCACCCATTCGACGCTCGCGGCAACGCCGACGGCTTCGACAATGCATGCCACCGCAAAGGCGTTCATGGCGCCGATCCGTTCGCCCAGCCGGGCCCAGATCGTGACGGATGGGATCGCGGCCAACCCGAAGAGTATCCAGACCCAAGGCTCGAGCACGCGCACTTCTTCCGTCAGTCGCACAATGGCGACGAGAAACGTGGTCGTGATGACATACCCGAAACCGAACAATCCGTAGGCTACGGCCATCGTGCCTATCCCGGATGGACCGGCGTGAGATGCCACCGGTTTTGACGATACGGCGACGTCGGACGCCGCCGGAATCAGCATCGCGGCAACGACCGTAGCCAGTATTGAAATTGAACCCGAACCGATCCAGAGGCTTCGCCATCCCGCACCCGACGCCAGCATTGCGGAAACCGCAACGGCCGAGATCACGATACCGAAGCCCACGCCGGCGAAGTGGATGGCTGACAACGACGCGCGTCCCGATAACGAAAGTCGCTCCAGCACCAGCGCTGAAGCACACACGATCACGAAGGCGCTTGCGACACCGCCGATGAAGCGAAGACCGGCGAACGAGGCGATATCAGACGGTACCGCCATGGCAGCCGTCGAGACGGCGCTGATCGCTAATGCGGTCAGTAGCCAGAACCTTGGCCGGCGCATTACGAACGGCAGGCCGGCCAGCAGCGCGCCAACGAGATAACCCAGAAAGTTTGCCGATGCGATCAGCCCCGCGTCGGATTTGCTCCAGCCGAGCGCGCCAAGCATGGCCGGGAGGATCGGCGTGTAGACAAACCGGCCGATGCCAAGTGCCGCGGTCATCGCCGCCAGTCCGCCAAAGGCCAGCGCTACCGAGCGGTCTCGTTGCATGATGATGTCTCTGCCGTCAGTTGCCTTCGGGCAGGCTAGAGCAAGTCGAATCGCGCCCGGTAATGGTTTGATCAGATGGCCGCTATCGCAGGCAGTGATGGCGAACCGATTTATTCCGCGGCTGCAATCGTCAGAGCCGGCCGGGCCATATCCATGAACGCGCGAAGGGCGCTTGAGGTAAAGGCCTCGCGATGTCGGATGAAGACGGTCTCGACCTGTCCCTCCTCATTTGGCAAGGGATGAATGCGAAGGCGGCCGCGTTCCCAGACAGACCCAATTAGCGCTCTTGGCAGCAAGGTCACGCCGACGCCGGCGCTGACACAGGCAATGATGGCTTCGATCGTGCCAAACTCGAGTTGCCTCACGCCGACAATGCCGCGCCGGGCCAGCATGGCTTCAAGTTGCAGGCGATAGGAGCAGCCCGCTTTTAATACCACGATTTTGAGGTCCGGCTTCCGGCTCAGGGCCTCGAAGCTGGTAATGGCAGGGGCGGTCAGGATCACGAGTTCTTCCCGGACGAATGGCTCGACCTGCAGGTCCGGATGATTGGCCGGGCCGCAGACATAGGCGCCATCGAGCTGCCGATCGAGAACCTGGTCGACCAGCTCGCAGGTTGTTCCCGTCCTCAAGGACAAATCGACTGCCGGATAGGCCGCCACATAGGCGGCAAGAACCGGCGACAAATGCAGGGCCGCCGTCGTATCGAGCGAGCCGATCGCCAACATCCCGGAAGGCGTTCCCTCGTCGGCCACCGCGCGCCTGGCGTCGTTGAGCAGGCGTGCGGCGCGGGCCGCAAATGGGAGAAGCCGTTGGCCGGCGGCTGTCAGCGTGATCCCTCGATTGGTTCGCTCGAACAAGGCGAACCCGACTTCATCCTCCAGCGATTTGATTTGCGCGGTGACGTTGGATTGCACCGTGTTGAGTTCAAGCGCAGCCTTGCTCATGCTGCCCGTGCTTGCCACGGATTGGAACATCCGAAGGTCCGCAGCGTCCATCTCACGCGCTCCTTATTTGCGCCCCTTGCGCTATCCTAGCGGATCACAGTGAACCGCACCATTTTGATCTTCGGGCCATCATGCCCGACCTTGCTTCTCCACATTGGCTCTGCGCGGCGGCACGCCGAATTCCTGGCGGCAGACGTCAGCCAGCACGGCGACGCCTTCGCGGATCTGGTCGTGCGAGGGGCGAAACACAGCCGTAGGCGGCTGCCGGAGTGGGCCTTGTCGGTGGACCATTCCGGCCCCGGATTGATGGCGACGCCGGCGGCCAGCGCGGCCTGGTACAGCTTGAGCATCGACATGGTCGGGCAGCTTGACCCCAAAGGGTTGTGATCCGTCGCCCACCAGCCCGCTCAACGGATCGCGACAATCTTCTGAGACATACTCGGCATCACGATTTTGCGGCACTTGCCATTTGCATCGACGAAAACCCAGGGATGCGAAATGTAAGTTTGCTGGTCGTAGGATTTGCCGCCGTTGAGACGCCAATAAAAGACGCGCTTTCCCGCATAATTCAGCCAATAGGCACTGATCACTTCACCTGACAGGTTTTGGAACGTCAAAGTGATGCTGTGCTTGCCGTCCTGTGACCTCAAGGAAGGTTCTGAAGCACACGAATTATCCTGACCGGTAGGAGTGCGGTTCTGGTCATTCGGGATCGCGCCATTCGGCGGGGACACGGAAATCGGCGGAGTGCCGAGGGCGGCCTGCGATGCTTTCAGTACTTCGAGGCGTGCCCGCGCGAGGCCGGCGAAGGCGCAGTTGGAGTAGCGCGCCAGATGATCCTCGAACGCAGCCGGCGTGCCGATAGCTTCTGCGCTCTTCCAGTGCTCGCCGGCACTAGCGCACGGGTCGGCCGGAGCGCGCGGCGCAGGCGAGATCGTCACCTGTAGCTTTCCATTGAGATAGAATTCGCCGAAGAACGAGAGCGATAATTCGGGAACCTGGCCGCCGCTGCTGGAGTTGTAGACATCGGAGCTAATGCGATGGAATACGGTGGAGATCTCGTCCTTGTCTTCGATATGCTTGAGAAACGCAGTTGTGTACGGGCTGTTGCGGCCGTCACCATCCGCCGCCGTCCGGCCCGCTTGCGTGGAATAGGAGACAATCGTGCCATCCGGGCTTTCGATCTTCGCAAGCCCGCGCCGAATGCTGCCGCTCCGGGTCCGCCCAATCGAGCGTTTCAGTTCGTCCGCCAGCGGATTATCGCGACAGGAGTTAAGCACCAAAATGCGAAGATTCTTCGCCTGCTTGAGATCGTCCAGGACGTCATCGACCCGGGTGGCGCGGCGCAGATCGGCCTCGTCAGTGAGAGAAGCATCGACCGGTATCAAATAGTTGATGCCAGCGTACTGCAAAGCATGACCACTGTAATAGAACAAAGCCACATCCGCATTGCGCGCCGCCCGCGCAAAGTTGATGGCGGCATCATCCATCTTGGCTTTGTCAAGATCGATTCCGAGGATCGTCTCAAAGCCGGTGCGCTTCAAAGCTGCGGCTACATCCTCAGCATCGTGCGGTGGATTCGGCAGATGCGGCGCATGAACGTAGGCGCCGTTGCCAACAACAAGCGCGACCCGCCTTTCGGCGAAAGCCGGTTGATTGATGAGACAGAAGACAGAAAGGATTACGAACAGTCTGACCAGCGCCCGCATCGAAGCCTCCACGCCCCAATTTCTGATTCATAACATTTGCCGCTGTGACAACAAGTCCAGGCTGGGCATTACTGTATGATGTCGGCAAAGACTGCCCCGCCACCAGGGCGCTGCTGCCAACAGCGCCAGGAGCGCGCGCCTCGTAAAATGCCAGCCATATCCACCAGAACGCGCAGGGGCGAAGCTGGGAGTGAGCCGCCGGGAAATCCTGTCAGAGACTGAGGCGATACTTGAGCGCGAGGAGGCCTCGTAAAAGCTAGCTCAAGCTGGTGTACCGGCCTGCTTCTCCACATTGGCGCTGCGCGGCGGCACGCCGAATTCCCGGCGGCATACCTCGGCCAGCACGGCGACGCCTTCGCGGATCTGCTCGTGCGAGGGACTGGCGAAACACAGCCGCAGGCGGCTGCCGGCATAGGCCTTGTCGGTCGACCATTCCGGCCCCGGATTGATGGCGACGCCGGCTGCGAGCGCGGCCTGGTAGAGCTTCAGCGTATCGACATTGTCGGGCAGTTTGACCCACAGGAAAATGCCGCCCTTGGGCGCCTCAAATTCCGCCGACGGTGCCGAACTGCTCGTTGAGCGCCTCCATCAGCGTGTCGAGCTTGGCGCGCAGGCCGCGCGTCAGCTTCGGCACGTGGCGTGGTGAAATGCGGCGCGCAATATTCCGCCAGCACCATCTGCTCGAGCGCGCCGGTGCCGGCGTCGGTCTTCAGCGCCAGCATCCGCGACAGCACGCCCCAGGGCGCGACGATGAAGCCGACCCGCAAGCGCCGGCGCGATCGACTTGGAGAACGAGCCGATGTGGATGACGTTGCCGGTCTTGCTCATGGCGTAGAGCGCGGGCGGGCGCTGTCCGTCCCAGATCAGGTCGGCGTAGCAATCGTCCTCGAAGATCGGCACGCCATATTGCTCGGCGAGCTTCGAGGAGTTCGGCGCGCCGCGCCTCGGGCATGATGGTGCCGGTCGGGTTCTGCACGGTCGGGATGGTGTAGATGTATTTCGGCGTGATGCCGCGGCGTTTGAGGTCGGCGAGCGCCGTCGGCCAGCACGTCCATCCGCATGCCCTCGTCGTCGAGCGGAATGCCGATGGCATTGACGCCGAGCCGCGTCAGCCGGTTCAGCGCGCCCTGATAGGTGTCCCGCTCGATGATCACGGTATCGCCGCGCGCGAGCAGCGTCGCGTTGACGAGGTCGAGCGCCTGCAGCGAGCCGGAGACGATCAGGATGTCGTCGGCGGCGCAGTCGATGCCGGCATCGCGCTTGAGTTTCGCGGTGAGAAATTCGCGCAGGGGACGGTAGCCTTGCGGGCCGCTGGCCAGCCCGTAGGTGGCGAGCGTCCTGCCCTCGCGCCTGAGCACGGCATCTGACCGCATCGATCAGGCCCTCGACGGGCACCTGGTCCGGATCGTTGTTGCCGCCGACAAAACTGTATTTCGCCAGCCCCGTCCACTTCGCCGCCGGCGCGGGCAATCCCGCGCGGCAGCAATGGCGCGAAGTCAAACATTGCGGAGGTCATGCGCGCCGTCTCCCTTGTTCTTTGTTGGTTCCGACCTTATGCAAGTCTCGTCAGACTTTGTCCGCCGACCGTACCGCCACGTCACGGGAAGCCGTTCTGCCCTGCGTAATGAAGCTGGCGCGGGCTTTCGAGTCCGGCTAATGCTCGCCACGCACCAAAGTGAGACCCTTGAATGGCCGACCCGATCCAGGAAGTTCTGCATGCCTTCGCCCAGCGGCGAACTCGTCGTCGTCACCGATGACGAAGACCGCGAGGGCGAGGGCGATCTGATTGTCGCGGCATCGCTGTGCACCGCCGAGAAGATGGCGTTCATCATCCGCCACACCTCGGGCATCGTCTGCGCGCCGATCACCACCGAAGATGCGCGGCGGCTGCGGCTCGATCCCATGGTGGCCCACAACGAGTCCAATCACACCACCGCCTTTACCGTCTCGATCGACTACAAGCCCGATGGCGGCACCGGGATTTCGGCGGACGAGCGCGCATCCTGCTGCCGGGCGCTGGCCAATCCGAATGCCGGCGCCAACGATTTTGCGCGGCCCGGCCACGTATTTCCGCTGATCGCGCGGGACGGCGGCGTGCTGTTGCGCTCGGGCCATACCGAGGCGGCGGTCGATCTCTGCAAGCTGAGCGGCTTGCCGCCGGTCGGCGTCATCAGCGAGTTGATGAACGACGACGGCACGGTCATGAAGGGCGAGCAGGTGGCGCGGTTCGCCAAGGCCCACAAGCTCAAGCATGTCACCATCGCCGACATGATCGCCTACCGCCAGGCGCGGGAAAAGCTGATCGAGCGGGTCTCGACCTTCACCGCCGAAAGCCCGATCGGGCCGCTGCAGGGCTATGCCTATCGCTCGCCGTTCGATGAGATCGCGCATGTGGCCTTCGTCTATAATGGCGTCGGCGACGGCAAGAACGTGCTGACCCGATTTCACAAGCCCAATATCGTCAGGGACATTTTCACCGGGCCCAGGCGCATGCAGGCGGTGCTCGAGCATTTCAGGAAGAACGGCAGCGGCGTGCTGGTATACTTGCGCGACGGCGCCGCCGGCGTTCCGGTCTCGCCGCTGCCGGAGGAGAAAACCGCGGAAGCCGACCGCAACAGGCAATGGCGCGAAGTCGGCGTCGGCGCGCAGATCCTGCGCGATCTCGGCGTCACCTCGATCCGGAATCTGACGTCGTCGGTGCATGACTACAAGGGACTGTCCGGTTTCGGCATCGAGATCGTGTCCAACGAACAGCTTGAAGGCTGACGCGTCGTCATTCCGAGGTTCGACGTCGCTCGCGCCGCCCGGACATGCTCGGACCAGACCTCAGATGTGTAACTGCAAATCGTAGTTCGCGCTTCGCGCGCCGCATGACGAACATACTCTAATCCATTTGCGCTGGCCCGTGCGCTTTAAAATAAGAGAGATGCGAAAGGAATTTCCATGAGCGTACGCCCTCAGGCCAAGGACAAGCCGTCCCCGGTGAATTTCCAGTGGGACGATCCGTTCATGCTCGACGAGCAGCTCACCGAAGACGAGCGCATGATCCGCGACACCGCGCGCGCCTATGCGCAGGACAAGCTGCTGCCGCGCGTCACCAAGGCCTATCTGGAAGAGAAGGTCGATCGCGACATCTTTCACGAGATGGGCGAACTCGGCCTGATCGGCATCACGCTTGCCGGAGGAATATGGCTGCGCCAATGCGAGCTACGTCGCCTATGGCCTGGTGGCGCGCGAGATCGAGCGCGTCGATTCCGGCTATCGCTCGATGAATTCGGTGCAGTCGTCGCTGGTGATGTACCCGATCTATGCCTATGGCGACGAGAACCAGCGCAAGAAATACCTGCCCAAGCTTGCCACCGGCGAATGGGTCGGCTGCTTCGGCCTGACCGAGCCGGATGCCGGCTCCGATCCCGGCGGCATGAAGACCCGCGCCGAGAAGATCGTCGGACGGCTACCGGCTGACCGGCTACCAAGATGTGGATTTCCAACGCGCCGATCGCCGACGTGTTCGTGGTGTGGGCGAAATCGGCCGAACACAACAACCAGATCCGCGGCTTCATCCTCGAAAAGGGCATGAAGGGTCTTTCGGCGCCGAAGATCGGCGGCAAGCTCTCGCTGCGCGCCTCCGTCACCGGCGAGAGTCGTGATGGAAGGCGTGGAGGTGCCGGAGAGCGCGCTGTTGCCCAACGTTTCCGGCCTGAAGGGGCCGTTCGGCTGCCTCAACCGCGCCCGCTACGGCATTTCCTGGGGCGCGATGGGGGCGGCGGAAGACTGCATGCACCGCGCCCGGCAATACACGCTCGACCGCAAGCAGTTCAATCGGCCGCTTGGCGGCGACGCAGCTGGTGCAGAAGAAGCTCGCGGACATGCAGACCGACATCGCGCTCGGCCTGCAGGCCTCGCTTGCGCGTCGGCCGGTTGATGGACGAAGGCAAGATGGCGCCGGAGATGATCTCCATCGTCAAGCGCAACAATTGCGGCAAGGCGCTCGACATCGCGCGCATGGCGCGCGACATGCACGGCGGCAACGGCATCCAGATCGAGTATCACGTGATGCGCCACGCCGCGAACCTGGAAACCGTCAACACCTATGAGGGCACCCACGACGTCCATGCGCTGATCCTCGGCCGCGCCATCACCGGCATCCAGGCGTTTTCGTAAAAGTTGCGAGCTCAACGCGTGGAGCATGGCCTGCGTCTCGCGGGCGTCTCGAAGGATGGCCGGGCTCGTCCCGGCCATCCACGTCTTGGCCGCTAGAAGAACCTGCGTGGCATGCCTCGGCACAAGGCCGGGCATGACGAATTTGAGCATATGGGCTGAACATATTTCATGGCCGACAACGACGACGTCCCGTTCAACCGCGACTTTCCGCTGAAGCCAGGCGTGGTCGATGAAGTCCGCCCCGGCGTGCGGCGGATTCTCTGCAACAATCCGAGTCCCGTTCACCTTCACCGGCACGGTGAGTTACATCGTGGGCCGCGGCAAGGTCGCGATCATCGATCCCGGCCCCGACGACGAGGCCCACGCGGCGGCGCTGCTGGATGCCGTGCGCGGTGAGACCGTGACGCATATTCTGGTCACCCATACCCACCGCGACCACTCGCCGAACACCGCGCGGATCAAGGCCGCCACCGGCGCCCCCGTCTATGCCGAGGGTCCGCATCGCGCCTCGCGGCCGCGCTTCGAGAGCGAGAAGCACAATCCGGAATCCGGCGCCGACCGCGACTTCAGGCCGGACGTCGAGGTGCAGGACGGCGACGTGATCGAGGGCGCCGGCTGGGCGCTGGAGGCGGTGGCGACGCCGGGCCACACCGCCAATCATCTGGCGTTCGCCTGGCCGGAGCGAAAGATGCTTTTCGTCGGCGACCACGTGATGGGCTGGTCGACCTCGATCGTGGCGCCGCCGGACGGATCGATGGTCGACTACATGGCCTCGCTCGAAAAGCTCGACGGCGCGGAATGAGGATTTGTATTTCTCGGGTCACGGCCCGGAAATCCCGGAAGGCCCGCGCTATGTGCGTTTCCTGATCCGCCACCGCCAGGCGCGCGAGGCCTCGATCCTGCATCGCCTCGCGAAGGGCGAAGCCGATATTCCGACCATCGTGCGCGCGATCTATATCGGCATCGATCCGCGGCTGACGACGGCGGCCGGCTATTCCGTGCTGGCGCATCTGGAGGATCTGGTCGGGCGCGGGATCGTTGCGACCGATGGCGACCCGGTGATCGGCGGGACGTATCGGTTGGCGTAATGATATCGATGGTTGCGAGCGCGACTCGATTGCACTGCCGGTGAATCCCGATCGCGATTCGCCGTCTCACTTCTTCACCACCTTCGGCGGCACCTTCGGCGGCGGCAGCATCGGTTTCTTGACCGGGCTTGAGGCTGGCATTGTCGGCGGCGTTGTTGATGTCGTCGATCAGCTTGCGGACGCGCGCGGCGTTGCTGCCGAGGTCGCTCTCGAAATAGCGCGACGAGGAGCGGATATCGACGCGGGAATCCTCGCCGTCGGGCGTGACACGGATCGACACGTCCTCGCGAAATCCCATGATCGGCGTGCGCGCCACCGCCTCGATGCGGCCGATCGCGGCGCGGCGGCTGCGGCGCGCGTTCGTCGATCACCAGCCATTTGCGCTTGGTGACCAGTTGCAGCGTGATCTCATAGGCGCGCTGCGCCGGAACATCGAGTTCGACGGTCTCGATATCGGGATAGGCGATCCGCTGCTGCTCGGCCGAATACAACCCGGCATAGACGGCGGTATTGGCGCCGTCGCCGGTGCGCAGCCGCGCCAGCGCTTCGAAGCGCGGCGGATCGATCGGATCGGTGGTGATGTCGTGGATCGGCGGCAGCTTGCGGTATTGCAGGCCGAGATAGGCCGGGATAGGCGAGCACCACCGCGTCGATAAGAATGCCAGCAGGATGCGGCTCATGCCGCGCGAGCCGTTCTGCCAGATCGCGGCCGCGCCGGCGAGGCCGACCAGAATGGAAAGACCGGCGCAGGCCAGCGCGCCGAAGAAGGTCGCGAGCGCCGGCTTGATTTCGAGGAAGCCGAAGCGGACGATGATGATCGAGACCAGCACCGCGACCACCGAGAATACCGCCAGATTGCGCGCCCAGGACGCAAGGCTGGACACGGGCTCCGACTGATAGGGAGCGGAAAACCTGCGGGCCATCGCTTCAATTCTGCCGGGTTGGAAACCTTGCCGGGTCCGCGAAATAGGCCGGGCTGCAACGCCTGCTTGAGACCACGGACCTGCGGCAAATTCAAGGTGGACGTCCGATGCTGAGTAGCGAGTCGCGCGTACAGGGCCGAACGCACGGCGATCCGCGCCCGCACCATAGGTCTGAGTTCGCTGATTCGGCCGCAACGCGCCATCTCGCCCATGGATGACACCGACGCTGCTACGCCGCCGCGTTCGGGAAGCTGTAGGTCTTGAACTGGTCGCGCAGCGCGGTCTTCAGGATCTTTCCCGTCGCGGTGTGCGGAATGGCATCGACGAACACGATGTCGTCGGGCATCCACCATTTGGCGATCTTGCCATCCATGTATTTCAGGATGTCCTCGCGCGTCGCGCTCTGGCCCTGCTTGAGCTGCACGATCAGGAGCGGACGCTCGTCCCATTTGGGATGATGCACGCCGATCACGGCGGCTTCCGCCACCGCCGGATGCCCGACCGCGAGATTTTCCAGATCGATCGACGAAATCCATTCGCCGCCGGATTTGATCACATCCTTGGAGCGGTCGGTGATCCGCATGTAGCCGTGCTGGTCGATGGTGGCGACGTCGCCGGTGTCGAAATAGCCGTCCTCGTCGAGGATGTTGGCATCGACGCGGAAATAGGCCTTCGAGACCGCCGGGCCCGCGACCTTGAGCCGGCCGAACGTCTTGCCGTCCCACGGCAGTTCCTTGCCGGCATCGTCGGTGATCTTCATCTGGACGCCGAACGGCGGGTAGCCCTGGGTCTGCAGGATGTCGAGCCGGGCCTCGCCGGTGAGTTCGGCGAACGGCGGTTTCAGCGCGGCGAGCGTGCCGATCGGGCTCATCTCGGTCATGCCCCAGGCGTGGCGCGCCGTGCACGCCCATGTCGACGAACGCCTTGATCATCGAGCGCGGCATCGCCGAGCCGCCGCACACCACCATTCTCAGGTGCGGCAGTTTCAGATTGTTGGCGGCCATATGATTGAGCAGCATCAGCCACACCGTCGGCACGCCGGCGGTGTGGGTCACCTTTTCGGTTTCCAGCAGCTCGATAGACCGAAGCGCCGTCGAGCTTCGGCGCCGGGCAGCACCAGCTTGGTGCCCATCGAGGGCGCGGAGAAGGCGATGCCCCAGCTATTGGCGTGGAACAGCGGAACCACCGGCAGCATGGTATCGCCGGCGCCGGCGCCGAGCGAATCGCCGGTATTGGCCATCAGCGCGTGCAGCACGTTGGAGCGATGCGAATACAACACGCCCTTGGGATCGCCGGTGGTGCCGGACGTGTAGCACATCGCGGCCGCGGTATTTTCGTCGAAGGTCTTCCACTTGAAATTGCCGTCGGCCTCCGCGATCCAGTCCTCATAGGCGACCGCGTTCTTCAGCGTGGTCTTGCGGCATGTGCGCCTTGTCGGTGAACACGATGTAGCGTTCGACGCTGGGAAGCTTGTCGGCGATCTTTTCCAGGATCGGCACAAAGGTGATATCGGTCATCACCACGCGGTCTTCGCGCATGGTTGATGATCCAGGCGATCTGGTCGGGAAACAGCCGCGGATTGACGGTGTGGCAGATCGCGCCGATGCCCATGATGCCGTACCAGGCTTCGAGATGGCGCCAGGTGTTCCACGCGATGGTGGCGACGCGGTCGCCGAGCTTGATGCCGTCGCGGTCGAGGCGTTGCGAGACCTTCAGCGCGCGATCGTGGATTTCGGCGTAATTGGTGCGATGGATGGGGCCTTCGACCGATCGCGTCACGACCTCCTGCGTGCCATGGATCGTCGCAGCATGCTCGATAATCCGGTGACAAAGCAAAGGCCAGTCTTGCATCAAGCCAAGCATACGGACGTCCCTCCTGAAGTGTGCGATCGCTTGCCGCGGTTCTTCACGGAATTGCCATGAACTTTAGCGCGGGGAAAGCACGCCGCAAATGGCCTTGTCGCGGGCTCGGGCCGCCGCCAAGCGGCAATGGTTACCGTAGCCGCGGTGTTGCTGACGCTCTGCGCGCAGTCCGGACCGGCTACGGCGCGGCATTCCAGCCCGGATCCCTGGAGCGACCTGTTCGGGACGAGCCGGCCGAAACCACGCCGGGCCATGCTCCGGGCACCGGTGCCGCTGCCGAGGCCACGCCCTGCCGAGGCGCCGGCGGCCGAGCCCAATGCGGCCGGCGGCTGGAAACCGGACGCCAGCGCCGAGCGACAAGCCGGCCGAACCGGCCGCCGCCGAGCCACCGCAGCCCTCGGCCTGCCGGCGTGGCGCTGACCGAAGACGATCGCGATCGCCCCCAGCATTCCCGACATCCATGGCGCCGGCGGCTGCGGCGGCGAGGATCTGGTGCGGCTGGAGGCGGTGGTGCTGCCGGACAAGCGGCAGGTCGCGGTGAAGCCCGCGGCGATCCTCCGCTGCACCATGGCGTCGGCGATCGCCGACTGGATCCGCACCGACATGGCGCCGCTGGCGGCGGGCCTCGGCAGCGCCATCAGCGAGTCTCGACAATTTCGACTCGTTCGAATGCCGCGGCCGCAACCGCGTTGCCGGCGCCGAATTGTCCGAACATGGCCGCGCCAATGCGCTCGACGTTCGCGCCTTCAAGCTCGCCAACGGCCAGATCGATTTCGCTCACCGACCGCACGGTGCCGCGCGAGCTGCGCGAGAGCGTGCTGCATTCGGTGTGCGCGCGGTTTTCGACCGTGCTGGGGCCGGGCTCGGACGGTACCACGAGGACCACATCCATCTCGACCTGATGGAGCGGCGCAACAACTACAGGATCTGCCAGTGGAACGTGTGGGACCCGCTGCCGCAGATCGCGCCGCTGCTGCCGGCCGCGCGTCCGGACGAAGCGCCGCCGCGCGAGGTCGCCGCCAAATCCGACGACGCGGCGAAATCGCGACGCCGCCAAGCGCCGGATAGCCGGTCGGCGACAAGCCGCATGCCGGCGAATCGCCGGCGCGACAAGCCGCCAAGCAAAAAAGCGCCGGTAAGACCGGCGCTTTTGAAACGCTCGAAGAGCCGATCGCTTGCGGTTACTGCACTCAACGCGGCTCGATGCTGGCGCTGCCTCCAGCGCCATCTGCGAACTGGAGCCACGGCGAGTCGCCATGGTGCGGCTCCAGCACCACCACGATGGTGCCCATCTTCACCCGGTTATAGAGGTCGATCACGTCCTCGTTGGTCATCCGGATGCAGCCGGAGGAGATCGACGAGCCGATATATTCCGGCTGGTTGGTGCCGTGAATCCGGAACAGCGTGTCCTTGCCGCCCGAATAGAGATAGAGCGCGCGCGAACCCATCGGATTGTCCGGACCCGGCGGCACGAAGGTCGGAACGCCGAGACGCTCGATTTCGCCCTTGGTCGGATGCCAGGGCGGCCATTCGGTCATGCTGCCGACCTTGGCGATGCCGGACCACGCCATGGCTTCCTCGCCGACGGTGATGCCGTAGCGGATCGCCTTGCCGTCGTTCAGCACGAAATAGAGATAGTGGTTGTCGGAATCGACCACGATCGAGCCGGGCGCTTCCTTGCGGTGATATTCGACGATGGCGCGGCGGAACGTCTCCGGCGACCGGCACATTCTCGTAGCGAATCTTGGCCAGCAATTCCTTGTCGCGCGGCTTGAAATTGGTCGTGTTGGTCGCCTCATAGGTCGCGGTCTCCATGCAGCCCGACAGCATCAGGCCGGCAGCCAGAATCGCCAATTTCAATTTCAGCGACGACATGGTATCAAGTGTCCAATCGAAGTTTTGTCAAGGCCTGCGCATCGCGGCGCCAACACTGCGCCGCAGAACGCTCACGATTCTCATTAATCGCATTATCGCCGAAATCGGCAATAATTCCAGAGCTTAGATGCCTGTCCCGCACTGCGGCAGGCCGCCTGTGTCTTTTTTGCCGCAAGTTTCCGGCTCGGCTTATTTTTGGGCAGTACGCGTGCTCTGCTGCCGAATCCGCGCCACGCTGCTGCCACCGGGCTGCCGCAAATCCGGGCCGGCGGATCATGCGCCGGTCACGAAGCGCTTGCCAGAATCGAGCTAAGTCCTGTTGGTTAAGTTGCGTGCCCGTTCCCGGAGTTCCTCCATGTTCTCGGTGTTTGTCCCCTCCGAATCCTCGCTGAAGAAAGTCGCCGTCGCCGACCTGGCCGCGCTGCCGGAGAGCGCGGTCTGGATCGACCTCGTGAAACCGACCGCCGCCGAGGACAAGGCGGTGGAGCGGCTGGCCGGGATCGCGGTGCCGACCCGGGAGGACATGCAGGAGATCGAGATTTCCAGCCGGCTCTATATCGAGAACGGCGCGCGCTACATGACGGCCACCCTGATGTGCGCGGCCGACACCGAAAATCCGCGCACCACGGCGGTGACCTTCATCCTCGCCAGACCACCGGCTGGTGACCGTGCGCTATGACGAGCCGAAGCCGTTCGTGCTGGTGGAAAACAAGCTGGCGCGCGCCTGCGCGTCCGGCATCACCGGCGAAATGGTGCTGATGGAATTGCTGGACGCGGTGATCGACCGCAACGCCGACATTCTGGAGCGCGCCGGCGGCGACATGGACGCAGATCAGCCACGATATTTTCGAGCCCGAGGGTGCTGCGCGCACCGGCCACGCCAAGCGCTATTCCGACATCCTGATCGCGATCGGGCGCAAGGGCGATCTGACCTCGAAAGTGCGGGAGAGCCTGGTCTCGATCGGCCGGGTGGTGACCTTCGTCGCCGCCGCGGTCGATGGCGTCAAATGGTCCAAGGACATGCGCGAGCAGCTCAAGACCATGCAGCGCGACGTGACCTCGCTGACCGACCACGCCTCCTATCTCTCCAACAAGATCACCTTCGTGCTGGATGCGATGCTCGGCGTCGTCAATCTCGAGCAGAACAACATCATCAAGCTGTTTTCGGTGATGGCGGTGGTGCTGATGCCGCCGACCCTGATCGCCTCGATCTATGGCATGAACTTCAAGATCATGCCGGAACTGGAATGGGCAGCACGGCTATCCGCTCGCGCTGGTGATGATGCTGCTCGCCGCGGTGCGGCCTTACTTGTTCTTCAAATGGAAGAAGTGGCTGTAGGGAACCCGTTTGTTCGGCGTCTTCGCGCTTCGCATCCGCGAGGGTTAAGAAAGTGGCGCGCACGTCGATCAGACTCCCGCCTCAATTTCTCCGCTAAAATTTGAGCGTTGGGCTGAACGTTTGTGCGACGGCTTTCTGCGATAACGCTCGCATCATGTCGCGAGGACAGCAATGGTTGAAAAAGTCATAATGCGCGGGACGCAACGTCGTCGATTTCGCCAGCTACCAGCAGGGCCGCAACTGCGCCGGCAAGGCGCAGGCGATCTCGGCGCGGACCTGCCGGCATTGCGGCGCGGTGCTGTCAGACGGCGAGCGCGAAGACGAGTGCTCCAGCATCTCCAACGTCGACGCAGCCCTGCGCTGGCAGGCCGCGCAAATCCTGCGCGGATTGATCTGACGATGCGCGTCCAACCCATCCTGAGCGCGCCATGCGTGCATAGCTCTCGAGGATGACCGCGCAAAAGACGACGCTCAGCCGATCCTTCGAGACGCGCTATCGCAGCTCCGCGGATAGGTCAGCTACACGTGCTGGCCGCCGTTGATGTGGATCTCCGCGCCGTTGACGTAAGAACTCGTCTCCGTGCACAGCACATAGATGATCTTGGCGACTTCGTCCGGCGTGCCCAGCCGGCGCAGCGGAATCTGCTGCTCGACGATCTTCTCGGTGCCCGGCGAAAGGATCGAGGTGTCGATCTCGCCCGGCGCGATCGAATTGACGCGCACGCCGATGCGGCCGAAATCCGACGCCATCTCGCGGGTCAGCGAGGCCAGCGCCGCCTTCGAGGTCGCGTAGGCCGCGCCCGCGAACGGATGCACGCGGGAGCCCGCGATCGAGGTGACGTTGACCACCGAGCCCTTTGCCGCCTTCAATTCCTCGATCAGCCCGCGCGCCATCATGATCGGTGCGAAGAAATTGACCCGGAACACATGGCTCCAGGTATCGATGTCGGTATCGATCGAGCCGAGCCGGGCGCCGCCTTCGGCCTTCGGCGAAATCGCGGCGTTGTTGACCAGCGCGTGCAGCGTGCCGCCTTCCAGCCGCCGGCGAATTTCCGCGATCGCGCGCGAGGTGTCGTCGTGGTCGGCGAGGTCGACCTGGATGTGATCCTCAGGCCCCGCGCCCCACGGGCATTCTTCCGGGAAGGGATGGCGCGAACAGGTGATGACGCGCCAGCCGGCGGAGGAAAAGCGGATCACGGTCGCATGGCCGATGCCGCGGCTGGCGCCGGTCAGAAGCAGCGTGCGGCGCGGTCCGTTGTTGGATGAAGTGGGCATAGGCTCCTTCAAACTCTCGATCAGGGATAAAGCCGCGTCTTGGACCAGGGCTGACCCGGAGCGTCGCGGCGGAATTCGATGCGGTCGTGCAGGCGGAACGGGCGGTCGTGCCAGAATTCGAACCGCAGCGGCGCGATGCGCCAGCCGCTCCAGCCGGGCGGGCGCGGCACCTCGCCGACGATGTGCTTGGCGGCGACTTTGGCGATCGCCTGCTCGAAGGCAAACCGGCTTTCCAGCGGCTGCGACTGCTGGCTGGCCCAGGCGCCGATCTGGGCCTGCTTCGGCCGCGTGGCGAAATAGGCGTCGGCCTCGGCGTCGGTCACCGGCGACACGTGGCCCGCGGATGCGCACCTGCCGGCGCAGCGATTTCCAGTGAAAAAGTAACGCCGCCTTAGGATTTGCGGCGAGTTCGCGGCCTTTTTGGCTGGCGATGTGGCTGTAGAACACGAACCCCGCGGCGTCATAGCCCTTCATCAGCACCATCCGCACGTCGGGCAGGCCGTCGGCGTCGACGGTGGCCAGCGCCATGGCGTTGGGATCGTTGGGCTCGGCCTTCACCGCTTCCGCAAACCACTCGCCGAACAGCGCAAACGGCTCCTCGGCCGCGGTGAAATCACCGGATGTTAAGGGTGTCGGGTGTTTGATGGAGGTCGTGTCCGTCATTCTGGAGTTCCGAGTTGCGCCCGCCCGCGGTCCAGAAGCGCGTTGCAGCCCCACTATAGGCTCGCCCTATATAGGGCATGGGGACGCTTTGGCCTATCGGCGATCGGGCCGGCCGGCGTCGTGATGGCGGTGGTTCTGATCGGCATCGGCGCCGGCGGCTGCAGCCTGTCCCGCACCGACGCGAGTTTCGCCAAGATGGGCGATGATGTCACCGGCTCCATTGGCCCGGCGCAGCCGAGCGTGGCGGCACCGACCGAGACCGACCTCGCCTTTGCCCGCAATGCAGCGTCCGACGTGCTGACCAAGGGCGACAAGGATGCCAGTCAGCCCTGGGAAAATCCCGAGACCGGCGCGCGGGGCTCGGTGACGCCGCTGGCCCAGGCCTATTCCTCGGAGGGGCGGACCTGCCGGGATTTCCTGGCGAGCTATGTCAACGGCCGCTCGGAAAGCTGGCTGCAGGGCGCCGCCTGCCAGACGCGGCCATGGGCAGTGGGAAATTCATACGCTGAAGCCGTGGAGGCAGGGCTGAACGGCTCTTGTTCCCGTTGCAAAAATGCCACGAAGACCCCAAATGAAATTCCGAGTGGGCGGCCTGCCCGCAATTTAACATCTGATTTCCCTGAAGGAGACGTGACGGATGCGCGACCCCTATGAGGTCTTGGGGGTGCCGCGGGGCGCCAGCGCTGCGGCGATCAAGAGCGCCTATCGCAAGCTTGCCAAGAAGCATCACCCCGACAGCAACAAGAACGATCCGAAAGCCGCGGCGCGCTTTTCCGAGATCAATTCGGCCAACGAGATCATTGGCGATGAGGACAAGCGCAAGCAGTTCGACCGCGGCGAGATCGACGCCGAAGGCAAGCCGCGCTTCCAGGGCTTTCCTGGCGGCGGCGGGCCGCGCGGGCGCGCGGGTGCCGGCGGCTTCGAGACCCACACCTTCCGCACCGGCGGCGCGGGCCCGGCGGCTTTGGCGGCGGCGGTTTCGAGGACATCCTCAACAGCATGTTCGGCGGCGGCCGCGCGCGGCGCGCGGGCCGCGGCGCGGGCAACACCTTCGAGTTCGACCCCGGCAGCATCGCGCTCGATCTCGATCTTTCGGTCGCCATGACGGTGTCGCTGGAAGAGTCGGTCAAGGGCGTCGGAGAAGCGCGTCCGGCTGCCGACCGGCAAGGAGCTCAACGTCAAGATTCCGGCAGGCGTCGTCGCCGGCCAGCAGATCCGGCTCAAGGGGCAGGGCGAGACCGCGCCGGGCCATCCGCCCGGCGACCTCCTGATCACGGTGAACATCGCGCCGCATCGCCTTCTTCAAGGTCGACGGCAGCGATCTGCGCCTCGATCTGCCGATCACGCTGTATGAAGCGGTGCTTGGCGGCAAAGTTCGCGTGCCGACGCTCGGCAGCGCGGTCGAGCTGTCGATCCCGAAGAACACCTCGAGCGGCCGGACCTTTCGCCTGAAGGGCAAGGGCCTGCCGAAAGCCGGCGGCGCCGGCGACCTGTTCGTCACCACCCGGATCATGCTGCCGGACGGGAACGACGCCGAGCTGGAGACGTTGATGCAGAAGTGGCGCGACGCACACCCCTATAATCCGCGCAGCGATCTGGCATGATCGTTTGCGCAGCCTGAAAAGGGTGCGGCCTCGACGTGGGGGACCAGCGCGGTACAAAACCCCAGTCGAGGCCGCTTGCGTCGATCGGCGGATCGAACGCGCCACAACTTTTCGTGAGTACCTGGTGCGATAATTGAGACGCGTCCATGTTCCAATTCCAGATATTCTAATGTCCGAATTTGGACGCCGGTCCGCCGACGCAACGTTTACCCGCCGTTCTTCTCGGTCTGGTCGTAGACCAGCCGCGCCACCTGATTCAGCCGGTCCCGGTGGGCGTCCGTTGATACCCGCCACGCGAGCGCCTCACCCAACAAACACCGCCAGGGCACGACTATTCCGGCCGTCAAGTTCCAAGGGGCCGAAATCCTGCGGGATTTGGGCTGTACCGGCCGATAGCGCTGGTGTACCTCCAGACCTGATCAATCAATGGGAAACCGGATGGCGCAAAATTCAGGTCTGATGCAGGGCAAGCGGGGGGTGATCCTCGGCGTCGCCAACAACCGCTCGATCGCCTGGGGCATCGCCAAGGCCTGCCACGCGGCCGGTGCGGAAATCGCGCTGACCTGGCAGGGCGACGCGCTGAAAAAGCGGGTCGAGCCGCTGGCCAAGGAACTCGACGGTCATCCTGCTCGGCCATTGCGACGTCACCGATCCCGCAACCATCGACGCGGTGTTCGATGTGCTGAAGGAGAAGTGGGGCAAGATCGATTTCGTGGTGCACGCGATCGCCTTCTCCGACAAGGACCAGCTCGACGGCCGCTATCTCGAAACCACCGCCGACAATTTTTCCAAGACCATGCTGATCAGCTGCTACTCGCTGACCGCGATCGCCCAGCGCGCCGAAAAGCTTCTGATCGACGGCGGCTCGATCGTGACGCTGACCTATTACGGCGCCGAGAAATGGATGCCGCATTACAATGTGATGGGGGTTGCGAAAGCCGCCCTTGAGGCGAGCGTGCGCTATCTCGCCGCCGATCTCGGCGAGAAGAACATCCGCGTCAACGCGATTTCGGCGGGGCCGATCAAGACGCTGGCCGCGTCCGGCATCGGCGATTTCCGCTACATCCTGAAATGGAACGAATACAACGCGCCGATGCGCCGCACCGTCACCATCGAGGAAGTCGGCGACAGCGCGCTCTATCTGCTTGTCGGACCTGTCGCGCGGCGTCACCGGCGAGGTGCATCACGTCGATTCCGGCTATCACGTCGTCGGCATGAAGCGCCCGGACGCGCCGGATATTTCGCTCAGCAATTCGCTGAGCAAGGAATAGCCGATCAGCGCACGATGCCGTGCGCCGATCATCTACTACATCCGCCACGGCGAAACCGAATGGAATGCGCAAGGCCGGCTGCAGGGCGTGCAGGATATTCCGCTCAACGATCTCGGCCGCAGGCAGTCGGCCGGCGCCGGCCGCATCCTTGCCGATCTGCTTGGCGCGCGATCGACGCCGCGAGACGTCGCTGGCGTTCGTCGCAAGCCCGCTCGGCCGCGCGCGGCAGACGATGGAACTGGTGCGCGGCGCCTTGAGGCTGCCGCCGGACGACTACGCGCTGGACGACCGGCTGCGTGAAATCGGCTACGGCCAATGGGAAGGCTCGACGCTGGCGCAGGCGCAGGCGGAGGACCCGCGATCTGTTCGCCAGGCGCCAGGCCGACAAATGGACCGTGTCGCCGCCCGGCGGCGAGAGCTATGTCTCAGGTGCAGGCGCGGATGAACGACTGGTACCACCAGCTTAAGGCCGACACCGTCGCGGTGGCCCATGGCGGCACCGCGCGGGCGCTGATGGTGGCGCTCGGCCTCGAGACGCCCGAAAGCGCCGCCGACCTGGCGATCGAGCAGGGCGCGGTCTACGTGTTCGGCGATGGCGGATTGAGGAAGTATAGTTAAGGGCGGGCCGGATTTGACCCCTTGAGCCGCGCGCGTTACGACGTTGACATTCCGCTGCGGATTGTCTAGCGGCACCGCGAGGCACAAAATGTCCTTCAACACCTTCGGCCACATGTTCCGGGTCACGACCTTTGGCGAAAGCCACGGGGTCGCGATCGGCTGCGTGGTCGATGGCTGCCCGCCGCTGCTGCGCGCTGACCGCTGAGGACATCCAGCGCGATCTCGATCGCCGCCGCCCCGGACAGTCGCGCTTCACCACCCAGCGCCAGGAGCCGGACGCGGTGAAGATCCTCTCCGGCGTGATGGCGCATCCGGAGACCGGCGTGCAGGTCACGACCGGCACGCCGATCGCGCTTGCTGATCGAGAACACCGACCAGCGCTCGAAGGACTATTCCGACATCAAGGACAAGTTTCGCCCCGGCCATGCCGACTTCACCTATGAGGCCAAATACGGCCTGCGCGATTATCGCGGCGGCGGGCGTTCTTCGGCGCGCGAGACCGCGACGCGGGTCGCGGCCGGCGCCATCGCGCGCAAGATCCTGCCCGGCGTGACCGTGCGCGGCGCGCTGGTGCAGATGGGCCCGCACAAGATCGATCGCGGCAAATGGGACTGGGACGAGATCGCGCGCAATCCGTTCTTCTGCCCGGACAAGGACAAGGCCGCGTTCTTCGAGGGCTATCTCGACGGCATCCGCAAGAAGGGCTCGTCGATCGGCGCGGTGATCGAGATCGTCGCCGAAGGCGTTCCGGCCGGCCTCGGCGCGCCGATCTATGCCAAGCTCGATGCCGATCTCGCCGCCGCGCTGATGAGCATCAACGCGGTGAAGGGCGTCGAGATCGGCGCCGGCTTCGGCGCCGCCGAATTGTCCGGCGAGGAAAACGCCGACGAGATGCGGATGGGCAATCAGGGCGCGAGCTTCCTGTCCAACCATGCCGGCGGCATTCTGGGCGGCATCTCCACCGGGCAGCCGGTGGTGGCGCGTTTCGCGGTGAAGCCGACATCCTCGATCCTGTCGCCACGCCGCACGGTGGATCGCAACGGCGCCGACACCGAAATCATGACCAAGGGCCGGCATGATCCCTGCGTCGGGATTCGCGCAGTGCCGGTCGGCGAAGCCATGATGGCCTGTGTGCTGGCGGATCATTTCCTGCGGCACAGAGGTCAAGTCGGCGGGTAAGACGGCGGATCACCCGCCTGACGGCCATCGTCTTACTGGTCCGTCGCCGGCTTCTGGCTGTCCTCCGCTTCGAGGCATCCAATGATGTAGGCCGTGCGATCCCTGGGCAGCACCTTGGCGGCATCGGCCTTGTGACGGCATTCTAGTTGCTCGATCTGTTTGGTGCGGCGCTTCTCGCTGACCAGCGAGGACCGTACGATCCGCCGTATCGTGGTCGGCGAGCCATCGGATTCGAACTGCAGTTCATAGCTCTTGCCGTTTCGGTCCGTCGCGCTGCAGGCGATGCTGGAAATCCCTGTCGCCCGCAGGTTTCCAAGCTGCTTGCATGTTCCGGTCGATAATTCGACAACCGGCACCGGCAGGCCATCGACCTTCGGCCGGTCCTTGGAGTTGAGCAGCATCCGGTCGACCTGCAGTTCGTACAGATCGTCTTTTTCCCTGTGGCCAACGTCGCCGGAGAAGGTGATGATGTGACTGCCGTCATTGGGGTCGTCGAGTGCGATCACAAAATTGGCCCGGCCTTGTTCGTTCTGGAAGAAGGCAACGGCCCGGCACTCGAAGTCGCGTCCCGCGACTTTGAGCGTGCTGCACTTGCCCGACGGTAACGCCAGAATATCGGTGTCCGGCTCCTGTCGCTTGTCATCATTGGCGACGGCGATGACACCTTGCGAATTCCTGACCTGCTCCAACAGCCGACGGCCATAGGGCTCGGCACCTGACGGTGTCGCGAGGAAAATAAAGGCAACGGCGAAGGCTTGCCGGCAGAGGCGCATCGTCAAGCTCATTGGAAGGATGAGATCGAAAGAGATCGCAGGTTACGTTCCCTGCCGGACCAAATCAAATCGATATCCATTGCCATTGCCGGCCCACATCAAGGGAATGCGATACGCACCACGCGTTGCGTCATGGGTGCGGCTCATCGCATCTCGTATCCGGTCGGGTTTCTGGTGGGGAATCCGGCATTTCTCGCGTCCGTGGCTTTGCTTTACCGGACTTTGCCCTGATGATGCCAAAACGCAAAGCCTTTGTATCGCCTTGACGGACCGGGAACTTGCACCGCAAATGCAACGATGTTGAACTTGTCCGAGCTGCAGAAGATTACCGATTGGCTGATCGATGGCGCCAGATCGGCAGTCAGCCCGAGCCACATGATGGCGGAAACCTGCGAACGCCTGGTGCAGGCGGGCTTGCCGCTCTGGCGCGTCGGCGTCTTCGTGCAGACGTTGCATCCGGATATTTTCGGCGTCAATTTCATCTGGCGGCCGGGAGCCGAGGTCGTCGTCGGCAGTGCGACTTCTGATCCTCGCAATTCGCCGCAATTCAAAAGCAGCCCGCTGGCAATCCTGTACGAAAATGGGCAGGAGGTCAGATATCGCCTCGACGATCCGCAGAGCGAACGCTTTCCGTTCTTCGACGACATGCGGGCGGAAGGCGTCACCGACTATATTGCGCTGCCGCTTCGGTTCACCAGCGGCTCGATCCATGCGTCAAGCTGGACCACGAAGCAGCCGGGCGGTTTTAGCGACGACCAACTGGCCGCGCTGAAAACACTGGTGCGGCCGCTGACGCGGGTGATCGAGATCGTCAACTTGACGCGCACCGCCTCGAACCTGCTCGACACTTATGTCGGCAACCGCGCCGGCGAGCGGATTATCGGCGGCCAGATTCGCCGCGGCCACGCCGATACCATGCAGGCCGCGATCTGGCTGTCGGATCTGCGCGGCTTTACCGCGCTCTCGGACCGGCTGCCGGCGGAAACCGTGGTGGATATTCTCAACCAGTATTTTGATTGCCAGGTGCATGCGATCAAGACCCATGGCGGAGAAGTCCTGAAGTTCATGGGCGATGGACTGCTGGCGGTGTTTCCGATCGCGGAAACGATAGGAGACGCCGAGGAGGTTTGCGGCCACGTGCTGGAGGCCGCGCGGGAATCCCGCGCCAGTGTCGATGCGATGCATTACCCGATCGGAGAAACCATCGAGCGCTTCCGCTTCGGGGTGGCGTTGCATGTCGGAAAAATTCTGTTCGGCAATATTGGTGGCGGCAACAGGCTCGACTTCACCTGCATCGGTCCCGCCGTCAATCTGGCGGCGCGACTGGAAAAGATCGCCGGCCGGCTCCATCGCACCATCGTGGCTTCCGCCGGATTTGCACGGATTTGCCAATGCCAATGGACGGATCTCGGCGAGTTCCCGATCGCCGGGTTTTCAAAGGCCGAGCGGGTCTACGGCTTGCCGGATGAAACGCTTGGCGGATGAAAGCGGCAGCGGCCGGCCTATTCCCTATTCTTCCGGCTCGGTGGTGAACAGCAGCGGGTAGCCCTTGGCGCGGCCGGCGTCGGTGGCGCGTGTCGCCTTGGTCTCGGCGACGTCCTTGGTAAAGACGGCGACCACGCAGACGCCACGCTGATGCGCGGTGATCATGACCTTGTGGGCCTGGTCCTCGGTCATGCGGAATTCCGCCTTCAGGACCGAGACGACAAATTCGCGGGGTGTGAAGTCATCATTGATGAGGATGACCTTGTGCAGGCGGGGCCGTTCGGTCTTGGTCCGAACCTTGGTTTTCGGCCTGGTGACGATGTCGGTCATTCCGGCGGCACCTCCTGACGCCTTCGTGGGTTAATTAAATAAGAATACAGCGTCGCGGCCCGTCGTGGAACCGGCCGTTTTGCGATGGCTTCATTGCACGCAGCGTTACACGGCGGGCTTGAGCCTTTTCCGTTCCGATTGAATCGGAACGGAGGCTCTATCTCCATATTTTGACGCGTTTTCTTTACGCGAACCGGCATCCGCCCCGCATCAAGTGCGGGGCAGGCTTTCGGCCGTTGCGCGACCTACGTCGAACAACGGAAGCCCTGGTGAAATTAAGGCAGCCTCTCATTTTGTGGCTTTTCCAAGCGAAAAGGTACCCGTGGCTCTAACCTGAATGTGAACGACAACCGGTGTTCTCGCTTTTCGCAACGCGCTTTGCATGTCACCATCGCGTCAGTCGATGGGAGGACCGCTATGCGCTGGTATATCTCGGTCGGGGCGGCGCTGTTCGCAGGAGCGGTGGCCGGCGGCGATGTCGCAAGCCTTGCCGCGCCGAATTCCAAAACCCAGTTGTCGGACAACAAGGACAAGCCACCCTCCGTCGATATCGAGCTGATACTTGCCGTCGACGTATCCTATTCGATGGATATGGACGAACTTGCGGTTCAGCGCGAAGGCTACGCGCAGGCCATCGTCTCAAAGGAATTTCTGCAGGCGCTGAAGGCCGGCCAGACCGGCAAGATCGCGGTGACCTATTTCGAATGGGCGGCGTCGAACGATCAGAAGATCATCATTCCCTGGCGGGTGATCGACGGTCCGGAAACGGCGGACGCGGTCTCCGAGGAAATCCTGAAGACCCCGATCCGGCGGGCGTCGCGCACCTCGATCTCCGGTGCGATCAATTTCGCGATGCCGCTGTTCGAGGAGAACCCGTATCACGGGCTGCGGCGCGTCATCGATATTTCCGGCGACGGTCCCAACAATAACGGCTTGCCGGTCACCGGCGCTCGCGATGCCGCGCTGGAAAAGGGCATCACCATCAACGGCCTGCCGATCATGGTGAAGGAGCCGTCCTATTCGACCATGGATATCGAGAACCTCGATTTCTACTACGAGGACTGCGTCATCGGCGGCCCGGGTTCCTTTGTGGTGCCAATCAGGGATCGCGACAAGTTCAAGGAGGCGATCCGCACCAAGCTGCTGCTCGAAGTCGCGGGCCGCACGCCCGAGCGACCGGTGGTCCCGGTGGCCGAGAAGGAGCCGCGGGTCTCCTGCCTGATCGGCGAGAAAATCTGGCAGGATCGCTGGGGAAGGTAGCGCCCTAAATTATCGTTTGCTGCCGACCATTGCGGCCATGTTCGCTGCGTCGCGTATATTGAGGGGGTCGGTTTCGCGATATGCCTCAACATCTGCGGCTTAGGCGCGTTTACCAGGGCGTGAACCCATAACCTCACGGTGGTCGAAGCTCGTCCGCCGGCTCAAGTCGATCATTGCGGCACTTTCGAAAAGGCTAAATCAGAGGTCTCCAACAGCTCGCCGCGTGGTGGGAATTGTCTCCGGCGCTCGCCAGCAAAGCTAACGTCTATGTGATCGGGCCGTTTGGTAGCCCTTTGCCGTTGCAATCACTGGACTTTCCAAGATTTGGGCGTCGCGGCTCCGGATTTTTTGGCGGCCCGAGGGAATAGGACGCGTTCCCACGCGTCACACCCGCAACAACCACCTGTGGAGACCACAATGCATCAGCCTTCATTTCGCGGCATCGTGGCAGCGCCAACGCGCAAAGCTCCGAGACCAGGTCTCGGCGCTGCGGTCTTCGGCGCGCGCCTTTTGATCGCCTTTGCTCTTCCGTCACACGTCATCGCGCAAGAAGCCCACTCGCCCGCGCAACCGGCTACAGCGGCTGTGCTCGACGAGGCTCCGTTCTTGAAAGAGAACGACGCCGCGATGACCAAGATGATGAACAACATGGCGGTCAAGCCGAGCGGCGATATCGACCGGGACTTCGTGGCCATGATGGCCCCTCACCATCAAGGTGCGGTCGACATGGCGATCAGCGAGCTGCGCTACAGCAGGAACGAACAACTGCGGCGCATCGCGCAGGAGATCATCGTCGACCAGATGCAGGAGATCGCGGCCATGAACCTTGCGATTGGCAGGCCGGTAACGGATTCCGCACCCGCTCCGACGCAACAGCAACCGGCTCCGGCTGCGGCCGAACATCACCACTCCGGCATGGAGATGAACATGTCATCGGGAATGAAGCACTAGGAGCGAAACATGACGATCTGGAAAACCCTTCTCCTTGCAGGCACGATGCTTGCGACCTCTAGCAGTGCGTGGGCGGGTCAGGCGCCCGGTGCGCTATCCGCCGCTGATGTCCCCATCAGCCATCACGACCGCGTTTACGCAGCGGAGCAATTCTCCAACACGGTCTCGGTGACGGACCCGGTCGATAACAAGCTTCTCGGCGTGATCAAGTTGGGCGATGTGCAGCCTGCTAATTTCAGCCCGCTCTACAAGGGGCAGGTTCTCGTCCATGGCATGGGCTATTCACCCGATCATCGCACGTTGGCAGTAGTTTCGATCGGATCGAACTCGGTGAGCTTCATCGATACCGCGACGAATGCCATCAAGCACGTGACCTATGTCGGTCGCTCGCCGCATGAAGCGTTCTTTACGCCGGACGGTCGGGAGGTCTGGGTCACCGTGCGCGGAGAGAATTACATTTCTGTACTCGACGCCAAGTCGCTCATGGAGAAGACCCGCATCATTACGCCCAGCGGTCCGGGCATGCAGATCTTCTCGCCCGACGGCAAATACGGCTACATCTGCTCGTCCTTCAATCCGGAGACCGACGTCGTTTCCGTCGCCGATCACAAGATCGTCGCGAAGGTCAAGCAGGAGAGCCCGTTCTGTCCCAATATCGCGGCGACACCGGACGGCAACCAAGTGTGGTTTACGCTCAAGGACATCGGCAAGACGCAGGTGTTCAACGCTCGCCCGCCGTTCAACCTGATCAAGACGATCGACACAGGCCCGATCACCAACCACGTGAACTTCGCTCATACGGCAAAGGGAACGTTCGCCTATGTTACGATCGGTGGCTTGAACGAAGTCGAGGTGTTCCGCACCGACGACTTCTCGAAGGTCGCGACCATTCATGTCGGGAATCTTCCGCATGGCGTGTGGCCGTCCGGCGACGGCACGCGCATCTATGTCGGGCTCGAGAATGCCGATGCACTCGCGGCAATCGACACCGCAACCAATACGGTGATCGCAAACATACCGATCGGACAGGCGCCGCAAGCGATCGCCTATGTTCCAGGCGCTGCACCTGATCGCGACGATCGCCAGAACCTGCAGCCTCTCGGTATCGCCGGCCAGGTTGCGCATCTCGCGCTTGCGGCAAAAGACCAGAAGGATGGAAAGGCGCCAACCAGCGTCTCGCTGTTCGACCAGGGGCTGATTCAGGTGTTGCAGGCGTCGGTCACCGGGCTCGAGCCGAAGCAAAAATACGTGCTGGCGCTCGCGGATCGCGCGGACGGAGGCGGCCCCTTGCAACCGCTGGCGGCCTTCATGACCAATCCGGCCGGATCGGCCATTGTCAACGCAACGGGCCCGATCCGGCAAATCGTCAACGATCCCGCAACCTCGCAGCGGCGCTATCTGGTCCTTGCCCCCGGAGATGCGACGAAATTCGGAGAGGTAGTTCAGGTGCAAACCCAGTGATGGCAGATTGAGGCAAGTCGCAGGCGGAGCGCATTATGAAAGAAATGCTGCTGCAGGTCGAACCGCTGATACCCGCGCTCCGCCGCTATGCCCGTGCACTGGTGCGCAATCGCGCGAATGCCGACGATTTAGTGCAGGATTGCCTGGAGCGCGCCGTTAGCCGCTGGTACCAACGGCGCGACGGCGACGTACGCGCCTGGCTCTTCACCATCTTGCATAACCTCGCGGTCAATCAGTTTCGCCAATCGGCGGCGCGTGGCAGGCATGTCCCGATCGACGAGATCAATGAGGACAACTTCGGCGAGGCAGCCGCACAGGAACAAAAGCTCATGTATCAGGACGTTTTGAACAAGCTCGCAAGGCTGCCCGACGACCAGCGTGCGGTGCTGCTGCTTGTCGCCGTCGAGGATCTCTCCTACGCGGATGCCGCGAAGGTGCTCGACATTCCCGCAGGGACCGTGATGTCGCGGCTGTCCCGGGCTCGCCAAAGGCTGCAGCAGGAAATTGAAGGTAGTTCGGACGACACGACGAAGAACGTCGTGACACTGCGGAGCGTGAAAAATGAACCATCGACCGATCACGGAAGATGATCTCCACGCCTATGTGGATCGCGTCCTCGAACCGGAGCGGCAGGCAGAAGTCGCCGCCTATCTGGGCGATCATCCGGATGTTGCCAAACGCGTCGCCGCCTTCACCGACCAGCGGGACCTGTTGCGCACAGCGCTTGCACCAATCGCCGAAGAACCCCTGCCGCCGGGGCTCAATCTGTCACGCATGATCGAGCAGCGCGTGCGACGGCCTTTTGCGATCCGGTGGGCAATGGCGGCGACGCTGCTGCTCTTTATCGGCGGCGCTGGCGGCTGGGTCGCGCGCGGCGCGCTGCAGGTATCGCCGGGCGGACTGGTGGCGCTCGCTCAGGAGGCCACCGCTTCGTACAACGTCTATGCAACGGACCGGGTCCGACCCGTCGAGGTTCGCGCCTCAGACAGCGCGCAGCTCGTGCAATGGGTTTCCGACCGGCTGCATCGGCCGGTGAAGGTACCGGATCTGGCCGCGTCTGGTTACCGGCTGATGGGAGGGCGGCTGGTCGCCACCCAGCAAGGCCCCGCGGCGATGTTCATGTATGATGATGATCACGGCAGTCGGCTCGTCCTGCTGACGCGCCCAATGATCCGCGCGGACCAGAATACGCCAATGACGTCCCAATCGCAGGGTGATGTCAGGGGCTTCGCCTGGGCTGACGACGGCGTGGGCTACAGTCTTGTTGGCCAGGCGGTTCCGGAATCCTTGAGGCCGATTGCGAATGAGGTTCGGAGGCAGGCTCGTCCGATTTGAACGCTTACGATCGTTCGGCCTGACGCTCATCGACCCATGAGATGAGCACTTGTCACCGCGCGAACCGCGCCACCAGTTCGACATGCGGGGTATGGCGGAACTGGTCGACCGGCGTCACGCCTCTCGATTCCATAACCGCCGTCGATCAGGATGCGCGCGTCACGCGCGAAGGTCGCGACATTACAGGACACCGCGACCACCATGGGAATTCTGCTGAGCGCAAGTTGCTTGACCTGTGCCTGCGCGCCCTGCCGCGGCGGATCGAAGACGATGGTATCGTAGTCGCGCAGTTCCTGCGGCATCAAGGGACGCCGGAACAGATCGCGCGTCTCGGCCTTGACCGGCTTCAGCCCGGGCGTCGAGGTCGCCGCCTTCTGCAAGGCCGTTACCGCGCCCGCATCGCTGTCGAAGGCCGCAATTCGCGATTTCGCCGCCAGCCTCAGCGCGAACGGTCCGACCCCGCAGAACAGATCGGCGATGTGTTTGGCGCGCCGGCAATGCTCGCCCACCAGCGCCGCCAGTGCTTCCTCGCCGGCGCCGTCGCCTGCAGGAACGAGCCCGGCGGCAGAGTAACCTGCGCGGTCGCCGATCGCGATCGTCGGCGGCGTGCGCATCAGCACCAGTTCGCCATGGCGCGTCAGCCGCGCCAGACGATGCTGTTCGGCGACCTCGGACAGCGCTGCGATGATGCGTGACGGCAGCGGTCCCGAGCCGCGCACATCGACGTCGAGGCCGCTGTTCGGTGGCGGTGAGCTGGATATCGAGCGGCTTTCCGGTGGGCTTCAGCGGCTCGGCGATCGCCCATGCCGCGTCAAGCGCGCCGCTCAAGCCGGGATCGAGGATCGGGCAGCGATCGACAGGAACGATGTCGTGCGAATTCGCCGCTGAAAATCCCACCTTGAGCACGTCATGGGTGCCCATCCGGGCGTGAAGCGTGATCCGCCGCCGGCCGAGCCCATGGGCGTCGATCAGCGGGTGCACGTCGCAGACAATCTTCGCCTGCGCCAGCGTCTCGACGACGAGCCCGCGTTTCCAGGCCTGATAATGCCCGCTTTCCCAATGCTGGATCGCGCAGCCGCCGCAGGTTCCGAAATGCTGGCAGAACGGCGTGATGCGTTCCGGGCTGGCGCGCTCGACCTGAAGCAGACGCCTTCGGTCGGGATGGTGACCCGGCACCGGGGCCACCTCGACGGTCTCCCCGCCAAGCGTGTACGGCACATAGAGCGATTGTCCGTCGGCGAAGGCGACGCCGTCGCCGAGATGGCCGACATGATCGATGACGAGGCGTTCAACCACGGCGCGCGCCGATGAAGAATTCGATATTGCCGTCGCCGCCCGTGATCGACGACGGAAACACCTGGATGTCGGTGCAGCCGAGCGAAGCCGCGAAGGCGGCGATGTCGTCGCAGATTTCCTGATGCACCGTCGCATTGCGGATGATGCCGCGCTTGGAATGTTTTCGCGCCGCCTCGAATTGCGGCTTGATCAGCGCCAGCAAGATGCATTGGTGCCGCCGCCAGCGATAGCGCGACCGGCAGCACGGCCTTCAGTGAAATGAAGCTGACGTCGATGACGACGATGTCGGGCCGCGCCGGCAGGCGCTTGCCTTCGAAACTGCGGATATCGGTCTCCTCCATGGAAACGATCTTGGGATGGCCGCGCAGCGATGGATGCAATTGCTCGCGCCCGACGTCGATGGCGAAACACCAGGCTGGCGCCGTTGGCGAGCAAGACCTCGGTGAAGCCGCCGGTCGATGCGCCGACGTCGAGACAGACGTGATCCTCGATGTCGAGCGGATATTGCTCCAGCGCGCCCGCCAGCTTGACGCCGCCGCGCGAGACAAAGGGATGCGCGGGCTGCGCCTGCAATACGGCATCGGCGGGAATGGTCTCGGAGGCTTTCAGCACCGGCTTGTCATTGGCCGAGACGAGGCCGGCTTCGATCGCGGCCTGGGCCCGCGCCCGGCTTTCGAACAGGCCGCGCTCGACCAGCAACAGGTCCGCGCGCTTGCGGGGAGAGGGCACGTTCACGTCGCGCTTGGCCAAGTTCAATCCGATGCGCGCGTAGGCGCGGCGCGGAATAGCCCGGCGGCGATCCGCACGCAGGTTTCGAAGGCGGTCAGGTCATGCCAGACGTCCGCGGGCGCCTGCGATGGCGTCACCAGCGCGCAGCCATGCTGATCGAGCGCATGGATCATCATCAGATTGTCGGTCAATCCGAAATCCTCGACGGTCAGCCCCAGCGCATCGACCAGCCGTCCGTCGCGCGAAGTCACCTCGGTGAATTCGCGCGCACGCGGTCGGCATAGTGCGAGGGATCGTTGGAGTAGCCGAGACAGAGCTTGCCGCGTCCGGCCATATAGCCGAGTTCGTAGACGGTGCCGGCATCGGCGCCCGGTCCGCGAAACGGCGTGAGATTGGCGATAATGGCATCGGCCGCGATCATCATGGTTTCGTTGCCGCGAAATATCTGCAAGGAGGCGTCTTCGGCTGTAAGGTCGATGACATTGTCCAGCGGATAGAGCCCGGTCAGTCCGTGACGCACGCACAGTTCCACCTTGCGCTGCCCGATATCGACGGCGTCTGGCAGAAAGACGTCGGGACCGGCCAGATAGATTTTCATCGCACGTAGAAGGTGTCGGCCGTCAGAGGCCTGCCGTCAGGCCAGCTTCACCGTCTCGGCCTTGAAATCCTTGCCGAGCGCTTCGAACACCTTGGCGACGATGCCCTTGGCGTCGAGGCCGGCGCGGGCATACATCGCGTTCGGCGAGTCGTGGTCGAGGAACACGTCGGGCAGCACCATCGCGCGCATCCGCAAGCCGCCGTCGAGCATGCCGTGCTCCGCCAGCGTCTGCATGACATGGGAGCCGAAGCCGCCGATCGAGCCTTCCTCGATGGTGAGCAGGACTTCGTGCTCGCGCGCGAGTTTCAGCACCAGGTCGACGTCGAGCGGCTTCATGAAGCGCGCGTCGGCGATCGTGGTCGACAGCCCGTGCGCGGCCAGTTCGTCGGCCGCCTTCTCGCATTCGGCGAGACGCGTGCCGAACGACAGCAGCGCGATCTTGGTGCCTTCGCGGATGATGCGGCCCTTGCCGATCTCGAGCGGAATGCCGACTTCGGGCATCTCGACGCCGCGGCCTTCGCCGCGCGGATAGCGCACCGCGCTCGGGCGATCGTTGATCGCGACCTGCGTCGCCACCATGTGCACCAGTTCGGCCTCGTCGGAAGCCGCCATGATGACGAAATTCGGCAGGCAGCCGAGATAGGCGTTGTCGAACGAGCCGGCGTGGGTCGCGCCGTCGGCGCCGACCAGCCCGGCGCGGTCGATCGCGAAGCGCACCGGCAGGCTCTGGATCGCCACGTCGTGCACGACCTGGTCGTAGCCGCGCTGCAGGAAGGTCGAATAGATCGCGCAGAACGGCTTGTAGCCTTCGGTCGCAAGACCCGCGGCGAACGTCACCGCATGCTGCTCGGCGATGCCGACGTCGAAGGTGCGGTCGGGAAACGCCTTGTCGAAGATGTCGATGCCGGTGCCCGACGGCATCGCCGCGGTGATGCCGACGATCTTGTCGTCCTTCTC
Organism: uncultured Pseudomonadota bacterium; assembly: GCA_963729395.1. Taxonomy (GTDB): domain Bacteria; phylum Pseudomonadota; class Alphaproteobacteria; order Rhizobiales; family Xanthobacteraceae; genus Bradyrhizobium. Next base: position 808 of record CAVSOS010000021.1, on the reverse strand, counting down.
GGCTTCCTTGACGAGGCTCTGGCCGAACACGTTCTGATAGGCGGGCGCGTTCGGCTTGGCCTTCGCCTGCGCGCCGGTGGCGACGTCGAACTTGACCACGGCGTGATACTTGTCGGCGGAGGCTTCCGCCGGGCCGTAGCCCTTGCCCTTCTGCGTCACGACGTGGACCAGGATCGGGCCGGTCCTCCATGTCGCGGACGTTCTTCAGGACCGGCAGCAGATGGTCGAGGTTATGGCCGTCGATCGGGCCGACATAATAGAAGCCGAGCTCCTCGAACAGCGTGCCGCCGTCCGACCATGAAGCCGCGGGAATATTCTTCGACACGGTTGGCGCGGTTGGCCAGCACCTTCGGCAGACGCTTGTTGATCTGTTTTGCGGCCTCGCGCAGCGTGCGGTAGGTCTTGCCCGAATAGAGCCGCGACAGATAGGCCGACATCGCGCCGACCGGCGGCGCAATCGACATGTCGTTGTCGTTGAGGATGACGATCAGCCGGGAATTCATCGCGCCGGCATTGTTCATGGCCTCATAGGCCATGCCCGCCGACATCGCGCCGTCGCCGATCACGGCGATGACGTTGTTCTTGCCGCCGGAGAGGTCGCGCGCCACCGCCATGCCGAGCGCCGCCGGAGATCGAGGTCGAGGAGTGGGCGGCGCCGAACGGATCGTAGTCGCTCTCGGTGCGCTTGGTGAAACCGGACAGTCCGCCGCCGGTGCGCAGCGTGCGGATACGGTCGCGCCGGCCGGTCAGGATCTTGTGCGGATAGGCCTGGTGGCCGACGTCCCAGATCAGGCGGTCGCGCGGGGTG